>NZ_LMZQ01000013.1 GCF_001442625.1 Pedobacter ginsenosidimutans | reverse complement strand
AAACTTCAGGTTTGCTGGAAACCATTAACGGTACAGGACCCTACACCATCTTCGCGCCTAACAATCAGGCTATGCAGGCGATGGGTTATACCAGTGTAGAACAGATCGACAATACTGATGTGGAAGTATTGAAACGCCTGGTGAATTACCATATTGTAAAAGACAGAAGGTTCATTTACGATTATATCCTTAGTACAGGTTCATCGAACACCAGCCGTCAGGCCATGCTCGATGGCAATTCGGTTACGATGACTTTAACGCCAGATCCCGGTACTCCCGGTAGTTTTAATGGCATTACATTAAGGGGAATTGGAAATACAACGGCTATTAAACTGGTTAAACAGGATATCCTTGCTGGAAATGGTGTATTACATATTATAGATGGTGCTTTACGGATTACCCAATAGGAAAACGCAAGGCAATTAAAATTAAACTGATGAAGAAAAATATATATCCAACGCCCGTCTTTTTGCTGGAGAGGCTTTCTCTGCAACTGGCTGGGCTTAAAATAATCATGCTCTGCGCTTTGCTGTTCATATCTTTTTACGGTATGGCGCAAGAAACAAGTGGCTCCATAACGGGGCAGGTTAAAGATGCTAAAGGGATTTCGATACCTGGAGCAACCATTGTGGCACTTCACACTCCATCGGGGACCCGTTATGCCATTTCTGCCGATGGAGATGGACGTTACTTTTTAAACAATTTACGTATTGGTTCACCTTATATCCTAACTGTTTCTACCACTGGAATGAAAACCGAGGTACTCCGCGATGTTGCAGTACGTTTGGGGGGTGCTCAGCAGCTCAATTTTGTGCTACAGGAAAACGCCCAGGAACTGAGTACGGTAGTGGTGTCAGGCAGGGTAAGACCCAAACAAAAGGCAGATCATTATGGCACAGGTAAAAATATCAGTGCCGAACAGGTGAAAAATATGCCCACCATTAACCGGAGCATCACCGACATTACCCGGCTGACCCCGCAGGGAAGCCGCGATAACAGTTTCGGTGGAACCAATTTCCGTTACAACAACGTAACCATTGATGGTGCCGTAAATAATGATGCCATTGGTTTTAGCCCTTCCCTGGGTGGACAAACCGGTACATCGGGCATGAACGGGAGCAGTACCCGTACCAATCCCGTTTCCTTAGATGCCATTGAAGATATGCAGGTTTATCTTGCCCCATTTGATGTTAAAATTGGAAATTTTACAGGCGGATCTATCAATGCCGTAACTCGGAGCGGTACCAATAAAGTAAGCGGCTCGGTTTATGGTTTAGGTCGGAATGCAGCCATTACGGGTAACGACCATGTAGGCAGTTTGGGTAAGATGAACAGCAATTTTGAAGACTACCAGGCAGGTTTCCGTATCGGTTTCCCGATTATTAAAAACAAACTGTTCTTTTTTAGCAATGAGGAAATTACCCATCGTCAGGATCCTAGCCAGTTGTATGTAGGTACAGCAGAAACAAGCCATATTTTAAGTGTAGCCGATGCTGATTTAATCAGTAATGCAGTTAAAACCCGTTATGGCAATGTTTTCGATGCAGGTACTGCAGGTGTATACACCAATTCGAACAAATCGCAAAAATTCTTTAACCGTTTAGATTGGAACATCAGCGATAAACACCAATTGGCCATCAGGAACAATACCATTTTTAGTAAGGCCACGCATATGGACCGTGATCAGCAGGATTTCCGTTTCAGCAGCATGGCTTTTGAACAGGAAAATAACCAGACCAGTACCGTTGCTGAGTTGAAAAGCCGGTTTAGTAATGAACTCTCTGGAAATTTATTGGTAGGGTTTACACATGTAAGCGATAACCGCGATCCTTTGAGCGACCCTACTTTGCCACAGGTACAGATTATAGGCCGTACACCCGGAACAACCATTTATTTGGGTACCGACCGCGAAGCGAGTATTTTTAACATGAAACAAAAAACATGGGAATTTACCGCAAACTTAAACTGGACCAAAGGACGCCATAAAATCTTAGCGGGTACGCATAACGAGTTGTACAACATCCGGTATGGTTTTGTTAATGCCTGGAACGGTCGGGTTGATTATCAAAGCATCGAAGATTTTATCAGCAACAACCCTTACCGGGTTAGGGGCAGTTACAATTACAGCAATAATAGCAGAGATTACCTGTTGGCCAACCCCGCGGCCGATTTCAATGTAAACATGTACAGTTTGTATGTGCAGGACGAAATCAGGATCAGCGATAAATTAAGTATTACGCCAGGGCTACGTGCCGATATGGTGAATTTGCCAACCATGCCAAGTCTTAGTGATAAGGTAAAGGATATTATGGCTGATCCAAATTTTGGCAATACTTATACTTACACGCCACTTAACCGCATCGAAAATAAATTTTTAAACAAAGTGCAGTTATCGCCTCGTTTGGGTTTCAGATATGATGCACTAGGTAACCAGGAACTGATTCTAAGGGGAGGAGCTGGCCTATTTACAGGCCGTATTCCTTTTGCCTGGTTAGCTTATGCGTATTACAATACGGGCAATAACTTTGGTGCTTTCGATCAGCGGGCCGATCAGCAGCCCTTTGCCCCCGGCAGCGATGCCATTAAACCAAGTCCGAATGGGATAGGCAATTTTATTGAGCAGAATGGTGCTGTAATCAATAATCCGAACAGTGGCCGCACACAGATCGATCTGGTGGATAACGATTTTGTAATGCCACAGGTCTTCCGTGGAAGTTTAGGCATCGATTACCAAACAGAAAACGACTGGCGTTTTACCATTGAAGGGATGTACACCAAAAGTTTAAAAGATGTACTGTTTCAGCAGCTGAATACAAAAGATAACCCATTGTATTATGGTTATGACAAACAGAAGCAACAACCGGTTTATAGTGGGACAGTTGATCCCCGTTTTTCTAATGTCTATTTATTGAGCAATACCAGTGAGGGATACCGCTATAGCCTTACCGGGACGGTAACCAAAACGTTTATAAAAGCCTTAAATGTTACAGCTTCTTATACCTATGGCGAATCGAAAGATTTAAGCAATGGCGTACGTAACTCCATGGAGAGTAACTGGCAGTTAAACCAAGCTTTAATTCCCAATAATCCGGCATTGAGCTATAGTAATTTCGATACCCGCCACCGCATTGTGTCCAGTATCGGCTATAACCACGAGTGGGAAAAAGCAGGGAGAACCACTTTAAGTTTATTCTTTAGTGCTCAATCGGGCAGTCCATTCAGTTATGGTATTGTAAACAGCAGCATTCAGGGTTTATCGCAACAGGTAAGTCTGGTTTATATTCCCTTGCGTGAAGAAGCCATCCGGTTTTTCAAAGATCTGCCAAATCAAACCGCTGCACAGCAGGCGGCAGCCTTTAATCAGTTTATCGATGGCAATAAATACCTGAGTAGCCGTAGGGGTGATTTTACCGAGCGTAACAAAGGACGTACCCCATGGAATTTACAGGCTGATCTGCATCTGGCACATGAACTGTTTGTAAATAACAGTAAATCGCAGTCGCTGAGCTTAAACCTAGATATCATCAACCTCACCAATCTCATCAATAAAACATGGGGCGTACAGTATTTTTCGCCAAATACCTTTAACTCCACCAGCAGTGTAGGTTTAACGCCAACTTTGTTTCCGCCACAGCAAAATGCAGGCAACTATCCGGTATTTACCTTCAACAGCCCCGGTCAGCCGTATAGTATCGATTATTTTAGTTCGAGGGTACAGATGCAACTGGGATTAAGGTATAGTTTTTAACATCAAAAATAGATCTTATGATAATTCAACATAAAAAGAGTTTAAGTATCGGATTGATGCTTTTCTTGATGCTCATCATCGGGGCCTGTAAAAAGGATAAAACCGAACCTCAGGCAGTAACGTTTAAAATAGAAAGTTACTACCCAAATAGTGGTAATGCGGGTACATTGGTAACCATTACCGGAACAGGTTTTGGTACCGATATCAAACAATATTCGGCGACCATTGGCGGCAAAACTGCAGAGGTAATCAGTGCAACAGCCGAAGCTTTGGTAATCCGTATGCCCGAAGGTGGTACTACCGGTGCATTGGCCATAAAGTACGATACCCAAAGTTTTGATATCGGGGCATATACGTATCAGGATTTAACCATCACAACAGTATTGCCGGCAAACGGGCCTGCAGGCTCGCAGATCAGGATTACAGGAGCAGGTTTTAGCAGTACAGCCACACCAGCTACGGTTTTTATCAATGGTAAAGCCGCACTCGTGGTGAGCCTATCAGATAATCTGATTGTTGCCGAAGTACCGGCCGATGCAGGTTTTGGCGCCATCATGGTAAAAGTAAACGGAAAAGAAGCAAAAGGCCAAAACTTTACCTACCAGGCTATTGATCACATTAAACCTTTAACCGGAGGTAAAAATACCAAAGTAACCATTGCCGGTACAGGTTTTGAAGAGCTTGCCACAGGAAATATTATTGATTTTAATGGTACAGCTGCAACGGTATTGGAAGCCAGCAAGGAAAAACTTGTTGTAATTGCACCAGATGGAGTAAAAACAGGTCCGCTATCGGTAAATATAAACGGACAGAAAATTACCGGGCCAACTTTCACCGTGGTTGCTCCTCCATCTATTGGTATAGTTACGCCGTTAAGCGGACCAAAAGGTACAGAAATGACCATTTCCGGTACCTTGTTCAGTAACTCAGTGGATGAGAATAAGGTATTCATCAATGGCGTTTCCGTTCCGGTAATATCGGCCTCTGCAAACCAGATTAAACTGGTACTACCAGGTGGAACTGGTAGCGGGAATGTAAGGGTTGTAGTGAACGATCAGGCGGCCGACGGGCCGCAGTTTAAAGATCAGACCCTGAGTATTCTTTCCGTTAGTCCGGATAATGGTTTGGCCGGAACAACTGTTACCATAAAGGGTTCTGGCTTTGCCACCACTGCTGCAGATAACAAAGTATACTTTAATGGCGTACTTGCTATGGTAAAAACTGCAAGCGAAAATACATTGGTACTGGATGCTCCGGCAGGTTTGAGCACAGGTAGTTTAAAAGTGATGGTCGCGGGTCAAGAAGCCCTTGCGGCACAGGATTTTAGAAGAGCGGGCATGGTTACCTTAGCAGGGGGACCAAATAGCAATACTTTTGGAGCTTTTATGGCCGGCATTGCAGTTGATAACAACGGGAATGTTTATGTAACAGACCGATCGAACAATGTAGTGAAAAAAATTGCCCAGAACGGTACCGTAAGTATATTGCAGGCTAATGGTGCCGATATTGTTTTTGACACCCCTTATGGCATTGTCGTTGATAAACAGAACAATATTTATGTGTCGGATATTGGCCGTAACCAGATTAGAAAAATAACACCTTTGGGCCAAAATACCGTTTATGTTTCCGGCTTTTCGCCAGGTTTGATGACATTTGATGCTGCAGGAAATCTCTATGTAAATATTAACGGCGCCTTTGCGGGAATGAACAGGGTAAATACCGTTGGCGGTTTTTCAAAAATTAACGGGCCGCTCTGGCCTATGGCACACCCTGTGGTAGATGCCTCAGGCAATCTGTATTATGTAGATTCTGGCGCTGCAAGCAATAATGCCATTTCATATATAGCATCTGGTGGATCAAACCTGATCAACTGGATAGGTTTTAGTGATCCTGGTTATGTAGATGGAATCGGAACCCAGGCTAGGTTTAATAGCATTGCAGGTGGATTGATACCTTATGGAACAGGAAAATTGATTGCCGGAGACCGAAATAACTATGCACTCAGGGAGATTGATATTGCAGCAAAAAGTGCTTCTACCCTGGCTAAGTTTACTTCAGGTTTTGCCGATGGAACATTGGCAGCTGCTAAACTGGGATCTATGGACGACATGGCTATGGATCAGGATGGAAATATCTACATCTTAGATGCTGTGAATAAAGCAGTCCGGAAAGTATTTTTGAAATAAATTGATCTGATTACTGACCTGGGGAGAGGATAATGCTCCCCAGGTTTTAACAAAAATTAATGCAGGGAATTAATAGGCGCCAGCATGAGCATTTAAAAAATCTGCTGATTAAACTGGAAGAAAATATTGAAGCTAAAGAGGATGATCTGACAGATGAAGAAGGTATACGCTCAAGGAATGAACTCGAATCTATTAAATCTAAACGGTTGCAGATGCAGGCGATGTATATAGAATATCTTAAAAAACTGGCCGAAATAGAGATACATATTGCGCTTTACAGAAGAGTTTATACTGATGTTAGTGTCAATTTTGTAAGCGGTAGGATTAGGAAACTAAATAAGGCTGAAAGGCTATAATTGTGCGTTTCAGTTGGGTAGACAGACTGTCGGCGACAGCTGTTAATTTCTTCTTAAAATAAGCACTGGTTCACAGAAGAAGTCCTTAATAGTTTTTGTCAGGTACATTCCAGGCAGATCACTGCCTTTTCCAGATCATCATAATAAAATAAATAAATCTTGTCGGCAGTATTTTCCTGAAAATTGTATCCTTTCATACAGGCTATGTAGCTAAAAAGACTTCCATCTGCCTTAAAAGGTTTGTCTATCAGATTTCCCCCTGAGCATTCGCATTCATCGAGAAGAAGGTTCTTTACATTGATTTCATCTATTACCCAGTTGATTTTCTTATCTATCGTTTCTGCTAAAAAATCTGAAGGCCCGTCCTTGTGTATATCTTCTTCAGTTGGTACATCGCATCATTAAAACTAAACAGGATCTCTTCATCGGTATATTCCAGATGGTAATTTTCCGGTAGTATTTCAGTGGAAACGGTAAAGTATTCCCATTGCAGGTCAAACTTATATTTTCCATCGATAATATCAAAGCCGAGCATGTCGCATTTGGTATAGTCTGTGTGAAACGCAGTCGGTCCGGATTAATTTAACGTTAAGACGACGATTAACATTGTCATAATGATAATTTAATACTAAATTTATTATTGATTAGTTTTGTGCTCATGAAATTTCCACTTTATCTGTATTATGAACTCTTGATCAGACTGACCGAGTTCAGGCCTGAAATCGGGGATTTTATCTCCGTTTTTGCTTCCGATTCACATCTGGTTCTAAGTACAGATACTGGAATGTTAGAAATCTCATCGGGACTGATGTACCGGCAGTTTAACGATCCGGATACGGTCAGTAGAGAGGAAATTCGGAAGCTTGCTGGTGATTTTCAGCTCCATAATGAGCTTCAGGGAATGGCTGTAAAAGGTTAATGTACCTGATTATCTAAGGTAATAGGCGTAGTGGAAAAAAGAAAGGTCCGGAAACAAGTCCAGACCTTAACATTCAAATAATATTGCTAACCAAATTATGATGTTGCGAAGATAAAGGCTCAGTGTTAAAGTATTATTATAGGACCGTAAATTCATCGTCCTCCTATTTAGTTTACTAGCCGCCTCCCAGTTTGTCGTTTTTCCCTGATCTACAGCTTGGCTGGTTGCCGCCAACTAATAAACGCCTCTAAAGGGTTTTAGTCAATAAACGTTGCCAACAAGTAAATATGAGTTTTTTAAATTTGGCTTTTCCGTTACGGCCAGTTCTGCATGTTTATGTTAATTGTTGGTTAAATAAAAAATAGGCGGGCCTTGTGGCGGATTAAGTCGGCGCTCCATCCGTCGGATTTCTTTTTTACCTTTAATTATGGATTTGAAATGATTAATAAACAGATAAATACGTTAAAAAATGACGTATTTTCTAAAAAATTATTACATTTACCAAATCTTCAAAGGCATTTGTTTTCGGGAGATTTGTTTAAAAAACAGAGGAATTTGAAGCCGGTGTGGAAGCCGGCTTCCTCATTTTTGTTTATTTAATGATAACCGGTATCTAACACTAAATTAATTTTCAGCACCTAATTTGATGACTTAATCATGGGAACTGGCAATGGTCTATTTATTGTATTTTAAGAATAAAATAAGAAGGGGCTGCCTTTCTGTATTATTGCTGAACCTTATATTGACCGGCGGTTGTAAAAAAGAAAAAGACCCTGTTTTTGATCCCGGAACCAACGAATTTATCAATGACTGGGTGCTGGACAGCATGAAGGTTTATTACTATTGGAACAGTTCGCTCCCCAATAAACCAAACTATAATCAAGATCCTTTAAGTTTTTTTGCTTCTATAAAAAACAATGCAGACCACTTTTCCCAATTGCTCAATCCCGATGTTCCACAGAGTTACCCACGCACCCTCTATTCTGATTTTGGAGTGGATCTGGTTACCATCTCTAAAGCTGGGGCCGAGCAGACCATTGTAAGGCTCTCCGTACCGGGTTCGGACGGTTATCAGGCAGGCTTACGGCGGGGCGATAAAGTCAATATGATCAATGGCGTAACGGTTAATTCCGCTAATATTGCTGCACTGAGCGAGGCCAGCCTCAAAAAAGGAAGTATTGTGCTGCAGGTGGAAGGGGTAAATACAGCCTATAACATTAATGGATATCTAAAGCCAAATCCGGTTTATACCACTCAGGTGTGGGAAAGAGAAGGGAAAAAGATAGGCTATATATTCTTAAATAATTTTGATACCAAAGCCTTGAATAGGCTCAAGGAGGTGTTTGCCAGCTTTCAGGGGCAGCAGGTAACCGAACTTATTCTTGACATGCGCTACAATACCGGTGGAGAAGTTTCTGTGGCGGCAGCACTCGCAGCGATGATTACCAGGGCAAACGAAAATGCAATTTTTTTGGAATATCGTGGGAATGCCAATGCCGGGACACAAAGACATAGCTTTGGGGAAGAGATCAGTAAATTGTTCAGACCACTCAATTATAGTCAGTATACCAGCCTGAGGCTGAATATAAACAGAATTTTCATCCTCACCGGAAGACATACCGCTTCTGCTGCAGAACTTCTGATCAATAGTTTGCCTCCTCATTTTCAGACAACGCGGATTGGAGAGGCTACATTAGGCAAGGATATGGCAGAGTTCGAACTTGCCGATCACCGTACACCTTCGCAGGTAAATGGCTGGGTGCTCTGGCCGCTGGTGTTTAAGATCTATAACTCACAGGGGAAAGGAGATTATACTACGGGACTCTCACCCGATGTGTTTTCAGATGAACTATCTGCCTTGCCACTGAAACAATTGGGTGATCCAGATGAAACCCTTACACAATTGGCGATATCCAGGATCACTGGGATTGCCAAAGCAGGAGTGCGGTCCGCCTCAGGTAGTAAAAATCTAAACAAATTGTTCGATTCAAGGGATAAAGACGATCTGCTGCCTATCCCGATCAGGGTATTAAGATAATGGGAGCATGGATGGATTTTGTATTGGGAGGAGTGCCAGAGCGAGTTTAACACAAACTTAACAGCCTAAATAATTCCGCTTAACATCGAAACGTTTTATTTGTCCTTAAATTAATCTGCTATTCTATGCTTGGTCATGATGTTATTCAGAACTTTAAGGAAGGAAACCGGGAAGCCTTTGAAAATATCTACGCTATGTTCCATCAGCAGATTTTTACATATTGTTTCCGGTATACCCTTTCGAGGGAAAGTGCCGAGGAACTGACCCATGATGTTTTTCTTCACCTCTGGAAGACCCGCGACTATATCAATCCCGAAATCGGGATCAAAGGATATATATCAACAGTTTCGAAAAACATTGTTTTCACATGGCTTAGAAACATGTCTAGGAGTAAAAAGATGAAGGCCGAACTGGAGGCTTATTTTGCAAAAGAACAAGAAGAGATGTTGCCTGAGAAACGTATTGATGCCACACATGACCTTGGAACCCTGCGTAACACCCTGAGCTGCCTCCCGCCGAAAAGAAAGCTCGTTTTTGAAATGATCCGTTTCAGGGAAATGACCTATAATGAAGTTGCCGAGCATTTATCGATCAGCCGGGATGCGGTGAAAGACCATATGGTGAAGGCAAACCAGGTGATCAAAGTGATGAAAGAAAATAAAACTTACCTGGATTATATTTCCATATTTTACTTTCTTCTGTTTCCATGCCTTTTTTAGATTTGCTTGTTTACCACCTCATACAAACTTTCCTCGTCAGCTTTCTGTTAACATTTCTTTATTAACCAGGAAATTATCTAACCTTATTTTTCTCGCCATACAGGGCTTAATGTTCCGGTTGAAAGAAATCTAATTATTTATTTTTATTCGAACTACCCTAACTACCCTACTCAGGTTGTATTTATAAATAGTACGCCCATACAACGGGCTATTATTGATATGGATAGTAATAGAATAAAAGATTTACACCGCCGATACCTGACCCGTGAGCTTTCTACCGAAGAACTACAGGAGTTTTTCGCAATGCTTGAGCAGGAGAACGGTGTAGAAATGGCTGATTTGGAAGAACTTGCAAAAGAATTTCCAACGGAATGGAAAGTTAAAGGAGATATTGTAAACAGGATTCTGCCAAAAGCGCGTAAAACAAATTTATCTGTCTTATTTGTGAGGAGATCGATAGCAGCAATGTTTGCATTTGTGATGCTTGCTGCTGCTTATCAGGCCTACCAGCACTACCGTTTTGTTCAGGATACCGAGACCTTTCTAACTGTTAAAGTTCCACAGCGTAAAATGACAGCGCTTACATTGGCAGACGGAACAAGGGTTTCGCTGACCTCTGGCTCAATATTCAAATATCCAAAGTCCTTTTCCAAAACAGACCGTCAGGTATTTCTGATAGAAGGTCAGGCCTATTTCGATGTTGCCCATGACAAGACCAAGCCCTTCCATGTAAATTCGGGAAAACTTTCTACAACTGCACTGGGAACCTCTTTCGTAATCAGGCACTATAAGGATTATGGATATGAAAAAGTGAGCCTGTTTACCGGAAAAGTGAAAATTTTGCGCAATGGTGTTAACGCACCCGCTGTCATTTTAAATCCCGGGCAGGAATTCGATTATCATAACGGAACCCTAAGCACGGTTACAGGTTTTGACAATTCAAAAGATCCTGTAAGCAAGGGTGTACTCGATTTTGACCGTACCCCTTTCCGTGATGCTGTCTACAGTCTCTCTTCATTTTATGGCGTAAAAATCAGGTTTAATGAAGAGGAATTTAAAGAATTCAGTATCAGTGGTGATTTCGGAGGCACTTCGGTCGATGAAGTACTTCATTCATTAAAATTCATCTACCCATTTAAAGTCAAGAAAACAGATTCTCTAACTTATAACCTGACGCGTATCGAAAAAAGAAAATAGAGCTTAATTAAAAAGGAAAGCACCGCGGACAGGCGGCGCTTTCTTGTTCACCGGTAAGCCCGGTAAAAAATGTAATCCATACCACATAAATTAATGCAGCAATTCAAAATTATGATTTTTAATTTACCCTTTACACTAAATTTAAGAATACAACAGACTTCTTACCTATTTATTATACTCTTTATTCTATTAAACACTCCGGTTTTTGCTCAGGCAAGAGACATTAAAGACATAGATACCTACAAAACGATCAATAATCCGGTAACATTGGAGTACGCGCAGGTAGGGGCTATTAAGATCCTCAAAGAGTTAAAAACACAGACCCGTTATAATTTTGTATACAACCCCAATGAGCTGGAAAAGGTAACCTTAAAAAATATCAGCTACCGGAAGCAGGCACTAGGAACAGTACTTGAAAAACTGACTGAATCGGGAATGAATTTTTCCCTATCTGGTGGTTCTATCTTCGTAAAATACACGAAACCAGCATTTGAGAAAAAGCAGCAGGCAGGCCGCATTTCTGGTAAAATTGTTGACGATAAGGGGGAAACCCTTCCAGGCGCTTCTATTAAGATTATTGGACTCAACAGGGTGGTGCAGAGCAGTGTAGACGGTACTTACGAATTCAATGTACCGCCGGGCACCTATACTATTGAAGTGAGCTACATTTCTTTTCAGACTAAACGTATTGCTGATATAGTGGTGAATGAAGGACGGCTGACCAAACTGGATGTTGTATTGAATGTATCAACAAGTGCTTTAAAAGAAGTGGTGATCCAGTCTTCCTATAAAAAGGAATCCATTAACGGATTATATGCACAACAGAAAAACAATGCTTCAATTACCGACGGTATATCAGCAGAACAGATTGCCCGCACCCCGGACAACAATCTTGGACAGGTATTAAAGCGGATCAGTGGAATTACCACGATTGATACACGTTACGTGGTGGTGCGTGGGATGACCGAGCGTTACAACCAGGCGATGCTGGACGGCGTGATTATTCCGAGCACGGATATGAACCGCAGGAATTTTTCTTTTGATGTAGTACCACAGGAACTGGTGAGCAGCGTAGTGGTTAATAAAACATCCAGTGCCGATATGTCTTCAGAGTTTTCCGGTGGACAGATACTCATCAACACACTGGATATTCCAGAACAGAATTTCATCTCCTTTACTGTCGGTACCGGTTTTAATACCCGTACTACAGGCAAGGATTTTGTAAGTCTTGGTGGTAGGGGTAAATATGACTTTTTAGGTTTTGATGATGGGAGAAGAAATACACCAATGGACCTGCAATCGTGGACTCAGCCAGATCAAAGTGCGCCTATTCCCTCATACGCAATCCCACAGTCTAAGCGGTTTCAGAGCGAGCCGCTAAAAGCCTATGTAAGCAATGCAACCCCGAACCAGAATTACCGCTTCTCACTTGGCAGACTCTATCAGCTAAAGGAAGGATTAAAATTCGGCTTTTCAGGAGGACTTACTTACCGCAACACACAAGAAACCAATCCATTTGAAACGATCCGCAACGCTGGTCTGACCAATGTTAGCGGAGCACCTATCGATTCTGCCTCATTGCGGAGCACTGGTAATCTGCATAAGTTCAATACCACACTGGGGGGCGTGCTGAATGCGGGCATCCAGAGTGAAAAGTTTAAGCTGGCCTCTAAAAATTATTACTCGCATGTATTTAATGAAACCATGCAGGATGCCCTTAGAGTTGAGCCAGAAAACAACAACTTTAAATTTAAAGAATTACTTACCGTTCCAGAATATACTACGGTTTATCAAAATAAACTGGAAGGCGAGAACCTTATTTCCTCAAAGGGCTTAAAATTTAACTGGAGTGGTGCGCGGACCAGTATCAGTCAGGATATTAAGGATATGCGCAGGTTAAGATATGCCAGAACAGCAACCTTTGATGGTGTTGATTATTATGATAGCCCGCAGGCGAATGGCTTTAGCGATGCCTTGGGTGTTTACGATTACCGTTTATCTACCCGTTTAAATGAAACAGACTACAACTGGACGGCCAGCCTGAGCCAGCCTTTTGATTTTTTGAAAGATAAAAGTGTGGTTAAGATTGGTTATGCAGGTTGGCATAAAAAACGTGCGTTGAATTCGGCGCAGGTGCAGATTATCAGACAGGATCAGAGCGTTAAATTAACTGGCCGTTATGAAGATATTATGGCGCCTGATCGGATTGGAGCGACGGCAGATTCGGCTTTTTATTTTGCTGATGCTGGCAGGAACGGAACCCAGTACACGGGTACTTCAAAATATCATTCTGCCTATGTGATGCTTGACCAACGGTTTTTTCAGAAACTGAGATTGGTTTATGGGGTAAGGGCTGAGAACTTTAATCTGGCTAACCAGCAGCAACAGTTTCTGCGTGCACCCAATTATGATGGATTTGAGAAGGTGAATCCTTTTATCACCGGTGAAAAAAACTGGCGTTTCCTGCCATCGGTTAATGCCACCTACAGCCTTACAGAGCAGATGAATTTTAGGGCAGCTTATTCCACCACCGTAGTACGCCCCGATTTTAGAGAAACCTCGTATTTTGAGCTATACGATCCATATCTTGAATCCTACATCAGCGGCTGGAATGTGATCAGCACCAAGATCAAGAATTATGACCTCCGTTATGAGTGGTACCCAGGCCCGGGAGAAATCATATCAGTATCGGCCTTTTATAAAGACTTTGATAATCCGCTGGAACTCGTTGCACAAAATGTGTCTTCATCAACCGGAAAGATACGTTACCTGCGCTTCCAGAACCAGAAAAAAGCAACCAATAAAGGATTTGAAATGGAATTCCGGAAATCATTGGGCTTTATTGCCGATAAACAGTGGCTGCACGATCTAAGCATTTTTGGAAATGGTACATGGATGCGTTCTGAAGTAACTGCAGTAAATTATAGGGTAGTTGCTGAGAATGGAGGTACTTCCTATTCGCTGATAGAAGAAATATTGCCTGGAGTGAAACGCCCCCTTTATGGGCAATCGCCATGGCTTATCAATGCGGGGGTAAGTTACAGCTCAAAAATAGTTGGTGCCAATATCAGTTACAACCGTTCAGGTTACCGCTCTTACGTAGTAACGGCCAGTCCAAATGACATTGAATATGAAAACGGACGGAATGTGGTGGATCTCCAGTTGAGTGCCAGACTGATGAAGCAAAAAGCAGAGATCAGGCTTAATATTGGTAACCTTCTTGATGAGTCTACCATTTATTATACCAATCCAACAGCCTATACATTAAATCCGCAAAATGGCTATGATATCGCAGGCAATAATACCGATGCCTATGAACCGGAGAACGGTGATAAGATATCCTACCGGATAAAAAATGGGAGAACAGTAAGTATTACGTTTAGTTATAAATTTTAGGAATTAGTGTATAAAAAGAATAGAAATTTCTAAGCCTTTTTTAAAGGTTTAAATGTTGTTTAATTGCTTTATTTAAGCGATGTAATTATCTATTTTTCAGTATTTTATGAAAAAAATATTTTATAATTTTTCTTGCATTATTCAAACATATATTTCAACTTTACAATGTTTTAAAACAAACACAAATCTTCCACATTAAACAAATCTCCTTACGATGAAAACAAAAAATTTAAACTTATTGGTACTCTTAGCAGTACTTGCGACTTTTGCACTTCAGAGCTGCAAAAAGGATGGTGTTTTACGCACCGGTGATTTCAGCAAATCATCTAAAGCACCTATTGATTACAACTTGTTACCAAAAGTACATTTAGCTGGTGTATACACTGGAAGCCGCACACTTAGCCCAGATACCCTTTATCTTTTAGACGGTGTAGTTTATTTTTCAGGCAGTAATGCAAAACTTCATATTAAAGCAGGAACACATGTTGTAACCGGTAATGCAGTAACTTATGCTGGCAGATCGCTTAAAGGTGTTTTGGTGATTGCTAAAAATGCACAGATTTTTGCTGATGGTAACAGAAGCAATGTTGCTGAAGCCAGCTACAATCCAGATAGTACAATCGTATTTGGTCCGGATCCTGCTCTTGCCTCACCAGCTCCTGGAGATTTCGGTGGTGTGATTCTTTTGGGTAATGCGCCAACCAATCAACCAACTTCAACAGTAATCGAAGGTATTCCTACATCTCCACCAGCTGATGTTACTTATGGCGGTTCTTCTGCAGGTGATAACTCAGGGGTTTTACGTTTCGCACGTATTGAGTACGCAGGATTTTTATTATCAACCGATAATGAAATCAATGGTCTTACTTTGGGCGGTGTTGGTTCAGGTACTACCTTAAACCACATCCAGGTATCTTTCAGTAATGATGATTCATTTGAATTTTTTGGAGGAACAGTAAACGCAGATCACTTGATCGCTTTAGGCGGTATTGATGATGACTTTGATTTCGATTTCGGTTATTCAGGTACAATCCAGTACGCTATTGCATTAAAAAACCGTGATGGCAACCATACTACATCAGGTGGTGTTAGTGATGCTAACGGTATCGAGTCTGATAATAACCCTACAAGCGATACTACTTCTACTTTCTTAACCAGACCTGCTTTAAGCAACTTCACTATTCTGGGTTATTCAAGCGGTGGCACAGGTACTGAATCTGATGAATTGGAAAATGGTGTACATATCAGAAGAAAATCTGGTGTAAACCTTCAGAATTCAATCGTAGCAGGATTTAACAATGGTATCCGTTTCGAAAACATCAAACAAGCGGGTTCTACTACTCAATTTAATTTGGTGCATGGTTTTGTAACTAGTTATTTACCAGCTACTGGCGGTCGTCCGGCTACATTTGCCAACAACCAGGCATTTACAGGTTCATTGTCTCCTGATTATTTAGGTTTAGCAGGCGGAGCAAGTGCATTTTATGCAAACGGTTCTTATGACCCAGCTAATTTAACACCAGTTGCCTCACCTTCAACTGATGGTGGAACCAGCGGAACTTATAATGGTGCTATTGATCCTAGTGGTGCAATCTGGACAGACAACTGGACCAAATTTAATTTTTAACCTTATTAAATGTTTGTTTTAAAACCTTAAGAATAAGTGGCAGCCTCTCGTTGCTGCTTATTCTTATTAATAAAAGAAAATATGTCAAGAATCATTACCCGCTACTTTTTTTATTTAAGTTTAATTATCCTTTTTATTTCAGCATGTAAACGGCAGGAGCCTTATTTAAAAGATGCGGCCAGCTATGCAGATATTCCGGTATTTATCAACAACAGTGTCCTTGGTGATAAGTTGGGCACAAAGCTTAATGGTAGGCCAATTGAATCTTTTGGTAATGTATTTTTAAGCGGCCCTGGTAAATTTAGTTTCTACAATAAAAACACAGGTAACGTTTTGCTGGAAAAAGAATTTAACCTGCAAGATAAGAAGAGGGATACATTATACATCTTTCAGCCAGATAGTACCATTACCCCACAATTGTTAAAAAATACACAGCTCAATGAACCTGCAGCTCCAGCAGGATATATGAAGCTAAAAATTGCCAACTTAAGTAATATTGCGCTATCCAATAGTGCTGGGGTTCCCTATAGAAAATTGGATGTAATAGTTAAATCGACATTAACAAGTGTGGTTACCTATCTCCCAATTGATACCCTTATTGGAATAGGAAAAGATTTGGATACAGCTGGTTATTATCTCATCAAAAAACCGATTAGGGCAGGGTTGATACAGACCCAATATAAATTTTCTTTCCTGGATCATGAAACAAAGACGCCTATACAGAGTAGTAATGGTACAGTCTACCTGTCTTTATCTTTTAGCGCGCCCCACAATCCGGCAAATCCAGGAAAACAGGTATATACTGTTTACCTTACAGATACCTCTAGACCCTCAGCCGGGGCTGCTTATATATTAAAGAATGGCAAATATTACGATGTCTCATCAAATAAATTATTTGAATAACCCGGTTGACTGTTATAATCGCAAATAATACAATTTCTCTCTCATGTACCTATAGAGGCCGTATCATAAGATATCGGCCTCTTTTTTAACCTGCGTTCTTCGGCGATACGATGTATATATAGCAGTCTTTGCTGATGTTTTTAACGACATCGTTAAGTGAAATATTAAATGAAAGATGCCTGAACAAGTTATTTTCTGCCAAAATCCGAACCCTTCCAGGCAAGACCATTAATGAACTTTTTTATTAAAGATTTGAAGCGTGTTGCGGATTTGGAAATTCCGAAGTGAGCCTTGCACGCTACCTCGTTTCAAAAAGTAAATTCAAAACACATTAGTTTGCTCTTTATAGCAATTTTCGGTGACAAGCTATTTTAGGAGAAGACAGTGCATCTATCGCCGCAGGCGGCTTTACACCTTTAAGCAGAATATAAAACTGACCAGCAGCAGTATTCTTTGATACCTCTCATTGAGTTGTTAAATCGATTTACATATGTTGTTTGGATATGATTAATAATATATATTTGTTCTATACCAACCAGATATGCAGTTATATAGTGACCTTCCAGACGTTGAACTATTTGATCTTGTTCAAGAGAATGACCACTACGCATATACTGAAGTTTACAACAGGTATAGCCGATTGCTGTATACTCATGCTTACAAAAAGCTTGGAGATCGGGAGTTGGCCAGAGATTTAGTTCAGGATTTATTTACCACGCTTTGGATAAAGCGGGAAGAGATATTTATTCAGAGTGTACTTTCTACATATCTATATACTGCACTAAGAAATAAGATTCTTGATCATCATGCTCACCAAACAGTAGCAACTGGTTATCTTTCTTATCTGGAAAACTATTCCTTTGCTAAAAATGATTTAACAGATCACTTGGTCAGACAAAAACAATTGGCCTCGCTTATCGAACAGGAAATCGCTGCCTTACCAGATAAAATGCGCCATATATTTGAACTGAGCAGGAAGCAGCATTTAAGTCATAAGGAAATAGCAGCCGAATTAGATATTTCTGAACAGACGGTGAGAAAACAGATCCAAAACGCATTGAAAATTATGCGCCCTAAATTGGGCATTTTACTCGCTTTAGCATTTTTATTAGAAAAATAATTTTTTTCTACCCTATACGTCTGAGTTATTCGTCTATAGTTTAAAGGGGATCATAATATTCCTGATAAACTTCATGCAAACTAACCAAATTAAAGATTTACTTAAGCGTTATACCGCCGGAACCTATACGGAAGAGGAGAAGGCATTCGTAGAAAGCTCGTATTTAAAGTATGAACATCAGGCTAAACCTTTAACCGAAGAAGAGATCGAAGAAGATCTAGAGCTGATTAAGAGCAGACTTCCACAGGTTGGCGTACCAAGAAGATTTTCGCTTTTTCAAAAAGCAGTGGCAGCCGCGGCAGTATTACTGTTGGTAGCCTCGGTAACTTTTTATCTGGTTAAACCAATACCGGAAGAACTTAACGCTAAAACTGAGCAAGAAAAGCAAACTATTCTACCAGGTAAAGATCAGGCCATTTTAACCCTTGCTGATGGACGCAAGCTTGTGTTGGATAAGAATGCTTCAACGCTCGTGTCTGATACGGGTATGGGCATCCGGATTAAGAAAACTGCCACGGGAGAGTTAGTCTACGAAATATTAAAAACTCAAGGCCCTGCATCTACCACCGTGGCCTACAATACTATCGAAACACCCAGAGGCAGCCAGTACAAAGTGATCTTGCCAGATGGAACTAATGTATGGTTAAATGCCGCTTCGAGCTTACGTTATCCGATTGTTTTCAAAGGGGCTAAGCGAGCGGTGGAGCTTAGTGGAGAAGGTTATTTTGAAGTAGCCAAGAATCCTGAAATGCCGTTTATTGTTCAAACCGGTACTCAGGAAGTTCAGGTTTTGGGTACACACTTTAATATCAGCGCTTATCATGAACCTGAAGGAATTAAAACTACGCTTCTAGAAGGAAAGGTATTGGTAAGCCAGGCCGGACAGAAAAAACTAATGAAGCCGGGGCAACAGGTTGTGAATTCGGGGCAATCACTTATGCTGCAAAATTTACCCGATGTACAGGAAAGCATTGCCTGGAAAAACGGACTGTTTTTATTCAATCATGAAGATCTGCATTCTATCATGAATAAAATTTCCCGTTGGTACGATATCGATGTAGAATACAAAAATGATTTTAAAGCCCAGTACTACACCGGTACCATTTCCAAATTTGGAAGTGTAACTGAGGTGTTAAAAATTATGGAGCTTACTAAGTCGGTTAAATTTAAAATAGAGGGAAGGAGGATTATTGTGATGAAGTAACCCTTACCCAAACCGGCTTTAAAAAAAGACCCGAAGTGATTGGAGCCACTCCAGGTCGATGGCAAAAGCCAAAATGCAAATCAAATAAACCTATTTTCCGAACAAGTTATACTTTAACTTACTAACCAAATGTATAAAATTTTTAACACAACTACATGCTGTGGGCAACCCTCCATGTCATTTAAATTTCTCCTCCGAATGAAATTTATCGTGATTTTAATGCTTGCTTTCGTGCTACAGCTGAATGCAAATATCCACGCTCAAAATATCAATTTAAGCGTTAACAAAGCTTCAATTGCTCAAGTTTTAAAAGTATTACGTGCACAAAGTAATTACAATTTTTACTATGAAGATGAACTGATAAGATCAGGTAATCCAATAACATTAAATGCTGTAAACGAGCCGTTTTTAAGTGTCTTGCAAAAATGCTTTGAAGGTCAGCCATTTACTTATGTTATTGATCAGAGAACCATTGTTTTACGCAAGCGAATGGCTGAATCGAAATTAAATGCAGACGAAATTACTGTGCAGGGTAAAGTTCTTGATGAAACAGGTCAGGCTATTCCAGGGGCTACGGTAAAAATAAAGGGTGGAACCTTAACTGTTGCCACCAATCCGAGTGGAGAATTTAAAATTAAAGTAGATGAAAATGCCACACTATTGATCAGCTATATTGGATATGAGAGTAAGGAGGTGCCTGTTGAAAAGAGAAAGAGTATCACCGTTATCTTAAAACCTATTGACAATTCTTTAAATGAGGTAGTGGTCGTTGCTTTCGGGCAAAAACAAAGAAAGATTGAAACTTTGGGTGCACAATCAACAATGGATGTTGAATCCTTAAAGCAACCTGTAGCTAATATTTCTACCGTTCTGGCGGGTCGGGTATCAGGACTTGTAGGTGTGCAGCGTAGCGGTGAGCCAGGCAGGGATGGAGCTGATTTATGGATTAGGGGGGTAATATCCACTGGAAATAATACCCCTTTAATTTTAGTAGATGGAGTAGAACGTGCCTTTAGTAATATTGATCCTAATGACATAGAAAGCTTTTCCATATTAAAAGATGCTTCTTCTACTTCAGTATATGGTGTAAGGGGGGCTAATGGAGTAATTCTCATCACTACCAAACGCGGAAAAGCAGGTCGTACAGATCTTAGTCTGGATTATTATCAGGGCCTTACCCAGTTTACCCGAATTCCTGAAATTGCTGATGGTGTAACCTATATGCAGATGGCCAACGAGGCCTCTACCACTCGTGGAGGCAATCCGATATATTCGGAAGACATGATTAATAAAACATTTACGCAGGTTGATCCCTATTTATATCCCAATGTAAACTGGTTTGATGAAATATTTAATGATTTTGGCCATAACCGTAAGGCAAATCTAAGCGTGAGGGGAGGCGGAGAAAAATCTACTTTTTATGTTTCAGGTGGATATTACGATGAGACAGGTTTGTTCACCACGAACGGATTACAGCAGTATAACTCCTCGATAAAGTTTTCGAGGGTTAACTTTAGTTCTGCGCTTAACATAAAAGCCACAAAGAGCACCACTATAGATTTAGGTATCAAAGGCTGGATTTCAAACGGGAATTATCCAGGAAAAAATGCTTCTGAGATTTTTGATATGGCTTTAAAGACCTATCCCATTCTATATCCAACCATGTATCCGGATAACAGGGAACCTTTTTTATCTACAGGTGGCGGATTGAACAGTCCGTACGCCATGTTAACCAACCGGGGATATCAGACTACTTACGAAAATCAGATAATGTCTGATATTAGGGTAACACAAGATTTAGGTTCATTGGTAAAGGGTTTATCATCTCATATACTTTATTCGTTTGATGCCATCAATTCGAATACCCTGGCAAGAATTAAAACGCCAACAACCTATTACGCAACCACTCGCAATGCCAATGGCGAATTGGTTTACAGCAGCATTAATCCTGGTCAGGATTATTTATCTTTTTCGAGAAGCAATGGTGGTAGCAGACAATTTTATCTGGAAGGGGCAATTAATTACGCACGTACTTTCGGGAAACATAAGCTTGGTGGTTTAGCACTTTATTACCAAAGTGATAAAGTAAGTGCCACAGCGGGCGATCTAATCGGCTCCATTCCTTACCGTAGCTTAGGTGCAGTAGGGCGCTTTACATATTCTTTTGATGACCGTTATCTTGCAGAAGCCACCTTTGGATATAATGGTGCAGAGAATTTTGCGCCCAACAAACGTTATGGTTTCTTCCCTTCATTTGCCGGAGGATGGGTGATATCTAATGAAAAGTTTTTTGGTAACATCAAAAATGTTTTTCAGTTATTGAAATTGAGAGGTTCTTACGGGATAGTAGGAAGCAGTAACATTGGAGGAAGACGCTTTTCTTACGTAGGTACGGTTGGCAGTAGTGGGGAATATCAATTCGGTCAGGTAAGAAACGATAATTTACTAACCGGAATCGATATTGCAGATTACCCGGTAGATGCAACCTGGGAAACAGAGAAAGATTTAAACTTAGGTTTAGAGTTAAAAACCTGGAACAATGCGTTAAGCCTACAGTTTGATGTATTTACCCGTAAAAGGGAAAATATCTTTACAGATAGGAAAGGCGTACCGGATTTTGTGGGGGTGAGAAACAATTTGTTGGGTAACCTGGGGGTTACAGAGGCAAAAGGAATTGATTTTACCGGGAATTTTGATAAAAACTTTGGTGCTTTTTCATTGTCACTTCAGGGAACATTTACCTATAACAAAAATAAAATAATTGAAGATGACACGCCAACACCTGCATTTCCATGGCAGCAAAGCAGAGGCCAATCTGTTTATAATAGGTTAGGTTATATTGCAGATGGTTTTTACACCCAGGCAGAAATAGACAATCCGGCAATTGCCAGGACTACAGGTATTGTACAGGCTGGTGACCTAAAATTTAGTGATCTAAATGGCGATGGGGTAATTAATGCTGACGACATGACTTTTATTGGTAAAAATCAGGTTCCACAAATATTATACGGATTTGGAACAACCATAGGATATAAGGGATTTTCATTGGGTGCTTTTTTTCAAGGTGTAGGTTCAGTTGATTTTTATTTCTCATCAGCTTTTATGCCTTTCAGAAATGGATCTGCTCGAGGGAGCTTATATGCTAATGTTTTAGATAGATGGACACCTCAGAATCCGAGCCAGGATGCTTTTTACCCAAGGCTTTCCTATGGTGCTGATATTAATCAGAATTATTCTTCAACTAATTCACATTTCCTGATGAACGGTCGCTTCTTACGACTTAAAACACTTGATTTTGGATACACCTTTCCCAAACCGATGATCAGCACTTTAGGTATGCAACGCTTAAGGCTCTACTTTATTGGTTATAACCTGTTTACATTCAGTCCATTCAAATATTGGGATCCAGAATTAGGTGGAGGGTCAGGAACAACCTATCCCAATATCAAAACCTATAGTTTGGGTGTAAGTGCAACTTTTTAAATGATAAAAATCCGTTGGATATGAAAAGAAATATATTTTTTAAAGTGACAATGGTCTTGATGGTGATCAGCACTTTAACTGCCTGTAAAAAGTTTTTGGATCAGGTGCCAGATGATAAGCAAACTATTGATGACGTATTTAAAAAGAAGCTGGAGAGCGAAAAATACCTCGCAGGAGTTTATTCTTATATCAAGTCGAATGCTGATTGGAATACACAAAGTCCTTGGGCAGGTTTATCTGATGAGGCAGATGTTACTTATAACGACTATCCTACTTATTCTATGAACCTGGGAAGCTGGGATAAAAACAGAGGAGATTATAATTTTTGGAATAACTATTATCAGGGAATCAGAAGAGCATCATATTTTATGCAACGTGTTCCGGAAAATCCAGAAATTGAGCCTCAGCTGATCAAACAATACGTGGCAGAAGCCCGGGCATTAAGAGCTTATTTTTATTCGTGCCTTATTGCACAATATGGGCCGGTGATCATTTTACCTGATTTACCTATCCCACCAGATGCAAGTATCGATGATTTTAACCTCCCCCGTAATAGCTACGATGAGTGTGTAGATTACATTGTTTCCGAACTAGATAAAGCTATCCTGGACCTTCCTGTTTCACAAGGGAATACACGCGAGTATGGCCGATGGAAAAAGGGAATGGCCCTTGCTGTAAAATCCAGAACCTTGTTGTATGCAGCTAGTCCGCTATATAATGGCAATACCGATTATGCGAATTTTAAAAATTTGGACGGTAAGGGGTTAATTAACCAAAATTTAGATATAAACAAATGGAAGAAAGCAGCCGATGCTTCTAAGGAACTAATCGATATGCCCGATTATAGTTTATATAAAGAGTTAGATGGTACTGGAAATATCAAGCCTTACGAGTCGTTAAAAAACCTCTGGATAAAGGATTGGAATTCAGAGGTGATTTTGTGTAGATTAACATCCGATAAGCTCTATTCCATTGATAAGAATGGATCTCCTTATATTTTAGGGGGTTGGTCATCATGGGGAGCAACACAGCAAGCGGTTGATGCCTTCTTTACAGCAAACGGCAGATCTATTGATGATCCCTTATCGGGCTATACAGAAAACGGAACCAATGCAACTGCCAATAATTACTATGCGGCAGGTACATCTAATATGTATGTAAACCGTGAACCACGTTTTTATGTAAATATAACATTCAACCTCAGTAAGTGGATTAACAATGCATCAAACAACAATAACGGAACAGGTGCCTCTCCAATTACAATTCAGATGTATAAGGGCGGTAATAGTGGTCAGTATACAGGAAGGAACTGGTCGAGAACGGGTTATGTTGTCCGGAAAATGGTCAATCCCAATAGCAAGGTTGGTCCAGATCAGATTGCAGATCGTGCTGAGATTATTTTTCGTTTGGGAGAAATCTATCTTAACTATGCCGAGGCACTTAACGAATATGCTCCAGGCCATCCAGATATCAAGAAATACATCAACCTGATCAGAGAAAGAGCAGGAATTCCACAGTATGGTTCTGCTGTCAATCAGATTCCTGAGCCTGGAAACCAGACTAGCTGGAGAGAAGCTATTCGTAAAGAAAGAAGGGTAGAGCTGGCTTTTGAGAGTTTCAGGTATTTCGATACCCGTAGATGGAAGATTGCCGAGCAAACTGATGCCGGGCCATTTTATGGAATGGATGTTAATGCCACCACATCTACTGATTTTCAAAAAAGGGTAGTGTTTGAAAATAGGGTTTTCTTAAAGAAAAATTACTTGTGGAACATCGTTCAATCAGAATTAAACAAAGACAAAAATCTTGTAGGTAACCCGGGCTGGTAATGTGCCCTTAAATGAAATTTTATGAACAGAATATTTAAAAATAAATATGCTACAGGATTGCTATGCTTTGTGCTTATGTTATCCTGTAAGAAAGAAAAGGTTGATAATGTGAGTACTAGCATTGTTGCTGCCAATATTGTGGCACCTGCAAATAATACGCTCATTAACTTAGATCCGGCAAGTAATGCTGTTGTAAGCTTCGAGTGGAATGCAGCTTCAACCGCCAATTTCACACTGGCCTTTTATAAAGTAGTATTTGATAAAGAAGGAGGCGACTTTACAAAACCCGTTTACACAGGAATACCAGGGAAGGTGGGTTCGGAAAATAAATTGTCCTTATCTCATAAAGAGATGAATAAAATAGCTTATGCTGCAGGAATTAAAGAGCTGAACAGCGGAAAGGTAATTTGGAGGGTTATTGCTTCTAATGGGGTTGTATCTGCTACTTCAGGCTCGGGCATATTAGAGTTAAAAAGACCCCTGGGCTTTGCAGAAAATCCTGCCAATATCTTTATTACAGGTGCCGCTACAGAAGGTGGAACAGATATCAGTAAAGCGCAAAATTTTAAAAAACTCTCTGATGGTGTCTTCGAAATTTATACCTCATTAAATCCCGGAACCTACAAATTAGTAGATAAGGTTACAGGAACACCGTTGAGTTTCGTTATCGATGCAGGTATGTTGAAAGAGGGGACTGAAGTCACAAGTTTAGCATCAACGAAAACCGTTTATCGCATCAACCTGGATTTTAATAAGTCTACAGCAATATTTACCGAGATACAATCTGTAGGGCTTTGGTTTTCGGGCTACAATAAAATCCAAACGGTACTTACTTACGATGCTGCCGGTTTATGGAAGGCTACAGATGTCGCTATTGTTTGGAAAACCGAAAGCTGGGGTAAAGACGAGCGCTATAAGTTCAGGGTTACCGAAAAAGATCCTTTGGGGAATGTAACAGTTAAAAACTGGGGTAGTGTTAATAAGGACAATTCAAGGGCAACAGCTACAAGTCCGGCCAGTTATTTCTTTTTAAAGGAGGTAGACAACAGCCAGTACGATTACACTTTCAAATTTGCAGCCGAATCGCAAAAAACAGATATCGAATTTAGACTTCAGGCGGCAGCAGACTACACACATAAGGTAATATTCAAATAATACATCGGCGGTTTTACAATATTAAAGCCGCCTAAATCTCAACCAATGAAATTATTAAATCAAAATATCAAATGGGCAGGACTGGCTTTGATTAGTCTCCTGATGTTTGCCTGTAAGAAAGAAGAAAAAAGAGTTTTTCCTTCAGAACCTGTTCCGGCACCGGCAGTGGTAGATTGGGCAGCGGCTGCGGATGCCGCACAGTTAGCCCTTGATGCACAGTTCTACAACCAGGCGCAGAATTATTTCAATCAGAACAATGATGGGCATACGGGTTTCAATTACTGGTGGAATGCACACGCACTTGATGTGTACGTAGATGCATATAAGCGAACCAAGGATGCCAAATACCTTACCAAAATGAAAACCCTGTTAAAGGGCTGTTATGTAAAGAATGGCAATACCTATAAAAATACTTTTTACGATGATATGGAGTGGTGGGCACTGGCTTGTTTAAGAGCTTATGAAGCTACAGGAGATGCGGAATATAAACAGGCCGCAGATCAGCTTTGGACCTGGATTAAGGTGGGCTGGACTACAGTAAAAAATGGTGGTATTATGTGGGCATCTGGATCGCCAGATTCTAAAAATGCTTGTTCAAATGCCCCGGCAGCCATTATAGCCGCAAGAATGTATCAGCTGGATAAAAAGGATGACGATCTGGTTTGGGCAAAGAAAATCTATACCTGGATGAAAACCTATGTGGTTGAATCTGCCCGTGGTGTGGTTTGGGATGCTTATGGAAATACTTCAGAAACGGCCATTTATACTTACAACCAGGGTACGTGGCTGGGTGCGGGCTTAGAATTGTATTTGATTACTCAGGATAAGGTTTACTTGCAGGATGCCATTCGAAATGCCAATTACGTGATGAACGATCAAACGCGGTTTTCACCATCAGGAATTTTAAAAGGAGAGAATACAGGAGATGGAGGACTTTTTAAAGGCATTTTTATTCGCTACATGACCCAGTTATTGTTAAAGAATGCGGTAGATGATTATACGAAAGAACTTTACCTGAAATATCTTAAAAACAACGGGCAGAGTTTGGCTACAAAAGCCACAAGGGCACCAGAAAATGTTTTTGGTCCAGATTGGGCGACTAAACCGGGCAGCAAAACAGGTGATTGTTCTGTACAGCTAAGCGGCGTAATGCTTTTCGAAGCACTGGATGAATTAAAGAGAGCTAATATCCTTAAGCCATAATGGATCAGAAAAAAAAAATCAATTTAATAGTAATGCTCCTTGTACTGCCTGCCTTTTTTTTGGCAGGTAGTACTCCTGTTAAGGCGTTGGAAATATATCCAATTCCAGCCCGTTATCAAGCGTCAAAAACCTATTCCTTAACAGTATTGGGCTTACCGGCACCCATCGTGAATTATACCGATAAATACGATTATGCGCATTTTATGATGGATGAGGAGATTGTTGATGTAATGTTGACTTTGCAAGATGGAGATATTTTAAGCTATAATATCAGTCCGAAGAAATTAAATGTTAGGGCCGATGCAAAAGGAAATACGCTTCATTTCAAAATAGCTAAGGGACAATACCTCATTGTTAAAATCAATAAAACAAAAGAACTGGTTATTGCTGCCGATGCAGCTGATGTAAATAAACCAGCTATTAGTGGAAAGGGAATATTTAATGTACTGAGTAAACCTTATGCTGCAGATGCAAGCGGTAATACCTTAACTACGCAAAGCATTCAGCAAGCTATAAATGATGCATCGCAGCATAAAAATGGAACCGTTTATGTTCCAATAGGTATTTACAAGGTTGGTAACATAGAGCTGAAGAGCAACATTAATTTTTACCTGGAGGCAGGAGCAGTATTACTTTTCTCGGGAGTGGCCAAAGATTATACAATAAGCGCCAGAAAGGCTTCTCAGAAACGAGACATTACCTGGTGGATTTATACCAAAGGAGGCGCAAAAAATATAAAACTATATGGGAAAGGCACGCTAGATGGAAATGGTAAGATTGCAACTGAAAAAGGGAATATCGGTAATCATATCCTGGCCATTATGGGTGCAGAAAATATCGAAATAGATGGGCTAATCATTAGAAACTCTGGTGCCTGGGCTGTTATTCCTACGAGGTCTAAAAATGTGGTTCTTCAAAATATCAAGCTCTTTAACCGATTTGATATGGGAGAGAACGATGGTATCGATGTTATTGAATCGCAAAATGTGAAGGTTAAACATGTTATCGGGATTGCTTTAGACGATCCCTTTTCTACCAAAACCTGGGAGCAAAATACTGACTTATGCAGAAACTGGCCCGGAAAGCCTCTCGCACAGCGAAATGTGCTTTTTGAAGACTGTATTTCCTGGACATATTGTTACGGATATAAGATTGGTCAGGGGGTAATGCAGCCTCAAAGTAATATCACGTTTAAAGATTGTGTGGTATATGATGCTGCCGTGGGTATTGGAATCCACCACAAATGGGGAACCTCTTACGTGAAGCATGTAATCTTCAACAACATTGATATTGAAAAATTGAGCTATCAGAATGATGACCATAGAACCTGGGCGATATTTTTTATGCAGAATGGAGATAAAAAGGGAAGTGGGCCTATATCAGATATTTTAGTGAAAGATGTATTAGTCAGAGATTCTGGGAAGTCACCCGGAAAGATTAAAGGGGTAAGCGATACCAATAGGATTAGTCACTTAACTTTTAGAAACATTCAAATGCCAGGATCTAAATTACCTGCGAAAAGTTTAAAGGAAATGAACATGACAGATGTTGCTTTTGCAGTGGGAGTAAAAGTTTTAGATAATTAATATTTCTAACGATAAATAAAATGAAGAAACTACTCTTTCTGACGATTATGGGGTTATTTTATTACCCTGTATCCGCACAGGATAAATACTTTAAAAACTGGCCGAAAGGTGCTGAACCAAAAGAAGTTGGATTAAAACTTAGCCGGCATTTTCTGGCTACTCCACATACCAATTTTGGATTTCCAACACCACCGGGTTCAATTACCTATTCGGAGGTTTGTGCCTGGTATGGTGCACTGAAATTCGCCTCAGTAAGTTCAAATCAAGATTTAGCCCATAAGCTTGACCAGCGGTTCAGGCCATTGCTTTATGAAAAGAAGAATCTTCAGCCGAGGCCAGACCATGTAGATCCTAATATTTTTGGATCAATACCGCTCGAGCTTTATATGCAGACCAAGAATCCCTTGTACTTAGATATGGGGAAGTGGTTTGCTGACCAGCAGTGGACAATGCCAGCTAAGGTAAAACCCGAATATCAGGCCTTACTTGATCGGGGTTTGTCCTGGCAAACGCGTTTATGGATAGACGATATGTACATGATTACCAATATTCAGTCGCAGGCTTACAGGGCTACAAAAGATCGGAAATATATAGACCGCGCGGCACATGAAATGGTCGTTTACCTCGATTCGATTCAACGGCCAAATGGCTTGTTTTACCATGCACCCGATGTTCCTTTCTTTTGGGGCCGTGGAAACGGATGGATGGCAGCCGGAATGACCGAACTGCTTAGTTCCTTGCCAAAAGATAATACAGATCGACCGAAAATACTGAAGGCCTTTCAGCTGATGATGGCCAGTTTAAAGCAGTACCAGACCCCAGAGGGGATGTGGTTGCAATTGATAGACGATAAGGAAAGCTGGCCTGAAACTTCGGGCAGCGCCATGTTCGCTTTTGCCTTTATCAACGGGGTAAAAAAGGGTTGGTTAAATGAAGAGGAGTATGGACCTGCTGCAAGAAAGGCCTGGTTAGCAATTAATCAATACATTGATGTGAATGGCGATGTAAGGGAGGTTTGTCAGGGTACAAACAAAGAAAATAGCCGCCAGTATTATCTGGATCGTAAGCGGATTACAGGAGATATGCACGGACAGGCACCTGTGCTTTGGTGCAGTTTTGCATTGTTAAACAAATAGGTTACAAAGATGGCAACATATAATTTAAATGATATTGTTTTAGGTGTAGATATTGGTGGTTCGCACATTACAGCAGCCATCATCAATTTAAAAGAGAAGAAAGAAATTAAATCAACCTGGAACCGAAACCTGATCAATGCAAAGGGTACAAGCCATCAGATTTTACAAGGCTGGGCGAGTACGATTCTTCAATCTATGGAAAGTGTTGAAACTAAGCCTGAAAAGATTAGAATTGCCATGCCAGGCCCTATGGATTACGAAACGGGGATTTGCTTAATTCAGGACCAGGATAAATTCAGGTCGCTTTATAGTTTAAATATTAAAGAATTGCTGGCAGCTGAAATTGGTTATGACCCGGCAGATATTAGCTTTCACAATGATGCAGCCTGCTTTTTAAAAGGAGAATTATACGGCGGGAGTTTATACGGTTTTGATAAAGCAATAGGCTTAACACTGGGTACCGGATTAGGTACTTCGTATACTTCAAGCGGTAAAGCAGAAGATGCTGATTTATGGAATATGGGCTTCTTAGAGGGAATTGCCGAAGATTATATATCTACCAGATGGTTTGTAAAACGTTTCTATGAATTAACTGGTAAGCAGGTAGCTGATGTGAAGGAATTGATCGATAATCATGCCGGAAGTACTGATTTTTATCAGGTTTTCTCTGAGTTCAGTAACAACCTGGCGAGCTTTATTTACCAGTTTATTCAAAGAGAAACGCCTTTGGCAGCAGTAATTGGTGGCAATATCGCCCATGCAGATACTTATTTCATGAAAGAAACACAGCAAGAGCTCAACGAATTATTGGGGTACAGTTTTCCGGTAAAGAAATCCTTTTTAGGAGAAAGTGCTATCTTACTGGGCGCAGGAGCAAGTACATAAATCGGAAATATACTATGCATAGAAGAGAAATATTAAAGCTGGGACTGCTTGCCGTACCTGTTTGTTATGGATTTAACTCAGACCTAAACTTTGTTGCGGATACTAAAACAGATTGCCAAGTAATTAATGCAGGTGTGGGTGGCAATAATACCAGCGACCTTTTGTCTAGAATTGAGCAGGATTGTTTGCGGCACAAACCCAAACTCACCATCTTAATGATTGGAACCAATGATATGAACAGTGTGAAATATCTGCCAATTGATCAATACGAAGCTAATCTGAATACCTTGATAAAAAAGATAAAGGACAAGGGTAGTAAGCTTTTGTTGATGAGTATACTGCCGGTGTATGAGCCTGATTTGCTCACCAGGCATCCGGCATCATTCTATGAGCCTGAAGGTGTAGGAGGGAGAAGAAAACAGCTTAATGGTGTGGTTCAGAAAGCTGCCAGAAAACACCGTATTCACTTTTTAGATTTGGGACATCGTTTTTCAGCTATTGGAAAAATTGGTACTGATAAAGATTCGCTACTCCAGAATATGGCCAATAGTAATAAAAGAGATGGTATCCATCCTACAGCGACGGGATACCGCTTTATTGGCCTGGCCGTTTATGATTACATCGTTGACCACAATTTGCCCAAAACACAAATTGTGTGTTTTGGAGATAGCATTACCAAAGGTGACGGAACACTAGATAGAGATAGTTACCCCGCTTATTTGCAGCAACTTTTAAAACAATCAACATTATGATGAGGAGATTTTTAGTCTGTGTATTTGCACTAATTGTGCTCTGGTGTAATGCATTTGCACAACCCAGGAAGTTGGAATATCACGCTGATATCATCATTTATGGTGGAACTACAGCTGGTATCATCGCCGCTGTACAGGCCGCAAAACTCGGTAAAAGTGTGTTGGTTATTTCTCCAGATAAACATTTGGGCGGACTTTCCTCTTCTGGGCTAGGCTTTACCGATACCGGCGATAAATCGGTTATTGGAGGCTTGGCCCGAACATTTTACCAACGGGTTTACCAGCATTATCAAAATGACAGTGCCTGGAACTGGCAGCAAAAAGCCGAATACGGTAATAAAGGACAGGGTACGCCAGCTATTGATGGAGCAGACCGGACCATGTGGATTTTTGAACCACATGTTGCCGAACAAATCATGGAAGATTTTGTGGTCGAAAACAAATTACAGGTCTATCGTAATGAGTGGTTGAATAGAAAATCGGTTTTGCAATTAAAAAACGGACAAATTATAAGCCTTGAAACACTATCGGGCAAAAAGTTTTTTGGAAAGATGTTTATAGATGCCAGCTACGAAGGCGATTTGATGGCTGCCGCAAAGGTGAGTTATCATGTTGGTCGCGAAGCCAACAGCACTTATGCTGAACAGTGGAATGGGGTGCAGGCACTTGTTTTTCAACATGGGCATCATTTCAAGAGCAAAATAGATCCTTACCAAATTGCAGGAGATAAAAGTAGTGGACTTTTAAAGGGGATTTCTGCTGATCAGCCTGGGGTAAATGGTACAGCTGACCACAAACTGCAGGCTTATTGCTACCGCATGTGCTTAACCGATAAACCAGAAAATAGAATTACTTTCCCTAAGCCAGACCACTACAACCCAACGGATTACGAACTGCTGTTGAGGGTTTTCAATTCCGGATGGAATGAACTTTTTGATAAGTATGATCCCATTCCTAATCGTAAAACAGATACCAATAACCACGGCCCATTTAGTTTAGATTTTATTGGGATGAATTATGAATACCCGGAGGCTTCTTACAAGAAACGCAAAAAGATTATTAAGGCCCATGAAGATTACCAGAAAGGACTGATGTATTTTATGGCTAATGATTCGAGAATGCCGCAAAAGATACAGGTAAAATTAAAGAACTGGGGGTTGGCCAAAGATGAGTTTAAGGACAACAACAACTGGCCTTACCAGCTCTATGTTAGAGAAGCGAGAAGGATGGTTAGCGATTTTGTAATGAGCGAAAATGAGGTATTGGGTAAAAAAACGGTTCCAAATCCGATAGGGATGGGCTCTTATTCGCTCGATTCGCATAACGTTCAGCGCTATGTAACCGAAGAGGGTTACGTTCAGAATGAAGGCGATATAGGCGTGAAGGCACCCAGGCCCTACAGCATTGCCTATCAATCCATTGTTCCGAAAAAAACAGAATGTATAAATCTTCTGGTACCTGTGTGTTTATCTTCCTCGCACATCGCTTATGGTTCTGTGCGCATGGAGCCGGTATTTATGATCTTAGGAGAGTCTGCAGCAACAGCCGCCGCTTTAGCCATTGATAGTCATAAAGCTGTTCAGGATATAGATTACGGAACTTTAAAAAATATGCTCCTTAATCAAAAACAACAGTTAACTTTAGATAACTAAAACGATTTAAGTAATATAAAAATCAATAAAAATAGAAGCAGTTAATTCTGCTCCAACCCAAATGAAAATGAAAAAACAATTATTAACCACCTGTATTTTGCTGCTCGCGTGTTTGAAGCTCTATAGTGCAGAAATTGATTTATCCTCTCCAGATAAAAGGATAAAGATTTCAGTAAACGTTAAAGAAAAAATCAGTTATTCGGTTAGCTTTAATGGCGAGTCTTTCTTAAAAAATTCTTATCTCCAGCTTAATCTGGATCAGCTAAAACTTGGTGCTAATGCAAAGTTCTTAAAAAAGACACTTTCCAGCGTAAATTCAAGCTCTATTCCAGTTGTTCCCCTTAAAAATAGTACCGTAAGCAATCAATATAATCTTTTACGCTTAGATTTTAAAGGCGATTTTAGCGTCGAGTTCAGGGCCTATAATGATGGTATTGCCTATCGCTTCATCACCAATAAAAGAGATTCTATCTCCATTACCAGCGAAGATGTACACATCGCTTTTAGCAACAAGGTGAAAGTTGCTTATCTGGAAACGGCAGGCTTTAAAACCGCTTACGAAATCCTTTATCGCCAAAATGAACTGGGCAAGGTAGATAAAAGTAAAATGAGTGTTTTGCCCATGCTTTTTGATAACGGAAAGTATAAAGCACTTTTTTCTGAAGCCGATTTGTACGATTACCCCTGCCTGTTTGTTAAGGCTACCGACGATCAAACCATCGAAGCAACTTTTCCTAAAGCACCCTTAGCATTTGGAGAGGATGGCGATAGAAGTAAAAAGATACTTAAAGAAGCAAATTACATTGCTAAAACTGTAGGAAAAAGGAGCTTTCCATGGCGTTTTTTGGTCATCACGGATAAAGATGAACAATTGGCTGCCAATGAAATGGTTTATAAGCTGAGTACACCAAATCAATTGAAGGATACCCAATGGATTAAGCCAGGACAGGTTACCTGGGAATGGTGGCACAATGCCTATGTATATGGTGTAGATTTCAAATCGGGCTATAATCAGGATACGTACAAATATTATATTGATTTCGCTGCTAAATTTGGCATCCCTTACATCATTATGGATGAAGGTTGGGCCAAAACTACACTTAATCCTTTCGAACCGAATCCAACCATTAACCTGCAAGAACTCATCGCTTATGGAAAATCAAAAAATGTAAAGATTGTACTTTGGTTTACCTGGTTAGCGGTAGAAAATAACTTCAATATTTTCGAAACCTTAGAGAGATGGGGGATTGCAGGCGTTAAGATCGATTTTATGGATAGAAGCGATCAATGGATGGTTAACTATTATACCCGTGTAGCTAAGGAGGCTGCTAAACACCATATTTTAGTCGATTTTCATGGGGCATTTAAACCTGCCGGACTGGAAGTAGCCTATCCCAATGTACTTTCTTATGAGGGGGTAGTGGGCATGGAGCAGAATATAGGTGGCGGATTGGCTACCCCTAATAATAATTTGTTTTTGCCTTTCCTGCGTAATGCTGTTGGGCCAATGGATTATACCCCTGGCGCCATGCGTTCTGCTCACAAAAAGGATTATAAACCCAGCTGGGTAAATACCATGAGCATAGGAACCCGGGCACATCAATTGGCCATGTATATCGTTTTTGAAAGTGGTTTTCAAATGCTGGCCGACAATCCTTTCAATTATTTGAAAGAACCCGAAACCACTTCATTTATTACCAGTGTTCCGGTTACCTGGGATGAAACCAAAGTACTGGATGGACGAGTAGGCGAGTACATTGTTAAAGCCAAGCGCAAGGGAGAGAAGTGGTTTATTGGAGCTATGGGCAATGACCAAACGCATGACCTGAAGGCAAAAGCTTCTTTTTTAAAGCCAGGTATAAATTATCAGATCACCTTGATTCAGGATGGAATCAATGCCGATTTTCAGGCCATGGATTTTAAAAAGATTATTAAGCCAATCATGGCGGGTGAAATTATCGATATTAAAATGGTGAAAGACGGAGGTTATGTAGCTGTTATTGAGCCGAAAAACTAATATTAATTAAGGCCGGAACAATGCAATTCTGTGCAGTTTATAGATGGTAAACTGTACAGAATTAGAATTAATCAATAACTTCTTTTTCCTTTTTAAAATCTATTTTCTCCGAACTTTCTTTAGTTGAAAAAGGATTATAGAAATAAATGCCTTTTGCTTTATAAAGTGCTATTTGCGATTTCAGTCGTAAATTAAATTTTTCCTCACTCTTAGCTTCGGGACTTGTCCAACCAGATTCTGCTAATGCCGCAATACGCGGAAAAAGCAAAAACTCTAACCGTTGATCTGTAGCTATGGTTTCTGTCCAGATATTGGCCTGTACGCCCAGCACGTTTTTAAGCTGTTCATTTGGTTTGGGGTAGTGGTATATGTCTAAATATGAATTATACAGTCCGCCCCATTTTCTTCCCGATTGATGGGCTGCATCCTGAACGAAGTCGAAATATAACGGTAATCTTGGCGATAATATCACTTTGTATCCCTTGCTAATAGCTTCTGTAAGACTATTGGGTTTGTTATGCCTCCACCATTGAATATACACTTTATCTGAAGGGAGGTTTGCAGAAACAGCCTCGTCCCAACAGATGACATGGAGGCCTTTTTTGCTTGCACTATCCGTCATTCTTTTCAGGAAATAATGTTCAAGTTCAGTAAAATCGGTGAATTTTTTTTCTTTCATCATGTTTTGTACACGGGGATTTGATTTCCAGGCATCAATGCCCAAAGTCACCTCGTCGCCTCCCAAATGCACCATTTTACCAGGAAATAAGCTGGCTACTTCTGTGAGGATATTGCTGAGATAAGTATAGGTGCCCTCATTGGCAGGATCAAAAGTAAAATCGGGATTTTCGGAGACTTTTCCACCCGAAAATTCTGGATAGGCATGATTGGATGCACTGGCATGACCCGGCATATCAATTTCTGGGATAATGGTGATGTTTCTGACACTGGCATATGATACGATATCCCTGATTTCTGCCTGTGTATAATATCTGGCTGCAGCCAGGCTATCTGTAAAATTTCCTCGACCGCCTATAGTGGTTAACAATGGGTATTTTTTGATCTCTAATCTCCACCCGTTCGCATCGGTTAGGTGCCAGTGAAATTTATTCAATTTGTAAAAAGCCATCCAATCAAGCAACTGCTTCACCGTTTTGGTGCCAAAAAAGTGCCTAGATTCGTCGAGCATCACCCCGCGCCAGCCAAATTGAGGTTCATCCTGTATAATCAGGCGTGGTATGTTAATTGTTTTTTTATTTGCAGTAGCTGATAAACAAAGCTGCAATAGCGTAGTGAGCCCGTTAAACAGGCCCGAATCGTCCGGTGCTGCAATCTGAATGAATTTTGTATCAGTACGTAAGGTATACGATCCCGAAATCCCGCCCTGAACTTTACTGAGTTTTACGCTGAGCTCCTGTTTATTCTTCACCTTGTATTGCTCTGCCCAGGCCTGGTTAAAATATTGGAGCAAGGGCTGGAATTCTTTTTTTTCAGCCACCAGTTCGGTACCCTTAACTAAGCTATAAAAGCCACTGAGTTGTTTTACATTTTTAGGATAGGGAATGAGATTAAGCTCCTGACTTTTCAGACCAACTGTGCATATCAGAAGCGAAAAAATGAATAATAATGCTTTCATATTGAATAAATTATTAATTTCGTGTACGTTAACGATGTAAAAATAGCTACTTTATTCATATTTCCAAATCCGGGAGCAAATATGTTTGTGCGATCAGATATGATGATATATTGGTTTTTTAGATTTCAGGGCTTATTGATTTCTCATAGAGAAAGGGCAAGATTTCGAAAATGTCTTGAAGTATTTTTTCATCAAAATAATCTATATTTAGTGCACCCAAATGCCATGGTGTAATGGGGGCTGCTCAAAAGAACGATTTCATGAAAGAAAATAAGGAACTTGTTGGTGTGAAAGAAATTGCCCGTCGCGCTAAGGTGTCGATAGGTACGGTAGACCGTGTGCTGCATAACCGTACAGGTGTTTCAAAAAAGACCAAAGATAAAATCCTCGCCATTATAGCAGAACTTGAGTATCAACCAAATATTTTGGCCAGACGCCTGGCCTCAAAAAAAACGCTGAATATAGCGGTGCTTATTCCGGCTGTTTCAGCTGAAACAAACTATTGGAAAGCACCTTTGGATGGAATTTTGGAAGCCGGGATAGAGGTGAAGCCATATGGAATAGCCGTTGAGCAGTATTTTTTTGATCAGAACGATAAAACGAGCTTTGTAAAACAGGCCGATCAGATCCTTGCAGCAGGTGTGGATGGCGTGCTTTTAGCACCCATGTTTATGAAAGAATCGGAAAAATTTGCCGACGAGTGTAAAAAACTACGGATTCCTTACGTATTTATCAATTCGGATATTCCAGACCATGATAGCTTATGTTATATCGGCCCGGATCTGTTCCATAGTGGTTCGTTGGGTGCACATTTAATGCGTTATCTGGTTTCGGGCAATGACCAGGTACTGATTGTGAATATTTCGAAGGAAATTGATAACCTGCACCATCTACTGCGCAAAGAAGAAGGCTTTAAGGATTATTTTAAAAAGAATGGATTAAACAATGAGATCATTAAGCAGGATATCCGTTCTACCGATTATGCATCTGTAAAGAAAGAATTAACAAAGGTGCTCGATAATCGTGCGATTAAAGCAATCTTTGTTACTAATTCAAGGGTATCTTCTGTTGCTAAATACCTTCAAGAAGCTAAAAGGGGCGATATTAAATTAATAGGCTACGATTTTCTGGAAGATAATATCAATTACCTGAAAAACGGCGATATCGAATTTTTGATCAGTCAGAAGCCAAAGGAGCAAGGCTATAGGGGGATCATGGCACTTTACAACCACCTGGTACATGCTGCACAGTTTGATAAGTCTTATTATATGCCCATTGATATCATTACCAGCGAAAATTATCTTTTTTATAATAACTGATCTGTCCATCCTTTACACCAAGTATTTAAATCCCTCTGATCTCCTTTTTTGAAATATTTCGAAAATAAATTTGGGATTCTAATTTTAATCCTTATTTTCGTGTACGTTACCGTAATTACTAAAGCTTAGTATACAGTTGTTTATAAACATCGGGTAAGCTTTACATTTCAGCTACTTTTTCCCGTATAAAATTTAACCAATTGAGAAAAACAAAGCTGTGAATATTTTACGTGTACGTACCCGAAACAAAACAACCGACTGACCAAACCATGGAGAAAATCGAACCCGTTAATCAGAGCAGACTACTATCTCTTGATGTCTTCAGGGGAATTACCATTGCCATGATGATCCTGGTGAACAACATGGGAAGTCATGAATATGTGTATCCTCAGTTAGGGCATTCAGATTGGAACGGTTGCACGCTTACCGATCTGGTTTTTCCATTTTTCCTTTTTATTATAGGGGTGTCGATATGCTTCGCTATGGACAAAAAGCGTTATAACACGCCTCATCGTGAAATTATAGCTGCGGCAGCGAGGCGGTCGATGATCATGATCGGACTGAGCTTTGTTCTTTTTCTGTTTCCAAAGGTGTTTACTGCACCAATTGATGCAATTCTGAATTTACGTATACAGGGCATCCTGTTTAGGATAGCGATTGTATATTTTTTAGCAACGCTGATTTTTATAAAAACAAAGCTTGGTACACAGATTATATTGGGCATTCTTTTCCTGGTTGGCTACTGGTGCGTATTGAGCTTTATCCCTGTTCCGGGTATTGGAGCCGCCAACTATGGAAAAGATACCAATATGGGTGCTTACCTGGATCGGGGTTTGTTTGGCACCTCCCATTTGCTCCACAAAACCTGGGATCCACAGGCATTGCTTGGTACCATTCCTTCGATAGCCACAGTAATTATGGGCATAGTAACAGGCCATATTTTAAGGAATAGCAAGTACGGCATGAACAGAAGATGCATCCATTTACTGGTGCTTGGATTAAGCACTATAATGCTAGGAATTGCCTGGGGGCAGTTTTTTCCGATAAATAAATCCTTATGGACAAGTTCATATGTGCTTTATACAGGAGGACTGGCCTGCGTTGGGCTTTCTGCGAGTTATTACCTCATCGATATAAAAGGGATAAAAGTTCCATTCCTCCCGTTCTTAGCCTTGGGCCGGAATGCCATTACGCTTTATTTTCTCTCCGAACTATTGCCCAGAATTCTGAATATCATTCCGATAAAAACATCAGGCGGAAGTATGGATCTGAGAACATTTATTTACCATAAACTATTGCAGCCAATCTTTGAATCCCCATACCTCGATTCGCTGGCCAGTGGCATATTTTATATGCTGCTATTTACTGCACTCGCCTGGTGGATGTACAAAAAAGACATCATGATTAAAATTTAACCATTATAAATATCAACTAAACAGAAGAACCAAAATGAAAAAAAGTATTTATTTATCGGCTTTGCTGTTGTTTACAGCACTGTCGATGTCGGGATTTACCAACCCAGAGGGGGGCGTTCCACAGCTTAAAAAAGCCAATTTAAGCCGAAATGAGGATGAACCTAAAACACTAAAATTTGCAGGTTACACCTGGAAAATCAGATCAAAAAAAGGTGAACCGGGGCCAAATAGCTGGAGCGAAAAGAATGCCTTTGTCGACAAGAACGGTTTTTTGCATTTAAAGCTCACCAAAGATCCTGCAACCGGTATATGGGAATGCTCGGAGGTAATTATGACGGAAAAACTGGGTTATGGTACTTATCAATGGAAAATTGATGGCCGTATAGATACCCTCGATCATAATATCGTTTTTGGATTATTTAATTATTCTGGCGAGGACAAGCATGATGAAATGGATATCGAATTTTCTAAATGGGGGCACCCAGAAAATAATAAAAACCTGAATTATACCATTTGGCCCGCAAGTGGGGTTACTGAACCTAAAAATGTAGAACACGTACAACCCTTCAGTTTAAATGGAACATATACCACCCATCGTTTTAAACGTACAGAAAAATCGCTCACATTTACCAGTTTATACGGATTTCAGGACGGCGACAAAAATATTTTTGCAACCAAAAGCTGGGATGCACCTAAAACATCGATCAGTAAACTGGAAATGCCTGTATTTATCAATCTTTGGATCTTTAAAGGCGTTCCCCCATCCAATAATGCAGATGTAGAGATTGTAATCAGAGATTTCAAATTTATTCCCCTTTAATTTTATCAGTTTTTAACAAAGGAACTTTTTGCTCATCAATAATTATAACGGCCTAAAAAATAGGCCGACCAGATTTTATTTGCCCAATTCTAAGCACAGCACCCATGCATCCGGAAACTAAAAAACATTAATTATGAAAACAAGACCATATTTAATGTGGATACTTTTGATTGTGTCCACTGTATTTGCTTCCTGTAAGAAAGAGCAGATAAATAATTTACAGCCGCTGACAGGCAAGAATAAGGCTGTTGCTGTAAATCCTGTAACCAATTTAATAACTAATCAGACCACTATAAATTTTTCGGGGTACACTTGGCAAGTTAAGGATAGCGGAAGTGGTACTGCTGGTCCCTGGGCCAACTATTGGAGCAGTTCGAATGTTTTTGTAGATGCAAATGGGTACCTCCACTTAAAGTTAACCAAAGATCTGAGTAACAATACATGGAAATGCTCAGAGGTTATTATGTTGGATACCCTGGGATATGGCACCTACCAATGGAAAGTGGTGGGAAGGATAGATACGCTGGACCACAACATCGTTTTTGGACTTTTCAATTATTCAGGTGTCAATCTGCACGACGAAATGGACATCGAATTTTCGAGATGGGGCTATCCGAACAATGCCAATAACCTTAATTATACAGTTTGGCCTGCCGTAGGGGTTACCACGCCAAAGAATGTAGAATATTTGCAGAATTTTACGCTCACTGGCGATTGGACAACACATCGGTTTACCCGAACTGCTAATTCTATTGTTTTCAAGAGTTTGCACGGTCACCAGGATGGGAATACAAATCTGTTCGCTACCAAAACATGGAATGCACCGGCTACATCGATCAGTACAGTTCCGATGCCTGTTCGAATGAATTTGTGGCTGTTCAAAACGGTGCCTCCATCAAACGGACAGAATGTTGAGATCATTATCCGCGAGTTCAAATACATACCCTTGTAAGTCTTAATTCAATAAAAAAACAGCGTGGGTGCTGTGCTTAATCAATAGCTAATTTAAAATTCTATGCGATACCTAACAGTTTTTCTTGTTTTATCTTTTTGTATAAATACTTGGGCACAAAATCGTTTCAATCCTAATGAGCTGAAATTGGAATGGAAAATTATCCGGCAGAATACAAATAGTAAAAAGGAAACACTTGTAAATTTTACAGTCGTTAACGGCAGTAAGATAGATTTTCCACTTAAAGGCTGGACGGTTTTTTTCAACGCAGGCGATGTGTACGACAATATTAAAGGTGGGCCAATCTCGGTAAGGCATATCAATGGTGATTTATTTGCACTTGTTCCTAACGGCACGCTTAAAGTAATCCCCGCCGGAAAATCTGTTGAAATATCAATTGTATCGAGAGCAGCCAAAAATATTACCGATTTCCCAAAAGGCTTTTACTGGGCCTGGGATGATCAGAACAGCAGTGCCATCCCACTCAAAGTAAAAATGGAAACAGTAGTTGATGTGAATGAGGAGGAACGAAAACTAGCAGATGAAATTTATACCCAGAACAGGGCAATTGTCGGTACATCAAAGGATCAATTAATGCCGGTTTTTCCGACTCCGGTTCATTTTACCAAAGGCATTGGCTTTTTTTATTTAGATAAAACAGTGCGCATTGTTGCTGATAAACAGTTAAATAATGAAAAAAAATACCTGATTAAGGAAATAAGTAAAGTTTTAAAAAATGTGCCTGAAAAAGACGTTGACGGACGAAAAACAATTGAACTCAGATTGGATCCTTCAATTGCCGATGATGCTTATCAGCTACAGGTAAATACAGCTAAAATTACCATTACTTCGGGCGCTAATACCGGGGTTTTTTATGGTATTCAATCGCTTAAAAGTTTAATGCCGCTGGCCGCATGGTCAAAGAAGGGCGAAACATTAAATATAGCATCAATAAACATTACAGATGAACCCAGGTTTGGCCATCGTGCATTTATGATGGATGTGGCAAGGAACTTTCAGCCTAAAAAGACAGTGCTAAAAACCCTTGACCTGATGGCAATGTACAAGCTGAATAAATTTCATTTTCACATCACAGACGATGAAGGTTGGAGATTGGAAATACCTGGATTACCGGAATTGACTGCTGTTGGTGCCTACCGGGGACATGCCTTAAACGAACAAAAAGAAATTCTTCCCGCATATGGCTCGGGACCATCAAGAAACAATAAAACGGGAAGCGGTTATTACAGCAGAGCGGATTTCGTAGAAATTTTGAAATATGCTACTGCAAATCATATTGAAGTGATCACCGAAATAGAAACACCAGGGCATGCAAGGGCTGCCATAAAGGCAATGGACGCCCGCTATCAGTACTATAAAAATCGTGGAGAGCAGCAAAATGCAACGGCTTACCTTTTAAGGGATACTGCGGATAGATCAATTTATCGATCGGTACAGGGATTTAACGATAATGTAATTAATGTCGCATTGCCTTCTACCTACAGGTTTTTAACCAAAATTACCGATGAATTGATTGCCATGTACAAAGAGGCCCACGCACCGCTGAATACCATCCATTTTGGTGGTGATGAAGTGCCGGCGGGTGTCTGGGAGAAATCGCCAGCGGTTAGGGCTGTATTAAATTCGAATAGCACGGTAAGTTCGGTTGACGAAATGTGGTATTATTATTTCAATAAGATTAACCTCATGCTAAAAGAAAGAGGTTTGTATCTTTCAGGCTGGGAAGAAATCGGGCTCCGTAAAACTTTGGTCAACGGAAAGAAAACCATGATTGTTGATCCCCGTTTTGCCAGCGAAAACTTTCATGTAGATGTTTGGAACAATCAGTTTCCGAATGAGGATTTGGCCTATAGGATGGCGAACGCAGGTTACAAGGTAGTACTGAGCAACGTATCCAATCTTTACCTCGATCTTGCCTATAATACCAGCTATTTCGAACCTGGGCAATATTGGGGTGGTTATGTTGATGTGGATAAGCCTTTCAATTTTATTCCTTTTGATTATCTGCGTGAAAAACGACAGTCCGAAACTTCAACCGCTGCCCGTGTGTATGAAAAACTAACCGAGGCGGGCAAAAATAATATCGTAGGTATGCAGGCTCCCTTATGGAGCGAAATTATAAAAAATCAGGATCAGTTTGAATACTTATTGCTTCCTAAACTGTTCGGACTAATTGAGCGGGCCTGGGCAAAAGATCCGGCATGGGCAGGTCCGATCGACTCGTTGACCTATAAACAAGCCTACCAAAAGGATTGGTCGAATTTTATTAATGTTCTGGCCAAAAAGGAACTGCCAAGGTTGGATTATTACAATGGAGGCTATAATTACAGGATTCCAACAGTGGGATTAAAGAATGAGAATGGTCTTTTAATGGCCAATATACGCTTTGCTGGCTTTGACATCCGTTATACCACCGATGGGAGTGAACCGAGTATCAAAAGTAAGATTTATACCCACCCGCTTGTTGCAGATGGGAATTACGCTTTTCGGGCTTTTAACCGTTTGGGCAGGGGTGGAAGAACAATTTTTAGTATCCCTAAAATTACAAAATAAGCATCATCGATATGAACAATGCAGAAACGAACGGCTCATCCAGGTATTTATCGCTTGATGTACTAAGGGGAATGACCATTACACTTATGATCGTGGTAAACACACCCGGAACCCGGTCGGCAATTTATGCTTCGTTAAAACACGCCGCCTGGCATGGCTTTACGTTAACCGATCTGGTATTTCCCACTTTTTTGTTCGTAGTAGGAAATGCGCTGGCTTTCAGCATGAAAAGATATGAATTTCCAGGGCTCCAGAAACAGTTTCTTCAAAAGGCGTTCAGACGGGCATTAACTATTTTTTTTATCGGCCTATTGCTTAACCAGTTTCCTTTTGTGATGTTGCAAAATGAAGGATTTGTTTTGAAATCCTGGGCAAATATCCGGTTATTCGGTGTGTTACAGCGGATAGCGATCTGTTATTTTATTGCCTCGCTAATGATCTACTACTTTCCAAAAAAAGTGAATATCATTTTGGCAGGCATCATTTTATTGGCCTATTGGGCCATGCTCTATTTTTTTGGTGACCATGGAGATCCTTACAGTTTGGCAGGCAATGCCGTGCTCAAACTCGACCTTTTGATTGTTCCAGAAAAAAACCTCTACCAGGGATATGGACTGCCTTTTGATCCTGAGGGACTATTGAGCTGTTTGCCAGCAATTGTAAATGTATTGATAGGTTATTTCGCAGGTAGAGCACTGCAGCAGAAACAGTCAGGAACGATGAGCAAATTCTTGACGAGCGGTGTTGCCATGGTTGTTATTGCATGGGCATGGCACAGCATTTTTCCGATAAATAAATCACTATGGACAAGTTCCTATGTTTTGCTAACTGTTGGAATAGATCTGCTGGTATTGGGTGTACTAATCCTCGTTATTGATCGATGGAAGTGGATTAAATGGGCCGGGTTCTTTGTTGTATTCGGTAAAAATGCCCTGTTTATTTATATTCTGGCGTGGACAGTCAACAGCATTTTATATCTTTTTACCGCAAATGGAATGCCCTTGCCGGTTTTTATCCATTCCCATTACTTTGCCAGCTGGCTTAATGCATACGCTTCATCATTTTTATATGCCATAAGCTACATGCTTTTTATCTGGCTGTTTGCCTTAATAATGGACTTGAAAAGAATTTATATTAAAGTGTAATATTTGCTAATTTGCCCGAGCAGGGCATCCCAAACACAAACAAATTTCTATGTGCAACAATCATCCCCATACCCATCGCCTACTCGAGCTTAAAAAGTGTATGCTCCTGTTATTCTTTTTGATTTTTTCCTTTCAGGTTTTTACCACGGCTGCACAGGATAAGAACGAATTCCCGGTAAGGGCTTTCCATCTCGATCTGCGGATCCAGGTTATGAAAATGCCAGCATTGAAGACCTTTGCGCTGAAGCTGAGCAAAGGTGGTATCAATACCTTGATCATGGAATGGGAGGCAAGTTATCCTTATGCCAAACAACATGCCATTATTGCTAACCGTTACCATTATACTGTTGAAGAAATTAAGTCATTCGTCGCGTATTGCAGTTCAATCGGTATTGATGTGATTCCCTTGCAGCAAAGTTTCGGGCATGTGGAGTATATCCTGAAAAACTACCGCTATGCCGATTTAAGGGAAGACCAAAAAGATTATTCGCAGATCAATCCGATCAAGGAAGAAGGAGCGAAAGCATTGTTTACCGATCTCTTTAAAGATATGATCAGTACACACCATTCGCCTTATATCCATGTCGGTGGAGACGAAACCTATCTGCTTGGCCATTCGCCGGCATCACAGGAGAAAGTAAAGAAGCTGGGCATGGCACGTTTATATGGCGATTATATCAAAATGATCTGCGATGTGGTGGTAAGTCTTGGCAAACGCCCGATTATCTGGGCAGACATTGCCATGAAATACCCTGAAGCACTAAAAAATCTTCCAAAACAAACGGTATTGGTAGATTGGAACTATGGCTGGGACCTGAACCGTTTTGGCGATCATCAAAAATTGATGTCGTACGGATTTGAAATATGGGGTGCACCTGCATTGAGAAGTAATCCGGATAATTATTTCCTTACCGACTGGAACAAACATTTCAAAAACATAACCGATTTTATTCCGCAATCGGCAAAACTGGGTTATAAAGGAATGGTGATGACCTCATGGTCTACATCTGGTGTCTATTCTCCTGTTTTTGAAACCCATACCGATATTTATGACCTACACGCCATCAGGCATGTATATCCCATTACAGGATTCAATATCCTTGTTGATGCCTATATATCGAGCTTAAATAATGGTTTTGTGTTAAATAAAGACCGTTTTATAGAACAGTATGCCATTGATAAATACGCACTAAATGAAGCGGATGCAAAGAGATTTCGAACAGCCCTTAGTGTAAGGGCATTTGAAATTAATCAGGGCAAGGTGACGGGAGGGGAGCAGACTATTCCGCAATTGTTAGATTCTGCGCAACAGGCGGCAGCGATTTTTGCTGGCTTGAACCCAGCTAAAAACAAGCCGGAGTTTGAACATTACCGGTTAATGGCCGATATCAGGGTGCAATACCTGAAGTACATGCAGATTGAAGCGGCTGTAAATGCACCGGATTTCGATCCCGGCACGATTCCATCATTATTGAAACGGCTTGAGGCATTACCAACCAAAGAAATTGATAAACGTTTTATTAAACTTAACCAGGATAGTTTTTATCTGCCCGAACTCAAGACAGAAAATGCCCTCCGGAACAAAAAAATAGAATTGTTGTACAGTACGTTATCTGCAAAAAGAAATTAATATGAGCAATCAAACCAACTTCGGAAAAGAGAGCATTGTGCCAATTTCTATTATAGCAGGGCTGTTTTTTATCTTTGGATTTGTCACCTGGATCAACGCGATACTCATTCCATATTTTAAGATTGCCTGTCAATTGAACAATCTGCAGTCGTATCTGGTTGCCTTTGCTTTTTACATTTCCTATCTGGTTTTTGCTGTACCAGCATCCTACCTATTAAAAAAAGTAGGCTTTAAAAAAGGGATGATGGCCGGTTTCTGGATTATGGCCTGTGGTGCCTTTATATTTGTTCCTGCAGCCTATACACGCACCTACGAGCTTTTTCTGCTTGGCCTGTTTACACTCGGTGCCGGTTTGGCCATTTTGCAGACGGCAGCCAATCCATACATTACCATCCTTGGGCCAAAAGAGAGTGCTGCAAAGCGCTTTAGCATTATGGGCATCTGTAATAAAATGGCTGGTATTATTGCACCACTGCTGTTTGCTGCAGTTATATTGCGGCCAACCGATACCCAGTTGTTTAAAGAACTGAATGGTATGCACTTAGCAGACCAGAAAGTGATTTTGGATGAGCTGGCCCGCAGGGTAATTGTGCCCTATACAACGGTTGGTACAATCCTGTTGCTACTGGGCTTTTTTGTTCGTTTTTCGCCGCTTCCCGAAATCGATACTAATCAGGAAACTTTAGAGGTGGCAGCTATTACCTCGACCAAAAAAAATATCGTCGAATTTCCGCATTTGATACTGGGTGCGGTTGCCATTTTCCTTCACGTAGGCTCGCAGGTACTTGCTGTTGATACCGTAATCGGTTATGCACATTCAATGGGGATTTCGCTATTGGAGGCTAAAGCTTTTCCATCATACACCCTTTCTGCCACCATTATTGGATATCTGCTGGGGATCTCGCTTATTCCGCGTTATCTGAGCCAATTGATTGCTTTAAGGATCTGTACCTTTCTGGGCATCATTTTTACTTTTCTTATCATTTATGCACAGGGCGAAGTAACCGTTTTTGGTCATCATACCCATATTTCCATCTGGTTTATTGTGCTTTTGGGTTTCGCCAATTCGATGATATGGGCAGGGATATGGCCGCTTGCAATGGATGGTCTAGGTAGGTTTATTAAAATCGGGGCATCCATTTTGATAATGGGATTAAGCGGAAATGCCATTTTACCACTTATTTATGGTTATCTGGCCGATAGGTTCAATGTACGCGATGCCTACTGGGTGTTATTGCCTTGTTACGCATACCTCTGCTTTTATGCCATACACGGCTTTAAACTTAAAACATGGACAAAACTGCAAACGGCTTCAGTTTTGCAGGCACCTGAAAAAAAACATTAAAATATTTGCATATAATTTTGTTTTATTAAAACTTAATTGTAATTTTCGTGTACGTTAACGAAATGATTAAGTATTGATAATGAATAGTTAACATAACCAAGTTCTTTTACGCATGACGCTGAAATACCAATAACCCCTGTACTATTTTGAGGATAGATTACCGGGGTATTATTTTGAATATTTTACGTGTACGTAAACGAATGTAACAGACCAAATCGACTAACAACCAAAACTTAACTAATATGAACCACTATTTATCACTTTCAAGGTGGAGAACCCGTCTGCTGCTGGTGATATGCCTTGCAGGGCTTGTTCCCCTTGGCTTATCCGCTAAATTCAGTTCAAAGGGTTTGCCGATCTTAAGGCAGGTACAGTTTTCGCTAACTGGAAAACTAACCGACGAGGGGGGCGATGGGCTTCCCGGTGTGAGCATTCAGAACCTCAGAACAAAGTCAGGGGTAATCAGCAATGGCCAGGGCGGCTATATTATTCCAGTCGCCCAGGGCGATACCATTAGGTTTTCGATGATCGGCTACCAAACCATCAACGTTATAGCCAGCAATAATAAACGAGTGGTTAATTTAACGATGAAAGCCTCCGTGCTCGAACTACATTCTGTAGCAGTTACAGCCTTGGGCATCAATAGGCAGGAAAGGGAGCTAGGTTATTCTTATTCCGAAGTAAGCGGTAGCGAGATCGATAAAGCAAGAGAGCCTAATGTAATCAACTCACTTGCAGGTAAGGTACCAGGGCTGGTCATTACCAGTACCTCTGGCGGCCCCGCCGGATCATCACGCGTAATAATCCGTGGAAATACCAGTGTAACTGGCGATAACCAGCCACTTTACGTAATTGATGGTATTCCGATGGACAATTCTAACTATGGTTCTACAGGTGGCGGCAAATTTGCCGAAGGATTTGATCTCGGCGATGCAATCTCGGCCATCAATCCTGATGATATCGATAAAATCAGCGTGCTAAAGGGCCCATCAGCTTCTGCTCTTTATGGTAGTAGTGCTGCAAACGGCGTAATCCTGATTACCACCAAAAAAGGGAAAAATAAAAAGGATCTTGGGATTGATTTCAACAGCACCACCTCATTTGAAACCCAACTTACCCAATACGATGACTATCAGTATATTTACGGACAGGGAAGAAATGGATTGCTGCCAACTGATCAGCAGCAGTCGCTGGGCACACTTTTTGTGAATTTCGGCCCGCGCCTTGACCCTTCGCTCAGCTACATTGGCTTTGATGGACAACAGCGCTCATATGGTCTGGTAAAAAACAATATCGACGGCTTTTTCAGAACAGGATCTTCTTATACCAATACGCTTTCGCTGGCATCGAACACTGAAACTACCAACTTCAGGATTTCGGCATCCGATATCCGTGTAAATGATGTAGTGCCCAATAGTGGGCTGAGAAGAAACACCTTCAACTTTAGCGGGTTTTCCAAATTTGGTAAAAAACTAACGCTCGATACCAGGGTGTTTTATCTGAACGAAGATGTAAACAATAGACCCGCCCTGGCGGATAACGCCTCCAACATCGGTAATTCACTTATCGGTTTGGCCAATAACGTGGACCAGGCCTATTTTGCCGATCATTATAAAGATGCAAATGGCAGATATTTAAACTGGCAGAACGATTACAGGTTAAACCCTTACTGGGTGGTTAACGAAATGAAAAACGAATCGAACAAAGACCGTATTACCGGTTCGTTCCAGGCCAATTATAAGTTTAATAGCTGGTTGAGTGCACAAGGAAGGGTTTCTACCGATTTTACCTATTTCAATTTTCAGAAGGTGAGCCCCATCAGTACGCCGCTGATGCAGACCGGGGTTATGGATGCTGTTTCTAACCGATATTTAACCAATCAGGCTGATATCCTCCTTACCGGAACACGCTCGGTTTCAAAAGACATTACACTGACTGCAAGATTAGGGGCTTCCTTATATAGGAGCCGCAGATATGGAACCACCAATCAGTACATCAACCAGGTAATTACCGATAAGATCAGTCCGAACAGTTATGCAACCAAAACCGTTATCGAAAATGACGTCAGAAAACAGAAAAATTCTGTTTACGGTTTACTCACCGCCTCATTTAAAAATTATCTTTATTTAGATTTCACCGTAAGAACGGATGCCTCATCAACGCTTCCGGTTGATAATAATACCTATACCTATCCATCCGTATCGGGAAGTTTTGTTTTTACCGATGCCTTTAAGGTGGACAAAAAGATATTATCGTTTGGTAAAATCAGGGCTTCGGTTGCTGAAGTGGGTAACGATACCGACCCTTATGCGCTAAATCTGTATTATAACCTGGCACCGATTAGTTTTCAGGGTGTTTCATTGGGTACGATATCCTCTACTACTTTGCCGAATGCCAATTTAAGACCAACCAGAACACGTTCCTTTGAGGTCGGTACCAACCTTAAGTTTTTAAAGGATAGGATTGTTTTCGATGCAACCTATTATACCCAGAAATCGAGAGATCAGATCAATGTGATCCCTGCGCCGACCTCATCTGGCTTTACCCGTCAGGTGGTTAATGCGGGAACAATTGCCAACAAAGGTATCGAACTGTCATTGTCGGGAAGTCCGGTTATTGGAAAAGATTTTTCCTGGGATCTGAACCTGAACTTTGCCAGAAACGTAAATGATGTGCTTTCGCTTGCAGATGGCAATCCTTTTATCTCATTGGCCGATGCACGCTGGCTGGGCCTTTCGGTAGTGGCCATGCCAGGGGCGCCTTATGGTGCAATTTTGGGCTATAATTATCAATACGATCCAAACGGAAATGTTATCCTTGATCCGACTACTTTGCTTCCGGCCATATCGGCGCAACGGGAGGTACTAGGGAAAGGTACCTATAGCTGGACCGGGGGAGTTGGAACCAAAGTAAATTACAAGAACTGGAGTTTTGGTGCCGTACTTGATATTAAATCGGGTGCCGATCTTTTCTCCATGACCAACTATCAGGCGGCTTATCTGGGAAACAGCGAAATGACACTTGAGGGGAGGGACGAATGGATCCAATCAGAAGAGGCAAGATTATCTGCGGGCCAAACTGCTGCACAATGGACTGCTGCCGGTAAGGTTAGGGGATATGTACCACAGGGGGTAATCAAAACAACGGTAAACGGCAATGCAGTTTACACGCCCAATACGGCAGCAGTTGATCCTTCGGTATACTGGGGACGCTGGGCAAATTCGAACTCGGCTGTACCAACGCGTTTTATTTACGATGCAACTTATGTGAAGGTGAGAGAACTTACACTTACTTACCGCTTCGATACAAAATTGACTACACGGATCGGTTTAAGGAATCTTGCTTTATCGCTGGTTTCGAGGAACCCTTTTATTTTATATAAAAATGTGCCGAACGTAGATCCTGATTCCAATTACCAGAATGGCAACGGACAGGGGCTTGAATATGGCTCATTGCCATCCCGCAGAAGTTTTGGGTTTAACCTGAGTGCAAAATTTTAAGGAAGATGAGAACGCAAGACAAAAAAAACAGTTCTGATCTGACCGGGAAATATTCAGATACAGGAAATTTTGACCAATTAATCAAAATAGAGATGAAAAATATAAAAGTGCTATGCCTGAGCCTCTTGGCTGTTGTACTATTCTCATGTAATAAGTTCAACGATTTCGGTGATGTAAACATCGATCCAACAAAATCATCCGATATGGATCCTGCTGCGCAAATGGCTTTAACGCAGGCACGCTTTTCGGGCGATGTAAGCACACAACAATACATTAATACTCTAGTGCTTCAGCCCATGATGCAGCAAACTGGTGGTGCTTATGCCACAAGGTTAGGCTTTTTGTATGAAAGAAATGCTACTGCGATGAATGCATTATGGGATAATGGATATCCGAACGATATCGTAAACATTGTAGATGCCACCAAGAGGGCTGAACTGAGCAAAGCCGCCAAGCCAAACCTCTACGCCATGTGCAGGGTAATGAAAGTATATCTTTTTGCAAGGATGACTGATATTTATGGTGATATTCCTTATACAGATGCCGGCAAAGCCTATATCGATGGAACAATCCGCCCAAAGTACGATACCCAGGAATTTATTTACAATGACTTTTTAAAGGAACTTACCGAAGCGGGCGCGTCGTTTACCAGCAATACCGAAATCCTGAACAAGGATTTATTCTACAACGGAAATATTGCTTTATGGAAAAAATTCACCAATTCACTTAAGCTCCGTTTGGCATTACGCCTGGCAAAACGCAATCCAGAAAAGGCAAAAGCAGCCATTCAGGAAGCAGTTGCAGCAGGTGTATTTACCAGTAACAGCGATATCTGCATGACCAGGCATGAGGATGTGGAAAGTACAGGAACGGATATCAGGGGCAATGGAACTTCAGTTGCCGTAACCCGTCAATCGCAATATCCTTTGCTTTGCCAAACGCTGTTCGATCAGCTGAAAAGCACTTCCGATCCCAGGTTCAACTCTATTGTAAGGGTTTACCGTGCAGGTGTTCCTGCCAGCCGGATTGACATTACCGAACAGATCAAAGCTTCGGCCAATGGCTTAGTGGGCACTCCGGCCAGCAAATTTATCTATGACGACCGCCTGCCTTTTGGGCCATACCTAACCCCGGTAACCATTAATGTTAATGGGGCAAACGTAAGTATCGGCAATAACGAACAAAGAACCCAGTTCGGCAATTTCTTGATCCGTTTTAATGCACCGTTTTTTCATATTACCTACGCCGAGGTTGAGTTTCTTTTGGCCGATGCCATTCTTCGCTTTCCAGGTATTACCATCAGTGGTACAGCGGCAGAGCATTATGCAAAAGGTGTTTCTGCAGCGATGAAACAACTGGCCTTGTTTCCAGGTGGTCCGGTAATTACCGATGCTGAGATTAATACTTTTTTAACCGCCAACCCGCTTAGTGCAGGTAACGAACTGAAACTGATCAACAATCAACTGTGGATCAATTACATTATGAACGGTCCGGAAGCTTTTGCCAATTGGAGAAGAACAGGTTTTCCTGCTTTAGTACCCTCTATCCGTGCAGAGTCGACAGCAACCAGTATTCCACGCAGGTTCGAATACCCACTTTCAGAAAAAGAACAGAACACAGCCAACGTTGGACAGGCGATTTCAAATATTAAAGAAGGTTTATATCCGGGAACAGATAATTGGGAGAACAGGGTTTGGTGGGACAAACAATAACAACATCGATAAAACATATAACGATAACAATATGAAAACGAAATTAATGATACTCCTCATTGCAGCAATCTGTTGCAGCAGTGCATGGAGCGGATGCAAAAAAGATGATGTTCAGGATCAGGAAGATGCGAGTATTCTTTATCCCAGGATTTTTGGTGATAATATCCTGTTTCCCGTTCCAGCGATTACATCTGTCATTACGGTCGGACAGACCAAGGTGTTTTCCGGGCTTACCTATTCGCCCGCCGATCAGGTTGCAGTTACCTGGAAAGTAAATGATGCGGTGGTTGCCACTAGCAAAGATTATACGTTTACAGGGACAGCAAAAGGGTTGTTTACCATTTCGGTGGAGGCTGCCTACAACAACATGAAAACTTCGCGTACCTGCAAGGTACAGGTAAATTAAATTTAAAAACCGGGATGGAAACTGAATAGACTTCCATGCCTCAAATTGACGTTTTATGTATAGATCTTTTTTTTATATCCGGTTGATTGTTTTATTAACCGTGTTATTTTCGTCACAGGGGCTTAGTGCGAAATTTAAAGTTGTAGGTTACCTCAGGAGCAATAATAATCTGCTGAACGATGTTAAAAGTATCGATCTGAATAAACTCACACATCTTTTTATCGCTTTTATCAATCCTGAGCCCAACGGAGAGTTTAAGGAATACGATCAACTAAAGGCTGTGGTAGATCTGGCCCACCGTTCGCAGGTAAAAGTGATGATTTCATGCGGGGGCGGAAGCAGGCACCTATTCCTGGATACTTTATTGGCCATAAAAAACAGAACCAGGGTTGTGAACAATTTTATCGCCTTTGCTGAACAATATAATCTTGACGGAATTGATGTTGACATAGAAAACGATGATATCAGTGCTGATTATGAGCCCTTTGTAATGGCGCTGAGTGTAGAATTACATCAAAAGAACAAAGAAATAAGTGCTGCATTGGCATTTTCCACCCGGAAGAGGATAACTGACCCATCGCTCAATGCATTCGATTTTGTAACGCTTATGGCCTATGACAAACATGCGCCCTGGCGCCCTAACGATCCTGGCCAGCATTCACCGATCAGTATGGCAAAAGAACAGATTGATTATTGGACAAATGAACGGGGCTTAAACAGACAGAAAGTTATTATTGGCGTGCCCTTTTATGGTTATGGATTTGGAAGTTTGCCTGATAACGATAAAAAATACAGGGAAATGGCTTTTAAAGATATTGTTGCCAATTTTAAAGATGCAGAAAATGTTGATGAAGTGCAATTGCCTGGCGGTGGGGGAGTTGTGTATTGTAACGGGAGCGAAACGATCCGAAAGAAAACCTTGCTTGCGCTTAAAGAAACCGGAGGAATTATGATCTGGCAGCTGATGCATGATGCATCAGGTGATCATTCCTTACTTGGTGTGATCAATAAAACATTATTAACCCAAAGAAATAAGTTATGAAAAAATACCTGACAAAATATAGAAGGCTAGTGCTGTGCGCAGCAATATTGGTACTGTCAACGGGCATGCTGCAGGCACAGTTTAGGGTAGTGGGTTACCTGCCAAAATATACGAGCACATTTGCTGATCACCTTAATGCCTTCGATTTTACGAAGCTTACCCATTTGAACGTTGCTTTTTTTAATCCCGATACCGCCGGAAACTTCCCTTCTTCGCAGGGTACCGGTCTCAGTCAGATTGTGACCAAGGCACATTTAAATAACGTAAAGGTGCTTATTTCCATAGCAGGCGGCTCAAACCAGTCGCAGTATGCCAAATTGCTGCTCAATTCGAACCGGGCGGCCTTTATAAACAAGTTGGTGGCCCTGGTTTCGCTGTATAATGTTGATGGGATTGATGTAGATCTGGAGGGTGACAATATCGATACCAATTACGAAAGCTTTGTTACCGAACTCGCCGATACGCTGCACCCCTCTGGTAAATTGCTTACGGCAGCACTTGCCTATTATACGAGGGCAAAAATTTCGGATAATGCAATGGCAGCTTTCGATTTTGTAAACCTGATGGCATACGATCTGGCCGGAAAGGAGCATTCGCCCTACAGCTTCTCTAAACTGACCATAGATTATTGGCGAGATACCCGTGGGGTTGCTGCTTCAAAACTTACGCTTGGTGTTCCCTTTTATGGGTATTACAAAATGGGAACAGCACTTACGGCCATGTTTTATAAAGATATCACCGCAGCATACACCGGTGCAGAAAACCGAGATACCATCAAAAGAACTGACGGTTATGTGGTAAACTACAATGGAAAACCAACAATTATGAACAAAACTGCTTTGGCAATGGCCAGGGGCGGTGGTGTAATGATCTGGCAGTTATTGCAGGATGATACCGGTTCCAACAAATCGCTGCTTAAAGCAATCGTTGATAAGATCCACTCCGCAAGCGGTTGGGACGCGCCATACCTCACCTGGGCTTACGATCTTTCTACGAAGACCGGTAATGCCGGCCCGCTGTATTCGGCCACAACTACAGCAAAAAGCTCAACATCCAAATCAACGGTTGCAGGTTTTTTGCCCTACCCACCATATGGATCTTCGATGGTTTTTCTCGGAGCGAATACGGGGGCATCTTTTCTGATCGACAGTACAACTGTTCCATATAACATCAAGGCAATTGCATCATCGGGCAGCTCTCCAAGTAAACTTGCCTGGTACAATGTGTATCAGGCAAGCCCGGTAACCACCATATCTTTTAACTTAAACCTCAATGCAGCACTAACCAACGGGCAGCTGATCATACCGTTCGGATATAGCAATGGTACCATTAACAGCAGTATTTTTAATGGTACCAACCAGTTAACCAGTACGAATACTGCGGGTGTATTTGGTGCAGTCCGCCTCGATTTTTACGGGGGGAATTACGCTACCTTATCTTTTAGGAATACCGCTTTTGGATATACCACCATTAACAGCAATGTTTTTAATAAGGTGGGCAGTTACGATGTTGAGCTTTATTGCAATAATGCGACTACGGCTCAATCTTACACTAAAAATGCTACAACTTATACTTTGCCCGCCCAAAAATTTAACATTTGGGTAAATGGTACACTTCAGCAGGGAGCAGCCTCGCTAACCAATTTTTCGGCCTCGGGAGAGCTTCCCGCAGATTCGGTCATCAATAGTTTTACCTTTAATACTTCTGGCAATTCCGGAACTCCCGCTACAACTCCGCCCACATTGGCCAACTCTTTGCAGGCAAAATTGAGTAAGGTAGATTTTAAACTTTCATTTATGGGACAGGATGCCCTGGAGATGGGTGCGAGGACGATGCAATCTGCGGCGGTGGTTGCCAAGCCAGAGGAGCATCCGATGAAAGTATCGATGGTATCAGACCGTCAGGTGAAACTAACAATCTATTCCGCTTTGAAAGAGCATGCCACGGTAATTATTACCGATTATTTTGGGAAGATTGTTTCTCAAAATAATGTAGGCCTGGAAGAAGGCTATAATGAGGTTCTAATGGATGTCCGTTCGGTTTTATCCGGGCTTTACATCGCCTCGTCGGTTGCCGCAAGCAAAAAACAGAGTATAAAATTTAAAAAGATTTAACAGCTATAAATAATTTTAGAAAATGGGTTATTTAAAGATTTTTAACGGAAATATCATCACTCCGCAAGGATTGATCAAAGATGGTACAGTCGTTATCCGCGATGGGATTATTGTTGAGGTAGGTAACGGAAATCCGGATATAAGCGGGGCAGAAGCAATAGATGCAAGCGGAAAGTATATCTCGCCGGGCTTTATTGATATGCATGTGCACGGCGGTGGCGGTTTCGATTTTATGGATAATACCATAGAGGCTTTTTTAGGTGTTGCACAGACACATGCGGCCTATGGCACTACAGCTTTGATGCCAACCACTTTAAGCTGCGAAAAACAGGATCTTTTAAATACTCTTTCCATTTATGAAATTGCCAACAGCAAAAATACAATGGGTGCTTCATTTGTTGGACTTCATATCGAAGGCCCATATTTTAATGTCAAGCAAAAAGGGGCACAGGATGAGCGCTATATCCGCAATCCTGACCCTGCCGAATACAAAGAACTGGTAGAAAGTGCCGTTTTCATTAAACGATGGAGTGCTGCTCCTGAATTGAAAGGTGCATTGGCCTTTGGAAGCTACCTGAGAAGCAAAAATATTTTACCCGCCATTGCGCACACCGATGCCATTTATGAAGAAGTGGTACAGGCATACGAAAATGGTTTTACCCATGCTACCCATTTTTATTCCTGCATGTCGGGCGTATCGAGAAGAAACGCTTACCGTTATGCCGGAGTAGTTGAAAGTGCTTATCTGATTGACGAAATGACAGTAGAAATTATTGCAGATGGATCGCATCTGCCTGCACCACTTTTAAAATTGGTTTACAAAATTAAAGGTCCTGGACATACCGCGCTGATTACAGATGCCATGCGGGGTGCGAGTATGCCTGATGGTGAAAGTATTTTGGGCAGTATGCACGATGGCATGAAAGTGGTTATCGAAGATGGTGTGGCAAAATTGCCTGACCGGAGTTCGTTCGCAGGTAGTGTGGCTACTGCCGATCAATTGGTGAGGAATATGATCAATCTTGCCCAAATACCGCTCATGGATGCGGTTAGGATGGCGACTCGTACTCCAGCAGAAATTCTGGGGATTGGTAAACAGAAAGGATCAATTCAGCTAGGTGCAGATGCAGATATTGTAATTTTTGATCATCAGATCAACGTAGAAAAAACCATCATCAGAGGCAATCTTGTTTATGGTAAAAAGAGAAGCCACCTCCTTACTCATCATTAATTTACAATAAACAGGATAAGCATTTTTATATCCACCAAACAAAACCCTACTCTTTGAAAACAATTGAAGTACCTTATTTGCCTATTCAGGATAGTTCAGATATGAGCTGTTTGGCCAGGCAGTTAAAACATTTTCCAAAACTGGCAATCAACAGCAACCCTTGGCCAAAATTTTTGGCAGCGGTTAAGGCCGATTGCGTTATTGCGTATAACGATAATGCTATTCTATTGCAATACCAGATTTCAGAGCCTTATCTGAGTGCAAGCTCGGATATTAACGGTGATATACATAAAGACAGTTGCGTTGAATTTTTTCTTGCACTCGATAACCATGGAAGTTATTACAACATGGAGTTTAACTGCCTTGGTGTATGTAAAATCGGTTACGGAAGCGAGCGCGATCAACGCGCACTGATTGCAGAAAGTCTAATTGCAAATATCCGTTCACATACGGCCATTTACAGCACGGTTGAAAATGGGCAGAAACTGTTCAGCTGGGAAATGACACTGGTTATTCCGAATGAAACCTTTTGCTTTAATGTGGATGTTTCCTTTAAGAATCGCAAAGCGAGCGGAAATTTTTACAAATGTGGCGATTCGCTTCCTGAACCACATTACTTATGCTGGAACATGATCGAGGCTGAGCATCCTGATTTTCACCAAAAAGACTTTTTCGGAAGGCTTGATTTCGTCTGATCCGACAGCAGAACAGATTTTTTAACGGCAAGATTAATTAAAACCAAATGTTAACATCAAATTTCGCTAAATTTCCTGAAGTCAGGATTTATGAATCGAGAAAATCAATGGGAGAGGCCGCTGCAAACCGCCTCTCTATCGCAATAGAATCGGTATTAAAACGAAAAAGCGTAGTAAATATCATATTTGCTGCCGCACCTTCACAGAATGAGTTTTTAAAGGCACTTTTTTATGAGAATATTCCTTGGCAGCAAGTTAATGCATTCCATATGGACGAATATATCAACCTGGATGATGATGCGCCCCAACGTTTTGGCAACTTCTTAAAAGAAAGGATCTTTAATAAATTTAATTTTAAATCAGTTCATTACCTTAATGGAAATGTGGCAGATATCGAAGGAGAGTGCTCGCGTTATTCCAGATTGTTGGAAAGTTTTCCCATTGATATTGTTTGTATGGGAATCGGAGAAAATGGACACCTGGCTTTCAATGATCCGCCAGTGGCCGACTTTAATGATCGTAAAAAAGTAAAAGTTGTTGAACTAGAGCTCGCTTGTAGGCAACAGCAGGTTAACGATGGTTGCTTTGCTTCTTTAGATCTGGTGCCAACACAGGCCCTAACCCTCACTATTCCTGTATTAATCAATGCGGCAGTAATTAATTGTGTGGTTCCTGGCAAAACCAAAGCACAGGCAGTATTAAATACCTTTACCATGCCTGTAGATACAGCATGTCCTTCAACGATCTTGAGAAACCATGAGGGGGCTGTTGTTTTTCTGGATACAGAAAGTGCAAAATATATCCTTTAGGCGTTTAATATTTATTAAGATTAGAACAAATTCTGACCGGATATTTTGAAAATGAAAAGAAGGCGGTCACCTCGTTCCCAGTGTTAAACTACTGGCAGATGACCTTCATCTTTCTGCCAATTATTTAAGTGATATGTTAGGTAACCTCACCGACAAAGTGCCCTGCAATATATTTATAACCATATTATTGAAGCGGCTAAAGTTTTGCTTTCTACAACAAACCTAAACATTAGTGAGATTGCCTATTAGTTTGGATTTGAGTATTCCCAGTCTTTTAACTGATCTAACTACTTTCTGCGCTAAAATTAATTAGAATTTTACACCATACGTAAATCATAAATATGCAGTTTTATACAAGTACCTCAAGCAGAATAAATTCAGCTGTCAAAAACAATTCCCTTGATTTTCTAATACTTCTTGTAATGACTACTATAAATCGCAGGTGCCATTCAGAAATAAAAGAAGAGTATAATAAAGGCCAGCTACCTTTTGAAATCGTTAAAGCATAAGCTTCTTTGTCAAATACCCGAACCCTTTATAATCTAGATAATTCCATAGTAGATATATTTTTTTGAACCGATCTTAAATATGGTTCAATAGGTTTTTGAGCAGAAGTTGAACATAATCTGATGTTGTAAAGGTTTGTGCTCCAGGATTTTATTGCGAAAAAAAAAAGGAAACAACAAAGGTGTGCTGTTTCCTTAAGTGCTCCCGACGAGATTCGAACTCATATCGATGGTACCGGAAACCATAATTCTATCCATTGAACTACGGGAGCATAAGGCTGCAAATATAGAAAAATCAAAATCATTTCATTAAAAAAACAAGCCTATTTTTAATCTGTAAATTGTTGTCAAAATTAACTTCCTGCTATTGAGATATCTTTTATGTTAAAAAATGATTAAATCATAAACCTGCAAGCTTGTATGTTGAGTTTATTTCCCATTATTTTTAATTTAAGAAGCCTTTCTGGCTAATTTTAAACCTACACTATTGGCTTTTTAAGAAATAAAAATGCACCTTTGCGAACCGTTAATAGAGGTTTAGGCATGTAATAAATTAGATTGTGTTTTATGGAAGAATTGGTTGTGGAAGAGATTCAGGAACTGCTTGAAAAAGAAAATGATAAGGCTTTAAAGCAATATCTCGATCAACTGAATATTTCGGATGTTGAAGAACTGATTGACGAACTTCCACAACATGCAGCTAAATTTATAGAAACCTTATCCCTCAATAGAGCAGTAAACGTTTTTAGGATTCTGGATTTTCCTACCCAGGAGCGGATCATCAAAAAACTTTCGGGCAATAAATTGAATCAGATCATCAAAGATCTGCCACCAGATGACCGTACCGCACTTTTTAGCGAATTAAAAGGCGATGTGGTAAAAAAAATGATTACGCTTTTACCACCCGAAGAACGTAAAGAATCGCTTGCACTTTTAGGCTACAAAGAAGATAGTATTGGCCGTTTAATGACGCCCGATTACATCGCTGTAAAGCCCGAATGGTCTATCACAAGGGTTTTGGCGCACATCAGACGCTACGGAAAAAACTCCGAAACCATCGATGTGGTGTATGTGATCGATAAAGAAGGAGTACTGTTGGATGATATCAGGATCCGTGAGGTTTTACTGGCCGATCCTGAAGCAATTATTGGCGAACTTACCGATAAACGTTTTATTGCCCTAAAAGCTAACGATCCTCAGGAAGATGCAATCAATATTTTCAGGATGAACAACCGTGTGGCTTTACCTGTAGTAGATGAAAATAACATTCTTTTAGGTATTGTTACCGTTGATGATATCCTGTGGATTGCCAACGAAGAATACACCGAAGATATGCACAAAATTGGGGGTACTGAGGCTTTGGACGAACCTTATCTCGATATCCCGATCCTAAAACTGGTTAAAAAACGAGCAGGTTGGTTAATCGTCCTCTTTTTAGGCGAAATGTTAACCGCAACAGCCATGCAGCACTTCGAAATCGAACTCGAAAAAGCTGTGGTACTTTCGCTTTTTATTCCATTAATTATGAGTAGCGGCGGTAATAGCGGTTCTCAGGCCTCAACCTTAATTATCCAGGCCATGGCCTTAGGCGAAGTAACTATTGCCGAATGGTGGCGCGTAATGCGCCGCGAGCTCGTTTCAGGAGCCTTGCTGGGCATCATTTTAGGCACAATTGGCTTTGTCCGCATTGTAACCTGGCAAGAGTTACACCTCTATAACTATGGTCCGCATTGGTTTTTAATTGCGGCAACCATATTTTTTACCCTTGTTGGCATCGTATTATGGGGCAGTTTAATTGGTTCGATGATGCCAATTATTTTGAAAAAACTAAAACTCGATCCGGCAACTTCATCAGCACCATTTGTAGCCACTATGGTTGATGTTACCGGAATTGTAATCTATTTCAGTGTTGCTGTATTAATTTTAAAAGGCGTTTTACTCTAAATCTAAATCATGCAAAAGAAAATTACCACACTTTTTACCGATATCGGTGGCGTTTTATTAACCAATGGCTGGGATAGGCATGCAAGGGGCGAAGCTTCTGTGCTTTTTAACCTCGACTCTGTTGACCTCGAAGAACGCCATCACCTTACCTTCGATACCTATGAGGTGGGTAAATTAACCCTCGATGAATATTTAGAACGTATTGTTTTCTTCGAAGAACGGAATTTTACCTACGATGATTTTAAAGAATTTATGTTCAAAAAATCACTTCCTTATCCCGAAATGATTCAGTTGATCTGCGATTTAAAAAAGAAATATAACCTTAAAGTAGCTGTAATCAGTAATGAGGGCAGGGAGCTAAACCAATATAGAATTAACACATTTAAACTGAACGAATTTGTCGATTTCTTTGTGTCTTCTAGCTTTGTGCATTTCCGTAAACCCGATGCCGATATTTTTAAAGTTGCTATCGATATTTCGCAAAGTGATGTAGAAACGAGTTTATATATTGATGATCGGATGCTTTTTGTGCAAGTAGCCGAAGGTTTAGGCTTAAGAGGTATCCATCATACCGATTACGAAGATACCAAAGTGCAACTGGCTGCTTATGGGTTGGAGATTTAATAAATGGATCGTCATCTCGACTGAAGAGCAGTCCCGACGTTAAGTCGGGAGAGGGATCTATCTTAAATTTCTTAATGCCCCTAATTTTAAATTGGCAACTCTTACTAAAAAGAATACTTGCTAATTAAAAATTATATTTATCTTTACGCCGTGAAAAATACAACAGAAAAATATTGTTTAAACTCGTGTTTTTGTTACTCAAAAAGTAACGGGTTGACTTTATTTATCTGATAAAAAATATAAAAAGATTTAAAGGCCACTTGTTACAAATGTAATAAGTGGCTTTTTTTATTGCTGATTGTTTGGTATGCACAATGGATGTGTGCTGGTCTGCAAAACCAGTGTAGTCAGTTCGATTCTGACACCAAACTCAAAAATACTTTATTCTTGTATAGTGGTATCTTCTTCCTTTGATGTGCAGTTAGATTGTAACATCTAACTGTTTGATTTTTATAAAAGATCAATAAATTTTATTCTAAAATGTTTACTATTGGTATCGGATGGTAATATCTGACATCACAAAAACAAATGGCAAAGAGTTGTCGTCATTCCCGCGCAGGCGGGAATCTTAATGCAAAATACAAGCTCAACCAATGTATTTTATTATTTATTAATATTAATAGGTTGCAGTTTTTGGAAAGCAGTTGCAGAAGCTCTATTTTAAGTTTCTTCCCGCTTTCTGTTCAAGGCCTGATGAAGAATCAGGCGCTTTCACTGTCAATCGGGTTTAAGTGGCAATGTAGCTGCCAGTATTTTAAGCTGAGCACAGCGATATAATTCCATTTTTCTGTGCGTTCTCTAACGTTCGTCATCCTGAATTTATTTCAGGATCTGTCATCGTTAACTGTCTGTGTTAATCTGTATTATCTGTTGTTAATTAAGCGCTTCGACTCCGCTCAGCGTGACAATTGAGTGGTATCCGTGCTTTCTGTGTCTCCGTGGTAAAAAAAGTCTTCAAACAAAAAAAGCCACTCTTTCAAGTGGCTCTATATTATTATACTTTTTCAAAGTCTCCTTTAGGGGATTTAGGGTTTAAACATTAAACCTGAAGTGCATGATGTCTCCATCTTCCACTACATAGGTTTTTCCTTCAACACCTAATTTACCAGCATCTTTACAGGCATTTTCAGAACCTAAGGTTACGAAATCGTTGTATTTGATTACCTCCGCACGGATAAATCCTTTTTCGAAATCAGTGTGGATAACACCAGCAGCTTGTGGCGCGGTAAAACCTTTTGTAATCGTCCAGGCCCTAACTTCTTGTACACCAGCGGTAAAGTAGGTGTAAAGGTTTAATAATTTATAAGCTGCGCGGATTAATTTATTTACACCTGATTCAGTTAAGCCTAAATCAGCTAAAAACTCCTGACGCTCTTCATAGCTATCCAGTTCAGCAATTTCTGATTCAATTTTAGCAGAGATCACTAAAACCTCAGCATTTTCATCAGCAACATTTGCTTTCACTAAATCAACATATTTATTGCCGTTAATTACCGATGCCTCATCAACATTACAAACGTACATTACCGGTTTTTGTGTAAGTAGACCTAAATCTTCAATAAAATCGAAATCATCTTGAGCCAATGCCGCGGTACGGATAGATTTGCCAGCTTCTAAATGTGCTTTAACTACCGTTAAAATTTCATAAGTACGTTTAGCATCTTTATCACCACCAGTTTTAGCCATTTTTTCAACTTTTTGAATACGTTTATCAACGGTATCTAAATCTTTAAGCTGAAGCTCAGTATCAATAATTTCACGATCACGGATCGGATCAACAGAACCATCTACGTGGATTACATTACCATCATCAAAGCAACGTAAAACGTGAATAATTGCATTTGTGGCACGGATATTTCCTAAAAACTGGTTTCCCAGGCCTTCGCCTTTCGATGCACCTTTTACCAAACCTGCAATATCTACAATCTCGATTGTATTTGGTTGCACTTTGTTTGGTTTAACCAACTCGGCTAATTTGGTTAATCTATCATCAGGTACTGTAATTACGCCAACATTGGGCTCAATAGTACAAAAGGGAAAGTTTGCTGCCTGCGCTTTTGCATTTGATAAACAGTTAAAAAGAGTCGATTTCCCAACATTTGGTAAACCAACTATACCACATTGTAATGCCATTATTTATTAGTCTTTATATCTTTAGTTTTTTGCTATTGGTCTATTGTCTTATGGTCAATAGCCTTGTGTTTCGTTCTTGGGCTTTAGTTTTGGCCATCAACCATTTTACCTTTTCCGCCTTCCGCCTTCCGCCTTCCGCCTTCCGCCTTAAAATCCGCGCAAAGATAAGCTTTTAAAACCTTTATTTAAACCCTTGCTATTGCATCAAATCTATATTTTATCTAAGTTTAGCCCAAAATAGATAGAGATAAATGGAAGATTTTGAAAATGAAGTGCCCCAGGAAGTAAAATTGGTTGTTACCGAAGAAATGCGGAGCTATTTTTACGATATGAGTAAGTGGGCAAGATTTTTATCGGTTGTGGGTTTTGTTATCTCGGCATTTTTAACCTTGGGCTCATTTGGAATAGGAGCTGCGGTAACGGCTAATCCAGGGATGCTCAATCAATTGGGTCCATTGGGCGGTATTGGCGCAACAGGTATAACCATATTTTACCTGCTGCTGGCTTTGTTCTTTTTTTATCCAAGTTTATTGCTGATGCGTTTTTCGGCCAAAGGCAAACAAGGGGTTTTATTCGGCGATCAGGAAAATTTAAATGATGCCATTGCTCATGTAAAATCGCTCTTTAAATTTTGGGGTATAATTACCATCGTATTGATAGCCAGCTATTTTCTTTTGCTGTTGGCAGTACTCGCAGGTGGAGGCATAAAATAAAAATATTACGCACACGAAAAAGCCTCCGGATTTTTAAAATCAGGAGGCTTTTTTATTGAAATTATATTACTTAAAAAGTAAAATCGTCGCTTGCTTTAGTGCTATGTTCTCCATTTTCAGAATATTCATAGCGTTTTTCAACCACATCTTGGTGAGTTTTGATGTAATCAACAGTTTCATTCAGTCCTTCTGCAAATTTTTCGAAATCTTCTTTGTATAAAAAGATTTTATGTTTTACAAACACACCGTCTTCTAATCTTTTCTTACTCTCGGTAACTGTTAAATAATAATCACCCGATCTAGTAGCCTTCACGTCGAAGAAATAAGTTCTCTTACCTGCTCTTACTTTCTTTGAAAAAACTTCTTCTCTTTCCTTGTTGTCGAATTCTCCCATGGTTGGTATTGATGTTGGTTTTTGGTTTCGGTAAATATAAAGCAAATATTTAAAGTTCAAAATACAATTTTAATACAATTTAAATAGTTCGGGTTTCCTCCTCCAAAAGTTGGTTATTGTAAAGCTCTGTATAGCTTCCGTTTTTACTAAGTAATTCATTGTGTGTGCCTTGTTCGATGATTTTACCATTATCCAGCACTAAAATCTTATCTGCATTTTTAATGGTAGAAATCCTGTGGGCAATTAAAATACTTGTTTTTCCAGCCATGATTTTACCAAGATTTTGTAGTATTTCCTCTTCGGTTTTAGTGTCAACCGCCGAAAGACAATCATCGAATATTAAAATCTTAGGTGATTTTATTAAAGCCCGGGCGATAGAAACCCGTTGTTTTTGCCCACCGGAGAGTGTAATTCCACGTTCGCCCAGCATGGTTTCGAACTTTTCTTCAAAATCGATAATATTGGTATAAACCGAGGCATTTTTAGCAGCAGTATGCACTTCTTCATCCGTAACCTGGTCTAAACCAAAGGCAATATTGTTCTTTATAGTATCAGAAAATAAGAAAACCTCTTGTGGTACAAAGCCGATCTGCCCACGATAATCTTTTAGATTTAAGGCTTTAATATTTTTTCCATCAATATCAATAGTACCATTTTCTACATCATACATCCGCATAATCAGATTGGCCAATGTCGATTTTCCGGAGCCTGTTTTTCCGATAATGGCTACAAATTCGCCACTATTAATCTCGAAACTCACCTCTTTTAAAGCTTCAATCCCTGTATCTGGGTAGGTAAAACTTACCTGGTCGAACCTGATATTGCCTGTTAGCTCAATTTCAGCAGTTTCTTTCGATTGGATGTCAGATGGGATATCCAAAAATTCATTTATCCTTTTTTGCGATGCAGCAGCCCGCTGGATTAAAGAAGTAACCCAGCCCAACATGGTTACCGGAAAGGTTAACTGGTTGATGTAAATGATAAATTCGGCAATATTCCCTGCTGTGATACTGCCATTCATCACCTGGATACCGCCGATATATATAGTTAAAATGGTACTTAAGCCTATCAATAACAGCATGGTTGGGTAAAACAGTGCCGATACTTTAACCAAACTCATCGAATCTTTTTTATAATCGTTGCTTTGGATTTCGAACATGTTCCGTGTGTAATCTTCGCGAACGTATGATTTAATGATCCTGATTCCGGAGAAACGTTCCTGTACAAAGCTCGAAAGATCGGAGAGGCGCTCCTGTATTTTTCCGCTTTTTTTGAAGATCAGGGTATTTACATAATAGATAATGATTACAAGGAAGGGAAGGGGCAATAAACAATAGATGGCCAGTTTTGAATTTACATCAAACATCGACCAGATAATGAGCACAGATAAAACAAATGTATTGATGGTGTACATAATCGCGGGACCAACATACATCCTCACCCGGTTAACATCTTCTGTGGCACGGTTCATTAAATCGCCGGTATTATTCCTTCGATAAAACCCCAAGCTCAGTTCCTGGTAATGTTGGTAGATATCGTTCTTCATATCAAACTCTATATGCCGCGACATTAAAATAATAGTCTGACGCATAAAGAACAGAAAAAGCCCCCGCAGTAAGTAAAGCGCTATAACCAGTAAGCCAAAATATAAGAGATTGCTGCTAAAAATATCGTAAATAATGGCCTGGCGGTCGAAACCATAAAAAAGGTTAAAAATCTGGATGTTCTCGGTAATCAGATCAACTGCATAGCCAATCACCTGGGCAGGCACTACGCCAAAAATATTAGAAATTACCACGAAAATACTTCCGGGTATAATCCACCATTTGTATTTAAGAAAGTATTTGTTTAATCGGCTTAAATGTCTCATTCCATACAAACTTAGCTAATTTTGTTATTTCATAATACATATTTATCCATTCGGGCCTAAGCTTTAAAAAATAATGACACTTGAGTATGTAAAATGGATGATATAGAGTAGCTAGATTAATGAAAGCCCTAAACCATATCGCTAAAGTGTTCTCAAGTGACTTAGGTGGTCAATATTATTTTGAAAAGCAAGGTTCGGTGCTTTTGGGTAGATCAGCCCTGCTATCCATTTCAAGCCGATGAAGAATCGGGCTTTGCATTCCTATCAGGTTTATTTTACATGGGATTGTGGCTCTTGGTTCAGTAAAATCTGTTGTCAGTTTTAGTTATGGAAACTGAAAAGCATAGAATGTTTACCTCATCACTTCATTCTGCGCAAATCTAGCCCCTTCTAATTTAGGTGCTGGGGGTGGTAAATCGGCTTGTTATTTAATTATAGCCGAATTAATTTTGTTATAGTTTCGTTAAATAGGTGTAATAATGGTTTTTTATTTTAATTTTGCAGCAGGTTATCCGAACGTTCAATATGCCAGCAAATTCTCCGTCAGATTCATCAATTTTAGATCAGTTAAGTGCTTATGGGCATAAAAAATTGGTTTTTTGCAATGATCCAGATACAGGTTTAAAAGCAATTATTGCTATACACGATACCACATTGGGTCCTGCTTTAGGCGGAACACGCATGTGGAGTTACGCCACCGAAGGCGAAGCTTTAGAAGATGCCTTACGTTTATCGAGAGGGATGACTTACAAAGCAGCCATTACCGGATTGAATCTGGGTGGTGGAAAAGGCGTAATCATCGGCGATTCCAGGAAAGATAAAACAGAAACTTTAATGCGTAGCTACGGTAGGTTTATTAAAAACCTAAATGGCGAATTCATTACGGCAGAAGAAATGGGTACCAATACACGCGATATGGAATATATCCGTATGGAAACCAATTATGTTACTGGTGTTCCCGAATCAATTGGCGGTGCTGGTAATCCGGCTCCTTTTACTGCGCAAGGTGTTTATTTAGGTATTAAAGCAAGTGTTAAAGAGGTTTTCGGTACGGATATGCTTGCCGGAAGAACTATTGTAGTACAAGGTATCGGAAATGTTGGTGAGCATTTGGTTGCACTGTTAAGAAAAGAAAACGCCGAAGTTTTAATTAGCGATATTAACCAGGAGCAATTAACATATGTTGCCCGAAAATATAAAGCAAAACCGATCGAAGCCGATAAAATTTTTACAACTGATGCCGATGTGTATGCTCCATGTGCAATGGGCGCTACCGTTAACAACAAAACCATCGAAAAAATGAAGTTTGCAATTATTGCAGGTTCAGCAAACAATCAGTTAAAAGATGAGGTTTTAGATAGCGAATTACTTTTGAAGAAAGGGATTTTATTTGCACCTGATTATTTAATTAATGCCGGTGGACTGATTTCTTGCTATTCTGAACTAACTGGCTTTGGTAAAAAACGTACAGTGCAGCTTACTGAGAATATTTACGATGCTACCCGTAGCGTAATTAAATTAAGTAAAGCTGAAAATATATCAACTAATATTGCTGCAAACCGCATTGCTGAAAAACGGATTGCAGATGTGAAAAAAATTAAATCGTCATATTAAATCATAATTATTAAAACAGGTTTTAAAAAACCGCACTCGTTCTTACATTCATGTTAAACAGAAGGCACTTAAGAATCAAAGCTTTGCAAAATATTTTTGCTTGGCACATGGCAGACAAAAAAGACATTAAAGGTGATTTGAAAACTTTAATGCAGAGCATCGATAGCGTGTACGAAATGTACATCTGGATGTTATCTTTAATGGTAGAAGTTACCGAATTTACTGCTAACGACGCCGCAGAGCGCGCAAATAAGTTTATTAAAACAGCAGAGGATATTAATCCTAACATGAAATTGCTACACAATAAGTTTAGCGTTTTAATGCAGCAGAATCCTGAGTACGTATCTGCAGTTAAAAAATACAAGGTAGATTGGGGTTTCGATCCGGAAATCCGTAAAACAGTTTACAATTCCTTAAAAGCATCAAAAGAATATGCCGATTATCTTGCCGATCCAAACGAAAGTTTAGAGTCGTCAAAAGATATTATTAAATACATTTTCAGGAAAATCATCTTAAAAAACCAGGCCATTTTGCAGGTTTTCGAAGAGAAATTTATCAACTGGCAGGTAGATCACGAAGTGATGAAAGGTATGGTGGCCAAAACCTTGAAAAACTTTACATCCGAAGATCCTTTCAAAAATAAACTGACCGAAATTAGTGCAGACTGGGTTGAAGACAGCAAATTTGTTCAGGATCTTTTTGTGCATACTTTGCAGAATGATGCAAAATATCAGGAAATGATTGCCGATAGAACCAAAAACTGGGAATCGGAGCGTATTGCATTAATGGATACAATTTTAATGAAAATGGCCATTTGCGAATTGTTAAACTTTCCATCTATTCCGGTTAAAGTAACCATCAACGAATATTTAGAGTTATCAAAAGATTACAGTACACCGAAGAGTAATTCATTTATTAACGGTATTTTAGACAAAATTTTAGGCGATCTTAAGAAAAACAACACTATTAAAAAGATTGGCCGCGGATTAATCGAAGATTAAAAATGAAAAGAATATTTATCTTGGCTATTGCTGCGCTTTCATTTGCAGCATGTCGTAATGCAAATAATCAAACTAGCGAAACCGCAACAACAGTTTCAGTTGGCAACGATACTTCAAAAACAGCTAAAGTTGCTCCGGCAGATGCGCCTGTTATTGTTTTCGAACGGGATATCTTCGATTTCGGTAAAATAACGCAAGGTGAGAAAGTTAAGCACGATTTCAAACTTAAAAATACGGGTAAAAGTCCGCTGATTGTTTCAAATGCAACTGCCACATGTGGTTGTACTGTTCCTCAGGTACCCGGTGAACCAATTTTACCTGGTAAGGAAGGGGTAATTAGCGTAGTTTTTAATAGCGAAGGTAAAATGGGCATGCAAGATAAGGTAGTAACCGTTACATCAAATGCAAATCCAACGGTAACCACTGTTCATTTGGTAGGAGAGGTGCTCGCTAAAAAATAAATTGGTTCGATTGTTTATGGCAATAATCCATAATGATCAAAATTCACAAAAACACAAATAAATAAGAAATGACATTAACAGTAATTTTAGATGCAGCAGCAGGTGGTAGTAACATGCTAACTACAATTGTACCAATGGTACTCATCATGGTAGTTTTCTACTTTTTCATGATCCGCCCGCAAGTTAAAAAAGCTAAAGACCATAAAAAATTGGTTGAAGAATTAAAAAAAGGAGATAAAATCGTAACTACCGCAGGTATTCACGGTCGTATTGCCGATATGAATGAAACAACTTTTTTAATTGAGGTTGAAGGTGGTGTAAAGATCCGTTTCGATAAATCAGCAGTTTCTTTAGATGCGACCAAAGCAGTTGTAGCGCCTAAAGCCTAATAAATTAATAAAATTTAAGTGCAGTCCCGAAAACTTTCGGGACTGTTTTTGTTTTACTACATTTGATTAAATGCATTTTGGATAATATTTTTCCAGCTTACAGCTAACATTAATTTATTATGCCCTTCATTAGGTTAACGAAGATTGAAAAAAGACGTGTATTTAGCTTATTGGCCTGTTTGCTGCTGGCTATAGCTGCATGGCTTTTTATGGCATTGAACAACAAATATATTTATGTAGCAAAAACCGTTTTAGTCTTTAAAAATACACCGACCAAAAGGGCATTTTATCCCTTGCAGTCTGATACGATAGATTTACAGGTCGAGGGCACCGGCTGGCAATTGCTTTTTGCCCGTTTACGCATCAGTCCACCCTCTGTTTCTGTTAATTTAAGTCAGCTCAATACCAAAGATTTTATCGTTTTTTCCGATCAGCTTTTCAATATCAACAGGCAGTTAGAAAGTACCCAAAAAGTAATCTCTGTTAAACCCGATACGCTGTATTTCGATTTCACCAAACGCGTAGTTAAAAAAGTTCCTGTAAAGCTGATCGATAAACTGAGCTTTGAAAAGCAATACGGCATCTCTAGTGAGGTTATTCTCAACCCAAAATATGTTAAAGTAGCCGGACCTATAGAAGAGCTGGCCAAAATAAAATTCTGGCCTACTGATACGCTTAAGCAAGATAAAATACAAAGCAGTAGCACAACCAGGATTGCCTTACAGCACAGTATCCATAAAAATGTAAGTATTTATCCTTCGTCTGTAGAGGTTAGATTACCTGTTGATGAGTTTACGGAGAAGACTATCGAAGTGCCGTTAAAAATTACAAATAATAGGAATTATAACAGTCTTAAACTATATCCTAAAAAGATTAAAGTTACATTCTTAGTCGCATTAAGTAATTACGATCAGGTTGACGAAAGTTTTATTACCGCTACCATTGATGTAGACGAATGGCAAATTTTAAAGCACCGTCAGTTTACGGTGAAGATAACCGAGTTCCCGGATTATTGTAAACTGGTAAGCGTAATGCCATCCAAAATAGATTTCATTGTAGAAAAATAATGTATAAAGTAGGTATAACAGGGGGCATAGGCAGCGGTAAAACAACCGCCTGTAAGGTTTTTGAAGTATTGGGAATTCCCGTTTTTTATGCTGATACCGCGGCTAAAGAAATCATGACCCAAGATACTTTATTGATAGAAGGAGTTAAAGCTGCTTTTGGTAATGAAAGTTATTTTGAAGATGGAAAACTAAATAATAAACACATTGCCGGCATTGTATTTAATAATGAGCAAGCACTCTCGCAATTGAATGCTTTGGTACATCCTGCCGTTTTCAGGGCTTTTGATGCCTGGGAAGCAACCATTCCTGCAACAGTTCCTTATACTTTAAAAGAAGCAGCAATACTGTTCGAAAGCGGTTCTTATAAATTGTGCGATACTACAATTTTGGTTACCGCCCCTTACGAAGTTAAATTAAAGCGTTTAATGCAACGTGATGGTGTTACTGAAGAGCAAGTGAAGGCCCGCATGGATAAACAGCTCAGCGATGAAGAAAAATCAAAAATGGCCAATCATTTTATCGTTAATGATGAGCAGCAATCCATAATTGAACAGGTTTTAGCTTTACACCAAGAATTTCTGAATGCGGCCGAAGAATTTAAGAATGGCAAGGCTTAATCAACTTAAATCATAATATCCTTAAATCCTTTCATCCTGATCATGATTTTAGAAGATTTTATTACCATTACCCCAACGGGTTTATACTGTGTTTATGGCGATTTTTACCTTGATCCACAACAGCCCGTTAAAGAAGCAGTAGTTTCACATGCACATGGCGATCATGCTATTGGAGGAAGCCAAAATGTCTACTGTACTACTGCTACAGCAACATTTATGAAACACCGTTACCGTAAATTTGCCGCGGTCGATTTTTTTACTAAAAGCTATCATGAATCTTTCAAAATAAAAGACGTTACCATTACTTTCTATTCTGCGGGGCATATTTTGGGCTCTGCACAGGTTTTAATGGAGTATAAAGGCGTAAAATACCTTTATACTGGCGATTATAAGATAGAGCCCGATAATACCTGTGAGCCTTTCGAATTTGTTGAAGCTGATGTGTTGATTACGGAAAGTACCTTTGCTAATCCCGAAACCAAACATCCTTCACCAATTGATGAAATTAAAAAGCTGAACGAAACCGATGCGAATATCATGCTTGGTGCTTATGCATTAGGTAAAAGCCAGCGGATTATCCAACTGCTCAATGCACATTGCCCTACGAAGAACATTATGGTTCATCATAGCATTATGCCTTTTGTTAAAATCTACGAAGATTACGGGATGAAAGTAGGGCATTACAAAATGTACGATAGAAAGGTGATGAAAAATAATCAGGAGCATCAGGTTTATATTGTGCCGCCAATGGTTTTTCACAGTTACCATAAGGCCATTAATGTAGTACGCGCTTTTGCCTCTGGATGGAAGAACCTGCAACAACAAAACGGGATTTCACTTTACATTTCTGATCACGCCGATTGGGATGCAATTTTAGAAACCATAGAAAAAGTTAAACCAAAACAAATATGGACTTTACATGGTGATGGTAAGCAGCTTAAGGATTATTTTAAAAATAAACTTGAGGTTAAAATACTCAATTAGTTATTACAATTGGAGAGTGGTATTAAATATCGGCTGTTCGTCATCCTGAACTTGTTTCAGGATCTTTAATTGATCATATATGAAAGAAGGTGAAGATTTTTACTTTAACGAAGATGGACTAATGGTTTTTACCGAAACCTACCATTTAAAACGTGGTTATTGCTGTAAAAATAAGTGCAAACACTGCCCGTGGGGTTATGGGAAGAAGAAAGAGAAAAAATAAATCAGTTGGCAATTATCCGTTTTCAGTTTTGATTTAATGAATCATTCTTTACTGTTGAGGCGAACATAATGATATATATCACTTAAAGCTACATTAAATCCCATTGAAACAAGATTTAGCATATCAGAAATGTCTTCGTGTTTGTTGAGTGCCCAATTCTGTTCATCATTAATATAATAGGCCTCTACCAACACAGAATCTGAATCAATCATAATATATTCTTTTAATGAAGGAATATCTTTATACAGATTAAATTTTTTCCCTCTATCATAATTTTTGGTTGAAGGTGACAGGATTTCAATAATCACAGTTGGTAAAATTGAGGTGTCTTCATCAACATCGTTATGTATTAATCCATTACAATAGATCGATATATCAGGATAGGTAAATAAAGTATTCTCAGGAATATTCATTCGTTTATCACTTCCATAAGGCCTGCAGGGCGTGCCTTTAAGTTTGTTCCCAATTTCAATAAAAACGTTGCTGAAAATATCATTGTGGTTATCACCAGCACCAGACATTGCAAATACCTCACCTTGGAAGTACTCGTGCTTTAAAGTTGATGCTTTTTCCATCTCCAGGTACTCTTCAATGGTATAACGCCTTTTTTGATAGGTTACAGCTGGTTCATTTACAATCTCATCCATATATGAATTTACTGATGTTTTTTCATAAAGATCAAAACTATAAACGATTAAACGTTTAAAACGGATATTGATTGGTGAACTGTTTAAATTGGTTAATTGCAAACTGCCAACTAAGAACTGCCAAACTGAATTAATGTCCTGCAAAGAAACCAATTAATGCAACACCAATTCCCAATAAAACGGCAATCATTTTGCGGCTATTGATTTTATGATCGGCACTCGATTCGAATAAGATAGTGGTAGAAATATGTAAGAAAATACCAATTACAATACCCATAATTTTATTGAAATAAGCATCAATGCCGCCAATAGTGCCATTGCTTAAGCCAACACTTACATAAAAGCCCAATGGTGCCATGATGGCAAATACAATCAGATAAAATATAATGCTGCTTTTCTTAAAATGGTTTTGCATTAATATACTGGCCAGCGCAAAAGCAGCTGGGATGTGGTGTAGCGAAATTCCGAAAATCAGCTCATTGTGCTGTTCTTTTGCCAATGGCATTCCTTCTAAAAAAGCATGCAAACACAAACTGATCATAATCCCAAAGGGAAAAACATGCCCGTCGTGATGTTTATGGATGTGGCCATGTTCTACACCTTCTGAAAATTGCTCCAGGAAAATCTGTAATAAAAAACCAATCAGGATGAAAATACCAATCTGCCATTTGTCGGGGCCGCTGTAAGCGTCTGGAATTAAATGTAAAACCGTAATGGCAAATAAATAAGCCCCACTGAAAGACAAAATCAGTTTCAGTAGTTTAGATTTATCGCTCTTTACTAAAAATATAGCTGTTCCACCTAAAAAGGCACAGAAAAAGAGTACGCAGAGTTTCCAGATTTCCATAAGTTAAAAATCAGGTTGTAATTTTTTAAATATTCTCGAACAGATAATCCCTATGGTAATGCCCAATAAAGCACCAGTAGTTACATCAACAGGATAATGAACACCAACATATACCTGAGCAAAACTGATGATAAATGCCCATAAAATGCCAATAGGCAAAATAGGTTTCCAGCGGCTATAAAAAATGCAGATTAAAAAAATGGCTATAGCAAAATGATTGGTGGCATGTGCAGACGGAAAGCTCAAACCACTTCCACAGGGAACACGGTGAATAATATCGTTCGCCAAACTTAAGTCATTGCAGGGCCTAACCCGGGCTACCCAAGGTTTCACTACTCTCGACGCAATTAAATCGCCAATGGCGAAAGTGAAAAGAACCATGCCGATAATATAATAGCCCTGTTTTTTATATTGTTTGATACAAAAAACAACAATAAAAAGGTAAAGGGGTGACCAAAAAAAACGGTTACGCATTAAAGGCATCAACCAATCAAAAAAGCTGTTTGAAAGCCCACGGTGGATTTTCAAGAACAATTCTACGTCAAATTGCTGTATACTTTCTATCATGCTTTTTTACAGATTAAAATTAACCGGTCTGAGCTGTTTTCCTCAAAATCGTCTAAACCATAACTGCCAAAAGTTTTTTCGATAACCATCCCCGCCTTGGTAAGCATGCGCTGAAAATCTTCAAAACTAAATGCCTGCACCCGTTCTTCGAAATTGTATACCTTTTGTTTGTCTTCGAAATTTATCTTTTTGATAATTTTTCCATCGATCACATTTTTGGTGATATTAAAAGTTATGCCATCGAGCGATTTTGTTTCGCAATGATTTAAGTTGCGGATAATTTTTTCGGTATTAAAATAGTCGAGTACCAAAATCCCTTCAGCTGTTAGGCATTTTCGAAAGGTTTTAAGCGCATTTACATGGTCTTTTTCGGTATCGAAATAACCAAAACTGGTAAACAGATTTAAGGCCACATCAAAGTAATTGATGTAAAATAACCTGCGCATATCATGTACAAGAAAATGTAATTTATTGTTTTCAAATTGCTTGGCATACTTTATACTTTGTTCCGATAGATCTATTCCGGTTACATCGAAGCCTTTTTTGTTTAAATAGATTGAATGCCGGCCTTTGCCACAGGCAATATCCAACATTTTAGCATCGGCCGTCGGGTGTAGGAATTGCGTAAGTTTATCGATGAAAAACTCGGCTTCAGCATCATTTCGTTGTTGATAAAGAATATGATAATAGGGCGAATTAAACCAATATTGAAACCACTTGCGCTGCATATAAAAGCCGTTTGTATCTTAAAAAGATGCAAATATAACGTTTTACAATCGCTAGTAAAGTTAGAATATGCTTTTATGCAATAAAGTTGCAAGAATATTATGGATACCGTATCCAATTAAAACACACGTTTGTTTTTGGCCATAGTCCCAATTCTGGAAAATTGATCTTATAAATAGATATAAAAGCAATGTAAATTAAAGTGCACAAACACTCCTAAATAGCTGCTATCTTGTTTTTTTTCTTATTTTTGAGCCTCAATTAAATTATATACAGTGACTTTAATAAAATCAATTTCAGGAATACGAGGAACCATTGGCGGAAGAGCTGGAGACGGCTTAACCCCATTTGATATTGTGAAATTTACAGCTGCCTTTGGTAGCTGGGTAGTACAAAAAACAGGCAATAAAAGAATAGTTTTAGGTCGCGATGCGCGTATTTCGGGTGAGATGGTGAATAACCTGGTTATCGGAACTTTACAAGGCTTGGGTATTGAGGTAATCGATTTAGGTTTATCAACCACGCCAACTGTAGAAGTCGCTGTACCTGATGAAAAAGCAGGTGGCGGTATCATTTTAACCGCAAGCCATAACCCAAAACAATGGAATGCCTTAAAATTACTAAATGCAAGCGGTGAGTTTATCAGCGACGCTGATGGAAAAGAAGTTTTAGATTTGGCAGAAAGTGCTGATTTTGATTTTGCTGATGTAGATAAATTAGGTAAAGTAATTAAAAACGATACTTACCTTCAAAAACACATCGATAAAGTTTTAGCATTACCATTGGTTGATGTTGAGGCAATTAAAAAAGCCAATTTTAAAGTCGTAATCGACTGTGTAAATTCAACTGGCGGTATTTTTATCCCTGCTTTGTTAAAAGCTTTGGGCGTGAGCAAGGTGGTAGAATTATATTGTACACCAGACGGGCATTTCCCGCACAACCCTGAGCCACTTCCTGAAAACTTAACTGAAATATCGAAAGAAGTTCAGAAACAAAATGCAGATTTAGGTATCGTTGTTGATCCGGATGTTGACCGTTTATGTTTTGTAAACGAAGATGGTAGCATGTTCGGCGAAGAATATACTTTGGTTGCTGTTGCCGATTATGTATTGAAAAATACACCAGGAAACACAGTTTCGAACCTTTCATCAACACGCGCATTACGCGATGTGACTGAAAAAGCAGGAGCCGAATACAATGCATCAGCAGTAGGAGAGGTGAATGTAGTGAACAAAATGAAAGCTACAAATGCCATTATTGGTGGCGAAGGAAACGGTGGAATCATTTATCCTGAATCGCATTATGGAAGAGACGCCTTGGTTGGCATTGCCTTATTCTTAACACATTTAGCTAAATTTGGCAAATCAATTTCAGTATTAAGAGCCAGTTATCCGCAATATCACATTTCTAAAAACAAAATTACCCTTACTCCAGAAATGGATATCGATAATCTGTTGAAACAGGTAGAAGAAAAATATAAAAATCAACCATACAGTACAATTGATGGTTTGAAGATAGAATTTGATAAAACTTGGGTACATTTGCGCCGTTCGAACACTGAACCGATCATCAGGATTTACAGTGAAGCAGAAAATGAAACCATTGCCGAGAATTTGGCTAACAAAATTATTTCTGACATTAAAGAAATATTACACCTTTAATCCCAAAAGGATTTTAGAATTAAGCATACCTGATCAAGGTTTAATAAAACGATTAAACTTTTATCATTTAAAACAAAGACTGCCACTAGCAAGGTATCTTTGCAACACACTAACTTTTAAATATTCGTAGAAATGAAAAGGGTCTATTTAGATAATGCGGCCACAACGCCTTTAGATGCAGCAGTAATTGCAGAAATGACAAACGTGATGGAAAACTATTTCGGTAATCCATCTGCCATTCATGCGCTTGGCCGCGAGGTAAGAACGCTGGTAGAAAAAGCCCGTAAAACCGTTTCTGGTCTGTTAAATGCCTCACCATCCGAAGTGTTTTTTACTTCCGGAGGTACTGAGGCCGATAATACGGCCATCCGTTGCGGAATTTCAGCTTATGGAATTAAACATGCCATAACTTCAAAAATAGAACACCATGCCGTTGAACATACGCTAAATACGATGCTTAAAAATGGCGAAATCGATAAGTTAAGTTTCGTTAATATTGACGAAAAAGGAAATGTCGATTACAATCATTTAGAAGAACTGCTTCAAAATAACGAACGCACTTTTGTTTCGTTAATGCATGCCAATAACGAATTGGGTACACTGACCGATATGGTTAAAGTTGGCGATATCTGCGAGAAATACAATGCCATTTATCATGCCGATACGGTTCAAACCATGGGGCATTACCCACATAACGTACGCGAGCTTAAAGCACATTTTATTGTTTGCGCAGCGCACAAGCTCCACGGACCTAAAGGTGTTGGGTTTTTATATGTAAACAGCAACATTAAAATTCCACCGATGATTTATGGTGGCGCGCAAGAGCGTAATATGCGTGGTGGTACCGAAAACGTATATGGTATTGTGGGTTTAGCTAAGGCGTTAGAAATTGCTTATGCTGAAATGGATCAGCATCAGGCCTATATTCAGGGCTTAAAAGATTACCTGAAAGCACAGTTAATCGCCGAAATCCCGGGTATTGCTTTTAATGGCGAAACCGATGCCGATAAAAGTTTGTACACGGTACTGAATGTATCGTTCCCTGAGATGGATATGGGCGATATGTTGTTGTTTAATTTAGATATCAATGGTATCTGTGCTTCTGGTGGCAGTGCCTGCTCTTCCGGTTCAAATATTGGTTCGCATGTATTAAATGGCATTAATGCCGATCCTAACCGTCCTTCGGTGCGCTTTTCGTTTAGCAAATACACAACAAAAGAAGAGTTAGATTATGTAATAGAAAAAGTTAAAATGGTAGTAAAGCAAAATGCTTTAGCTTAAAATATCATTAACCAAATAGGAGAGTCCCGGTGAGAATCGGGACTTTTTTTGTGCAATAAACATAGTTTGAAGTCCATTTTTTTTTTGGAAAGCAAAGGCAGCATTTCATTTTGAGGTTAGTCCTGCTTTCCATTTCAAATCCTCGCCCGATGAAAATCGGGCTGTGGGGTTTCCATTTCAATCAGGTTTACAAACTGAGGCCAGTGCTGTTATTGAGGGTTTAATGGCATGATGCCTGATCTATTCTGCACCCTCAAATAGTATTGCAGACTGTGCCACCTAAACCTGATCGGAACGAGCATCCCGATTCTATCGGGATAAAGTGGAGAGTAGGGCTGTACTTGCCTAAATGCCACTGTACCTGATTTCCAAAATGAAAAATCGCTTTAAAATAATTACGGCTTTTGGTGAGGTAAAAAAACTCTTGCAAAACCCGAAAATAAAACTTATATTTAATTAAGATAAAGGCAATCCACGCCATTTTAATGTTGTTCCAGAACGAAACCTTATCAAATTTCCCGTGGTATAAGGTTAAGCAAATTTTAAATAGCTTTTTTACAATTGCATAGAGTAGCTGAAAAAAGCATTCTGATTAAAATTGTTAACCCTGAAAACTAACCATGTTTTCAACAATCTATATCGTCATGGAAAAGAGCCAAAACAATCAAAATCTAGAGAACGCGAAGCAGGAAGAAAAATTAAATGAAGAAAGGAAACACATTTACAAGTTTATCCTTAATCCATTTTCGTTTGAATCTTCAAATCATTTCAACAAAATCCATAAAAGAAGGTTTCATTCTTTCGGCTGCATTCACGAATTAGGAAAACTTCCCGGAGCAATGTTTTAAAATCTGCCGTCGAGATGCCGTCATTTCGAGCGGAGTGCAACGCAGTCGAGAAATCTGCCTAGATAGATCTCTCTGTTTCGCTACTGATGAAAATCGGTACAGGTAGCGCGCTTCATCCGATTACTATTGAATCGAGATGACGACTTCTCTTTATAATTCTGTCATTCTGAATGCAATGAAGAATCTTTTAATTGCTTGGTTGGTAGTTCACCAACCATAAGGTTTATTGCTATGCTCAGATGGAGGATCAAATATGGACTCTTCTTATTTAATACCTAGTCCAAATTTTATTGGATGAAACAATCTTTATAGAATTGATTGTCATTCTTTCATTATCTTAAAAATAACTGATAATCGAATAAAAAAGTCCCAGTTTTCACTGGGATTTTTTTATGTAGACAAAGAACTTGGCAATTCAGCATGAAGTCGGGAGCCATAATATTCTTAAAAACAAATAGTTGTATATAATAGATATACATCTCGTTTTATTATATTGCATATTAGATAATCAGTTATTAATGCCCTCAGTTTGCCGTTTTTATGAAATCAATAGCTTTTGTAGATACCGAAATCAATCCCGATACACTAAAAATCCTTGACATTGGCGGTGTAAAGAACGATGGAACAAGTATCCATTCAAATTCTACCGAATCCATTTCTTTATTTTTAAACAATACCGAATTCATTTGTGGACATAATATTATTTATCATGATATACCACACCTTAAAAAATCAATAACCGGATTAGATAATCTACAGGTTATTGATACGCTGTATTTATCACCGCTGCTTTTTCCAAATAAACCTTATCATGCTTTATTAAAAGATGATAAACTTCAAGTGGAAGAATTAAATAATCCCTTAAATGATGCTATAAAAACTAAGGATCTCTTTTATGATGAAGTTGCCACGTTTGATCGATTAGATAGCCAGCAGAAACAGATATTTCATACCCTGTTACAGGATAAAAAAGAGTTTAGTGCCTTTTTTAAATTTATTAATTTTCAGGCTGAACGTATTGAAATTGCCAGCATTATCCGTGGTGGATTTCAATCCAAAATCTGTGAACATGCAGATCTTGATAAAATTGTACAACAGGATCCTGTAGAGCTGGCTTACTGTTTATCCATAATCAATTGCCAAAACAGGGATTCAATTACACCACGGTGGGTATTAAAAAATTATCCAAAGGTTGAGCGTATCATGGCTGAATTAACAAACAAGCCATGTTTAACCGGTTGTGAATATTGTAACACTGCATTAGACATCCGTAAAGGATTAAAAAAATATTTCGGGTTTGATTCGTACAGACTTTATGCGGATGAGCCCCTGCAGGAAAAATCAGTACAGGCAGCCATTGATAATAAATCTATTTTAGCTGTATTTCCTACAGGAGGAGGCAAATCCATAACATTTCAGGTGCCAGCTTTAATGGCCGGTGCAAATGCAAAAGGACTTACCGTCATTATTTCTCCTCTACAGTCTTTAATGAAAGATCAGGTAGATAATCTGGAAAAAATAGGAATAACTGAAGCAGTTACAATAAACGGTCTGCTAGACCCAATAGAGCGGGGGAAATCTTTTGAGCGGGTAGAGGATGGCTCAGCATCAATGCTTTATATATCTCCAGAATCTTTACGGTCTAAATCAATAGAAAGGCTCCTTTTGGGGCGGAAAATTATCCGTTTCGTAATAGATGAGGCACATTGTTTCTCTTCATGGGGGCAAGATTTTAGGGTTGATTACCTGTATATAGGAGACTTTATCAAGCTATTGCAGGAAAAGAAGAATCTCGAAGATGGTATTCCCGTTTCCTGTTTTACAGCCACCGCAAAGCAGAATGTGATAGAAGACATCAGAAATTATTTTAAAAATAAATTGTCGCTTGATCTGGAGGTTTTTAGTTCGAAGGCTTCGAGAACAAACCTAAGCTACAATGTATTTGAAAAGAACGACGAAGAAGAAAAATATAATGCGCTAAGAGATCTGATAGAGGAAAAACTATGCCCAACCATTGTGTATGTATCCAGAAGGGGTAGGGCTGTTAAGCTGGCTAATCGCTTATTACAGGATGGTTTTTCTGTAGCTTTTTATCACGCGGGGATGGAATCAAGCGAAAAAACAAAAAGTCAGAACGAATTTATCGCCGGACAAACCGATATTATGGTTGCTACTTCTGCATTTGGGATGGGGGTAGATAAAAAAGATGTTGGGATGGTGGTGCATTATGATATATCCGACTCTTTAGAAAATTATGTTCAGGAAGCGGGCAGGGCAGGCCGTGATGAAAAGCTATCGGCAGTTTGTTATGTATTGTTTAACGAAGAAGATTTAAGCAAACATTTTATTTTGCTTAATCAAACCAAACTAAGCATTAAAGAAATCCAGCAGATTTGGAAAGCGGTAAAAGATATTACACGATTTCGTTTAAATGTTTCAAATTCTGCATTGGAAATTGCTAGAAAAGCAGGATGGGACGATAGTGTTAATGAAATGGAAACAAGGGTTACTACGGCTATTGCAGCCTTAGAAGAAGCTGGATACCTAAAGCGTGGACAAAATATGCCCCGGGTTTTTGCCAATAGCATTTTGGCCAAAACAGCTCAGGAGGCTATCGATAAAATTAACAATTCCTTTAGGTTTGATGAAAAACAGAAAGAAAAGGCGATCCGGATTATCAAGAAACTGCTATCGAGCAAAAGTAGAAAACTGGCTTCGGATGATGGAGGTGAGGCACGTGTTGATTATATATCCGATCATTTGGGGATCGTAAAAGAAGATGTGATCCATATTATAAACTTGCTACGGGAAGAGAAAATTCTTGCTGATACGATGGATTTAACCGCTTTTATTAAAAAGAATGAAAACCGCAACCGCTCACTGAGTATTGTAGAAACATTTAGAAAAATTGAGAACTTCTTATTGCCGGTTTTTAAAGAACAGAAAAGAACAATCAACCTGAAAGAACTAAATGAAGAAGCAGAATCTTTGGGATTTAGTGATTTTACGCCCAACAAAATCAAAACCATTATCAATTTTTGGACAATAAAGAACTGGATCAAGAGGCAAAATCATTCAGCCTCCAAAAATCACATTACAGTAATTACCACGCCATTGTTAGGTTCGTTGACAGGTAATCTAAATAAAAGACATGAATTGGCTCGTTTTATAGTAGAATATTTATATGATAAATCCAACAGTAGTAAAGAAAATGCCGAAAAGGATGAAGTATTGGTCGAATTTTCGGTGCACGGACTAAAGGATGCTTTTCATAATAGGACCAGTTTATTTCAACTTACTGTTACTATCGATGATGTAGAAGATACCCTCTTTTATCTCTCCAGGATAGAAGCAATTAAAATTGAAGGCGGTTTTATGGTGATCTATAACCGTTTAACAATAGATAGATTGGAAAATGATAATAAAAGAAGGTATAAGGCCGAAGATTATGAAAAACTAAGTCAGTTTTACGAAAATAAGATACAACAGATCCATATTGTTGGGGAGTATGCAAAGAAAATGATCGAAAATTATAATTTGGCCTTAGCATTTGTTAATGATTATTTCCAGTTAAATTACTCGTCATTTGTGAATAAATACTTTGATTCAAACCGTCAGAATGAAATAAAACGGAATATTACCCCTGCTAAATATCGTCAGTTGTTCGGTAGTTTGTCTCAAAGCCAATCGCAGATAATAGGAGATAAAGAAAACAGATATATTGTTGTAGCAGCTGGCCCCGGAAGCGGAAAAACAAAGGTATTGGTGCATAAGCTGGCCTCTCTTTTATTAATGGAAGATGTAAAGCATGAGCAGTTATTAATGCTTACTTTTTCTAGGGCAGCAGCTACAGAGTTTAAAAAACGACTGCTGGCACTAATTGGCAATGCGGCGGGCTTTGTCGAGATCAAAACTTTTCATTCTTTTTGCTTCGACCTACTTGGAAAGGTAGGAAGTTTGGAAAAAGCAGATGCAATTCTAAAAAATACAATAGCCAAAATAAAAAGTAATGAAGTAGAAATCAGTAAAATCACTAAAGCCGTTTTGGTAATTGATGAAGCACAGGATATGAATGCCGATGAATTTGAGCTGATTAATACCTTAATGGAGCAAAATGAAGAAATGCGGGTGATTGCCGTTGGTGATGATGATCAGAACATTTATGAGTTTAGAAATGCAGATTCGAAATATCTGGAAGAATTTATCAATAAAAAAGACGCTGTTAAGTATGAATTGATTGATAATTATCGGAGTAAACGGAATTTGGTTTCTTTCAGTAATCAATTCATCACAAAAGTAAGCCATCGTTTAAAAATAACGCCAATTATTCCAATACGTAGGGATAATGGCAACATAAAAATAATCCATCATAAAAGCGGCAATTTAATTTCCCCATTGGTTGATAATATTCTGCAAACTGGATTAACTGGAACAACATGCGTATTAACAAAAACAAATGAAGAAGCAGCCATGGTTGTTGGTAGCTTGCTGAAATATAAAGTGCCGGCGCAGTTAATACAAACGAATGATTCTTTTAATCTATATAATCTTGCCGAAATCAGGTTTTTCTTAACAAAATTGGTAACAAATGATGAAGTATATACTTACAGTGACGAGGTTTGGGCCAACGCATACCGCGAATTAAGCTATAAATTTAAAAAAAGCTCCAAATTTAAAATCTGTGATCACCTCATCCGTGATTTTGAAGCTGTTAACCCAAAAATCAAGTATAAGTCTGATTTTGACGTTTTTATCAAAGAATCAAAGATCGAGGATTTTTTTAGTGATAATAGTGAAACAATTATGGTTTCTACCATCCATAAAGCAAAGGGCAAAGAATATGATAATGTTTTTCTGCTTTTAAAAGATTTTGATATGAGTAAGGATAGTACTAAAAGGCAATTGTATGTAGGAATGACCAGGGCTAAAAATAATTTGTCAGTCCATTTAAATGGCAATTACCTGGATCAGATCGAAGTCGAAAATTTAGAAAGGATTGAGGATAACAATGTATATCCTGAATTGGAAGAAATTGTATGCAACTTAACACATACTGATATCTGGTTAGATTATACTGCCAATAAGCAAAATTTAATATCACCATTAATAAGTGGAGAGGTATTAATTGTTGATGGAGATGAATGTAAGAACTTAAATGGCCAGTCTGTTCTTAAATTCTCAAAGAAATTTATTTCTGAAATAGAATCACAATCCAAAAAAGGTTACGATCTGAAAGGGGCAAAAGTGAATTTTGTCCTTTACTGGCTAAAAGAAGGAGCGACAGAAGAAATTAAAATAATTTTACCAGAGGTCTTATTTGTAAAGCGGAAAAGTAATTAGTATATGTGTACGGTCGGGGTGTTAAAAACCTAAACTAGTCTTAGCGTCGCGCTAAGACTTTAGTTTTTGCTACTGAAGCATAAACAAGATTAATTGAAAGGTCTTAGCGAGATGCTAAGACTAGAGAAGAAGTGAGCCACCAAACATGGAAATTTGGTGTCAATAAAGCCATTCCCAAAACAACTAAGCAAAAACAATCTTATTTTTCACTTGTTTCTTTAATAGATCAATTTACAGTACTATGGAAACAAATAAGGAAAAAGGTAAAGTTGTTGAGAACGATTTGCTAGATAAAAAAGTAGAAGATGTGAGAGATCATGATTCTTTAGATGAAAATAAATCATCGAAAATAACCACTAATCTTTTTAACAAAGATGATAAACGAAAAAATAATCCACTAGGGCCAGGACACGAACCCGGACCAACACCTGGTTCAGGAATATAACTGGTCAGAATATAATTTACGAACAAAATGACTAAATTTAAACCACAGCAATTGCTGTGGTTTTTTAGCTAAATCCCAAAATGGAAAGAAGAAATTTTATCAAAAACTCGGCATTGGCCATGGCCTTGCTGTCAATTTATAAAACTGATGTTTTTGCACAGCAAGCGCTAATGCGTGCCTATAACTTTAAACCATTGCGCAATAATGTGGGGATATTTACCGAACAGGGCGGTACAATAGGCTGGTTAAATTCCAGCAATGGTTTTGTAGTGGTAGATGCCCAGTTCCCAACTTCGGCACCGCATGTGATCGAAGAATTAAAAAAACTGGGTGAAAAACCTTTCAAATACCTGATTAATACCCACCATCATGGCGACCATACCGCTGGCAATATCTCATTTAAAGGATTGGCCGAAAAAGTTGTGGCGCATCAAAATTCGTTGGTGAACCAAAAAAGAGCTGCGGAGAAAGCAAATAATTTAGATAAACAGTTACTGCCTGATACTACTTTTGGAACAAAATGGACTGCAAAAGTGGGCGATGAAAACATAAAAGCTTACTATTATGGTTCCGGTCATACCAATGGCGATGCCGTTTATCATTTTGAGCACGCAAATATTGCGCATGTAGGCGATTTGGTATTCAACCGTAAGTTTCCTTACATTGATCGGGAAAATGGCGCACACATTGGCAATTGGATCACGGCATTGGATAAAATTTTGGCTCAATTTGATAAAGATACCTTGTTTATCTGGGGACATAGCTTGGATCCTGAAAAAGTGACCGGAAACAAAGCAGATGTTAAAGCTTTTCAAAATTACCTGCAGAACCTTTTAACTTTTGTGAGCGGTGAAATCAAAGCAGGTAAAAGTAAAGAAGACATTCTAAAAGCAAGCTCAATCCCAAATGCAACAGAATGGAAGGGAGATGGCATTCAAAGGAGTTTAGGTGCTGCTTATGATGAGTTGAAAGGGGTTTAGAAGATTTTCGTCATTGCGAGAAGGCTTTTTCAGCCGACGAAGCAATCTTATAAGCAGTAATTATTATCTTGTCCAAATTTATTGGGAAAAGAATTTTTTTGCTAATAAATTTTTGAACGAATTAATTCCATGGACAATCCTTCAACTCCGATACCATTGAAAGAATCCAATAGAATGATCGTCATTCTCGCGCAGGCGGGAATCTTAATGCAATATATTAAATCATTACCACCCTGTCATTCGTATTGATTTTTATAATAAATTATCTTTCAGGATGAAAACCTTGAAATTTGGTGTTCATGTATTAAAGAACAACCAAATCTTTTTTCAATTTATAAACGTTCTATATTTAAAATAATCCTTTCAACGTCATTGAATTACCGTAGGCTTTAGTGTTTAACAACTATATTTGTTACAATTCAAAATCTACAGCTCATGGATGATTTTATTGCAGCCCGTTCCCAAATGGCCTTATCGTTAGGCTTCCACATCATTTTTTCATGTATTGGCATGGTTATGCCTTTCTTTATGGCCGTATCGCATTATAAATGGCTTAAAACAAACGATGAGGTATATAAAAATCTTACTAAAGCCTGGAGTAAAGGAGTAGCCATATTTTTTGCTACCGGTGCGGTATCGGGTACCATGTTATCTTTCGAATTAGGATTACTTTGGCCAAAGTTTATGGATCACGCCGGGCCAATATTCGGGATGCCTTTTTCGCTAGAGGGAACAGCCTTTTTTATCGAAGCGATAGCCCTTGGCTTTTTCTTGTATGGCTGGAATAAGTTAAATAAATGGTTCCATTGGTTTACCGGGATGGTTGTAGGGGTGAGTGGTTTAGCGTCCGGAATACTGGTTGTTGCCGCAAATGCCTGGATGAACAGCCCGGCGGGTTTTGATTTTATAAACGGAAAATACCTGAATATCGATCCCATACAGGCCATGTTCAATAAAGCATGGTTTAGTCAGGCTTTACACATGTGTTTAGCCGCATTTACCGCTACGGGCTTTGCTGTGGCAGGTGTACATGCTTTAATGATCCTGAGAAACCGTAATGCAGCATTTCATTTGAAAGCTTTTAAAATAGCGGCCATATTTGCATGCATTGGCGCATTATTGCAGCCTTTGAGTGGCGATATTTCGGCAAAAGATGTAGCCAAAAGGCAACCTGCTAAACTTGCTGCAATGGAGGCATTGTACAAAACTGAAAAACCTGCTCCACTATTAATCGGCGGCATTGTGAATGAAAAAGATAAAACGGTAAAAGGTGCAATCGAAATCCCTGGCGCTTTAAGTTTTCTGGCCCATGGCGATTTCAAAGCTGAAGTAAAGGGTTTAGATCAGATTCCCGAAAACGAACATCCTCCGGTAGCCATCACCCATTATGCTTTCCAGATTATGGTTGGGATTGGTACGCTGCTCCTTTTAGTATCCTTAACTTATTTCTTCATTTTATTTAAAAAGAAACCCTTAACCGAGAAACGCTGGCTGTTGAAATTATTTGTTGTGGCCATTCCGCTTGGTTACATCGCTTTAGAGGCCGGCTGGGTAGTTACGGAGGTTGGTAGACAGCCATGGATTATTTATGGCATTATGCGCACTAAGGATGCCGTTACACCGATGCCGGGTATTGCTTACTCGTTTTATATCTTCTCGGCCATTTACGTATCTCTAAGCATTATTGTAACGTTTTTGCTTTACCGCCAGATTAAAATGGTGCCAGTACTCTATAACAAACCAGAAAGAAAATAATTAATTAACCACTGATAAAAAGGATGAATACGGATGAAGGCTTGAGACTTGCAGTCGAATTGTCAAAATCTGTGGCAAAAAAATAAATGATGGAACAAGTTGTAATTACATTTTTATGCATGGCCATTCTGCTCTACTTTTTATTGGGCGGGGCTGATTTTGGTGCAGGGATTATTGAACTGTTTACTTCAACAAAAAACAGAAGTAAAACCCGTAAAACCATGTACCAGGCCATTGGTCCGGTTTGGGAAGCTAATCATATGTGGCTGATTATTGCCATTGTAATCCTTTTCGTGGGTTTCCCGCATATTTATACCACCATGTCGGTTTATCTGCATATTCCATTGGCGATTATGCTCATCGGAATTATTGCAAGGGGCACCGCCTTTGTATTCCGCCATTACGATGCTGTTAAAGATGATATGCAGTGGTTTTATAACCGCATATTCAGGTATTCGAGTTTTGTAACGGCGTTGTTCCTTGGCATTATTGCCGGAAGCTTAATTTCAGGCCATATCGATACGCAGGCTAACGATTTTTATACCGCGTATATTTCGGGCTGGCTGAACTGGTTTTCTGTTGCTGTAGGCATGTTTACGGTCTCTCTTTGTGGTTTTCTTGCTGCTATTTACCTTATAGGTGAAACAAAAGAAGCACATGATAAACGCCGTTTTATTAAAAAGGCGGAATTTATGAACGTGGCTGCCGTAGTTTTTGGTGCGATGGTATTTATTGCTGCCCAAAGAGATAAAATTCCATTGACTGATTGGGTTTTTAAGAGCAATGTTGGTTTATCGGCCATTATTTTGGCAAGTTTATCCCTTGTGCTGTTATGGTACCTGCTAATTAAAGGTAAAACAAAAGTTTTACGCATTTTAGCTGGTTTTCAGGTCACAATGATCCTCTTGGCCATTAGTTACGCGCATTTTCCAAACTTTATCCGTTTAAAAAATGGTGATGCAATCTCACTTCTCGAAACCGCAGGGCCTGAAAAAACCATTTATAGTTTAGGTTTAGCACTTTTATTGGGGAGTGTATTGATTCTACCTTTTTTGGGGTATCTGTTTTATAAGTTCCAGAAGAAAGAGGAGTAAAAAAATTAATACTACTACTGATAGATTTTAAAATCGGCCGTCATTCCCGCGCAGGCGGGAATCTTAATGAAGTGCAATAAGTTTTAGGATTCCCGTTTTCACGGGAATGACGACTGGGCGATGACGAAGAATGACAGCATATCAGAATTAGTGCAAAAAAAGAGCACCTGTTTCCAAATGCTCCTTTAAAACGTGTTCAAAATCTTTATTTACAACCCACCTTTTCTGTTCGATTTGGTTTGTACTGGCCAGGTTGCTGGCTTTCCGGTACGTTCGTTTACAGGTAAATCTGTAGCTTTTTCAGTTGAAGTTTTCTCAGGATCTTCGCAGGCCATATAAACCATGATTGCGGCTAAAATTACATTGCTTCTAATCTCGTCGAAAACTAATTTGTCGTAACTATCGCGGTTGGTGTGCCAGGTGTATGTTCCGTAGTCCCAGCTGGTAGAACTTAACGAGTAACCCAATGCTCCGGCGGCAACAAAAGAAGCAAAATCAGAACCTCCTGCACCAGGCGACCCTGGGAAATTGGTTTTGATCTGGTTTTTAATGGTATCTGGTACTGCAGCCAACCAACGGGTAATGTAATCTTTCGATTTAGCAAAGCCTTGTCCGCCAATATTCACTACCCGGCCTGTACCGTTATCCTGGTTAAACAAAGCCTGAAGATTATTTACAATTTCCGGATGATCTTCTACAAAAGCCCTTGAACCATTTAAGCCCTGTTCTTCACTTCCCCAATGGCCAACCAAAATGGTACGTTTAGGGTTAGGATAGATTTTTTTTAGAATGCGCATGGCTTCCATCATTAAAATGGTACCAGAACCATTATCGGTAGCGCCGCTTGCGCCATCCCAAGAATCGAAATGTGCAGAAAGCATCACATATTCGTTTGGTTTCTGCGTGCCTTTAATTTCGGCTATGGTATTAAAAGTAGGTACTACGCCTAATTTCTTCGCATCTGCTTCGATTCTTAGTTTAGGTTTATCACCGTTCAGCGCAAGGCGGTAAACCAGGCCGTAATCTTCAACAGATAAATCTAAAGTTGGGACTTTTTTAGTATTTGCGCCAAAAATTTTATCTACGCCAAAACCCTGCGACCAGTTATTGATCACCACCGCTACTGCACCTGCATTTTCTATCGCTATAGGAAGTGTTTTTGCTGTTAAACCAGTTTTGGCTATGCTGGCTGTCCATGCTTTAGCGGCGTCGGCTTTTTCTTTTTTAAACTTTTCGAATAAATCTTTTGTGGCAAATTCTTCCCAGTTTTTTTCTGGTCGGCCAGATAGTTGATTCATCGAAATCAATACGATTTTACCTTTTACATTTGGCAACCATTTTTGAAAAGCTACCGAATCTGTAATTTCTGGGAGAATAATCGCTTCTGCATTAATCGCTTTACCATTTGTAGAAGGACTCCAGGCCAATTGCGTACCTTCTAAGGTTCTAACCCGTGGACTTATTAAATCGATGTGTGTAATGCCCCTTTCCCAGCCAGCCCATTCGCCCCATTTTTCATTTTTTGCAGAGATACCCCAACCTGTATATTTTTTTACGGCCCAGTCATTGGCTTGTTTCATTTGTGGTGAACCAACTAAACGTGGTCCAACAACATCTAAAAGTTCGTGAGCAAGTTTCTCTAATTGAGAGTTTTCGTTCACTTCTTTAACAATATTGTCGATTATTTTTTTGTCTTGCGCAAAAATGCTGGCCGAAGTGCACAGCAATAGTGCAGAAAAGAGTAGTTTTTTATTCATAATTAGTTAGGGTTGATTATTTGATAAGCTAATTTATGAAATAAGGAGTAGGGTTGCAGGATGTTAATGGAAATGTTGCAGTAAGTAGGATCGTCATTGCGAGGCGATTTTTCATCGCCGTAGCAGTCTCACAAGTGGATCTTGAATGATTCATTAGGCTGAAAAGTCAGATAGTAACGCCCGACCTCACTATTTTAACTTCTCCGTATCTTCAGTACTTCCAAAGCAAACAACCTTAAAAACTACTTTTCTGGATCTTATCATGAAATGGCAAATACTCAGCTAGTGCTGCAGAGCCATACCAATTGTATAATTCTGGTTCCAGTAATTTAGCTTTGATGGCCGGATCGCTTTCTAATAATTGTTTTGCTTCCTCAATTGATTTTGTGTTTAAAACGAAAATACCGCGGTAATTTTTATCGTTTTTACCCATTGGGCCAGCAATTACGAGTTTTTGTGCTTCGACCATTTTACCCATGTTTGCCATATGCCCGGCAAATAAGCTATCTGTTTTGGCTTTTGTTTCTGTGGTATTCGTTCCTGATTTCAAAATAACCAGCACATACATTTTCATGCCGTAGTTGTCGGCACCAAGCTTTTTAGCTAAGGCTTCATCATAAGGGGCTTTAGCTTTGTTCTCCTGCGCCTGAGTGGTGAACATAGCGGTGATCAAGGAGATGAATAGGAATAATTTTTTCATTTAGTTTATGGTTTGGTTAGTTTAAAAATAAGAAAAATTTGTGGTGTTTTTGTCTTAGCCAGACGGGCTTTCCACTTTTTCTTGATAAAAAGTGGAGCAAAAATCAAGGCTTGCGAACCTTTGTAGCAAATCCTAAATAAATCTTTAAACGCAATCCTAAGCCGTGTGAAGGATAGTGGTTTTTGTTTGTTTCTGCAACACTCGTAGGATTTCTTACTTCATTGCTGAGCGAAGTAGAGCTGCAGTAAAGATTTATTTGCATTTTGCTTACAAATCTTCTGATGCCGAATGTGTTCTTCGGAAAGGTTGTGGAGATTTTAAAGTTCGCTCCCGCATGTATAATACTAAGCTGGGGGGGATTTAATTTAATACACACGCTAGGAAAACCTCTCAAAAGGACTACAAAATTATCTAATTAAACCTGATTGAAGTGAAAGCCCGCAGTGTAGCGAGGACTTGAAACGAAAAGCAGGACTGAATTAACCGAAGTCATTCAAGCCCTGCTTTTCTTATTGTAGTTCACTTGTTCATTGGTCGATTGCACTAATGAACCAATGGCTAATGAACTATTGAACCAACTAGTTGTTCATCATTTTAATAAAAGCGCCCAATTTAGCTTTCATGGCTCTTCTATCTACAATGAAATCGAGGAAACCGTGTTCGAGAACGAATTCTGAAGTTTGGAAACCTTTTGGTAAATCTTTTTTAATGGTTTCTTTAATTACCCGCGGACCAGCAAAACCGATCAGTGCGCCTGGTTCTGCAATATTGATATCACCTAACATGGCGTATGATGCAGTTACACCACCGGTAGTTGGATCGGTTAATAAAGAGATATATGGAACTTTAGCCTGACCTAATAAGGCAAGTTTGGCTGATGTTTTAGCCATTTGCATTAATGAAAATGCGGCTTCCATCATACGTGCACCACCTGATTTTGAGATCATCAGGAACGGAACTTTATGTTTAATGCTGTAATCGATCGATCTTGCAATTTTTTCGCCCACAACAGAACCCATCGAACCGCCGATAAAAGCAAAATCCATACAGGCAATTACGAGGTCTTGTCCTTCGATTTTACCAACACCGGCACGGATAGCGTCTTTTAGGCCTGTTTTAGCCTGGCTTTCTTTAATTCTATCGGTGTAAGGTTTGTTATCGTTAAAATTTAAAGGGTCGCCCGATGTTAAGTTAGGAAACAGCTCTTTAAACTCGTTATTATCAAATAAAACCTCGAAATATTCTTTTGAGCCTACTCTCAGGTGGTAATCGCAGTAATGACAAACGTATTTGTTTTCCTGAAGTTCTGCCTGATGTAGCGGTTTTTTACAATTTGGACATTTATTCCACAAACCATCTGGTGCTTCTTTTTTCTCTTCTGTTGTGGTGATGATACCTTTTTTTTCTCTCTTAAACCAAGCCATATAATTTTTTGAAGAATTGGATTGCAAAGAAACGAAAAATAAAATAAAGTCGAACCTTTATTAGGTGTAAAAATAGTCAATGGTTAATTGGCTGATAGTCGATTGGCAATAATGCAAGCGTTGGATAGGTAATTGAAAACTTGGCATTGACTACTGCTAGCTGCTAATTGTAAACTTAAGTGTGTCTTTTTTACACTAAGGATAATGTGTTTTTTACACTAAATAGGCCTTATTTTGCTGTTAGGCAAATAATTCTGTTGTTAGAAAAGCTTGGAATGTTATTTTTTTTTATAACTTCGGACTTAATAAAATTAACAAGAAATGAGTTTAAAAGGCTACAAAGGCGTAATTTACGGAGATGCCGTTCAAGAATTGTTTGAGCAGGCTAAAAAACATCAGTTTGCTTTACCAGCAGTTAACGTAACCGGTACAAATACGGTTAATGCGGTATTGGAAACTGCTAAGGCAGTAAATTCGCCTGTTATGATTCAACTATCTAATGGAGGTGCACAGTTTTATGCAGGCAAATCTTTAGATAATGAGAAATTGCAAGCATGTATTTTAGGTGCTGTATCGGCAGCTAAACATGTACATTTATTGGCAGAGCATTATGGTGTTGCTGTGGTTTTACATACCGACCACGCCGCTAAAAAATTATTGCCTTGGATTGATGGACTTTTAGACCACGGTGAAAAATTCTTCGCTGAAACTGGAAAACCCTTGTTTTCATCACATATGTTGGATTTATCGGAGGAGTCGATTGAAGAAAACATGGAAATTTCTGCTAAATACTTAGCGCGCATGGCTAAAATGAACATGACAATCGAAATCGAACTTGGTGTTACAGGTGGTGAAGAAGATGGTGTTGATAATAGCGATGTAGATAGCTCTAAATTATATACTCAGCCTAGCGAAGTGGCTTATGCTTACGAAGAATTAAGCAAAGTTTCTCCTCGTTTTACAGTTGCTGCTGCTTTTGGTAACGTACATGGCGTTTATAAACCAGGTAACGTAAAATTGCAACCGGTAATTTTGAAAAATTCTCAGGATTTTATCAAAGAAAAATTCAGCTTAACTGCAGAGAAACCAATCAACTTCGTATTCCACGGTGGTTCTGGTTCTACTCAGGAAGAAATCAGAGAAGCAATTTCTTATGGTGCAATTAAAATGAATATCGATACTGATATGCAATGGGCGTTTTGGGAAGGTATTTTAGAATATTACAAAAAGAATGAAGCTTATCTTCAAGGCCAGATTGGTAATCCTGATGGCGATGATAAACCAAATAAAAAATACTATGATCCACGCGTTTGGTTGCGTAAAGGTGAAGAAACTTTCGTAAAGCGTTTAACTGCTGCTTTCGAAGATCTAAACTGTATCAACGTTAACGATAAGTTATAAGGAGTTGGAAGGGTTATAAAGTTGTAATGTTTTAACATTGAAACCTTTCAACTTTCCAACCTTTCAATTGAAACAAAAGCGCCATGGGTTTAAAAACTTATGGCGCTTTTGTTTGTTTTATGGTTATATTTAAGCAAACAAATTGTAATGGCTAAATCTAAAAACGATACCAAAAGAAATAATTTTTTCGAGAAATTTGCCAATGTGGCAACCAAATTTACAGGCAGCTCTGTTGCATTTATAGCGGCAACGGCAATCGTAGTGATTTGGGCAGTAACAGGCCCACTTTTCAATTATTCTGAAACCTGGCAATTGGTAATAAACACGGGCACAACGATTATCACCTTTTTGATGGTTTTTTTGATCCAAAAGGCGCAGAATAAAGATGGTAAGGCAATTCAGTTAAAATTGAATGAATTGATTGCGGCGCAGCAGGGTGCAAGCAACCGGATGGTTGACATAGAAGATTTGAGCGAAAAAGAACTGGATCAGTTACATAAATTTTACGTTACGATTGCCACACTTGCCAAAAAAGAGGCCGATATTCATTGTTCGCATTCAATTGATGTTGCTGAGGCATTAAATGAATCGAAATTAAAATTGAATAAACACTTTAAACACCACGATAATGAGTCTGCACGTTCAAAAAGTTAACCATCCCGAAGATTTAGATAAAGTATTTGCGATCCGCAAGATTGTATTTGTAGACGAACAGAACTGTCCACCGGAATTGGAGTGGGAACATGAAGATGAATCTACACATTTTCTGGCAACAAATAACGGCCAACCTTGCGGTGCCTGCAGATGGCGTAAAACGGATAATGGTTATAAGCTGGAACGTTTCGCAGTTTTAAAAGATTTTAGAGGGCAGGGGGTAGGTCGTGCCCTAATTGCTGAGGCTTTATCTGATTTGCCAGAAGATGCACATTATATTTACCTGAACTCGCAATTAGATGCCATGAGTTTATATGCTAAATTTGGTTTTGTAGCAGAGGGAGAGCAATTTGAAGAGGCTGGCATACAGCACTTTAAAATGGTGAAGAAGGTTTAATTAAGATTTGCTGTAAGGGAAATAAAATCAATGATTTAGAGTATGTTTTTCCGGATAATTTTGTGTTCTACTCGCAAAAACATTAAGAAATAAAAATTATTTCTTAATAATGACCAGTTGAAAAATAATTATAAATTAATTACCTTTCGCTGTTTTTTAGGTTTGGAAACTAAAAAAAATAATAACACCTCTCAAATGAAAAAACTCTCTCTATCCTTATTATTACTTGTAATGGCTATCGCCTCAAAAGCCCAAAAAATAGATACTATTTACTTTAATGCTAACTGGGAAAAGACTGATAATTCAAGCTATGATTATTACAGAATAGCTGAAAGAGAAAACAACCTTTTTTTTGTTAAAGACTATTATAAAAGTAATCAGCTTCAAATGAAAGGTGTATTTAAATCATTAGATCCCGAAATTAAACAGGGCAATTTCGTTTGGTATTTTCCTAATGGGAAAGTTAGTAAGAAATCTTATTTTGAAAATAATATCATAAAAAAAACTAAAATTTGGAATACAAATGGAGAATTAATTAATTTAAATAGATCTGTTTTTGGGGCTGACGTTTATATTAAGGGTACTTTTAAAGAAATAGATAGGAAGCCTACTTTCCCATCTGGCGAAATTGAAATGAATAAGTTTATTTACGATAATCTAAAATATCCTGAAGAAATGTCCGGTCAGAAAATAACAGGTTCTGTAACATTAAAATTCACAGTTTCAATTAAAGGTGAAATAACAAATATTAAGGTTAGAAAGACATTACATCCAACTTTAGATAATGAAGCCATTAGGGTTTTGAAAATGATGCCAAGGTGGCAACCAGCTAGGCAAAATAACCATTTTGTTAAGATGCAAGCGACTCAAACTTTTAATTTTAATCCTTAGTGAAATATCTTCCCTGATAACACCATGGCCTCATTCCATTTATCCATGTTCAGATTCAAATTTTCTCCTTTTGCAGTCAAATAGCCAATTACATCCTCAGTGGCAATGTTGCCTGTGAGGTCATCAGCAGCCATTGGGCAGCCTCCAAAACCTTTTAATGCCGAATCTATACGTTTTACTCCAGAACGATAAGCTGATTCTATTTTTTCAAACCGCTCAGCGGGGGTAGCATGCAGATGGATACCGATTTCTGTATGGTTAAACCTCGAAATCAGTTTAGGCAATATGCTCTCGATCTTTTCTGGTGTGGAAACACCTACAGTATCGGCCAGCGACAAAATCTCTACACCTTTAGTCACCAGCACATCAGCCCACTTTTCTACAATTTCATAATTCCATTCGTCTCCATAAGGATTGCCAAAGCCCATCGATAGATAAACAACCGCTTTCTTATTGTTTTTAGTGCAAAGAGAGAGCATTTCTTCGACCGTTTTTAATGATTGTATTATGCTTGAATTGGTATTGCGCTGTTGGAAGGTTTCAGAGATTGAAAAGGGAAAACCAAGGTAATCTATAGCTTGGTGCTTTACAGCGCTTTCTATACCCCTTAAATTGGCTACAATGGCCAAAAGCTTTGTAGAAGTGATGCTCAAATCCAATTGTGCTAAAACCTCAGCTGTATCAGCCATTTGTGGAATGGCTTTAGGTGAAACAAAACTTCCAAAATCGAGCATATCGAAACCTACCTGAAGCAAAAGATTCAAATATTCGGCCTTAAGTTCGGTTGGAACATAATCGTGCAGTCCTTGCATGGCATCGCGTGGACATTCTACTAATTTGAAGTTGTTTTGGCTCATGTTTTTGGTTTAACCGCAAAATGCGCAAAGTTTTTCGCAAAGAAAAGAAGAAACAGGAAACAAATTTTTATCATCATAAGTTACCTTAAAGATTAAAGATTACGAAACCTTAACTTCTTCTTTTACAGCTGGTACTTCGTCTCTATAATCCACACTTCGATCTTTTGCAAAGGTTCTGATGATTAAACGGGTTCCTCTGTCATAACTGAAATAACTCCAAACCCAATTTACGAAAACAATAATCTTGTTTCTAAAGCCTACCAAAGTCATTAAGTGAACAAACATCCAGGTAAACCATGCGAAAACCCCTTGAAAACGGATTTTGCCAATATCTACAACGGCTTTGTTTCTACCTACTGTTGCCATTGACCCTTTATCGAAGTATTTAAATTTTTCTAAAGGTTTATTTTCTTTGATGTTGATCAGGTTTTTGGCCAGGTGGTGTCCTTGTTGGATGGCTGCAGGAGCAACTCCAGGATGGCCATTTGGTGTTTCTTCATCAATAATAGCGGCAACATCACCAATGGCATATACATTTTGATAACCCACCACTAAATTCTGCGTGTCAGTTTTCAATCTGCCGCCTCTTACCACTTCGGCTTTATCTAAACCTGCCAACACTTGCCCCTTAACACCTGCACTCCAAATTACCGTAGAACTTAAAATCGGTGCTTTATCCTGTAAAGTAAGCGTATGGCCGTCATAGCCCAATACCCTGGTTTCGTTCATGATTGTAACGCCCATATCGGTAAGGAAATCTTTGGCTTTTTTCTGCGCCTGTGGCGACATCACACCTAATAATTCAGGCGAATTTTCAATCAGGTAAATGTTCACCTTGCTAAAATCCATTTCAGGATAATCGTTCGGAATAACGTGTTTTTTAAGCTCTGCAATGGCTCCGGAGGTTTCAACACCTGTAGGGCCACCTCCAACTACCACAAAGTTTAATAAGGCGCTCTTTTTATCTACATCTTTTTCAATCAGTGATTTTTCGAAATTCTGTAAAATCAGACTTCTCAAATCCAGCGCCTCCGGGATGGATTTCATTGGCATGGAGTTGGCCTCGATTTCTTTATTGCCAAAGAAATTACTGGTAGAACCTGTGGCGATAACCAAATAATCGTAATTAATTCTGCCGATATCAGTCTGTAAACAATTTTCGGCTGCGTTAACTTCGGTGACTTTGGTTACCCGAAAAATGAGATTTTTTTGTCCTTTAAAAATCTTTCTTAGAGGGAAAGCGATCGAATCGGCTTCTAAACCTCCTGTAGCTACCTGATAAAGTAGGGGTTGAAAGGTATGGTAGTTATGTTTATCGAGCATAACCACCTGAAAGGGTTTGTTTTTTAAACGTTTAGCTAACTCAATTCCTCCAAATCCACCGCCAACTATAACTACTCTAGGGTATTCGCTTTTAGGAAGTTGTAAATCCATTTTCGTATCGGTTTATCTATTGCTAATGTAACAAAAAGATGGCCAAAAGGTTTAGGAAATGAGGTTTTGGCAGTTATTCTTGCTTAATAATAAAGATATAACGCTGGCATGACGAAGCAGAGTTTTCTAGGTTTTGCTGCACTATTTTAAGTTAATTAAACCTGATGGGAGTGGGCATCCCGATTCTTCATCGGGATAAAACGAACAGCAGGACTATATGAACCGACGAGCTACAGGTACTGCTTTTCAAAAATCAAAAAAATATAGCAAATAACTTTGTGTTCTTTGTGCCTTCGTGGTTAAAAAAAGGCACAAAAAAAAGCGCCCCGATACATCGGAGCGCTTATATATTTTAAGAAATTAATCTCTTACTTTTTCTTCTCGGCTGAGCTACCCAAATCGATTACGATAGGAGTAGAGATACATAATGATGAATATGTACCGATGATACGACCGATTAACAAGGCGAAGATAAATCCGCGGATGCTATCGCCACCGAAAATAAAGATTACCAATAACACGAAGAATACGGTTAATGAAGTTAAGATGGTACGACTTAATGTACTGTTCAACGCGAAGTTGATTAAGTTGTTACGCTCTTCACCATGTAAATCTTCTTTACCAGATTCTTTTAATTTCTCACGGATACGGTCGAATACAACAACTGTCTCTGTCATGGTGTAACCCATTACCGTTAAAATTGCGGCGATGAAATCCTGACCGATTTCTAATGAGAATGGCATAATACCATCTAAAATAGTGTAGAAAGATAATACCATTAACACATCATGGAACAATGCGATTACTGCACCTAAACCATACTGCCATTTTTTGAATCGTACTACAATATAGATAAACATGAATAAACATGAGATCAATACTGCATAGAAAGCACCGTTTACGATATCACTTGCAATGATAGGCGTTACTTTTTGTGAACTTACGATTTCATATTTAGAACCCGCTAAACCTTTGTTTAAAGCATCTTCTACAACTTTATCGGTTTTAATATCCTGATCTTCGATGTGGAAAGTAGTGGTGATTTTTACCTGACTATCTTCACCTGCAGTTTTAACCTCAGGAGTTTCGTTACCGAAAACCGGGTTTAATTTGGCTTTTAAATCTTCAGTGTTAACTGCTTTATCGAAGTGAACTAAATAAGTTCTACCACCTTTAAAATCTACACCTAGGTTTAAACCACCATTTTTGAAATACATACCAATACCAGCAATAATAATGATGGTAGAGATTACATAGTAAATTTTACGACGGCCAACAAAGTTGAAACTGATATTTTTAAATGCATTACGGGTAATGCTGTTATCGAAACTTACATCGATTTTGCGGTTTAATAACGATTCGAAAACTACTCTCGAAATGGCCACAGCTGCAAATAATGAAGAAAGGATACCGATACATAATGTAGTTGCGAAACCTTGAACCGGACCGCTACCGAAAACGTAAAGGATAGCACCTAAAATGAATAAGGTAACGTTTGAGTCGATAATTGATGGCATTGCATGTTTAAAACCTTCTTTAATTGCAGTAGCCGTATTTTTGCCATGGGCAAGCTCTTCACGTACACGCTCAAAAATAAGGATGTTTGCATCTACCGATAAACCAATGGTTAACACGATACCCGCAATACCAGGTAAGGTTAATACTGCACCAAGTGATACCAGGATACCAATAATGAAGAACAAGTTGATTAACAATGCAAAGTTAGCAACCCAACCTGCACGGTGATAATACAACGCCATGAAGATTAAGATTACGATAAAGGCAATTACGAATGAAATTAAACCATCGTGAATAGCTTGTGCACCTAAAGTTGGACCAACTACGTAGCTACCTGCAATACGCGCAGGAGCAGGTAATTTACCAGCTTTTAAGATGTTAGATAAATCTTTAGTATCTGCTTGGGTAAAGTTACCAGTGATTGATGAAACACCACCAGCAATTTCGTTCTGTACGGTAGGAGCAGAATAAACCTGGTTATCTAATACAATTGCAATAGATTTTTTGTTGTTTGGATCAGCAGCAGCTTCAGCAGTAATTTTTTTCCATTTAGCAGAACCTTCGCTAGTCATGTACATGGTTACTTCTGGTTTACCTTTTTGATCAAAGTCTGCACGCGAATCGCTGATTGCCTCACCACCTAAATCTGGTTTGCCATCAGCACTAACCACTTTAATTGCATATAATTCGAAAATTTTCGAACCTTCTCTAGGTTTAACACTCCACATAAATTTCATCGTAGATGGAATAGATGCAGCAACTTCAGGAAGTTTTAAATAAGCATTAACCTTTGCAGTATCTTTTTGTAACGACATACCAACAACTGCACCTGGCATTAATTGTTGTTGTCCGTTTTCGCCTTGATAAATAGGAAGGTTAAGAACAGCATACAATGGATTAGATTTAATCAATTCAGCTTTAACTGCGCTAGAATCTTTTTTACCTAAGCCAGCAAGTTTGCCACCTTTAGCCGTAGTGTCTTTAGCAGCAGCTTTTTCTAAACCAGCTAATTTACCACCAGCAGCCGGAGCAGCAGTTGTATCTTTAGTTGCAGGCGCATCCGCTTTTAATGTTGCAGCTAAAATTTTATTAATGTTTTCTAATAATGGTGCAACTTCTTGTACCTGGTATACTTGCCAGAACTGCAATTCGGCAGAACCCTGTAAAAGTTTAGCAATACGCTCTTTATCTTGTACACCTGGCATTTCGATTAAGATACGGTTGCTACCTTCTTGTTTTTGCATGTTCGGACTAACAACACCGAAACCATCAATACGTGAACGTAAAACTGTAAATGAACGATCGATCGCACTAGTAGCTTCTTTTTCCAAGAAAGATTCAACATCGCCATTGCTTGCGTTAGGTTTTAACTGAGATGCATTATCCTGGTTAGAAAAATAATCTGCAAGTTTTACTCCAGGGCTTAATTTTTCGAATTCATCAACAAAAATTTTGATGTAATCTTTACCACCGGCATTTAACTGGATCTGTGCGTTCTGAACTGCTTTGTTAAAGTTAGCATCAGTAGGGTTGCCCGCTAATGATTTTACCAACTCTGCTAACGATATCTCCATCGTTACGTTCATTCCGCCTTTTAAGTCTAAACCCAAATTAATCTCTTTCGCTTTTACCTCTTGATAGGTAAATCCAACTACTGGATAAACTTTCACGGTACTCATCGAATCTAAGTAAGCCTTTTCTTTGGCCAAATCACCCTTCGCAGCGTTTTTTGCGTCTTTTTCCACCTTGGATGCTACCAAAGTAAAAGAAAGTGCGTACGCACAAACGATAGCCAATACTATCGCTATAAACTTAATAAAACCTTTTCCTTGCATTGTTTGTTTAAAATAATTTGTCTTTCGCTGTTTTTTAACAAGTCGGCAAATCTAATTAAATTTTTAAATTATAGAACCCCTTAATTGATAATTTATTAACATTAATTTTTATCGGGCAATAATCCTTCGGGATTCATCAGGCAGAATTCATTTCGGAGGACTAAATTTAGAATGAAATTGATTTAGAAAGCAATTGCAGCAGCTTTTGGGCCTGGTCCCATCCCGCTAATGTTTTAATCTTTTTTGTTCAGTCGTGCTGAAGCACGAAGCATCTTTTCCATATGTGGGTTCTTAGACACAAAGATGCATTTTAGATCTTTCTATTGAAAAGCAATAGCTGTGTTTCTTTGGCCCCGATACTCCCGATGGCAGGGGAAGAAGCGGAATAGCTTATGGGATAAACTTTGCGCTCTTTGCGAAGTTCTCAGCGTTCTTTGCGGTTAAATTGAGTTAAATTCGCTCTAAAACCTCAAAAGTATAATCGTATTTATTCTTTTCGTCGGCTTTATGGGCTTCGCAGCTGATTACTTTCCATTCGTTCCGGTCAATTTCAGGGAAAAAAGTGTCCGCATCAAAGTTGTGATGGATGGTGGTTAAATAAAGCGTGGTAGTTTTGGGCAAAGCTTGTCTATAAATTTCAGCCCCACCTACAATAAATACCGGTTTTTCTTCTGTTTTGGTAATTGCTAAAGCTTCATCCAAACTGTTTACCACTTCAACACCATCGATTTTTAAATCCGGATCTCTGGTAATTACAATATTCCTGCGGTTTGGTAATGGTCTGCCAACAGAATCGAAGGTTTTGCGGCCCATCACAACCGTGTGTCCCAATGTGGTTTGTTTAAAGAATTTTAAATCGGCTGGCATATGCCATAAAAGCTGGTTGTTTTTGCCTATTGCAAAATTTTCGCCTACAGCTACGGCTATTGAAAGCGAAGGGCTTTCTAGTTCATTAGTCATTAGTGATTTGTTTATTAGTGTCTGCAAAGTGCATTAGGGCATAATTTCTAAGTATGATCCTAGTATGCGTCGACAAGTTAAAACTTGTTTAAATTTTTTCCAATATATTTTATATAAGCATTCAGTTTTAAATGGATTGTTTGCAATTCGATATAAAGTTCTGAATAACAGTCTTCAGATATCAAATTTCTGTTTTTTGATTTCCGAAGAAATGATTTTACTTCTAGAATCGAACCCCGGCTGTAATAACAAAAGTTTTTGTTCTCTTTATAATGGTATCGGCCATATCCTTCAGCAATATTAGCGCTAATCGAATCTGCCGCTCTGCATATTTGTTTTCCGATGGTGTCTTTGGCGAAATAATCCCATTCCATAACGATATCCCAGATTTTATCAGAAATTATCTCTGATAGGTTATAGACTTCTAAATCCTCTAATTTATAATTCATGATTTCTCTTGATTAAGTAAATTAAAGGGATGATTTTTTAAAACAGGGCATTCAATTCTGCACCCAGACAAATGAACCAATGACTAATGACTAGTGAACAAATGTTACACCGCCACTATCCCTTTAATATGCGGATGTGGTTCATAATTCTCCAGCGTAAAGTCCTCAAATTTGAAATCAAAGATGCTTTTTACATCAGGATTGATTTTCATGGTTGGAAGCGCTTTAGGCTCGCGGCTTAATTGTAGGTTAGCCTGTTCGATATGGTTATTGTATAAATGTGCGTCACCGAGCATATGGATAAAATCTCCGGCTTCTAAGTCGCACACCTGCGCCACCATCATGGTTAATAAAGCATAAGATGCAATATTAAAAGGTACGCCCAAGAAAATATCGGCACTGCGCTGATATAGCTGGCAGCTTAACTTCCCATCGGCCACATAGAATTGAAAAAAAGCATGACAAGGAGGTAAAGCCATATTTTCGATTTCGGCCACATTCCAGGCAGAAACAATAATTCTCCGTGAATCGGGATTGTTTTTTATCGTATTGATGATATTGGTAATCTGATCGATATGCTGCCCATCGGGTGTTGGCCAGCTTCTCCACTGCGAACCATAAACCGGTCCCAGATTGCCGTTTTCATCAGCCCATTCATCCCAGATGCGAACACCATTATCTTTCAGGTATTTAATATTGGTATCGCCGGTTAAAAACCAGATTAACTCATGTATAATAGATTTTAAGTGCAGTTTCTTTGTCGTCACCATCGGAAAACCTTCCTGAAGGTTAAAACGCATCTGATATCCAAAAACGCTTATGGTTCCGGTACCGGTACGGTCGTGCTTTTGAGCGCCATGATCAAGCACATGCTGCATTAAATCTAAATATTGTTTCATACTGTTCTGATAATTTACAAATATCTAAAATTTATCAGGTGTTGTAAATCATTTTTATACACACTGGGCATTTACTAACATTGTGCTGATAATTGTTTTTTGGAAATGAATGTGCTGTGCCAATGGCAGCCACCTGTCCTGCTTTTCGTTTCAAGTCCTCGCTGCGCTATGGGCTTTCCACTACAATCAGGTTTGTAATTTACGGTTTCTTCATCAACCCCGATAGAAGTAGCAACTGGCCCCTTAGCCCCGGGTGCAGTGTTACCCTGCAGCGAGGAGGAACGACGAAGCGAAGCGTAAAAGCGGAACACGGGAACAAGGTAAGCGTAGAACCACTACAATTGCGCTCCAAAAAAACCTGACTATATAAAATGTAAAGAAACACGACCCCATAAAAAACACTTTTGTATGTTTGCAGTTAGAACCGCCCAATGGTTTCGGCACCATGGACTCACGACTTAAGACTCACGACTCAGGACTATCATGCTATCTTTTCCCAACGCAAAAATAAATCTAGGCTTAAATATCACCGAAAAACGTGCTGATGGTTATCACAACCTCGAAACCGTTTTTTATCCGATCAATATTAAAGATTCGGTCGAAATTACCGATGTGGAAGAAACTTCGTGCAAAATCCATGGCATTGATATTCCCGGCGATGCGAATGATAACCTGTGTTTTAAAGCCTACCAATTGGTAAAAAAGGATTATGATATCCCAGCACAGCAGATCAATTTATTGAAAAACATTCCAGTTGGTGCAGGTTTGGGTGGGGGATCGGCAGATTGTGCTTTCCTGATCAAATTATTAAACGATAAATTTAGTTTGGGGATGTCTGTTGATAAGATGGAAGATTACGCCCGTAAGCTGGGGGCAGACTGTGCTTTTTTTATCGAGAACAAACCTGTTTACGCATTTAATAAAGGTGATGAATTTGAAAAGTGCGAAATAGATTTGTCAGCCTGGTTTAAAGTTTTGGTAAAACCGCCTGTACACGTGAGTACGGCCGATGCTTATGCACAGGTAAAACCGCAAAAACCTTTGCAATCGTTAAAAGAAATCATACATTTGTGCCCAACAACATGGAAAAATAAGGTTATCAACGATTTCGAGCTATCGGTATTCGCAAAGTATCCCCAAATTCGTCAAATAAAAACCAGTTTATACGATGCAGGCGCAACATTCGCTTTAATGAGTGGCAGCGGTTCGTCGGTTTTTGCAATTTTCGACCATCCGGTTAAATTGCCCGAACTGGAAGAAAATAACTTAGTATTTTATAATATTTAAAAGAGGTAGAAGGTTGGAAGGTAGAAGGCTTAAGGTCTTGATACCTGATACTCAATACTCTATACGATTAATATGAACATAAATCTAATCCGCAAGAGCGGTAAATTTAATTTTGAAGCAGAAAACGAGAGCGGTTTTACCGTTGAGTTGGATGCAAAAGCTGCCATTGGTGGCGAAGGAAAGGGTTTCAGGCCGATGGAGATGTTACTGGTTGGATTGGGTGGCTGCAGCGGTATTGATATGGTAAATGTATTAACCAAGCAGAAAGAGCCACTTGATGATATTAAAATCGCTATAAATGCCTCAAGAAAAGAGGAAGAAATGCCACCGATTTTTGATGTAATCGATATTCATTTCGATTTATTTGGCGATTTAAGCGTTCAAAAAGTAGAGCGCGCTCTAGCCATGACTTTTGATAAATATTGTTCCGTATCGAATATTTTGGGCCGCTCTGCAACTATTAATTTTACTTACAAAATAAATAAGGTGTAGAATAGGTGTAGGGTAAAGGGTTTAAGGTCTCAAATCTTATGTCCCACATCTCAAATCTCATGTCTCACATCTCAATACTTATATCTAACAATACAATGAAATCCGAAAATTTTGAAACCATAGCTATACGCACTCAAACCGAACGCAGTTTGCACAAAGAACATTCGTCGCCAATTTACCTTACTTCGAGTTATAAATTTGAAGATGCGGAAGAAATGCGTGCTTTGTTTGCTAACGAAAAAGAGGGGAATGTATATAGCCGTTATTCAAATCCAAATACATCAGAATTTATCGAAAAAATGTGCCTTTTAGAAGGGGCTGAAGATGGTTTCGCCACAGCTACAGGTATGGCTGCGATTTTCACTACATTTGGCGCGTTTTTGAAAAATGGCGACCACCTGGTTTCGAGCAGATCGGTTTTTGGTTCTACCCATCAATTATTGACCAATGTTTTTTCTAACTGGGGTGTAACTTTCGATTATGCCGACCTGGATAAACCACAGGATTGGGAAGCTTTGATTAAACCTAATACCAAAATGATTTTTGTAGAAACGCCATCTAATCCAGGTATCGACATTATCGATCTTGAATTTTTGGGCGATCTGGCTAAAAAACACAATGTATTACTGGTTATTGATAATTGTTTTGCCACACCATATCTGCAACAGCCGATTAAGTATGGTGCACACATTTCGATCCACTCGGCTACCAAATATATTGATGGACAAGGAAGAGTATTGGGGGGCGTTATTTTAGGGACTAAAGATTTAATTGCAGATGTAATTGCTTTTGCCCGTCACAGCGGACCGGCGTTATCGCCTTTTAACGCATGGATTTTATCTAAAAGTTTAGAAACTTTGGCCATCCGTATGGACCGTCATTGTGAAAATGCATTAAAAGTTGCAGAATATTTAGAAAAACACCCGAAAATTAAACTGGTAAAGTATCCTTTTTTACCATCGCACCCACAGTACGATATTGCCAAAAAGCAAATGAAACAGGGTGGCGGCATTGTAACCATTGTGGTTGAAGGCGGTATAGATGCTGCACGCAAGTTTATGGACGGTCTGCAAATGTTCTCTATCTCCGCAAATTTAGCTGATACGCGTTCTATTGCAACACATCCTGCTACCAGTACACACAGCAAACTTACCGAAGAACAACGTAATGAAGTTGGTATTGAGCAAGGGTCCATCCGTTTATCAATTGGTTTGGAGCATATCAACGATATTTTAGCTGATATTGAGCAGGCACTGGCTTAAAGGATGATATCGTCATTTCGACCGTAGTGTTCCAAAGGAACTCCTTCGGAGGAGAAATCTTTGTACTATGATAAAAGATTTCTCCATTTCGCTACGCTTCAGTCGAAATGACGGATTTTCTCAACGAGATAGATTTAAAATGATGATATAGCCTCTTTTTATTTGATTAAGGTTTCTATTCGTATTTTGAAAAATCTACCGCAAATATACAACGGTTAACCTGATTGCCATTTTGAGCTCCGGCATTGGGTTCAAATTCTGTTAAGCTCCATAAATATCCGTATTGCGCTTCAAGATATAACGATTCAGCGCCGTATGGCCATCTATATCGAACGGTATTGGTATCACCATCCGTATATCTTGCTAAGCGGGCAGTAGATCCGTAAGATTCGCTAGGCGATCCGGTGCAAGAAAGCCAGGTCCTGTTTCCTTTCCTAAAAACACCTTGTATCCCATGTGCATGATCTGAAGTAAATAGGCTGTTTTTTGGAATCACTGTTTGTATACCTGAATTCTGCAGTTCTCCCGATGTGTTTATCGGGAATCCGAATATTTTGGGAACAATCGATGCATCTGCACTTCCGGCATAATATTGCCCTGTCCATAATTGGTTGTTTTCGTAATTTACCTGTACGGTTGAAAAAGGACTTGCATCGTTAATTTTATAATAACCTATTTGTGGAAGGATGTATCTGTAATTAAAAGCGTAAAGATTTCCACTGGCATCTTTGCCACACTTATTATCAGTACCTGTTCCTGTAGTCACTTCAATAATTTTGTCTAAATCGAATACCCTTAAGCCCAAACTTGTACTGCTTAAATAAACCTTACCATTAAAGTAAGCTACGCCGCCTGCGTGTACATTTAATGGCGCATAAGTGCCATATTGCGTATAATCTAGCGTGCCGGTTGGAAGTGTAGGCTGTACCAGTAAAATGTGTCTGTAAGTTAAATAAGTACTCGAACTTGGGCTGATGTCGATAAGGGTTATTCTCGATCCTTTGCTCTCCGCAGCATCTTTGGCATACCAGCTTACCAATAAGTAACGTACCCCATTTCTGGAGAAACCAGCGATTCCCTGAGGGCGCCATATAGACGTAGTTTCATCATCTTCATTCCATCTGATACCCCTTACCCTGTTTTCTTCAGGAACGTTAAAGCCATATACTTCAGTATAAGCACTGCCGCCAATAGCCTGGCGGTTTTTATCAATTTGTGTTGGATTTAAAAATGAAAAACCCGTGCTGATGTAGCTTGATGTATTCGTGTAGGCATTTACGCTTGCGGCAGCGCTGGCTACTGTAGTGTTAGCCATCAGCATATTTTTCTTTTGGTTTGTTGTGCTGGCCTCCTCTTCAGATAATTTGTTCTTTTTGCAGGAAAATGTGAATAGGCAAGACGCTAATAGCATCCAAATGACGTTTTTTTGCATGGGTTTTAAAAGGTTGATTGTTATGGTTAAACTTAAACAAGTTTAAAAGATCGATGTAAACTTAAAACCGAAACGGTGTTAAGGATTGGTTATGTTATAGTAGTCCAAATTGTTTTGTCTAGACTTCGGAAGTCTTTCAAAAAAACTAAATTCGTATTATTATGAATGATCTAGATTTTGTCCTTTCTGAATTAAAATCCATCAGTGAGCCTGAGTATTTAAAAAAGATGGCTCATTTTGGGATCGATATTTCTAAAGCTTTTGGTATTCGTGTGCCCAATACCCGCAAGCTGGCCAAACAGATTGGTAAAAACCAGGAACTGTCTTTACTGCTTTGGGAGACTGGATTTCATGAAGCCCGGCTTTTAGCAACCTTTATAGGTGATTATAAAGAAGTGGGAGAAGCGCAAATAAATGCATGGACGAATGATTTTAGTTCCTGGGATATATGTGACCAGGCTTGTGGAAATCTTTTCGTTAAAACGCCTTATTTTAAGTCGAAAGCTTTTGAGTTTGCCAAAGCTGAAGCCGAATTTGTAAAACGTACCGGTTTTGTGCTGATGGCCGAGGCTGCCGCGCATCTCAAGAAAGAACCCGACGAAACATTTCTGGGTTTTCTTCCAATCATTGAAAGAGAAGCATACGATAACCGGAATTTTGTTAAAAAGGCAATTAACTGGGCATTGAGGCAAATCGGCAAACGAAATGTTTTCCTGCATGAGCATGCCATCCAAACCGCAAACAACATCCTGGCTCAAAACAATAAAAAAGCAAACTGGGTAGCTTTAGATGCCTTGAGAGAGCTAAATAGCGATGCGGTGCTTGCCAGGCATGTTAAACGCCCAACGCTAAACACTTCGCGCTAAACTTTCTTACCCTACATCAATGTTTGGTAAACATCGCTGCTGTAAATTTGTATCATAAACAAGAAAGGAAATTTATGTCACAGTTTATTTTGCACAAAGAAAACACCCGCGGTCATGCTAATCATGGTTGGTTAGATGCACACCATTCATTCAGTTTTGCCAATTACTACAATCCAGAAAGGATGCACTTCGGAGTTTTAAGGGTTTTAAATGACGACAGTATTGATGGTGGAATGGGCTTTGGCTCGCACCCACACGATAACATGGAAATTATTACCATTCCATTGGCTGGTGCAATTGCACACAAAGATAGTATGGGTAATTCAGCAGTAATTAAAAATGGAGAAATCCAGGTAATGAGTGCTGGAACAGGTGTTAGCCACAGCGAGTTTAACGCAAATGCGGATGAGCAGTTAAATTTATTGCAGATCTGGTTGTTCCCGAACAAGAAAAACGTTACACCACGTTACGATCAGCAAACATTGGATGTTGCAGCGAGGCACAATAATTTTCAGCAGATTTTATCGCCAAACGCTGATGATGCTGGCGTATGGATTCATCAGGATGCCTGGTTCTCGCTGGGTAAGTTTGATGAAGGTTTTGAAACAGCATACAAAATAAAAAAAGCTGGAAACGGTGTTTATGCTTTCGTAATTAGTGGCGAAGTAACCATAAACGGACAAGTGTTGAGCAAAAGAGATGGATTAGGCGTTTGGGATACCGACAGCATTAGTTTTAAAGCCAATACTGCAGATGCAGAGGTTTTATTGATGGACGTTCCGATGGAACTGAATTAATTTAGAAGAATCGTCATTTCGACAGAAGTGTTCCAAAGGAACTCCTTTGGGGGAGAAATCTTGGAGTAGAGACCAAGTTTTTCTTACCGATGAAAATTGGTGTACTGTCGGAATGGCGATTTGTTTTTTGATATATTTTTAAACTTAAGACTATGCAAACTACTATACTTTATATTGGCCGGGATACAGAAATTACTGCAGTAATGAACCGATTGCTAAATGCCAGGCCCGAATGGAAGGGTTTGTGTGTTTGTAAAAATGAAGAGGCTATTTCCATTTGCAAAGAACAGCACATTGACTTGGTTTTACTCGGAAATGGAATCGATCAGGAATCAGAGTCCGAACTGAAAAATAAACTTCTTGCCTTAAGGCCAGGCCTGAAAATTATCCAGCACTATGGTGGGGGTAGTGGGTTGTTATATGGTGAGATAATGTCGGCACTTTAACTACGAAAAAAATACCCGTCATTTCGATAAATAATCTATTGCATAAAAACCAATGTGATTGACAGAAAGTTTAAGAAGATCACTATCCCAAGTCGCCGTCATCTCGAGCGAAGTGCAACAAAGCCGAGAGATCTATCGAAGCAGATCTCTCCATTTCACTGCGTTCCAGTCGAGATGACGATTTTGCTATTGAGTATCAGATCATAGAATCCTACTAATCCTAACTCTTAGCTAATATAATCCCTATCCTCGTCGCTCAATTCTTTTTTATTCGAAACCGGTTGGTTTCTTTCGATCTCATCATCATAACTGCTCACTGTTTTCCGCGGACGGCCAACAACGAAGCCGATGATAAAACCGATGATGATGCAAATACCGATAACCAAAAGTTTGGATACTGGAACAGTCGTAACCAGGAAATCGAAATCAACAGGTTCGGTATTCACCATTAAAAATATGGTAAGTAATGCGGTTAGGATAATGATGGAGATTGTTTTTGCGCTCATGGTTTAAAAGCTATAATTAAATGAAAACTCTAATATCGGATTTTGATTGTAAATCTGATTAACAAAAACCAATCTCGCTCCTAAATCAACAACAGGTTGATAGCGCAAAAGGTTTACACTGGTGTTTAATTCTACTCCATAAGTTTTCGGATCGTTAAAGGTTGTGCCCTTGCCAATGTTCTCGTAATGGCAAAATAAACCTGCCCTAAAATTTCTCACGTAAGCGAAAGGACCCAACTCCCAATCGGGAAAGGCAAATGGAAAACGGTAATTAAAAAGTAGACTGTTCTGCAGTTTGTTTTTTGCTAAGATGTTGTTATATCCATACACGGTTGCAATCTCAGTGGCATATTGGTTTACACCACTTGCTTTCTGGTAATTGAAGCTTGCCAGAAAGGAATGGTTTTTAGCAAAGCCAGGAAAGTAAAGGAAACTTTCGAGTGCTAAGATTTCTCCTTTTAAGTTTTTATCGAAGGGTTGGTGATTATAAGTTGCCCTAAACACTTGTGCCCACCTGGGGGCAATATCTCTTTCGGTAGTGCGTACACTGTGGTTGAAAGTAAAATTGTATTCCATCGGAAATTTAAGCTCGCGTATAAAACCGGTTGGCATATTTTCTGGCATGTACCTTTGCGTAAAACTAGTTGCTGCATTTAAGGTAAAAGCATAGTTCTCATTGCGCATGTTGAACGATAGCGGAACCGATGCATTAAGCTTGATGTAGTTCTCTCTCCAATCGCCTTGTTGTACTGCGTTTTTAGCTCTGTAGAACGTTCTTTTCGGGCGATTGCGATACAATACACTAAATACAGGAAAAAGTGCCTTATAGCTAATATCTGCTGTGTACTCAAAACGTTTTAAATCGCGGTGGTATTTTGCACCCGTATAAAAGTCCATCGTGTTGAGCAGATTGTTTGATTGCAGCTCCAGACCGAAAACATATTCGTTGTCGATTACAGGGATGATGCTGTGAAAACTGAAAAGATTTAAAGCCTGATGATAGTGCTTGGCTTGGTAGGTGCTGTCTGGAATCTTGTCGAAAACATTTCCTACATTTTCCTGCTTTTCTGCAGCTGCGGAGAAATCCACAAAGTTGTTTTCGCCAACTGGTTTTTCGGTCAATACGCTCTCCGCAATTTCGTAGCCATTGATTTTATAGTTGTTAAAAATGATTTTTCCATCGGCAGTTTCGCTAGGGTTAAAGGCCCCATACTTGGAGGCGCTGAGTGCATTTATTTTTTTCGAATCAGGGTCTATGCTGTAGATATTATCGATCCCATTAAAGTGCGCATTGAAAACAATTTTGTCGTTAATAAAGACCGGGCGGCTTAGCTGCTGTCTGCTGTTAGAAATCAATTGCATTTTTTTTTCTCCGTCAATCAACCATAAACTTTTTCCTTTTTCATTTACGCTGATATAAGCAATCTTATTTCCTGATTGATCAAAGGAAGGCATCTGCAGGATTTCGTTTTCAAGGTTAGGATAGGTCTTTAAAATTTTTCCCGAGCCTGCATCCAACTCAACCAGGTTGAACTGATTGTTCAGCTCCACTTTTGAAGCGATAATTTTCTTTCCATCGTTAGAAAGGCTGGGAGAGAAGAGCCGGCTTTTACTGCTTAATTTGTTGAATTTTTTGGTCTTCAGATTATATGAACAGATTACGCTGTAACTCCGTTGTTTGTAGCGCGGATCGTAGCGTATTTCATCCCAAACCAAAAGGTCGTTTTTTAAGCTAAACCAAGGCTGTTCCTGGTAGCCAATTCCGAATAACTTTTGCTCCGATTTATCCTCGTTAATAATCACGAAATATCGCGCATCTGTCTTGCTTTCTTTTAGGGTTAAAACCTGGGTTTTATTTAGCCGGACAGGAAGGAAATAATCGGTTGCTAAATCGGGTTTTTTATTTAAGCTTTCATAGCTTTCTGTAACAGATTTTTCTTGCTGTATTTTCCATTTTTCAGCAAGCTTGTTTTGGGTGGAAAGAAAGTATGTTCTGGAGTTTTGCTTTGTGAATTTTTTTAAGCTCTGTGAAAAGGGGTACGGCCTTACTGGTCTTTTTCTAATGTCGCTAAGTATACTGTCGGAAATGAACTGCCCATATTTTTCTTTCATATCCGATACCATCAAATATCCGGTTTGATAGTAGCCAGGAGTTACGTCTTTGTTCGAGCCGAAATAGGCTTTGCTATAAGAGATTTTTTTGCCTTCTAAAATTGAAGCCCGGTAAGGCATGATCCAGTTGGGCTGCCTGCCTCTGCCCGAATTAGTCAGAGCGGTTTCGTTAACCACTGCGTCGCCTTCGAAAAACCAGGTGGGAATACCCGCGCCAAAGTAAGCGAAGTAAACCAGTTCAGGAAAGGGGTGTGCTTGTGTTCCTGTCAATTTGTCAAACTGGGCAATGTGTCGAAGTTCGTGAACGGCGAGGTTGTTTAGCCAATCCTGGCTGTCAAAAAACTGAGGTGGGGTGGCATAGAATTCAGACTTCTTGGGTGCGAGCTGAACAAAGCCATTTGCCACGGTTCCCCGGTTCTGGAGTAGGAGTGGAATAGCGGTTTTTTGCTGCCTTAAACCCAGACCTATTTTAGGGTAGATAAAGGGTAGGGTATTGGCCATTCTTTGGGCTTCTTTCTCCAGTTCTTGCGGATAGATGATTTTAAAGCCACCTGAATAAATATAGTTCCATTTTACACTAAGTGGGTTTTGTGCAGTGCTGAAAATCTGTCCAAAAACCGATAGTGATGTGAAGCTTAAAGTAATTGCACTTAAATACTTGATAATTAGTATTTTGTTTGATATGTTTAAATTCATCTAAATTCTTTGCTAAAATATTTAGTTTTTTAAAATTTGCAAGGGTTGATATTTGTGAATATTTAATTTATATAAAATTATTTAAGTTATTGATTTTTAAATGTTAATGAATTTTATATAAATTCTTAATTTGTTGATTTCGCCTTTGTTTTTTAATGAATTTTACTGTTGATTAAGGCTTCTCTCAATATTTTTAATCGCATTAACTTTATTGATTTAATTTACACTTATTAATCGATTTTCTTCGAAAATTTTATTGCCTTTTTTAATTTTTGTATAGTTTTTTAGAATTTGGTCAGACTCAGGTAATGGCTTAAAATGCGACTGGATTTTGTAATTCTAATCGATACTTTTTGGCTTTTAATGCTGGAAGAATGGCTAGCATTTTGGTCAGGATTATGGGCTTTAAAATTGACTTTCAGTATGCGAGAATCTGCTTAGAAATCGCGTTCTGTCTATAATGTTTTGAAACGAAATGCATGGCGCAAATTGGTTATTCAAAATCGCTATCAATATCTGAGATTAGATTGTTGTGACAAAATGTCTTTATTTTTGGGCGATAGCTCGAGGCGTATTTTGGTGATACTTCTTCTCGCTCTTCGTGTTTGTTACTCAGTTCTGATGAATATGATGCAGTTGAAATGCAGGTAATGCCGCCATGAATTGTGGACTTAATCCAACTTCAAGTCTGGTTTTTAACCTCGATTTCTTGCTTTAAATTTGATCTTAGAGGTTTAAATTGTATATTTTTTCATCGTTCTAAGTGCTAAAATCTCTAATAATTTGACCTTATAATGCAATTTCCTGACGATATTCGTGAATAACGATGTTTCTTGAGTGTTTTAGAGTGATTTTTGTTTTTATTCGAAAAAGTGTGTTTATTGATGTTTAAATGAGGTTTTTTATTCTTTTAGCCTTTATACCTTCGAAACTCAAAATTGGTGGCTCTTTCTCGTTTGCAGGAGAAAGAGTATACTTAAAATTAGCTTTACGGCTGTAATTTTTGCCCGTATTTTATGGTGATTAACTATAAAATGCATTGTCTTTTTTTACTCCTTTGCTGGGTTTTTATTCTGGTTGAAAACTCTCCTGAACTCAAGGTTGGGATAGTTTAGACAAGCCATCTTGTTTTACTTGTGGTTTGGTAACGCAGCATTGCATGAAATCTGAACATGAAATGCCTTGCATTTGGTGTCGATTTTTAACATAAATTTTAGTTTTTTTCTTTGTTGTTTTAGCTCTATTTTCTGCTGATTTAATTAGCTTTTTATTTGAGTTTTTAACCACTTTAACTATCTGTTTTTTGCTGGCTTTGTATAGTTGATTTTTGTTCATATTTTGTTGACCAGTTATCCTCCATTTTGCTATTTTCAGTAGGCTTATTTTTAACTAAAACAGGTTAATAATTATCTTATGATTACAGTGCTTTTTTAGTTTTGAAATGGCTAATATTTTGGTCGATTTTTATATCATAATTTTCATTTTATCAACGCTAACTCTGGTCTTCAATTAGAGGGTTTAGTTGATAGCCGATTGAACATTTTTTAGTATGAAATTCTTTGTTTATCAAGTTTAAGGATTAAGCCTTGAACTTGTTTGCAGTATCCGATTTAAAACTGTTTATACAAGCTATGTTCGAGTATACCTGATCTTATTGCTGGATAAATGTATCTTCTTCGTTTGCTGAGATACACAATTGATGGTAATGGAATTCCGCCCTTTTGATTTATGAATTTTTACCCAATAATATTAATTCAGCTCAATAATTTTGAATGGTGATTTATCTTGCTTCAGCTATGTTTCGGTATGGGCAGTTCTATCTTCGAGGAAGATGTGCATACTTATGATTAATGCTTGTTTTTGATCTTTTACTTCCCGATAGATTGCATTTTTAAGCTGTAATTCTCTTCATCTAAAACTGTCGTCTTTGTGCTGGTGGTTTGATTAAGCTTTAGCTATGTTGCATGTCTGAAAAATTAGATTTTTGATTCCTTGGATGTTCGTTCGTTGCTTTTAATTATTAACTTTTGCATCTCTATATAAGGACGAGCTGGATACTTTTATGATACGATGTAAGCGTAGTGTTGACTGGCTTTGATAATCTTCCTCATTGCGCTTTTACCTAATCTTTACCAAGAAATTTAGTTGAGAGAATTTGAGTATTGAGCTGTACTGCAAAAATTAAGCTCGGTGAATAGTTACGACTGAAACTGTACGTTCGGCTGGTAGGATTACTAAAGAAAATTTAAATTTCTATAGTTTGTGTTTACAGTTGGTTCTTTCTCTTTTTGTAGATCGGATAGAGAAAAATAGAGGCCAGGATAATGGTTGCGCCAATATAAAATCCACCTGTCATTTGTTCTTTGCTTTGAAAGAAAACGAATGCTAATACTATTCCATACACAGGCTCCAGATTGGTAATTAACGCGACTCTAAAAGCCGATAAAGTCCTCATTACCGCAACACCTGCAACGTAAGCAACGGATGTACAAAGTGTGCCAAGAAGAATAAGAAAGAACCAGTTTTTAGCACTTAAGTTGAATGCTGTGTGCAACAGTGTACCATCATATAAACGGTATAAAGTGATCCAGAAAAGGGCACCAACGAGCTCATAAAAACTGATGATTGAAGGCTCGCTTTTTTGTACCAAAGTAGAATTTATAGTGGAAAAAAGGCTTGATGCGACTGCTGCCAGCAAACCAAAAATAATTCCTAAAGTATATTGGCCTTCGAATTTAAAGATCATATATATTCCTAGAATGATCAATAAACCAATCAGAATATCGCCCATTTGTATCGGCTGTTTTTTGATCAGCGGTTCTAATATCGCAGTGAATAAAGTAAAGGAAGAGAGGCAAACTAAGGTTACCGAAACAGTAGAGACCTTAATGGCATGAAAGAAAAATATCCAGTGAATGGCAACAATTCCTCCAGTTAAAAAGAATTGAATGAACTGTTTTTTAGTAATCTTAATGTTCTTTTTGGTGATTAAAAACCACGCAAAAAGTGTAGCTGCGGCAATCAATACCCGGTACCAAACCATGGGCACCGCATCGATAGAAATCAGTTTGCCGAGCACGCCCGTAAAGCCCCAAACAAATACAGTAAGATGAAGGATGAGTAAATTCTTTTTAGTGGCGTCCATCGCTATTTTGGTGCTTTTCTCAATAGGTAAAAACCTAATAAGCCAAAGAATAATGTAGGCATAATAACAGCCGCAAAAGGTGGTAACCCACCTTTGGTAGAAAACATCTGTGTGAACTGATTAAATACGATATAAGCGAAGCTAATGAAGATTCCGATCCCTAAAGATACACCAACGCCTCCGCGTACTTTACGCGACGATAGCGCTACGCCAATCAGCGTTAATACAAAAGCTGAAAGTGGGTGTAGATAACGTTTGTATTTTTCAAACTGAAGATCGTTCATTACTCCTGTTCCGCGGATTTTTTCTTTCCTGATCTTATCAGATAGCTCCTTAGTGGTTAAATTTTGTACCACATTATCATATGCCGAAAAATCATCCGGACGCATATCCAGGATGGTATCCTTTAACTTCCCGTTACCATAAATCATGGTTTCTTTCAGGCCATCGATCTTGCGGATGGAGTAGTTGTTCAACTGCCATTTGCGTTTAAGCGAATCCCATTTTATATTTTCTGCAACGATCTTTTTGGTGAGTACATCTCCACTGAAATTATCCAAAGAAAACCGGTATCCTGAATTCGTTTTGTTGTCAAAATTATCAATGTAGATATAGGTTTTGTCATCCAGTTTCATATGGATGTTTGATTTTGTGGAAGGATCATTACGTTTTACATAGGTATTCTCGAAACTATTTTTTAAGGTATTGGTATAAGGGAGGATGTATAGATTTGAAAGTAAATTGGCTGAGAAAATAATCGTCGCCGACACCAGGTAAGGAAATAAAAAGCGGTTAAAACTTACTCCACCGCTTAAAATTGGTACAATTTCAGTCTGATCGGCCATTTTTGCTGTAAAGAAAATTACCGCAATAAAATTGATCAGCGGTGAAAGCATATTCACATAAAAAGGAATAGAGCCTGCGTAGTATTTAGAGAGAATACCCCAAAAACTCAGGCCACTTTTCATAAAATCATCCATCTTTTCCGACAGGTCGAATACTACAATAATGATCACAAAAATGGCCAGGGTATAAATAAATGTACCCAGGTATTTCCCGATAATATACTGATCGATGATTTTTATCCTTCCTTTTAACAGATTCATTTTATAGCTTATTGCCTAACACTTTAACCATTTTGTTTTTCCACTCGTAAAATTCACCAGCAATGATCTTTTCCCTGGCCTGTTTTACCAGCCAAAGATAGAAATGTAGATTATGCAAGGTAGCAATTTGAGCGCCAAGCATCTCCTTACTATGCACTAAATGTCTTAAATATGCTTTACTGGTTACTAAATCCACATGAAGATCGCTCTCCGCATCCAATGGAGAAAAATCGTTCTCCCATTTTTTGTTCCTGATGTTTATAATTCCATTTCTGGTAAAAAGCATGCCATTTCTGGCATTTCTGGTTGGCATTACACAGTCGAACATGTCGATACCCAGTGCAATATTCTCCAAAATATTGATCGGCGTACCCACGCCCATTAAATAACGTGGTTTTTCTTCTGGTAATATATTACACACCACTTCTGTCATGGCATACATCTCTTCAGCTGGCTCACCAACAGATAAACCGCCAATTGCATTGCCCTCGCGGTTCATGCTGGCAATAAATTCTGCCGATTTTATACGCAAATCTTTATACACCGAACCCTGAACAATAGGGAAAAGGGTTTGATCGAAACCGTATTTAGGTTCGGTGCTATCAAAACGGGCACAACAGCGTTTTAACCAACGGTGCGTCATTTTAATGGATTGCGCTGCATAAGTATAGTCGCACGGGTATGGCGTGCACTCATCGAAGGCCATAATAATATCGGCACCTATGGTACGCTGAATATCCATTGCATATTCTGGCGTGAAAAGATGTTTCGATCCATCAATATGGGAGTGGAAAGTAACGCCTTCTTCTTTAATTTTACGAACTTTACTTAAAGAATACACCTGGTAGCCGCCACTATCTGTTAAAATCGGGCGGTCCCAGCCAATAAATTTGTGTAATCCACCAGCTTTTTCGAGGATATCTAGCCCTGGTCGTAAATATAAATGGTAAGTATTGCCTAAAATGATTTTTGCATCAATATCATCTTTCAGTTCGCGCTGATGTACGGCTTTTACCGTTCCTGCAGTGCCCACAGGCATAAAAATAGGGGTTTGTATTTCGCCATGAGCAGTTGTTACCGTTCCGGCTCTGGCTTTAGATAGTGGATCGTTAGCCTGTAAACTAAATTTCATCTGTTTCTATTTATTTTTCTCCAATTGTTAGGTGGAGCTTACCACCATCAAATTAAGTTTTATTAAAACTAATTGTTATTTTGATGGTTGGCGGTTTATACGTGTTTTTTCTCGTCGAAAATCTGCCAAAAATAGCAAAAATTGAGGGCATATTTTTGTTTAATTTTTTATCCACATAAAAGTGATTTACAGATTAAAAATGAGAAATTTGCGCCTATTTATTTTACCATCGTGATATTAACCCTGCTTGAAATTATTCTGCTCTCGATATTGGCTTTTTGCCTTTTGGTTCAGCTTTACTATGTACTTTTTGTTCATTTGAAATTGGCCAATGTAAGCATAGAAGAGATCCCGTTATCGGCCCAAAAACCAGTAAGTGTAATTGTTTGTGCCCGAAACGAAATTGTCAATTTAGAGCAGTATCTGCCTGCATTATTAAGCCAGGATTATCCGGAGTTCGAAGTTGTGGTGGTTAATGATCGCTCTTGGGACGGTACAGAAGAGTTTTTAGAACAATTAGAGAAGAAACACCGTAACCTGAAAGTAGTTAAGATTTTAGATAACGATAAATTTATAGCAGGTAAGAAATTCGCGGTAACCATGGGCATAAAGGCCGCCAAATACGATTGGTTGGTTTTTACTGATGCAGATTGTACGCCAGCTTCTGAGCATTGGTTAATGGATATGCAGCAGCCTGTGGATGAAAATACTGAAATTGTTTTGGGCTACTCGCCCTATATGAAGAAAAGAAGTCTGCTAAATGCTTTAATCCGCTTCGAAACTTTTTTTACAGCTGTAAATTACCTGGCTTTCGCCTTAAAAGGCATGCCGTATATGGGCGTTGGACGTAATATGGCTTATAAAAAATCGCTTTTTTTCAAAAATAAAGGCTTTGCAGCGCACATGCATATCCCATCAGGAGATGATGATTTATTTGTAAACGCACACGCCAATAAATACAATACAGAGATCCGTTTACATCGCGATAGCCATGTTTGGAGTGAACCTAATAATACCTGGGGAGGTTACCTGAGGCAGAAAAAGCGTCATTTTGGAGCTGGAAAGTTCTATAAATCGAAGCATAAGTTTATTTTAAGTCTTCAGATTGTTTTTCAGTTTTTGTTTTATGCGTTCTTTGTCGCATGTATGTTTTTTAGCCGTGAGACGCAATATATAGCTTTAGGAATCCTCGGATTAAGCATCATCATCAGGTGTTTTATCTATCCAAAATTGCTGAAACGCTTAAACTATAGCGATTTGCGTTGGTGGTTCCCGATTTTAGACATACTTTTGTTTCTGTTTTTGACCCTGAACGGATTTTTAGCCTTGTTTGGCAAGAAAAAAGTAAACTGGAAATAATTCAATAATCCTTTAGCAATTACAATATGCTTGATGTAAAGCCTGATATCGTTTTAAAATATTTTCCTAACCTAAGTGAAAAACAGATTGCTCAATTTTCGCAATTGTTTGATTTATATAGCTTTTGGAATGCACAGATTAATGTAATTTCGAGAAAGGATATCGAAGAGTTATATGAGCGCCATGTATTGCACTCGTTGGGGATAGCTAAAGTGTGTACTTTTAAAGCTGGCGAATCAGTTTTAGATGTAGGTACAGGTGGTGGTTTTCCGGGCATCCCATTGGCAATCTTGTTTCCAGAAACGCAGTTTTATCTGGTCGATTCTATCGGAAAAAAGATTAAAGTGGTCAAAGAAGTGGCTTCGGCATTAGGTTTGGAGAATTTAAGGGCCGATCATCTACGGGCAGAGCAGATTAAAGAGAAATTTAACTTTGTGGTATCGAGAGCAGTTACGCGTTTGGGCGAGTTCTATCCATGGATACAGGGCAAATTTAAAAAAGACTCGTTAAATGCCATTCCGAACGGGATTTTGTATTTAAAAGGAGGTGATTTGGCAGAAGAGATCAAAGAATCAAAACTGAAAGCAGAGTTATATCCGCTTTCAGCTTATTTTGAGGAAGATTTCTTTGAGACCAAATATGTGGTTTACGTACCGCAGTAGTTATTTTTTTTAAAAAGGATAGCCTGTAATCGTAACTTCTTGCCAAATAGGGCAGGTTCAGATTTATATCAATCAGTTTGTTAAAATCTTTCTGATTTTCTTGGATTGTCCATCATGATCATTTTATCTTTTAACAACTGTTGTAAGCCGGTTTGTTTGTCGATACTCTTTACAACATCTAATACAGCACTTGCTGCATTGCTAAAAAATTGCTTGGTAATGGTAGAATATTCGTCGCTGGCTTTGTGGTAATCTTTGTGATCTTCTACACCAAAATATAAGAACGGGATATTTTTAGCATTAAATGCGCCTTGGTCGCTTTGGTTTGTCCAATCATCGTGACCTTGTTTTGGATCGTCGTGGCCGAAAAGTAATTTGATATTGGTTTTAGTCGTATCTACATACTTCTTTAAATCAGGATATTTGAAAGTTCCGCATATATAGAGCTCACCCTTATCGCTATGGCTGATCATATCCATATTCAGATCAATGGCTATAGTATTAATAGGCACTGGTGGATTGCCTACAAATGCCTTTGCACCTTGTAAACCCATTTCTTCCGCATCGAAAGCCGCGAAAATAATCGTATTATTTGGCTTGTTTTTAGCGAAATAGGCGGCAATTTTTAATAATCCTGCAGTTCCCGATGCATTATCATCTGCACCGTTAAAAACTTCGTCTTTTATTACACCTAAATGGTCGTAATGGGCAGATACCACAATAACATTGGTTCCTTTACCCGGAATGTAGCCGATGATGTTGGTGCCATTTATTTTTGTATTGCCTCTTCCATTAAAAGTGAATTCCTGGGCATAGTTTACATGTTGAGGATAAGATTTTAATCCTAATTTTTGAAATCTTTCTATAATGTACGCCCTGGCCATTTCAGCACCTTTTGTGCCGGTTTTTCTACCTTGATAAGCATCTGACGATAATACCTCAACATCTTTTAATAATTGGGCATCTAACTTGCCAGAGGCAGTATTGTTTTGATTTTTTACTGATGAACAGCAACTTAGGATCATGGCTAAGGGGAGGATATATAGAATTTTCATGATTATTTTTTAATAAGTTGGGTTCGTCATCTCGACTGGAGCATAGTCCCGACGTTAAGTCGGGAGAGAGATCTATTGATGTAGATTTCTCGGCTTCGTTGCAATCGCTCGAAAGGACGATTAGTCGTTTAAATTTTCCTAAAGATATTAATTATTAGGATATATAGAAGGCATCACCCTGAACCGAGCCTTAGCGAGCTCACCGAAGGTAATTCATTTCAGGGACTTTATTGCAGGAAAGATACTGACCACAAAGTAGCTATTAGACTTTTAAAAACAATAAAAAACACTAATAAAATAAATTCAGCATGACGATCGAAATAAAGTGGAATTAAAAAAGTAATCACATCTTTCATTTTCTAATTGGAAAAATGTAAATAAAAGATTGCTTCGTCGTACCTCCTCGCAATGACGAAAAAGATGAGTTAAGCCGCTACTTCCCTTAAATCGACCGCTACAACCCTCGAAACACCTTGTTCTACCATGGTTACGCCATAAATAATATCGGTGCTGGCGATGGTCCGTTTGTTGTGCGATACAATGATAAACTGTGATTGATCAGAGAATTTACGGATAATATTATTGAATTTATCAATGTTGGTATCATCCAAAGGGGCATCAACCTCATCGAAAATACAGAAAGGGGCAGGTTTTAACAGATAAAGCGAAAATAATAGCGCTGTAGCTGTCAATGTTTTTTCTCCACCGGATAACTGATTAATGGATAAAGGTCTTTTCCCTTTCGGACGGGCAATAATATCGATATCAGCCTCTAAAGGATTATTAATATCTGATAAAATCAGGTCGCAGCTATCTTCTTCGTTAAATAAAGAGCGGAAAACCACGATAAAGTGTTCACGGGCCTGAGTAAAGGCCTGCATAAATTTATCTTTAGCCGTATCGTCTATCTCTTTAATCGTTTGTAAAAGATCGGTTTTTGCTGCATTTAGGTCCTTTTTTTGATTCTGGATAAAAGTGTAACGCTCTTCCATTTCTTTAAAGGCCTCCATGGCCATGGAGTTGATGGCGCCAAATTCGTCCAATTGACGTTTCATTCGCTCTACCTTTTGGCGGAGATCGAACTCACTTTCTAAAGCTTCAATTTCGGTGTCTGTTTCTAAAAGATCGTTTATGTCAATGTTGAATTCTACAGCTAATCGTTCTTTTAAGGCATTCAGATCGATTTTTAATGCGTTCTTTTTATCCTTAATCTCCGTTAATAAAAAGTCAGTTTCTTCTCGGGTTTTGCGGATATTGGTCAGCTCATTTTCAACCTCGTTAATGCTTCCTTTGCTTGTGAAATAAGCTTGTTCAGCTTCAGCAAGCCCTTTTTCCATCTCTTCACGTTGTTGATACATCTCTAAAAGCGTATCGTCGTTCAGGTCTGTGTGCTGTAACGTTGCCGTAATTTGGATCAGTGCTTCCTGTAATTCTTTATCGTTTTGGGCAATGCGCTTATTTAAAGCTTCCTCCTGTACAAAACGATAATCTAAATCTTTTTCTAAGCCTGATAACTTATTTTGTTGTTGGTGGAAACGGATGTTATCCTGGTTGTATTTGCCCGCACTTTCGTTTACCTGATCGGCAATTTCCTGATAATTCAGTTGTTGCTCCTGTAGATTTATGTGTGCTTCTTGCTGATCTTTTTGCAATTGAACCAATGCCGGCAATTTTTCCGATAAGGCTTTTTCAATTGATACTATCTTTTGGGCGATATCTGTTTTGCGGTTTTCGCTGGTGGTAATAAATTCCTGGTATTGATCGCGACGGGTCTGCACAGAAATATGTTCGTTGTTTAAACGGTTCATTTCTTGTTGCAAAGCATTGATCTGATTGATTTTTGAAGCTTCTTTCAGGTTAAATATATTATCAGTTTCGGCTTTAATTGCGGCATCATACTGATTAATCAGCGATTCGGACACTTTGATTTCTTTTGCCAGATTTTCTAAATTCTTGGCACGGCCAATCCTTTTTCCTTCGAATAAACCCACCGAACCGCCTGCCAAAGTGAATTTGGTTTGGGCATATTTCCCATTTTTAGCTAAAATGGTTAAACTGTCTGTTGGTGTTGCTTTGAAAAGCGTTTCTTGCTCGGCTATTGCGATGTATACATTTTGTAAAAGCAGATTGCAGAGGTGCTGATATTTTTTATCAACTTCAATGACTGATAGCGCCGAAACCAGGCCTTCATGGGTACCAATAACCGGGTTTTTATCGGGTACATTTTCTAAAATGAAAAAGTTTGCCCGTCCGCGGCTGGCATCGGTTAAAAGGTTTATGGCCTGTACTGCATCTGCATATTGATCAACCACATAATGGTTCATTACCGGTTCGAGGTAATTCTCGATGGCTATGCGGTAGTCTTCATTACAGAATAAAATATCAGAAAGGAGCAGGGCGCTTTTGGCAAAAGCGTTGTTTTTCTTCAAAAAACGGATCGATTCAGGAAAGCCCTCTAAACTATCAACCAGCGATTTGGTCAGGTTATATTCGTTCTGCTTGGCATCTTTTTTACGGTTTTCGGCCGTCAATTTCTCCTTGTTCGAACTCAGGTTGATTTCTGAAGCAGCCAGTTTTTCTTTTAAAAGTTCTTCAGCTTCCGTTAGGTTTTTAATATTGGCTTGCTTCTCCCGAACCTGAATATCAAGTTCGGCCAAAGCATGATCGAAAGCCTTTAATTCTAATGTTTTGGTTTCGGTATCATCAACATTCCGGTTGGTTTCCTGCACCAGTGCATCCTTTTGAATATTCAGGATATCAATTTCCTTTTGCGATTGGTATACATTGTTTTGCAACTCGTTAACCGATTTGATCAGGTTATCAATCCTGTTTTTCTCAGTCTGCTGTTGCTCGCGTAAAGTGTCGAGCGTAGATTTTAAGCTTTTTAAATCAGATTCAAGGCGGTTAAAAACCTCAGTTTCTGTTAAAACTTCTTCATTTAAACGTTTAATATTATATTTAATGTGGTTAACCTGATTTTTATCTTTTTCGAGCTCGCCAGATAAACGTGTTTCTTTTTCCTGTAAAAAACGCATCTGTTCGTTCTTTACTTTTTTCTCACTTTCGTAAGCGCGGATTTTGGAAACAAACTCGTTTGTGGCCTTTTGTTGTACAGAAAGATTCTTTTCCTGACTGATACTGCCTAGTTTAAGCTTTTGCAGTTCAGCCTCACCGGTATCTATTTTAGTGCTGAGTGCTGTGCGGTTTACCTGCAGATTTTGCTCCTGTGTTTCTAGAGCATTTAAGTCGGTACGGAAGAAGGCAATACGGTGCGTAGCCAACTGAACACTCAGTTCGCGGTATTGCTCCTTTAACTTATAATAACGCTCAGCTTTACGTGCCTGATTTTCTAAGGTTTTAAGGTTTTTTTCGATCTCGAAAAGTAAATCCTCAACCCGCTCTAAATCGGCTTCTGTATCTTTTAACTTGCTGAAAGTCTGTTTTTTGCGTAATTTGTATTTCGAGATCCCTGATGCCTCTTCAAACAAAGAACGACGACTATGCTCTTTGTTGGTAATAATTTCATCAACCATTTTCAGCTCAATGATCGAATAACTATCAGAGCCGATCCCGGTATCCAGAAAAAGGTCGGTAATGTCTTTTAACCTGCACTGAACATCGTTTAAACGATATTCGCTATCACCGTTTCTATAAAGTTTGCGTGTAACAGTAACCTGCGAATATGCGGTAGGCAGGATGTTCTTGGTATTATCAAAGCTTAATGAAACCTCGGCAAGCTGCGCCTGTTTACGGTTTTTTGTCCCATTGAAAATGATGTTCTCCATCTTTTCTGAACGAAGTGCTTTGGTACTTTGTTCGCCCAAAACCCAGCGCATGGCATCGATTACGTTTGATTTTCCACAACCATTAGGACCAACAATAGCCGTAACACCCTCATTAAAATTGATGGTCACTTTATCGCCAAAGCTCTTAAAACCTTTAATTTCTAACCTAGTAAGTTGCATGGTTTGTAATCGGGAGAACCGAGTTCAATAATAAGGATAATTTTGTGGTTTTTCAATAAGAATCCTAAAAGTTTAAGCCATATTTGGTGTTTAAAATGGAAATCAGATCTTATCAATCAATTTATGGATATAGAATCTTTTTATACAGGCTGCCTTACGGCACAAGGCGAGAAAATTTACCTCGGAGATAAAATAAGGGGTAAATTTTTCTATAAAATGCAGGTTCAGTATGAAATGGAGACCCAGTCTTTTGTATTGGTTTCACAAAATCCGCAATCGCCTTATCGAAAATATCTTTTATCAGATTTGGAAAAAATTGAAGGGCTGAATATAGTAGGAAACCAATTATTCTTTAAAGAGCCAAAAGTTGGGGAAAAGGTGAAAATTACTGTTGATAATAAAGGCGAATTTTTCCCCTTTGGTAGCATGGTAGAAATTATTGAGTTAACAGATGAATGGCATGTACAAGCTAAATCATTGGATAGTGAACAATTAATTACCCTCAAGATCGGAGAATTTCTAGAAGATCGATCTATTTATTAAAAGTTGAAAACACAAGGTTAGGCATAATTTCATCGCATTCGTCATGCTGAACTTGATTCAGCATCTATTTGTTTTATCTATTAAGGATCCTGATCCCGATGTAAAATCGGAATCAGGATGATGAATCTTCGTTATTTTTCCGTGCCTTTGAGTTTCCGTGGCTAAATGGAAATCAGTGTTTATTTTACAATCATCAGTTTCGCAAACTTAAGCAGTAGCTGTTTATTGCCTAAGCCCTGGAAGAATACAGTAGCCTTAACATCAGGCAAAGTTCCCTCTAAGCTGATAATTTTTCCGAAACCGAATTTTTCGTGCTCAACTTCCATACCGCCTTGAAATTCATGAGGTTGCGATGGAGTAAAGCCGGGTGTTGGTACGTGTGCTTTTGCCAGTAACGATGTTGTTTTCGGGCGGACAGGTGGGGCAGAAGTAGTTGCACCGGCCGCTGGTTTTGGCTTGCTAAAAAAGTCACGCGGCTGCGAGGTCCATGTTTTGCGGTCATCATCAAAATTGCCATCAAAACTGGTTGATTTGGCCGGTTTAACATCCAATTCTAAAAATTTCGGACTAATTTCGTTAATGAAACGGCTTGGTTCGCAGTTGGTTAAAGTTCCCCAGCGGTAGCGGGATGTAGCATATGTAAGTGTTAGTTTTACTTCGGCACGGGTAATGGCTACATAAAACAAACGGCGCTCTTCCTCTAAATCAGTACGGTTGGTTAACGACATTTGCGATGGAAACAGATTTTCTTCCAATCCTACGATAAATACGTTTTTAAACTCCAAACCTTTGGCCGAGTGGATCGTCATTAAAGAAACCGTATCCTTATTTTTGTCTCCATCCTTATCATCGTTGGTTAAAAGCGCAACATCCTGCATAAAGATATCCAGACCTTTTTCTTCAATATCCTCGCGTTCTGCAAATTCCTTAATACCGTTTAATAACTCCTGGATATTTTCATACCGTGCACGTCCTTCAACGCTATCATCAGTATATAATTCTTTTAAAATACCTGCATGTTGGGCAATAAACAAAGCCGTATCATAAGCATCGAGCTTTTTTGCCTCTGCCTGAAAGCTTTGCACCATCATGGCAAAATCGTTCAATTGATTGGCTAAACGCCCATCTACATATTCGTGCGCATTCGAAATTACATCCCACATGGTTTTTCCATGCTGATCTGCCGCCACAATAATTTTGTCAATAGAGGTATCGCCAATACCACGTTTAGGATAATTGATTACACGTTTTATAGCCTCTTCATCCTTCGGATTAAAAGTTAAACGGAAATACGCAATTAAATCTTTAATCTCCTTGCGCTGGTAAAAAGACTGACCGCCATATATCCGGTAAGGAATATTTAGCTTACGTAAACCCTCCTCCATAGCCCTGCTTTGCGCATTGGTACGATACAAAATGGCAAAATCGTTGTGTTGGTAGCCTTTGGTACTGCGCTCCTGAATAATGGCTTCGGCAACCAGTTTACCCTCTTCGTTATCGGTAAAAGCCCGCGAAACTTTAATGCGGTCGCCAGGTTCGTTATCAGAGAAAACATTTTTTTCGAGCTGATTTTTGTTGTTTGCAATGATACTGCTCGCTGCATCAACAATATTTTGGGTAGAACGGTAATTCTGTTCTAATTTATAAACCTTTAAATCAGGGTAATCGCGTTCGAAATTTAAAATATTCTGGATGTTTGCACCACGGAACGCATAAATACTCTGTGCATCATCACCTACCACACAAATGTTCTGATAAGCCGCTGCCAGTTTTTTCACAATGGTATACTGCGAAAAGTTGGTATCCTGATACTCATCCACCATCAGGTACCTGAATTTCTGTTGGTATTTGTTTAAAACATCAGGATGTTCTTTCAATAAAATATTGGTTTTGAACAACAAATCGTCGAAATCCATTGCACCTGCTCTAAAACAGCGCTTGGCATAGGTTTCGTAAATCTGACCGATTAATGGGCGTTTATTCTGAATATCTTCGGCCTGTATCTGGTCGTTAGCTTGATATTCACCCCAGGAAATTAAATTATTTTTGGCTGATGAAATTCTATTGAAAACAAAGTTCGCTGCATATAATTTATCATCCAGCTGCATCTCTTTCAAAATAGCACGGATTACACTTTTACTGTCATCGGTATCGTAAATGGTAAAATTGCTCGGATAACCGATTTTCTCGGCCTCTACCCTTAAAATTTTGGCAAAAACAGAGTGAAAAGTACCCATCCAAATGTTTTTTGCCTCTGCACCAACCACTTTACTGATACGCTCGCGCATATCCTTACTCGCCTTGTTGGTAAAGGTTAAAACCAGAATGTTAAAGGGGTCAGTACCGGTTTGAATAAGGTGGGCTACACGAAATGTAATTACCCTGGTTTTGCCCGAACCTGCACCTGCAACAATCATTACGGGTCCTTTTGTGTTCTCTACTGCTGCTCTTTGTTGTGGGTTTAATCCTGCTAAATAATCCAAATCGGCTCCTGTTTTTTTGAGGCTCAAAAATAACAATTCCTATCGTTTTTTGCCAAAGTTGTTAGTAATTAGTTTAAAACCTGATCGGTCGTTGTAATGGCTCGTCATTCTGAACTTGTTTCAGAATCCATCATGCCATTAAATTTGGGTATGAAGTCCCCTTAGGGGATTTAGGGGTAAAGCAACAGCTGTATTTCATCGGATTCAGTAGCCCTTTGCTTTGCTCATACACCTGCAGGCATTACCCGCTAGGCCGGTATCCGCTTCGCCAAGGTTTATATAAATTTAGCTTGTGCTACTATTGAGGGATTAAAGCCCAAAGTTAAAATTAAACTTGTATATCATTTAATAATGTTTTCCTTCTAATCGCCCGAAATGGGGGTATTTTACTTAAAAAAAACGTTTATGCTGTCAGAATTGCACCCTATTTATTTGGGTATAGAATTTGATATGCTTTCGCTATGGATGAGAATAAAAATAATAAAGATATTGAGTTTACTGATATCCCAGATGGTACTAGTGGAGATATTTATGCTAATTTAAAAGAGAAACTGGAAAGTGTTGAGCAGTTTCCAGGTATTTATAATTTTAAATTCATTATCACTGGCGGGCTAGATAAAATACAAGATTTACGTGCCATTTTACCTGATGATGAGTTTATTGAGCAAGCTTCAAAAACCGGGAAATATGTTTCGATTACCGTAAAAAAGAAAATGCAAAATGCTGATGAGGTGATTGCTATTTATAAGCAAACCGGAAATATCAAGGGGATTATGGTACTGTAGGCTCTCCCACATATCAAAATGATTTTCTTCTGGTTTTTAGAAAAGCCAGATCCGTATTTCATTTTTGAGGCCGTAGTGTACACCTACGCTGTTCGTAAACCTGATGGCAGCGGCAGCCCCGAAGTATGAGGGCTACAGCGAACAGCAGGACTGCAATCCCCAATGAAAAACCACGCTTTCATTTCCGATCAATAAAAAATATATATCGCCTAATTTTCTTTTTCGGAGCGTAATCAAATTGGTTCCAGTTTCGCTTTACAATTTGATTCGTCGTGCCTCCTTGGTGCAGCGTAATGCTCAATGTCATTAAGTTAAACACCGCGGTTGTCAGTCTGTCCAAAGGACTCCTTTGGGCAGACTGACATCTTTTTGCGATTTATCCTTTAACTTAATGATATTAGGGTATCCGCTTCGCCAAGATTTATATCATTTAGTTTGTGCTACTATTGAAGGTTTAAAATCTATCTATATATTCGTTCGTCATTCTGATTGCCCAGATGAGTACATTTCAGATTAAACAGAACCATTTTTAATGGCCCAATCTACCATTGAATCTAATACCTGAAAAAGATCCTCCCCCGATTTTGTGAGGCTATAGGTAACTACCGGCGGAACAATAGCTTGTGCATCTCTATGAACAAGGTCATCATTTTGCAATTGCTTTAAATGTTGTATAAGCATTTTTTCAGTTATCTGTGGTATCGCACGTTTTAACTCGCTGTAGCGCTTTGGTCCGCTCATTAAATGAAAAATAATAATGGGTTTCCAATAACCACCAATTTTTTCCATTACAAAGGTAACCGGGCAACTGGTTAGTGCTATGCCTTTATTAAAATTACGGGTCGAACTTTCTTTAACAGCTGTCATGGTTACATACTTTGGGGTAAGTACTTGTATAAAAGTAAGTACAAATATAGCTTTGTATTCAATATTTAAAAACAAAAAATCATGAAAATAACATTAACAGGATCAATTGGTAATATTACCAAACCTCTTGCCGAAATATTGGTAGCCAAAGGTCACGAAGTAAAAATTATTAGCAGTAACGCTGATAGAGCCGAAGAAATTAAATCGCTGGGTGCAATACCTTTAATTGGTAGTGTAAGCGATACCGGATTTTTAAAGGATGCTTTTACAGGGGCTGATGCCATTTACACCATGGTTCCGCCAAATTTTGCAGCACCAAAATTTAGGGCATATATTAAAGGTATCGGCGAAAATTATGCAGCTGCCATAAAAGAGGCGGGAGTTAAAAAAGTAGTGAATTTAAGTAGCGTAGGTGCAGATCTGCCGGATGGAACTGGTCCAATTGCAGGATTACATGATGTAGAAAATATTTTTGCCGCATTAAATGGGGTAGACGTAAAACATTTACGTGCTGGTTATTTCTATATTAACTTTTTAGCCAACATCGATATGGTTAAACATGCAAATATATTAGGGTCTAATTTTGGCGCCGATTCAAAACTTGTTTTGGTGCATCCCCGTAACATTGCAGAAGTAGCCGCTGAAGTATTGGAGAGCAATTTTACAGGTAAAACCATACAGTATGTAGCCAGTGATGATGAAAGTACGCCGGCCGATGTTGCAAAAGTACTAGGCACTGCAGTCGATAAACCAGCATTGCCATGGATAGAATTTAGCGATGAAGATGCATTTAACGGAATGGTAGGAGCGGGTTTACCTGAAGAAATAGCCAAAAACTATGTAGAAATGGGCGATGCAATCAGGAGCAATAAACTTTTTGTAGATTATTACAAAAACAGACCTGTTTTAGGTAGCATTAAACTCAAAGATTTTGCTGTTGAGTTTGCTGCGGCATACCAGAATTAATTGAATTATTGCAGCTGCCTGGGTTTAAACCTGGCAGCTGCTATTTTTTATATGGCCACACAACTTCCGGCTATTACTTTCCATTCCTGATCAAACACCTTCCAAACTCTTAAATATCTGAAAATACCTTCGATAGATTGCGAATTATATACTGCCTTTAGCTCAATTTTCACACTAACAACTGCAATATCGTTAATCAGATTAATTTGCTGTTCAGCCGGTAGAATAGAATTTACAACCAAATTTCCGGATGTGTAAGTTTCCAAATCCATCGCCTTTGTTATAGTTACTCCATTGGGCAGGTTAAAAAGTAAATCTTCATGCAAGAGCAGATCCAGCTCCTCAATATCACCATGTTTTATGGCTGTTAATAACCTATCTTCATTTAAAACAATCTGTTCCCTGGTATTCATATTAATTGTTTTTTCTTTAAAAAATTACATCCAATTCTCATTTTTACGCTCTACCTGATACAACCAGTAATTTACCAGCTGTTTAATTTCGGTATAATTGCCATATTTAAAATGAATCTGACCTGCGGCTGTATGTAAAGTGAGATGACCAACGTCGACCCCTTTATGCCATGGATATTGAAAAGTGGTAATGGCCTGAATTTTATTTGGCTTTACAATTTCATTCGAAATATCCCAAATCCCGCTGGTTTTGATGATGAAATCTTGACTTACTGAAATCTGATGTCGGCGATAACTGATGTAAATCATCAAAATTCCAATTATTAAATAAGCAATTGATACACCGATATAGGGTTTTACTTCAGGAACGTTAAACGCAATAATTAAAAATGTCGCCACAGGCAAAATCAGTTTAAAGAAAATGGGTAAATTCAAAAAACGCCAATCGGGGATAAAGGTTTTTCCTTTTAATGGTGCTTCACCCAGTATCATTTTTAGCAGTTCATCACGCTCAGTTGGATTACATCCTGGAATTTCCAAAGTGTTTCCTTGTATTTCATGCCCTTTTTTACTTTGACCAAAATGAGCCTGTTTTAAACTCATATTCAGCATATTCATCTTTTTCTGAAAGTAATTCTGGCTGTATTTGGTAATCTGGACTTTATTCGGACTTATTAAGGTGTTTTTTTTTGCAATCAGCCCTGAAGAGAGTAAAAGTGTGTTTTTATGCTCACTAATTTCGAGCTCGAAATACTTGTAAAAGGTTCTAACCAGGTTAATAATTAACAATACAATTAAAAGGCATGCAATTAAAATAAAAACGGTAACAATGGTTAACATACCCGTTACCGTACTCTGAATTTCATCTTTATTAATTTTAAAGGCATCAAGTAACTGCCTGCCTTCATAAATAACGGTGTAAAAAAAAGCGGCAAGTAAAGCTAAACTTTGTCCATAATTAGAGGTAAGTCCTACTTTGAACAAAGTCCAGGCGCTTATTCTTAAAAATGGTGTTTCTGCTGTCCCGTCGTTTTCTTGTTCAATTTCCGATTGTACTTCAGTTGCAGTTCTGCTATTTAATAAATGTTCTTTAAGGTTATAGGCCGAAGTTTCGTCAATTGCTTTTATGCTTACCTCTTCTCCATGAGCACCGGCAGTATCGATTTTTAACCCATAAACGCCGATAATTTTCTGCAGAATATTCTGGTTAATGTTAACCTGCTGTATTTTATCGAGCTGAATAATGACCTGATCGCGATTGAATATTCCCTTATTAACGACAAATTCCTGCTTTTCTTTATCTAAAAAGAAGGTAAATTTTAAATACCATAAATAAGCAAATATGAAACTGAATACGATTATCGCAGAAATGCTCAATATCAGGTAGGTGAAAGAAGTGCTCGACATCTTTACAAAGGCAATAATGAATAAGAAAAAACTCGCCTTACCAATTTTTAGCATGGTATGAGCACCCATTACAATGATACCAAAGGCCGATTCCCGTTGCGGTTTACTAAAATCGTTATTCACTGGCATTCAATTCTGTTGTTGGATTTTCAAGTAGGTCTAGTTTTTTCAAAAGCAGATCCCTAATACGCTTGGCATCATCAATTGCAATCCCCGAAATATGGATATGCCCTGTTTGGCCACCTGCGGTAAATAACTGTAATGATCCCAGTTTATATATTCTGGAAAAAATTCCTTCATTTAATTCGATATGTTGAATCCTGTTTAAAGGTACGATTGTTGTCGATTCAGCAATAATCCCACTTTTATAAATTACATCATGTATTCGGATGGCATAACCGCGTTTCTTAAAACTGGCACGAAAGAGTAAAAAGAAGATAGCTAATAAAGCCAGATAAAGCGGGATAATCCATTTTGCGTTTGGTCTTACTTCATCAACAAAGAATAGGAGTATCCCAATAGCGATTCCCAGTAAGCCAAAAAAGATCAATAGATTAATACAGATGATTTTCCAATAATCGGGATGTGGCCGGCTTAACTGAATGTCTTCATATTTTGGAAGAAGATCGAGATCAATAACTTCATTGGTGAAAAATGTCTCAGGAGTCATGGTTTAAAGGTATAAAACATATTAATCTATAAATAGACTAATGTTTAAATCTTTTGTTACCTCGCTACAATAAACTTTTTGGCAGAATTGTATTGACCGGAATCGGAAGAGATTTTGAAGAAATAAATGCCGGGAACAAAAGTAGAGGTATTAATTTCTAAGGTGTGTTTTCCCGTATTAAGGTATTCGTTTACTACTGTTTTTACCAATCGACCCATTAAATCATAAATCTGGATGTTAATTTTGTCCGTTTCAGGCAAAACAACATCAATAAATGTTTGCATGGCTGCAGGGTTAGGGTAATTCTGAGAAACGGTGAATTTTAGGAATTTATCAAAAATTGCTTTATTAATGGCGTCGAAAATTACATAGCTCACCAACCTGTAACCACGTGCATTTGGGTGAAAAGGATCCTGATAAAGCGAAAAATCACGTCTCATAGCCGCATTTATATCAGCTAAATATATTTTATATTCTGCAGCCAATTTTCTGTAGGCTGTATTAAGATTTCTGATATTGGTATTTACAGCCACATAACTTTTAATGGTCCTATCATCAACAAACTGGAGTGTACATAAAATTGGGACTAATTTCTGTTTAAGACTTGCCGTAATCAATACCCGCATATTGGCAACGGTTTCGGCAATGCTTCCTTTGCCAGTAGTCATCGCAACGGCATCATTAATGCCCATATCAATTACAATGAAGCCGGTTCTATCGGCTATTGCATTATCAATTCTGAGTAATCCCTGAAAAGTAGTCTGGCCACCAATACCATGATTGGTAATATCCACGATTTTGTTCGTATAACAATTTATAAAATTGTTCTGAAGCATGGTTTGAAAACCAACACCATTAACACCTTCTACCGTGCTGGCTCCAAAGGTTACAATATTTATACTGTCTTTCGAATAATACTGGGCTGCTTCCGGGCAACTTACGCGGGTAGGGGGCGGCCCCTGAGCTAAGGAAGAAATGCGGACAACAAGAAGCAGCAGCAGAGATAAAAATACTTTTGCGCTAAACTTCATTGTTAAAATTCTTTCGTACAGGATTTAAGGATATCTGTTATTGGCGCAATTTACAAAAAAGTAAATATAAATAATGTTGTGTTATTTTTTTTTACAAACATTAAATCATTTTTTTGTATCTGTTAAAAGACGGGTTTTAAGTTTGAAAGGTAACACCGTGATTTTGAGCTTTAAAAAGAATAATTAACGCCATCAACCGTCTGGCTATAAGCAAAATTTTTACTCTGGTATGGGGATAATTTCTTAACCGCTTAAGTGCCTTTTTATTTGGTAAAGCCTATATTTGTCCAAATTCATTTTGTTATGCAAGAGATTAAAAATTATGTAGAAACGCACAAACAACGTTTTTTAGATGAGTTGTTTGAGTTATTGCGTTTTCCATCGGTAAGTGCTGATCCGAAATACAAAGGCGATGTTTTAAAAACAGCTGATTATGTTGCGCAGAAATTAAAAGATGCAGGTGCAGATCAGGTAGAAATTTGCCCAACCGCAGGATATCCTATTGTTTATGGCGAAAAAATTATAGATGCTTCTTTACCTACTGTTTTAATATATGGTCATTACGATGTTCAACCGGCAGATCCACTAGAACTTTGGCATACGCCACCTTTTGAGCCAACAGTACGCGATGGTAAAATTTATGCCCGCGGTGCTTGTGATGATAAAGGACAGTTTTATATGCACGTAAAAGCATTCGAACTGATGATGCAAACCAATACTTTGGCCTGCAACGTTAAATTTATGATTGAAGGTGAAGAGGAGGTAGGTTCTGCAAATCTGGGTATTTTTGTAAATGCGAATACCGAGCGTTTAAAGGCCGATGTAGTTTTAATTTCTGATACTTCGATGATCAGCATGGAACATCCGTCAATCGAAACCGGTTTGCGTGGTTTAGCTTATATGGAAGTTGAAGTAGTTGGTCCGAACCGCGATTTGCACTCTGGAGTTTACGGTGGTGCTGTGGCGAATCCAGCAACTATCCTTTGCAAAATGATCGCTTCATTACACGATGAAAATAACCACATCACTATCCCTGCCTTTTATGATAAAGTGCTTGAGTTAACAGATGAGGAGAAAAAAGCATTAAATTCTGCACCTTACGACGAAGCAGAATACAAAAAGGATTTAGATATTGAAGAAGTTTGGGGCGAGAAAGGTTATTCAACCTTAGAGCGTACAGGTACCCGTCCAACTTTAGAAGTAAACGGAATTTGGAGCGGTTACATTGGCGAAGGTGCAAAAACCGTATTGCCAAGTAAAGCCAATGCAAAAATTTCTATGCGCTTGGTTCCACACCAAAGCTCAGAAGAAATTGCCGAGATTTTTACCAAACATTTCGAAAGCATTGCCCCTAAAAATGTAAAAGTAAAAGTTACGCCACACCATGGTGGTGAGCCAGTGGTAACCCCAACTGATAGTATTGCTTACCAGGCAGCCGAAAAAGCAATTGAAGATAGTTTTGGTAAAAAGGCTATTCCAACACGTGGCGGTGGTAGTATTCCTATCGTAGCTTTGTTTGAAGATGTACTGGGTATTAAATCGGTACTTTTTGGCTTCGGTTTAGATAGCGATGCCTTGCATTCTCCAAATGAGAAGTACGACATTTACAATTATTATAAAGGAATAGAGACTTTGCCTTTATTCCATAAATATTTCGCAGAATTGAGTAAATAAGCTTGATTTAATTTATCCGTTCTGACCCAACAGATCGTCATTTCGAGCGGAGTGCAACGCAGTCGAGAAATCTATTTTCAGCAGATCTCTCCATTTCGCCAAACTTCAGTCGAGGTGACGATTTTTTTGAAAATGAGCGTTCTGTATTTCATAGGCGCTGCAGTCCCGCCATTCGCTTTATCCCGATGAAAAAATCGGGATGCCTGCTACTGTCGGGTTTATTTAACAGCGGCTCGTTCTTCGAAGCGAAGGCTGTTCCTGCATTCGCTATAAAAACTTTAAATAGTCTCACAGCCCCTGCAACCTAAACCTGACCGCAGTGTAAAACCCGCAAGCCGAAGCATGAGGGCGAGGATTTGAAACGGAGGGCAGGGCTGCTTTACCCCAACTGCTACAGGTTTTGCTTTTCAAAGCAACTAAATAAGGTTAACCTCCATTTTCAGTCTGAGCGGAGTCGAAGACCATTCCTGTTTAATTTTATTAGACAGGTTTTTTGAAAATGAACGGTTGGTTTTTCATAGGTGCTGTAGTCCCGCCATCGCTTATAGTCTTCATTTCGGGCTATTTAGCTTAGTTGGGTTTATTAACTTAGGCCAGTTCCAATGTCATTAAGTTAAGCATAGGCATTGTCAGTCTGAGCCTGTCGAAGACCGTACCCATCTTTAAACAGCCTCGCGCTTTTACTTTCTGTAATTGCGTTTAAAATAATGGACTAATTTTTTTACCACGGTTTTTTTTCTAAATTGCTGCCATGAAATACCTATTCTCATCTCTTTTACTTTTATCCGGACTCGCTTCTTTGGCTCAGGATACTAAAACGATTAACCAATCCGGGAATCCAATTTTTCAAGGTTGGTATGCAGATCCCGATGCTGCTATTTTTAACAATAAGTATTGGGTTTATCCCACTTATTCGGCCAGGTATAAAGAACAGGTCTTTTTAGATGCCTTTTCATCAGACGACTTGGTGAAATGGAAAAAACATCCGCATATTTTAGATACTGCTGCTGTAAAATGGGCCAACAAAGCCATGTGGGCCCCTGCAATTGTTCAAAAAGATAAAAAATATTACCTGTTTTTTGGTGCTAACGATATTCAGAGTGATAAAGAAATTGGTGGAATTGGCGTAGCCGTTGCCGATAAACCGGAAGGACCTTATAAAGACCATTTAGGGAAACCTTTGGTTGATAAATTCCATAATGGAGCCCAACCTATTGATCAGTTTGTATTTAAAGATAAAGATGGTCAGTATTATTTAATTTATGGTGGCTGGAAACACTGTAATATTGCAAAGTTAAATAAAGATTTTACCGGTTTTTTACCTTTTGAAGATGGTACTACTTTTAAAGAAATTACGCCTGATAATTATGTAGAAGGCCCATATATGTTCATCAGAAATGGTAAATATTATTTCATGTGGAGCGAAGGCGGCTGGACTGGTCCCGATTACTCAGTAGCTTATGCTGTTGGCGATTCGCCATTCGGTCCGTTTAAGCGGATTGGTAAAATATTGAAGCAAGATGCGGCTATTGCTACCGGTGCAGGCCATCACTCTGTAATTATCAACGAGAAAAAAGGACAATATTACATTGTTTACCACCGTCGCCCCTTGAGCGAAACTGATGGCAATCATCGAGTTACCTGTATTGATGAAATGAAGTTTGATGCAGATGGTAACATTCTTCCTGTAAAAATTACAAATGAGGGTGTAAAAGCCCAGAAAGTAAAATAATTGCTGTTCGGTTGGAGGTTTTATTCAATTTCCAGCTGAACTTCACTCTTTTGTAAAACAGTTTTTGCCTGCTTTTTATTAAGTGTGTTAAACCCCCAGGTACATAATAAAAGCATTGCGGCAAGGCCCATCCAAAGCCAGTTGTAGCCTAAGTTTTTAGCAATAAAGAAGCCAAACAATGGGCCAACAACCTGCGCGCAAGACCAGCTCAAGGTATAACCTGCTGCATATAAGCCTCTGTTATGTTCGTTACTTCTGCTAATTACGATGGTGTTTATAAAAGGTAAGGTGAGCATCTCTCCGCAGGTAAAAACGACAATGGTAAGTACTGCTGCAACAATATGGAAACTAACCGGGGCACTTAGTATGATATACGAAATTGAAAATAGAACCGCACCAACAATAATAAAAAACATGGGTGATCTTTTTGCTTCAATTTTGTTGATCATAATCATTTCAAACAAAGCGATTACAGCCCCATTAAGGCCTATAATAATTCCAATTTGAAACTCATCAATATGCCATTGTTCCTTAAAAAATACCGGAACAACCCTAAACATTAGAAAAGCACAGGTAATAAAAACAGTAGTAAGCAGAATGAACTTTACATAGAAAATATCTTCCCACGGTTTCATAATGACCATGTTGCTGGCATTTTCTTTGGCATTTTTAATAAAATCTTTCACTTGTGGTAAAAACGACAGGATTAATAAACCAACAATAATGCTTACCCCACCTTCAACAATAAATAAAAGCTTATAATTAATTGAAGCAATAATTCCTGCCAAGCTAATGCCTACTGACCAGCCGATGTTTACTGCAAGCCTGTTTAAAGAGTACGATCTTGTTATCGTGCCTTCTGCAGCGTAGTGTGCAACAGCCGTGAAATTTGCAGGGCGGAATGCCTCAGAAAAAAAACTGATGACAACAGTTAAAATGCATAGACTATAAAAGTGAGTAATGGTAGAAAAGAGGATGAAAAGTAAACCACCTACAATCGACGAAAGGATCTGTACCGGACGGAAACCAATCATATCGGTCAATTTTCCTCCTGTTGCCGAACCCAGAATTGAACCTACGCCAAATAAGGTGATAATTAAACCTGCGTCCATTTCCGAGCGGTGTAAACTTTGGGTAACGTATAAGCCCATAAATGGAACAGCCATGCTCCCACATCTGTTAAACATCATTACAATGCTTAAAAGCCAGGTTTCTCTGCTTAATCCGCTGAATGATGTTTTATAGGTGTTGTAAATAAGTTTTAACATGGTGTATTTAGATGCAGTAAAAATAGCAAAAGCCAGATGTTAATTAATCATATGAATTCAATATCCACTTGTTAGATTAAAAAATATGAGCAAAGAATATCCCATAATTTTTCACAAATTTGCATCCGGAAACCGATCAAATGCCGCCAGAGAAAAGAACCCCAATAAACAAAAGCCCTGTTACCAGAAAACCTGCTGTTAGGAAACCTGTAGCCAGAAAACTCACAACAGGCAAAAAAAAGAAAGGTAGTATTTCGGTTCAACTTAAATTGGTTATTGCAGGTTTATTGTTGGTTTTGCTCTCTCCATTTTACTACGGTTATGTATTAAGAAGTTTTGTGGCTACCTGGCGCTGGGTTAAAGATTGGGGGCAAGACCCCAATTACAGAACTTACGAAAGTTTTAACATCAAAATCCCCAAAAAATATACCGTTCACGGTATCGACGTTTCTTACTATCAGGGCAAAATAAACTGGCAAAAAGTAAAGGAAATGAAAGAGGATGAGGTAAGTATCCGTTTTGCCTTTATCAAAGCCACAGAGGGATTAATGCTGGTTGATCCTTATTTTCAACGCAATTGGCGTGAAGCCCCAAAAGCAGGAATTATTTGTGGTGCATATCATTTTTTCAGACCAAAAAAAGACGGCAAAACACAGGCTAAATTTTTCCTGCAAGTGGTAAATATCGAGAAAGGTGATTTACCACCAGTTGTGGATATCGAATCGCTGGATGGCGTTTCTCCTTTGAAAATGAGGGCAGAACTGTCCGATTTTCTCAATTATGTAGAAATGAAAACCAAAGTTAGGCCGATTGTTTATACCGGACTTAAATTTTATGAGGATTATTTAGTCGATCATTTTGATGATTATCCCTTGTGGATTGCCCATTATTATCAACCAAAACTAAGGATGGATAAAAGTCGTTGGAAATTTTGGCAGCACTCTGATAAAGCTAAAATTAATGGCATCGGCCATGTGGTTGATTTCAATGCCTTTAATGGAGATAGTTTGGCGTTGGATCGATTATTAGTTCATTAGTTATTGGTTCACTAGTCATTAGTTCATTGGTCATTAGTCATATACCCCGCTTACCGTCATCCTAAACTTGTTTCAGGGTCTATTATTTGTGATTTTTACAATCTTTAATTGCTTAAATAGGTTGTTCCAGACCATTTGACATCATATTGGAAAACCAATGAACTATTTTAGTACACTTGCTATAAAACCAATAAACTATTGACCAATGAACAACTGAACTAAACCGTCCAGCTTTCACATTTCGCTAAGAAAAATTCATCCGCTTCGGCTCCGATACCGATTTCTTCGGGAACATCAAGAAAATAACCGTTATAGGTTAAGCCACCCACCACTGGGTCAACCAGGTGTCCCAATAGTGCAGTATCTAAGTCAAAAAACTCAACATTAGGACTGGCCAATGCAAAATGTAGGTTGGCGCTTAAAGCAATCCTAGTTTCGAGCATACTGCCAATCATGCATTTTACGCCTCTTTGTAAGGCCTCTTCATGGATTTTCTGCGCTTCTAAAATGCCTCCGGATTTCGAAAATTTAATGTTTAAATAAGTTGTAGACTGGCTATTGATCAGTTTACGGGCATCGTGATGGTTATAACAGCTTTCATCGGCCATGAGCTTAATCGGTGAATTTACATTCAGTTCTGGTAGTTTATCATCATACCAGGTCCGCATGGGTTGTTCGCAAAACTCAATATTGTATTTTTCCAATTCGCCTAACGCAAATAAAGCGTCATCAAAACTCCAACCTTGATTAGCATCCAGGCGTAAAACCAAATCTTCTCCTACTGCCTCGCGGATATGTTTTACCCTTTGTATATCATCGTGCACTTTTTTGCCCAGTTTAATCTTTAGGATGTGGCAACCCTGACTTTTATATTTCAATGCTGTTACAGCCATTCCCTCTGGTGTATCGATACCAATGGTCATATCGGTTTCAATGGTGCGTTTGGTTCCACCAAGAAATTTGTACAGTGGTAATTTTGCATTTTTGGCTGCAATATCAAATAATGCCATATCAAAAGCGCTTTTAATGGTATTGTTATGATCGGCATAACCTAATAAATCGTTCATCCGCTCTGGGATTTCTAAAGGGTCTTTACCCTTTAAAATGGCGGCGAAGTCTTTAGCCATGGCAATACAGGTTTCCTGTGTTTCGCCTACAATCATCGGGAAAGCAGAACATTCTCCAATGCCGTGAATACCTGTATCGGTAAAAATCCTCACTAATACATTCTGGGCAAAATGCATGGTTCCGGTTGCAATAACAAAAGGTTCCATTGGTATGCTAAAGCGGTATATTTCGGTATGGGTGATTTTCATGGTTTTAAGGTTGAGGGTAGAAGGTAAAGGGTGTAAGGTTTGCAAATCGGGATAGAAGCCGATAATGTGTACAACTCAATTCGTGACGCAATGCGTCATATTTCGATTAAATAACTCATCAATTCCATTCATCGTATAGATTTCCAACTAAAGTATAAAAACAAAAACTAAATCGAAACAGGTTTGTAGATTATTAATAGATTTACGCCTCAAATTAAAATTCCTTTTTCCCGCTTACATTTTACATTAGCAGCCATGTCTGATACCAATAACCTAATCCACGCTTCTTCACCATATTTGTTGCAACATGCTCATAATCCTGTTAATTGGTACGAATGGGGCGCAGAAGCGTTAGAAAAGGCAAAAACGGAAAATAAGCTTATATTGGTAAGTATTGGCTATTCGGCCTGCCATTGGTGCCATGTAATGGAACGCGAAAGTTTCGAGAACCATGAAGTGGCTGAGGTGATGAACCGTCATTTTATCTGCATTAAGGTAGATCGTGAGGAGCGGCCGGATATCGATCAGATTTATATGTATGCCATCCAGCTCATGACAGGCAGCGGGGGCTGGCCCTTAAATTGTATCTGTTTGCCCGATCAACGCCCAATTTACGGAGGAACCTATTTCAGGAAAAACGATTGGATCAATATTCTGGAAAATGTGGCTGCACTTTGGGCAAATGAACCCGATAAGGCTATTCAATATGCCGAGCGGTTAACCGCTGGCATTAAAGACAGCGAAAAGATAATCCCTGCAGTAAAAGCAGAAGAGTATACCCATGAACATTTAACTGAAATTATCGATCCCTGGAAACGTCATTTCGATATTGGTTACGGAGGTTATAACCGTGCACCAAAATTTCCTTTACCCAATAATTGGGTGTTTTTATTACGGTATGGCTTTTTAAAAGATGATGAATCTGTTTTTACGGCTGTTTGCCATACACTCGAAGAAATGAGTAGGGGTGGTATTTACGATCAGATTGGTGGCGGTTTTGCCCGTTATTCGGTTGATGATAAATGGCATGTACCACATTTCGAAAAGATGCTTTACGATAACGCTCAGCTCATCAGTTTATACGCTGAAGCCTATCAGTGTACCAAATTCGATTCTTTTAAACAAACTGTTGTTGAAACGATAAATTGGGTTTTTGAAGAGATGACTTCAGCAGATGGATTGTTTTATTCAGCATTAGATGCGGATAGTGAGGGGATAGAGGGCAAATTTTATGTATGGGATAAAAGTGAGTTTGATCAGGTTTTGGGGGAAGATGCCCGATTAATCGGCGCTTATTACAACATTACCGAAGAAGGTAATTGGGAAGAAGAACAAACGAATATCCTGCGTAAAACGATCAGCGACGATGATTTACTTGCAGAATTTAATATCTCGGCAGAGGTGCTTTACGATAAGGTAAACTCAGCTAAAGAAAAATTATTGGCAGTCCGTAGCAAACGAATCAGACCAGGTTTGGACGATAAATGTTTAACTGCCTGGAATGGTATGATGATTAAAGCTTTGGCTGATACCAGACAGGTTTTAAATCACGATTTATACTATCAAAAGGCATCAGCTGCGGCCAATTTTATTTTAAACCACTTAAAATCAGAAAACGGTGGCCTATATCGCAATTATAAAAATGGAAAGGCTTCTATTACGGGTTTCTTAGACGATTATGCCTTTTTTATTGAAGCACTGATTGCATTGTACGAGGCTGATTTTGATGAAAAATGGTTAGAAGAGGCAAAATTATTGACCGATTATGTAATCGCTAATTTTACGGATACAGATTCGCCAATGTTTTTCTATACCTCTGCCGAAAGTGAAGATTTAATCGCCCGTAAACATGAAGTAATGGATAATGTAATTCCAGCTTCAAATTCTACCATGGCGCAGAATTTGAAGCAACTGGGTTTGCTATTCGATATTGAGCTTTATACTGAAAAAGCCTCCGAAATGCTTGCAGCAGTTCATTTAAAGATAAAAACCTATGGTTCTGCTTATTCAAACTGGGCGATTCAACTGCTGAATGAAATTTATGGCATAAACGAAATTGCCATTACCGGTTTAGAAACGGATAGTATTAAGTTAGCGTTAAGCGGACATTATATTCCTAACAAAATTACATTGGGCGGAACAAAAAGTAACCTACCGCTGTTAAAAGGTAAGCAAAGCAATGAAACAAAAGTTTATATTTGCCGAAATAATGTATGCCAGTTGCCGGTTAACACTGTTGAGGACGCATTAGAGTATTTACAATAAATTAATTTAAATGAATATTTCACCAAACTCTGTAGTAGCGTTAACTTACGAATTGCATACTACTAACGAAGAAGGACAACAAGTTTTTGTAGAAAAAGCTGACGAACAAAATCCTTTAGTATTTTTATATGGCGTTGGCATGATGTTGCCTAAATTTGAAGAACATTTAACCGGTTTGAAAACTGGTGATGAATATGGCTTCGAGCTATCTGCAGCAGATGGTTACGGTGATATCGATCCAGGTGCTTTTGCCGATCTTCCAAAAACGATGTTTACTGAAGCTGGTGGCGAATTGCCAAATGTAGGTGATGTGATTCCTTTACAAGATAACAATGGTAACCAGTTTAGAGCAGGTGTTACTGCTGTTCACGACGAAACCATTTCAGTAGATTTAAACCACCCGATGGCTGGTAAAAACTTAGTGTTTAGCGGTGTGATTTTAAATGTACGTGAAGCTACTCAAGATGAATTGGCTCATGGGCATGCTCACGGAGCTGATGGTCATTCAGGTCACTAATTATAGATAAACGATTTTAAAGAAGTCAGGTTTTAAATAGCAAATTTGCCGTTTAAAACTTGACTTCTTTCATTGATATCCATGTTTTAATCTTGAAAAACCTCCTCTAAAACAAGCTTAAAGCCTGGTATAATCGTTGTGGTTACCTCTTCGCCCTCAGTAAGTAGTTTAGTAGGTTGAAACTTGCCATTATCATCGAGTATATACCTGAAAAATGTTTTTTCCGAAGGGCTTACAATCCAGTATTCTTTAACACCTGCTTCTTCATAAACCTCATATTTATTGATCAATTCTTTTTTATTGTTGCCAGGTGATAAAATCTCGACAACGATATCCGGTGCACCTATGCATCCACGTTTATCGAGTTTAGTCGGATCGCAAACTACCACGATATCGGGTTGCACTACCGTGAAAACCTCTTTATCATCTACACTTTTCTTTGCTAAACGTACATCAAAAGGTGCTGAATAAACTTCACATTTATGGCCGTTCAGTGCATTATAAATTGGTACGTAAATTCTTCCCGATATTTTTTGATGGATCCTGGAAGGAGCAGGGCTCATCTTGAAAATGTACCCTTTGATAAGTTCTAAGCGCTCTTCAAATTCGAAGCGCATATAATCTGCATAACTGTAAGTGGCAGAAAAATCGACCTCGTTAAGGGTTTTAAATGGAGGTTGCCCCTCTTCAGTAGGATATGATTTGATATTCTTCATATTAGGTATTTAACCAAATATACTAAATATCTTAGTTTTTTTTCTAAAAATCGATCTTCAAACGCAGTCCGCCATTAGTGAGGTTAAGGTTTTCTTTAGAGAAAGTTTTCATCGGCAGCCTTAAAAAAGGCTCAATGGCAATATTGTTTTTTTTGGATATTTTCTGTTTATAACCCAAAGAAAAATTATAGAATCCGATGTATTTATCAGGATCTATATTGGCTTCGGGCTGTGGTTCGGTCGTTTTTTCTTTCACAATCAATGTCTTCGAATCGGCATAGCCATTTGCTGTTGTGGAAGAAAAATTCTGCACCTGGTTTACAATGTAGTTGTTCTGCTGTGAGTTGTTTAAAACAGCCAGTGCAGAAACCCCTATATTAGTATAGAGTTTATCACTTATGTTGTATTTTAATTCTAAAGGAACGTTAATTCCGCGTACTTTGGCATCAACCGACTCGAGGTTTTTGCCTGATAAGGTTTGTGGCGCAGAAGCATTTAACGATTCGGTAGTACTAATAGAAGCATAAGAAACACCAGAGCTTATCGATAGTCTGTTGGCAATAGCATACGATAAAGAAAAGCCATAGTTCATGGTTACTTTATTATCATTACCCATCGCTGGGGCAACGTACACATCAGGCTGCCATTTAGAATTTTCACTTGTTTTGGATGGCGGTTTTTGCTGATTTACATAACTATCATGGGCAAGCAGTTTTTCAAAACTTGTTTGCGCAATGGGTTGAGGTTTCTTCTTTTCGGTTAAAATATCAAACTGTTTTGTTTTCAGGTTTGAAAGATTAGCACCCGCAAGCTTATTATCTAAAAGGTTATTGTTTACAGGAGCCAATTGCGCTGATGTATTAATAACCGAATAACTGCTCTGTTCTGTTAATAATGGTTTTGTGCTCCCCGTAACTTTGGCTGGACGATTGGCCGCTAGGTTATTTACAGACACTGTATCGTTATTTAATGAAGTAGGCTTGGTTTGAGTTTCAATATTAGCATTTGTGTTTCCATTAGCTGCTGGATTTTGCTGAGCTTTAGGTTTAGTTATTGCAATATCTTTTTTCTGATCTATATTGTTTTGCGCAAAAAATACACCTCCGAAGACCAAAATTAAGGCAGCAGCAGCCCACAAAGGCCAAAAAGCGATGCCTCGTCTCTTATTTTTTTTCTCCGAAAAGCGCTCCCAAGCACCATTAGGGTATGTTTCCTCATGGTTTTGGAGTTGCGCGGTGATATGCTCAATTAATTCCTTATCCATTTTTTTCGTATGAATTAACCATGGTATTTAGGTAAAGGGTACGTAACTTATTTTTAGAACGTGTAAGGTAAACACGACTGGAACTTTCAGGAATGTTTAACATCTTCGAAATTTCATCGTGGGCAAAGCCCTCAATTTCATATAAGTTAAATACCAGTCTCTGCGTATCTGGTAAGTGATTTAGTAAATTCAAAATATCGTTAACGTGTAGTTCCGAAGCAACCGAAACCTGGGTAACCGGATGTTCACTTTCTGCTAAATCATCAACATAAAACTGAACTTTCGAACTCCGTATCTTGTCTATTGCCGTCCGCGAAGCAATCTGGGCAATCCAACCTTTAAACGATCGCTGTAATTCTTCTGGATTTTTTGGTGCTTTGAAGCCGCCAACATGTTTAAAAATCTTGATAAAACTGTCATTTACAAGCTCTTCACTGTCAGAAGGATTCTTTGTATACCTTAAAATAATGCCCATTAAATAGCCATAAAATGATTTATACATCATTTCTTTACAGCCATTGTCGTTTTTTACACAGCCTTTTAAAATTTCCTCAAAACTGAGTATTTTTTTTATCACCCCTGTAAAGGACTATTTATTAAAGGTTTATCATGATTAATTATTGCAAATTTAAGAAAAATAACACCACCCAATTTTTTGAGTGGTGTCAATTTTCGTTTCCACAGGTAGAGTGAAATATTTTTATTTATTTGTCATCACTGATAAGCCAACTCCAGTACTATCGGTTTTGCTTGATAAGCCTTTAGCCCAGATGGTATAAATTTTACCTTTTTCGATTTTAACGGCTGGTAAACTCACTTTAACTGTTCCGCTCTGCTTTAATTGGAAAGTGTAGCTGTCATTTGGTGCGATATTGCTAAAAGTGGTGAACTCTTTAAACGCTTTTGCGGTAAATAAAGGTGCATCAGTGCCTGCAATTGCTAAATCAAATGGAGCAGAACCTGGACTTAAGTTTACAAAACGAACTTTAGCCTTATCAGTTTCAGGTGCTTTTAAATCATCCTCAAGGATTAAAAGTTTTGTTGATTTTAAAGTGTCTACTACGAAAACCGAATAAAATGATCCTTCTTTTAATGTAGCTTGAGCTGTAGTTAAATATTTTAAAGAGTCTTTTTTAGCAACCCCAACCAATCTTGTTCCTGGATAAGCGGCATAGTATCCTAAATCTTTAGTGTAGGTAAAGCTATTTATTTTTTGGTTATCCAAGATAAAATCCAACGCGCCTGTTCCAGGTGATGCATGAACAAAGCCAATACCAGCCGCTTCTATTGGATCGTTATTGAAATCCTTTTTACAGGCCGTAATGGTTAAAGCTATCGCTAAGAGAGAGAGAATAATTTTTGTAGTGCTAAAATTTTTCAAATTCGTTTTCATTTTAATGTTTTAAATCAATTTTTTGAACAAAATTGGTTAATGGCCATTAACGCTTTTTTCTTGTAAAACGATTAACGGAATGAAAACGCTACAGCAGGTGTATTTTTTTATAAAGAAAAAGCCACATGAGTGCATGTGGCTTTTAAATCGATATTTTAATTGAAGAAATTAAGAATACATTTCTTCTCTTAATTTCGCAACATCGCTGCTGTTGATATATTCATCGTAAGTCATCAGCTTATCAATAGTGCCTTTTGGTGTAATTTCGATAATGCGGTTGGCCACGGTTTCGGTTAACTGGTGATCTCGTGAGGTAAACAATATAGCACCTTTAAAATCTTTCATGCCATTGTTCAGTGCCTCGATAGATTCGAGATCCAGGTGATTGGTTGGCTCATCAAACATTAACAGGTTGGCTTGTTGTAACATCATTCTAGAGAACATACAACGCATTTTTTCGCCTCCTGAAAGCACTTTTACGTTTTTAAGTACCTCTTCGCCCGAGAATAACATACGGCCTAAAAAGCTACGTACAAATTGCTCATCCGCATCGGTACCTGAGTACTCACGTAACCAATCTACCAGGTTTTCATCTTTACCGGCAAAATATTCAGAGTTGTCGTTAGGGATATCTGCGGTGCTAATGGTAACACCCCATTTAAACTCTCCTCTATGGTCTGTATCTCTGCCCGTTAAAACATCATAAAATGCTGCAGTAGCTAAACTGTTCTGAGATAATACAGCAATTTTATCACCCTTATTTACCATGAAGGTAATTTTGTCGAACAAAACACCATCGTTTCCATTTTTGCCCAGGTTTTCTACCTGTAAAATCTGGTCACCAGCCTCACGGCCAGTATTATTGAAGATAATGGCCGGATATTTTCTGCTTGACGCTTTAATTTCGGTGATATCAATCTTATCTAAAGCTTTCTTACGAGAAGTTGCCTGCTTTGATTTAGATGCATTTGCACTAAACCTGCGGATAAATTCCTGTAGCTCCTTCACCTTATCTTCCATTTTTTTGTTCTGGTCGCTACGCTGTTTTAATGCCAACTGACTAGATTCGTACCAGAAGGTATAGTTACCAGTGTAAATGCTCATTTTAGCGAAATCGATATCCACAATATGCGTACAAACCGCATCTAGAAAGTGCCTATCGTGCGATACAACCAATACAATATTTTGATAATCAGCCAAGAAGTTTTCTAACCATGCAATGGTTTCGATATCTAAATCGTTGGTAGGCTCATCCAGTAATAAGATATCCGGATTGCCAAATAAGGCCTGTGCCAATAACACACGCACTTTCTGCGTATTGTCTAGCTCTTTTAGTAATTTATAGTGGTTATCCTCGGTAATGCCCAAATTGCTTAACATGGTTGCAGCATTGCTTTCCATGTTCCAGCCATCCATTTCGGCAAAAAGATTTTCAAGCTCTCCGGCACGTTCGCCATCTTTCTCCGAGAAATCTTCTTTCATATAAATGGCATCTTTCTCTTTCATGATGGCATAAAGTTCTTTATGACCAATCATTACGGTTTCTAATACCGAAAACTCATCAAATTCGTAGTGGTTTTGTTTTAAAACCGCCATTCTTTCGCCCGGAGTAAAAGCCACACTACCAGAAGTTTGGTTAACTTCTCCCGATAAAATTTTTAGAAAAGTAGATTTACCTGCGCCGTTAGCCCCAATTACGCCATAGCAGTTGCCTTGGGTAAATTTTAGGTTAACATCTTCAAATAATGTGCGTTTGCCGTATCGTAACGATAAATTAGAAACTGAAATCATGCTATAATTGAAATAAGCCGCAAAGATAGGGAAAAAGGTTGAGGGTAAAAAGGCAGAAGAAGGAAAGCTTTGGGATTAATATCTGAAAAGAGAATTGAAGGCGGGAAGGTGGAGGGTAGAAAGATTGGGATCGAGAATTTGAAAATGAAGGGTTCGGTACTTTGTAGCTCAGGCAGTCCCGTTATCCGCTTTATCCCGATAGAAAAATCGGGATGCCCGCTACTACCGGGTTTATTTTACAAAGGGGAGAAGCTTTTGGCCAATGACTTAAAAATCAAAGCCTCAAATTAACAAGATTAATACATGGTTATTCAGTCTTTTTCTCAATGTAATTTTAGTACTTTAGTGATACACACACAAAATGAAATCAATATGAAAAAATTAACACTAGGCATCATCATGTCTGCTATTTCCGTCGTGGCTTATGGCCAAGAATCCCAGTATAAATATAAAGTAGATTTTTTTGGAGATACCATTCTGGTCGATTCGAAAGATAACACTATCGGCAAACAGAAGAAAGACTTTTTTGGCAATACCATCATTGTGGATAAAAATGGTAAAACCATAGCCAAGCAAAAGCAGGATTTTTTCGGCAATACGATTTTAGAAAATGAAGCGGGAAAAGCTGTAGGTACACAAAAGAAAGATTTTTTTGGCAATACAGTATTAGAAAGTGATCGTGAACAAAACCTGGTGCCAAAGCCATTAGGAGGGATAGTACCTGGAGATGGAAAAACGCAAGTTACCACTAAACAAAAAACAGATGTTTTTGGCAATATCATTATTGAAGATGAACGCGGCCAAACAGTAAGTGTTTACAAAAAAGATATTTCAGGTAATATCATCATAGAAGACGGTAATGGCAAAACGATAGGCAAACAGAAAGTCGACTCGTTTGGTAATACCATTATTGAAGACGAACGTGGTAATGTAATATCAAAGCAAAAAACAGATATTTTCGGTAATATAGTCGTAGAAGATGGTAAGGGAAATAAGATCGGGATTTACAAAACAGATATTTTTGGAAATAAGGTTTTTACTCCTGAACATTAAAGGGTATTGATGATTTAATAAACTGTTTCAAAGGGGGGCGTCATTCTCGCGCATGCGGGAATCTTAATGCAAGCTACATATAGCATTTAGATTATCTTTGATGAGCACTTCGTGGTTCCCAATCAGATGAGGCCATCTCCATAAATATAGAATTGTCATCATGTCCAAAGGACTCCTACGGAGAGCTTGTCGAAGGATCTGTTTTAAATCTCTTAAAAGGCGTTTCGACAGGCTCAACGTGACAAATTCGATTGAATTACATTTATGATACAGCCTCATGACGATTTATCTCAATGTACTTTGTCGTAAAATATTTATTTTAGTCCCATGCCAAATCATGCCTTGCTCGAAACCATAAAAACAACCCTTCAGAAAAGCAAAGTAGAAAAATTAGCTGCCATAGCTTCTGAAGACACCTTTTCTGTAAAAGACCTGATCGAGTTGAGTTTTTATCATGATGAACAGATTGGTTTCAGGGCCGCATGGATTTTAGAAAATGTATTTGCTAACCATCAGCAAAGGTTTCTACCCTATGCGCTTTATTTTTTAGAAAAATTTCCACAACAAAACAATTTATCGGCATTGAGGCATTATGTCAAAATCCTGGCCTTTATGACGAAGAAAAATGCCGCTATGGAAATTAAAAAGATTCTTGCCGGTTATGATACCGATCATTTGGTAGCGGTTGTTTTTGCCTGGTTAATTGATGAAAAGATTCCTGTAGCCGTAAAATCACATTGTTTAAACATTTTGGCTAATTTAAACACCAAACACAATTGGATAAGAGAAGAACTTTTGCAGACCATGGATTTTCTGGTTGATAAAGAAAGCATCGGCTTTTTTGCAAAGGTTAAACAGATCAGGAAACAGTTGGCAGTTCGAAGTTAACAGTTTGCAGTTCACAGTTTGAAGTTTTCAGTTAGCATAGCGTCAAATCTTTTATTAGAGGTCGAATTTCTCTCTCTTTCAGCTTTAGTCTTTCAGCTTTTAGCTATTTTTACCAAATGAGTACAACATACGATATCATTTCAAAAGTTATAAAAGAACGACGCAGTATTTTCCCTGCAAGCTATATAAAAAAAGAAGTTCCTGTTGAAGTAATCAACCAGATTTTAGAAACAGCCAATTATGCACCAACACACAAATTAACCCAACCCTGGCGTTTTGTTGTGATCAGAAAAGCGGGATTGACAAAACTTGGGGAAGAATTGGGTAAATTATATAAGGAATTGGTTAGTCCGCAACAGTTTTTACAGAAAAAGTACAACAGCTTTGCCGAAAAAACAAGTCAGGCTGATTGCATTATTGCCATCAATATGCAGGTGAGTGGTAAAATACCCGAATGGGAAGAGCTGGCCGCCGTTTCGTGCGCTGTTCAAAATATGGCTTTAACTGCTGAAAGTCTGCAGGTTGGCGCTTATTGGAGTTCTCCACCTTTAATTGATAATTTGGGTGATTTTTTAAGTCTGGGCGAAAATGAAAAATGCATCGGCTTATTTTACATGGGCTATCATAACGAAAAACCCTGGGCGCCAAACCGAACTTCGATGGAAGAAAAGGTGAGGTGGATCGAAGAGTAGTCCAAGGTCTTCGTCATCTCGACTGGAGCTTAGCGGAATGGAGAGATCTTTAAACAAAAGTTCTAAAGGTTAACTTGAAAAGATTTCTTCCCGAATTTTCGGGATCGAAATGACGATCTATCTACTGATTCATTATTTATGTTATGTTAAATCCTCTAGACAATTATTTCGAAAAAAAAGATGAACCTCTTAAAAGCTGCCTTCAATATTTAAGGTCGCTTTTAATGGGCTATGCGGATATTACTGAACATTGGAAATACGGAATGCCTTTTTATTACCATAAAGGAAAAATGTTCTGTTATCTTTGGACACACAAAAAAATTCATCAGCCTTACATTGGTTTGGTTGATGGAAATAAAATTGAACACGAAGATTTGTTGCAGGAGAAAAGAGCCAGAATGAAAATTTTATTGATCAACCACCTCGAAGATATCCCCAAAAAGAAAATCGAATCTATTTTAAAACAAGCCTTTGCCTTAAGGAAATAGTCTATCTTCCCTTTAATCATCCGTTTTACATTTTCCATTACTTATGTCTGCATTAAAATCTAAACTTTATCAGCTTTGCTTAACTTTTATTCAAAACAGGATAGAAAATATTGAATATTCGCTGCAACAGGCCAGGCAAGCTTCGAATGATGATACAAAAAGCAGTGCAGGCGATAAATACGAAACTACGCGCGAAATGATGCAGCAGGAGATGGACCGCAACAGTAAATTACTGTACGAAGCCGGACAACAGAAAATTGCATTACAGCAGATCGAAAATGTAGAATCAGATCGCCTGGTTAAAAACGGAAGTTTGGTTTTAACCTCAGAAGGTAATTTTTATATCAGCATCAGTGCAGGAGAACTTAATACCGATGGACAAAAATTCTTTGCAGTATCGCAGGCTTCGCCAATCGGGCGGTTTTTAATTGGAAAAGCAATAAATGAAAGCTTTAAGTTTAACGGCAAAGATTATATCGTAAAAGAGATATTATAAACCTGAGTTCGATTACTTAACATACAAAAATCGGTTTGAGGATACCTTTTGGTAAGCCGATTTTCAGGGAAGAATGAATAAACAATTACTCCCGCATTTGTAAAAACAAGATCGCCGGGTTGCCCATTAATTTTGATTATTCCATTCTGGAGACCATAATTTTAGTATATTAGGTTAAACAAAAGGATGTCACTCAATTTAGTCAGTCAGACTAAAAATCCCAAAAATATTTCAAACCCCACGTTTATGCCACCTTCCGGCCAGGCTTGGCTATGCCTTGCTGTACACCTACTTGCCTACTGCTTAGGACTTGCTTTGGTTGAAACAGAATCACGTTGAAGATCAGCGATGTCAAAAATTTGCATCGCTTTAGGTTGGAGCGTTAAGAATAGCTAAATAAAAGGTTAAGAAAGGCATAACTTAGGGTTATTTTGAGCCACAGCTGTTTCGGTATTGGGGTACGGAAAATGGTGGGGGGAAGGTAAAATACAAAAGTACGAATATATTAGCCGCTTATGGCTTAAGGTTCCCGCCTGCGCGGGATCCGATAGCTATCGGATGACGACCGTATTATAGCGAGCGCATTAGACCCCTATCCGTCTATAGGCACTTATCCCCTAAAATGGAAGGGCTAAAAAACAATACTGCATCCTGCAATGTGCTCCTCGCTATCTGCTCCATACTATCCGGCCTAGCAGATTTTCGCAGGAAAAAGCATGGAAATCTGTGCACTCTCCATCATTGCCCCACAGCCCAAGGCAGGATCAAGCGGGAGCGCTGGGATAAGTAAGGGTAAGAGCCTAGATACTGTCGCGATAAAGATTTCCGTAGGTTTTTACAAGAAAAGATGCAAGCCTTGATTTTTGGTTACCTTTTTATCAAGAAAAAGGTAAGAGCCCTTCGGTGGCTAACCGAGGCAAGACTGCGCGAAGGGCAAGAAAATAGCAACCGCATTAAGATTCCCGCTTGCGCGGGATCCGATAGCTATCGGATGACGACCGTATAAGTTACCCCCTCTTAACCTCATACCACCGCTCCATCCCCTCCACAAACCCCTCAAAAAAATCCTTATAATACCCTTTCGGTACCTGAACCCTAAAATTCACCCTACTAAAAAACCAAACCAGTTTATAATCCATTTCAGCCTCAAGCAAATACCACAAATACGTTTTAACGCGATCGCAAACCAAAAACAGCGCAATGCTATCGCTGCTCAAACGCAACAGCTTCCCTTTCACCTTAAGCCTAAGCTCCAGTTCATAATAATCACCCTCATCCCTTAACACGAAACTTAAAACAGGTACCTCCATCGAAAATTCAACCAGTTTCATATCCCGCATTACAGGTTTGCCCGTAACATTTCGCAGGCCATAAGTGTAGAAGTAATGTGTAAAACGCTGTTGCATCAATAGCGGCAAAGCCTTGTTCCATAACTTTAAAAGTACCAATTGGTTAGCATCATTAAGTTTATTGGCTTCGGCTACTTTTTCGGGCAGGTGCCCATTGGCGTTAAAGCGTATGGCAGCTATCTCTTTCATAGCGAAGCAAATGCTGTTCAGTTCCTCTTGTTGCGGCGATAAGCTAATGCCATCAACATCGTTCGCATTAAACACGAAACGTTTAAAAGATTTAACCGTTTTCAGGTAAGCCGTGGCCGAAAAAACATAAGGAATTAAAAAAGGATAATGGTTGCTGTGGAAATTAAGCAGATCGGTATTGGCGAAACAATAACCAATGCTAACCGGAGCCAAACGTGCCGCGGCATATTTATCCAAGAACCTTTCACACGGTACTACCGCGCGTTCGGTAACATCCGGGAAATCATCACCAGGCCTAAACAAACCGCTAAACTTTTTCTTTAGTGTAATGGTAAAACCGCCAGGTTTTTTAACCACATCTACATATCTCGACCGCTTGTTGCCCAAAGCAAAACATGCTGGCCAGTAATATTCCTGAAAATCGCAGTAACCACTCCGCATCATGGCCCGCAAAGTAAGGTAAGCATAACGCCCAAGGTATGTTTCATCCGTATCAACACTACAGCTCACCAGCAGGCAATCGTATTCTACGCCAATGTAAACCCTTGCCACCTCCTCCTTTCCCAATTTAACAGTAACGGTTAACAAACCCTGATCGAAAGAAAGCGATTGTATGGCCAACGGTTCAGGCTTTTTACCAACGCTAAATGTGCTATGCGATTCAAGCATCGCTAACCTTAACACCCTGCTCCCTTTTTCAAAAGGCAGTTTATAAAACTGTGAAAGTGGTTTCCCTGCAATTGTAATGGATTTAGTCATCATACTCGTATGGTTTTACGAGTCTTGTTGGGGTAAAATATAAAAGTGGGCTTCTACCTACCATAGCTCCTTAAAGTTTCTCAGGCCTTACGTTGATATGGAATTACAGCAGAAACCCACTCTCATTTAGAAATGCTAAAATAGCATAAACTACACAAGAATAGGCTATAAATCTACTGTTTTGCATCAACGGCCTGAGATGTGGAGCTGCAAAACTCTTATTTATAACTCTTTATTAATTAATCAAATATAATCAATCCAAAACAAAAGGACAAATAAGTCCTAATATTTTTTCAATAATATGTGGATTTTGCGTTGTGGGAAAACAATATCGAGATCAAGAGTATTTAGTCAAAATTGGAAAACGCATTGTGGAAATCCGTGATCTTAGAAAAACCACACAGGAGAAGCTAGCAGAGTTAACCGGAATTGATACCAGACAAATAGGTCGTATTGAAAGAGCTGAAACTAACGTTTCTATCAGCAGCCTTAAATTGATTGCTGACCACTTAAAAATATCGGTATCTGATTTACTGGATTTTTCTAAATCAACAGAAAAATAACAAGCCATAAAAGCAACTTGTTCAGGAAAGCGAAGAAATTGAAGATAGGACCTTAGAGAAAGTAGTCAAGGTGTTGGGCTTGACCTCGAAAATAAATTAGATAATTCAATTCTACCAATTAATAGTTAATCGGCGGAATCAATAATGTTTGATAGCTAGATGAATTTTCCTTGAAGTGTTGTTTTATATTATTAATAGTTTCAGGTTTAACTTTTGGGTTAAAATAGCCATGATTAAAGTGATTATATTCCCCATAAATATCGCTTAAAACATAGTTTCCATTATCAAAAAAACTGAGTTCAGTACAGTACAAACCTGCATATTTTGGAATATCAAATTTAAGTAACCGTTGCATTTGTTTCGCAGCAGAGTACATACCTAACCAATCAAACAATACATCTCGCGTATCGTCCAATAACCCAATATTTTTTTTTGGATTATCCATATCCAGTACCCGATTAGCAAATTTGAGGGTTTGCATCTCATGTTCTTTAAGTGCTTCGGGCATTGTAATATGTACTAAAGAAACAAAAGGGAAACCGTCTTCAATTAAACCAAACAATTGAGTTACACCTAAAGAATTCGCATTTCTTGAAGGATTCTTCCTGGTAGGTCTAACAACTTTAACTTCTGCTGCTACCGTCCTATCGTAATACACATTTGCATCGGAGAAAGGAATAATAACCACATCAAAGTCACCAGGCTTCTTTTTGTCTTTAAAGTTTAATTCTTCTCTAAGAACCAATTTAGCAACATAAAAACCAGTGTAATCAATAAGATCGTCATTAATACGCATTGGAGCGTATAAAACATTAGAGAAACATTTTAAAGGAAAATGTTTCTTGTCGCTATTGATCAAAATATCAATAACTTCCTCTTCACTAAGTTGTTTATTTATTTTTTTAAGCCCAGAAACATACTCTTTCATAACTTCTAATTGCTCATCTTATAACAATGCGATTTTATTAATCGATCAATTTTAAAAAGTAAATGGCTTGAAGAGGTAATAGGCTCTTATTCTCATCGCTCATTTTTGCGTAGTGTTTTTGCCACAAGCTGATCAACTCAGCACCATCCATTAATCTAATGTGGATAGCTGAATCTCTGGCTGTTCTTTTTGCTTCAGCAGTAAAAGATCCTGATGTTACAAATAGACCTATTTCGTCTGAACTATTTAGTAGTCCTTTTAAACTCCTTACTGGCTCTGGCCCTATCGGATTTTTAGGATAATGTTTAACCTGTACTTTTATACGAGGCTTATTCACGCCTAATTCATCCTGATAAGCAATTACATCTATCCCCCCATCTTTTCCTTTAGGTGCAACGAAGTCTATAAAATACCCCATTGCTTCGAGCAGCTTAGCCACTAAATCCTGAAATTCATAAGGATTTTTACTGTTGATAAAATCAATAATCTCATCCTGAGCTTGTTCTTCAATAACCTCTAACTCAACCGCAGCTTTTTTCTCCGATTCATCATCTACACCAGATAAATCTGTATCTATAGAATTTTGTTTAAGGAGTTTTTGTTGACGAGCCCAATCCCTATATGCTTTATTAGCGGCATCAATTAGGCCATAACTACCTAAAGCCATTGCCTCCTCTCCTTCTGGCGTCAATATCCAAGTACCCTTATTCTTAATAAGATAACCAGCTTTTAGACAGTCGACAGTGTAAAATAAAAAAACAGTAAGCCATCGAGGTTGCCCATTTGACTCATATTTTTCTTTCTCCCATTCATTAAAGTCTATTTCAGCAGTCATCTTACCTAATAACTCTTTTCGACTCATCTCTCCGCCTGCATCTCTTAATAGCTCGAAAGATTTATATATTGTTTTCGCACCAGTTTGCTTGGAAGGAGAGTTTTTAGATTCTTTTAATTTCATGGTTTTTATTTGAAATAACTTGGTTATAAATTACCGGAAAATTCATTAGCGATTATCTTCGCCTGCTCTAAAATCGTTTTTACAGCTTGTTCCTGCTTCTCTGGTGGGTAACCATACTTTTTAAGAATCCTTTTAATCATTACCCGCATTTTCGCTTGAACACTTTCCTTTTTCTCCCAGTCTATAGTTACTGAATTCTTAACGCTTTCAACTAGTTCTCTTGCAATGGTTTTTAATATTTCATCACCCAAAACCTTTACGGCACTATCATTAACTTCTAGTGCATCATAAAAAGCCAACTCTCTAAAATCAAGATTTAAATTGTCACCACGTTTATCAGCTTCCTTTAAGTCTTTAGCTAACCTAATTAATTCTTCTATGATTTCGGCTGCTGTTATTGCGTTATTCTGGTATCGCCTTATTGCTTCAGCAAGCATTTCAGAAAATTTCTTGCTTTGAATGATATTTCTAGTTGAACGTTTTTTAATTTCATCATTTAATAACCTTCTTAAAAGCTCTAAGGCTAAATTCTTTCTAGGCATATCTTTCAACTCAGCCATAAACTCATCAGAAAGAATATTTAAACCTGATATTTCTGGATTTTGTAAACCCGCAGCCTGAAAAATATCGATTACTTCAGTTGAAATTAGTGCATCAGAAATAATTTGTCGGATCGCTGTTTCCACTTCTTCGTCACTTCTCTTCTTGTTACTTTCTCTCAGCTTAGAAATCCTTGCTTTAATAGCTTGGAAGAAACTTAAATCATCTCTAATGGCTAGAGCTTTCGGATTAGGAACTGAAATAGCAAATGCTTTTGAAAGGTTAGATACATGAGTACTGAAACGTTCTTGTCCTTTATCTAAACCCAATATAAAATCAGTTGCATCTAAAAGAAAACTAAGTTTTTCTCTTGGTTTTAAATCAAAGAATTTTTTATAGTCAAAACCGTGGTACAAATCCACCACTGTTTCATATAACTCTTCCATTTTGGCAACAGCCTCTTCCTGATCAAACTCTATTTTCCCCTTTCCGCCACTAGCTGTATAAACACTTAAAGCTTTCTTTAAATCTTGTGCAATCCCCAAATAATCAACAATTAAACCACCTTCCTTATCTTTGAAAACACGGTTAACTCTAGCGATGGCTTGCATCAAATTATGTCCAGTCATTGCTTTATCAACGTACAAAGTATGCAAGCAAGGTGCATCAAAACCCGTCAACCACATATCACGAACCAAAACCAATTTCAAACCATCTTTCGGGTCTTTCAATCGGTCTCCAATAGCTTTTCTTCTTGGTTTATTTCTAATGTGTTCTTGCCAATCCAACGGGTCGGATGATGAACCTGTCATAATCACTTTAATAGCACCTTTGTCATCTTCTCCACTATACCATTCAGGTCTAATTTTAATAATCGCATCAAATAAAGCCACACAAATTCTGCGGCTCATACATACAATCATCCCTTTGCCATCAAATACTTCACTACGTTGTTCAAAGTGTTTTACAATATCAGCAGCAACTTGTTGCAAACGCTTATTACTCCCAACAATCGCTTCTTGCTGTGTCCATTTTGCAAAACGTTGCTGGCGTTCGGTTAACTCATCTTCTTCAGTAACTTCCTCTATTCGTTGGTCAATTATGTTTTGTTCTTCGGGGTTAAGTTCAATTTTAGCTAAGCGACTTTCATAAAAAATACGAACAGTTGCACCATCTTCAACAGCTTGCTGAATATCATAAATATCTACATAATCCCCAAAAATGGCTTGTGTATTTTTATCTTCCTTCTCTATTGGCGTTCCTGTGAAACCTATAAAAGAGGCATTTGGCAAAGCGTCCCTCATGTGCCTTGCATATCCATCAATAAAATCATACTGACTGCGGTGTGCCTCATCGGCCACCACCACAATATTTCTTCGGTCTGATAACTTTGGATAAGTTCCCCCTTTTTCATCGGGAATGAATTTTTGAATGGTGGTAAAAACTACGCCACCCGATGCCACAGATAATAAATTTTGTAAATGATTTCTATTTTCTGCTTGCACAGGCGTTTGCCTGATTAACTGTTGACAGTTACTAAAAGTTTCAAAAAGTTGCTGGTCTAAATCGTTTCGGTCGGTTAAAATAACAATGGTGGGATTATTCAATTCTGGTGCCACCACCATTTTACCAGAATAAAAAACCATGCTTAAACTTTTTCCACTGCCTTGAGTATGCCAAACTACGCCAGCCTGCTGGTTACCCATTACAGATGCAGCTCTTATCGTTGAACGAATGGCTTTATTTACAGCATAATACTGATGATAGGCGGCTATCTTCTTTACTGTTTTTTCTTTTGTTTTCTCAAAAACAATAAAGTACCTAATAAGATCGATAAGTGTTTTCTTATCCAACATGCCTTTTAATAACACATCCATTTCTACCTGTGCAGGCTCTTTCTGAAACAAGGTTGAATTATATATTGTAGGTGGTTCTTCTACAACCTGGAATCCATCTTGTTTTTTAACTGGAATTTTCCAACCGCTAAAACGGCTATAATCACTAGTAATGGTCCCTGCTTTTGCAAACCAACCGTCGGTTGCAATTAAAATACTATTGAAATTAAAAAGTGTTGGTATAGCTTGTTTATAAGTTTGCAATTGATTAAAAGCTGCCTTTATATCCGCTTTTTCGTCTGTGGCGTTTTTTATCTCGATAACAACCAACGGTAAACCATTTACAAATACAATTACATCAGGGCGTTTGTTATTGTGATTTTCTACAATGTTAAATTGGTTAACGGCCACGAAATCATTATTTTCTGGCTTTTGAAAATCTATTAACCATACTTTAAAAGTTTTGATTTGCTCGCCTTCCCTACCTTTTACATCAACGCCTTCGGTAAGTAGTTTATGAAAAGCTTCGTTATTTGCCAATAAAGTTGTATACTGAACCCTCAACACATGCCGCAATGCTTCTTCCAGAATTTCGCTAGGAACTTCAGGATTTATTTTATCAATGGCATTTTGCAATCGATTAATTAACACAACTTCGCTTGAAAATCTTTGTATAGTTGCACCATTAATAACTTCATAGCCTTGCGCTTGCAAAGTTTGCAAAGCCATTTGTTCGATTTCCTCTTCTTTGAGTATGTTCATTTTGGCTATTCGATAAGTGATTTTAGTTTAGTCTCAACTTTCTCGAAATCAGTGATTTCAAATTCTTTTTCTTGTGATTTACTTACAACTTCAAATTTATATTTCCCACCTCCCATTTTTTTCTTAAAAAAACAGATAAATGCATTTGTTTCATGTTCTTCTTGGTAAAAATGAATAAATGGTGATACAGAAAATGCAACATCATTTACCTGAGCATAAACAGAGGTATTATTGAATTCATCCATTATCTCAATATAATTCTCCTTATTTAAAGCTATGATATCTTTTTTACCATCTAAAGAACTTCCGTTAAAGATTTCACATCTTGGAAATAAAGGAAAATCGGCATCATGGTAACGAAATAATTTTATTTTTTCAAAACCAATAAGTTGCTTTAAAATATTTGAGACAATTGGATAAAGTTCAGAATATAATTTTTGCTGTTGTTTTGCAGTCTTTGCTGAGGCATGCTCGAATCCATTCCTTTCTTGATTAAGTCTTCTTATATCTGTCAGTGTCGATATTGGAATTATCTTAGCACACTCAAAATGAAATGAATTTTTGTTAACGTAATCTAGTATGTTTTCTACAATAGTTAATTTATCGTGAACTTTATCAGAGCGAAATATCTCATATTTAATCAAGCCTAATTCCTTGAACAGAATATTTCTATGCCTAGCTTCTGCCACTACTAAACCAAATACAAATGAGATAATTGCTTCCCAACATGACTTCAATAAATCAAGCCGATGATGGTCATTTTGATAATTATTTTCTGCCTGGTCTATGTAGTATGCTATTGGAGTTGGGAAATTTTTTGTTATTCTAGATAAAACTAACTGTGGGTCCTTATTGTATCTTTCAAGAGATTGTTGGTACAAATCATATTTTAAATTGTATAATACCTCACTTGATGAAAATTCATAGTCATCAATTAAAATAGGAAAACTTTCGTTTAACCAAAGATTAAATTCAGGATTATCTATAAATTCAATTTTAGGCGTTAATTCCATATTTAGATTTGTATTTCACCTTTCATTAATTTGGGCAATAAGCTATCTCGTAATATGATTAGACTTTGAGTTTTCTTGTTATTATTAATTATGTTTTCTCTAATTGATTTTACAAGTTTGTGAAATTCACCCAGTACTTTTTTGTTTGGAATTACAAATTCATAGCTTGCTAATTCAGAACTTCTTAAGTGTAAAACGGTAGATCCGTTTGTATGACTTAGACAGAAATCTTTAAATGTCGAATTCTGCAAAAAAAAGAACAAAACTTCATTTGTCAATTCACCATCTTTAGACTGACATTTTACCAGATCAATTGAGGCAATTAGTTTTTCATAATTATACGGATTCTCAACAATTGCAGGGCAACCAATAATGTCAGCATTTTGTGTAATGTCCGTTTGGGCAATTACTACATCACCTTCCTCTAATATTTGAGAGTTCTTATATTTTCCGTCAAATTCTTTAAAACCTCTAAAATTTAAACCTCCTCCTCTGTTCATTGATTTTAAAGTGACTAACGCTAGTTTTGATGGCACTAATTCATTGCTCCTATAAGAAACACCTTTTATTAGATTACAAACATCTCCTAACCTTGCAATTCTCCACCCTTCAGGTAATTTGTCCCCTTTAAACAAGCACATTTCCTTAAATATTGCCTGTGCAATAGCTTCGAGCGTTTTATTAGTTTGTTGGTTTAACTCTATTTTGTCATCTAGACAAGAAAGGATTGAGGCAATTCTTTCTTGTGTTTTAATCTCTGGGATAAAAATCTCAAACTGTTTAAGGGCAATAATAGTCAAGGCTTTCTGAGCCGAGCCAATCATTAAGCTTTCAATCCTTGCTTTACCTTCATTCGACTTAATCCAATGATATAAATAATAACTATTAAGTTTTTTATCTATCTGTTTTAGCCATATTAAATTACCATCCTTAAAATAAAAATTTCCATCATTTTTAACGACATATGGTATTCCTGCCCTTTCTCCAACTGCGCTTATTAATATATCTCCATCTTGAGGAATCCCATACTTATTTTTTATTTCAAAAAATCTTTCTTCAGAGATAAAAAGAACATCTTTTAAACTTTCACCTAAAGATTTCTGTATTATTTCTTTTGAACGATAAAAAGGAATTCCTGCATTAGTATAATCCGAAAGAAAAATTCTTTTACTAGAAGTTATGTCGGCAAGCTCGCCTAATTTGTATTTCTTCCACCTACTAAAACTCATATCCAATGCTTTTTAGGTTTTTGCGTATCTTCTTTTCCAACTCTGCACTTTTCTCAAACTGTTCAGCCAACGTCGCAGTTAAGCTCTGCATTTTTTCAGCAAACGGAATAAGGTCTTCCAACTCATCTTCAGCACCTACATACCTGCCCGGCATTAATACATAATTATTTTCTGCCACCTCTTCCATAGTTGCAGCTTTGCAAAAACCAGCTATGTCTTGATATTTACCATCTATATTTCTCCAGTTGTGATATGTATCTGTAATTTGTTTGATGTCTGCCGTAGTAAGTTCTTTGTTTCTACGGTTTATCATTGTGCCTAAATTTCTGGAATCGATAAACAATATTTCATTACTTCGGTTTTTGAATTTTTTATCTGATTTGTTTTTGGCTAAAAACCATAAACAGGCAGGTATCATTGTGTTGTAGAAAAGCTGTGCCGGCAAGGCCACTATACAATCAACAATACCTGCTTCAATCATGTTTTTCCTAATGATACCTTCATTTCCCGTATTGCTATTCATACTGCCATTGGCTAATACAATACCAGCTGTTCCGTTCGAACTCAATTTATTTATGAAATGTTGCAGCCATGCATAGTTGGCGTTACCAACTGGTGGTATGCCAAACTTCCAGCGTTTATCATCTCTTAGTTGTTCGCCTTTCCAATCGCTAATATTAAATGGCGGGTTAGCAATAATATAATCTGCTTTTAAATCGGGGTGTAAATCGTTGGTGAAAGTGTCGCCAAATTGTATATTGGCATCAATACCACGAATAGCCAGATTCATCTTTGCCAATTTCACCGTGGTTGGGTTGCTTTCTTGTCCGTAAATACTTAAATCGCCAATTTTACCTTGGTGGCTTTCAATAAATTTTTCACTTTGAACAAACATGCCCCCACTGCCACAGCAACCGTCATAAATTCTGCCTTTGTAGGGTTCGAGCATATCAACCAAAACTTTTACAATGCTTTGTGGGGTATAAAACTGTCCACCATTTTTACCCTCGGCGTCGGCAAACATACCTAAAAAGTATTCATACACTTGCCCTAATAAATCTTTGCCTTTGTGTCCTTCGCCACCAAAGCCAATATTTCCAATTAAATCAAGCAATTCGCCCAAACGAGGTTTATCTAAATCAGGGTCGGCGTAGTTTTTAGGTAAAATACCTTTTAAATTATCATTGATTTTCTCAATGCTATCCATCGCCTGGTCAATGAGTATACCAATAGTTGGTTGTTTAGCATTTGCTTGTAAGTAATTCCAACGCGCCTTTTCTGGCACATAAAAAACATTGTATGCCAGATATTCGTCTGGGTCTTCAGCATCTGCACCATCAAACTCACCTTGTCCATCCACTAATTTTTCGTGCAGTTCTGCAAAAGCATCAGATATATACTTTAAAAAAATTAATCCTAATACAACATGTTTATATTCTGCTGCATCCATGTTACTACGTAACTTATCTGCAGCAGACCAAAGCGTCTTTTCTATCTCTCTTATATTACTCATTATCATTTATAAACTTTTCGCACTAAAATATGCAAAATATAGCTGTTAATATCCCTCAAATTAATTTTAACAAGTTATTTCAGATAAACAGTTGCACTTCAGTCAAATTAAATATCTATGATTTCTCAGATATATACTTGATAATGATCTATAATAAAACCATTGGCTTGTCGGTCCAAATTTAATCTGTAACTGGCCATAAGATTTGGTTTTAAATTTATTTAGCCAAACTCACCAATTCCATTCATCATTTCCTACGGTTTCCCGTAGCTCCACAAAAAAATCAACCTATCTTTTTAGTTGTAAAGAAAATAATACTATCTTACAACTAATTAATTATATTCATTTACTTTTTAATCATTAATCTATGTCTAAAACAAATGACACCGGCCACGCCAAAAACGTAGCCAATTTCGAAACACTTATTGCCTATTTAACTGGTTATGGCGCAGTTTACAACCCTAGCAACGTAAACATCCAGTTAAGCAGTTTAAATGAAAAGGTAGCCGCAGCCCGAACCATTAGCGAGCAGGTACACGATCTGGCGGCCAAAAACAGCAACGCCATTGCCATCCGCGATCTGGCTTTTCAGCCTTTAAAAAAGCTGAGTACCCGAATCGTAAATGCGATAAAAGCGAGTGATGTAGCGCAACAAGTAATTGATAATGCCATTACCCATAACCGCAAAATACAGGGCCAAAGGGCATCGGTAAAGTTAACAGAAGAAGAAAAACAGAAGCTGGCGGCAATCGGCACCGTTGTTAACCAGGTATCGGCCTCGCAACAAAGTTTCGATAGCCAGCTCGATACCTTCGATAAACAGATCAAACTGTTAGCTACCATCCCGAGCTATACGCCGAACGAGGTAGAATTGCAGCAGGCCACCCTTACCACCCTTTACAACGATTTATTGCAGAAAAACCGCGATGTGGTATCAAAAACATCCGAGTTGAGTACCCTTCGCCTTAACCGCAATAAGATTCTATACGATGCTAACACAGGTATAGTCGCGCTGGCTTTAGATGCAAAGAACTACAGCAAATCGGTGTTTGGCGTAAGTACCCCGCAGTACAAACAAATTTCAGGCATCCCGTTTAAAACGATAAAAATTTAGCCTATCATGAAAAAAATCATCCCATCCCAATGTACATCTTAAAACAGCAACCCGGTTGCTGTTTTTATTTAAAAGACATCCTGCAAACTGTTAACTGCATTTATAATGTTCTTAACTGCAAACTAAAAACCGTTAACTGCCAACTAAAAACAACCTACCTCTCCAATAAAGTTATTAACTGCGTTGGTAAAACCATCAATTGCAAGTATAAACCTAGCAACTGCTAGTATAAAGTTGTTAACTGCACTGATAAAACTGTTAACTGCAGGCATAAACCTGTCATCTGCAAGTATAATGTTGTTAACTGAAAGTTTAGAACTAGCGACTGCAAGTTCAGAACTATTAATTGCGCTAACAATTCTGCCATCGGCAAGCATAAACCTACCAACTGCAAGTATAATGTTGTTAACTGAGCTGATAATGCTGCCATCGGCAAGTATAAACCTATCAACTGCAAGTATAATGTTGTTAACTGCGCTGATAATTCTGCCATCGGCAAGTATAAACCTATCAACTGCAGGTATAATGTTGTTAACTGCGGATGTTGATTAAACACCGTTCAAAGATTTCTCTCCCGAAATTTCGGGACTGCGCTCCAGTCGAAATGACGGATTATCGCGATTGAAATAACACTAATGATTCTCTGCATCCTGCAATCCGGTCTCAGGATATGATGGAAGGAGATCCTTCGACTCCGCTCAGGATGACAAAAACACAGAGGAAAATGCAAGGAGGATGAATTGATCGCGATTGAAAGAACGCGATAAATCCGCTGCCCCCTGCTATCTGCTCCCTGCTATTCGGCCTGGCAGATTTTCGTAGGAAAAAGCACGGAAATCTGTGCACTCCCTCTCATAACCCACAGCCCAAGGCAGGATCAAGCGGGTGCGCTGGGACAAGTAAGGGTAAGAGCCTAGATACTGTCGCGATAAAGATTTCCGTAGGTTTTTACAAGAAAAGATGCAAGCCTTGATTTTTGGTTACCTTTTTATCAAGAAAAAGGTAAGAGGCCTTCGGTGGCTAACCGAGGCAAGCCCGAGTCTAGGGGTAAAGAAATAATATCATTTCCTAACCATCCCTGCACATCCTGGATTAGGAGGGGAGTACCCTCTCATCGTTCCAGATATGCAGCCCACATCAAAGTAGAAATAAGTGTTAAACACTTGCTAATAAGCCCATAAAAATAATCGAACGCTGGTTATAAAGTTTTCGGTTGACAATTTGCAATGTTCAATAACTTGTGTAAGGTAATTTTAAAATATGCGTTTTAATCTTTGTCGTCTGCGGATAACCTTTTTTCATATTTATTCCCGTTGATTTAAGATGATAAAAGCAGACGATAAGTTTTCAGTTGGCAGTTTTCAGTTAACCAGTCCCAACAGTTAACCTATTAAGCAATAATCAACTGTAATCTATTTAATTCCCATTCTCTGTGCAAAAGCTGGTACCAAATAAGTCTTTAAATCCGAATAAGGAATAAATACTACAATCTGCCCTTGTGCATAACTCGCTATTTCATATGGGTTGTACATAAAAGCAATTCCGTTCGCATTGAAATAAAAATTTTTGTTCGGTTTTATAAAGTCATCAAAAAGAACAGTGCTCAGTGCATCTTTAGCTTTAATGTTATATTCTTTGCGGAGATTACGTTCTAAAATGCCTTGTAAGGTATTCGAATCTATTTTGATGATATCGCTCAGCACCAACTGTTTTTTGTTTTTTACATCTAAACAGAACATTATGCTGCTGTAATTGCCATGCGCACCGCCGGTGTAAGCATCAGCAAGGAAATCGATCACTACATAGCCATTATCATTAAAATTAACCGATTGCTGACTGTTATTGGTGTAGTTCATCCATGCCTGGAAATCGTCGCCACGGCTATTTTTTGATTGCTCGGTAACCTGGGCCTTATAATCTTTAAAATAAGCGGTGGCTATATTTTTAAAGCCGATAGAACGGTCAACAGTAGATTTTACACCCGATATTTTTTTAAGCTCGGAGTTTAGCCAGTTGCCGTATTCATCATTATTTTTGCTTTCCAGGTATTCAAAACTGATTTCAGCAGCAGGCGATTTTGGCTGATCTGCAAATGCCTTAATTGAGTCTTTGTAAATCCCGGCGTTGAACGGATAACTGCCCTCAGGATATTTTTCTGTTAAGGTTATTGGGTATTTTTTGGTTTTATCACCACTTTCCCAATTCCCACTAAAACCATCTCCATTCCATTTTAAAGCTAAATGCGGCGATTTAAAATCCCGGGTGAAGTACGATTCATAAAAACTGTATTCAGTGAGTGCAATACTATCTTTCCCGATTAAAGTATCGGTTGATAGGTTAAGCCACGAGCCGTCATAGTAATAGGTGCCGCTTACATCATCATCAACTTTTTGCAAATGCATTACTACTTTTTTGCCTGCAATGGTACCTTCCAATCTCTTGTAAAAACTTTCTGTAAGTTCGGCCTTTGCATTCACTGTACTATCATTTGTAGTTTCAGTGGTATTGGCTCCATTTTTAGGGTTATTACAAGCAGATATGATCAGTAATCCGGAAAGGAAAGAAAGCAAATAATATTTCATAGCGATGGTATAAATTTTTAGTGTTGCTAAGTTCGAATGTTGAAACGTTGTGCTTAACCTTTCAACATTCAAGCACTTTAAACTTTAAACCTCTTTGCTATGATTTTGTTTTATTAAAACTCTTGTTAATACTGTAATATAAATTTTTTGCAGTATATCTTCCCGGATCAATTATTCTCCTAATGGTATAAAGCGGGTAATTTTCATCCCGTGCTGTTGAAAGTATAAATGCCGCTTTAAAACCATGTTCTTTTAGCTTATGTAAAGTTGAAGCCTTAAAAACACCATAGGGATAAGCGAAATACTCCACTTTTTTTCCTGTAATTTCTTCCAGTTTTTTAGTTGGTGCATCAATTTGGGTTGTCCAGTCCCCGTCGGTAAACTGTGCAAAGTTTTTATGATCGTAGGTATGGCTGGCAATCGTATTTCCCTCGTCAGATAATTGTTTAATCTGTTCTTTAGTCATGTAATTGATCCGCCCTTTTCTGCCGATTGATACCGTCATAATAAAATAAACACCTTTAAAGCCGTATTTTTTCAGCGTTGTATTTCCAATGGTAAATTGATCTTCATCCGTATCATCAAAAGTAATCATGATTGGTTTTTCGGGCAACTTGGCACCGTAAACCAAATAATTATACAACTGATCGGGTAAAATAGAATGGTAACCACTATCTGCCAGCATTTTCATGTGGTCTTTAAATTTATCAGGGGCAATAATGTCGTCGTGTGCTCTTTTGCTATCGCTGGCAATGTTGTTTCTAATCTGGTGATAACAAAGAACCGGTACCTCCCTGCGGGCCAAAATGGTTTTGTTATCGGCAGGTTTAGTATTTGCCGAATCTATTTTAACTTCCTCAGTAGAAGCTTTTGCAGCAGTTTTTCCTTTTGAAGCATCAGATGATTGGCACGAAGCAAAAAATAATGTAGAAGCAGCGCTTAAGAGCAGAAAATTCTTCATATTCATTTAATAACGTTGTACGTCTAATTAAAAGCTGTTTTTTATGCTGTTGCTTAATGTTTTAGGCGACCAATAACCACTGGCAATAATCCGGCGGATCGTAAACAATGGGTCTTTTTCGTCGCGTTTGGTTGATAATTGATAAGCCATTCTAAAACCACGTTTTTTAAGCTCTGGAATACCTTCTGCATTCCATAAACCAAAAGGATAGGCAAATTCCGTCATTTTTTTACCTGTAATTTCTTCCAGTTTTTTTGTTGGTTTATCCAATTGCTCTTCCCAATCTTTGCCTGCATATTTTTTAAAGTTTTTATGATCATAAGTGTGGCTGCCGATAACATTTCCTTCGTCAGAAAGTTGTTTTATCTGCTCTTTGCTCATGTAATCTACAAATTTGCCTTTTTTGCCGATCGAAACAGTCATGATGAAATAAACGGCTTTGTAACCCAGTTTATCTAAAGTAGGGCGCACAATGGTAAACTGATCGAGATCCGTATCGTCAAACGTTAGCATAATGGGCTTGCTCGGTAGCGCAGCACCAGTGTTCAGGTAGGCATAAAGCTGATCTGGCAAAATGGTATGATAACCACTATCGGCCAGCATTTTCATCTGGTCTTTGAAATTCTGGATTTCTACAATATAATCTTTACCTACTTTGCCATCAGTTGGTTTCCAGTTTCTTACCTGGTGATAACATAAAATAGGTACCTGTTTTCTCGCTAAAATGGTTTTGGCATCAGCAACTTTTATTTTCGAAACGTCAACCGGTGTTCCCGTACTTGCGGCAGTTTTGGAAGATTGTGTGGTAGAATCTTTAGCCGTGGCGTTTTCTGTTTGAGATTTAGATTGGCAGCTGGCAAATAAGATTACTCCGGCTGTTATTAGGGTTAAAAAGCTGTATTTCATTATGAGGATATATAGCTACAAAACTATAAAATCTGTCAATTATTTAGCCATCAAAATAAATTGTGTTAATAATTAATTTCTGGTGCATAAAATTGAGCTAACTATCGCTTTTATTACACATTGAAACCTGCTTAATATACTTTAATTAAATAATTTAGCAGCTCAAACAAATTTTGATGAATAAACTTTATAAACTCCTGTTGTGTGCGCAGTTTTTATCCTTAACTGTAGCCGCACAAAACAAAACCTTTACCTTAACCGAAAATATTCAGCCACAGCCTAAGGCAAATTATCAGCTTGCATCGCGTTTTTCGCCAAATAAGTTGAAAAAAATGGTTTATTCTACGACTGTAGATCCGCATTGGCTAAAATTGAGCAACCGCTTCTGGTACACTTTCGAAAGCCCGAAAGGGAAATTCTGGTACCTTGTAGATCCTGCATCAAAAAGCAAAAAGCTGATGTTTGATAATGCTAAACTGGCCGCTGATATTACCCTAATTGTCCGCGATCCATTCGATGCCGAACATTTACCACTCGAAAACCTGAAATTTGCTGCCGATGAAAAAAGTATTTCTTTCGAAATCAAAAGCACGGTTGATGAGCTAAAAAAAGACAGAAAAGACAAAAAAGCTGCAGATTCAATGCAGAAGAAAATATTTTCTTTCAAGTACGAACTGGCCAGTGCGAAATTAACTGAAGTGCCAAACTTCAGTAAGCCAAAGCCAAAACCATCATGGGGATCAGTAGCGCCCGATTCGTCGGCCATTATCTTCTCCCGTAATTACAACCTGTATTGGATGGATAAAGACAACTATAAAAAAGCAGTCAAAAATGAAGATGACAGCACGATTGTAGAACATCAGCTCACTAAAGACGGTGTTAAATTCTATTCGTACGGAAGTGATGGCGATGGCGAGAACAACGTAGAGAATGAAAAAAACAATAAAAAACGCCGCGGTGCTTATGTGCTGTGGTCGCCGAATTCGAAATATTTTGTATTGGACAGAACCGATTCGCGTAAGGTTAAAGACCTTTGGGTAATTAATAGTGTTACACCTGGCCGCCCAACGTTAGAAACCTATAAATATCAAATGCCGGGAGAGGCTGAAGCCCCTCAGGATGAAGTTTTGTTGTTCGATTTTGCTGCAAAATCTTATAAAAAATTGAGTGTTGCTGCATTTAAAGATCAAAGTGTTTCGGTTTGGAGCAAGCCATCATTAAATAAAGACCGTGATAACGAATTCCGTCCGTCTATTTGGTTGGGTAACGATAGCAGGTTCTACTTTTCGCGCACCAGCCGCGATTTAAAGCGGATTGATATTGGTACGGTTGATATTGCTACCGGAAAAGTTACGCCTTTAATCGACGAACGTTTTAATACCTATGTTGAAGTTAACCGCCCAGGTTTGGTAAATGATGGCAATGAACTGATTCATTGGAGTGAGCGCGATGGTTGGGCACATTTTTATCTTTTTGACGGAAACGGGAAGCTGAAAAATCAGATTACCAAAGGCGCTTTCCACTGCGAGAGTATTGTAAATATCGACGAGAAAAAACGTATCCTTTATTTTACGGCCAACGGAAGGGAAAGTAAAGAAGATCCTTATTACTTACATTTATACAGCATCAATTTTGATGGCTCGAACATGAAACTGTTAAATGCAGGTGATTTCGACCATCTGGCGAATATGAACGATAACAATACTTTCTTTGTTGATAATTATTCGAGGGTAAACACAGCGCCAAAAGCGACGCTTTATAACGGAACCGGGAAAAAAGTGATGGATCTTGAAACTACAGACCTTTCATTATTGATAACAGCAGGTTACAAATTCCCTGAACCTTTCAAAGTAAAAGCAGATGATGGAATTACCGATCTGTACGGTGTAATGTATAAACCTTTCGATTTCGATCCGAATAAAAAGTATCCGATTATCGAATATGTTTACCCAGGCCCGCAAACAGAAGCTGTAAACAAAGCTTTTAGCAAAAGTATGGACCGTACCGAGCGCTTAGCTCAATTTGGTTATATCGTAATTACGGTAGGTAACCGCGGTGGAAACCCTTCTCGTTCTAAATGGTACCATACTTATGGTTATGGTAATTTGCGCGATTACGGTTTGGCAGATAAGAAAACTGCTATTGAGCAATTGGCAGCCAAATATTCTTATATCGACGAATCGAAAGTGGGCATTACAGGTCACTCTGGAGGTGGTTTTATGTCAACCGCTGCTATGTTGGTTTATCCTGATTTCTTTAAAGCTGCTGTTTCGAACGCAGGAAACCACGATAATAGCATTTACAACCGCTGGTGGAGCGAAAAACACCATGGGGTAAAAGAAACGATCTCGTTAAAAGGAGATACCTCATTTAAATATAGCATTGATAAAAACCCCGATCTTGCCAAAAACTTAAAAGGGCATTTGTTATTGATGCACGGTGATGTAGATAATAATGTGCATCCGGCAAACTCTATCCGCGTGGCCAATGCTTTAATGAAAGCTGGTAAACGTTTCGATTTCTTGATTATTCCAGGTCAGCGTCATGGTTTTGGAGATATGACTGAGTATGCTTTCTGGAAACTGGCCGATCATTTTAACAAGTATTTAATAGGCGATTTTTCTGAACCGAGCGATGTTGATCTGGTAGAAATGGACAGAGATATCGAACAGAACGGAAAATAGTTTTTAATACAAGAGTTATTACTATGGCCTGTGGAAACGCAGACCATTTTTTATAACGATAGCTAATTTCCTTGCCATGGTTTGTGTCCTCACAAACCATTTTATAATTTTTTGGAAAGCAGGGCCAGGTAACTCTTCGGTTATTTCAGTCCTGCTATTGCCTATAGTCCCGATTGGAATTTTCTTAAATACAATATAGGTTTAAATCGGGAGCTATTTGGCGCTATCAGGTTTAGGCACGAAGTAGGTGCTCATGCAACCTCAAAAATGGAATGCTGCATTGGCCACCTAGCCCCGGTTGAAGTGTTACCCTGCAGCAACGAGGTACGAGGCAGCGAAGCGTATAAACGAAAAACGGGGTGAGGCTGGATGTTCTGCACAGGTATTGCGCTCCGAAAAACTCGCCACTGCTGCATAAGCCTTCATCAGGTGTGGCAATCTATCTAATTAGTGTTACTGTTAGATAGCTTTTTGGGAAAGCAAGCTCCGGTAGTTCTTCGGTTATTTCAGCCCTGCTATTGCCTATAGTCCCGATTTGAAATTTTCTTAAATACAATATAGGTATAAACCGGGAGCTATATGGCGCTATCAGGTTTGGTTAACTTAGGGTTGTGTTCCAAATTTAAACCTTTCTATTGCAGAGTTTTTCCCCTTTCGCCACGTTTTGTGTTCTCACAAACCATTATAGTGATTTAGAAACAATTTGAAGGATATGGCTGTTGTTTTATTATGAATTACAAAAGCACAATTTTGGCATCATTATTTTTAGTTGGAGTAATTGCCAGTAGCAACGCTCAAGATATAGATCAAAAAAATGTTCCATCCGTTATTAAATCAGCATTTAATAAAGCTTATCCAAAAGCAACAGATGTAGATTGGGAAAAGAAAGGCGCAAATTATGAGGTCGATTTTAATTTGGGAAAGGTAGATCATAAAGCCACCTATGCGGCTTCGGGTAAAACGGTTTCTTTCGAAAAAGATATTCCAAATGCCCAATTGCCGGCAGTAATTGCTAAAAATATTAAGGCAAAATACCCAAAGGGTAGAATCGATGATGTAGATTGGATTAATACTGCCGGAAAAATAACCTACAAAATCGATATCGAAGGTACGCCGGATGTAAATGTTTGGTACGACGCCAGTGGAAAGTTTATCAAAGAGGTAGCCGATTAAATTTTTAAACACAATTGTCATGGTTTGTGTCCTAGCAAACCATTTCGTTATTTGTTTAACCACAGATAAATAGGATGAACACATATTCATCCGTGTTTATCAGTGTCCATCTGTGGTTAATAAACAAAAAAGCCCCGAAAATTTCGGGGCTTCTGATCTGTTAAGGTAATCCGTTAATGTTTTTTTATTTGTAAAGGTAATTTACTGCAATCACATCATTTGCATTGAAAGTACGGTTACCACCATTAGAACAGGCCAACATAAATGAGCCTGCATCAGGAGTTGAAGGCGTTCCTGGTATTCTAACGGCGCCTACGTTTGATGCACCTTCGTTGCCTGCACCACTTGCGCCACAGCTAAAGGCACGGTTCATATAATCCGTATGGCGGAAACCGATGCAATGGCCAACTTCATGCTGGATCACAGAAGCTAGATACAGTAAATTAGGATTTGAGCCATAAGCCGCTGCATTGGTGTTCATTCTGATCTGGTTAAAAGGCTGACCTGAAGAAGTAGGGAAGCCCGCAGAGCCTAAGGTAATAAAGCCACCACTTGGACCTTCGTTAAAACCCACAACATTAATATTTCCAGTGGTGCCTGCACTAGCCCTTTGGAAGGTAATACGTAAACCCAATGAGTTGTATCTCGAAATCATGGTGTTTACAGCATCGCTATATACCTGAGGTAAATTGGTTACCGACACTGTAATTACACGCGGTAATGATTTAACTAAGTTTGTGGTTCGGTACTGTTCAGTTTCGGCAATGTTTAAATTTGCACCAGTAGAAGGTTCAGCTAAATTGTCATCAGTTAAAAGAATATCTCCCTCTACCAAATAACCTTCATCTATCTTACGGATATTGTCGGTACTAAAGCCTAGGGATTTGATCTGTGATAATTTGTCTGCTGAAATTTCAGTTTTGCTTTCTACTGCATTTTCTGTATTATTACTCTTACAAGAGTATAGGTTCGTGAGTAGAAGACATGCTGATGCAATCGATAAAAATTTTGTTGTTTTCATCTTAGTTAGAATTAAATTAGTTTAGGTTGAATAAGTTAGTTAATAAAATTTGTGGATTACCTTATTAATCCTAATTTAGAGAAGATAAATGATGTAAACAAAATTTTATAATAAAATAATTTTTGAAAGTCAATACTGTATTTTTAGTTATATGTTTTTGTCTGTCTGCGCTTGGTTTAAACGCACAGGTACAACCTGCTGGAATAGAAAAATATTTTGAAAAATATATTTCCAAAAATGGAAATTCGCAAAAATTAACTGCCGAAGGGCTCATTTTGGTTCGGTTCAATCGTACGTTGACGGCTACCGAAATTCAATTATTGAACCCTAAAAAGAAGCTTGCCGGCGATTATTTTATTGTCGAAAAATCGCCTGTCTCCAGCCTCTCTAATCATGTAATTTATCAAGAGAAAGCTAACGGACTATGGAAAGCCAGCGATCGGTTAATCAAAGTGCTCGCCAAGTCCACAAAAAAGAACGATTCCATTCTGGTTAGGTTATCCTTTAAAAATATAAATGCTTTACCTGGTTCTGCTAAAAACTTAAGCATAAAATCAACAGATCATATCAACAACATGATTATGGTTAATATTTTGCCTGCTGATTTAATGTTGATATTGGAACTGGATGACATTTTATATGCTGATATTTTGCCTGTGGCTAAAGAGGAGGTGGTGATTAATGGACTCGATCTCGGTTTAAACCAAATTTCCAATGCCCATAGTCTTTTTCCAGGTATCGATGGTGCGGGGATAAATGTTTCCTTCAAAGAAGGGATGTACGATGCAGGCGATCTTGATTTGCTGGGGAAAACTTTACCTGGCGCGATTATCGGCAAAACGCCAACTTCCCACGCTACTATTATGGCCACTTTGGCATTAGGAAACGGCAATTCCTTTATCCGTGGTTTAGGTGCTGCGCCTAAATCCAAATTGGCATATTCTGATTTTTCTAATTTAATGCCAGATTTGGTGACTGATTTAAACCGGCTTCAGATTAAGGTTCAAAACCATTCATATGGTACCGATATAGACAATGACTACGGAATGGAAGCAGCTGCGTATGATAAGCAGATCTACGAAACCGATACTTTGATCCATGTTTTTTCTGCCGGAAATAAAGGAACAGCAACACCATCAGTTGGTTTTTATCAAGGGATAACCGCCAGAGCCAATTTAACAGGCAATTTTAAGCAGGCTAAAAATTTATTGGTGATAGGAGGGATTAACAGAGAAAATATTTCTGAAAATCAGAGCAGCAAAGGTCCTGCCTATGATGGACGCGTAAAACCGGAACTTGTTGCCTTGGGTGAAGACGGAACATCGGGCTCTGCTGCAATTACCAGTGGATCAATCGCTTTGTTAGAACAGTTTTATCAGCAGAAATATAAAAAGGCGCCTTCTGCTTCATTAATCAGAGCAACAGTAATTAATTCGGCTGATGATTTGGGAACAGCACAGGTTGATTTTTTATATGGCTATGGAAAATTGAATGTAGCCCAATCGTTAAAAACTTTAGATGAAAACAGGGCATCTTTGTACGAAGTGGCCAAAAATCAGGATTTGCTTATTCCCCTGGCAATTCCGGCTAATGTAGCTGAAGTGAAACTCACCATTACCTGGAACGATCCTCCTGCTGTTGTAAATGCAGCACAAAGTTTAGTTAATGGATTGGATTTAAGTCTCGAAAATCCTGCTGGGAATTTAACGTTGCCCTGGGTGTTAAGCAGCTTTCCACATTTAGATTCCCTCTCAAAGCCCGCGGTGCGTAAAGCCGATGTCGTCAATGCCATTCAGCAGGTTAGTCTCGATAATCCCACTGCCGGTGCTTATAATATTCATGTTAAGGGTAACAGGATCACACAGGGTAATAACCAGCGCTTTGCGATGGCTTATCGTTATACATTCAAAAACACTTTTTCCTTCATCAGTCCTGAAAAGAACGAATACTTTTTTGCCAATGAAGATAACTACGTCCGGTGGGAAAATACCTACACCAGTAAAACCGGAAACCTATCGGTGAGCTATGATGAAGGGACTACATGGAAATCAATTGCTTCGGGGATCGATTTAAGTAAAGGTTTTTACAATTGGAATGCTCCAGATTTGTTTGCTAAAGCAATGATAAAAATGGAAGTGGAAGGCAATATAATATTGAGCCAATCTTTCATTATTTCGAGTCCAAGGGTGTTAAAGGTTGGCTATGCATGCAAAGATGGAATTGCACTGAACTGGAATCCACAACCTGGGGCAAAAGATTACACGCTATATAATGTAGTAGATAATATCCTCTCTCCAGTGTTAACCCTTGCTGATACCATAGTTAAGCTTGATGCAAGCAAGATTAATAGTAAATATTTTGCTGTGGCAGCAAATGGCACAGGTTTTACAGGTCTGAAAAGTTATACCATCGATTATACACAACAAGGGATTGCCTGTTATGTAAGGAATTTATCGGCATCTGTAAATGAGGATAAAGTAAAACTAGATCTCAATATTGGAAGTACCTTAGATTTAAAGAATATCATTTGGGAAAAACAGACCGGACCAAATACTTTTAACGTTTTACAGCAGACCAAACCAGTTTCAAATCAACTCGATTATACAATTATTGATGAAAAGCCAAAAGCTGGAATCCAGTTTTACCGCGTTACTTTCGAAACTGCCAACGGCCGGGTGCAGAGCGATCTGGTTTCGGCAGTATTTCTTAAGGACAATGAATTTTCTTTCTTTCCCAATCCAGTAACCGATTATTTAACCGTTCTGAGCGGATCATTCGAAGATTATAGCCTATCTGTCTTTAACATCCTAGGACAGAAGGTTTTTGAGGAAAGGGCCACAAGTTCGAACCGTTTTTTGCTCAACGCTTTATCAACAGGTGTTTATGTTGGTGTAATCAATAAAAACGGGCAGCAGTTGAAGAAATTTAAGCTGATTAAGCAATAGATTTAATCATTCAGATCTCTCCTCCAAAGGAGTTCCTTCGGAATACTGCGGGCGAGATGACGATACGTTTCATAAATACCTGTAAGAATTTGCCATTTTCTTCGTATTTTTCAGCAAATGCGATTAATTAGCTAAAAACAATCCTTTATAAATGAAAAAACTCCTTCTATTTTCCAGTTGTGCGCTCCTTTTCTTTAGTTCCTGCAAGCAAGGCATAAAAAGCACTGATACTAGTGTCGATTCTTTAGCCGTAAAGGCCATTAATGATTCGAGTTTAACCCAATATCTATCGGTAATTGCGGCTGATAGTTTAGAAGGGCGAAAACCTTTTACCAATGGAGAAACCAAAACCATTAATTATCTAAAAACCCAGTTCGAAAAACTAGGCCTACAGCCGGGCAATGGAGATAGTTTCTTTCAGGAGGTACCCATGGTAGAAATTAAATCTGTGCCAGAAGATAAAATGGTTCTCAAAGGAAAAACAGCATCCTTAACACTCAATTATTTAACCGATTTTGTGGCTGGCACGCGCCGTGTGCAAGATGAGGTAAGTATGAGCAATTCGCCTCTGGTTTTTGCGGGTTATGGCATTGTTGCACCAGAGTATGGCTGGAACGATTATGCTAATCTTGATGTAAAAGGAAAAACGGTTGTAGTGTTGATCAATGATCCCGGTTTTGCTGATTCTACTTTGTTTAAAGGTAAAAATATGACTTACTATGGCAGATGGACCTATAAGTTTGAAGAAGCTGCCCGTCAGGGTGCAACAGGGATCATCATCGTACACGATACCGAACCAGCGGCTTATCCCTGGACAGTTGTGCGTAGTGGCTGGTCGAAATCTAAACTTACGCTCCAAAGCGAAGACAATGGCATGAATAGGACTGTGGTAGAAGGCTGGATTACTTTAGATAAGGCAAAACAGCTATTTGCAATGGATGGCAAATCATTTGATGAGTTGGCTTTAAGTGCCCGTAAAAAAGGTTTTAAGGCTGTTGATTTAAATATCACCACCTCACTAAAGGTTAAAAATACCATCAAAAAATCGGTTACTTATAATGTTCTGGCTAAAATACCTGGCGATAAGCGTAAAGACGAAGCTATTATTTATTCGGCACATTGGGATCATTTGGGCGTGGGAGAAAAAATACAGGGCGATTCTATTTACAATGGAGCGGTTGATAATGCAACTGGCGTAGCTTCTTTATTCGAAATTGCTTCAGCCTTTAAAAAGTTGCCTAAAACTCCTGGACGCACCATTTTATTTATTTCTTATACCGCCGAAGAGCAGGGCCTGTTGGGTTCAGAGTATTATGCCAAACACCCAGCTTTCCCTTTGGCTAAAACGGTTGCCAATATCAATATGGATATGATGGGTATAGCTGGTAAAACTAAAGATATCGTAGTGTATGGCTTTGGCCAGTCAGAACTGGAAGATTATGCTGTAGCGGCTGCGAAAAAACAGGGGAGGGTAATCGTACCAGATCCTGTTCCATCATCGGGCTTGTATTACCGTTCTGATCATTTTAACCTAGCTAAGGTTGGTGTACCCTCATTGTTTACAGGTTCAGGCGTAGATAACATTAAAAACGGCAGGGCATGGGGATTAAAGCAGGTAGCCGATTTTACCAAATTCCGTTATCATTCACCACAGGATAATTTCGATGCCAAAACATGGGATTTATCAGGTATTATAGAAGATGTAAGAATGCTCTTTGATATGGGTTACCGCATCAGTAATGAAGATTCATATCCGAAATGGAAAAACGGATCTGAATTTAAAGCCATCAGAGAAAAGAAGTAAAACAAAAAGCGTCCCGATGGTAAACCGGGACGCTCTTTGAAAAAAAGTCATTTATTAAATTTCCCTTAAGGGAGAATTAATTAAAAGTAGAACTGTACACCTAATCTTGGTGCGAAAGTATCAGCGTTTAAGCCAAAAGTATTGGTTTTAACTTTTGCGCCAGTTCCTTCAGCTTTTAAAGTATAGTTTTCATAACTTAAACCTTTAACCGAAAGTTCGATACCGATTCTTTTTGTAGGGAAAAATGCAAATCCTGGAGCAAGTTCTACACCGATTTTAGTAGTAGTACCGGTTTTAACAGCGTTATCACCGTTCGCATCAGTTGTTTTTAACTGACCGAAAGCCAAAGGCACAGATAATTGTCCGAAGAATTTGAATTGATCTGATAAACCAACATAGTAACGACCGAATGGAGCAACTTTAAAAGCACCATCTTGAGTTTTCTCACTTACCTTTTTATCGTATTCGTAACCAACACCAGTACCGATCGCAAAGTTGTTGCTGATAAAATAACCAACACTTGGTAATACGCTAAAGTTGAAATCTGCTTTTGGAGCGCCGTCAACTTTCGTAGAGTTTACACCTACATTACCACCTAACATAAAATTTCCTTTTTCAGTTTGTGCTTGTGCACCATAAACTAAACCTGCTACTGCTACTAAAGATAATAATAGTTTTTTCATCTTTTTTATTATTTATTTGTTATTAAAATATAGTCAATTTTTACTATTTTAATATCTGACTATATTTGCCTAAAAGTCAACACTTGTGCCAAAAAACTCTACCTACGTCATCAAAAAATCAGTTTTTAGTCAACTGCTTAATTGATAATCAGATATAAATTTAATGTTAGCTCAATATTATTTTAGTGTGACTAAAAATTAATCGACTGATTAACTTTTTAATCATGACAAATTGACAATCTGACTTTTTTTGTATAAATGTCAGACTTTGAAGTGTCTAAAATGGCAGGTTTTGGATAGGGATCTTTGCCGTTTTGAATTAAACTTTGCAGGCAGAAATTAAATTTTCAATTTTCTTTTTAATAATGCCGATGGTTTTCTCGTCGATTAGATTTCCTTCAGCATCGAATTTATTTTGAGCCTGGGCAACTAACACTTCTGGTTGTAAAACCGGATTCATATTCAGGAAGGTAAAAACAGGCAAAAATGCAGTTTGCATTCTAACTGTTCCCCACATGCCCTGTGTTGCACCCATCACAGCAACTGGTTTATGCATCAAGGGTGAATCTTTGCCGCGGCTGGCCCAGTCGATGGCATTTTTTAATCCACCTGGAATAGAATAGTTGTATTCGGGAGAAACAATAATAAAAGCGTCTGCAGTGGCCAATGCATCTCTAAATTTCACCACGCTGGCCGGCCTTTCTTCAACTTCGGGTAAATCATGATCTGCATTGTAAACAGGGATCTCATCGAAAGTCACCGTTTCGAACTGGATATCTTTGGGGATTAAACCGCCTGCGACTTTAAGTAGCATGGCATTGTACGATCCTTTTCTTAAACTTCCGCATAGGCCAACAATTTTTCTGTTCTTTTCCATAGCTATAAAACCAAAACTTTATAAAAATGTTTGGTTTTTGCAAGGACATATCGTTTAGTTTAAAAATTTATAATCACTATTTTTGACGGTATAATTTACCGTTATGACTGAGAATAGCACGACCACTTCCGTTATTGAAAAAACCGTTTTCCCGATACTTTTCGCTTTAAGTTTTTCGCATTTACTTAATGATACTATACAATCGTTAATTCCTGCAATTTACCCTATCATTAAAACCAGTTATCATTTAAGTTTTTCACAAATTGGGCTAATTACTTTGACCTTTCAATTGGCGGCATCATTATTACAGCCTTTTGTGGGTTTGTATACAGATAAAAAGCCTCAGCCATATTCACTAGCCGTAGGGATGGGTTTTACCCTGGTTGGGTTAATTTCGCTTTCACAATCGACCCATTTTTACACCATATTGCTTTCTGTATGTTTTATTGGGATCGGTTCTTCTATATTTCATCCCGAGGCTTCTCGTATGGCACACGCCGCGTCAGGAGGAAAGCGGGGATTGGCTCAATCTGTTTTTCAGTTGGGAGGTAATGCAGGGAGTTCTTTAGGCCCATTATTAGCTGCATGGATCATTGTTCCCTACGGGCAGTTCAGTGTGATCTGGTTTTCGGTAATTGCACTTTTAGCCATTATTATTTTAACCTATGTAGGCAATTGGTATAGGGGATTTATGCTTTCGAGAAGTAAAAAGATCAATATTCAAACTGTTGTAAACCAATTTTCGAGAACTAAGGTGATTTTCTCGGTGTGTATTTTACTCTTGTTGATTTTCTCAAAGTATTTCTACATGGCAAGTTTAACCAATTATTTTACCTTTTATCTGATCGATAAATTCCATGTTTCAGTGCAGACCTCACAGATCTATCTATTTGTGTTTTTGTTTTCGGTAGCTGCCGGAACCTTGTTAGGTGGGCCAATAGGCGATAAAATAGGTCGTAAATATGTAATCTGGGCATCGATATTGGGTACCGCTCCATTTGCATTATTACTACCACATGCCAGCTTGTTTTGGGTAGGTGTACTTATTGTTCCCATCGGGATGATTTTGGCATCAGCATTCTCCGCAATTCTGGTTTATGCACAGGAGTTGATTCCTGGGAAAGTTGGTTTGGTTGCTGGATTATTTTTTGGCTTTGCCTTTGGAATGGGTGGTATAGGATCCGCCTTGTTGGGGAAATTAGCTGATTCTACGAGTATTGAATATGTATTTAATGTTTGTGCGTTTCTGCCTTTAATCGGTTTGTTAACAGGATTCTTGCCGAATATAGAAACAAAGAAAAAATAAAAGGAGACTGTCTCGGTAGTATTGATTTTGTCATCCTGAGCCTGTCGAAGGACTAGCTAAAATATATGTTTTAGCGTTTCGACAGGCTCTCCGTAGGAGTCCTTTGGACAGCGTGACAGATTCGATTAAGTTTATGATAGAAAGAATAAATATTAATCTGGATTCAAAGGTTAGCCTGTAAATTATTGACAGTTGATTTTTTCAATAAAATAATAGGTGTCCAATGCGTCTTCCGATTTGGAATCGTCGTTTTCATTGGTGATTGATTTTACTTTACCATCACTTTTTTGCGAGCCAGTATTATTGTACTCAAATTTGATATGACCAATTGATTTAATTTTTCCATCTTCCGATTTAAAAACGGAATTATAATATTCAATTCTGATATCGCCAATAGCTTTAATTTTTCCATCCTCAGAAGGGAATACACTATTATAGTATTCCACTCTTTTATCGCCTATTGTTTTTACTTTCCCATCTTCCGATTTAAAAACCGAATTGTAGTATTCAATTTTAGTGCCGTTAATAGACTTGATTTTTCCATCTTCAGAAGGGAATACACTGCTGTAATATTCTATTTTGCCACGAAAGCGCTGAGCATTTGCCTGGTTGGAAAGGCTTAAAAGAAATAATATGCTGATTAAGCTTAATATTTGGATGAATATTTTTTTCATTTTATAAGCTGTTAAAAATGATAATTGAAAGTAAATGTTGGGGTAAAATTCTGTAGCGCCAATTTCAGGTTATTGGTTTTGTCGTAATTGTAGAGCGATTCTTCGGCATAATAATTTTGATGGAAGAAAGATACCACTGGCAATGAAAATTCCAAAGTAGCATGTCTGGATAGGAAATAACTAAAGCCAGGGCTTATACTTGCGCCCCATCCCTTTATTTTGGCATCTGTTCGGATTAAGTAACCTTCTTCATCAATCCTGTTAAAAGTATTGATCTGGAGTAATAGGTTAGCCTGCATAAAAAACTTAAACCGATTTTTGACATCCACATATTTGCGTACGAAAGGGGAGATACCAAGGCTAAATTCCTTTACCCCACGCTGTTCTTCGTAATATCCGTATTCTTCATTCCATGCGGTATAACTTTCGCCCCTAAGTTTCGACAGGTTTAAAGGAATTTCTAAGCCTATTGCAAAATTATTGGCTAAAAAATAGCCTCCCCTTGGCGTTAAGGTAAACGTGTTTAAACTGACCGACGAACTGTTTTGTTTAGAGGTTCCGAAACTGATGCTTCCGCCTATAAAGCCAGAGCCCTTTTCAGTTTGGGCATAGCAATGCCAACTAACGGCGCATAGCAGCGCCATGATGATTAATTTAGGTTTCATTTTATTTGTGTTTTTGTGTGTAATCAATAATAATCATTATTGAAACAAAAAACAAGAAAACGAACTATTATGTTAGTTACTTTTAATGAGGGCATTTTAAACAAAAAATCCCACAGAAATTAATCTGTGGGATTTTGATTGTTATGTTTTAATCTGTTTTTTGGTTCAGGAACACAAAATTATGATCAAACATATCCAGTTTAATTTTGCTGTCTTTATCTATCTTACCCGCCAATATCTCTTTCGACAACTCATTTAGGATTCTTTTTTGAATAACCCTTTTTAACGGCCTGGCACCAAACTGTGGATCGTAACCCAATTGTGCCAACCAATCTAGAGCTTCATCACTGGCATCCATTTCTATACCCATTTCGGCCAATGTTTGCTGTACATGTTTAAACTGCAAGCTTACAATATTCCTGATTTCGCTGCGGTTTAACGGTGTAAACATAATCAGCTCGTCAATTCTGTTCAAAAACTCCGGGCGAATGGTCTGTTTTAATACCTCGAACAATTCGTTTTTGGTTTTCGCAATTACTTCCTCACGGTTTTCATCGCTTAAGTTTTTAAAGTTATCCTGAATTAAATGCGCACCAATGTTCGAGGTCATGATGATGATGGTGTTTTTAAAATTCACCGTCCTTCCTTTATTATCGGTTAAACGCCCATCATCCAATACCTGTAACAGGATATTAAATACATCCGGATGTGCTTTTTCAATTTCATCTAGCAATACCACAGAGTAAGGTTTACGCCTAACGGCTTCGGTTAACTGTCCGCCTTCATCATAACCAACATAGCCAGGAGGCGCTCCAATTAAACGTGAAACTGCATGACGTTCCTGATATTCGCTCATATCGATTCGTGTTAGCGCATTTTCATCGTTGAATAAAAACTCTGCCAATGCTTTCGCAAGCTCAGTTTTACCTACTCCGGTTGTACCTAAAAAGATGAAAGAGCCAATTGGTTTACGTTTATCCTGCAAACCTGCACGCGAGCGACGGATCGCATCAGAAATGGCTTCTATCGCTTCATCCTGACCCGCTACGCGCTGGTGTAATTCTTCTTCTAAATGAAGTAATTTTTCGCGTTCGCTGGCAATTAGCTTGGTTACCGGAATGCCTGTCCAGCGACCTACTACGCCTGCAATATCATCAGCTGTAACTTCTTCCTTAAGCATACGGCTATCGCTTTGCTGGCTTTCTAAATCGGCTTTCAGTTTTTCAACTTTATCCTGTGCCTCTTTAATTTTTCCGTAACGGATTTCGGCTACTTTACCGTAATCGCCGGCTCGTTCTGCTTGTTCGGCTTCTAATTTATAGTGCTCAATCTGCTCTAATTCGTTGTTAACCGCATCTACCAGGTCTTTCTCGCCTTGCCATTTGGCCTTAAATTCATCGCGCTCTGCTGATAGGTTGGCAATTTCTTCTGAAAGCTCTTTAACCTTCCTGTCGTCTTTTTCACGTTTAATGGCTTCGCGTTCTATCTCTAAACGCATAATTTCACGGTCTAAAGCATCCACATTTTCTGGCACGCTATCCATCTCCATACGCAATTTCGACGCAGCCTCGTCCATTAAATCGATCGCCTTATCTGGCAAGAAACGATCTGAAATATACCGCTGGCTCATTTCTACGGCTGCGATGATCGCTTCATCTTTAATCCTTACTTTATGGTGTGTTTCATACCGTTCTTTTAAGCCACGTAGGATAGAAATCGCATCCTGGGTATCTGGTTCTTCAACCATTACTTTTTGGAAACGACGCTCTAGTGCTTTATCTTTTTCTAAATATTTTTGATATTCATCTAAAGTTGTTGCACCAATGGCACGCAATTCTCCACGGGCAAGGGCAGGTTTTAAAATGTTCGCCGCATCCATTGCTCCTTCGCCACCACCGGCACCTACCAAAGTATGGATTTCATCAATAAACAATACGATTTCGCCATCGCTCTGGGTAACTTCTTTAACCACAGCTTTTAAACGTTCTTCGAACTCGCCTTTATATTTTGCACCTGCAATAAGCGAACCCATATCAAGGGAATAAACCACTTTGCTTTTTAAATTTTCAGGTACATCACCTTTAATAATCCTAAAGGCAATACCCTCTGCAATGGCTGTTTTACCTACACCTGGCTCACCAATTAAAATAGGATTGTTCTTGGTTCTGCGTGATAAAATCTGGATCACGCGGCGGATTTCTTCATCGCGACCGATCACAGGATCAAGCTTTCCGCTCTCGGCATATTCGTTTAGGTTTCGAGCATATTTGCTCAAAGCCTGGTAAGTTGCCTCGGCATTTTGGTCGGTTACGCGGTTATCACCACGTAATTCTACAATGGCTTTTTTAAGGTCTTTTTCGTTAACACCCTGTTCTTTTAATAATTTTGAAGTACTATCGTTAACGGCCAGTATGCCTAATAATAGATGTTCTACAGACACAAATTCATCTTTAAATTCTTTTAAAAATGTTTGCGCTTTCTGCAGGGCGCTATTGGCATTAGATGACAGATAGACATTGCTTCCGCTCACTTTCGGGAACTTGGCAATCTCTGCATCTAAGTTTTGATTTAGTGAATTTAGGTTAACGTTCAGTTTCTTTAAAACATAAGAAACCACGTTTTCATCAACAGTAAGCAAACCTTTAAGCAGGTGTGCCGTTTCAATAGCCTGTTGCTGATTGCCTTGGGCTATTTCAGAAGCCTGTTGAACTGCTTCCTGGGCTTTTATAGTAAAATTGTTGAAGTTCATATTCCCGTTTAAGTCAAAACAAATGCCATGTTAGTTTTGATTTTTAAATCGGAAATTTTGTCGGTAATATTTTTATTTTCATGACTAAATTACTGATAATTAGTTATTTATGCTGAAAATTTGTCGTATTGGGGGATTGCGAATCGCCAACTGTTAACTGATTTGGGCGTTACCCAAGCTACGCAAGGGCCCGGGCTTTCCAGGGCTGCGCTGCGCTCCGGTACCGATGAAGGATCGGTACTGAACCCTTACAATCTCTAACGCGGAATTTATCGCTGGAAGATATCTCGCTTAAGAGGCAAGCATCATAAATATGGACCTGTCATCCTGAGCTTGTCGAAGGACTTAGCTAAATACGCTTTAATGTGTTTCGACAGGCTCAACATGACAAAATCTGAGAAGAAATTGTTTTTTATGATATAATCTTCTGTATTATCTTATGGTGTTTTATGTTCAATTACATACTTACCAGCTGCTAAATCTATCTTCCCAATGTTGTTTATCTTGCCATTTACATAATTATTCATGCCATGAGTAAGTGGAAGGTTAATAGTGGCTGTAGAATTTGCAGGAATGGTAATATCGTACCTGATTCCATTATTAATTCTTTTCCATGCACTCACAATTTTACCATACGGACCAATATGACTGGCCTCAAAAGAATTCAGGCCTTCCATAATGTGCGGATCCAATATTACATGTTTAAAGCCGGGTTGTTTTTCGTCTGGCTTAATACCACCTGGTGATTTATATAACCAGGCGCCAATTTCTCCAAACATAATGTGGTTCATCGATATATCCGATTTTGCATCAATAGGCCAGTTCTCGTATAAAGTGGTGGCTCCGTTTTCCATCCACCAGCCCCAGCTAGGGTAGGTTTTTTGAGCAGCAACTTTATAAGCTATGTTGCTGTAACCATTTTCGCTCAGCGCATTTAAAATGGCTTTTGTACCCAATAATCCCACATCTAGGTGGAAACCATCGGCTTCTACGCGTTTGGCTAAATTTTGGGCGACTAAGGCAACCGATTCTTCCGGAACAATTTTCCAGTAAAGCGGAACACTCATTTCGGTCTGTACGCCAGAAGCATAAATCCCTTTTTCCTTATTCAAATATCTGGCATTAAAAGCATCTTTAATTTTTTTAGCCAGGGCCATGTACTTTTCATAATCATCGTTTTTACCTAAAATTTTTGCTGCCTTGGCCAGAATAACCACATCAGCATAATAATAACAGGTCGAAGTAAGTTCAACAGGAGATTTTGATTTCACCGGAATCCAATCGCCCAAACCCCAGGTGGTTAAACCTGTCGGATAGGTTTCGTCAATATGGTTCACGTATTTTCTGATGTTTCCGTAACAATCGGCAAGTAGTTTTTTGTCGCCGTAAAACAGGTAAACATTCCATGGAATAATGGCAATTGTACTGGTCCAGTCTGGTCCGTTGCCCCATTCGTAACCCCAGCCATCGGTAGGGATAATGGAAGGTAAAACACCATTTGGCTGTTGCTCATCGCGGTGATCGGCAAGCCATTTTTCGTAAATGGTAATGCCGTCAAAACCATACAGGCCCGTTTCTATTGCAATCTGTGCGTCGCCTGTCCAGCCGTTTTTCTCTCTTTGCGGACAATCGGTCGGGTAGCCAAAAAGATTCGATAGATAAGAATTGTTGGTGGCGTAATAGATTTTATTGATGATCGGCTCTGAAGATTTAACCTCACCAACAACTGGCACGTCACTATGCATAAAATAGCCTACCAGATCTTCTTTTTTTAATTGGATGGGAGCGGAGCTGCTCACTTCTACATATTGAAAACCCTTATAATTGAAATGCGGTATAAAACTTTGTTCACCTTTTCCGTTTAAAATCAGGATATCCGTCTGAAATGGATCAGTATTATCAGTTGGCCGGTAATGGGCGTCAATATTGGAAATGTCTACGTGTCCGTTGGTATATAAACGTTCGCCATGTTTCAGTTTTATAACGGTTCCTGCCGGTCCGCTTACCGTGATTTTGCTTACGCCTGAGATATTCCTGCCCAGGTCGAAAAGATAAGTGGTATCGTTAAACTTTCTTAAACTTTTACTGGCTATTTCTTCAACATTGCGGATGGGGTGCATGGCTTGTGCAACAATATTTTTAGATGGCGCTGAACGGTACATCACATTTTTCCAATCCGCATCATCAAAATCTGGCGTGTTCCAGCCTGCTTTTTCCAGGCGGGCATCGTAATGCTCGGCGGTGTAAATACTATTAAAAATAATCGGGCTTAAAGCCGTTTTCCATTCTTTACCCGATTTAATGGTTTCGGTTGTGCCATCTTCGTAAGTAATGTGCACATCAAGACAAAAAGCTGGCCTATTTCGCCATGGAGCACGGTCGAAATACCAAACTGCGGTCGATTGGTGGTTGTACCAACCATTGCCTAATAATATGCCAATAGCATTTTTGCCTTTGCTGATGGCCTTGGTTACATCGTAGGTAACGTATAATGTTCGTCTATCAAAGCGGGTATACATCGGGTCCATGCGGTGGTTGCCGATTTTTTTGCCATTTATAGAGAGTTCGTACAAGCCAGCTGCAGCGATGTAAGCCCTGGCCGATCTGATTTTTTTAGTTGTGGTAAAGGTGTTTCGGAAATAAGGTGCAGGCTTAAGCTTGGTATTTTCATTATCCGAAATCCATGCACCTTGCCAGTTTTCCATTTTCATCATGCCGGTTTCAAAGTTGGCGATATATGCATTGTTTGATTTCTTTTGGCTTTCATCAGCAATATCAACCCTCCAGAAATATTTAGTAAAAGGTTTTAGTGCTTGCCCCGAGTAAATAACCAAATTATCATCTGATTTAACCCAGCCTGTATCCCAAAGTTTTGCACTGATTTTAACAAGCGAAGCCGAATCGGTATCTACCAGAGCGCGGTAGGCTGTTTGTTTGGCTCCTTGGCGGGCATCGTTCATTTGCCATGTAAAACGCGGATTTGGATTATCTATACCGATTGGGTTAACTAAATATTCGGTTTTTAAGGCTGTAACGGATTGAGCAAGTGTTTTGGAAATAGGAGCAAGGGCAAGAAATAAAGCAGTTACCTGGAAAAATCTGAGGTTCATAGTTTAAAGGTTATTCGAAAACTAAGGTATTAAAATAATGTGCTGATAAGAGAACGCAATGGAATTTTTACGCATAAAAAAAGACGAGGTTTAATTCGTCTTTTGTATCTGTGCAATCATTTAAATCTGTGCAATCACTTTTTACCCTAATATTTCTTTCAGTTTTTCCGTTTGGTGATCGGCCAGTTTTTGTAGTGGACCAGATGCCAGCATTTTCATCATCATGTTCAAATCAGCTGAGATAATGTGTTTAGCTGTAGTTGTTCCGTTTCCGTTATCTGCTACAGTCCACTTTAATTCTACATCGAAAGGTGCTTTTTCACTCGGAATTGCTGTTATTTCCTGATTTTCGATACGGCTCGAAATCTTAATGGCCAATTTTGCCATATTTTGGATGGTAAACCGTGCATCATCTTCTGTAGATTCCCAGTTGTAAATATTTTCTGGCATCAGTTGCTGATGATTGTTCATATTGGATAGAAATGCATAAACCTCTGCAACTGGTTTATTCACCTCTACTGCGCTTTCAATAACAGTCATTATATATTTTTTATAGATTTTTGTTTTTTACTCCAAACTTAAGACTCCGAACTCAAAACTTGTCCTTGGCCCCATTCTGAAGGATTTAAACGCCATTTACCTAATAATTCCATATCACTTTTGGCAATAATGCTGTGCTCGGCAGCATAATCGATTAAAGCGCCATAGTTTGATAAGGTTAAGTAACGGCATTTTGCAGCTGCGAAATTTTCGTCTGCTTTTTCGAAACCGTAAGTGAAAATTGCCGCTAAGCCAGCTACCGATAAACCTGCAGTTCTTAATGCATCAACAGCTTGGAGACTGCTTTTTCCGGTTGAAATTAAATCTTCGATAACCACCACACGTTGACCTTCTACCACTTCGCCTTCAATTAAACTTCCAGTGCCATGCTCTTTAGCTTTCGCTCTTACATAGATAAAAGGTAAACCAAGTTCTTGAGCTACTAAAACGCCTTGAGGGATTCCGGCGGTTGCAACACCTGCAATAACATCTACCGAACCAAACTCTTCCTGAATGGCCTGTGCAAGTTTCTGACGGATGTAAGTTCTAACCTGAGGGTGGGAAAGGGTAATTCTGTTGTCGCAATAAATTGGCGATTTCCAACCAGATGCCCAGGTAAAAGGATTATTTGGTTGTAATTTGATTGCTTTTATCTGTAATAAAAATTCCGCTACCTTTAATTCAATATCACTTTTATTATACATGGCTCAAAATTACAGATTTATTTGTGTTTGTCATAACGTTTATTAAGCCCCACTTGTTTTAGCGGGGAAAGAAAATGTCGGGATTTGAATTTAATCACGACTTCCAAATGATACAAATATCGGAAATTTTGATGGATGGTAAAAGCTATTTCTTGCCACTCCTTGTAAATCAGTATGATAAAGAATATCAGGGCTTAAAATATCTTAGAGATATGTTGTTGCGGTAACGGATTATTTTTAAGCTGCGACACTTTGATTACAGCACTTAATTATCTCAATAAGGCATAATTTGTTCCGATTTTTACAATCTTGAAGCTTGGAATTGCCCTAATTTTACGATCTTGTAATCAATTGGCATACATGGAATTTAAACAGTTTTTACCTTCAGATCTCTTAAAACCTTATATCAGGCATTATTATATTTTCAAGTCGGATGCTGATTCGACTTTTGAGGATGTAGTATTTCCCAGTGGGGATATGGAGGTAATCTTTAATCTGGGGGGTGGCAGTTGGGAATCGCTTGTAAACAATGGTTTTAAGAAAACACCAAAAATTGAACTTTGGGGGCAGATTACAAAACCACTTGCTATCCGATCGGTAGGTAAACATTTTATGCTTGGGATCAAATTTTATACACACTCGGCATCATACTTTTTTAATGATCAGATGGGGGTTTTTAACGACTCGATTACCGATCTTCGGGATGTGATCGGAGGAAGTGCAGATGTGCTCCATCAAAAACTATTGGAAACCGAGGGAGAACAAAAAAGGATCGATCTTTTAGAGGCATTTTTGTTGAAAAGACTGATCAGTCATGAAAAGAAATCCTTTTATATCAATAAGGTAGCCGATATCTTAAATAGTATCCTAAAAGATGCTTCGGGAAGCAATATTACCTATATCGCATCAAGGCATAATATCACTACGCGTTATTTGCAACGGTTACTGCATCAGCATACCGGGCTTTCGCCAAAATCTTACGATAAAATTAACCGTTTTCAGCAGAGTTTAAAGATGATTTCAAAAAACGAGGAGCCATTTACCAATATTGCCTATGCCTGCGGATATTTTGATCAATCACATTTTATAAGAGACTTTAAATCCTTTACCGGACTTACTCCTTCGAGTTATCTGGATAACCTTACTCCGGTAAATCAGCTGCTTTTTCCATAAATTTTATTTTGTTCGGATTTGTACAATCCGTTGATTTTTAAGGGCTATATCTTTGATGTATAATCAATTAAAACAAGATATAGCTTATGAATTCTTTTGAAACATTTAAACATCTGCACAAAAATACCACCCCACTTTTAATTGGGAATGTATGGGATGTGAAAAGTGCAGAAATCTTTCAAACCAATGGTTTTAGGGCCATTGGGATTTCCAGTCAGGCCATTTCGAATGCCTTGGGTTATCCAGATGGAGAAAACCTGCCCTTTGAAGAGTTGCTCCGTATAACAAGGCGCATTACCAACATGGTTAATATTCCACTTACCGTTGATATGGAGGCTGGGTATAGCCGCGACCTGCAAGGCATTTTAGAAAATGTAGAAAAACTACACGATTGTGGCGCAGTGGGAATTAACCTTGAAGATACTTTGCCGGGCGAAAAGAGAAGCTTGGTGCCGGCAGCTTCGTTTGCCGAAACAGTTGCTCTGGTGGCTGAGCACATCAATAAAAAGAAACTGAATATCTTTCTGAATATCAGAACGGATGCTTTTCTCCTGGGAGTGCCAAACGCTTTAGCGGAAACCAAAAAACGCATTAAATCTTATCAGGAAGCTGGGGCAGATGGGATTTTTGTGCCTTGCATTACCGATAGTAGTGATATTGCTGCTGTAGTTCAATCTACTTCACTTCCCATCAACGTAATGTGCATGCCCGATCTTCCAGGATTTAAAGTGTTGGAATCGCTTGGGGTTAAGCGCATCAGTATGGGTGGATTCTTCTTCAATAAAATATATGATAATGCGGGTCAGCTCGCCAGAAAAATATTGAAAGAACAAGAATTCTCCAGCATTTTTTCTTAAACATTAATAAAAATCAATATGAATTTACCAAAAAGGGCAGAAGATGCCCACTCGGCATTAGCTGCCGCATTTAACACTGGCGATGTGGCCACTGTTCTTAGTATGTATGATGCGTCGGGTATCATTGTTCCAGAACCTGGGAAACCTGTATCAGGCGAAGCACAATTTGAAGAAGCCATTAAAGCCATTCTTGCCATAAAGGGCACTATGGAAATTAAAACGGTGTACTGCTTGCAAACTGGAAATCTCGCTATAGGAAGGTCGGAATGGAATATCACCGATGGTGAAGAAGTTAAGGTTAGTGCAAAAGGCATCGAGCTAATGAAGCAAAGCGAAGATGGCACTTGGAAAATCGTTATCGATCATGCTTTTGGAGCGGAAGGAGATCTGATCGCTTAAGTTACAAAGAATCGTCATTTCGAGCTGGGCAACGCCACATCCGAGATGACGATCCTCAGCGTTTATTTCTCTCCATTCGTCATCCTGAACTTGTTTCAGGGTCTTTCCAACTTGTGTATTTGTAACAATCGATAAAATTTGCCGTCTTAATTAATATCCTCAATTTATGATTGTTTTAAAATCTGATTATTTCAGTTCGCATGAGCGCCTTACCCTTTTTATCAACGAGAACCATATTAAGCGTGAAGATATTTTAGCAATTACGCAGGCTCCAAGCTTCTTTACCATCTTTTTTTATGCTGATGATGCTGTTGTAGAAATCACACATGGATTGTTCTCCTAATAATTGAGACTCCTGTAATATTAATGCGTTACAGAATATACTGAGATCCCTTTTGACTGGAATGCTGTTTTTTCGGGGCCATTATAATCTGTAACCAAAATATCTACCAGCGATAAATCATCAAACTTTAAATATGAAGTTTTTCCTACTTTGCTGGCATCGCATAGCATGTAAGTACAATCACTTTGCGATGCCATAGCCAAAGTATTCGAAGCTTCGTGCTCACTTCCAGCATATAGTCCCTCGGCAGTAATTCCATCCACACCTAAAAAAGCTTTCGAAGCACGATATCTGCCTATATGCTCAAGTGACATTGTTCCATGAACTGCCTGCCTGATCGGATCAACTTCACCTCCAATAAGGTTAATGGTTACGGCACTATTTTGTAACTCATTAACTACAGGTATGGAATTGGTTATTACTTTTATTTTTTTGTTTTTGATGAACTGGCATAACCTAAAGGCCGTACTTCCGCAGTCAATGAATATAATGTCGCCATCATTAATATCATCTGCAGCCCTTTTACAAATCGCATCTTTTGCTTTAAAATTAACAGCAGCTTTATTGGCAAATGATACCGGTTTTATCAATTGACTTACTTTCATGGCCCCGCCGTGCGTACGGTAAAGCAGTCCGTTTGTTGCCATATTTGCAAGATCTCTTCTTACAGTAACTTCAGAAACGCCTATTTCTTGTGCCAACTGCCGAATATCAACTTCGCCATGATCCTCTAGAAGTTCTAAGATTTTATGCGCTCTTTTTTGAAATGTCATATATAATCAGTTAATTCGATCAAAAATAATCATAATCAATCAAAAATAATCATTTATGAAAAATATTAATATCCTTAACACGCAAATACTTTCAGATAACTGGTATACTTTGAAGAAAGTGAGTTTCGAAATAATAAGGCTGGATGGTGCTAAATCTATTCTGGAGCGAGAGGCGTACGACAGGGGAAATGGAGCCACAATTTTATTGTACAATAAAGAATATAAAACAGTTGTGCTCACACGCCAGTTCAGGATCCCGACATTTATCAATGGAAATGAGACGGGTTACCTGATTGAATGTTGTGCCGGACTGTTGGATAAAGATAATGCTGAGGATTGTATCAGAAGAGAGACCGAAGAAGAAACCGGGTTTAGGATTGATCACGTAGAAAAAGTTTTCGAAGCCTATATGTCTCCTGGTTCGGTTACCGAGCTGTTATACTTTTTCGTTGCTGCATATTCAAGTGACATGAAATTGCATAACGGAGGCGGGCTGAAAGAAGAAAACGAATATATCGAGGTATTAGAATTGCCATTTGAAAAAGCCCTGGAGATGATAAAAAGCGGTGAAATAAAAGATGGGAAAACGATTATGCTCCTTCAATACGCCTTATTAAACGGCCTGATGTTGTAACAGCATTGTTTGAATTTTGCAATGATTTATTTGATTTGTGTAATTGTTCTTAGCAAACCGCTACATACCTTTGTTAAGGTAAAATTAATTTAAATTTTTATGATAGCAACAAAAGGATATGCGGCACAAAATGCCGAGACAGATCTTGCACCCTGGAATTTTGAGCGCCGGGAAGTAGGTCCTCATGATGTTCAGTTCGAGATACTTTTCTGTGGGGTTTGCCACTCAGATCTGCACCAGATAAAAAATGATTGGTTTCCTGGGATATTTCCGATGGTTCCTGGTCATGAAATTGTAGGCAGGGTAGTGAAGGTTGGAGATCATGTTAAAAAATTTAAGGTAGGTGATCTTGCTGGTACTGGTTGTATGGTAGATTCTTGCCAGGTTTGCGAAAACTGTAAGCAAGATTTAGAACAATATTGTTTGGAAGGAAATACGCAAACATACAATAGTTTAGAAAGAGATGGTAAAACACCAACTTATGGTGGCTATTCGGATACGATCGTAGTGCGCGAAGAATTCGTACTTCATGTATCGGATAAATTAAATCTGGCTGCTGTAGCACCGCTTTTATGTGCAGGTATTACCACTTATTCTCCCCTGAAACACTGGAAAGTAGGGAAAGGCCATAAACTGGCTGTACTGGGTTTAGGTGGCTTAGGCCATATGGCTGTGAAATTTGGTGTAGCTTTTGGCGCCGAAGTAACGGTATTGAGTACTTCACCAAAGAAAGAAGAAGATGCCAAAAAACTTGGTGCTCACCACTTTGTGGTAACAACCGATCCTGAGCAGGTTAAAGCTGGCAGAGGTACGTTCGATTTTATTTTAGATACCGTATCTGCTGAACACGATTTTAACATGTATCTGTCTTTATTGAGAACAAATGGTATACACATTTGCGTAGGTGTTCCACCTAAACCGGCAGAAATTGCTGCTTTTAGTTTGCTTGGTGGTAGAAAAAGTCTTGCCGGATCGGGTATTGGCGGTATTGCCGAAACTCAGGAAATGTTAGATTTCTGTGCGGAGAATAATATCGTATCTGATATCGAATTGATTGATATCAAAGATATCCACCAGGCTTACGAGCGTATGGAAAAAGGTGATGTACGTTACCGCTTTGTAATTGATATGGCAACGTTGTAGATCTAAATATCAGATAAACTAACAATTAGGGGTTTGGGGCTGAAAAAGGTTTCTAAACCCCTGTTTGTTTATCAGACAAATCAATCTCCTAAGTCGTATAATTTTGCTTTACAAATTCTGATATAGAGATGTTATGATTGGATTCTACTTTTGAAATCTGTTTTTTGTTATCCAACAGCAGATTTTGGAGCGTACCTAGCGAATCTTTAAGATAAGAGATGGATAACATACGCGAAATCCTGCTTCTGATCTTTTCGGCCAGGAACAATTCGACCAGGATCAGTGTGATTAAAAAGGTATAATGGGTGAAGATCAGGTTATTGGTATTCTTGCTTAAGGCGGGCAATCCTAATGATACCAAGCTCATATCTATTATTAAAGGAATGCCGATAATGGCAATAATTGAAATTGCACTTGCTTTTAACGTAATACGTTTTTCTGCTTGCTTTATCTGTTCATTAAAAGCAGAAAATTTAATGTTCAGCGGTGTATTTCTATTGCTTTGTTGTTGTTCTAGCTTCTGAAGGTCTTTTCCATACGCTATATCTATTATTCTAACCTGCTCTACGATGGATGATTCGGCATTGTTAAGCTTTTCCTGATCTTCTACGATAGATTCTTGCTCGGCTATAATTTTATCCATTACCATCAAATCGTCGGGGATACCATGGCGAAGCTTTTGTTCTGCGGCAATAATACGGTTATCTAATTGTTTAAACTGCCTTTTAAGCTCTGCAATTTCTTTATTGTAATACTCTTTTTTTGAAGCATAGTTGTTCTCCAAACTATGGAGTTCAGATGCGTATTCGAAATTGGCCAATAACTGTTCATTGCCGGCAAAACGCTGATAAAGCCCAGTTAATGTGATAAAGAGCGTACCTGTTGATTTTTCTGGGTTAGAAAGATCGTTTCGGTATGCTTCCAGATCTGTTTCGGATAATGAAGGTATGGGCATGGCAGATTAAAAGGTTAAAATTATAAAAAATATTCATCGTTGCAGGAATTATTCGCCATTGTTTTCTAACTGAATGCTCCAATACAGATAACTAGCCATTTTTTTTACATTCTAGTGTGTATGGCTTTTGGTTATTCAGGTTCATCATTGATTAAATATTATTTTTTTTTCACTCTTTAATAAATTATTCTATATTTGTAGCAAGCAAGGGGTGAGAGCCTTGCATCAATCTTTGATTGAGAGCGTTAATTTAGATAAGGTTACAACATTAATTGTTGTAACCTTTTTTTATATCCTATACTATAAATAACTCAACAATTTTTCTACTTTTAGAGCATTGCAAAATATATAGGTTTCGCAGAAAGAACTCTTTAAATGTAATCGGGAAAGGAGCGGGTTGCTATAAAAAAGCACCATTCTCTATTTAATGTGTGTTAAAAATATATGCCAAGAAATTATAGAATTTATATCAACGATAACACTTTGTTTATCTCAGATTTTTTGCCAGAACAAAAAGAAAAAATTCAACAACTGGAATTTCAGGATTTTAATCTGCAAACATTCTACAAAAAACTAAAAAACGGTTCTAAAAAGAGCTATATTTTCTTGACAAAAAATCCTCAGGAAACCTTTAAAAAATTAAAGAAAGATTGCACTATTATTAAGGCCGCTGGTGGTTTGGTAGAGAGTGCAAATGGCAATTTTCTGTTTATTTTTAGGAACAAAAAGTGGGATCTGCCCAAAGGGAAGCTAGAAGAAGGTGAAAAAATGAAGGAAACCGCTGTTCGTGAGGTAGAAGAGGAGTGCGGAATCAGGGTTTTTAAACGCGAAGAAAAACTTTGTAAAACCTATCATGTTTACCCAATTGGTACAAAAATGGTAATCAAGAAAACCAATTGGTACAAAATGAAGGTTAAAGGTGAACCAAAACTGGTGCCTCAAAAAGAAGAAGGCATTGATGAAGCAGTTTGGTTAGATAAAAACCACATTTCGCCAGTAGTTAAAAATACTTTTCCATCAATTATGGATGTGCTGAGGGCCGGAGGAATATTGTAAGACCCCCGAAGCGTCAGATGGTAACATCTGACTACACAAAATTCCATTGAGTTTGTCACGTTGAGCTTGTCGAAACGCCTTCAAGATATTTAAGTAAGTCCTTCGACAGGCTCTCCATAGGAATCCTTTGGACAGGATGACATTTATATTTATAATACAGACTTGCACATTACTCATAATCCAACTCATCAACTACTTTTTTAACCTGCTTTAAATACTTGCCATAGTAATACCATGCCCATAGTTCGGTAATCACACCTATAATCAGAATGGTAATAAAACAGTTTAATAAGATGTAAACCGATGAAAGCTTAGCTAAAATTTTATTGAAAATGGAAGCCTTTTCTATAAATAAATAAATTGCAATGAATGCAACGCCGATAAAGGCAACGATATAGGTAAGGGCTTTATATAGTTCGATATTCAGTTTCATTTCGTAGAAAAACCAGAGGATGTTTTTGCGTGTATCTAAACTCATATCGTAAGAGTTTTTATAGAACAGATAAAACTTGAAAAAATAATAAGCGGTAAATCCGCAGGTAATGGCATAAAACATTAAAAACACCTGATTCATTGCCGATGAAAACCCAAAAAAGTAAGGTACAAAGGCCATGAGTACCAAAAAGAAGATCTGGTAAAAAAACTCGTGTTTCATTTTTCCCCTTATTTTATCAATTGGAGTATGTGCCTGTTTTATTTTAAGCATATCTGTAGAAATGTTGCTTCCTTCAGGAGTTTCAGCATTCCATTCATTTTTTATATCGTCAAAATTCATAACCGTTTTTCTTTATGATGGATTGTAATTTTTCTTTGGTTCTGTTGAGTTTAACCCGTGCATTTATCTCGCTAATGCCCAGGTTTTCGGCAATTTCGCGATGCGATTGATTTTCGAGAAATAGAAATATCAAAGCTTTTTCTATAACATTCAGCTCTTGTACTGCAGTGTACAAATAGGCTAGTTTTTCTTCCCTTTCGGCACTTTCATTTATATCTATTACATCGATATTTTCATCCAATGGTGTTTTATCTACTTTTCTATTGTCCTTCTTAAAGTAAATTAATGCAGTATTTAAGGATACGCGGTACATCCATGTGGTAAATTTGGAATTGCCCTTAAAAGTGGGGTAAGCTTTCCATAGCTGTAATACGATTTCCTGAAACAGATCGCGCTGCTCTTCGGCACCGTTCATATACATTTTAGAGATTTTATGTATAATCGCTTTGTGCTGATTGATCAGGGTGAGGAATATGTTTTCTGTTTCTTTCATTTAATATTATAACCCATTTGTAACCGATTCTTTAAAACGTTACATTTTAAATTTAAATAATATTAAACTACTATAAGGGAGGATGAACACAGATGAGATTCCAGTAGATTGGTCGTCTTTCCCGCGCAGGCGGGAATCTTACAATGCACACTATGTAGCGATCGTAAGATTGCTTCCTCGGCTGAAAAAGCCTCCTCGCAATGACGATCTTTAGATTAACGGAGTATTATAAAAAACTAAGTGCTTCTTTAGGTACAAATGGACTCACATCGCCATGGTTTCTTAAAATATCACGAACAATGGTGGAGCTGATGGCCGAATATTCGGGCTTGCTTAAAAGTAAAATGGTTTCTACCTCTGGCATCATCGTCTGGTTAATCTGTGCGATGGCTCTTTCATACTCAAAATCGGATGCTGAGCGAATACCGCGTACCATATATTTGGCATCTATTTTCCGGCAGAAATCTACTGTTAAACCTTCGTAAGTTTGGATTTCTATGTTTTGATAACCTTTAAAAACAGTCTGTAGAATTTGAAGACGCTGCTCTGCACTTAAGAAATTCTGTTTAGAACTGTTTAGTCCGATACCCACTACAATTTTATCGAAAAGTGGAGTGGCACGTTGTAAAATGTTTACGTGAGCAATAGTGATCGGGTCAAATGAGCCTGGAAATAGTGCTATCTTCATGATTCAAATATAGATTTTTATGGCGGAATTATTTACCACAAAGACACGAAGAAAACAAAGAGCGTTGTTTTTTTGCCACGGAAACACGGACTTGCATAGATTGAAGTATATTTTTAACATGTTTTTATCATTAAGAAATTAAGGACATTAAGAAATTCAATGGCATATGATTGAAGCAGGCTATTGACAATAAGCCTGATTGCAATGGAAAGCCCGGAACCCGATCCTTTATCGGGTGAGGACTTGCAATGAAAAGCAGGACTGAAGGCCGCCACAACACGCTGTGTGCTCAATTCTAAAAATAAATTAACTATGCGCCATTAACCAATGAACTAATGACCAATGAACAATTGAACTACTATAACTCAAAAAAGCTAAACGATGAATTGCCATATTTTCTAGTTTCGGTGTAGCCGGGCTGGCTGTTCAGTTTCATGTTACTTTGGTGTTCTACAATTAACAAGCCATCAGGTTTGAGTAATTTTTGCTCTTTCACCATCACCGGAATCTGTGGAATGTTAGGCATATTGTATGGCGGATCGGCAAAGATCAGGTCGTAAGTGCCTGTCATTTGTTTTAATAACTTGAACACATCGCCTTTACGCACATCAACTTGATCAAACTGGTGTTGTTTTGCTGTGTTTTTAACCCAGTTTACGCAACCATAATCCATATCAACGGCTAAAATACTTTCTGCACCGCGTGAAGCAAACTCAAAAGTTAAATTTCCGGTACCACAGAATAAATCTAAGACAGAACAGGTTTCGAAATCATATTTGTTGTTGAGGATATTGAAGAGTGCTTCTTTGGCCATATCCGTAGTTGGGCGTACCGGTAAATTTGCAGGGGGCTGCAAACGGATACCCTTTAATTTGCCACCAATTATTCGCATAAATCTAAAGCAAGGAGACCGCTGAAATAGTGCTTCGGCATATCGGCCAATAATTCGCTATTTTGTTTTCCAGCGGGAAGGAAGAAATAAAGTTGGTTAAAGTATTTTAACAGGCAGTTATAATGCTCATCATCTTCGTTTATAATGCCTTGTAAATAAACGGGAATGGCATCAGTTAAACCCAGTTGTTCGATCATCAGCAACAGGAAATAATTAAATTCCTCAGCGTTTTCTGATTGATAATGGTTTTGAAAAACTATTTTTTTATCTTTTATGTAGAGTACATTGAAAGATACTGCTGTAAAATCGATTAATAAAGACTCGTCTGCCAAATGATTAAATAAAACCATTAATGGTTCAGACTGGGGAAATAAATCTGTTTTCTCGGGTAAATTTGCTTTTAAATCCTCATCTAAACAAAAAACAGTATTAAAACCTAACTTATCGTTGTGTTTAGTATAAACTTTAGCATCAGAACCTAAATACTTAGCATAAACGGATAGATTTTCACCATCAAACCATTCATCAGGAATAAAAATAAAATTTGAGGTATGGATTGCGGCTTTTATTGTTGCATAGTTTAATGATAAGTAACTATCGGTTTCAAAGGCAGATTTCAGTTCTTTTTGTACATCTTCACAACCTTGTTTATCAAAAATGATATTAATCTCTTCTGTATCTTTACCTATCACAGCATAAGAAAAGCTGTCATTTGTTATTTTTAATAATAAATGACAGTTTGCAGATGCATCAGTTTTAAAATTCGGGTCGACTAATAAGAGACTATTGTTACTCATTGAAACAAAAATAGACTTTTTTAAGGATTAACAGTAAGATGAGGTTAATTTTTTGGTTGCTTTGTTTTTTTGCCACGGAAACACGGAGTTCACGGAAACCTGAGTGAATTGATATTCGCCCAAAATATGAAGTTAACTTTGGTTTCTTTGGTTTCTTTGCGCTTAATCTTGTCTCTGCGCGCTTTGCGTTTAAAGAATATCAAAAATATCTGTGTTTATCTGTGAAGATCTGTGGTAAAAATGTCTATGTTTTTTTACCAAAATCAAACCTTTCGGATATTCAAAAATCGAAATATTCGGCTTAAATTCGGAACATGAGTTACAAGCCTACCTATAAAGCGGCAAACACGATTGCAGCAACTATTGAGCAACATTTTGTTAAACTGCATAAAAATGCAATTGCACAGGGTGAAATAGATTTGGCTACTCAACCGGATCGAAAAATAATTGAAGCGATAATTGACGTTGCTTTTTGGAGCAGCTTGCGTAAAGAAGAGGGGCATTCGCCGAGGATTTCGATTGCTTTTTTACCGCCGGAACAAACCTCGAAACCATTGCGTTTTGCGAAAAAACTAGCGTTAAATGCCAACACCTTAACCAAAATAGCGCCTGGGATTGAGCGCTCCGGAATTCACTTAGGCGTTTGGGAAGAGGATGGCGAACTCTATATCTGGGGTACAACCCTTAATATTCCGAACTTTTGTTTTGTTGTTGATGTTTCTGAACCTGGATTAATCGTAATTAAACACCGAAGGATTTATGGCATCGGTAAGTTTACCAATGTTGCCGTACTTAAAGGAGAGCAGATCCGTATTGTTGATGATACCAGTTGTGCAAATAAAGATTGTCCACCTATTTTGCAGGCCTTGTTAGATCTGACTGTTTTAGCCAGCTGGAACGACCCTATTAATATTTTGATCCAGTTTTCTGTTTCTATGCGTGCGCATGGTCGTGGCGGAGCCCTGCTAATTGTACCGAAAGGCGATACGAAGTGGGAAGAATCCATTATCCATCCGATACAGTATTTGGTAGAACCTCCATTTTGTGGTCTATCCAACCTGGCGAAACAGAACGGAAACCAAAGCGAAATTTTTTCGCAGGGGGCCGTGCGCCGCGAGGTTGAGCATTTGGCAGGTTTAACAGCTGTTGACGGTGCAACGATCATCAATGAAGAATTTGACCTGATCGCATTTGGCGCGAAAATCGGCCGTGCTAAAGGTAAACCAACCGTAGAACAGATTGCATTTTCGGAGCCCATTGTTGGTGGTGAAGATAAAATTCTTTATCCCGGACAGCTCGGAGGGACCAGGCACTTTTCTGTGGCCCAGTTTGTTAACGATCAGCCCCAATCTATTGGTTTGGTAGCCTCTCAGGATGGTCATTTTACCATCTTTAGTTATAGTAAAAAACAAAATATGGTAATGGCACATCGGATTGAAACCTTACTTTTGTAATTGGCAGTGCGCAGGGAGCAAAGCGCATAAACCTTTGTATTGGTTTGAAAAGGTACTGTAATGCCAGTCGGTTACTGCAGTCCGTCTTTCCGCTAAATTCCCGATCAAAACCTTTTGCAAAAAACAAGCAGGCGATTAGATCGGGAGATATCGCTTCAATACGGTTTAGTTAACTTGGACCGATGCTAAAAACTCAGGTTTTATTCATGCGCCCTGAAAACAGTTAACCGATTAACCATTTAAACAATTAACCATTAATGATCCCGGATAAAAGTCAACTTATAGCTTCAGCATATGAACATACACCAACCAAGGAGCAATTGCTTTTTTGCGAGCGGATGTCGGTATTTTTGCAACAGGATGACGAGTACCGCTGTTTTGTGCTTAAAGGTTACGCTGGTACGGGTAAAACTACCTCTGTAGCGGCCTTGGTTAAGGTTTTGAAACAATTTAATCTGCGTAGTGAACTGCTTGCGCCAACAGGAAGGGCAGCGAAAGTAATGAGCCAGTATTCATACCGAAAAGCTTTAACTATACATAAACGGATTTACCGCAAGCGCTCGGCGGCATCGCCCGAAATGCAGTTTCAACTGGCACCTAACCTCTCGGAAAATACGCTGTTTATTATCGACGAGGCCTCGATGATTGCCGATGAATTTAACGAAACAGGTTCTTCAATATTGAGAGATCTGCTGGAGTTTGTGTACAATACCAAAAACTGCTTTTTGCTTTTTGTGGGCGATACGGCCCAGTTGCCCCCTGTGGGGAGTTTAGATAGTCCGGCACTGAACGAACAATATCTCAAAGATAAGTTTGCGTTAACTGTTTCATCTGTTGAGTTAAAGGAAGTGGTTAGGCAAGGAAAGAAATCAGGTATTTTGGCCAATGCCACGATGTTGAGAAATCAGATAGCTAAAAATCCTGAAAATCCGATGCCTAAATTCCTGACTAAAAGTTATACCGATATATATAATATGCCCGGGGCGCGTTTGGTTGAAGGGTTGGAATATGCTTACCGCAAATTTGGCATGGAAAATACCCTGGTGGTTTGCCGCTCCAATAAATCGGCTAATGTGTATAACCAACAGATTAGAGCAAGGTTGTTGTACCGTGAAGAAGAATTAACAGGTGGCGATCAGATTATGGTGGTGCGGAACAATTATTTCTGGCTGCCAGAGAACGAAGATACTGCTTTTATTGCCAATGGCGATATGGCAAAGGTGATTCGCGTGAGGGGAGAAGAGGAACGTTATGGTTTCCGTTTTGCCGATGCTACTTTAGAGTTTATGGATTTTCCGGCCGCAGGACAGATTAGTTGCAAAGTAATGTTGGATACGCTCAATTTAGAAAGTGCTAATCTGCCTTACGAGCAGAATAAAAAGCTTTTTGATGGGCTTAATGAAGATTATGAGCATATTGCTAATAAACGACAGCGGATGTTAGCCATTAAGGCTGATCCTTTTTATAACGCTCTGCAAATTAAGTTTGCCTATGCGGTAACCTGCCATAAAGCACAGGGCGGACAGTGGGATGCTGTTTTTGCTGATCAGGGTTATCTTACTGAAGAAATGATCGATCTCGATTTTCTCCGTTGGTTATACACTGCTGTAACGCGAGCAAAAAAAGAGTTATATTTAGTCAATTTTACACCGCAACTTTTTGCAAAGACAGCGCAGGAGGACTACTTTTAGAACGTGATTACACTGATTTAAGGATTGCACAGATTTATTCTCTTTTGTGTTTTCGTGTCTTTGTTGTGGTGAACATACTAACCAATTATAATATGAAATTTGCCTTTAGTCTTAAAAACAAGCTGAAAATTGCTTTTTTGCTGTTCTGCATCATGTGCTGCACCTTGTTGATCCGCTTTTTGGAAGATAAAAGTGTAGAGAAGATTAACGAATCTTTTATTTCAATGTACAATGATAGGCTTGTTCCGGCGACAGATTTATACTTTATTGCTGAAAACCTATATTATAAAAATCAAATCCTTCAGGAAACATTGTTAGGTAATGGTGCTGTTCATCCCTCAACTGGTATGGTGAAAATGAATAAACACAACCGTAAAATAGATTCGGTCATTACTAAATATGAACTTACTTTATTGGTAGAACAGGAGAAAAGTTTTTTAAACGACCTTAAAAAAGCATTAACCGTTCAACAGGGGTTGGAGGCGAAAATAATTAACATAGCAGGTACTGAAGGAAGAATAATTTATGAGTCGATGGGAAAAAATGCTGTTGATGAAACCCTGGCCAAGCTTTCGGCCTTAATTAAAATACAATCTAAAGTTGGGAACGAGCTGATTAAGGGTTCAAAAATTTTTGTTTCAGGAACCAAGGTTTACTCCACTTTACAGGTCATTTTAGCCATTGTGATTGGAATTATGATCGTGGCCATTGTTTCGGCCTCGAATGCGGTGAAGGTGCAGAGTGAAAAGTTTAATCTGAATTAGGTTTTAACCTCTCGTATTAGGATTGACCACGAAGACACAAAGAAAAATTTCGTTATCTCGATCGTAGCGGGGATCCTTCAACTACGCTATCAATGATATACTCTAATAAAAAGCGTCGTCATCTCGACTGGAACGCAGTGGAATGGAGAGATCTATCTAGAGAGATTTCTCCATTTCGTTTCACTTCAGTCGAAATGACGATTTATATATTGGCCACGGAGGCACGGAAATCACTGAAAATTATTCCGTGTTAATCTGCGTTTCCGTGGCTAATTATAGATAATCTGTGCTTATACTTTTGATCTGCGGCGATCTTATTCTGCTTCGTCGTCTGTAATCAGTCTGATCGAATCGTCAGAAAGTACAATTAAACGCTCCTTATATAGTGAGCCAATGGTTTTTTTGAAAGCACTTTTACTGATCTGGAAACGGTGATAAATATCTTCAGGAGAACTTTTATCGCCCAGCTCAATTACGCCACCACTCTTTTTTAGCTCTCTTAACATCATCTCTTTCGAATCGAGAATATGGCCGTAACCACTTGGCTGTAGAGTTAAATCGATCTTACCTTCCACTCTGATTTTCTTGATCCAGCCTTTGCGCATTTCGCCCGGTTGGATATTATCAAAAACCTCGTTATTATAAAGTAAACCAATATAAGTATTGTTGATAATGGCGTTAAAACCAAGATCAGTTTCTTCGGTAATCAATAAGCTCACCTCATCACCTTCTTCAAAATCAAAACCGTCTTCTTCAACAAAATCGTATAGCTTAGAAGAAGCCAATAAGCGGTCGTTACTTTCGTCTAAATACAGGTAAACCACATATTTATAGCCTTTTTGCATTGGCCTTTTTTGCTCGCGGTCTGGTACATATACATCTTTATCGATCCCAAGATCCATAAAAACGCCATCATCACCATCAGAAACCACTTTCAAAAAAGCGAAATCGCCCACTTCGGCATATGCTTTCTGGGTAGTACCGGTTAAGCGGCCATCTTTTTGTACAAAAACAAAAACGGTAATGTTATCGCCAATTTCTACGCCATTTGGAACGTATTGGTAAGGGAGGATGACCAGTTTATCGCCATCGGTTAAGTTTAATCCAGCTTCTGTTTTGCTTAAAATCCTTAACTCGTTGTATTTTCCTATTTCAATCATGTGTTTGGGTTTAACCATTTTCTTCAATGGCTTTTGCTGCAAAGGTAGCAATGTTTAGCTGCAAATTGGTTTTTAAATCAGTTGAAATAATTTTAAACACAGATAAAAAGGATGCACCCAGATATTAAGATCTGTGTGCATCTGTGGTGAAAAAACTAACCTAATATTTCTTTTTAGCCAAGTTATCATTGACTGACTCGGCTAGAGCGGTCGTCCTCTCGACCGAAGCAACGCGGAGTGGAGAGATCTATTACATGGGAGCTATCAATGATGATCTATCACAGCTATTTGAACCTGCAATGAAAAAAAATATATATTTTAGCAGCTTATCTAATATTAAATCTACAATATGAACAAGCAGATTCCTCCATTTTTTTTAAGCGACGAATATTTTATTGATGAGAAAGTAAACTTTTTAAAGTTTGCGAACGAGTATAAGGTTTATAACGATCAGGGTGCTCAGATCGGGATTATTAAACAGCGTATTTCTGGCTGGCAAAAAGCTTTAACCTTATTGGTTGATAAGCGAATGATGCCTTTTAAATTAGAAATTACCGATACCAATGATCAGTTACAGGCCACCATTACAAGAGGGTGGACCTTCTGGATGTCGAAAATTATTGTGACCGATCCGCTTGGTGTTGAAGTGGGGATTATAAAACAAAAATTTAAATTCTTCAAGCCAACTTTTACCATTTCGAGCCCAACATCTGGAGAAGAGATCGCAAAAATATCTGGCGATTGGAAAGCCTGGAATTTTAGTATCACCAATAACGCAGGTGCCGAAATGGGCAAAATAAACAAAAAGTGGGCTGGTGCTTTGAAAGAAGTTTTCACCACGGCCGATAAATACAATGTGTCTATCGATCCAAGTTATGCCGAAAGCAATCAGAAAGTTGCAATTGTGGCCACTGCCATTACCATTGATATGGTTTTGAAGGAAAGTAAGTAGGATAATTATTGAATGAGAGAATGATTGAATTATTGACTGAGCATATCCCTCTAATAAATTACATTCTCTCATTCAATAATTTAGTCATTTAATCATTTCTTTGGGTTAAATTTGGAGCCTACAATTTAAGGTATCTTCATTGATATGGAAAAAACCAAAGAAGCCAAAAAGCCGAGTATTTTCAGTTTACTTGGAAACTACAGAGGCTTAATTTTTATGCTGATCCTGTTTGCGTTGCTCAGTAACGGTATCAACTTACTCTTACCAAAGATTATTGCAAGCGGTATCGATTCTTATACCAACAAAACTTTCAACCTTCAATCCATTCTGCTTCAGTTTTCACTGGCTATTGTACTGGTTTTTATCTTTACTTATTTGCAGAGTATTGTACAGACCTATGCTTCTGAACGTGTGGCAAGAGATTTAAGAACAAGATTATCTGATCAGATTTCGCGACAAAGCCATGCCTATATTATTCAGGCTAATCCCTCAAAACTGTTAACCAATCTTACGGCCGATGCCGATTCGATTAAAATGTTTGTTTCGCAGGCTATCGTTTCTATCTGCTCGTCTATATTTTTAATTGTTGGGGCAAGTATTCTGCTACTGATGATTAACTGGAAACTGGCACTTTGTGTGATTGCTATTGTGCCGATAATCGGTGGGGCATTTTTCTACGTGTTAAGCAAGGTAAAAGTGCTTTTCAAAAAGAGTAGGGAAGTGATCGATTGGCTGAACAAAGTAATTAGCGAAAGTATTTTAGGCTCGGCTTTAATCCGGGTAATTAATTCACAAGCTTTAGAATACAATAAATTTATAGATGCAAATGCCAAAGCGAGAGATTTAGGAATTTCCATTCTCCGTATGTTTGCGGCACTGATTCCGGTTATTGTTTTTACAGCCAATTTATCTGGTTTGTGCATTCTGGTATTGGGTGGTCACTTTGTCATCACCAATTCGATGACCCTGGGAGAATTTACCGCTTTTAGCAGTTATCTCACACTCATTATATTTCCCATTTTGGTAATCGGTTTTATGAGCAATGTAATTGCGCAGGCTACAGCATCTTACCAAAGAATAGAAAGTGTGCTGAATGCTGCTGAGATCAAGCATCCAGGTACGCTAAGCACACAATTGCGAGGGGATGTAGAAGCGAAAGACCTTAATTTGAGTTTCGGACAAAAACCAGTTCTAAAATCGGTTTCATTTTCTGCCAATGCAGGTTCTAAAACCGCTATTATCGGCCCTACGGCTGCGGGTAAAACACAACTACTTTATATTTTAACAGGTCTTATTGAAGCAGATTCTGGTGCGGTGCTGTTTGATAACGAAGAAATTAAAAAGTACAACCAAGAGAATTTTCACCAACAGGTTGGCTTCGTATTTCAGGACAGTATTATGTTCAACATGAGTATCAGGGAAAATATTGCCTTTAGCGATACCGTTACGGACGAATCGCTGGCGAAAGCCATAGCTACCGCTGAACTGAAAGATTTTGTAGATGCCTTACCTGATCAATTGAATACCATTGTTTCAGAACGTGGAAACAGCCTTTCGGGTGGACAGAAACAACGGATTATGCTGGCCAGGGCTTTAGCGGTGAATCCGAAGATCTTATTGCTTGATGATTTTACAGCCCGTGTTGATACCAATACGGAGAAAAGAATTTTGGAGAACATCCAACAAAATTATCCTGGTTTAACTTTACTTTCCATTACACAAAAAATAGCTTCTGTTGAACATTACGATAAAGTGATCTTGCTGATGCAGGGCGAAATCATTGCAGAAGGAACCCATCAGGAATTGCTGAAAAGCAGTCCCGAATATGTTCAGATTTACAATTCACAACAGAGCACCAGTAATTATGAACTACAATCTTAACCAGCTTAACAGCAAGCAGGAAAAGCAATCTACTTTTAAGGCGCTGAAAAGCCTGCTTAAACTGATCTCGGCTGAACGTAAAAACCTTTGGCTGGCGCTGATTGCCATTTTAGTTAACTCAGGTCTATTGCTTTTGGGTCCATTACTGGTAGGCCATACTGTTGATACCTATATCCGCACCAAACAATTTCATGGTGTGCTTATTTTTGGTGGCATATTGTTAGTGATGTACATGATTGCCATGGTTACCGGCTACACCCAAACCAGGTTGATGGGGGGAGTTGGCCAGCGAATGTTATACACTTTGCGTAATGCCATTTTTAATAAACTACAGGAGTTACCCGTTTCATTTTTTAATCAGAACAAAGCTGGCGATCTGATTTCGAGGGTAAATAATGATACCGATAAGTTGAACCAGTTTTTCTCACAGTCCTTAATGCAGTTTATAGGCAGCATTGTAACCATGATCGGTGCCGGTATTTTCTTGCTTTCGATTAATTTAGAACTAGGTGCCGCAACACTTTCGCCTGCGGTGGTGATCGTTCTTTTTACGATGGCTTTATCACCCTGGGTAAAAGGAAAAAATGCCAAAAACTTAAAAAGCGTTGGCGGAATGAGTGCCGAAATACAGGAAAGCCTGAACAACTTTAAAGTGATTATTGCCTTTAACCGCAGGGATTATTTTAGGAAACGTTTTAATGAAGCCAATACTGAAAACTATAAAACAGCCATAGGTGCAGGTTTGGCCAACAATATTTTTGTGCCCGTTTATGGTTTATTATCAAGCATAGCACAGCTGATTACCTTATTATTTGGTATTTACCTGATTTCTACCGGTAACTTTACATTGGGTTTATTGGTGAGTTATATTGCTTATACTACCAATTTTTATAATCCGTTAAGACAATTGGCTGCTCTTTGGACAAGTTTTCAGGTGGCGATGGCCAGTTGGGACAGGATATCGCAGATCTTATCATTAGAGAGCAACTTAAAACAGATTCAAATTGACGAAAATGTCACTTCTGATGCTTTGCTTGAGTTTAAAAACGTGCATTTCTCTTATGATGACAGTAAAGAAATCCTTCATAACATTAACCTGAGATTCGAAAAAGGAAAAACTTATGCCTTAATTGGTCCAACCGGCGGGGGGAAAACCACTACTGCTTCTTTAATTTCGCGTTTGTACGATGCTACAAAAGGAACAGTTTTATTAAATGGTAAAGATATCCGTTCATTTTCTGCTGAGGAAAGAACACAAAAAATCGGATTCATTTTACAGGAACCATTTTTATTTACCGGAACTGTAAAAGAGAATATCTTGTATGGTAATAGTCAATATAAGGATGTAAGTGACACGCAGCTGGAGAAAATAATTGAAGAAGCCAATCTGAATGCACTTTTAGCCATATTTGATGAAGGGTTAAATACACCGATTACTTCCGGATCGGACAGTATCAGTTTGGGTCAGAAACAGCTGATTGCCTTTATGCGTGCGGTGCTAAGAAATCCTGAACTGTTAATCCTTGATGAGGCTACAGCCAACATCGATACCATAACTGAACAGCTTTTGGGTAGCATTTTAAATAAATTGTCGAAAGAAACCACGCTTGTTATTATTGCGCACCGTTTAAACACCATAGAAAACGCGGATGAAATTTATTTTGTAAATGAAGGCGAAGTGCAAAAAGCCGGAACGCTGAATGATGCACTAAATATGTTATTAAAAGGGAAACGGGTAAGTTAATATCGTTATAAACCTATCAGGTTTTTGAAACCTGATAGGTTTTTTAAAAAAAATACAAATGAAAAAATATTTCTTCTTTTTGGCTTTTTCAGCCTTAAGCACCATCTCTTTTGCGCAAAGCGAAGGGCAAAACCTTTTTGTTCAGGATAGTTTAAAGTTAATTTCTTCACAGTTTAAGTTTACAGAAGGTGCATCAGTTGATAAACAGGGGAATGTGTTTTTTACTGATCAGCCTAATGATAAAATCTGGAAATATGGCATCGATGGCAAACTGAGCCTGTATATGGACAAATCGGGAAGGGCAAACGGTACTTATTTCGATAAAAAAGGCAACCTGATTGTTTGCGCCGACGAGAATAACCAGATCTGGTCTATCGATAAAAACAAAAAGATAAAAGTGCTCTTCAGCGATTATGAAGGCAAAAAGGTAAATGGACCAAACGATATCTGGTTGGATGCTAAAGGAGGCATTTATTTTACTGACCCTTATTATCAGCGCGATTATTGGACCAGAAAATCACCTGAGATTCAAGGTCAAAAGGTATATTATCTTCTGAAAGGAAAAAAAGAAGCGATTGTAGTGACAGATGATATCATCAAGCCTAACGGCATAGTAGGTACTCCTGATGGTAAATTTTTGTATGTGGCCGATATGGGTGCCAATAAAACTTATCGTTATCGTATTGGTACCGATGCGAGATTAACGGATAGGCAACTTTTCCTTAATCAGCATTCTGACGGAATGACTTTAGACAGTAATGGAAATATTTATGTAACCGGGAAAGGGGTGAATATTTACAAAGCTACTGGCGAAAAAATCGGTCATATTGATATACCCGAAGAGTGGTGCGGTAACATTTGTTTTGGTGGAAAAGACAAAAATATGCTTTTTATAACGGCTTCAAAATCGCTGTATGTTATCCCAATGAATGCGAAGGGAGTGGAGTAATAGCTCGTTATAGCCATTTAAGAGTATGTAAAGCCGAAAAAACTAAGAATGAATTAACATGAAAATTTTTTCTGTTCAGTTTATTCAACCCCTAAAAATATTAAAGGCATTAATTAGTTTTGAGCTTCCTACTTATAGGGATAGACGACTATGAAAAAGCCCTCTCAGGATTGAAGGGCTTTTTTACTTTAATCCATCCTTAAGGTTTTAGGTTCTGCATGTAGCCGGTTGGCGTTACGCCGAACTCTTTTTTAAATGCTTTTGTAAAGTATGATTGTGTTTGAATACCGATCCTGTACATAACCTCTGTCATCAAAACATCTTCACTTTTCATGATCTCAATGGCTTTTCTGAGTCTAGCTGATCTTACAAACTCACCAATAGATTGTCCTGTGATTGATTTTATTTTCTGGTAAAGTTTGGTTCTGCTCATTCCAATTTCTTTGCAGAGGTAATCGATATCCATTTCAGGATTGATCATTTCCGCATCAATGATCGATAATAATTTGGTGAGGAAAGCCTTGTCTCTTTCAGAATGGGCAAGCGCTTTGGGCTCTGTATCTTTATTTTTTAAATAGTGGTCTTTCAGTTTTTGCCGTTGCTCAAAAATATTTTTAACGGTAAGCTGTAACAGGTTAATGTTGAGGGGTTTGGTGAAATAAAGATCGGCGCCCGATTCGGCACCTTCAATTTCAGCTTCCACACTGTTTTTAGCGGTAAGCATTAAAAACGGGATATGGCTTGTTTCAATATCTTCTTTAATGCGCTTACAAAATTCTGTTCCGTTCATGCCAGGCATCATCACATCGCTGATAATCAGGTCAGGTAAATTTTTTCGAGCCTGTTCAAGCCCTGAGTGGCCATCTGAAGCTTCAATAATGGCATAAAAAGGACTTAGCGTATCCTTTAAAAAAGTTCTCAGTTCTTCGTTGTCATCTACAATTAGGATACTGGTTTTAGTATTCGCAGGTGTTTGTTCGGTTCCCGGTTGGATTACTTCAGTTTCCGACCGGTAGCTGATACTTTCGAGCCTTGTACCACCAGGCTCGTTATTTTGGCTGAACTGTTCATTTTGCGTATAATCTGCCTTGCTGCTTGGGATGCCGATAATAATTTCTGTTCCTTCATTCCGCTGGCTCGATACCTGAATTAATCCTTTATGCAATAAGGTTAAGCTCTTTACGAAAGCCAATCCCACTCCCGAGCCCAGATGCGTTTCAGTTATCCGGTAGTAGCGCTCAAATAAATGCTGGATAGAATCTTTAGAAATCCCAATTCCACTATCAATCACGCGGAAATAGATGTAAGCTTTGGCCTCATAGTCACTTTTGATCACCAATTGGTTTTCAAATTGTGGTTTATAATCGATCGGTTCGTTGAAAACCTGAAGTTTGAGTATTCCACCAGCTTTAGTATATTTAATGGAGTTATTAATCAGATTGAGGATAATTTTTTCAATTACCTGTCTGTCGAACCAGATATCGGCTGGGAGATTTTCTTTTTCTACGGTAAAGCTGATTCCTTTTTCAGCAGCCATTTCCGAAAATTCTTCGGCAACCTCATCAATAAAAAGGTTCAGGTTACCGTTTATCACATTGAGTTTTAAAGCCCCCGAAGCTGTTTTTCTAAAATCCATCAGTTCATTAATGAGCCTCAATAAACGATTGGCATTGCGGTGAATGGTATGGTAATAACTTTGGAAACTTTCTTGTGTATCTTCCCTCAACAGGCGTTCTATTGGGCCCAATATTAGCGAAAGCGGTGTGCGGAACTCATGCGAAATGTTGGTGAAAAACTGAAGCTGTGTCTGGTGCATTTCTTCTCTTTTTTCTTCCTCTATTTTTCTGATTTCCAATCTACGTTTAAAGCTCAGCGCTAAATAGGTTAAGTAAAGAGCGGTTGCAATAACGATTAACCTAAACCACCAGGTTGCCCAGAAAGGTGGAGAAATGATGATTTTTACAGCAGTCCCGGTGGTATTCCAAACATTATCGTTGTTCGATGCCCTAACCCTAAAAGTATAAGTTCCCGGATCGAGGTTGGTGTAAAAGGCCTGTTTCACATGGCCGGCAAAAACCCAGTCTTTATCTTCACCTTCTAAGCGGTAAGCATAGTTATTATTTTCGTTGGCCACATAATTTAAACTGGCAAAACGGAACGATATTGAAGCCTGATCATAATCCAGCTGAAGTTCTTTGGTGTAACTGATGTCGTTTTCGAGTACAGAACCTGCTGTGTTTGGTAAGATTTTTTGATTGAAGATCTGAAATTCGGTAAGGTAAACAGGTGGGATAAATTTGTTGGTCTGAATATCATCAGGGAAAAACGTGTTGAAACCGTTTATTCCCCCAAAAAACATTTCCCCGTTTCGTGTTTTTAAATAGGCATTGGTTTCAAATTCAAGTCCCTGCAAACCATCAGCTGTATTATATTTTTTAAAAGTCTGGTTTTGTGGATTAAATCTCGTCAGGCCATGGGCAGTTGAGATCCAGAAATTGCCCTGGTCATCTTCCGTAATTCCTTTTATAAATTCAGTTGATAAACCTGCTTTGGTGGTGTAAAGTTCAAATTTGTTCTTTGCACGGTTAAAGCGGTAAAGACCAGCCTGCCCGATCCAAAGGTTTCCATTACTGTCTATAAAAATCACCCTTAAATCCGGTCGTTTTCCACCGCCCAAAAAATAATGGGTAAATACCTGGCTATTGAGGTTGTAACAGTTTAAACCGCCATCATCGGTGCCGATCCAAAGGTTTTTGTATTGATCTTCATTAATGGAAACAATGTTGTTGCCTGTTAACTTACTGCCATTTTTCCCCCCGGTAATGCGTTTAAACTGTTTGCTTTGCGCGTCGAAAAGGTTTAAACCACCATAATAAGTGCCGATCCAGATGTTTCCATTGCTGTCTTCGAACGATTTTTGTACATAATCCGAAGAAATGGAAGTAGGATTGGCATTGTGGTTAAAACGGGTAAATGAGCCATCGTTGTGCATGAGGTTTAAGCCACCCGCCCAGGTACCGACTAATAACAAGCCGCTTTTGGTTGCTGTTATATCTAAAACGGCATCGGCACCAATACTATTTAAGTTGAAGGGATTATAGCGGTGATGGATAAAGGTTTTACTGGTTTTGTTATAAATATCGAGTCCGCCACCATCGGTTCCAATATAAATGTTGCCAGCTTTATCGTCATGGAAAGCCCTCACATCATTGTAGCTTAAACTGTTTTTGTTGGGCTCCTGGCGCACCAATTTAAACTTTTCTGCCTGTGGGCTATAAAGGTTTACGCCCCCGCGGTGGGTACCGATCCACAGGTTATCCTGCTGATCGACAAAAAGGGCCGAAACGGTACGCTGCGATAAACTAAAAGCATTGCCAGGCTCGTTCTGATAATGTGTAAATGTTTCAGTTTTTGGATTAAAAAGGTTTAGGCCACCATTAATACCACCAACCCATAAGTTTTTATGCTTATCGAAAACAATTGCCCTTATCAGGTTGCTGCCTATACTATTGCTGTTTTTTTCCTGGTGTTGGTATGTTTTAATGGTATTCTTGCCAGGATCGTAATGGATGAGGCCATTTTCTTCTGTTCCAAACCAAAAAGAGCCATTTGAATCTTTTTTAATCACTCTAAAGGATTCATTTTCTAATGTCTTAATAATTGCTGCTTTACCTGATTTAAGGTCTAATATATGAATACCAGCATCAGTAGCCATCCAGATATTTCCTGCAGCATCGCAATACAGATCATTGATGTAGTCTTTTCGGTCGATTTTTGCCACATCGGATTGATATTGATATCGGCTAAAGGTATTCGAGGTTTTGTCGAGCAGGTTCAGTCCACCACCATAAGTGCCTACCCAGATTCCTTTGCTGGTTTCTTTAACTGAGGTAACAATGTTGGTCTGGTTCTTTTGGTTTTTGGCCCTGTAGGTAAAGAAATTGTTTTTCTCGGCATTAAACCTGTTCAGTCCATCCGAAGTGCCGATCCAAAGGGTATGGTTTTGATCTTCAAAGATGCACCTGATAAAATTATCACTGATGCTATTTTCGTTTTTGTTGTGCTTAAAAACAGTAATCTGATTGCCATCGTATTTATTCAAACCATCGCGTGTACCAAACCAGATGAAACCCCGATGGTCTTGAAAGATGCATTCAATGGTGCTGTTCGATAGTCCATCCTCTACACTAACGTGCTTAAATTTTAAATTTTGTGCGCTAACATTTCCTATCGAAAAAATAAAGAGGAGCAGGAAAAAAGTTTTCGTTAACGTGTTCATTTGACAGTTTATGCAGACAGTTCTGAGCCGATAAAGATAATTGATTTTTTATCAACCTTATTATAGAGGATGGGTTATCGTCGGAATTATAAACGATGGTTATCCTCGCAACCTCATTCACAACTTGATTGGGAATTTTGAAGCCTTAGCCAGGCTTGCATTATTCATTAATATTAGCTTCGCTGAGCACTTCGTGTTTTCCGCCTGCGGGGGAATGATACATGAGGAATGACGGATTGAAAGCAATTTAAAGCAATAATATGTCGATTAGCACAAAAGAAATGAACAATAGCACAAGGCGGACAATGCGATAAATCCTTCATTTGTATCGTTAATTCTAACCATAATATTCTATGCACATTTTTACATCTTTCTTCAAGGGTAACAAGCGAATGTTAATGCTTTTACTTCTGATTTTTACCCATGGATATCTTTTTGCACAGCAAGCAACCATTACCGGTGTTGTTAAATCAGCGCCCGATAATTTAGGTATGCCGGGTGTAAGTGTTCGCTTAAAAGGAACGGCGATTGCCACCTCTACTGATGCAAATGGAAATTTTAGTATCAAGATTCCTGCTAAGGCTGGTATGCTCGAATTTACTTCGGTAGGTTATAAAGTCCAGGAAGTCCCGGTTTCGAAAACCACAACCTTAAACATAACCTTAGTTGAAGATGCTTCTACCCTAAATGATGTGGTTGTAGTGGGGTATGGAACCACCCGAAAACAAGATCTTACGGGTTCTGTAGCAGTTGTTGGTGTAAAGGATTTCCAAAAGGGAAGTATTAGTACGCCAGAGCAGATGTTATCGGGTAAGGTGTCGGGGGTTTCGATTACTTCGAACAGCGGTCAGCCGGGAAGTGGCAGTACCATCCGTATCCGTGGCGGTTCATCATTAAACGCAAGTAACGATCCGTTGTTTGTGATAGACGGCGTACCTTTAGAAAGCGGTGGCGTTTCAGGCGCATCAAATCCTTTGAGTTTCATCAATCCGAATGATATTGAAACCTTTACGGTTTTAAAAGATGCATCGGCAGCAGCCATTTATGGTGCAAGAGCATCAAATGGTGTAATCATTATCACCACAAAAAAAGGTTTGGGCGATGCCTTAAAAGTAACTTTCAATTCGGTAAATTCTGTTTCTAAATTAAGCAAACCGTTGGATGTTTTAAATGCTGATGAAATCCGTGCGATTGTGAATTCGAAAGGAACGGCAACGCAAAAAGCACAATTGGGCACATTTAATACCAACTGGCAAGATCTGATTTATCAGGATGGTTTTTCTACCGATAACAATATCAGCATTAGTGGCGGAATCAAAAAATTGCCTTACCGTTTGTCAATCGGTTATCAGAATCAAACAGGTGTGTTAAGGACGGATGAATTGCAGAAAACTTCAGCTGCCGTTGTCTTTAATCCAAGGTTTTTTGACAATCACTTAAAACTCGATATCAATCTGAAAGGAAGTATGCAGAAAACACGTTTTGCAAATACATCCGCTATTGGTGGTGCAGTGAGTTTTGATCCAACACAAGCTACTTATACGAACAAGCCAGACTATAATGGTTATTGGGAGTGGTTAGATTCAACTACACCGACCGGTCTGGTTAATTTAGTTGGCCGTAATCCGGTTGGCTTATTGGAACAAAGAGAAGATCGTGCGAAACCAATGCGGAGTATCGGTAACCTGCAACTGGATTATAGTTTTCACTTTTTGCCAGAACTGCACGCTAATTTAAACGCTGCTTATGATGTGGCTTCGGGCAAAGGAACGGTTTATGTAGATCCAAATGCTGCGGAATCGATCTTAAGCAACGGCGTAAACAATCAATACAAACAAAATAGAAGAAATACGGTTCTGGATTTTTACCTGAACTATGTTAAAGAATTTAAATCGATTAAAAGTAGGATTGATGCAACCGCAGGTTATTCTTACAATGATTATTTAACTACACAGTACAACTATCCCAGTTTTGATGCTTATGGAACTAAAGTTGTAAACTCAGATCCTGCTTTTGCTTTTAACAAACCTCAATATCGTTTGATCTCTTATTTTGGAAGATTAAATTACAACTACGATGAGCGTTTTCTATTAACCGCAACGGTACGTCGTGATGGCTCATCCCGTTTCGGGCCTTCTTTTAAATATGGCGTTTTCCCATCTGCGGCCTTAGCGTGGACAATTAAAAATGAGTCTTTTCTGAAGGATAGTAAAATTGTTTCTGCATTAAAACTACGTGTAGGTTATGGTATAACCGGTCAGCAGGATGGGATTGGCAATTACGGATATATGTCTACCTATGGTTTGAGTGCCTTAAATGCCTCTTACCAGTTTGGCAATACCTTTTATCAGATGTACCGTCCAAGCGCTTACATTGCAAACATCAAGTGGGAAGAAACTGCAACAGCCAACATTGGTTTGGATTTCGGATTTTTGGATAACCGCATTACGGGCACACTGGAAGTTTACCGCAAGAAGACCAGCGATTTGTTGAATTTAATTCCTCAGCCTGCCGGAACCAATTTCGCTGCAACAGCAATTGTGAATGTTGGTGATATGGAAAACAAAGGAGCAGAGTTAACCCTGAATTTTAACCCAATAAGAGAGAAAGATTTCAACTGGGATTTTAGCTTTAATGCCACTTATAACAAAAATACCATTACCAATTTAACGGTAGTACCAAATGATCCAAATTATGCGGGCTTTCCGAGTGGAACCATTGCTGGTGGGGTTGGGGGACAAAATGCCTTTATCAACGCGGTTGGCGGACCGAAAAATACCTTCAACCTGTTTGAACAGACTTATGATCAGAACGGAAACCCAATTGAGGGCGTTTATATAGACCAGAATGGTGATGGTGTAATCAATCAGAACGATTTCAAAAAAGGAAAACAAGCAGATCCTAAAGTTTTCCTGGGTTTTAGTAATAACCTGAGTTACAAAAAATGGAACTTATCATTCACCTTGAGGGCAAATTTAGGTAACTACGTTTACAACAATAACTATAGCCAAAGCGGTAATTTAAACCAGATTTTAGGAACCGCAATTATTTTGAATGCTTCACCCAATTATCTGACTACCAATTTTAAAACCCAGCAGTTATTGAGCGATTATTATGTTCAAAATGCTTCTTTTTTAAGAATGGACAACGTTAATCTGGGTTATGCTTTCGGTCAGGTACTTAAAACTAAAGCAAACGTACAGCTAACGGCCAGCGTACAGAACGTATTTGTAATTACCCAATACAAAGGATTGGATCCAGAGGTGGCCTCTGGAGTGGATAACAATATCTATCCACGACCTCGTATTTTCTCTTTAGGCTTAAATGTTAATTTCTAAGATGATGAACTGCTTTAACAAAAAATATATGAAACCACGTGTTTTACCATTATTCACGCTAGTTTGTGCCATCGGGATGCTGATCACATCGTGCAACAAACTGGATTTAGTACCCACAAACGATCTTACGGCCGATAAGGTATATACCACAGCTGCCAGCTATAAACAATCATTAGCCAAGGTGTACGGTGCTTTTGCCCTCACCGGAAATGCATCCGTTGGTCAGCCCGATATTCCGGTAGAGATTATTAAAGACGAAGGTAATTCCGATTTCCTTCGTTTATACTGGAACTTGCAGGAATTAACTACTGATGAGGCTGTTTGGTCATGGCAGAACGATGCGGGTATCCAGGGACTGCACGAAATGACCTGGTCATCAATCAATTCCATCATCAATGGTTTATACTACCGTTCATTTTTTCAGATTACACTTTGCAACGATTTTATCAATCAATCTTCAGATGATAATTTAAGCAAAAGAGGAATTACAGGCGCTGATGCCGATCAGGTACGCAGGTTTAAGGCTGAAGCCCGTTTTATCAGGGCGTATCAATATGCGGTATTAATGGATATTTATGGAAATCCGCCACTGGTTACCGAAACTACCGAAATTGGGGGTAAAGATTTGCCGAAACAGATTGCCCGTAAAGATTTATTCGCCTATGTAGAATCAGAACTTAAGGCCATTGAAAATGATCTTGCTGCGCCAAAAGCAAACGAATATGGCCGTGCTGATAGAGCTGCATCATGGGCTTTGTTATCGAGGATTTATCTAAATGCAGAAGTATATACCGGTACCGCCAGATATACCGACGCGATTACCTATTGCAACAAAATTACGGCCGCAGGTTATACGCTTCATGGCAATTACCGCGAGTTAACTATTGCCGATAATCACTTAAATACCGACGAGAACATCTTTACCATTAATTACGACGGCACAAATACCCAGAATTTTGGGGGTACTACTTACCTGATGCATGGTCCTGCACACGTACCGGCAGAAGTTTCAGGATCCAACGGCGATTGGGGTGGATTAAGGATTACCCAACAATTTGTTAATCTTTTTGCCGATAAAACAGGTGCAACGGATACAAGGGCTCAGTTTTATATGTCGGGACAAAATTTGGAGGTGAACGATTTGTATACTTCTAATGATGGTTACTCCAGCACTAAATTCCGCAATAAAACCCGCTCAGGTGGGCCTGCTCCGCACCAGGATGTAGCCAAAGACTTTTCGGATATCGATTTTCCACTTTTCCGCTTAGGTGAAACCTATTTAACTTATGCCGAAGCTGTTTTACGGGGTGGCTCAGGCGGTAGTTTAACACAGGCATTAACGTACATTAACCAGTTGCGTACCCGTGCATATAACGGAAGCGTAGCCGGAAACATCACCTCAAGCGCTTTAACTACCGATTTTATTTTAGATGAACGCGGGCGTGAACTTTGGTACGAGGCAATCCGCAGAACGGATTTGATCCGTTTTGGAAAGTTTACCACCGCTGCTTATTTATGGGCATGGAAAGGTGGCGTTAAAAACGGTGCAGCCGTAAACAGCAAATACAACCTTTATCCATTGCCGCCAACGGATCTTTCGGCTAATCCAAATCTTCGTCAGAATACAGGTTATTAATCCAAAACAATTATGAAACAGTTATCAATTCAGATCATATATACTTTGCTTTTAATCAGTCTGTTCTTTGGCTGCAAAAAAGAAGAAAGTACAAACATCGTTATGCCACCAAATGCAGGTAGCCTTGCTTTTAAAAGTTCGGTAGCCAGTGTAGTATTAACCTCAGCGAATGATGCTGTTCAGGTGGCGACATTTAGTTTTAAAGCCGCAAACTTTGGTGCAAGTGTTATTCCAACCTATTCACTGGAATTTGATGTGCCTGCAGATACTGTAGGTGCAAACGCCTGGGCCAATGCGGTAATCGTTAAACTTACTGCCGGTACTTTTGAAAAAGCTTATCTGGGTGCCGATTTTAATTCACTTTTAGCCAATCAGCTGTTATTGCCAACAGGTGTAATAAGTACCGTAGTGGTGAGATTGAAAGCAGAAGTGACCCAAAATACCGGGACAGCCTCAACCATTAAACCAATTTATTCGAGTTTAACCATGACGGTTAACCCATACAAAGCCACCATAGAATATCCTGCTTTGATGGTAAAAGGAGGTAATTCCTGGAAAACACCAACCGCAAGAACCAATGGTTTTGTACTAACCTCTGCTAAATTCAATTCGAAATACGAAGGTTATCTTAATCTGCCAAATGCCGATGGTTATGGTGGCGATGCTTTTCAATTGGTATCTACAAAAGATGCGAGCAAGGTTTACGGCTGGGGAGGCACTTCAACTACGATGAGCTTAACAGGAGGTAATTTGTACCTTACACCAGCTCCGGCTTATATGAAAGTAAATGCCGATGTAGATGCATTGACGATCACCTATACACCTGTTAAATTTTTTATCTCTGGCGATGATAACGCCTGGAGTACTTCATCCACACCATTGATTTACAATGCAGCAACAGGCAAGTGGGTTGCGGCAAATGTTTCATTAACTGCAGGCAAAACTTTTGTGTTTACCTGTAATGGTGGTTACGATATCAGTTACAAAGTAGATGCCAATGGGGCCTTAGTTTACGCTGGTGCACCAACCTGGGGCGGTATCAATATCCCGGTTACCAAAACAGGGATTTTCACCGTTACTTTAGATTTAAGCGCTGGTGATGGAAATTATACGTATTCAATTAAATAGGCTAGAGATGTTAAAAAATATAAGCATAAACAGCATGAAATGGCTGGGATTTATTTTATTGCTGGCAATGATAGGTGCCGGATGTAAAAAATCAGTTAAAGGCGAAACACAAATTTATCCTGAGCCAGATCCTGTGGGCACTTATGCCTTGGGAGCCGATGTAAGCTGGCTGACCGAAATGGAAGCTGCAGGTAAAAAGTTTTACAATGCTGCAGGAGAACAGCAAGATCTGCTTAAAATTTTAAAAGATAAAGGTGTCAATACCATTCGTCTTAGGGTTTGGGTAAATCCAGCTGCAGGTTATTGCAATACAGCCGACGTTTTAGCCAAGGCAAAAAGGGCAAAAGCCATGAACATGCGTTTGTTGATCGATTTTCATTACAGCGATTCTTGGGCAGATCCAGGGCAGCAAAACAAACCTGCCGCATGGGCAACACAGGATTTTGCCGGCTTAAAAACTTCGGTTTACAACCATACCGTTGAGGTTTTAACCGTTTTAAAAACCAATAAAATTATACCTGAATGGGTGCAAGTGGGTAACGAAACCAATAATGGCATGTTATGGAATGATGGAAAAGCATCTACAAACATGAAAAACTTTGCAGATCTGGTGCTTTCTGGCTATAATGGTGTGAAAGCAGTAAATCCAACTTCGAAAGTGGTGGTGCATATTTCTAATGGTTATGATAACAGTCTATTCAGGTGGATGTTCGATGGACTAAAAAATTATGGTGCCAAATGGGATGTAATCGGGATGTCAATGTATCCTACAGCTACAGATTGGTCGGCAAAAAATACCCAGTGTTTAGCCAACATGACGGATATGGTTTCCCGTTACGGATCGGAAGTAATGATCTGTGAATTGGGAATGCCAGTTTCAGAAGCGGTAGCCTGCAAAGCTTTTATTAAAGATTTAATCGCGAAGAATAAATCGTTGCCAAATAACAAAGGATTAGGGGTTTTCTATTGGGAACCGCAATCTTACAATAGCTGGAGTGGTTATAAATTAGGTGCTTTTGATGATACGGGCAAACCAACGGTTGCAATGGATGCATTTCTGCCTTAACTTGGCAGTTGGTCAGGATTTGTAATCCGGACCTGGCGGGAAGCGGATTTTAAATCCGCAGTTAATGAACAATTTTTTATTTATGATTTTACTCAAAAAACTGTCTCTTTCTGTTGCTTTTGCCCTTATGGCAATCGTTACCCATGCGCAAAATAAACAAGGTATTGATATAGATGCATCGGGTGTAATCCGCTGGGAGAAAGATAATAAGGAAGCTGCTTTTTTCGGTACCAATTATACCGCACCTTTTGCCTATGGTAATCGGGCCATTTTAAGAAGGGGCGTAACTGCCGAACAAGCCATAAAAGACGATGTTTATCATTTCTCGCGATTGGGTTTAGATGCTTTTCGTGTACATGTCTGGGATCAGGAAATATCAGATGCTGAAGGAAACCTGATCAATAACGAACATTTACGTCTTTTTGATTTTCTGCTTGCAGAGCTTAAGAAACGTAAAATCAAAACCCTGGTTACGCCAATTGCCTTTTGGGGAAACGGTTATCCGGAGAAAGATGAAAATACAGGAAGCTTTGCCAATAAGTATGGTAAAGATAAATCTGTAGTAAATGAAGAAGCTTTTAAAGCACAGGAAAATTACCTGAAACAGTTTTTTAAGCATAAAAACCCTTACACTGGTTTAACCTACCAACAGGATGTAGATATTTTAGCCACCGAGATCAATAACGAACCGCATCACAGCGGGCCAAAGGAAAGGGCAACCGAATACGTTAACCGCATGACTGCCGCCATAAAAAGTACGGGTTGGACAAAACCTGTTTTCTATAACATTAGCGAATCGCCCTGGTATGCTGATGCCATTGTAAAAGCAGCTGTTCAGGGGCATAGCTTTCAATGGTATCCAACAGGTTTGGTTGCCGGGCATACTTTACAAGGAAATTACCTTCCAAATGTAGCCCGGTATAAAATCCCTTTCGATAGCATTCCCGCATTTAAAAACCGGGCTAAAGTAGTTTACGAATTTGATGCCGGTGACGTAATGGCGCCGATTATGTACCCTGCAATGGCCAGGAGTTTTAGGGCTGCAGGTTTTCAATGGGCAACCCAGTTTGCCTATGATCCGATGGCAACTTCTTATGCCAATACCGAGTATCAAACTCATTATTTAAACCTCGCTTATACGCCATCAAAAGCAATCAGTATGTTAATTGCTTCGAAGGTTTTCCATCAATTTGGTCGTTTAGATACTTTAAACAACGGCAATACTTTTGGCCCGTTTAAAATTGATTATAAAAATTCGTTGAGCGAAATGAATACCGCTGAAGAATTTTATTATACCAATAACACCACCTCAAAACTAATCAATGCAAAAAAACTAAAGCATATTGCAGGTGTGGGCAGGTCTAAAATTGTTCAATATCAGGGCAGGGGAGCCTACTTTATCGATCAGGTGGCTAGCGGGGTGTGGCGTTTGGAAGTAATGCCAGATGCAATCCCCATCAGAGATCCTTTTGAAAAAGCTTCACCACAAAAAGAGGTCACAAAGATTATCTGGTCTACTTTACCAATCGATATTGATCTTCCCGATCTGGGCGCTGGCTTTACAGTCAAAGGATTAAATCAAGGCAATACCTTTAATTCAGCTGCTGTTGAACATCGTTTTAGTGTTTCTCCTGGGGCTTATCTGTTGATTAAGAAAAACTTAAAAACCAATCTGAACGCTCAAAGCATTAGTCAGCATATAGCCTTAGGTGAATTTGTTGCACCAAAAGCTTCCAATGAGGCTATTTTTGTTAAACATGAGGCTTTAACAACGGTTTCAGAAGATATAGCCTTACCAATCAATGCACAAATTACAGGCTTAGGTGCAAAAGATTCAGCATTTGTTCAATTGAATGCTGCCAACCGCTGGAAAAATATTCCGCTAGAAAAAAATCAGGAATACCAATATCATGCAACAATTCCGGCCGAACTAGTGAAAAATGGTGTGCTGAAATATCAGATCATCGTTCATAAAGCTAATGGCGATTACATCACTTTTCCGGCAAATGTAAAAGGAAATCCCAATGCCTGGGATAAGCTTGAAACGGAAAGTTACCAGACCTATGTGGCCGTTAAAGATGCCATTGTAGAAATTTTCAATGCAGGCAAAGACAGCAAAAATATCAATATCTATAATCCTGATTGGGGAAACAATAAAATTGAATATGTTTCAGAAGAAAATCCATCGGTACTGAACCTGAAACTCTCCATGGGTAAGCCAAAAACTAATCAATTGATGGGTTTTCAAAGCTTCTTTGCTGATAAAATGACTGGGAGAACTGCCGAGCTGAACAATTTAAAAACATTGGTGATCAAGATTAAAGCAAATACCGAAAACACAAAGATTAAAATCGGTTTAACTGATACTGATGCACATTTCTTCGCGACAGAAATTCTCGTCGGAAAAGATTTTAAACTGATCGAAATTCCATTAAATCAGCTTAAAAACGATGCGCAATTGTTGCTTCCACGTCCTTATCCGGGTTTTTTACCACTTTACTATCAATCACCAAGTCAAGCTGCCTTTAATTTGAAGCATGCTGAAAAACTTGAAGTTACATTTGGTTATGGAAACCCCACTAAACCAACTCATATTACTATCGAATCTATCTATTTAAAATAACCATCAATTATATGTTCCGATTGAAGAAAATACTTTTTACCATTTTTATGGTTAGCCTGGCTTATTTAAATGCCTTTGCACAACGAACCGAAATTTTACTTGATGAAGGCTGGAAATTCTCAAAAGGAAATTTCCAGAATGCTGCCGAAGCTACTTTTAATGACACTGGCTGGGAAACTGTTTCTGTTCCGCACGATTGGGCAATTAGTGGACCTTTTGATAAGGAAATAGACAAACAGGTAACCGCTATCACTCAGAACGGCGAGAGTAAGGCCACTGAAAAAACGGGCAGAACAGGAGCCTTACCTTATATTGGCGAAGGCTGGTACCGAAAAAAACTGAATCTCCCAGTGCTTAAACCAAACCAGAAAGTGCTGCTTCAGATAGATGGCGCCATGAGCGAACCTCGTGTGTACCTGAACGGGAAACAGGTTGGACAATGGAATTATGGTTACAATTACTTTTATATAGACATCACTAACGACCTAAAAACAACCGGTAATTTATTGGCTATCCATCTTAAAAATATGCCAAAATCGTCTCGTTGGTACCCTGGGGCAGGTTTATACCGCAACGTGCATTTAATCATCAAAGACGAAAAAAGCATCGAACAATGGGGAATTACAGTAACTACCCCAATAGTTAAGAAAGAATTTGCCAAAGTGAATATCAAAACGAAATTAACAGGTAAAGGTGTTCGTTTGGTTACGCAGATTTTAGATAGCTTAGGTAAGCAGGTGGCAATTGATACAGCGAAATCAATCTTTGGAAATGAAACCGATCAAAATATAGAAATTAGCAATCCCAAACTTTGGAGCCCCGAAAGACCTTATTTGTACACTTCGGTATCGAGCGTTTATGAAGGTGGGATATTGAAGGATGTAGTAAAAACAAGATTTGGGATAAGAACGATCAATTTTAGTGCAGGAATAGGATTTAGCCTGAACGGCCAGGTAAGAAAGTTTAAAGGCGTGTGCCTGCACCACGATCTTGGTCCGCTCGGCGCTGCGATTAATACCGCTGCATTAAGAAGACAATTAACGATTTTGAAAGAAATGGGCTGCGATGCCATCAGAAGTTCGCACAACATGCCATCACCCGAGCAATTGGAGTTATGCGATGAAATGGGATTCATGTTTCTTGCCGAAAGTTTCGATGAATGGGCAAAGGCCAAAGTAGAAAACGGTTACCACCTTTATTTTAATACCGATGCTGAAAAAGATATTGTAAATCTGGTACAGGCCAATAAAAATCACCCTTGTATTGTGATGTGGAGCTCAGGAAACGAAGTGCCGGATCAGTTTGGTTCAGAAGGTGTTAAAAGGGCTAAATGGCTTCAGGAAATTTTCCACCGAGAAGATCCTACACGTCCTGTTACCGTAGGAATGGACCAGGTGAAGGCAACCATGCAATCGGGTTTTGGTGCACTAATGGATATTCCTGGCTTAAATTATCGGGTACATCTTTACGAAGAAGCCAATAAGGTTTTTCCACAGGGCTTTATTTTGGGATCTGAAACAGCCTCAACGGTAAGCTCCCGCGGGATATATAAATTTCCGGTTGTAAAAGGATTTGATAAACAATATCCTGATTTTCAGTCTTCTTCTTATGATCTTGAATATTGTAGCTGGTCTAATGTACCTGACGATGATTTTGTGATGCAGGACGATAAACCATGGGTAATAGGAGAATTTGTTTGGACAGGTTTCGATTACCTTGGCGAACCAACTCCTTATGATAGCAGCTGGCCATCAAGAAGCTCGTATTTTGGGATTTCTGATCTTGCAGGTTTACCCAAAGACCGTTATTACCTGTACAGAAGCCGTTGGAATAAAGCTGCGCCAACATTACATTTACTGCCGCATTGGAACTGGGAGGGAAGAGAAGAGCAAACTACGCCAGTTTTTGTATACACCAGTTATGATAGTGCCGAACTTTTCTTGAATGGTAAAAGTTTGGGTGTACGAAAAAAAGATAAATCAACACCACAGAACCGCTATAGGTTGATGTGGATGGATGTAAAATACGAACCAGGAACCTTGAAGGTTGTAGCTTTTGACAGCAATGGAAAACCCGTAGCCGAAGAAAAGGTAACTACGGCAGGGAAACCTTATAAAATTGTATTAACACCGGATAGAAAAGAGATTACGGCCGACGGAAAAGATTTGTCTTTTGTAACCGTATCGGTAGTTGATCAAAACGGTATACCTTGTCCAACAGCCACCAATGCTTTAAACTTTGAAGTTAAAGGAGCGGGGACATTCAAAGCGGTTTGTAATGGGGATGCTACTTCTTTGGAATCGTTTGTAAAACCAACCATGAAATTATTCAGTGGAAAACTGGTGGTGGTGGTACAATCAAATAAGAAAGCCGGAACTATACAATTAAATGTTAAAGGAAAAGAATTAAAGAGTGAAGGTTTGGAAATTGTTTCCCTAAAGTAATCTTTCATATCAAATATATCTTTATTTAGTGCATAAAGTTATAATCCAACAGATTTTTATTTAAATAATTGATTTTAAATGTGTTAATAATAAATAATTATCGTTTTAGTTGAAAAATTATCATTAAAAGAGCTGCATTATGCGGCTCTTTTGTTTTTTATTGGTTTTTAACGCGAATTGTATAGGTCCTGTTACAATTAATCTTATTTGGAATATTTTTTTAAATTAGCATATATTAAAAAAACCTGATAAGCTTATGGAAAATCTAAAAGAAGAAACCAAAATCAAAGCTTTCCTCACCAGGATAAAAGCAGAGTGGCCAGGAGTGGTAGAACGCTTTGAGTTTAAAACAGGCAGTGTAATTTACGTTCATTTAAAAGAAGGCATATCGAGTATGGATTTTCTCGGTAAACTTTCCAGACAGGTAGAACGTTTTGTTGATTTCAGTATGCCTATTATCTTGTATCATATTGAGAGTGATGGTATGAACTTAAGGTCGCACCCGATTAATTGGTATTCTTCCATCACGCAAGGAAAATCTTTTTAATGCTCATAAACATTCGTGGTTAATACCTTAGACTGTAAAATGGCAATCATAATCTTTACAGTTGTAAATCTTTTTGTGCATAATTAGCAATTTTGTTTGCCAGTAATTTTGGTTTTTGGGTTTTAATCCTATTTTTGGTTTTTAATTTAAAAACATCCAGTATAATGAAAAACGGAACAGTAAAATTTTTTAACTCAGAAAAAGGCTTTGGCTTTATTAAAGAAGAAAGCGGATCTGAGATTTTTGTGCATGCATCAGGCCTGATTGACGAAATCAGAGAGAATGATACAGTTGAATACGAAGTTCAAGAAGGCAAAAAAGGCCTTAATGCAGTGAAAGTAAGAGTTGTTTAATTCTTCCCCAAAAGATTTTGAGCAGGATTTAGTCCTGCTTTTTTTTGCCCTTATATTTTTATTTCGCCATCGAAACCGGGTACATCATTAACTGAACAAAAAGGTTGAAAAAATTTCGTTCTCATTTCTAGTTGATTACCAATCTGACCCGCTTTACAAGCTATCTCTATAGTTGTTTTCTGAATTGGATTTTTATTTTTGCTAATGTCGTCAAGTCGGCCGGAACCAAACAAATTAAATATTTTTGCAACTTTCTATTTTTTCAATTCAGGAACCTGTTATAAACAACAAACCTCTTGATCGGGGTACTTTTATGGCTGCGGCACAGTTTGTAACGGCACTTAATTTTGCTGGCGAATTTGAGCTCTTAAGTTTATCGGCCATGAATACACAGGTTGGAGCAGCTAAAAAAGGTGGGCTGGTGTTTGTGCGCAATGGGAAGTTGAAAATGCATCCCGAAATCTACGATCATTTATCCCTGATATCGATATCTTCCATCTGTGCAGGAAGTGTGTATTTCTATGGCCGTGATAAAATTGCTGCAGAAATTGTAAATCTTCCTTACAGGGATGGCCTTTTAAACTTAGAAGGTGCTGAAGAAGATTATATGGCCTTTAAGCGTTTATGTAGTCCTGTTTCACGGTTCTTTTTGCTACAGGCCAAAAAAGTACAGTGGTCTGCAATCCTATCTACCTTTAGGTTTTTTATGATGGAAGGCATTTGGGATGTGGTTAATTTTGTTGCTCATGCACTGCATCAGGCCGATGCCGATGTGCTCGCCTGTGCACAACTTTTAGAAAGTATGCAAAAACAAGAATGGTATCCTGGTTTTTGTCAGTCATTACAAGATTTCCACGGCTCTCGTTATCCTTTAAGTAAAGTTGGCTTAGAATCAGAACTGCCAGAAATGGCCTAAATTATTTCAGGTAATTTTCTAATAAAACACTTATTTCATCTCCAATAGCTCTATTACCCATGTTATTGAGTTTTTGTTGTGAAGAATTGTGCTTTTCGATATATGTAGCCTCTGTTTTATTGAATTTAAGATAACCCTGCTCAAAATAACGTTCTTCAATTTCTGTAGAAGAATCCATCGATCTGAACCATAGTTTAATCAATGAGCCTGTAATTTTATCGAAGTAAAGCCAGTGGTAGGTTGCTTCAGCATCTGCATTATCGGGCAGACCAAGACGTTGAATTTCTAGAATAGCAGTATCAGAATTTTGGAAAAAGTATAAAATCTTATATTTAGACGACATGCCGCAAAAATAGGACTTAATTTTTTATCACAAAAAACATTTTTGCTGTTTAGATTTAATATTGTTGATATAGGTAAACTTTTTTGTTTTGAAAGTCGAACAAAGTGTATGCATTAAAAAAGAGATGTCATCCTGAGCTTGTCGAAGGATAATCGTTTTTTGATTTGACAAAAATTGAAGGTCTTCGACAGGCTCAGACTGACACCGTGAAAGGTTTGACTAAACCCAAGGTTGGTGGCGCACCGATCTACTTCAAGTGAGATTCGCTTGTGAGGCCACCAGACAATATATACTCTTAATGTTTCTCGCCCTTAATCACCTTAAACAAATGCAAAACCTGTGGAAACAAGGCATCCATGCTTTCTTCTACACCACTTTTTGAACCGGGAAAGGTAAGCACCAATGTTTCTCCTATAAAACCTGCTACACCGCGCGAAAGCATGGCATAAGGCATGCGCTCTTGTCCGTAACGTCGGGCTGTTTCCATAATACCATCGATATTGCGGTCAATTAAAGGAGCAATGGCTTCTGGAGTTACATCGCGGGGTGAAAGGCCAGTTCCTCCGGTAAAAATGATCAAATGGTAACCACTTGCACTTAATTCGTTGGCTTTATCACGGATGATATTGATTTCGTCGGGTACGATTTCATACTTCTCGGCATTGATGTCCCATTGTGCTAATCTCGAAATAATCGCTTTGCCAGAGCTATCCTGTGCTTTGTTTTCGAAAACAGAATCTGAGCAAACTACAACAGCAGCTTTTAGTTCAGGGAATTTGGCATTTTTAAGATCAGATTTTCCTCCTGATTTTTTTAAAAGTCTAATATTTTCTATTTCAACACCTTTATCAATCGGTTTTAACATATCGTACATGGTTAAAGCTGTAACTGAGGCACCATGCATGGCTTCAACTTCTACACCTGTTTTGTATATAGTATGTACTTCAACCGTAATAATGATGGTTAAACCCACAATTTCGTAGGTAATAGCGGTATACTCAATTGGAAGCGGATGACAGTCCGGAATTACATCACTGGTTTTTTTTACGCCGAATAAGCCCGCTGCACGGGCAAATTCAAATACATCACCTTTGGGGATTTTGCGTTGCTCAACGGCATCAATGGTTTCTTGCTTCGATACCTTTACAGTAGCGGTTGCAATAGCAATCCTTAAGGTGTTGGATTTTCTTGTGATGTTTACCATATTAAATATTTTCTTTCCACTGATGGGTTTCGTCTTCGAATATTTCTTTTCCCCAGATCGGTAACTCTGCTTTTAACCGGTCTACCACCTCACTACAAGCTGCCATTGCCGGTTTACGGTGTGCCGACGAGGTGAAAACAAAAAGGCAGATTTCGCCTGTTTTAACTGTGCCCAAGCTATGATAAATATGCATGCAATTGAGTGGATATTTATCAAAGATTTCTTCCCTGATCTGATGCATTTTTTCGAGCGCAAGGTCTTCGTAGGCGGTATATGCTATTGCTGCAACAAATTTGCCTTCAATTTCATCTTTTCTTACCTGACCCATAAAAATACTATGGCCACCAATAGCTGTTTTGCTGTTGTGTTTGGCAATACTGTCGGCTATAAAATCAGGTTCGATTGGGCCATTTACAAATATGTTCTTTATCTTTTTTTCGCTCATGTTAGGGTTTGAGAAAATGATCTCTCCATTTTACAATACCACCTTTTAAACTGTATATTTTTTTTGCATCGCCATATTTTTCCTGCATAGCTTCTGCTGCGGCTACACTTCTGATGCCGTGCTGGCAAATCAGAACCACATGTTTTTGATAAAATTCTTTACTCATAAAAGCGCCAAACTCCGACATTGGTACCTGCGTAAAGATTTGTTTATCCAATATCGGCACTTCGTGTCTTTCGCGTACATCGATTAAAATTGTCGATTCTAACTGCTGAAGTTTAACCAGTTCGCTGGCATCAATTTCTTTATATCCCTGTGGTCCTTCGCTCGTATCCTGATAATCCATATTTAAAAATTCATCAACAGTTTTGGGTAGGGTATAACTGCCTCCATGACTGATGTTGATGGTATATTGTTCTTGTGTAAGTAAGTTGTAACTTAAAATTTTATTGGTGAGTGGTTGCCCGATTTTGGCAATCAATTTAATGGTTTCTGCGGCTGCCATGGTACCCAATATGCCTGGCAATACACCTAAAACGCCATTTTCGGCACAATTGGCTACTTCTCCTTTATCGGGTGGAATGGGAAAGATATCGCGGTAATTGGTGCTGGGGGTTAAATGATCAGGAGTGTTAAATATGGCCAACTGACCCTCAAAACCTGAAACTGCAGCAAATATAAGCGGTTTGTTCAATAGTGCACAGGCATCGTTAATCAAGTACCTGGATTCGAAATTGTCTGTACCATCCAATATGTAATCGTATCTGGATAGAATATCGAGAATATTATTTTTCTGCAAGCGGATGGGGTGGCGGATAATCCCGATCTGGGTATTCATATCCTGCAGGCGCTTTGCTGCAACCTCTACCTTCAGCTTTCCGATATCAGCTGTAGTAAAAAGAATCTGCCTATGTAAATTGGACAATGAAATGGTATCGTCATCAACAATACCAATATGGCCAATGCCGGCAGCGGCAAGATATTGCAATGCAGGACAGCCTAAGCCACCGGCACCAATTACCAATACTTTTGCCCTTAAAAGCTGCTGTTGTGCTTCCTCTCCAAATCCCTTAAGGATAATCTGCCTGTTGTATCTCTCTGCACTCATATCGTTTATCCCCCAGAAAAAGGCGGCATTATTGCTATTGTAGCACTGTTGGTAATTTCGGTATTTTCCTGAACGATATTTTTGTTCAAGGCAAGTTTATATTTCATGCTTTTTAAAGCAGGAAACTGGTTTTCGAGGTACTGTTTAAAAGCATCGGTATCAGCAATGCCATCAAGCTCAATATTTTGATTGTTGATAAACTCGGCAATCTTACCAAAACTGATCAATTCGATTTCCATCTGTATATTTTTGTTTTTATCGGTGATGAAGCTATCATGAGCATATTTTTCATCAGTATATGTTTGTTTTTTAATTGTTATGAAGCTATCATGAGTTTATATGCATTTCTGTTGGTGACTTGTAAACTCATGATGGTTTCACAAGTTTCTATTTGATTTTTATGTTCAAGCACTCGCAGGCTCGGTTTATTACCGTTTGTGAGTGTTTGCTCATGATGGTTTCATGCTGCTAATTTACCTGTAAGATGCTGATTTTACTCAATCCTTTTACAAATCTTCTTCCTGTAGCGAAATCGCTGGGCGTAATAATGGCGATATTTCCCTTTTCAGCCTTTGCAGGATCGGTATCATAACCTGTTAAAACCAATATTTGATTTCCCGTAGGCGAATTGAAAATTTCGTTCCACGAGTACAGCACTTTATAATTATCAGTTGCGGTAAAAACCAGAAAATATTCACTTAATGTTTTTGGTGAGGCAGCATCTATTTCTACTTTGGCCAAAATATCTTTCAAAAGCACACCTTTAATGTTTTTGATGCTGCTTTTACGCTGCATCAAGTGGTTAAAAATCGTCATACTATCCAAATTAACGGATTTATAGGTGCTTAAATTGTCTAAAGTGATTGTTAATGGCTTTTTAACCTTTCCTTCGATTATAAATTGCTTGCTTTCTTGAGCATTCACAGTAAAACTTAAAAATAATAAGGCGATGATCAGGTATTTCATATTATGCATGTGTAAATAGTAATTTATAAGCGGCCAGCGCCAATACACAGGCCAGCACATTTTTTAAAACGGTTTGCGGGAATTTTAAGGCACCAAAATAAGCGCCGCAAATGCCACCTACGAAAGCTACGCCAACATAAGCGAGCATATGGCTGTTAAATTCGAAACCTTTAATGAGCTGGCCGCCTAAACCAGCAACCGAATTAACAAAGATGAAAGCTGCACTGATGGCGGCGGTCTGTTTTTGATCCGTCCACTTTAACAGCAACAGGATAGGAGAAAGGATAATCCCCCCGCCAATACCAATCATGCCCGAAAGTAAGCCGATAATACCACCAATGGCAAGCGATAGCGGAATATTTGATGGTTTGAAATCTTTTGGATCGGTATTTTTAAAGAAGAAAAAACGGATGACGGGAATGAGTAAAAGCATACCTAAAATCTTTTTGTAAATGGAACTTTCGATTACCATCATACCGCCCACAAAAGAGAGGGGGATAGAGGCAAGCGCAAAAGGCCAAAAGGTTTTCCACTTGAAATGGCCACCACGGTAAAACTGGATAAAGGAGGTGGAGGAGACAAACAGATTGAGCAATAACGCAGTAGGTTTCATGATGGCTGGCGAAATGGCAAAAATGGCCATCAGCGCGAGGTAACCGCTTGCTCCGCCATGCCCTACTGAAGCATATAAAAAGGCAACAATAAAAAGTAAACAATAAAAAAGGATGAAGCTTTCTTGCATGGTTTAGTCTGGTAAAATCATTACGGTTAAGATGTTGCTTTTTTTAAATTGTTCTTGGATTTCATCAAGACAAATTAGACAATTAGCCTGTGCAAAGGAGCTTAACCGGTACGATTCCTGTGCACTTAGCGGGGTAACCAGCCCATTTTCATATTTGCCCTTCAGAAAATGTGTAAGCCCAGCAGCTTTGCTATAGGGATGTGTAAGCGCTGCCTGGACCTCAATTACGCTATTGCTTTTATGAGATAAGGTTTTAACAGATGGCAGTACGTAATTATAGTAGCAGCTGAGTACAGATGATGGGTTACCCGGAAGTCCGAATATTAATTTTTGATCTTTTGTGCCAAAAAATAAAGGTTTGCCTGGCTTCTGTTTCACCTTATGAAAAATCTGTTTAATTCCGCAATGTGTTGCTGCTTCGATTACAAAATCATAATCGCCTACACTTACGCCTCCGGTTAGCAGCACAACATCGCTGCTTTCTATTGCAGTTTCCAATACTTTTTTTAAGATCTCGAGATCATCATCGGCTTCGTAAACAACAATTTGTTCAATGCCTTCATATTTTAAAGCTGCAGAAAGCGAATAGGAATTCGATTCGTACACCTGACCAAATTCGAGTGTTTTTCCTGGTTGTTGTAATTCTTTCCCTGTTACAATAATCGAAATCTTTGGCATGGGATAAACGCTAACTTTGTTAATACCAATTCCGGCCAGAAAGCCAATAGCGGCAGGACTGAGCAGATTTCCTTTTTCCATCGCTAATGCTCCAGCCTTAATTTCTGAACCTTTATCCCGTACATTTAAGCCAAGCTTTAAATTAGAATCTTGCAAGGTGATTTTCTCATCCTTGCGTGTGATTTTTTCCTGCATCACCACAGTATCGGCACCTTCTGGTAAAGGAGCACCTGTAAATATTCTACTGGTTTGCCCGTTTTGTATAGTGATGGTAGTTGCCGTTCCTGCGGCCATTTCGCCGATTAAGGTGAGCTCTTGTTCGTGATCTGCAAACTTAATGGCATAGCCATCCATGGATGATTGGCTAAATGCAGGAATATCGTATTTCGCATAAACTTCAGCTGCAAGAACGTGCCCTGATGCCTTTGCTAAATCGATTGAAATGGGATTTAATGCTGTTATGTGTTGAGAAATGAGGTCTTTGGCTTCTTTAACGCTAATCATGAAAATTTTATCCTCCAATGGTAATCATACTTCTGTTTTGAATGGTAGTTGCATCAATTTTTTCGAAATCGCTTGCCAACTGTCCGCCTAATGCTTTCTTTTTGCTCCAAATGGCGGATTGAATTAGTGGGAGCACATCTTCATTTTTTCGCAATACGGTAAGCAGATCGGTTTCACTATCCGAAAACAGGCAGTTTTTTAATTTGCCATCTGCAGTTAAGCGCATGCGGTTACAGGTATCGCAAAAAGGATTGGTCATGGTGCTGATAATGGCAAAGGAGCCTTCGTGACCAGGAATCATGAAACTTTTGGCCGTATCGTGCGGTTCTCCCTTAACAGGTAATACGGTGAAATCTTTTTCAACAACGGATAGGATTTCATCTAAAGAAAACATCTTATTGCTCGTCCACTTGTTGCCGCTAAAGGGCATGAACTCAATAAATCGGATTTGGATGGGATTGTGTTTGGTCCAACTAATGAAATCGCAGATCTCATTGTCGTTAAGCCCTTTCATCACCACCATATTTACTTTTACCTTGATTTTGTGCTGCAAAAGGAGTTCGATATTACTGCGTACCTGATGGAAAACATCCCTTCGGGTAATCATAAAGAACTTCTCAGGTTGTAATGTATCCAGACTAATATTAATGGTTTTAATATCTGCTTCTTTTAAAACAGGTAACATTTCTGCAATGCGGGTTCCGTTTGTGGTAATTACGAGCTCAACCGGAAGTTTACCTAATGCCGCAATAATTTTGGCTGCATCTTTTCTCACCAATGGTTCACCACCTGTAAGCCTGATTTTTTTTACGCCATTGGCCACAAAAATTTCTGCCAGCTTAATAATTTCGTCGGTTTGCATGAGCCGGGATGCAGGGGTGAAGTCGTATTCTTCCTCTGGCATGCAATAAAAGCAGCGAAAATTGCAGTTATCCGTAAGCGATATCCGCAGGTAATCGTGTATTCTTCCAAAAGAATCTGCTATCATTGCTGGCTAATTAAATTGTTATAATCTGTTTCCGTATCAATATCAATCTCTCCTTGTTCAAAAACAACTGTTTCTACATCCTGAGGATATTGTTTTAGTATCTTTTTTGCTCCTTCTGCTCCTTTGAGCGATAAAAGTGCTTCAAAATAATCTTTTTTGAAGAGGGCAGGAGTTCCTATCGTTTCGGCATAGGTACTGGCAATTATATTTTTACCTGTTTCTTTCTGCTTTTCGATCAAGTTATTAAAGTTACTCATTTTTATAAAAGCCTGGTCGGCTACAGCAATAATGATACTTTCAATTTCACTATTATTTTTGACCATAGTTGAAAGTCCGGCAACAATACTCGATGCCATTCCACTTTCCCAACTTTCATTAATAACGAAATTAGCCTGATCATGCTGATGCTGGCTGGCTATTTCTTTAGCAGTTGCACCTAAAACAACGATAACAGGTCTGCAACTTGTTTCTAAAGCTTCATTTATTACGGTTTGTAATAGCGTTTTTCCTTTGTAATCCAAAAGCTGTTTTGGTCTTCCCAAACGTGAAGAACTACCTGCTGCCAATATGATAATGCCTGTTTTCAATGCTTAATTGTTTTTTAGTTCGTAAACATGGATCGGTTTTTTCTTCTCTTTTAAAAACATGGCCGAAGCACCTGTAAAAACAGATTTAATCTCCGCGAGGATGGAAATGGCGATTTCTTCTGCTGTTTCTGCACCAATATCCAGTCCAATCGGACCATGCACACGTGTTTGGTTTGCTGGCGTTGCCAAATCCAGTTCATCTAACATCCTAACTAGCTTTTTCTTTGGGCCCAGAGTACCGATATATGGAGCGTTTGTGTTTAATAGATATTTAAGTAGTTCGAGGTCGTAATTATAATTATGGGTCATCAGAACAAAAGCCGTTTGTTCATCTATCTGAATCTGAGCTAATACATTTTCGGGTTTGCTCACCAAAACTTTGGTTGCATTTGTAAAACGTTGTGGTGTAGCATGTGTAGGCCTTCCATCTATAACCGTTACTTCCCAGCCTAAAAGATATGCCATTTCGGCTAATGGCTGTGCATCATTGCCTGCGCCTGCTATAATTAATGAAATTGGGGGTTGGATGAATTCGAGAAAGGCATCAATTTGTTGGTTGTCCAAATTATACGCTTTAATTGCTGTAGTCTTATGTTCTGAAACTTCAAGAATATCTTTAATTGTCTTATCGAAGATCGCCTGAGGGGTTTTAGATAGAATAGGTTCATTTCTAAAAAGCATGGCTGTACCCAACTGCAGTTTATCTGTTAGGGAAAAAAGTGTTGCTAAAACTGCATTTTCCCTTTTGCTTTGCAATGCTGTTAAAATGGCGATGGGATTTAACTGATCTTCTTCTATAATGGGTTCGAACAAAATATGCACAACACCATTGCAGCCCAGCTGAACACCAAATTTGGCATCATCTTCGTCTGTAGTATCGTAAGTAATGAGCTTGTTTTCTTGTTGTACAATTGCCGAAAGTGCTTTCCGCAACGCATCGCCTTCTAAACAACCGCCACTAATGGCACCTGTTAACTGGCCATCTTCAGTAATCAGCATTCTGGCACCGGGCCTGCGGTAAGAGGAACCTTCTACCTTAACTACCGTTGCAAGGGCTGCTTTTTTCTTTTCCTTCTTTGCTTTTTGATATGCCTTTATGATATCGGTAATTTCTTTCATTAGGGGTTGATGCAATAGATGATGCAATTTAATGATAATCTATTACAAATAGCCAAAGCAAAGGAAGATGTACCCTTTATTTGTGCAGTCGGATGTTACCATCTGACTGATAAAGTAAATTCCAATGTGGAATTGCAATAGGAACTCCAATGCTTATTACATCTGAGAACGAGATTATGTGTCAGATAGTAATATCTGACACCACTGGAAACAAATAAAAAGCTTGGATTTTTTTGATTCTATTTGTGCAGTCAGATGTTACCATCTGACTGATAAAGTAAATTCCAATGTTGAATTGCAATAGCAACTCCAATACTTATTACATCTGAGAACGAAATTCAATAGGTTGTATCATAATATAGATTTGTCATCCTGAGCCTGTCGAAGGACCCGCTTAAATACGCTTTAAGGTGTTTCGACAGGCTCAACATGACAGCAACTGAGGTGAAATCGCCTTTATGATATACCCTCCCACCACATATGATATCCATAATAATTGCCGGAAATTTCAATGTTAGGCTTAAAAAGGCTCGGAATGAAAAATTTCGAGGTTAATACAGCGCAAACCAATACTGTTAAAGAGTTCGGTGATTTCTTTTGTCCAATCTCTTGGCGAATCTACCCTGAGGATTTTATCAGAATCCCATAAATCGATATTCCATTTGATTTCTTTGAACTGGCTGTTCAGCAATGGGCTGATTACGTTTAACTCGTTATCCGTGGATACATTTGTTTTGAAAACGGCTATCATATAGAAAAGTTTTTAGGTTTGTTGGAACTGTAGACGTACAACTTTAGAAATTACTTTAAATAGGATTGATTTTTTTTCTTTTTATTTGAGCCAGTCGTTATAACGATATAAATCCTGCTAAAAAACATAAAATAATTTGTAAGGATGTTTCATTTCATGCGACAAAGCAATTATGGAGTATATTTATATTAGATAATACCAAAAAATGCAAAACGAAACGGATAAGGAATATACAATCAAGAACCTTCATTCAGACCCATTGAGCTGGGTAGAAAAATATGCCGATTACCTGTATGGCTTTGCCTTTTCGAGAATAAGAGATGAAGAAGCGGCCAAAGATTTGGTTCAGGATACCTTTTTGGCAGGTTTGCAAAGATTAGGCGGTTTTGAGGGTAACAGTACAGAGAAAACCTGGCTAACGGCAATCCTTAAAAATAAAATAGCCGATTTTTACCGAAAACGTTCTTCCCATAATTTAAAAGTAGGAAGTGCAGCAGATGAAGTACAAGGTTTTTTTGATGTGGAATCAGGGCATTGGACGGAAAAAGATTATCCACGGGCATTTGGTTTGGAAGTAGATAACCCTTTAATGATGAAAGAATTGGGGATTGTATTGAACGATTGTTTGGCCAAACTTCCCGGCTTATGGTTTTCTGTATTTTCGATGAAACACATAGATGATCTGGCTTCGGAGCTGATCTGCACCGAATTAAAACTCACTGCAGCTAATTTCTGGGTGATTATGCACCGCGCAAAACTTAACCTGAGGGCCTGCCTTCAAAAAAACTGGAACTGATATGACGAACGCGCTAAAAAATATAATCTATAACTGTAGACAAGCTACTTTTTTGATCGAAAAAAGAATTGCCGGAAAAATTACAGCTGCCGAAACACTACAATTACATGTACATCTGGCAGGTTGTTCGGTGTGCAAAATTTATCAGCAGCAGAGTATATTGATTAATAGGGTGTTTGTAGGTTTTGAAAACAGCGATTTTAAACTGGATGAAGCCTTTAAAAAAACATTAAACGAGAAGATTGAAAAAGAAATAAATAAAAATTGATTTTAACTGTAAGGTTATTGCTGTTGGTTCGACTAAAAGGAAAAACATAAAGACAAAAAATGAAAAGGATTATCTTATTTACAGCGTTAGCACTTGTATTATCGCTGCAAACAAAAGCACAAGAGGGTTTAAAAGAAGGTGATAAAGCGCCCATGTTTAGCGGAATGGATCAAAACGGTAAAACCGTGAGTTTGAAAAGTGCACTTAAAGCGCACCGTTCTGTGGTATTATTTTTTTATCGCGGTCAATGGTGCCCTTATTGTAATAAACACATTAAAGCGCTGCAAGATTCTTTAAGTTTATTAAGTGGGAAAGATGCATATGTGATCGGAGTTACACCCGAAACGAAAGAAAACATTGATAAAACAATCAAAAAAACAAGCGCTGGTTTTTCTATCCTTCAGGATAAAGACGATGAGATTATGAAAGCCTACAATGTTAACTTTATGATGGACGAAGCAACCTTTACCAAATACAAGGGCTATGGTATAAATTTAGAAGAAAACAATGGGAATACCCGACATACCTTACCCGTTCCTGCAACCTATATCATCGATCGTTCAGGGAAAGTTAAGTATGTTCATTTTGATCCCAACTATCAAAAAAGAGCCTCTGTAAAACTTTTGCTTTCGAAACTTTAGGTAGAGTATAGCATCATTTTTTTATAGTTTTGAGGTGACATTTTAAACAAAATTTAGATGATCAATAGGCTACATCCGTTTTTGTTTGGAAATGGAAGGGGCGTAATTCTTGACTGACTGCAGCCCTGCTTTTGGTACAAGTCCCGATGCTAATTTAGTGCCGATTTATCGGTAAAGAATCGGGCGCTTTCCCCGTCAATCAGGTTTATAGACAGCGTTCAAACGTTAATGGCTTACAATAGTTTCAGTAAGATTAGCTTTAGGATACTGTTTTCTCTCGAGAATAAATTAAATTTGTAAGAATACCCAACAGATGCTTTTCCATTTTAAAGATAAATTTCCTCAGTTGAATCCTTATTGGGATAAATATCTGGAATTTCAGGAGCGCATGGAGGTTCCGGCGAAAACCATTTTACTGGAAGAGGGTAAAATATCCCATCATTATTTTTATGTAGAAAAAGGTTGTGTACGTGCCGCTTTAAATAAACAAGGAGATGATAAAACTGTTCAGTTTTTCTTTGAAAAAGAAGGTTTAACTTCCTTAGAAAGTTTTCTGAAGAATACGCCCAGCCTATTTACCATTGAAACGATCGAGCCTTCGGTTATTTATCTGTTGCATAAAATAAAAGTAAAAGCTTTAATGACTGAACTGCGTGAGGAGCCTGGATTTGCGGATGTAATCTTAAATATTCTGGCTCAGAGGCAGATGCATTATATGAATGAATTTGTATCCTTCATCAGAGATACTCCCGAAGAACGTTATCAAAAGATCTTACAGGAAAGGCCTCATATTGTACAGCGCGTTCCTCAACATTATATTGCCTCTTATTTAGGTATAACCCGTGTACACTTAAGCCGTATAAAAAGTGCACTGCTAAAAAAAGGCAATCGGTAACATATGTTATCGTTCGGCACTGCAGCCGAATCTAACTTTGTATCAACAAAATACAAAAAAGATGAAAGCAGCAGTGATGTATCAAAAAGGGGAATTACCTCAATATGTAGAGTTTGAGCAACCAGTAGCCCAAAACGACCATGAAATATTGGTGTGTGTAAAGGCCGTTGCCATTAAACATTTCGATAAAGGCAAAGCAGCGGGTACGCATTATTCGAGCGATGCACCAAAAGCAACAGGCCGTGTGATTGGTGGCGATGGCGTATGCCTGCTCGAAGATGGCACGCGGGTTTATGGGATGGGTGTAAGTGGAATGCTGGCAGAAAAAGCAACTATAGAAAAGAGCAGGATGGTGAAACTGCCTGAAGGTTTAAGTGATGCAACGGCCGCCGCATTGGCCAATGCCGTTATTGGCTCGGCCATGGCCTTAAGGTTTAAAGCGGCTATCCAGCCTGGAGATGTGGTGTTGATTAATGGTGCAACTGGTTTTACAGGGATGGTAGCCGTGCAGATTGCGAAACATTATGGCGCAGCAAAAGTAATTGCAACAGGAAGAAATGTCCAATCGCTCCAAAATCTGTTAACGCTTGGTGCAGATGAAATCATCGAGATTACAACCGATAATTCAGCATTTTTATCGCAGGTGAAACAAAGCCATCAAGAAAAACCTATAGATGTAATTATCGATTACCTCTGGGGCCGTACCGCTGAACTGTTGTTATCCAGTTTAATGGGGCAAGGTTCGTTTACTAATAAAGTGAGGTTTGTTTCTGTGGGCAGTATGGCTGGCGATCTGATCCAGTTATCGGCTGCAAATTTAAGAAGTGTAGATCTGCGGCTCACAGGTTCGGGCCTGGGCAGCTGGAGCAAAGAACAGGTTGGGTTGTTATTTACTGAAATATTGCCTCAAATGTTTCAGCTAGCAGCAGATGGTAAATTGAAGGTAGAAACTATTGAGGTTAAGCTAGCAGATATTTCCAGTCTTTGGAACCTTAAGGTTGCTGATGGCAAACGTTTAGTGGTAACCATTTAAGTTTTATAGGGTCTTTAAATCAAGGTTTAAAGACCCTTTTAGAGGGAGCTAGGGAAGGATGGTAAAGTGAATGTCAATAAGGTCATCAAGTCATGCTGAACTTGTTTTATTAGTAGTGTTTATGGCTTTAAAGGCCTAATAGCTACTTCGTGGTCGGTATCTTTTATACATCGGTGCTGATTCCCATGTAAAAATTGAGACAGGATGATGGCCGCTTTACGTACATGTTAATTACTTCCGTGTAAAATCATCCATTAACTTCATCGTAATCAATGCTTCTTCACCGCTACATGGGTTTTCTCCTTTGTTTAAAAAGTAATCAACTACTTTTTCGATCATAGGTTGTTGCACATGCTGCAAAGACTCAAATATAAATTCTTCTGTTTGATCGGTAGTAACGGTGATTTTATTGCCAAACATGGGGAAACTGATATGGCCTTTTGAACCATAAACCACGCAACTATCGGCCTGATCTTGTGGCGAAACGGAGAAACACCAGGTACCGCTAAACACAACTCCATTTTCGAAAAGGATATTTCCTGCAACCAGATCATCCACCTTGGTGTTTTCCTGTTGTTTGGTGGCGATGCCCATAGCGTTTTTAACTGCACCGAAATAATAAGTCATCAGATCTAATTGGTGAGGAGCCAGGTCATGAAATAAACCACCACCAGAAATAGCTGGATTGATCCGCCAATTATCAGCTGTTTTGGTAATTAGTGCAGGGTTTGGCGACTGGAGCATTTTTAAGCGGACTAAACGAACATCACCAATGGTATTAGCAGCCAATAGTTCTTTAACTTTTAAGAACATTGGTTGGGCACGGCGATAATGCGCCACGCAGAGCTTCACCTTTAGCTGATTGGCGGCATCAGTCATGCGTTGAGCAGCTTCAGCATCTAAAGTCATGGGTTTTTCTACATATACCGGCTTACCAGCTTTTAAGGCTTCGATGGTGTAAGCTTCATGTTGGAGAGGTGGGGTAGCAATATAAATGGCATTAACTTCCGGATCGTTGATCAGTTGAGCAGCATCATTATACCATTTGGGTACCTGATGCCGTTTGGCATAATCTGCTGCTTTGGTACCATCGCGGCGCATTACGGCCACCAATTTAGAATTGGCTACCTTATTAAATGCTGGTCCGCTTTTTACTTCGGTCACATCTCCACAACCAATAATGCCCCATCTGATTTCTTCCATTGTATAATCTATTTGAAAGCTGAATTTAGAAAATATTGTCTGGAAACTATGCTCAATCGATAAAAGCTTTGTAAAAAAGAAAAGGGATTCACTTTGGGAGTGATCCCTAATCAACTAACCAAACAAACTATTCCGGAAACCACGCCGGAATCAATTTATAAACGAAAGAATTAGGAGATTGTTTTGCCAGGTTTGTTTATTTAGTGTATTTTTTTTAAAAAAGAAAAATAAAACCTTTATCAGGAATATAGCCTCGCTTTTTTTAGCTTTGTACCATGCAAAATCTTTCCAAGAAACTTCAGATTGATCTTATAGAACTTAAGGCAAAATATGCCTTTATTATGGATGAACTTGAAGTAACATTTGCAGATGCTTACCTGTCGAAATTGCAAGCTAAACAACGCCTGGCCGAGCAGATGATGATAGAAATGGAAAGGATACTTACCGGTGAGGCTGGAGAGCATGAAAACTAACCCATTAAGATAAAGAGATAGTTTTTGATATTAACCTTAAGGTAAAGAAGCACTATATTATATTATTAATCTGAAACCGTAATCCCGTAGCTGCCCAATTTATGGGGAAGTTAAACATGGGTATATTCGGACCGAAATTTAAATTTTATAATACTGCCTGGTTTTATTTATTTAACCAATATGAAATTATACTCCTTTTTAATACTAGGTATTTGTTTTTTAGGTGCTTGTTCACCAAAAATCAGCAAACAAGCTGAATCGAAAAGCAGTAATGTACTGCGCATCATGTCTTATAACCTTCACCATTGTAACCCGCCATCAAAAGAGAAAGAAGGCCTTATTGATATTGATGCCATTGCAAAAGCGATAGCACAACAAAAACCTGATCTTGTGGCTTTACAAGAGGTAGACGTGAATACCAAAAGATCGGGCACTATTAACCAGGCCGTTTTGCTGGCCACCAAGTTGAAGATGAATTTTTATTTTGGTAAAGCGATAGATCATGATGGAGGTGACTATGGCGTAGCTATTTTATCGCGCTTTCCTCTGTCTGCACAGCAGACTTTTATGTTACCTAAAAATAATGATGCCAAAGCAGAACAAAGAGTTTTGGCCATTGCAACTGCCGAAATTGCCAAAGGAGTTTTTATCCGCTTTGCTTCAACCCATCTTGATGCGCAACGCCCGGAAGATAACCGTATCCTTCAAGCTAAGGAGATTAATCGCTTAGCAGCAAAAGAAACCCTGCCGCTAATTGTTGCAGGTGATCTGAACGCCGATCCAAGTTCCGAAAGCATTAAAATATTCGATTCGAATTTTACCAGAACATGTAGCGATTGTGGTTTTACCATTCCTGTGATCAACCCACGGAAAACCATTGATCATATAGGTTTTAAAACCGGAAATCCTTTTAAAATTATTTCCCACGAAGTTATTCCTGAACGCTATGCCTCAGATCATTTGCCTGTCGTTGCCGTGCTCGAATTGAAAAAATAGCGAAACCATACGATTTACGCTACCTCTTTTTTAAAGCAGGAGGTATGCTGAAGGTGGGTTTTTTGTCAGCATCTTTAAAGTCTACTTCCATAAAGTAGCGCTTTTTTTTAACGATGTAATTTTCAATAAACCATAAAATATCAGGCAGGTTTTCCACCATTGGAGAACCTGCTATTTCGTGCCCCATATCTTGCACATACTGAAAGTAATACGGATATCCATTTTTTCTGAAGGTGCGTGCAAGATATTTCGAGCCAAAAAAGCCCCTGTTAAGTAATCTCACTTTGTTGTAGGGAACAAGTTTATCGGCTGTGCCATGAAAAAGCATCGTAGGTGCTGGTGGTATCATATATTTCGGCGCTCCCTTATAACTTAATATTGCCCCAGCAAAAGAAATTACACCTTTGTATTGAAAATGCTGTGGGAGTTTAGTCGATAACGCTGTCGCATTCCGCTTGTTATAGTCGGCATGTAGAGCAGTAATAGCGCCCGCACTAGATCCCGATAGGATGATCATAGCCGTATCGATACCGAGTTCTTTTGCATTTTTAAGCAGATAAGCTGTTGCGTCGAAAACATCAGTCGTAGCCGTATCAATAGCTGCTTTTAAATTTGAAGTATTAAATGGACTAGGGAATTTCTTTCCTTTAAGGCCTAATCGATAGTCAACAGACACTACTTTATAACCATGTCCTATCAAAGTATTAAAGTATTGATCAAATAACTTACTGTCTCTGTGGCCCATTACAAAGCCGCCACCAAATACAAAAAGCACTGTTGGCTTAGTTTCTGTTATTTTACCACTGTAATAAATATCTAACTTTAACGTGCCTGAATCTGTTTGCGAGAATATTTTAGTGTCTACACGAAATTTTTTATCCTTGAGTACAATTTGCCCTATTGAAGATAAAGAGCTGAATAAAAGTGCTAGGAACAGCAGGCTTAGCAGATATACTTTGTTATTGGGCATCATCTATTTTTTAGGAAGAGGTTCGCTACTAGCCAAATTGGATCGGCTTTGATTTCTAAGCTAATTTATTGCATTTTCAGCTCAAGTGCAATTAAATACACCATATTCTACACCATAATTTAATTTAGGCTATAATCGCGATTGAACTATTTTTTATAGCCATTTAGCTTAAATAACAGGATGTTTTTGCATATAGCTCCGTTTCTGAAAATAGGTACAATAATTGGTGCTTTGCAAACTTTAAATTGAGATTTGATTAATTTTATTCTGTTTTCATCGTAAAGATTAGAAGGGATAATATAATATGCATCATCTCCAGCAGTTAATTTTTGTTTAGTTTGGTTCGACCAATAATACTGGTGAAGATCGAATATTTCACCTATACCATAGGTATGCAAACCCGTTTTGTTGCAGACATAAAAATCCAAATGTGCTGCAGGAAACCAATTTGTAATCAAAATGGTATGGACTGTTTTATTGTTTTTTGATGATTTATCTATGCGATAAATAGAATCAATTATTCTTGCTGTTTCTTTCCAGCCGTATAAATCTAATGTGGGGTCTCCGGTACCCAAATGCATGGTGTCTTTTTGTGGCGAAAATGTGCCCTTGTAAAAATTAATTGCGATGAGACCTGCACTTACCACGAATAAGAAAAACAGCATACTAGCCCTAATAATGGCTTTTACTTTTGATAAGGTAAAAGATTCCAGTTTCAATGCAGAAAGAAATATTAAACAGCTATAGGCCGGACCAGACCAATGCGGCAATGTATCTCTAAAAATCGAAAGAAAAATCAGCGTTGCAATAAGTGGGAGTGCACAATATAATAGCAGTTGTATTTCGCTTTTAAGAAGAAGATGTTTGGTTTTGATCAAATTAAAAACTGCAATCCACGCCAGAAAAAAAACAATGGGATTGTTGTAAAATATTTGTCCGCTAATTTCTCTGGCGAAAGCCAATTGATTTATGCCAGCGTGGAACAGACTAACCCGATTACTATGATAAGTATAGGTGATGAAATGATGCCGGATGTTCCAGATGATAAAAGGAGATACGACAATCAAACTAATTAACGCAGAAATATATATGCCTTTTTGCACCATCAATTTTCTATTGCTAAACAGAGCGAACAGTAGAACGGCCACCCATAAATAGATACCATGAATCTTACACATCATGCAAAGACCTGTTGCCACACCGAACCAACACCAGAGACTTAATGTTGGTAAACCCAGATAAATAGATTTGGTGATTTTAAGTAACAAAAAGATGCTCCACAGCCAGAAAACCATTTGAGGGCTATCTGGCAAAATAAATGTTCCGGCAATAATGCTGCAATAAAAAGACGAAGAATAGAGTAAAACGGCAAACCAACCTACTCGGGTATTAAGGAGTAATTTGCCTGTTTTATATACGATTATTGTACTGATTGTTGATGATATTATGGCGCCGAGCCGAACAGCCAATTCATTGTGAATGTATAAATTTACTGTGGTTGTTCTGATTAACCAGGCCACAAATGGGGGATGATCAAAATAATTCCATTCCAAATTTAAAGCATAAGTCCAGTAATATACCTCATCGTTTCCAAGGGATATTGTTGAAGCAATGATCAGTTTGATCACAGTCATTACCATTATAAAAAGCCAAAGTTTAACTGGAATTTCTTTCACTTAAATGGGGCTGGCCTGACTGGCGATTTTAAGCTGTTTATACCTTTTGCTTACCTTGGCAGATCTGAAAAGTTTAAGATCGTATACTTGATGGTAACTAACTAAAGCACAGATTATACCGGTTATTGCTCCAAAAATTACATCAATAAGGAAATGTTGGGCCAGGTATATGCGCGAATAACCGACTAAAAAAGCAAAAAATAAACAGTAAAATGAGATTTTATTTTTCTTGAAAACCAAAACCAATACTGTGGCCAAGGCAAACGCAGAAGCGGTATGGCCTGAAGGAAAAGAATTTTGATCATGCATGTTTACCCCTTCAACAAAATGAGTATAGTGAAATAAAGTCTGCTCGAAAAAATATTTAGGCCTTGGCATGTGGAATATCCTTTTTGCGATTTGAATAAGCAGCCCTGAATAAATATAAGCAAGAGCAACAGTCATTGCTTTTTTCTTTTTCCGGAGTGCAAGCAGTATTACTGCAGCCAGAATACTGATTAAACCATCTCCAAAATTAGTGATATACTTAAAAAAAATATCCAGCCACGTTGGATGAAAACGGTTAAAAATGAGGAATCCATCAGTTTTAGAAAAGCTAAAATTAAAGAGAAGCAACAACAGAAGTACTGATATTGTTGTAAAGAAATAGTAATTGAGTTTGGTCAATCTTTTTATCGTACGCATGTTCTGTTCTTTAATACAAAACTATTAGCTGAATATCATCTGAAAGTTAAGTGAGTGTCATGTTTATGTCATGCTGCCTGATTTAAAGAATTTGTTGCCGATCTGTATGTTGATTGGAATAACCTCAATCTTGGTACTGGGGAGGTGATAATATTAAAGAAAGTCCTTTGTTAACATTTCTTAATAAGTTAATATGAAAGCGCTGATAAGTTAAAACGCTTTGTCTTGCTTTGTGGCAAAAGAATTAATAATTGATTATGCAAAACAATCAGGTAACAGTTAGCCCAGATCTACAGCAGTTTATTGATAAGTTTGAGCCCAGCAAATTTAAACTAATGTCTGGCGGGATCGAAATCAGGGGAATAAACGATATGCAAAGAAATATTGCTCAAGCCAGAGCAATCATCGAAAGATTAAAACTTCGTCTAATTGTTTCGCATAATGCCGAAATGCTTAGCTATCGCGGTTTTGAAGTAAATAACCTATAAGCCAAAAACCGATTTATAATTAGCCCAGGCATCAGGCTAATCATTAATTGCTGTTTCCGTTATACTTATAACATTTTTTTTTTCGACTGCGAATATAAATCAAAAAGACAATGTGTACAGTGATAAATAAAAAGAGGGCCACATATTGGCCCTCTTCTTTATCAAATCGTTAATTGTATAATCCCAGTTCTGCCAGCGATGCAAACTGCAAACCATCTTGTGCAGAGTTCATAATTACCTTAAGGTATCTTAAGGTTTTGGTGCTGCCAAATGCAAAATATTGTACTCCGGCAGCATTTTGAGCTACATAATTGTTTACCGATGTGAAATTTATATTATCGGTACTTGTTAAAACCTGAAAGTTTTTAATCGCACGGCTCAATCCGCTTCTTTGCACTAAACTTAAGCCGTTTGCCGATTTTGAAGATCCTAAATCAATCACAATCTGATGCGCATAACTTGTTGCAGAAGTGGTCCAACGTGAGTGCCAGAATGTACTGTGGCTACCATCGATTAAAGTAGCAGCCCTGCCATTGATAGCTCCCTCGCCGCTGGTTTCTTCAGAACTGAAAGAGTTTATGCTCCAGCCAGTTTTACTTAATTCGGTTAAAGGTGCAACATTGTCTTGCAGGGTAGAGGGATCAGTGCTTGGAGCTGGTAAACCCAATGCTGCCATGTCTGCATATATTTGCGTTGTAGCTGCTGAAGTAGATAGATTCAATCCCCATTTTTGGAAGAAAGTACTTAAGTTTTTGCCCGATATACTACAAGCCTTCAGCATGAAATAACGCATCTTGGCATCATCATTAGCTAAGGTTGGATTTTCAATACGCATGTCCTTGGCCAGGGTTCTATAAAAATTATCACCATAGGCTAAGGTTAATTGTTGAAACATGCAGAGTCTGATAAACAGATCGGTTAAAGGGTTGGTATAACTTGTTGATCCGTTATAATCTTTGGTGCCAGCAGGTTTTCCTAAGTAGGTAAAAGCTTTTGGCCACACGCCATCGTTTACCAGCCTGTTGATAGAAGGGGTAAGGGTACGCTGCACATATAAACTATATAGATTTACAGAAACCTCGCCCAAGGCTCCCCAACGCCACATCATTTGGTGCTGGTGGCCTAATTCGTGCCATAATCCCCAACCATTGGTACCCACTGCGCTTAAGGTTAAAATGGCATTAACATCTGAGGTGATATAGGCTGTACGATAATCATAAGCGAAAAAATAATAGGCCGGATCTTCATGCTGCGTTAAAAGATAGGTGTGTACATTTTTCGCATGTGCAGGCAAAGAGTTGTCTAAGCCGTTCAAATCATCCTCTAGTGCAATAACCTGCGTAATTTTGTTCAATATAGCACTCTGGTCTTCTGCTTGGTATTGTATCGCTTTAGTTCTTGATACTACGATAAAACAATTTGAGCCCTCTAAAACCACATCAGGAGCAGTGTAGGTTTGTAATTGATTAATCCAGTCTGAATTGGTGGTTACACCAAGTTTGTAATATGGAGCGTATTGGTAACCGCTATTAAAAGTTACTTTAGCAGTAGATCCTGTTGTAGAATTGGTGTACCTGATCCATAATAAGCCGCCAACAGCATTGGTAATGGTATTGGTACCCGCCGTTAACTGTATAGATGCGGGCTGGGTGTTCCAGGTACCATATCGAGAATAGGTACCGATTAACAATTTTGGCAGGCGGGTTCCATTGGTTTGTTCTACAGTGATATCTAAGGTAGCACCTGGAGCCATATATAAACCGGTTGCAGTAAAATCGGTTAAGTAGTATCCATTTTTTAAGCGGTCCCTTTCAATTGATGCACTAATTTTTTCGGTGACATTAAAAATATTGGTTTGAGTGAGGGATTGCACGCTGGCGCTGCCCATAGTTTTTTTGCTGTTTACAACCTCATCTTGTAGTACAGCCGTTTTTTTACAGGCCGAAAGGCTTACAATCGCCGAAACGGTTAAGAGTAATAATTTTTTTTTCATTTTTTAGGTTTTAGTAAATATTTGGTTATAGGTAGCCATGTTCCAAAAAGATAGAGGCATGACAATAATTAGTTGCTGTAATGTTTAAGTCTGCTTAAAACGTCAATACAATATATTCATATTTACACTTGTGCAAAAGCAAAAAGACTGCGCAAACGTTTGATCTGCCCATGTTTACAACAGTAGCCACTGAACGTTCTTCCACTTTGAGCTATTCTTTTAATATTTATTACGAAACGGTAATTGGGATATTAGAAATAGCCTGCCGCCATGGCAAGCTTCGAATTGTTCGAAGATATTAGTATTTGAGATAACCTAATCAACAAATTGGGCAAGAGCCTATAGATCTGGTTTATCCAATTTACCAATTGATTTTGAAGGCAAGCCTTAAGACAAAGAGATATATGCTATGCGTAACCCAAGCTTACTAAAGAAGCTAATTAAAATCCAGATTTAATTCGGATTCAGGTGTTAAAATGCAGTATAGAAATTTAACGAACTTCTTGTAAGTTGATTGTGATTAACACTTCAAAATAACGGCCTTTCATGCCTGCAGAAAGTGCTGCCTTGTCTGCATAGGTATGAAGCAATCTTTGCCGGATGTTTTCAAGGCCTGTATGGAAGCCTGTATCGTTCAGGCCTGTGTTAATCAGGTTACTTGTTTGAATACTAAATTGAGCTGCCTGCAACTTTACCATAATTTTTCCAGGATCTTCCGGTTGGCTGAGGTTACCATGTTTAACCATGTTTTCGGTTAGGCTAAGTAAGAGTAATGGAATTACCTCTGTTGACTCGGTTTTCTGGTCATAACTAAAATCTATAAATAAGTCTGGCTGCTTTGTTCTGCAAAGCTGGAGTAGGTTTTCGACTTGGCGGATCTCTGCTTCAAGCGGCATAATTTCTGGGCCGTGTTCGCATTCCAATGCGTAGCGCATCAGTTTTGAAAGATATCGCACCGCTTCTGCAGCCCTGGGTTCACTTTTATGTGTACTGTTATATATGTAGGTTAATGTGTTGAACAAGAAATGGGGATTGATTTGTGCTTTGAGGTAGGCATTTTTAGCATTAGCCAGTTCAAGCGTTGTTTGTTTTTGCTTCAACATTTCTTCAATAGCTTCTTTTTCCAGTTCTACTGTTCGATGTTTTTGATGGATATAACTTTTGATAAAATAATAAGCAGTTGAGAAGAGCAGGAAGTAAATGCCCCTCCATACTGTTAAAAACATATATTTCCAGTCTGTAACCGTCATTTTGCCAATAGAAAGCGCTATTACTTTTGAAAGCGAACGGTCTGCAAGGTAGGCGGTAAAAGTATACAGGCACACTTCAAGTATTGTAAATACAATTATGCTTAAGTAAACAGGTTTTTGTGGTTTCAACCCCCGTCCTAATACCAGTTCTGCATGGATGTAAAAGAATGTTATATTAATAATATAATGAATGCAGTAGTTTATTATGGGGCCGTTTATTTTAAGGATCAACGAGACCAGTATATATTCATAAATAATGAAAATAGCCCATGCAATAATATGCCAGCGATAATTTTTTAGCCAGTTTTTCATTTTGTTCTTTGGTTAAAATTCGGTTTCACATCAGTCAATAATTGCTTTGCGTAACAAGATCTTTTTTGGGTTTTGCCAGGACTAATTTCCCTCTATGAAAAGAATCACAGACTTAAAATTAACCCGGAAAACCGCATTTGTTTTCCGCTCCCAAAAAGCGGCTAGTGTACGCTTTCAAAAAACTGATCCAACAACCAGTACAGTTACAGTAATTACAACACTTACCGGCTTGCAGGAGTCAACCCCTTAGACGTTTCGAGACAAGGGTTTGGTTTTCAATATAATCCATAAATGCCTCTTTGTACTGTGGCGTCATGAGCACTTCATACTTTCCAAGATCTATTTTGTGTCCATTAATTTCCTTTACAAATGTAGTGTTGATCATGTATGATTTGTGAACTCGGTAGAAGTGCTCATTTTCCTGGAGTTTTTCCTCCATTTCCTTAATGGTCATGTATACCGAGTAATCATTTGTTGGTGTGTAAATGTGCACATGGTTGTTTGAGCCCTGGAGATAGATAATGTCTTTTTTAAGTACTTTGGTCAGTCTGCCGCGTTCGCCATTTGTGCGTAAGAAAAATGCACCTTCATTTTCACTTACAAGGCGCTGTGCATCGTAATATTCTGAAAGTACCTCATTAACAACCTCTATTATATTTGAGCCATGAAATAAAAATTAATTACATATTTGATATTGTAGCGAACGCTATTTTACTGTTTTAGAAAACCGCAAAACTTCAAAAGACACAGGAAAAAATAGATGGTTGCCTACGCTATGCGTGGGTGCCTGTTTATCTTGTGTCTGGGCATTTTGCGGTGCCTCTAAAGCGGATATCGGGTTAACCCACGCTTTTTTATGGATAGTTTTTCCCAATCAAATCACTTTCTCCTCAATCTGCCAATTGCAGAACTTCCACTATCCGATAATTTTAAGCTTAGAAGTAAGCTAATGGGTTTTTTTACGCTTCAGGATATTATAGGAACCAACCAAAAGGATTTACATGAACTGGATGATTACTCTGAGCACTGGTATTTTGAATTTGTTGATTTTTTACACCGGAAGGATTTGTTATATCTTCTTGGCTAGTATTTTTCCTGGGCAATGGCCAACATGGTGACAATCTTATCAATCACTTTTTCAACATCCTTTCCGGCATTTCCATAGTAAGCATTTTTAAAGCTCTTTTCTGATACGTTATCTTTTTCTACAGTACTATAATGTTTCGTAACATATTGATGTAGTGTCTTGGGGCTTTGGGTTATGATGATGCCTGCCTCGACTTGTAGATGTATAAACATTGCGAGCTGCCTTACGGTAAAATTTACTTTAAAATAACTGTCCAAAATACCACCAGAACTTAAGTCTTCGGCTATAGTATCAATTGATTTGAGGTAGCTGATCTCACTTTCTAGGTACCTCATTAGTGATTCGTCAATATCGGGCAAATTTCTATTGTACGGTATGATTATGGTTTTAAAGACCTGCCCAATTAACTTTTTAAAGAAATGGAGTAATCTATATTGCTCGTTAATGTTTTCGCACCGTTGAAGTTCATGATTAAAATGACTGCAGCAAGAATGATAAAAAGATGGGTGATTGAAATTTAAGGAGGTAAGCAGCAGGATAATTCCTGGCATTTGTAAAGGGAACGCAAATTTCTTTAACTCCATTTTAAGTGATTCGAAAAAATCACGTAGATATCCGGCCTGTTCGAAAGTGAAACGGCTTATATCACTATTTAGGTGTTCAAAGATTTGCGTAAGGACCGCGATGGTTTCATTATCGGTATGCAGTTCTTCAAGGTTTTTTAGGATCTGGCTGGAATTTTTCGCAATTTTTAATAATACCTGTTTCTGGGTAATTATGGAGACAGGGCTATGATGGTCGAAATAATATGGTAAATGCTGCTGAAGATCCAAAACCATCTGGTTGAGCAGATTTGCTATGCCACTAATTTCTTCAGTTTTGTTTTTTTGATCTGCATTAGGGTTATCCCGGTCCACCATAACTTCTAACTCATCCATTAATTGAATCAATCCTCTTTGATGTTGTGTTAGATAAACCTTTGATCTATCTGGCTCTATTTGTGTAATATTATGCTGAATGGAGCTGAATATCCGTTTGCTTTCCTTTACGATTTCATCTTGTAGTTCCTTATGTGGCCATTTATATGCTGTTCCTGTGGTAAGGGTATCTAAAATTATTTCCCTGAAACTTATAAGTTCATACATCATTGCTTAGTAGCCAGTTGCTTAATTCTAGGCTTTTATTTTCATATTTCCGTATTAGCGTGGTGAAACGAATAATTAACTTGGTGATACTTGATTTTAACGCTTTTATCGGTTAATTGTGATTCAGTTTTAAGATTGAGCAGTACATAAAAAGGCTGTGAGTTAGACTGAAACTTCATGGCCTGCAGATCGCTCTGTTTTTATCAATCGTGCTGACTTTTTTTGTGAAAAACCGACTTTTTGTGTTTCTTACGCCTGTAGCCAGTATTATTGATTTCTATTCTGCCGGCTCCTTTGGTTGTCTTTTTTTTTCTAAAAAAAATACGGATACTGAAAAAAAGACTTAAGCTGTGTCTGAAGGTGCCTGATTACAATTATTTTAAGTGCTTTCCTTAGTTTTATCCTCTTTCATATTTAATTGAAAAGGGGACATTTGTAAAAAACCGATTTTTATTATATTTGAAATCTTACGCATGCGTTCAAAAATATTAATGTAGTTGAGATGATCAAAAGAAACTTACGGCATAGCTTTTCACTTCTTAATGTTGATTATGTGCGACTTAACTCCAAATGGAATTATAGAAATGTGATCAGCCCGTACTATCGCATTTACTATATAGATGAGGGAGAAGGTGAAATATCAGATGCTGAAAGCTTGCTAAAGCTAGAGCCAGGCTATTTGTATATTGTTCCCAGTTTCACGCTATGTAATTTAAACTGTAAGAATTATCTGGGCCAGTATTTTGTCCAGTTTTTTGAGGATTCGACAGATGGAAGTTCACTTTTTGCCAATAACAGAAATGTATTAAAGACAGCGGCGACCGAAATAGATCTTAATCTTTTTGGCAGGCTGCTCCAGATTAACCCTGGAAGAGGAATCAATAGGTCTGATAATCCTAAAGTTTATGAAAAAGACATTTACTATAAAGAATATCAGGAACTTAACAACCAACAGAACGCTTCGGCATATCTGGAAACCCAAGGGATTCTGATGCTGTTAACTGCCAGGTTCCTAAACCCCCAGCTTTTCAAAAGTCCGGAACACAAACTTATACCGGTAAAAATTGCAGAAACTTTAAATTATATCCTTATCAATTTACACACAGACCTTTCTGTATATCAGCTTGCTTCTCGCGTAAATCAAAATCCCGATTATTTTTCAAGGCAGTTTAAACAGCATACGGGAACCAGACCTTTGAATTATATAAACGAAAAACGCGTTGAACGGGCACAGTATCTAATGGCGACAAGCAGAATGTCATACTCAGAGATTTGTGCCCAGACCGGATTTGATAATCTTTCCTACTTTTCTAAAACCTTCAAAAAGTTAACCGGCATGGCACCCAGCATATATAAGAAACAGATATACCAGGTTGGTTTTAACCATTAGACTAAATATTTGTATTGAAGTTAATATTGCCGATTGTTTTAAAACCCCATTCAGCATGAGATAACTGAACGATGTAACGGATATGATTATCGCTTAGTCCTTGTGGAGCAACACATCGCTGGATTGTAGTTTACGCCCACAAAAAATGATAGCTATGATCGTAATCATCCTGCCTTGTCGCAATCAGAAAGATCTGATTATCATTTGTACCGTTCTAGATGAAGTAAGAACTGCTTCGATTTGTTTATTTGCAGTGATATCAGCCTCTTCTTTTCTTTCTATATGTCTGTTTAGATACCTCTAAACTTAGTTTGTACATGTTAACCTGATACAAAGAACTCCGTATTTATACCCAGTTTGCCACTTTCTGGCAAGACTAAGACAGCAAATAAGTTAACATTTATATACCTATTTTTTATCAAATGTGCCCTTTAGGAAATCAGGTTATGGCTATTTTAGAAACGCTGACCATATAGACCGTCTTCCACTTTTATAATCAATCCAGCTACGCCTCCAGACTTGTGGGTTGCTGTCCGTGTTCAGTCCGACATTTGATAATACTTAGAAATAACCATTTATAATAAAAAAAACAATTATGAGCATGAAAATTACCCATTTAACAAGGCTGCTAGTACCAGCCAGATTATGGCTCTTACTGCTGTTGTTTGTGCCGATGAGTGCATTGCCCGTTATGGCACAAACAGTCAACATTAAAGGAGTTGTAACATCAGCCGATGATAACAGTCCACTTCCAGGAGTTACAGTATTGGAAAAAGGAAAGCAGAATGGTATGGTTACTGGTACCGATGGTTCTTATTCGGTTAATGTACCACAGGATGCTACGCTCGTATTTTCTTCTATTGGATTCACAAAGCAGGAAGTTAAATTAAACGGAAAAACAGTACTGAATATAAAACTGCAGAGTGATGTAAGTGCACTAAATGATGTAGTAGTAATAGGCTATGGAACCGCCCGAAAAAAGGACCTGATAGGTTCGGTAAATGTTGTGGCCGCGAAGGATGCTGGCGCTAACACCAATACCAGTGCCGCACAGCTCCTCATCGGTAAGGCCCCTGGTGTACAAGTATTAAATTCAAACGGTAATCCTGGTTCAAATGCCCAGATCATTGTACGCGGTACGGGCTCGTTTACCAATGTGGAACCATTGTATGTTGTAGACGGCATACAGAGTGATGCCAATCTTTTTAATACAATCAACCCGCAGGACATTGATAATATTACCATTTTAAAAGATGCGGCCTCAACCGCCATTTATGGTGTCGCTGCCGCTAATGGTGTGGTTATCGTTACCACTAAAAAGGCTAAAAGCGGTACCCCGCAGATATTATTTGACTCGCAGGTTGGTACTTCATCAGTGCGTAAACAACTTGACCTGCTTAATGCAAATGATTATGTCAACCTTCTTAAAGATATAGCTGCTACCAACAATCTTACGCCTCCGGCCAAACTAAATACTCCTTTTGTTGGTGTTGACCGTACCGACTGGCAAAAAGAAATATTTAAAACAGCTTTATCTACCCAAAACAATGCAAGTATAAGCGGAGGCAGCGAAAAGGTTACCTATAATCTCTCAATAGGTTATTTAACCCAGCAGGCTATTGTTAAAGATTACCGTTTAAGAAGATTAAACAGCCGTTTTTCATTGGACGAAAAGCTAGGGCGTTTTCATTTCGGACAAAGCCTTAACATCCGTTACACCAATACTAACGGACAGACAGCAAGCATATTAAACGCTATCAGCTACGCCCCTTATCAGCCAATATACGACCCCGCTATTTTGGGCGGCTACTCTATCCTTACCAATGTTGATGACAACAGTAATGCCGTAAATCCATTACAGAGTTTAGGTGTTCAAACTTTATCAAGCAACGATCTGGTATTGTATCCGCAGGTTTTTGGCGAAGTAAATATTATTAAAGGTTTAACTTTTAGGTCACAGCTGGCGGGTGTATACGGTACTTCGACAAACGATTCTTACCAGATACCTTATATTACATCCAACAACCTGGGTTTCAGTCGGCAGGCAGGCCGTGCATTTAACAGTTATTCCAATTATACTTTTGAAAACTACCTGTCGTACAACCGTATTTTTGGAAAACACAGTATATCGGCAACCGCAGGTACCAGTTATATTGATGCCGGATCGAGCAAATACCTGAGCGTACTGGGTACAGGAATGTTGAATGATAATGTGAAAGATATAGGCGTAGCGCCAACCATCACCAGTCAGGCCAACACATCGGGTTATTATACACAGTTTGGCCGGGCTATCTCTTATTATGGCCGGTTGGTATATACCTTTAACGATCGGTATATCTTATCCGGAAGTATCCGCCGTGACGGATCCTCAAACTTTGGACCTCAAAGCCGTTACGGTAACTTTCCAGGAGTTGGTTTTGCATGGCGTATCAGTGAAGAAGAATTTGTTAAATCGGCACTTCCGTTTATCAGCGATGCAAAATTTCGCATAGGCTGGGGCCGTACAGGCAATAATAAGTTTGGTTTAACCACAACACAGGTATTTACTTTTGGCGGTTCACCGACCGGCAACCTGATTTATTCACTGGGGGATAACAAAAGTTTTGTAAACGGAACTACTGTAACTTCGATTGCAAACCCACTGTTGAGATGGGAACAGACAGACCAGACCGATATCGGGCTTGATCTTGGCTTTCTGAAAAACAAACTTACGCTTACCCTTGATTACTATAACCGAAAAAGCAGTGGTTTGCTAGTGGGGATTCCGGTACCGACAAGCGTAGGCATTGGCGGATTAAGCGGATTCAGCAGTACTTTAATTACTAATGCTGCAGATGCTCAAAATAAAGGTTTCGAATTTCAGTTGGCCTATGCTGATAAAACCAGTGACTTTAATTACAATGTAAGTGTAAATGGAGGTTATAACCAAAACAAAACATTATCACTGGGGGCACAATCGTCAACCCCTATAATTGGAGGATACTTTAATAATTTAAATGGTATTACATTAACACAACCAGGTTCGCCTATTGGTGCTTTTTATGGTTATTCTGTTGATCATGTAGCAAGTACACAAGCAGAAATTGATGCATTAAATGCAGCTACCAGACAAAGAACCGGAAATCCAGCCAGTTTATACCAGGATGGATTATTGCCAGGAGATTTTATATTTAAAGATCTTAATAACGATGGTGTTGTGGATAGCAAAGACCAGAAGGTACTGGGCAGTCCAATCCCGAAATTTACATATGGTTTTAATGCCGGGGCATCTTATAAAAACTTCGACCTCAATATTGTTGTCTCGGGTGTTCAGGGTGTTCAATTGGCCAACTCACTTAAATTTTATACCGAAAATGCTTCAACCGGGCATAATGCTTCTACCGCCATTTTAAACAGGTGGAGAAAACCGGGTGATATTGCCGCTTTGCCAAGGGCAGGCCAAAATGTTACGGCAACAGGGAATTTGAGGCCTTCTGATTTTTTTGTTGAGAATGGATCATACCTGCGGGTACGCAACGTAACCTTAGGTTATACTTTTACAAAAACGGCATTAAATTCTTTCTCGGGTAATGTATTAAGCAGGTTACGGGTTTATGTAGCAGCTCAAAACTTATTTACCATAACAAAATATACAGGATATGACCCCGAAATAAGCACCCAAACCAATGGCGGTGTTAATGGCGGGGCCAGCGATTATATATTTAACCGGGGCATTGATGACGGACAGATACCACAGCCACGTACATTTTTGGCGGGCATACAAGTTGGATTTTAATGATGAAAAATATTAAAGATATAATGATGAAAAAATATATAAAATATCTGATTGTTGTCGTTTTAATGATTGCAACCGGGGGATGTAAGAAGGATTTGGATTTACAGAGTAAAAGCGCATATACCTATGATACTTATTTCACAAGTGATGCAGCTTTAAATCAAGCCGTAATAGCCAGCTATGCTACTTTATTGCATTCTGGTTTGTGGGCTCGCGAATGGTATTATATTTTTGATTTGCTAGGCTATGATGCCAAAAATGCCCAACCACTCCAGGGGGATCTATTGGCCCTGGCACAATATAATTTTGCTTCGAACCAACCGCAGTTAGAAGCCATGTGGTCTTCGCTATATCGAATGGTAATGCGGGCAAACGTTGTGATTAACCGTGCCCAGGCATGGGCCCCTGCCAATGCAACCGAACAGGCCAATCAAAAGCAATATATTGCAGAGGCTAAATTTTTGAGGGCTTATGCTTACTTCAATCTAGTTAACCTGTACGGACGTGTACCCTTGCGTAAAGCATATATCCCTCTGCCAACAGCAGAAGAAATTAACCTGCCCCGTGCCGCTGTAGCAGATGTATGGGCTTTTATTGAACAGGATTTAAAAGACGCACAAGCAGACCTTCCTATTTCATATGCTCCGGCCAGTTTTGGGCGTACCACCAGGGGTGCTGCGGTTGCATTGCTTGGTAAGTCATACCTGTACGAAAAAAAATGGGGAGACGCTGTTACTGAATTGACCAAACTGACACAGGCTCCATATACCTATGCGCTCGCGCCCGTATATAACAACCTGTTTGATGATCCGAATCAGAATAATACTGCCCTTAATAAGGAAACCATTTTTCAGGTCATGAACCAAGCCTGGACCGATTGGGGTATCGGTAACCAGTATGCCCCATTTGGCGGCCAGGAAACATGGGGTGGAAAAGCAAGCCACTCTGCCCGTGCACAGGAATATGGCTTTAACGATTGGAATAACGTGTTTATTACCACTACGGCTGTTAAAGCTTTTACCTACACTAACCCACAAACCAATGCCACTTATGTCGATCCACGTGCAGCTTATACTTTTTATGGAGATGCTGCAAGCGGGGGGCAAACCCAATATTGCCAGCAATGCGCAACCGGGCCAGTAGCCTTTCCCTATGCCTCAGCCGGATACAAATATTTAAAATATGAGTATTATAATAAAGTAGCAAGCTTTGGTGGCCCGCAAAGCGGCATTAACGGGCAGGTGATCCGATATGCAGATGTATTGCTGATGCTTGCCGAGGCTTACATACAACAGGGTAATACCGGGTCGCAGCCATTGGCGCTGATTAACCAGGTGCGCAGCAGGCCGAGCGTTAATGCGCCGCTTTATATCAGTTTGGGCAGCCAATCTCAGGCGATGACCATTTTGATGCGCGAAAGACAATTGGAACTGACCGGGGAACAATCCCGTTATTTTGATCTGATACGCTGGGGTATAGCTAAGCAGACCATTAATTCGCAAAGGCAGATCGAAGATGGTACCCAGCCTTTTCAGGATAAAAATATTTTATTTCCTATCCCACTATCTGAAAAGAACGCAAACCCAAATGTTGGTAAGGATATCGGTAGTGATTGGAATTAAATCAACAAAAGAGATGAGGCTGTATCATAAATTGTAATTTACTTTGAATTTGTCACGTTGAACCTGTCGAAACGCCTTTTAAGACATTAAAAAGGTCCTTCGACAAGCTTTCCGTAGGAGTTCTTTGGACAGGATGACAATTCATATATTTATGATGCAGCCTCTTTTATCTGCCTATTCTGGTATTCATTTACGGGCAGCCCAGTCCCTGATAATTATGTTCTTGGCAGGATCATATCAATTTTATAGAAAGCACTACCTATAAAAAAAACATAAATCAACCTTAAGCATCGGTTACCTGAGAATCATCTGGTCAGCCGACTCAGTTTAGGCTACTTAATTGAGTCTTTTATAAAGGTTTCAATCTCGCCAATGGCCTGTGTTTTATTTTCTACGATCTTTTCATAATGCTCATTGGTCAGTTTGCCCAATGCGAGTATTAACATGGCCTTTTGATCTTTGTTCAGTGATGTAAATAGTAATGAGATAACCTGGTTAAATAAGCTGTTTACTTTTTTATAGCTTTCAATGCCCTTGTCTGTCGGTTTTATTAAACGTGCTCTTTTATCTGCCGGGTCAACGCGTTCACTGATGAGTCCCGCTTTAAGCATCCGGTTCAAAATATCTATACCTGTTGTGGGTTCCAATAGGAGACGAAAACTGATCACGTCTGTTTTCCTGATCTCCTTATGGTCGTTCAGCGTATCTAAAATATAAAACCACTCCATTTCCATATCAGGGATTTGCCTTAATGCTAACTTAAGGTATGTTTTAATAAGACTGCCCGATTTACCTATCAGTTTTGAAAGCAGAACATCTCTTTCGGGATCAGGATCATCTTTCTGATTTTTATTAGATAAGTAATCGCAACAGAAACTTTCAACATCTGGGTCACGATGTGTATCAGCAAAAGCTTGCCAGGCAGTAATTAGTTCTACTAAAGGTTTCATGGGTACTAATATAAAGTAATAAATTTAATATTTTCGTTGTATTTATATCGGATTCGTTTTATTTTTGCTGAAATTATTTTTTTTATGAAAGATTATATCATTTTATTCCGGGAGCCCGATGGGAGAATGGATGAACATTCGGACGAAGATCTGCGGGTACACCAGCAGCACTGGAGCGAGTGGCTAACCCGGTTAAAAGCTGAAGGCCATTTAGTAGGGGGAAGTTCCCTAACATTGGAGGGTAGACTCATCACGGGTGATGGCACAAAAATCACCCCTGCAACCCATAAAGTGGGAACGGAGATCGTAGGTGGATTTCTATTATTAAAGGCAAATAACCTGGATGAGGCGGCAGAGATCGCATCATCATGCCCAATCTATGAATCTGCAGGTTATTCGGAAGTCCGCGAGTTTAAAAATTAAAACAGGTTATCAAAACGCTGGCTCATTCTTCTATAAATGGAATGAACAGATACCAAAGTATGCGAACTGGTTATTGCCTTTTCGTTGGCTTAGTTATAGCGCTTTCTTTTCTCCTAAAAGTCTGGAACGGGTTTCATTTGGGATTGATCAGCATTGTTTTTTTATCTTTGTACCATGCATGGTCAACTGATAAGTCTTATTACAAAAAGCCTACAACTTTCCAACCGGGATAGAGATTTGTGTGTGCAGTACTTTGAACCGGTGAGATATCCGAAAAATCGGATAATCGAAGAAGAAGGGAAGGTGCCAGGCCATCTGTATTTTGTGGTTTCAGGTTTTGCAAGGCTATTCCATTATAATGATAAGGGCGATGAGGTTACAACGCATATAAACTGTCCGCCTGGTTTCATTACATCCTATGCTGATTTTACCAACCAGAAAAGCTCCGATGAAAATCTGGAATGTATTACCGAATGTGAACTTTTGCGCATCAGTAAAACAGATCTTGATCAGCTTATACAACAGAGCCCTACTTTTATGGACTTTAGCTTTTTGGTATTTCAACAATCTTTATCCTATAATGAAACACGTGCCAGGGAGCTGGCTACCCTTGATGCGGAACAGCGTTATTTAAAAATGATGGACCAGTACCCCGAAGTTCTCCAGAATGTTCCCATGCAATACATTGCGTCTTTTCTTGGAATGAACCCTAAAAGTCTGAGCCGTATCAGAAAGAAGATCATTAGGTAACATTTGTGAAGTGGTTTTAAATCTGCAAAGTTCAACTTTGTCACAGCATTTAAAATCAATAATTATGACAGATAAAAAAATGGTACTGGTATCTGGTGCCAACGGGCATTTAGGCAACAATCTTGTGAGACTGTTGATCGAAAAAGGGATCCCGGTAAGGGCTTCAGTCCGTAATATCAAAAGCAAAGAATGTTTCAAAGATCTGAACTGCGAGGTTGTTCAGGCAGATATAACGGATAAAGCTTCCTTTAAGCGCGCACTGCAGAATGTTGATACGTTTTTTGCAGTTGGTGCGGCCTTCAAGCTATGGGCTAAAAAACCTAAGGAAGAAATTTATGATGTGAATATGCTGGGCACCCGGAATACGATAGAAGCAGCTGCAGAGGCGGGCGTAAAAAGAATCGTCTATGTAAGTTCCATCGCTGCACTGGATTATAGCAACCTTCCGACAAAAGAAAGCAATGGATATAATTCCGACCGAAGGGATATGTACTACAATTCCAAGAATGACGGCGAAAAGCTGGCTTTTGATCTGGCAAGAGAATTCGGTATAGAATTGGTATCGGTTATGCCCGGAGCAATGATAGGAGGTGAAGCATTTCTTCCATTAAATGTTTCCAATAATGTGCTAAAACTGATTCTTAACAAGCAAATCCCCATGGATACCAGGATTACCCTGAACTGGGTCGATGTTAAAGATGTAGCAGAAGGCTGTTACCTTGCTGCACTAAAAGGCCGGTCTGGTGAGCGTTATATCCTTGCCAACGAAAAATGTATGACCATTACCGATACAACTAAATTGGCGCAAAAACTTTATCCGGAATTGAAAATCAAAGTACCTGGAACTGTGCCAAAGTTTATTTTGTATGCTATTGCAGGTTTTATGGAGCTTTCAAGTAAAATAAGTGGAAAACCTCCACTGCTTACCACTAAAGAAATTGCTATGTTTTCAGGATTACAACAGGATTTTGATATTTCGAAGTCAAGAAACGAATTAGGATTTAATCCGAAAGATAGTGAACAGACAGTAAAGGAAGCATTGGCCTACCTGATGGAACATAGAGAGTTGATTTAATTTTAGAAAAATTATTGGGGCACTTTATAATATAATAGATGGTAGGGGAATTGCCAGCTATATATCTGTTTTCTGAACCTGGTTGGTATTTTTAATGGACTTGGTAAGTAAAAAGAGCAGGGTAAAGATAGGATATTCGTGGTATGGGCGCAATATCGTTAAGTTAAGGGATAAATCGCAAAAAGATGTCACCATGGGGGCTAATTTATTGTATAAAAATCAATATAAATGACGTTTAAATTTCAGAAGGTATATAATTCCCCTCTTTTAGAGGGGTGTCCGCAGGACGGGGTGTTATATTTGTCCTAGCCGGACAGGCTTCTTTCTTTTTGGCATCAAAAAGAAACAAAAAATGCCGGCTGAAAATTTATTCATCTGTATTACAGTTTTCAGCTGCATTCATGAGGGCTTCGCCGTTTTCTTTTGAAGGCAATTGTGCGGCCAAAACAGTGCAGCCCGATCCCGATAGCTATCGGGATGTTAGGCCGGATTTAAGTAGAAAGGAGATACCGTGCTATAGCCTAGCTGGATGGAAATGCTAAAGCAGTTAAAGTGCTGATTAATAATGATCTGCAAAACAGCGTCAATGGTAGCGTAGTCGAAGGACATTTATTTGCGGGTCATCAATCTCAAGAAGTCTTCAACTACGCTCTCCACAGGAGTCCTTCGGACAGACTGACGACCGTGGTGCTTAACTTAATGATATTAGGCATGGGCGGGAGCCGGGCTAATATGGCAGCGTTGACTTTACGATATAAAACCCTAAAGAGTATTAAACAGCGGTTTTTATGTCTCGGTTCATATGGTAGATTTTGTTAAAACGATATTGATAGTATCAGGAAAAAATATTTCAACTAAATGAATAAAAAAACAAAGCCACTTATGATAGGTGTTGATATCGGTGGTTCACACATTACAGCTGCAATCATTGATTTTAGGTCACATTCAGTGATAGATCACTCACGTGTGCGTAGCCATGTTAATACACACGGTACAAAGGAAGATATATTAGCCTCATGGATCAGTGTACTTAAAAATATTATCGGGAACCATTCCCCAGACGAGATCCTTTTAGGGATTGCCATGCCTGGCCCGTTCGATTATGAAAATGGGATATCGTTGATCAAGAACATGAATAAATATGAATCCCTGTATCATACGGATATTAAGGGCGTTTTGATCGAGCAGCTGGAACTATCGCCCGAGAATATTATTTTTAGAAATGATGCAGAGGCTTTTCTCCATGGAGAAGTTAATGGGGGCAATGCTTTGGGATTCAACAGGGCGATAGGGATCACATTGGGTACCGGTCTGGGATCGGCCGTTAGTATTGCGGGGAAAACCACCGATGCAAACCTCGGGGTCAGTGCATTTAAGCTGGGGATAGCAGAGGATTATATTTCCACCAGATGGTTTGTGAAACGTTATGAAGAACTCTCAGGAAAGAAAGTAAAAGATACAAAAGCACTTGTCGATCTATATGAAAGTGATCCTATGGTGCCTGTACTCTTTAATGATTTTTCCAGAAGCCTTGCAGACTTTCTTTTTCCTTTTATCAAAGCGCACGATGCAGAAGTGGTCATCATTGGAGGAAATATTGCCAAAGCACATCCTTTGTTTCTGAACAAGATCCAGAACACACTCCACCAGCAGGGAATTCGGGCTGAACTGAGGATAACCGCATTATGGGAAGATGCTGCAATGCTTGGTGCTGCTTACTCACATACAACAGGAATTTTGGCTTCATAAAAAAGCATGCTCGCATATCTTATCTATGTGATTTAAGGTGGATACTTTCTGCTGCCAACAGAAATATATAGCTAATTTCGAGTAGTATAGGCATTAACCTATACTGCCAGTTCGAATTTGGTGAGTATATCTTTCTGTATTTGTTGTCTAGGTAGTATGCACAACATGAGATATACAGCTTTTGCCATAACTACCTTACTATTTTTCTTCGGCAGACCTGCTTCCGCGCAGATTAATGCGGCCAGGCAGTTGGCTTACTGTACCGAACAGGTAAAAAAGACATTGAGAATTATTCCTCGTCATGGAAATAATATTCCAAGGAGTATTGTTCCCGGTTCATCTGAATGGAAGTTTGTAGGCTATAAGGATTGGTGCAGTGGTTTTTGGCCAGGGATACTATGGTATAGCTATGAAGCAACAAAATCAAAAACGTTTCTCGCTGAGGCAGCGGCTTTTTCTTCGGCGCTTAAGCCACTTTCAGCGCAACACGCTTTCGACCATGACCTGGGCTTCCAGATATTCAATAGTTATGGGAACGGATATAGGCTTACCAAAAATCCTAAATATAAAGCAATTATACTCAAAACAGCCGATACCCTGGCCACCCTGTTTAATCCAAAGGTTGGAACGATCCTGTCATGGCCAAGGGAGGTTCCCGGAATGCAATGGCCACAGCATAATACCATTATTGATAACATGATCAATCTGGAACTGCTTTTTTGGGCATCCCGGAACGGGGGGGAGAAAAGATTATATGATATCGCTTTTTCCCATGCTGAGGTAACCATGAAGAATCATTTCAGACCTGATTATTCTGCATACCATGCGGTGATTTATGACCGGGAGACAGGAAAAAAAATCAAAGGACTAACCCACCAGGGATATGCCGATAACTCCATGTGGGCACGTGGCCAGTCCTGGGCCATTTATGGATATACCGTGTGTTTCCGCGAGACAGGTAATGCTGCATTTCTTGAATTTGCCCAAAAGGTAAGCGACGTTTATCTGGCAAAATTGCCTGCAGATGGAATTCCTTATTGGGATTTTAACGATCCTTCTATTCCAAATGCTCCGAAAGATGCATCTGCAGCAGCAGTGGTTGCATCAGGGCTTTTGGAGCTTTCTACTTTTGTTAAGGACAAGGCGAAATCACAAAAATACAGGAAAGCTGCAGAACTCATGTTGACTTCCCTTTCTTCATCAGCATACCAGAGTAGAAATAAGAATTCAGCCTTTCTGTTACATTCAACAGGGCATAAGCCCAATGGATCTGAAATTGATACATCGATCATATACGCAGATTATTATTACATAGAAGCGCTGTTGAGGTTGGAAAAACTTCAAAAAGGAATGAAGCTAAATTAAACCTTTAGTATAGTAATAACCAATGTAGCTCTCTTTGTGGAATATTGCTGGGCGGGACGTCTGATTTAATTTCTGGCTGCCATTTTTCATATTTAGTTTTAGTCGATCTATATGCCAGGTGCAGCTGGAATACCGAGACTTAATTCAACAGTCTCGCTCACAATATTTTAATAAAATTGGTGCTGCAAAATGAAAATAATTATAGGTTACTTAAAAGATAGCGTTTACTTTGATTATATGAGGCGCAACCTCAATATCATTAAGTACCATGCCATTGTCAGTCTGAGCTTGTCGAAGACCTTTTATAGTCGAAAACAAAAAACATTTATCCTTCGACAGGCTCAGGATGACAATGTTTTTTGTTTTCTCCTTTACTTAATGACATTAGGCGGAGCCTTCAAAAAGGCGTTTTAAACATCTAGATCTCGGCAGTGCAACAGTGTATTGGGAGGAATCAATTCCCGATCGAATCATAAATAAAATGAAAACAGTAAAATATTCTTTTATCATCTACTTGATTATGGCCTGTAAATTGGCTTATGGTCAGGATAATCTATCAAAAGTATGGACTGCCGACCTGGGAAACAGGACATATAAAAATCCGGTTATACATGCGGATTATTCCGATCCCGACGCGATCAGGGTCGGAGAGGATTATTATATGACCGCATCAAGCTTCAATTGTATTCCAGGACTTCCTATTTTGCATTCCAGCGACCTGGTAAACTGGAAATTAGTTAACCATGCACTCCAAGTACAGGAACCAGCTGAAGTTTATGATGTTCCCCAGCATGGAAAGGGTGTTTGGGCACCTAGTATAAATTATCATAAGGGAGAGTTCAGGATCTATTATCCTGATCCCGATTATGGGATTTTTATGGTCAGGACCAAAAATCCGCTTGGAAGGTGGGAAAAACCTGTACTTATCCTTAAAGGCAAGGGAATTATCGATCCAAGTGTATTCTTTGATGATGATGGACAGACCTATCTGGCTGTAGCATGGGCAGCAAGCAGGGCTGGTGTAAATAGCCTATTAACCGTTTTCAAAATGAACAGTGATGGTACCCGCGTAGAAGATGAGGGAAGACATGTTTTTGATGGGCATGGAAAAAACCATACGGTAGAAGGGCCAAAATTTTATAAACTTAACGGGTATTATTACCTTTTTGCACCTGCTGGAGGAGTAGCAACTGGCTGGCAGCTTGTAATGCGTTCAAAAAATATATATGGTCCATATGAGGAACGTAAGGTTATGGAGCAGGGCAAAACAGCGATCAATGGCCCCCATCAGGGGGCTTTGGTCCGTACGGCAAAGAATGAATACTGGTTCCTTCATTTTCAGGACAAGGGACCTTATGGCCGTGTAGTTCACCTTCAGCCTGTAACCTGGAAAAATGACTGGCCGATTATCGGCTCAGATGCGGATGGCGACGGGATAGGAGAACCGGTTTCTGTCTACACTAAACCCTCAGTTTCAGGAATCCATGTAATCTCCGCACCATCGGAAAGTGATGAATTTAACGGCATTGAGCCTGGTCTGCAATGGCAGTGGCATGCCAATAAAAAAATACAATGGTCGGCAATGATCCCTAAAAGTGGGTACCTCAGGCTTTTTGCCTTTCCCAGCCCACAAATTGATAAAGGCCTTTGGAATGTGCCGAACCTGCTTCTCCAGAAGTTTCCTGCGCCTACTTTCACTGCTACCACCAAGCTCCGCTACGAAGTAGAATGGGATACCTGGCAAGAGAAAAAGACTGGGCTGCTCATTATGGGGAATGACTATTCCTATCTTTCTGTCTCTAAAAATGAAAAAGGATTTCAGATCGCACAGGTAATCTGTAAAGATGCTCCCAATAGCGGAACTGAGCAGGTATTGGCTCAAAGGCCGTTGAAGTCTGGAGCAGTTTATCTTCGGGCCGAGGTTGCTCAGGAAGGACAGGTAACCTTTTCATACAGTGAAGATGGTGAGCTGTACCACAAAATAGGGGAAACATTTAAAGCGCAGCCTGATAAGTGGATAGGCGCAAAAATCGGAATTTTCTGTACAAGCGGGAGTGGCGTACGTACTGGCGGATATGCTGATTTCGATTATTTTAGGATAACCAGATAATCTGCACTCAGAAATATCCCTCTGGCATCATCAAGGGGTAACTTAAATCGGCCAAGAACGGATCGTATCTGAAAGGAATTATATTATGTAGTGGTAGAGGTGTATCATAAAGATAGATTTGTCATCCTGAGCCTGTCGAAGGACCCGTTTAAATACCTTTAAGGTGTTTCGACAGGCTCTCCGTAGGAGTCCTTTGGACAACATGACAGCATTTGAGGTGAAACGCCTTTATGATACAACCTCTTTGTATTGGGCATTTTTTCAAATTATTCAGTTTTATCGATTAATAGAGTATTAAAAACACTACCCTGTGTCATACTAGTATGAAAAACGAAAATCTGCCAGAAAAAATAAATAATGAGAACCTGCCTTTCAACTTTAGGCGGCAGTTAGTTTCAGATGAAGATATCAGAAAGCATTGGGACTGCATAGCGACAAGAATTTTTAGAGGTGGAGAAGCTGAATATCCCCTGGAGCCAAAGGATAATAAGGGAGATAACAAGGCTTGAAAGTGACTTGGCCAGAAACGAAGCTTTCCCGGCAATAATTTTTTTACCCGTTCAAGCAGGATAATCTTGTTGATAGCCGTACATATTTAGAACAAACGAACCACCAATACGCCTAATATTTTTATGAAATTTTACCAACACACTTTTCTGACACTACTTTCCCTACCTGCATTTTTTTTGGCGTCGGCCCAAACAACTACTGTAATTTCTGAACAAATACTTTATTCTCCGGATAAGTCGCTTGTGGTCCGTTTTTTTCAAAAGGAAGCCGCAGATCATAAAAAGGCATTTTTTTATCAATTGTCGTATAAAGGAAAAAATGTTATTCAGGAGTCAAAACTTGATCTGGAGCTTGATAACCACCTTTCAGAAAGTGCAATGGCTCTAAAGGTAGATACCCGCCAAAATTGGTTTGAGAACCTCGAGATAAAGAATTCAGTACGCACGCAAAAAGATACAACCTGGACTCCTGTTTATGGAGAAAGGAAATTTATCCGTGATCATTATAACAGTCTGGTGATTAAAACAGTGAAGGATGATAATCCGATATATGAGATGAATATCGAATTCAGGGCCTATAACCAGGGTATTGCATTCCGCTTTTTCTTTCCGGAAAATGTTAAGGGAACCTACTACCGGATCATTTCGGAAAATACAGAATTTAAGTTTGAAGAAGGCGCTTTGGCCTGGAAAGCAAACTGGGCACAGGCACCATATCATAAGGTTGCATTGGAGAACTGGGATGGTGAGGCTGAGCGGCCACTGACCCTTGAGCTGAAAAATGGTCTGTTTGTATCTCTCTTAGAGGCACAAATGGTGGATTATTCAAGGACCAAGTTCAAGCTGAGCGGAAAAAACACAATAAGTACATCCATGTTCACCCCTGTAGATCTGATTTCACCCGTAGCTACGCCCTGGAGAGCGGTAATGGTTGCTGAAACTGCCACAGGGATTGCCGAGGGAACGGACCTGATTCTAAACCTGAATGAACCATCAAAGATAAAAGATCAAAGCTGGGTAAAACCTGGAAAGATTATGCGGGTGATGTCGCAAACCACAAAAGATGCACTGGAGAATATCGATTTTGCTGCAAAAAGAAACCTGCAGTATATTCTCTTCGATTGGAAATGGTATGGTCCTGCTTTTAGTTTCAGTTCTGATGCCTCAAAAGTTGCCATCTCAGATTTCGATCTCCCTCAGATTATCAGGTATGGAAAGGAAAAAAAAGTAGGGGTATGGTTATATGTGAACCAACAGGCGCTGTTGATGCAGAGCGATAGCCTTTTTTCAATCTATAAAAAGTGGGGTATTGCCGGCGTTAAGTTTGGTTTTGTACAATCAGGATCGCACAGATGGACAACATGGGTAGAAAAAGCCATACAACAGGCTGCACAAAACCAGATAATGGTAAACATCCACGATGACTGGCGCCCAACGGGCGAGCAGCGCACCTGGCCCAATCTGATGACCTCGGAGGGAATAAGGGGGAATGAAGAAATGCCCGATGCCACTAGTAACACGGTAATGCCGTTTACCAGGTATATTGCAGGAGCAGCAGATTATACCATCTGTTATTTCGATCCAAGGATAAAAACTACCCATGCCCACCAGCTTGCGCTGGCAGCAATTTATTTTAGCCCCATCCAAACCCTATATTGGTATGATAAACCGGCCCTTTATAAAGGGGAGCCTGAACTCGAATTTTGGGACAAGATTCCTGTTACCTGGGATGAAACAAAGGTTTTGTCGGGAAGTCCTGGTGAGTACGTCACAACAGCCAGGCGCAGTGGCGAGGAATGGTTTTTAGGTAGCATTACCAATAATGAGGCCCGTAAAGTAGAATTGAAGCTTGATTTTCTTCCCAAAGGGCAAAAATTTGTTGCCAGGATTTATAATGACGACAACAAGGTTAATACTGCCACCAAGGTAGGGATAAAAGATATAGCGGTTGATTCAAAAACTATCCTGAAACTGGATCTCCAGCCTTCAGGAGGTGCTGCAATATGGCTCCACAAAAAATAATATGTAAAGGATTACAACAAAATAAAAATGAACAATAAACCTGCTTTTACCGAAAAAAGATTCCTTTTTACCTTTATCCTGGTTACTTCCCTGTTTATGCTATGGGGAGTAGCGCACTCCATGAGTGATGTACTCAATAAACATTTTCAGAATGTGCTCAATGTATCAAAAGCACAGTCTGGCCTGATCCAGTTTTCCGTTTTTGGGGCTTATTTTATCATGAGTATCCCTGCCGGAATGTTTCTGAAACGTTTTGGCTACAAGGCAGGTGTAATATTAGGGCTTGGACTTTTTGCTATCGGAACTTTTCTCTTTGTCCCAGCCGCAAATGCAGAAAGTTTTGGTTTTTTCAGGATAGCACTTTTTATTCTCGGTTGCGGAATGGCAACGCTCGAAACTGTTGCACATCCCTTTGCAGCCTCACTTGGCGATCAGCGTACCAGTGATAGAAGAGTAAACTTTTCGCAGTCTTTTAATGCGATAGGGGCAATAATCGGTCCGGCGATAGGAACATTCTTTTTGCTCCGGGCAACTTCCGGTGGTCATGAAAACTCGCTAGATTCAGTAAAATTACTTTATGCAGGGCTAGGAGGATTTATCCTGATCGTGGCTGTGGCTTTTTTCTTTATCCGCATTCCAGACCTGATCGATCCCCACAGTATTTCTGATGCACCACTATCTGCGCAGAACATTGACATCGCGCCGGGAAAAAGGCTTTTTCAACACAGGCACTTTGTCTGGGCAGTAGCTGCTCAATTTTTTAATGTAGCTGCACAAGCGGGCACCTGGAGTTATTTTATAAACTATGGGCATGAGAAGATGGGCTTTTCTGATGAGAAAGCAGGAAATTTTATGGTTTTGTTTATGGTAATGATGGCGCTTGGAAGATTCGTCGGAACTTACCTGATGAAATTTATAGCGCCAAATAAGATCCTCGCAGCATTCGCCATTTGCAGTATCATTGCCTGTATTATTGTAGCCCAGAGTTGGGACTGGACATCATATTGCGCCCTGCTGAGCATCAATTTTTTCTTTAGTATTATGTTTCCAACTATCTTCAGCCTTGGACTGAAAAATCTCGGTACACATACCCAGCAGGCTTCCTCATTTATTTCAATGGGTGTAGTTGGCGGAGCTGTAATGCCTTATTTTATGGGTAAGATAGCCAATGAGGATGTCGCCCATGCATATTATCTGCCTATCATCTGTTATGTAGTGATCTTTCTTTTTGCAGCCAGATTTTTTAAGGTAATCAGATAAAAATTTTCAGCATGCTTTTGCTTTCTACTTTTAATCGGGTAAGAAATTCGACATATACTGATATTGCGGATAAGGGTTGCCGGAGTGGATTTTGGTGTGATGAAGCTGTGTCATAAAGGCAATTTTACCTAACATGCTGTCATGTTGTCCAAAGGAGTCCTACGGAGAGCTAGTCGAAACACTTTAAAGCATATTTAAATGAGTCCTTCGACAGGCTCAGGATGACAAATCAATATTATGATACAACCTCATCACCATATTTACCCAGTGTATTTAAAACTTAATGCAATTTTTGATTTTTATGGCTTTTTAATCCTACAAATTTAAGGAAAGAATGTCTTTGGCAAGATGAGATCTTTGTTAATTTTTCGATTAGGAAAAAAACCTAAAAAAATGAGTATACAGAACATTTCCCTGTGTCTTTAAGATAATCCAGCCTTCCAACTCTACTATAAACTTGCTTCGGCTGTTGGAAGGCGCTATACCAAATATTAAATAAAAGAATTATGGATATTTTTTACAAAAAATTATGGCAGGTAAGTGCAGTGCACTTATTTCTACTGCTGTTTTTTTGTTGCACCCCCGTTTTTGCACAAACGCAGGTAGTGACAGGGAAAGTTGTTGATGCGGCAACAGGCGACCCGATTCCGGGAGCTACAGTTAAAGTGGTCAGTTCCAATATAGGCGTTTCGGCCGACGTTAATGGAAGTTTCACCCTTAATGTACCTGTGGGAAGTTCAATACAGTTCACTAGCATTGGTTATAAAAATGTAGTATTGAAGGCGGAAACAGGCAGGCCGATGTTAGTCAAGTTATCTTCTAATACTGAGCTTGATGACGTTGTGGTAGTGGCCTATGGCACGCAGAAAAAGGCAACAGTTACCGGTGCGATTTCTACCATCAACTCAAAGACATTTCAGGACCGTGGGCCTACCAATAACCCAATTGCCAACATCCAAGGACAGGTTCCTGGGGTAGTGGTAACCAGAACCTCTGCGCAGCCAGGAAGGGAAAACTGGAATTTTCAGATCAGAGGAGCAACATCTATTAATAACCAGGATCCATTAATCATCCTCGATGGGGTAGCATTGAACAATAACAATGCATTAAATTCAATCAATCCAGATGATATTGATAACGTATCAATTTTAAAAGATGCGGCAGCATCTATATATGGTGCAAGGGCAGCTTATGGTGTAGTGTTAATCACGACCAAAAAAGGCAAGAGCGGACAGTTCGTGGTACAGTATAGCCCAACAATTTCGCGTAAACTGATTGGTCTTCAGCCTGAAATGGCAAATATGGAGCAGTGGGCAAAAGGCTTAATTGAAGCCAAAATCAATGATAATTATGGTGTAATACCAGCAACAGATCTATGGTATCAAATGGCCAATTTTGCAATTGCGAATAACGGAAATGTGGTTTTAGCCTCACAGATCCCCGGTTATAACGGATCATCTATCACCAGCGGACTTTTTTATAATGGACTGCCAGTACCTGCTTTCGGCGATGTGAAAGAACTTAATTTTACCGACACCAGAATGTCGGAAATCCTTTGGGGCGGGGCCACTTCAACACAACATAATCTTAGCCTTGCAGGAGGAAATGAAAAAAATACATTTCGGGCATCTCTTGGATATCTTAATGACGGCAGTCAGCTTCAGTTTGGAAATAATGGAAACCAACGTTATAACCTTAGATTGAACAATGGCTTTAAATTCAGTGAAAAAGTTCAGTTGGAAACCAATGTCTCGCTTGAACAGAATAATATCCAGCAGCCTACACTGTATACAACGGGTTCATACAGCGCACTGGGAAATGGTTTTCAGCCCGGAATCCCAGCATTTACGCAATCTGGCAAACCTTACCAGTGGGGTGGCGTCATCAGTCCACCGGGATCATTAAGGGATGGTGGTGATAATCTCGAGAATAATACCAGGATCTTATTGAATTCTACAATAAATTATAAACCTGTAAAACACCTTACCTTTTCGGGTACTGCAGGATATAACATGTGGTATCAGGATAACAAGGTACAGGCAAAAGCGGTACAGTTTTATTCCTATGATGACCGTTACCTGATCTCAACAACACCAAGCAGGGGGACAGCTGGTAATGTTACCGGAAATGCCAATTATTTCAGGCAGACGGTTAACGATAAATATTATAACCTCATTGGTAGGGTAACCTATGAAAATACATTTGCGAAACACCATAATGTAACTGTGCTTGCGGGCGGATCATATGAAAGGGATGAATACAATATGTTCAATACCCGCACCTATAATCTGGGTAGCGACGATATCCCTTCGCTGAACCTTGGTCTGAGTAATGGAACTGCAGGTTTTGTCACCAACGATGAGGCCAGGAACCATTATGCCCTTGGTTCGTACTTTGCAAAAGGTACTTATGATTATGATGGTAAATATCTTTTCGAAGGTAGTGTAAGGTACGATGGTTCGTCCAAATTTATCGATGATAAACGCTGGAAAACTTTTTACAGTGCCCAGCTAGGTTACAGGTTGTCTGAAGAAGCTTTTGTCAAAAAACTAGATGTTTTTTCGGATCTTAAGATCAGAGCATCGTATGGTACAGCTGGTAACCAAGGAGGTATCGGGTTATATGACTACCTTCAATCATTGAATGTAGGAAGCAGTGGTGTACTATTGGGCTCGAACATCGCAACAGCAACAACCACTACAGGAAACCTGGTTTCTCTTAACAGGACATGGGAGACTGTTGTCAACAAAAACCTTGGTCTTGATTTTGGGCTTTTAAAAGGAAAATTGACAGGGACTTTCGAGCTTTTCGAAAAACGCAACAAGAATATGCTTATCAGCATAACCTACCCCGGAACGCTTGGAATCGGTGCACCGCAGTCAAACAACGGCGAGCTAAAAACATGGGGATGGGAGGGGATCGTGACCTGGAGGGATAAGATCGGAAGCGTAAATTATTCTGTTTCTGCCAACATTACCGATAGCCAGAACAAGATTATTTATCTGAACGGAACCCCACTGATCAATGCTGGATACAATGGGGCAGTAGAAGGCTATTCAATTGGATCTTATTTTGGCCTCCAATATGCAGGCCGCCTTCAAACACAGGCTGAGGTTGATGCTTATAATAAATTTTATGCTCCTGGAGGGGTTGTAAACGGGATTGGTATTCCGATTGCAAGCCCATTGACCAACCTTCCTGGGCAGTTATCAGGTCTTAGGCCTGGAGACAATTCGTTTGCAGATGTAAACGGCGATGGAAAACTGACAAATGGTACATCTACATCTGATATGGGTGATTTTGTTTACCTGGGAAGTGATATCCCACGGTATACATTCGGTTTAAACCTGAGTATGCAATGGAAAGGTTTTGATCTGACAACCATCTTTCAGGGAGTTGGAAAGAGGACTATTTTTAGGGCAAATGGTAGTGCCAATAACTGGCGGACACCCTATCAGGCCCTTGGCCAGGCTCAGGTTACTGCCTGGATAGGAAATACTTGGTCGCCTGAAAACACTGGCGCTTATTTCCCGAATCTTCATACCAATACAGCTTTTAATAACTACAACTATCAGGCATCTACCTGGTCCGTTGAAAATGGAGCTTATTTGCGCTTGAAAAATGTTGTAGTGGGTTATACCCTTCCAAAAGCACTAATGGCCAAATCGCATCTTTTTAACGGCCTTAGACTTTATGCTTCTGGAAGTGATTTGTGGGAAGTTAGCGGAATCAAGGACGGTTGGGATCCGGAAGTTACCAGGACTACCTCAGGCAATGAGCGTTACCCTTTTTACCGTTATTTAACTTTTGGTGCCAACCTTACTTTTTAATAAAAAGGTCATGAAAAATATAACATATAAAACAGTATTCTCCCTGGCGATGATTTTCCTGATGGCTGCGTCGGGATGTAAAAAATCATTGGATCTCCTTCCTCAGGATCAACTTTCAGAGGTTGCATATTTTAAGAATGCAAATGATTTTAAAACTTTTGCCAACCAATATTATGGTTATCTGAGGAATTTTAATACTTCCTTTGGCGATAACCCGCATTATGATGGTAGGGCCGATGTATTTGGTGGCGGTGGTGCCTTTGGCTCAGGTACAAATACCGTTCCTGTTACGGATGGAAATTGGAATAGTAATTATACCCGGATTAGGGCTTGCAATTTTTTGCTTGAAAAGGCGGCTGCTTTTGCCGATAAGGCGAGTATCGCACAATATATTGCAGAGGCAAAATTTTTCAGGGCATACGCCTATTTCGACTTACTTCAGCTGTATGGCGGCGTTCCTCTTATTACAAAGACCCTTGATCTCGAATCGCCAGAACTTTATGGAGCCCGTGCGGGCAGAGACGCAATAGCAGATCAGATCGTGGCGGATCTGGAGGCGGCCATTCCGGATCTTCCAGCTTCTATTACTTCCACTTCAGTAGATTTTGGAAGGATAAGCAGAACAGCCGCCCAGGCTTTTTTAGGCCGGGTTGCGCTTTATGAAGGAACCTGGCTTAAATTTAGGAATGGTGATGCCACCAGGTTTAACAATCTCCTTGATAAATCTGCAGCTGCCTCCAATGCGGTAATCTTAAGTAACCAGTTTGCATTGTTCGGCACAGCAGCATCTAATGCTCTAGGCGGAAATAGTACCGTTCTGGGAGATTCAGCGCAGAAATACCTTTTTATCCTGGAAAACCCGAAATCTAATCCAGCAGGCGTAAATAAAGCCGCCAATCACGAATATATCATCTCTTATCGTTATGATGACATTATCAAGGTGATCAATACCAATATCAGTCGCCAGGGAACCCAGATCGGACCTCAACAGAAATTTGTGAACGCATTTCTCTGCCAGGACGGATTGCCGATTGAGAAGTCTCCTTTATTCCAGGGTTTTCAAACTTATGGTTCGCAGTTTGCCAACAGAGACAACAGGCTAAAGTATACCATTAGGATACTAAACGGTTATTATTGGTATGGTAACGCCAACTTTAGGGTGACCTGGTTGAACGATGCTGCCGATAATGCCAATTCTACAGGTAAGGTTGTTCAGATTGGAGGTTATACTAACCAAAAATGGGTTTCTGAACGCAACGTGCCAGATACAAAAGAATCTGAAGATTATCCTGTACTCAGGTATGCTGAGGTTTTATTGAACTATGCCGAGGCACTTTATGAGAGAAACGGGACCATCAGTGACATCGATCTTGATAAATCTCTAAATCTTGTACGCCTGCGTGCCAACAAAACAATGCCTAAACTTTCGAACGCGTTTGCAGCTACAAACGGACTTGATCTGCGTACTGAAATCAGAAGGGAACGTTTTACCGAACTTTACTACGAAAACCTCAGGTTTGATGATATTAAGAGGTGGCATAGCGCGGGTACCGATTTGGTGACCAATGTTGGTGGATCGGCTTATGGAAATGCCGCTGGATTTGTTAGTCCATGGCCTGTTTCCATTAGATTTACAGGAACGCAGGCTCAATTAGGACCTAATCAGTTAGCACCTGTGCCAACAAATGCCAAGGATGCAAATGGCAATTTGATTTTAGACAATACGGCCCGTACCTTTTCCGAACGGAATTATTTATATCCCATTCCTACACAACAGTTAACCTTAAACCCAGCCCTGATCCAGAATCCAGGGTGGTAATTTTTTAGATTTTAGTTCTTTATCAACCCGGTTGCCGAATGGTGGCCGGGTTTTTTATGCTTTAAAATTTTTGAGAAAGGCAGGGTTTTATCCATGTACCAATAGCTTATTCAACGTGGCTATAGTCCAATGTCTTAAGTTAAATACCATCCGCTGTCAGTCTGAGCTTGTCGAAGACCTTTTTATAGACGAAAACAAAAAAACATTTGTCCTTCGACAGGCCCTCCATAGGAGTCCTTTGGACAGGATGACAATATTTTTTGTTTTTTCCAACTTAATGACATTGGGCTACAGTTAGCCATTTAGTTTTAGGCGACAGAGTATGAATTAAGCTTAAATATGTCCCTATTGTAATAATGTTTCATTATTTTAGTAACCAACAATTGCAAAACTGTGCAAAGAATACTGCTGATTTTTCTTTTCTTATATGCCGGTCTGAGTGTCGCCTCACAGCGAGATTCGCTCAGTGTACGCCATCTGGAAATAGAAGATGGGCTGTCCAATAATTATGTCCGCTGTGTTTATCAGGATAGAAAAGGATTTTTCTGGTTTGGTAGCAGAGATGGCCTCAACCGTTATGATGGATATGGTTTCAAGGTGTTCAGGAATGAAATTGGTAATAAAACTTCTCTTATCCATAATATTATACATGCAATTAACAGTGATACAGACAATAACATATGGATCGGTACCAGACAGGGGCTAAGTATCTATAATGATAAAAAAGGAATCTTTACAGCAGGCTCATGGCATGACCCTATAAAAGGGACAGATTTACTGATTAAAAAAGTAATCAGAGACCTTGTACCTGGTATAAACAATACCATGCTCGTCGCGACCGAAGGAATTGGGCTTCTGAGGTTCAGCAAAGGGAAGACCGTAGGTGAGCAGATTCCCCTTTTGATAAACGGCAGGCGCACTTTTTCCTATGGTGTGCAATCCGTCAGGCTGGATGATAAAGGAAGAGAGTGGGTGTTTGTACAAAATCTCGGACTTTATTATTTTGATCCCAAAGCCCGGGCACTGGTACTGGCTAGCGCTGATGTGGTTCTTGCGCTCTCTTTGGGCGTAAATGGCGGACAGGTGTATATCGGTACCTATAACGGTCTGTATCGCTATGATCCAGTCAGAAGGAAAAATACGGCCGTTAACGCCAGCGGAATCGGAGGGAAGTCAATTCTTGCTATCACCCCTGACAGTCGTAACATTCTTTATCTGGGAACAAATGGAGATGGAGTGTTCCGCTATGATCCGGCAAATGGAAGCATGCAGCTGTTGGGCAATGAGATCAACAACGGTCTGAGCGGTGAACAGATCTACTCCATATTTATCGATAAAAACGATAGAAAATGGATCGGAACTTATTCAGGCGGGGTAACCATTCTTGATCCGGTAAAAAAGATATTTCAGACATGGGCACACAATCCGCAGGGCAATTCTATCCCAGGAAACTCGATATCATCGTTTTTAGCTCCAAAAGATGGAAAACTTTATATCGGTACCGATGGTACCGGACTAAGTATCTGGGATAGGAAGTTAAACCGATTCACCAATTATAAACACGCCGCAGACCCTAACACCATATCCAGTAATTTTATTTCATCGATGGTTTCTGACAGCCACGGAGGTATCTGGATCGGAACCTTTACGGAAGGTGCCAGCCGTTTCGATCCAAAGACTAGGAAATTTACCAGATATAAGATCATAGATCCGCAGACCGGAGTAGAAAGCAAGGTCGCTTTCACGGTATTTGAGGATCAGGACAATGATATCTGGGCGGGGACCCTCAGGCGGGGAAGTCTTCTTGGAGGGCTTTATCGCTTTAACCGCGGTTTGGATAAGTTTGAGCTTTTCGATCAGAAGCTTGGTGATCTGTTTACAATGATGCAGGCCAGGGATGGCCAAATTTGGGCGGGTAATCTTGATCAATTGATCCAAATTGATAAAAAGGGAAAGAAACATAGGTTTTACGATCTTGGCTATACCGTTCGGGTGATATTTGAGGACAAAAAGGGGCTGCTCTGGATAGGGACAGAAGGTGGGGGACTCATCATTTTTGATCCTTTCAAAAGCAAGGTGGTGTCGAGGTTAACTACTGCCAATGGCCTTTGCAATAATTCAGTATTGAGCCTGATACCCGATAACCAGGGAAATCTCTGGATGAGTACCTATTTTGGAGTATCGTGCTATAACCTTGATAAAGGTACCTTCAGAAGTTTTTATCAGAGTGACGGCCTGCAGAGCAACCAGTTCCAGATCAATGCGGGAATCAAACTTGGTACAGGTGAAATCGTTTTTGGGGGTATAAAAGGGTTTAGTCTTTTCGATCCAAGGGAAATTATTCCCCACAGCCAGATGCCGAGCCTGTTTCTTACCGGAATAACCATTAATAATACGCCGCTGGAAGAGAACTTGAAACTGATTGTGGATGAAGACAATATTGCCATCCGGGAAATAGAAGTTCCTTATGATCAGGCAGTATTTACCTTTTCGTTTACGGCACTTGAATTTTCGTCCCCAGAGAAGATTTCCTATAAATATTTTATGGATGGCTGGGACAGGGGCTGGACAAATTCGGGAAAGGACAGAAAAGCAACTTATACGCATATTTCCGAAGGTAGCTATGTATTTCGGGTCAAAAGTACAAATGCAGAGGGTGTGTGGGGAAGTAATGAAATTATCCTAAAGATCAAGGTTCTTCCGCCATGGTACCGGACGTGGTGGGCCTACCTGGGATATATGACCATTATCTCCTCAGTTATCTATGTATATCTTCGATATCGGTCTGCACAGACCCGTCTAAAATATGAAGTTCAGATAGTAAATCTTGAATCCCAAAGGAAAAAAGCTGAATATGATACGCAGGTAGCCCAGCATAATATGGAACGTTTGGCGCATGACAAAGAGAGACTGATCAATGAGCAGGAAAAAGCACTTGCCGAGAAGCGCATGTCGTTCTTTACCAATATATCTCATGAGTTCCGTTCTCCGCTTTCCCTGATCATTAATCCAATTAATGACCTGATCAAAAACAGTAGTGTGGAAGGCAAGGAAAATGCGGAGCTCAGCATGATTCAGCGAAATGCCAAAAGGATGCTGTCGCTGGTAGATCAGCTGCTGCTCTTCAGAAAAGCAGAAGAAGGTTTTGAGGACATTAAAGCTGCTAAACTTGATCTTGAAAAACTATCAAGAGAGGTTTTTTATTGCTTTGTTCAACAGGCCTCTGCCAGGGAGATCGATTATAGGTTTGAAAATGCTGCTGTTGATAAAGAAGTTTATGCCGATAGGATAAAGATAGAAATCGTGCTGTTTAACCTGATTTCCAATGCCCTGAAATATACCCCGAAAGGAGGAGAAATAGTAGTAAGCTTAACCGAAGATGATCAAAGCCTTTTGATCACCGTCCAGGATTCTGGTCCCGGTATTCCCGATACCGCAGGGGAAAAGATTTTTGACCGTTTTTATCAGGCAGAAAGAAAGGACGGAAACCATAAAGCTGGATTTGGGATCGGGCTCTATCTGGCAAGACAGTTTATGGAGGCTCATTCTGGTAGCATTTTTTATCAAAACAGGGCAGAAGGCGGATGTATATTCAATATCTGTCTTTTAAAGGGAAAAGAACATCTTGTTGGCCAAGTTATTGAAGAAAAACAGGAAGGGGCAGAAGAGCTTTTTAATGAAATATATGCTACCGAACTTCCTGAATCTGCAGCGCACAATAACATCAGTCTGGATGTAAACCTGGTCAGCGATAGGCAGTCTATTCTGGTTGTTGATGATGAAAGGGATATCCGCCAGTATATTTCCAGTCTTTTCTCTGGCATTTATACCGTTTATCTGGCAGAAAATGGTGAACAGGGACTTAAGCTCGCTGCGGAAAAACTTCCAGACCTGATCATTACAGATTTCAAAATGCAAGGGATAGATGGGATAGAATTCTGCCAGATGATCAAATCCAATCCTACGCTTTCCTATATTCCCGTTATTCTTTTAACAGCAAGTTCATCTCAGGAAGTGAAGCTGAAGAGTGTACATGGTGGTGCTGATGACTATATTAACAAACCCTTCGAACGCGAATACCTGATTGCCAGGGTAGCCAATTTGCTGCGCAACAGGAATAATCTCCAAAACTATTTCTATAACGAAATTACCCTTCAAAGTAATGCTGTGGTGGTATCTGAAGAGTACAAGAAATTTTTGGATACCTGCATCTTAGTTGTTGAAAACCACCTTACCGATTCTGACTTTGGCATAAAGGCCCTTGCCGATGAGATAGGAATGAGCCACTCCAATTTGTATAAGCGTGTGAAAAGCATTTCAGGACAATCGGTGAATTCCTTCATCCGATTCATCCGCTTGAGGAAGGCTGCAGAACTGATGATCAACTCAGACCACAATGTAACCGAGGTAGCCTTCCGTTCGGGATTTAATGATGCCAAATATTTTGGTAAACAGTTCTCAAAACTTTTTGGAGCAACCCCCACAGCGTTTATCAGAAAACACCGGAAGATTTTCAATAAAAGGTATAAAATGAAATAGATATGTTTCATCATACTGCCTATTTTAAGAGTAAAATGGCTTTTTAGGTGTTGCTAAAGCGGTTTGGCGAAAATACACTCCTATTTTACGAATTTATACCCATCATTTTTTTAAGCTCGTACCATCTTCGTATCAACCAAATATTGATATGTTATGATGACTGAGAAATTGATTGCACTATGGGAAGGAACACTGAGGGGGAATGAGCGTGATTATGCACAACTGCATGCAAAACTTTATCCAAAGCTTTTCGTTTTTACCACCAGGATGTTAGATGATAATGATCTGGTAAATGATCTTTTACAGGACCTTTTTATTAAGTTCTGGGAGAACAGAGAAAAAATCGGAACGATCAGAAACGTGGAAGCCTACTTTTATAGGTCTGCCAGGTCGATCGTACTTAACCATATCCGTCTCACCAAACACCGTGAAGCTAAGCTGACCTTAATGCCAGTTCAAGGGTTAGTCTTTTCGGCAGAGGAGATCATGGTATCTAATGAATCAGATTCCCTGATGAAGCAACAGATGGTAACGGCGCTCAATTCGCTTCCTGCCAAACAGCGGGAAATACTCACCATGCGTTTTTATGATGAGCTTAGCTATCCACAGATTGCCGATATTCTTAAAATCCGTTATCAGTCAGTAATAAACCATGTTTACCGTGCGGTACAAACACTTCGGCAGGTCTCAGACCTTTCATCCGTTTATGCAGCTTAGTGAAAAAAATGAAACTACATAAAATGAACCATACAGGCAAGTTTCTGTTCAGATTTGCCACTGTCCTGTTTGCGTTGTTATACACAGCAACAGGTATGGCACAACAGCGAAAATCGATCCTTCCAGGCGAACTTTGGCCAGATGACAAGGGAAACCATATCCAGGCACACGGTGGAGGGATTACTAAAGTGAAGGATACTTATTACTGGTATGGAGAAGAGCGTCGCCAGGGACTGGATTCTAATTACAGGTACGTGAGCTGCTATTCATCAAAAGATCTGATGAACTGGAAATTCAGGGGAGATGTATTAAAAATGACCGATCCCGACAGCCTTGGGAAAAAGTGGGTATTGGAACGCCCAAAGGTTTACCATAACATCAAAACCGGAAAATACATCATGTATATGCATATCGATGGGCAGGTAAAGGGTCAGAAAGGTAATTATAGCTATGCGCGGGTAGGCGTGGCTATTGGTGATTCTCCAACAGGACCTTACAAGTTTATTCGTACTTTCCGCCCCTTAGGTCAGGAAAGTCGTGATATAGGCCAGTTTATAGATGATGACGGATCTGCTTATCTTATTTTTGAGGATAGACCAGTTAAAGGCTTCCACATTGCGAAACTTTCTGAGGATTACCTGGATGTTGAAAAAGATATCTGTATCATTAAAGTACCCCTGGAAGGCGGAGCAGTGGTAAAATATAATGGACTTTATTATGCGATTGGTTCGGCGCTGACCAGTTGGAACCCAAACCCAAATAAGTACGCAACAGCTAAATCCCTGGAAGGACCATGGTCCGAATTCGAAGATATTGCTCCACCTGAGACCAATACCTATGGATCACAGTCTACGTTTATGCTTAAGGTTGTCGGCACAAAATCGACTGCTGTAATCTTTGTGGCCGATAAATGGAAACCCCGTACCCAATGGGATTCCCGATATCTTTGGATGCCACTGGAGATTGGCGAGGGCAAACTCAGGCTTCCGGAACCTAAACCATGGCGCATCAATGTGAAAACAGGAGAAACAGCGGTCATAAAATAATTAGATTAAAAAAGAGGGTGTATCATAAAGGTGATTTCAGCTCAGATGCTGTCATGTTGAGCCTGTCGAAACACCTTAAAGAGAATTTAAAACAGGTCCTTCGACTCCGCTATCATTGATGTTGTTTTGTAATCATCTAAATATGAGTTATTTATTGCGATTTTGTATTTCCACCCAACTAGGCCGTAGCACCGTATCCCCGTTCTACTTAAATCCGGCCTAATAAATTTTTCGGGCTGCACTGCACAAGCCAATCTACTAGCTTCGAAAGAAAAATTTTCAGCCGGTGTTTTTTGTTTCTTTTTGACATCAAAAAGAAAGAGGCCCGTCCGGCTAGGACTAATAAAACACCCCGTCATGCGGACACCCCTCTAAAAGAGGTGAATTACATATCACTTGAAATTTAAATGCTACAATTTTGGGGTAGCCTGGCAGTCAGATTGGTGACTTATCAACAAAAGGAACAGTTTAAGGATATGCTGAAAATATGTTTATATCCTAGGTGTTACAATGTGAGTATGGTACTATATTTTTCGTGTCGTATAGCGTACATTCACTTTTATGATCAGGCCTGTAAAGGTGTGTTTCAAAATATCTATTTAATCCAAAACAATGAAAAAAATACAGAATCTTTATTTGATTGCCTATTTTCTATTTTTTTTAAGCTCTATTTCATCAGCACAGCAGAAATTCATACATCCGGGTATCCTCTTTTCCAGCTCAGATCTACAAAGGATATATCAGACCGCCCAGGATAAAAGTTCGGTGGGTTATGCATCGTTTGAGCTATTAAGGGATAATTCATTGGCCAGCACAGACTATAAGATGAAAGGGCCATTCAGGGTAATATCCAGAGACGGGGAGTTTGGGAATACCAAGAGCCTGATGGAAGCAGACTTCAGCGCAGCTTATCTTAACAGCCTCATGTGGATAGCTACACGCGATCAAAAACATGCCGAAAAGGCCATTACAATATTGCTAGGCTATGCAGATTCCCTGCAGCGCATTCCAGCTACCAACGATGCTCCGTTATTGGTCGGATTGGAAGGAACCAAGATTATCAATGCCCTGGAAATCCTGAAATACGATTTTAAAAGGGCTGATCCCAGAAAACTTGAGCGGATAGCCCGTATGGTAACAGGGATTTTTTTGCCAGTCTGTGAGCAGTTTTATGCAAGCCCTGCTTATACAAATGGAAACTGGGGACCCATAGTGACAAAATTCTACCTCTCGGCTGCAATCTATCTTGATGATCAGAAAATGTATCATAAAGCTGTAAATTTTTATCTCCATGCTAACGATAACGGAACCATAGCCAACTATGTGGACGGGGAAACCGGACAGATCCAGGAAAGCGGTAGAGACCAGGGGCATTGCCAGTTAGGGATAGGGGCGATGGCCACTATCTGTGAGATTGCATGGAAACAAGGGGATGACCTTTATGGTGCGCTTGATAACCGGCTGTTAAAAGGATTCGAATATACCGCCAGCTATAACCTCGGCAACCAGGTTCCGTTTAAAAAATGGAAGGATATAACTGGAAAATATAGTGACTGGGAACAGATATCCGTTACAGGAAGGGGAAGATTTATTCCTATTTACCAGGTGGCCTATAACCATTATGTACGCAGAAAGGGACTTTTAATGCCCTTTACCCAGCAAGTAATAGCAAAAATGGGGGCAGAGGGATATGATCGGGACCAACCGGGGTTTGGTGGATTGCTTTACCTTGACAGCAAATAAGCTTCACTACCAATCGTCTTTTATCTGATTCCTTTCTCCGATTACCCCAAGGCAGTCAATGTCATTAAGTTAAGCACGGCGGTCGTCAGTCTGTCCAAAGGACTCCTGTGGAGAGCGTAGTCGAAGACCTTTTTCTGTAATTTGTTAAAAAGATTGTCTTTCTACTCCGCTCAGGATGACATTTTTTTAACTCTCGCGATAGATTTCTCCATTTCGCTGCGCTTCAGTCGAAATGACGTTTCTCGCGGTCGTCATTCCCGCGCAGGCGGGAACCTTAATACACAAACAATAGCCAAAGCATTACGATTCCCAATCAAGTTGGGAATGACGATTTAACTATTTATATCTCCTCCAACACTAACACCCAATCATTACCATTTGCAGGCTCACCTGGTGGGTTAAACTCTTTTATTCCTTTATTTTCAAATTCTCCGATTTTTGTACTTTTTCCTGTTCTTGGATCAAACCATGATGCTTTTACTTCATCGCCATCTATTTTACCTAGCTGCACACTGAAATTACGTCCTGTATAGGTGTAAAGCAGTGCAAATTCTTCACCTCTTGTGGCAAGAATCCGATCGTACTTTTCGCCGTTTTTACCTGCTACCAAAGTCTGATCAGGCACACGGTCGAAATAAGAATGAGAAAGCATTAAATCTTTTAAATATTGCATTTGTTTAGCACCTGGGGCATTAATTGCAGTGATCCACTGGTCTTTCGGACCATAAGCAGGTTTTAAATCTGTTTTTTTGTACATCTGCATCACCGAATTATGACCATAGGTATAGCCAAAAGCACCAGCAAAAACCGACCAGTAACCATATCTCCTCACATCACTGTCTGTCCAGCGTGGTTGGGTAGTATCGTGTAAGCCCTGAGGAATATCTTCGTACGAAGGCTCACCATCAATGGTTGGTTTGGTAGGTTTTAATTTATAATCGGCTTCGATATATTTCCAGTTATCCTCGCCATAATGCAATTTTTCATTTTTAGATGTATCCTGATCATAACGGCGATGGCCAGATTGAACCATATCAAAATCGCACCATTTTGCATTTTGAAACCATTGTGAAGAAGCTGTTCTTCCCCTGGGGTGGAAAGTAATTAAATGATTCGGATCGTTTGCCCTTAAAGTTTCGCCAATGGTATTCCAAACATCCGCACCATCACTACCTTTAATATCACCACCATTGAGCCAAATGATGTTCCACTTATCTTTATAACGTTTTGCCAGGAACTCAGAATAAGCCTTTGCCTGCGTTTTATTCACTTTTTTATTTTTTACATTGGTACCCCAAACCGGAACCAGGGCCATATAAAGGCCTTTTTCTGCTGCCTGATCAACGATATAATCTACATGGTCCCAATAATCATAAGCCAAAGAATCTTTTGGGTTATTGCCCGGTGTAAGCATCGGCTTTGATACATCTGCATGTACAACCGACGAATCCAGATACACATTTCTCGATGGAACATCATGTAATAACATCACCTGGATTACATTAAAACCTTTCTGTTTGCGGTCTTCGAGGTAAGTATTCGATTCTTCGCGGGTTAACCTGCTGAACAATAACCAGCCTGTATCGCCCAACCAGAAAAAAGGTTTGCCATCGCCAGTAGTGAGGTATCTGCCATTCTCAGAAACAAGGAGGCTCTTATCGCCAAAATGAGGTTTCTCCTTACAGCCAAAAGCTAAGCAAGAAACCACAACAAGCAGAAATATTTTAGATTTAATGTTCATGTTAAATTTTATTGATGATGATGACTTCGTCGCCTGATCCAACCTTCTTTAACTTAGTAATAGCGCCGGCATTAATTTTCTCTTCTTTAAGTAGTTTCCCTGTTCTCGTGTTCAGCACTTTTACGTTGAATTTTCCAGATACTTTGCTCAAATCGAGATTGATGGTATTGGCAGAAGCGTTATACAAAATATATGCTTTACCCGGGTTTACTAAACCATATTGTTTTGCAGACTTATCTGCAGGTAAAAAGGGTTTCATCGAAGATGCCGCGGTTAAAATTGAAGCATCAATTCCATCGACATTGGAAAGCGAACCACCTGCCATTAAAATTGCCCAACCGAAACTGTCAAAGCTATCTCCTGAATAAATCACTACCTTTTCAGGGAATTTGTTTTTATATTCAGATACTGCGTGGTAAACTTCTTCGAAAGAGGTTTTTTTAGGTTTTAACAAACGTGCATGCTGACGTGGAGCCAAACTTAGCCCACCTTGTGGTGCGTAAGCCGTTCCATCGGCCTGGTAATGCCAGTACCTAATGTCGATCAGATCGACAACATCAGCACGGTTCGGATCCGCTAAAATGGCATCCTGAACATCTTTAGTTACACTTAAGCCAATAATTGGGTGCTTGCCTGTTTCTTTTTCCCATTCGTTAATGGTATCGATCCAGAACTGAACAAAGTGCAACGGACCGGTAAATTCGGCACCAATTAACTGGATAACGCCTGAGTTTCCATCAAAATTCTCTAAACATTTTCTGATATAAGCTTTATGGATCGCCTTGCGGTGTTCGTTGCTGATATCGTAAAACTGCTCAGCCATAAAAATGCGTTTGTCGCCAGCATATGGTACAGGTTCAGGGAAACCTGTGTTGTTTATGTTGTTTGCGGTACGCCAAGGAAAATCGGCATAATGCGCCCCGGCCTCGATAATGTTGTGTTGAAAATAGTTCTCGTGGATTAAAACCAGGCCTTTTTGATCAGCCAGATTAGCAAATTGCTTTAACCTGTCCCAATACCAAAGGTTGTATTTGGTAATGTCATATTTGCTCAAACCATCCCAGGCTTTATCTTGTCCGCTACGAGCGAAAGGCAATTCATAAAAAGGTGCCCAAACTTCGCCATCCATACGGCGGATGCGTTCGTGATCATCTCTTCTTCTATCGTACCAAAGGCCATAATTGTGATCTAGCACTTTAACCTGACCGTTTTTCATGGCATCGGTCATCGAATCCAGATCATCAGTTAAACCATTACCAGAACGACCGGGAACGAAACGTGTGATATGAAACTTCGCATTTTTTAATCCATACGGACGGGCGCTTCCGTTCCACCAAGGCACATCCTGACGATCACCCAGAACGATTTCGCTGCCACGAACCAACCAACCATTTTTGATGCCCATTGCACCCGCAAGAGCAGGTTGAGCAACTTTATCTAAGCCGATTTTATCTATGCTTTTTGCCGAACCAGCATCTGTCGGGATTTTATTCCTGTCAGGTGCTGCATCAATATATTCCGAGACGGTTAAAGCAGGTTTGTAGGCCAATTTTGTCAGTTTTAATGCAACATCTACAGGTGGACTGCTTGATGCTTCCGTTTCAACAGGCAGTACAAAATTCCTGCGATCTACCTCACTTCCCAATCTATCTTTTAGTTGGGCATAATATAAACTTCGCGGCTGAATCTGTTCGTTCGACACATCCCAATAGCCATTTCCGGCAAATTGAGACCAAGTTCCAAAAGCCCAGTTTTGAGCTGTTGGTGGCTGAAAATTATCAACCCTTGCGGCACTACATTGCCAAAAAACACTATTTGCGGCACTCCAGCCAGCACCTTGCCCATCCTGTCCGCGGTTTAAATAACTCAACGCTTGTCCATCAATATTTACGATATCGAATAATACACCTGATGCCCAGCTATCAATTGCGCCGCTAAAACTGAAAGGTAAATAAGACTGACACTGCACAAAAACATTGGGGCCTGGAGCGCAAAAGCCAACAGCAAAATCATGGTAGCCATATTCTGAGTATAACCTTTGGAAAAGCGTTTGCTGACCAGTTGTTAAAAAGGTAAAACGGCGCTCGCCACCGATTTCGGAAATTGGGGCTAACGATTTACAATCTTCAACAGTAATCCTTTTTGAAGTTTCCAAAACATTTACTGCAGAACCTGCAAAATGCTCAAAAACCACCTGACGAACCCAGGCATCCTGTACGTTTTCTAAACAGATAGCTGTCCAACGGTGATACTCGTCTTTAATATTTTCTTTATGATAATCTGATTCGATTTTCAGGTTTTCAATACCTGTTTGTGCAATTCTTCCATCCCATTTATATTTTGAAACCGTTGCGCCACCATATTTAGCATCTAAAGCTGTTGTAATTGGGGCATCAAAGGTAATTGTAACTCCATTAATTGCGGTAATTTTTCTATCCCAATGAATATCCCTAGTTCCTGGTTTCCATCCCAAAGCACTTTCACCACCACCAAATTCGACCGTTTTGAGGGTTTCGATCCATTCTTTGGTTGAAGGTCTGTTAATGATGATCTGATCACCTACTTTAAATCCATTGGCATTAGCCAGTGTAATTTTATTTGCATTAACGGGCACATAAGCATCTGTAACTGCGATTGCCTGTTCTTCTATCCTGTTTTTTTGACCTATAATCCTGATTACACCCATCCGGTCTAAACCAGTTGCAAAAATCTTTGTACCATTTTCGCTCATTCCACTTCCACGGAGTACTACCCCAGAAGCTGACAACCTTAATGTTCCGGCAACTTCGTAAGTTCCTTTTTCCAATAAAACCGCACCACGCAGACCATCTTTCCCGACTGGTAATTTCGAAACATAATTAATGGCCGATTGAATCCTTAAAGTAGCATCGCCTTTTGAAACCGGAACTATTACCTTTATTGGTGCATTGGGAATGGCTTTTTCGCCTGCCATGTAACCTGCATAAGAAAAATCGGGAATGCGGTTTCCATCTGCATCCGGTGTATAAGCCATTTTACCGTCCTTCCCTTTAAAGATAGGTTTTGGTTGCTCCACCGGTTTTGTTTTTTGGGCAAAAGAAAAATTAAACACCAAAAGCGCCATTACCAAAATCGGTAAGGTTTTTAGTTGTATAACTTTTAATATGTGGTTAGTTTTTGGCATTAATGTTATTTTCTTTGTCAACAATCTATGAACGGTCGTCACCCTGAATTCATTTCAGGGTCTTTATAGCATGAAAGATGCTGAAATAAATTCAGCATGACGATTTTGGATAGAAGATACTCAGTCTTTCAGCTTTAGTCTTTTTTCTTTAACCCTTAACAGGTCTCACTTTATTGATATCTACCAAACTATTCAAATAAACTTCGATATTGGCATAGCCTGATTTCGAAATTTTTGATGCATCCTTAGCGTCTTTCGGGTTTAGTCCGTTTTTGGTTTCCCAACTATCAGGAATACCATCGTTATCGGTATCTATATAAGGTTTTCCTTTATATTCAGGATATCCGCCTACTTGTGCGATATCTGAAATAATTCCTTTTTTATAAGAATCTGCAGGTAAACGGCGTTTTACATAACTTTGTTGAGCTGGAAGTTTCCCATCCTCAACATGATCAATTTTACCAGTGGTTACCTGCCTGATAATGCGTTGATCAACAGCATCTCTAACAGGAAGGGATGCACCAGCATTAGCTAAAACATAATCATAAGCTTTTTTAGTATCAATGATGGAAATTTTAGCCATTGGCAAAGGTTTATCTACTTTCATCGAATCTAATAGTTTTTGTTTATCTCTTTTACTTTCAGGCTGAACGCCACCGTCCCAATTATTTTTGGTTACTTTTTCATTTCCTTCTATAATATTTCCGGTTACATAAGCCCTACCAAATTCGCTCGAGAACTTTTTATCCCTACCCGATTCAGGTTTTAAGATACGATAAGAAATCGGTTCGCCCGCAGGTGTAATGGGGCCTGGTTTATAATAATTGTTGATGAAACTATAAAATGAAGCATTATCGCCACCATCGGCACTCCTGTTCCACCAGTTAAAGATCACATTATTGGCAAAACCAAAATCGCCATACATCCCAACAGATGGATTCCTGCTGATATTTGATGCCCAAAGGTTACGCATAAAAGTACTGTTCAAACCACCAATTGTACTTCCGAAAGCATGGTTGTAGGTATCCAAAGCCTCAGAAAAGATCGAATTCTGAATGGTAACGTTTACTGTAGGTAATTTTACAGGTTTAGAACCATCTTTTGGATCGTAAACATGGCGGTAAATCGACATATTTTCATCCAGTCCCCAACTTGCCGAAACGTGATCGATAATGATGTTTCCTACAGGATTTCCGCCAATGGCATCATCTCTACGGGTAACATCGGTTGCACCACGACGGAAACGCATATAACGGATCACCACATCGTGGGTATTAATCCAAACCGATTCGCCAGCTACACAGATTCCATCACCGGGCGCACTTTGACCGGCAATGGTAATATAAGGTGCACGGATAATCAGTGGTGTTTTTAATTTGATGATACCCGAAACGTTAAAAACAATGATTCGGGCACCGCCTTGCTCACAAGCCTCGCGTAAAGTTCCGCTGCCCGAATCTTCAAGACTGGTTACGACGTAAACTTTTCCTCCACGGCCGCCAAAAGAATAAGCACCACCACCTTCAGCACCCGGAAAGGCCACTGTTTTAGCTTGCGGTAGATCGCCTGGTTTTGCTGCCCATGGAATATAAGGTTTACCATGTTTTGCTTCTTCATCTACAATGTGTTTTACTTTTAAAAATTGCAGTTCAGATTTTTCTTCAATGCTTTTTAAAAGCGAATCGGCTTTCTTTTCCATAGCCTCTGGGATTACCGGATATTGTGCAAAGGCTGCATTTCCAATGCCACAAAGCACTATTATGCTAAAAATTGAATTCCAGGTACGCATATTAGTTAGGCTTAACAATAGAAAGTGGAACCACACTATTTAAATATACTTCGATGTTTGCATAACCACTTTTAGTGATTTTTGAAGCATCAGATGCATCCTTAGGATTTAAACCATTTTTAAGCTCGTAAGCATCAGGCATGCCATCATCATCACTGTCCTTATATGGTGTGCCTTTATATGCTGGGTAACCTCCAACCTGAGAAACTTCGGTAATGATACCTTGCTTGTAAGAATCGCCAGGTAATCTGCGGTGTTCGAATTGAAAAGCAGACGGTTTCGCATCAGGGTGAACTTCAATTTTTCCTGTGGCAACCTGTTTAATTACCCGGGTATCAACCGGATCTCTCTTTGGTAAAGTTGCACCAGCATTTGCCAAAACATATTCTTTAGCTTTTAAAGTAGGGATAATGCTAATCTTAGGCATTGGAAAGGGATTCTTAGCTTTCATCGCTGCGAAATATTTACTTGCTTCTTCGAAAGACATTAAATTTCCTTTTTTATCTTCTAATTGAACCCCTCCATCCCAGTTATTTTTGGTTACTTTTTCGTTGCCGTCGATGATATTTCCAGCTACATAAGCCCTGCCAAAAACAACATAAGGTAATTTACTACGGCCAGATTCTGGTTTTAAAATGCGGTAACTGATCGGATCTTTTAGTTCAGTAACAGGACCCGGTTTATAAAAGTTATTGATGATGTTATATTGTGCGGTATAATCGCCGCCATCTGTAGAGCGGTTATTCCAGTTAAAAACCACATTGTTAGCGAAATTAAAAATTCCGTTCCAACCAATTGATGGGTTACGTGCACCGTTATCTGCCCAAAGGTTACGAACAAAGGCACAGTTTTCTCCACCTAAGGTGCTGCCAAAAGCATGGTTCCAATAATCTAATGCTTCAGAAAAGATCGAATTTTGAATGGTGATATTTACCGTTCCTAATTTCTCTTCTGTTTTGCCAGTACTATCATTGTACATATGGCGGTACATCGACATGTTTTCGTCTAATCCCCAGCTTGCCGAAACGTGATCGATCATAATGTTACCTACGGGATTACCACCAATGGCATCATCTCTGCGACCAACAAAGGTTTCTCCCCTTCTAAAACGCATGAAACGAACAATCACATCATGTGTATTTAACCAAACCGATTCGCCGGCCACACAAACACCATCACCAGGTGCGGTTTGACCAGCAATAGTAATATAAGGCGCGCGAATAATTAATGGCGTTTTTAACCTGATAATCCCTGAAACATTGAATACCACAATCCTTGCACCACCCTGCTCACAGGCATCACGCAAAGAACCTGGACCGCTATCGTTTAAGTTTTTAACTACAATAACCCTACCGCCATGACCACCAAAACTATAGGCTCCACCGCCTTCTGCACCTGGAAAAGCCAATAAATCTGATTGTGGTAAATCATTTGGTCTGCCTGCCCATGGAATATATGGCTTACCTTGTGCTGCTTCTTTTGCAATAATCGGCTTTGCTTTCTCCCAGGCAATATCCGATTGGTGATAAGCTTCCTTCATCATTGAATCAGATGATTTCTTGATGTTGGCCGGAATGTTTGGATATTGGGCAAACGTATAATTTGCGGAGAGTATTAATGCTGTTGTTAGCAACAGATTTAAAATGTTCTTTTTCATTTGTGTTGTTCGTTGGGAAGAGAAAGAAATTACGAAATATTTTTAACTAGCAGAAAAAATCTAATTGCTGATATTGAAAATCGTGGCTCATTTCTTTGTCTATCCTTGTAAGTAATTTTGGTTAGAAAGTATATTATCTTTCAAATTTGCATGCAAAAAGCACCTGTTTAATGTATAATTTTGGCTATCTATTGTACCATCTTATCAATTGGCAAAAATGCCTGTAACAAATTAAATTCATTCTCGCAGCCATGTTACAAGATAAGAATAAAATTCATATATAAATGTAACATTCTTAAATAAAAAAAAGGAAACAAATTAATGTCCCCTTTTTCCAAACCAAATATAAAAAAAACAGGGCGGTGAGCAAACCGCTCCAAGATCTTAGCTCATTTATTTTAATGGATCAAAGGTACCACCTCCATTCATGCTATCCCAACCTGTTGTTTGTTGTAGATAAGGACTTGCTGATAATACAGTTTGATTGATTCCAAAGAAATAATATTGAGGATACCAGGTGAATTTCCAATTCGCTGGGCTTGTTTTGTCAAGATCATCTCTAACGCTTACTTTAAAATAGTTATCGTAAAGGTAATCAAGGTATTGATCATATGTTGTTATACCTGCAGGATAGGTAGCTGGGTCTCTGTCAATTAACGGAGCTGTTCCCGTAGCAGGTTTTAATAATGGATCATTTGCACCAACGTAATCTGCACCTGCAGTTGTTTTAACACCGATATAAAAACCAGTTCTGCGGGTACCGTTTAATGGAGCAAAACCTAATCTGGCTGTAGTTGCGCCTGACTCAAATAACATCCATCTCCTTAAATCCCAGAAACGTTTACTTTCATAAGCGAATTCTATTTTTCTTTCATTTAATACGGCAGCAAATAATTGGTCGCGGCTTAAACCATTTCCAATGCCATAAGAACCATCAGTGCCAGCTAAAATACCTGCCCTATCTCTTATAGATTTAATACCTTCAAAACCTTCGCTCAATTTATCTGTACCAATAGCCGATTCGGCTAAGTTAAGTACTACTTCAGCAAATCTTATTTCCATATAATCTGTTGGACTATTACTGAAATTACCGATGGAGTTGTTTGCATTTGGATTATTTGCTTTACATAAATAAATACCGCTTGCATTGGCTCCTTTTGTTTCAGTAGTGCCATTATAGCCAGCTGTTGCCGTTTTTTTCCATACGTAGGTCCATTGTTTATAATTTGTGGCTCCGCTATATGGCCAAATGGCTCCGTTGTATACAAAAGTTTTATAAAATCGGGGATCTCTATTTTTGTAAAACTTAGCATCAGAATATGGGTAAGTTGAAGATGAGGCCGTAATCGGTTTACCATCTCTCATCGGGAAGGCATCCACAATCTGCTTGGTTGGCGATATTGATCCGGCGCCATTAATTTCACGCGAACGCGTAGCCTGTTCCCAACCATTGTTTTTTTGTGGATTTCCAGTTGTTAGTGCATTAAAGCCAAAAGAGAATACAGATTCGATACTGTTATCAGCTGTGAACATATTTCCCCACGCTACACCGTTTGCTGTTCCGCCTACTTTATATAAACCAAAACTATTAGCTTCTAATAAGGTTTTTGCCGCTAAATTTGCCTGGTAGGCTCTTTCCCAACGTATCCTGTCATCAGTACGGTTAAAAAGTGGACTAGCCCATGTTAACAGTACCCTACCTTTTAACGCAGCCGCTGCACCTGATGTAATCCTACCATTATCTACACCTGTCCATTTTCCAGGCAATAAAGAAATTGCCAGATCTAAATCTTTAACAATCTGTTCGATACAGGCAGAAGATGAACTTCTTTGTATTTCGTTGTCTGGTCCGGAAGAAACAATTGGATCTTGGGGCGTTAATACCAATGGTACTCCACCATATAACTTAACCAATTCGAAATATTGCCAGGCTCTCCAAAAGTACATCTGTCCTTTAAATTTATTGGTTACGTCTGTTGTTAAACCATGTTTGTCAATTTCCTGAAGAAAAAGATTAATCTCTTTCATGCGTGTCCAGGTGTTATTGGCTACACTATTTGGCAAACGTTGGCCAAAGTATTTCAATGCATTTGTATTCACATAAGAAATCTGCGCCCATTCTTTATTCCAGTCCGTTTCACCAGCCAGCTCATCAGTTGTTTGGGTAAAGGCCGAACTGTAAGTGCCATTATCGGTAGCGCTTTGTACCTGAACATTCGGGGTTCCGTTATTGGCAGGTAAAAACATGCCGTAT
>NZ_LMZQ01000012.1 GCF_001442625.1 Pedobacter ginsenosidimutans | reverse complement strand
TAGCCGTCTTCGAAGTTAACTTCTTTCATTTTGGCATCTTCCTCTGTTTTCTTGATCAGAAGCGTTCCTGTAATAGGTTTGTACTGGTTGTTTACCATCGCCTCGATTATTGAGGTGTCTTCGGTCGACTCGATCTCAATGTCGATGGTACCGCCGTAAACTCCGGAAGAAGGTCTTCCCTTTGCATCTACATCACGGTTTAACGCATAGGCACAATGAAGCACATCGTACTCCTTGCCTGAAAAATTTAATCTAGCTTTGAAAGCCATAGTTTTAAAATTTAAAGGTTAAAAATTTAATTTATTGTAGCCTCAGCTACTGTGCAAACATACCCAAATATCAGGCCAAATATGAGGTATATGGCTTATTGATAAGGGACAATCCCATTCAAAAAAAATAGCAAATTGTGTTTATTGCCTAAAAACACAGTTATACAACGTCTTTTTGTGGAAAAAATGTGGAAAAGGCAAATCTATCTTTAGTGTTACAAATACATTATAGTAAGTGATTACGCTACAAAATCGTAGCGATTGTACACAAAGTGTTGTGTTTTAGGGCAAGGTGTACTAATAAAGTAAATATAATGGTGTGCTAAGACACACGCCACGGAGAAAATAAATATTAACCACAGATATACACAGATAAAAATCCGTGTTTAGGTGGCTAAAAAGAAGTTATGGCTCAGACAGAAAGATAAACCGGTTTATGATAATTGTAAAAAAATAAGCTGATGGCCTGTGTGACACGGACCATGGCGACATAAATGATGAAATTTTAGATGAGCTGTGAGCCGAATTTTTCCATTTTGGTCAGCCATTTTTGGCTATAGTGGTTCTCGAGCGAATGCAGTTCGCCAATGGTATTGGTTAATACTGGGCTCATCCTGCATTTTTCGAACACTACTTTTTTAATGGATAAATAAGTGGTTTTCTTATTGGCTTTCCACTCTTTAAAGGTTGCCTCATCCAAAATTGATACAATCCTGGCAGACCTACCGCTAAAATTGTTGTTTACATTCTGCTGTTGGGTCGTAAAAATCTGATCGGGCATAAAAAGACGATCAAAAAAACCTTTAATTTTTGCCGGGATATGATCAACATATACGGGACAAAAAAGCACCACATGGTTACTCTGCCTAATGGCAGTTAAAGCTTTTTGCAGATCGGGTTCCAAATCGGCAATCTGTCTGTTGTTAAACAGCTTGTTCGAATTGAATATCAGATCGATAATGGCCAACTCCCTAACGGTAGCGCCAACACTTTCTGCCCCTTGCTTGTAGGCATTAATCAGGAAATTTGTAGATGCGTTTTTTTCAATATCCCCATTGAGGAGAAGTACTTGCTTCATTTTTTTTGATTAATCTGATCTGGCCGATGCATTACAAAATTATAAAGAATTTGTTAAGTGTTATGCATAACCCATAAAAAAACCCAACGCTGGGGTTGGGTTTTTATTTTCAGCTATCAAAAACTATTGCTGATTATATTCGGAACTCCATGTGGTATTTTCATCTTCACCTTTGTGCCCATCAAGTTTTACCACAAAACTTTTAGCCGGGAAATATGGCGTGATGTGGATATCCAGGTGGATCCTGTCTTTCTGTTGTTCATCTCTTTCGAAACGCATAATTTTAAATCTCTCGATTAAACGGTCGGCGCCCTGGATACCATCCAAGAACTTAACAATCTGGCCACGCAGGTCCTGTTCTGTTTTAGAAGTCCAGTTTTCGAAAGCCCTTCTGTTCAGGAAATCAAACAATACTTTGGTAATATAATCGAATACACGTACAACCGAATAAGTTTGTAAACCGATATTATCTCCGTTAAATAGGGTTTTGGCAGAGAAAGCCATTACTTTACCGTATTCGTTAACCATTGGCACCAAACCTACCCTTTCTAAATGAGAGATTTCACTTTTCTTTAAATCGAATTTTACACCATCTACTTCATTTATAGCACCATGTTTTTTACCTGCAGTAACCTGCGACATTAAGGTGTAATACATTTTACCTGCAAGTGCTGCCGATCCGGGTACCGTTAAATCGTCTTCTTCACCCACTTCTGCAACTTTACCACGGCCAACTAACCAGTTACAGGTCATAATTACGTTCGATCTGAATGCATCACCTCCGGTAAAGTTTGCTGCGGTAAATAAATCAAGTACATCATCCGGTTGATCAAGATCGGCAAAGTCGGTTACCAGCATGGCTTTGTTGTTATGCGCAATTTTACCCCATCTCTCTAACACTTTATTGGAGCCCATATAGCCAGGCACAACCATTAACGAGTAGTTATTACGGAGATCCAAACGGTCGTAATTCTGTTTTAGCTCATCATCTACGTATTCGATAAAACGTGGATTATCAAGATCTTTGATCTGATCCATTGATGCATTTAACAGCACTACATTTTTAAGTTTGTCAGATTCGGTATTTTTATAGAATAAGTGTACCGAACGGTATGCCTGCTCCAGTTCTCTTGTACTTTCTAATGCAGTACCGATGTTTTTATTCAGGTTTTCTTCAGCAGCATTCAGCTTTTGGGTGCTTTTTTCTACCATATCGGCAACTGAAGTAGAAGATTCAAGCACATCGATCCAAAGCTGTATTTTCTTTTTCAGCTCTTCGCGTTCTTTCTTTTTCTCATCACCTGTTAAAAAGATCTGTTTACGGGCTTTACGTTCAGGGTTTAAATTCTGCAGACCATCAACAGTGGCTTCTAACAGATCGAAACCGCCAACACGGGCCAGTTTTTCGAGGTTATCTTTAAGTGATGTTTTTTCTAAGGTTTTGGCTTCAGCTGGTTTAAAACCTGCCTGGCCTGTATTTTCGTCGGTTTTTAATTCTTGAGGATTTGACATGTTTTCTTGGCGTTAAGATTATTTATTTTGCTCCAATTCGTCAACAAAGTTCTTCAAAGCGTTAATGAAGGCCGACTTTGTTTCTTCGTCATCAAGTGTAGCTTTTAAGGTTTTGTTCGATTTCAACTGTTTGATTACGTTAAGCGACATTTCTCTTTCGATGTTCACATTAGTAAGGTAGTTACTTTGGTTGATGATGTTTTTCACACCAAAATCGCCCAGATCGTTAAAGTTTATTGTTTCGCCAACGGTAGATCCGTCCTGCTTTTCGAAAGCTACCTTCACATTTGGTTTATAATGTTCGAATACATCTTTCACCGTTTTTAATCCCTCAACTTTTTCGGGTTTTATCGGATCGTTATCGGTAAGTTTCTGTACAAAAAGTGTTTTGTTGTGGGCAATTTCTGCGAAGGCTTCTGAGGTGTCAATTTTTCGCTCGTTACCACCAATTTCATAGTTAAACATAGTATGTTGATTTAGGTTTACGATTATTTTTCTCTAATAATATAATAGTTAACGTTTTAACTCAATTTTTGTTCCAATGTTACAGTTTCTGGCTGAATAATACTCCATTCGAGTTTATCTTCCGCTACATGTTTGCTTACCACAACCTTCGATCCTTTTTTTAGTTCACCGGAAATGATGTATTTCGATATAGGCCTGCGTAAAAGATTTCTGATAACTGCCGATAGCTGCCTTGCACCATATTTAGGTGTAAAACCATCTAAAGCGATCATTTTTTTAGCATCTTCCGCAATTTCAAAATCGATACCCATTTTATTGAGCGATTGCACCAAACTGCTTAACTGGATTTCGAAAATACGCACCACATTACTTTCGTTTATCGGCGCAAAAGGAACAATTTCGGAGATTCTGGCTAAAAATTCGGGGCGGAAATGCCCTGCCATTACTTCCATTAACTGATTTGAAGCAGGGATTACCCCTTTTCCAATCTGTTCGGCAATCCATTCGCTACCGATGTTCGAGGTAAAAAGAATCAGTGAGTTGCTAAAATCGCCCTCTTTCCCTAAACGGTCGTGCATGTGGCCTTCGTCCAGGATCTGTAAAAAAGTATCGAAAACGGAGGGGTGCGCTTTTTCAATTTCATCAAAAAGCAGTACAGAATAAGGTTGTTGTCTGATTTTATTCACCAATAAACCACCTTCTTCGTAACCTACGTATCCGGGAGGCGCGCCATAAAGTAGGGCGGCACTATGCTCTTCCTTAAATTCGGACATATCGAAGCGGATCATCGCTTTTTCGTCGTTAAACAAAAATTCGGCGATTGATTTGGCCAGCTCGGTTTTACCGGTTCCGGTTGGCCCCAGTAAAAAGAAGGATCCTATTGGCTGTCCTTTTTTGTTCAATCCGCTGCGCGATTCGAGTATGGCATCGGAAACAGCTTTTAAAGCCTGATCCTGTCCTACCACACGTTTTTTAAGGTACTGCTCCATATTGAGCAATTTTTCCTTTTCGCCTGCCTGCAGTTTCCCCATAGGGATACCTGTTTTGTAGGCCACTATAGAAGCAATGTCCTGTTTGCTGATGCGATCGCTTTTTTCAGCAGCATATTTTTTTAATTCCTGTAAGCTTTTGGAAATATAACCCTGGTATTCATCAGCGGTTTCGAAAGCATCGGTCTGTGTTTCATCGGTTAAGCGGCCCAGCAAAACCGGACTTAATTTATTCTGCAGCAAAGAGAAAAGCCATTTATAATCGGCAAATTTCTCTGCTTCCGATTCTTCGGTATTGGCATTTAAAGCTTCCAGATCGGTTTCCAAACTTTCGATTACCTGATCAGAAGTATCGTTCATCATTTTCATGGCGGCCATTGTGCGGTCGAGCAGATCGAATGCAGAATCAGGGAGCCTCCTATCTTTCATGTAACGTTTGGCCAGGCGCACACATTCGCCCAAAGCATCGGGTTCGATGGTTAAGGTATGGTGCTCTTCGTATTTTACGGCCAGTTTCTGCAGCATTTTAATGGTGCTTTCTTCATTTGGCTCATTTACCTGCAACACTTCAAAACGCCTGCTGAAAGCCTGCTCAGGCTCGATAATTTTGCGGTACTCATCGATGGTTGTGGCGCCGATTACCGTAATTTCGCCACGGGCCAGTTCTGGCTTCAGCAAATTACCTATACCTGCACCCAACGGGCCCTTACTATCCAATAAAGTATGGATTTCATCAATAAACAGCACAGCCTTTTCAAACTGCTTGATTTCTTTGATGATGTTTTTTAAACGGTCTTCTATTTCTCCCTTGTAAGAGGCGCCTGCAATTAACGAACCTAAATCGAGCTCAAAAAGCTGCACGGGTTTTAAACTCTCGGGTACATTCTGATTTACGATATCAATGGCAAAACCATCAACCAAAGCGGTTTTACCTACGCCGGCATCACCAGTTAGGATTACATTTGGTTTGGTGCGGCGGCAAAGGATTTCCATCATCTGCCTGGTTTCTTTATCACGGCCGATTATAGGGTCGGTTTTACCATCGCGCACCATCTGCAACCTATCTATACAGTATTTATACAGGGCGTTCCCTGTGCTTTTGTTTTCGGCCCCAGCACTTGTTTTATCAGGCGAAACCACCCTCGAAATTTCTTCATCTTTTACATACAGATCCAAAATCTCACGTTCTTTGATCGGAAACGATTTTAACTGATCGGCCTGAAAACCGATACCCGGTTTTGCCAATGCGGTTAATACACATACCGGGGTAATTAAATCCAATCCCAGTTTAATGCGCACATTATCGGCTTCTTCAAAAATTACTGCAATTTCTGGCGCACCGCTTACGGTATCGGTAAAACTCGCTGATTTTGCCTGTTCATCAATCCGCACTTCAGCCCACTCGCTGATGTATTCTTCATCTTTACCAATAGAAGTAATGAACGAGCGCAGGCCAACATCTTTATGCATCAATCCTTTGAGCAGGTGAGCCGCAGTAAACACCTCGTTTCTGTACTCTTTAGCTAAAGACTGTGCAATGTGCAGGGCTGTTTTAACCGATTCGCTTAAATTTGTAATTGCCATATCCCTTAGTTGGTTGTAGGCAATACTGCCGGGTTAAAATTATTTTCGGTGATGTAGTAATATATTTTGCCGTTCGAAATAAACTGCTGCTCAATCTGAGTAACCCTTTTAATCTGCTGAACCGATTGATTTAATAATTTAATGTAGGTTTCGAACTCTTCGAGTGGCATTTTAGAAGTGTTCTTTAAATCGCCAACGGTATATTTCTCTAAAAAGTTATTGTTCAAAGGCAAACCGGTTACCAATTTAATGTAGTTGGCCAAGGTTAAACGCTTTATGTTGCCCGATGACTCTTTAAGGCCCAACATCTGTTTTGGCATTTTCACATAATTTTTAACAAGTTTGCTTCTGAAAGAAGACTGATCGGCCTGCAAATTCTGCCCCAACATAATCGAAAACACATCTACAATCTGCTTGTACTCCATGTTGTTTAAAACGATGGCATATTGTAATGTCGAACGGTTGTTTTTCACAGCATCAACCGATAGATTTGCAGTGCTATAATATTTAAACGCATTGTGCGGCATACGGTCTGCAACTTCCGGGCCAACAGGCTCCGGCAATAAACCTTCTACATCGGCAGTCAGGTTTTTACGTGATATACCTGTTAAACGGAAAGCACTATCCAACGAACTGATCTGGTTATAGATATCGGAGTTGGTTTCTTTTACGAAACGGCGTAAAGCAATCGTCATGCTCTGGTTGGAGTTTACCGAACCTTTTGTCGGGAAAACTACCCCGCCCTGGATTAAACTGTTTTTAGGGTAATCTAAATAGTAAGAGATAGAATCCTGTAAACTGGTATTATAAGGCTGGAAGCTTTTTAAACCCTCGCCTTTTACCATGGTGTTTTTTCGGTATTCGGCAGAGCGGATAGCCGATTCGGAAACGAGTTTACGAGACTGGATTACAAAATCGTTAAATGACTGATTGAAATCACTATACACCTGTAAGGCTAAAATACGGGCATCGGCCTGAGCAACCTGCTCACTCAATTCGTTAATCAGGTAATTGTTGGTTCCCCCGGTATTTCCTGTACTGCCAACTAAAATAATTAAATTAGTTTCGTTCTTTTTTGCTTTAAATAAGCCCAATCCGGTTTTTATTGCCTGAAAAACAGGCTCTTCGCTTACTTCTCCATTACACCTAACAGTATTTTTAGCCTGATTTGAAAGGAAAGTCATCAACTGCCTGTAATCATTCTGGATCGGACTTACAAAAATACCCTTTAAAGCGCAACCACTTTCGCCACGGTATACCACACCACCAAAGTTTACTTTTGTTCCTTTACCAAAATCGCCCATAATATTTTCGAAAGAAGCAATGGTATTGGTCATTCCAGAAAAATACTTGGTCATTGGGCTACCGCCGTCTACTACAAAAACAACATTTACTTTGCTTTTATTTTTACGCAGGTTCAGGTAGTCCTGATAAGAAAGCGCAGAACCGTTAATGGTTAATATTTTATTGTCTTTTTTATTGTAAACATCTGCAGCGATACCTACCGTGTTGCCTCCTTCATCGTTTGAAACAACAGGTACACTACGCAGGATCAGGTTTTCCCTTGGCAATAAGGGATCTACAGTGAAAGTTGTTCCTTTATTGATCCCGTTTTTGATGGCTACCGAGGTAGAATCATCCTTGTCGTAATCGCCCGGTTTAACCGAGGTAATGTACAAACGATCGCCCCAGCTGTGTACAGCTTCGGCAGAAACCCAACCGTAAATACTTTTTAAAGCGGTATCTGCAACCAGCTGGTCATCAGAACCGATCAGGTATTTCTTACCATCTTCTGATTTTTTGTAGATGTAGGCAATTTCGTGCAACCTTACTTTTGTACGCCGGTCTTTAAGTTCGGGTGTATTGTAAACCAGGATAGAATCTGTAGTATCGAAATAGAACTTTGGTTCGGTTAAGGCATTTTTCCCGTTTACGATCCCGATGGCTTTTTCTGCATAACCCGTTTTTTGGTTAGAGAAAGCACGTTGCCATAACAGCAGTTTAGATTTTGCGATCCAACCATAACTGATGGCACTTTTTTTATCGTTTATTTTTCTGCCCCTGATCATTCCGGCCTTGTATTTAATCAGTTTCAGGTAGCCGTTTTCTTCTTTTGAAACATAGAAAGGTTCCATAAAGCTGATTTTTTTCATAATCAGGCTTCCACCCGGTGCAGTAGTGGTATAATTATCTTCACGGTCTGAAAAAACAATCCATGGCAAACTGCTGCTACTGGTATTGTCCATTACGTTTATACTTTCTGAAGGCCTTTCGTAAGATTTAGGCATGTATTTTACTCTTTTGCCAAAGGATGCCGGCGATTGTGCGTAGGCAAACGATATTCCTATAAAAAGGAGGGTTAAGGCATGGTATTTTTTCATAATCTGTAGATGAGCTTTAAAATTAGGTGAGCTGTTAATTTATCTTGTTTTGGCCGGTGCATCAGCAGTTGTTTCCGCAGGCTGGGCCGTTCCCGAATGTTGTTTAATGTTTACCAGACTGGCGCAGGTAGAATTTGGCTTGATGGTCAACTGCGCTTCGTCAACGGCTATTTCTCCCCCAAAGGTGAGTCCCATGCAGTACGAATAAATATCGGTCTGTTTTTTCTTACCGTTCATTTCTACATTTACCGTTACTTTTTCGTTACCACACATGTATTTGTTAACGAGATAGTAGTAGTTGGAATTAAAATCGGCACCGTTGGCAATGGCCTGTAAACGGGCCCTGATATCATCGATGGTTTTACGTTCACCATCACCAGGGGCAACAATATCTTCAACGATTTCGGCATTCGGATCAGTGATCAAAATGTTTAAGAAAGCAGGCTTACGGCTTTTATCCGAGCGCAGGCGTACCACATATTTCCCTGGGGCACGGTAGGTGTATAAAGCGGTTTTTCCTTTAACATCTACGCGTCCGGTTTCGCCGAACGACCATTCAAAATCTTTTCCTTCCCCGTCTCCTTCGAGCCTGATTTCTTCATTAACCAGACCTGCGGTTGGGCCGCTAATGGTTAGCACACTATCTACAACTGCAGTGTGAACGGTGTCGCGTACGGTAATAGGAAATTCCTGACGGAGTTCACCATCAACGGTTAAGCGCACAATGTAAGTGTCGGGCTTCGTGTAGTGGTAAGAACCGGTTTTTGTGGTGGCCTTTTCGCCGTTTCCGAATTCCCATAACCATTTCGTAGCTTTTGGGGTATTATCGGTAAAAACCAGACTTTCGTTTAAATAAATTTCATCTTTTAAGATCCGCGCATCAATTGCCCTTTTTTCGAACAATGAACTTTTAAATAGGAAAATAAGACCTGTTAAGAGCAATACAGCTAATAGGATGTAGAGAATAACATAGCCCTGCGAATTTGAATTAACTTGCTTGGTGTTTGTGTCAGACATAGGTAGCGTTTTTTATAGGTTGTTTTTGAGGTATTTATCTAGCAGATATGGTTTGCTGCAATTGTCGTCTGTTGAGAATACAATCGTCCAATTGTCGTTTATGCAATTCGATATCTGTAATGTTTCTGTTCTGTTCCTGCCTATCGTAAAATAACCTGTCGTACAGCTGTGCCGTTTGAACAAATATTTTATAGCGCGGGTCTGATGCCTTACGGTCAAACGCAGCCCTGATAGAGCCTAATGAGTTCTGTATATCGTTTTTCAAGAAAACCGCCTGTACATTTGGGTTGTAGCGGGTAATCTGTTTGTAAGTGGTATCAATGGTAGGCGAAGTTTCTTTTACCATGCTTTCGAATGTTTCGTTTTCGCTGATTTTTACCTCCAGCTCTTCTTTGGAGATTTCATAGCGCGATTTATCACTATAAAAAATACCAAAGCTTAAAAGCCCTACAGTAAAAACAAACAGCGCTATAAAAAACAAGAATTGTTCGCGTCTTTCTTTTATACTTAATTTTATCATAATCTTTTAATTATCGGCCGAACCGTCCGTTTCTAATCTTGGTTGCCGTAGCCTGGTTTGCGCGGTGACAATCGTTTATCTGTTCCTTATACCTTTGGATATCGCCCCTTGATTTAATAAGCGAATCCTGCAGATCGGCCATTGCACCAACATTGTTGTTTATTTTGGCGTAGAGATCAAAACTCGGACTGGTTTGCGTTTTTTTGGAAATAAGGTCTTTAATCCTGTTGTTAGCGCTTTGGATATCACCCAAAAGGATACTCTGTTTGCTCATTTCGTTGGCATTATAATCGCGGTATTGGGCAAGTTCTTTAAAACGGACCAGGATAAGGTCGAAATTGGTATTGATATCTTTTCTTAGATAAGATAGTTTTTCGGTTTCTTTTACCTTTTTATCGAGCAGGGTATACTCATAATCGGATGCAGCAAAAAAGAGATAAATACAGAGAATGGAGAAAAGCGTTAGGAATACAAAGTTTAAGATAAACCTTGTGTAAGCAGTCCTGATTTCGATGGCATTAATGGGTTTCATAGAGCATTAATAGTTTCACATAGCAATAGTTATCATATTAATCCGACATCTCCATCACGTAAAATCACTCAAACTTTTTCAAATTAACATTGTACTATAACAATTTTTAATATTTGTTGTTTGGTTATTAAAAAGATATTATTTCTTTTACTTTTAACAAACTTTAAGCCAAACCGTGTATGTCTGAAAATTTTTACAACAAACCCTTCAGATTTAGGTCGCTTTTCGCAGGCGATGGCCTTCAGCCAACTGACCTCGGAAAATCGATTTCTAACCACATAGAACTGATTATTTTTACCCGATTTGAGGAGCATCGGTTCCACAACGATTTTGGCTGTGAAATATGGGATCTCGACTTTGAGTTAATCGTGAGCGAGAGCATTTGGGAGGAAAAATTCCGCAAATCGTTGCTAAAATCCATCACCGACTATGAATTTAGAATATATAATACCGAGGTAGAAGTACGTATTACTGAGGTAGAAAATGTATATCCACTACGTAAGATAACCGAGATTAAAAAGAAGGTAGATATTAGTGTTAGGGCACTAATAAAAACCACAGGAGAAAAATATTTTTTCAGCACCGCTTTATTTCTTAGCCCATTGTCAACTTAATCTAAAACGCCCCAAATATTCTACACATGAAACCAGTTTTTTATTCATCAAAAGATGAGATCCGGAACAGAATTTTAAAAAATGCCGAAGATTTCTGGAATATTAAAGACAGTAACGACTTCGATCCACTTGTTAAACTGATTATTGAAGCGCTAAGCAATGAGCTTTTTAATGTAGCCAATGATGTTAAAAATTTAGAGAACAGGATTTTTGATAAGATCAGCCGTATTTTAGCCCCGGATCATTTAACTTCATCGTTACCGGCCCATGCCATTATGCACGCCAGGCCGATTGAACAACGGGACTATCTTTCGATCTATTCGCAGTTTGCATTTAAAAAAAATATCCCGCAGGAAAATGATAAGGCCAAGAAAACCGATATTTTTTTTAGCCCGCTGCATACCGTAAAATTAAATAATGCAGCGATAAAATACATCGTTACCGGAAATACCCTTTTTAATGTAGAACAATTGGGCAAACAGCCTATACACAATACCCTTTCAGGCACTTCTGTAGAGAAAAATACCATATACATCGGTTTTAACGGCATTAAAGACTGGATGGATTTTAATAAACTGAATTTATTTTTCGACTGGAAAAATTATTCGGTGCCCGAAAACACTTACGATCTGCTCTCGCTGGGGAAATGGTTCTACAAAAACAATGAGCTTGCCGCCTATACAGAACGTTTTATGGATGAACCTTTAACGGGTAAGGTACAGGCTCCGTTTCAGCACAAACAATTGCTTAATCTGATTAAAGCAGATGTTTTACAGTTTTACAGCAACAGGTTTATTACCCTGGGTGATCTTAACGATTTTAATATCGACGAAAGCAGGGAACTTCCTCCTGAGTTTGCCAACCTATTCCAGCCAGCTGTTTTAAACCAGATCGATAATTCGGTAAAATGGCTTAAAGTAATTTTTCCCGCAGCCATTAACCAGGAAATGCTGAACGAGCTTCATATTTACATCAATGCGTTCCCGGTGGTAAATAAACGGTTAAGCCAGATCAAACACCGGCTTAAAACGATGAACAATATTATCCCGATTAAAACGGAATCATTTGATCAGATGCTTGCGGTAGAAAATCTGAAGGATAATAAAGGGAAAAGTTATAACGAGATTCCTTACACCAATGAGAATGAAAAAGGAGACGGATCTTTCTCGATCCGGTACGGGGGTACGGAGCGTTTTGACACGAGAAACGCCAAAGAATTGGTAGATTACCTTTTTGAACTGTTACGCGATGAGAAAGCAGCTTTTACTGCTTACGGACCTGATTTTTTAAGCACGATCCTTAAAAATTTGGAACAGAATATTGCGCTTATTGAACAAAAAAGCCGCTCAGCGCTTAAAGACATTAAAGAACTGCCCAGCTATATTGTACTGAAACCGATTGGCGATGCGGATATTTTATTCCTCGATATCTGGGTAACGCAAGCGGAAGAGGCCAACCACATTAATGCCGGAAGCCGTTTAGTGGTATACGATAACAATAAGGTAAATGCAGAGAGTATCTTTTTATTGAGCCAAACGAAAGGCGGCCGGTCGAGATTGAATGCAACCAATAGGGTGCAGGCCTATAAATATGGTTTAACCACAGCCGACAGGATTATTACGAAGGCTGATGTGATCAATTTTTGCCGTTACGAACTGGGCAACAAATTAAAGGGCATTACCCTGGCCAAAGGCTTGATAATGGATAATAAACCAAATGCAGGCTTTATTAAAACCACTGATATTTTGATCGAACCTGCAGATCAGCTTAACCTTAACGTACAGGATTGGGAAGAACTGTTGAGTTTAACTTTGGCAAAATTAAACCTCAGGAGTACGATGAATGTGCATTACCGCATGTTGTTAAAACCGGTGCTGTATAAGGCGGTTTAATTAAAATAACTTTTTTATCTACTCAGTCCCCTAAAGCAGTTCGTCACCCTGAACCGAGCCTTAGCGAGCTCACCGAAGGTAATTTATTTCAGGGTCTATCTACCTTGAAAGATGCTGAAACAAGTTCAGCATGACGATCGAGTCAAGAAAAGAGTAAAAAACATCTTCATATCCAGAGCATCACAGATTGGAAATCCTTCGACTCCGTTCAGGATGACAGTTTAACAAACCAGGCCGTCATCTCGATCCGATAGCTATCGGATGGAACGCAGTGGAATGTTCCAAAGGAACTCCTTCGGAGGAGAGATCTATCAAGACAGATTTAGCTTTGCAGAGCCTTTGGGTTCTCGGCTGCGTTGCACTACGCTCGAAATGACGACCATTATACTAATAGCCTAGAATAATTCTCACGAATACATGCTAAAGATACACCGTATACCCTAAATAAGCACTTTCACCATCCTCGCTCAATACCGTTTCCTGATAATCGGGTGCGGTAAGGAGCTCTACGTTAACCTCTGCATCAACAGGCATTAAATAGCTGATGGCCATATCCAAAATGGCCCTGTTTTTCTGTCCGGGGATAAACTTAACCAGTTCCTGTGGCGAAGTTGGGCCGATATTAATGTTATATGCTTCGTGTTCGGGGCTAAAGCTATCACCAATGATGGTATCAATGCCCAATGCGCTTCCGCCCAGCTGCATCTGCATTTCTTCGGCAATTTTTACCGGTGCAATATTGGCTGTAGTATCCACAATGGTAAGTGGCAGGTTAAACAGTGCAGTAAGTACTTTTGATACAAAACCGATATCGTTTCTCTTTTGCTGGATTTCGGGCAGCAGGTGCATCCAGATGATGCTTTGTTCTTTGTTGAGCAAATTAAATTCATCCCATCCAAATTCAAAAATCTGACTTAAATCGGAATAGGTTGTTTTTTTATCGAGCATATTTTCATATAACTCGGTCATGATCCTTACATAATTAATTTCCGCATCAAAGGGTGTAAAAAACAACCTGGCCTCCTTTTCTTCCTCTCTCCTATCTCTGATATCTTTAATCATAGATTCCTCGTCCATACCGGCACTACCGGTTGGCGGACGGTGGAAAAGCCCCTCAGGTAACATATCATACAATCCTTCGCGGTTGGTACTGATGCGGATGCGTTCGTGCCTTCTTTTTTCGGAATAATAAGCCGTGGTATCCTCAATATCTTTTGCAAAAGCACGTTTATCAGGGCCCAATGGGATAATTTCAATCCTATCGGCATCAATTACCTTACGTTCGATCAGGTCGGCAGCGTGGGCAACGGCCTTGTAATCTGTAAATAGTTCGTTATTAATCAAAGTTTCTTTTTTCATTAAACTTTAAGGCTTCATTTTTGTTATAGGTTAAATTTTTATTACTGAAAAATAACGATTATAATCAAATACTAAAGATACTATATTTGCAGTACATCACATCTATAAAAATTTAATGGACGTTCAATCATTTTTTATTCGCTTTCTCTTGTTCCCGCTGATTTTCTTAGTATCAACAGCGGTGCTTTCTATCATCAACAAAAAGAACCAGTTCCTCAATAACAAAAGACTTATCGTAAGTGTTCTGCTCATCGGCATTATTTTAGCCCTTCCGGGATTTTTAGGGTTCCTAAACTTTAATTTTATGCCCTGGGGCTATATTATCTGCTGTATTTTTTATCTCTTGATGGGCACAGTTTTCGTTTATCTGTTAACCAAATACTACCCTAAAGATGTGCTGGAGCGCAAGGTTTTTATCTTTTTCGCCACTTTAATTTCGGCCATTTTAGCTGTTTATTTATTTCAGCTCGCCTTTAACTGGTTAAGCTCAGTAAATTTTGGGTGGTTTGGTGCTGGCAGCATCACCTGTTTTTTTGTTCCACTTATTTTTTGGTGGGCTTATGTTGCACTGCTTGGTATCCCTTCAGAAATCTACAAGATCTGGAAATATCCTGACACTCCTTTGGACATCAACATGGACCATGTAGATTTTAACCGTTTATTGGTACTGGAGCTGGAGCTTTACAAAAAAAGCAGCGATCCCGAACCTTTAAAGGTAAAGGTAAAAGCCGTAGAGAACATGAACTTCGGTATCTGGTTCCACAAGTTTATTGATGATTACAATTTAAAATTTGCCAAAAGCCCTGTAGAATTCAGGGGCGATGATATGGAAAATTATAAATGGATTTTCTTTATCAAAACTTCTTTTTTTAAACGCAATATTTTCATCGATCCGGATCTCGACATTATCGAAAATGGCATTACCGAAAAAATGACGATTTACGCTAAGCGGGTATCTGAAAACGTAAACAAACCCAATGAAGTTGGAGAAAGTGCTATCTTTATCTAATCTATAATTAAAAACATCTACCATGATAAAGCCGCTAAAATATAAATCCATTAACTGGATTAATGGCATGAAGCTTTCCAGTGATCATTTTACATTAAGTGATCTTTATTTGCAGGACTTTGTACGCGATGCCGCCTCTCTACATTTAAACAATAGTAATTACGGATTTTTACCGCCTTTTGCAGGCTATAAAAGTTCGCACGATATCGAAATTATCGAAAAAGCAACCAACCATATCGAGGTAAGGGTAAGATACTGTAATGCCATTACGCCCGAAGGCTGCCACATTGATATTGTACAATCAGATAATATGGATACGCTGGTACACAACCACTATTTTGGCCAGTCGGAACCGCGTAACTATGTGATTTTATTAGTAGTGAGTCCGTTTAACCGTGTACCAACGGGCACACCAAACCCTGAAGAAAACCCGATCCGTTACCCTGAACTTGCCAAAAATTATTCTATTGCGGTTTTACCGGAGAGCGAGGTGGGTTCACAAACAGCAGATAGTTATTTCTTAACCATAGGGCAGGTTTACTATGAAAATGGCAGGTTATCGATCAACAACAGTTATATACCGCCCAGCTCAACCATAACAAGTCATCCAGCCCTGATTAGATATTATGAATCTTTTAGTGTTTTACTAAATGATTTACAGCTGGCGGCTTTTAAAATTATCGATAAAACAGGAGGAAGGGACAACATTACGCCGTTAGGCAAGAACATCCGTCTAATTTCAGAGAAAATTGTAGATTACATTGCAGGTTTATTTTACGAGTACAGAAACATTGCACACCGCGAATCGCCAGCAGTTTTAGTAGGTTATTTCTCCAGCCTGGCGCACATTTTTTTTACGGCGATTAAACTGATTGATCCCCGCGAAAGAGAAGAACTGTTAAAGTATTTTTACGAGTGGAAAGATGTAACCCCGGGAAACTTCGAAGAGCTTTTAGCCAAAACCATCGAACTGGTTTACGATCATAAACAAATTAACAACAGTATGCTAATGGCCAACGAATTTATGAGTGTATTGGTAGCGCTTTGGAATAAGTTGAGTGGATTAGAATATATTGGCCAGCGCAAAGAAAATATTGTGGTTGCCGAACAGCAAGTTGTACAGCAGGTACAGGCCAGAAAAACCTGGACATTGCTGGATTAAAATTATTCTCGGAGTAAATTAATAATGGAGGATGTATCATAAAGGCGATTTCAGCCCAGATCCTGTCATGTTGAGCCTGTCGAAACACCTTAAAGCGTATTTCAACAGGTCCTTCAACAAGCTCTCCACAGGAGTCCTTTGGACAGAATGACAAATCTATATTTATGATACACCCTCTTTTTATGTTTAAAAATTAACCAGGGCTTGCCCATCATAATAGTTAGGCGCAGTGATCCCTAAAAATTTTAATATTGTTGGCGGTACATTATACAAATATGGTGCACCATGATAATCGGTTGTTTTAAGTTTAAATATTGGCGTGGTTAAGGCACTCCAGGTAACTGTTGCACTACTTTTAGTCAGGATACTAATTTGAGGTGCAACCAAACTTCCATTATAAGTAGTTCCGGTGCCTTCGTTTCCTTTGGTGTATAAAACCAGGTCGGCATTTTGCGGATGTGATGAAGTTAAAGCAGTAAAGCTGTATGCGTTAATGCTCGTTGCAGGTAGAGCAGATTTAAACAACCTGATTTCTGATATATTACCGGTAAAGTATGGGCTGTAATTTCCGGTTCCATCCTGTCCGATTTTAAATGCAGTGCCGCTTTGCAGATCGCCAACTGCCGAAATATTACCTTCAGCCACCTGAATCCCACCATCGTACATGGTTGCTTTTTGCGTGCTACGGTTAACCACTATCGCCACCTGGTGCCACAACTGATCGGTTAAATCAACACCGTCAATATCCAATCTGTTTGTACCGTCGCCAAAGTTGGCTCTGATTATGCCGTTTCTATTAGCAATAATAATACCTTTATTGTAACCACTTGCCCAGTTTTTGTTCCCTATAATTACCGGATCGCTGGTGGCGGTTGTTGCCCTTGCCCTAAACTCGATGGTAAAACTACTTGTTGCACTAAGGTTAAGACTACTGAGCGTTGGCAGCTGTCCATAAACATTAGTTTTAAAATTAACAGTAGAAATGCTGTGCGGTGTCGATTCTGTTGCGGTAGTTGGTAAAGCATTAACCAATTGAGGAGAAATGGCACTGTTGTTTAGAATGATAAATGCATTTTGTTCAAGGTAACTCGAACCGCCATGGCTTAAATCTCCACCGTGATCTGTGGCTACAACAATTAACCAATCTTCGTTGTTATAAGTTGGCCTTGCTTTTAAAGCGGTTAATATCCTGCCCACACGTGCATCGGCAGCTTTTACCGAATCCATGTACATTTGGGTTGTGGTTCTATAATTACTGGCATGCCCGGCATGGTCAACATTATCGAAATGGCAAAACGCAACATCGGTATTACTAGTAGTAATTTCCTGAATAATCCTGGTTTCTGTAGCGTTATCATTTGCACTATTCTGTTTCACCGTTACATCTGGCGTTGCGACTATAAAATTATTGATCGAAGACCAGGTCACAATTGATGCAGTGCGCAAGGCAGGCAAACTGGTTTTGATCTGCCTGAAAAAAGAAGGATAGTTTACAAAATCAGATCCCGAAAAACTATTATCGGAAGCTTTGTGTTTGGCTACCCCCACGCCTGTAAACAATGCCGACCAACCATTTGATGACCAGGTAGGCACCTGGGCCAATGCATTGGTACTGGTGTACGATTGATTCATTAACGTTTTAAGGTTGGGTGCGTTTGTTGCAGTAATGGCTTTCCATACACAGCCATCAATACCTATAAACAAAACTTTTTTAGGTTTCGCAACCGGGGCATTTTTTGCTAAGGCTTGTTCATCTGAAATTTGTTTTTCTTCTGGAGCAGTTGTGTCGGCCTTTTTGCATGACATGATAGACAAAACCATTAGAAAAATTAGGGATGGTAAAAGTTTCAATGTTTTCATAGTTAAATTAAGGTTAAGATATTGTTTACATAAATTATAATTTTGTTTAGCTAAACTAAACAATACTTTTCATAAAAATCAAATATTTACCCTAAATTATTTACACAGTTCAATGATTAACAAGTCTTTAATACAATGAGAAAGATTTAAAAGAAATGTTTGAGACCTTGCTTAAAAAAATATTCGGTTTCTAACAAGCAATAAAAGCACAGATTGAAGCTGATTTTATTAAAACAAAAAAGCCTCAACTAAGGTTAAGGCTATAGATTTTGAATATACAGAACAGCTTTAATCGAAAGTAACCTGATCTTGTCCGGAGACTTTACTAATGTGACATGCACATTTACCCCCACGTACTTTAATCACAACAGATTTGGTTTGCTTGGTTTCTACAGAGGTACCAGTAATTTTCAGATCATCTCCCTCTTCTGACAGACCAAGTTTATTATTATCATCAACGATAATAAATGCGCCTTTTATGGTGCTTGTAGAAATACTCGAATTAGCTGTTACCCGCTCCCCTGTTCTTTGGTTGATTACATTGAAATCTTTTACTTCAGCGCCAGCGCCTTTATTGTCTACAAATTTTAACATTACCGAGGCAAATTCTTCAGTACAGATTTTGTCCCCACAATCGGAAGTTTTATTTTTTTTACAGGTTAGTAGGGCAACACCCAACAATAATACAAGCGCTATTTTTTTCATCGTCTATTTTGTTTTTAATGAAAAACGACAAAGCGCATTAAAACGCTACAAAGCATTGGCTTTGAAAGTGGATTTACTAAATGACAGATTAAAAACAAGCCCAAATTGCATATTCGCAACAGATACATTAAAAAATTGGTCTTTATCGCTAAACAGTAGCCTTTATCACGTTAACCAGCATCCTCATACCCGTGTCTCTCACTGCAAATACCCTGAACAAAAACATCAGCCAGATAAAAACTATAAAATGCAAAATAAAGGGATCCTGAAAAAGGCCAATCAGCGCAATTATACCTGTTAATAGGATTTCAAAGGTTAAAGAGATGTAAAAAGTAAAAATGAGACTTCCACCCTCAGGATTTATTTCGAATATTCCTCCGTCTACGCGACGAAAAGTTTCAGTCCGGGAGCCGAATCGCCATATATTATACTTAAATTCTATACTCTTTCGATCCTCTCTAATTACATCATATCCTAGCTTATCAAGTTCGAACATTATATTTTTGACTAATTCAGTATTTGATAAATCAGTTGAGAACATCCGTTTTTTGTATGGTATTTTAATCATTTGAAAATCTATGATAATATTTAAAGTTCAGGTAAATGATTTGCCAGATCGCCCAACGGCCTCATATAACATAATAATCATTGAGCGTATTTTTGGTTAATCAAATAATTAGGATAAAAACAGAATGAACAAATAAAGGAACTATTAGATGAACTAACAAATCTCTTTGATGAACGATGTTTTTTACCACCAACGTGTGTTTTGAGGTGACGAAATTTTCGTAGATAATTATTTTAAGGCAGAGCAAAAAAACAAAAAAGCCCAAACTTTTCAAGTTAAGGCTTTTGTTGTGGAATAAACAAAAATACAACCGAACATTCATCGATTATTTACTTGATTTTTATGACTACTTTTCCTTTGGCACGACCACTTTCTACATAAGCTATTGCTTCATTGGCCGATTGGAAAGGAAAAATTTTGTCTATCACAGGTTTAATAGCCCCGGCATTTATAAGCATCGTAATTTCATTCAACTGAGATCCGCTCGCCCTCATAAACAGAAAGGAAAAATCCACATTCAGCATTTTTGCTTTCTTCCTTACCTTTGAGCTCAACAGGCGCATAATCAGTTTCACGAACCAGGAGGCACCGATTTGTTCCGCAAAATCCGGATCAGGAGGACCAGAGATTGAGATGAGCTTTCCGCCTGGTTTTAATACCTTTAGCGACTTTTCAAGCGTCAATCCGTCCTGGCTATTTAAAACCAGATCATAATCATTCAGAACTTGCTCAAAGTCATCCTTTCTATAGTCTATAACAACATCTGCACCGAGACTTTTTACCAACTCTATGTTGGCTGTACCTGTTGTTGTGGCCACTGTAGCCCCCAGATATTTAGCCAATTGAATGGCAAATGTGCCCACACCGCCTGAGCCAGCCTGAATGAAAACCCGCTCTCCTTTTTGCAGCTGCCCTTTTTCGATGAATGCCTGCCATGCAGTGAGGCCCACGAGTGGTATAGACGCCGCTTCCTCCATGGTAAGCGCCGCAGGTTTTATTGCTAAATCGGCCTCATTAACGGCAATAAACTCTGCAAAAGTTCCAATACGATGATCTGCGGGCCGAGCATAAACATGGTCTCCAACCTGAAACTTTTGCACCTGCGCACCAACCTTAGTTATTATACCTGCCAGGTCATGGCCCAAAATAAATGGTGTTTTATATGGCAAAAAAAGTTTGAATTCTCCTTTCCTTATTTTGGAATCGAGAACGTTTATGCCGGCAGCGTATACTTCTACCAATACTTCATCAGCTTTCAGTACAGGAATGGGTACATTTTCAATCTTACCACCTTCCTTGCTTTTGTATTTATCTATTATAAATGCTTTCATATTCTTGTATATTATTAATCATCAGTGCAATACGATGGATTTTACGAAGTAATTTTTATTGTGATATTAATTTATAACTTTTTTTAGGATTAGCCAGATTAAAAACCATTTTTGGAAAAATCCGGTTAAGTATATACACTGTTTTAGTATCACCTATACGGATCGTAAGCTTATCTTTCTGAAGACCGGCAATAAACGCTTTCACCATATCTGCCGCACTCATTTTTTTTCCGTTCATATCGGTGGTCATTTCGGTTGCCACAAGTGGAGGTAAAAGTTCAAAAACCTTTACGCTGCTGTTCAAAATCTGAAGGTGTTTTCTAAGCGATCTGGTGTAAAACTGCAGTGCTACTTTAGAGGCTGAATAAGTTGCTTCCAGTAATGAAGGAACATAACTAAGTAATGAGGTTGTGTTGATGATTGCGCTTTCTTTCCTCGATTTGAGCATGTCTATGAAAAGGTCGTTAAGCCGGATAACCCCAAGGTAATTGACGTTTATTTCGTAGGCAGCATCTTTAAAATGCCTTTCGTTTGCCGATCCGAGATTGATAGGATCAGTTAAAACACCTGCATTGTTGTATAATATATCAATACCGCCCAGTTGCTGCACCTGGTTAAAAAGTTCTTGTGCATCATCGGCCTCTGAGACATCACTTTTAATGGTTATAATCGCGGGGTATAGCTTCTTGGCATCATCTAATTTTCCCTGGTTTCTGCCAGTGATGATTACACTAGCTCCATTAGCCAAAAATTGCTTTGCTGCTTCCAGCCCGATACCTGATGCCCCACCGGTGATCAGTACCGTTTTTCCTTTTATTTGCATGATTATAATTTCTAGTGATAATTTTATTTTGAAGCATTTACAGATTTCAGAATGGATTTTTCGAAAACCTTATAAAAGAAATGCTGAAGCAGCAGTGCGATTGATGATCCTTTTCCGACAGGGTAACTAAACTTTGGATTCTTTTCCTTTATTGTTTGCAATAAAGTAGCGATAACCGGTGCAGGATCGGGTGCATTATCAAATGTACTTTTAGTATAGGCGGTTACCTTTTGCCTGAAGGTATCATATGCTGGGATCGTTCCTGTAGCAACAGTTCCACTTTCACCAATATTGGTTTTAAAACTCATCGGCTCAACCATTACCACCTTGATGTTAAACTGGTTCAATTCAAAACGCAATGATTTAAAATAACCTTCGAGTGCATGTTTGGAAGCCGCATAATAGGACACATTTGGAAGCCCCACTAAACCCAGTAAAGAACCGAGGGTGATTATTTTTCCATGTTTTTGTTTTCTTAAGTAGGGTAGCAACTCGTTGGTTAATTTGATCGTTCCCCAAAAGTTGGTTTCAAACTGCTGCCTGCCCAACTCAATAGGAGTTTCCTCCGCAAGTCCATTTACAAGGTAACCAGCGTTGTTAACCAACACATCCAACTGTTTGATCTGACTGAAGAGCAACTGACCAAAAGATACTATGGAATGGTCATCGTTCAGATCTAATGGCAGTAACTTATATGGCAGTTTTGCCAGGTATTTTTCGGGGTTCCTACTTGTTCCGATAACCTTGTAGCCATTTTCGTGGAGCTTGCTTGCAACAAGCAGCCCAATGCCTGATGAGGCACCTGTGACTAAAACCGTTTTTTGTTTTGATTCCATATTTTCTTAAGTATAGACTTTTTAGTATATTTTTACACGTGATTTTGCATTTAATTTAAATTGCGAGATGGTTTTATATTTTTTAATAGTTAAAAACTATTAAAAGACTTTTTAGTATATTTTAAATGAAAAAAAATTAGATTGCGTAACTTTCTAATTCTGCTTTCAGGCTTTTGAGCAAACTCGCCATCGGTTTTGCTGTATTCATAGACCTGCACATCACCACAGCACCTTCAACAGCAGCTACGGCTTTAAATGCATAAACAGCGGGATCAAGTTTATCAGAAAGCTCCCCGTCCTTAATGCCCTGATTTAAAACACCAATAAATATTTCCTGTCCGCGCCGGATAACACCTGCTATTTTTTCCTTGATGGCCGGGAAATTATCATCAGATTCAACCGCGACATTAAATATCGGACACCCGCCCTTCAGATAGGTATTCAAGGGATCTTTGTAAAAGTCGAGAAAGGCAAACACTTTAGCCTTCGCTGTTTTCCCCTTGCTGATAGTTGATAACATTTTTTCGCCGTTGCTTTTCAGCATGAAATCAACAACCTGTAAAGCAAGATCTTCCTTGCCTTCAAAATGACCATAAAGGCATCCTTTAGTCAATTTTGTGGCAGCAAGCACATCGTCTATATTAGCGCCGGATATTCCTTTCTGATTAAAGATAGGGGCTGCTGTTTCCAGGATGAATTGCTTTGTTCTTTCGGCTTTAGTAAGCATGTTAATAAATTTTACGACACAAAAATATACCAAAAAGTTTAATTAAAAATACTTTTTAGTATATTCCACTCTTTGTGACATGCAAATGGCAATCACCGCTATCCGAAAACAAAAAGGGAGAAGGCATCTCCCCATTGCCTAACGGCTTCCATAAATACTAGTTTGGAGGCCAATACCGGAGGCTGCCTGCTTATGATGATGCGTTTAACGCAGATACTCCTTTAGCGTCTGATTATGATGTACGGAAACAAGCTATTCAGGTTTATGCCGGGAACTGTTCCATCGTTTTAAAAAGTGGTTTTTCCCTTTTTTGCCCGTCTTCAATTGCCCGGTTTGCCATGACATAAGTTACCAGGCACAAATTAAAGACTGTTTGCTTATTTAATTGTATGGTTGATGTTTCTTTAACTTCATTCATTTTACACTTACTACCATATCCTGTCGTTGTTTTACAAAAAAGGGTAACCGTTAATTGCAGCACAGCTATGAGCATATTGGCTCTGACAATGGATACAAGAATGGCTACCCTTTGCTTTTGTGTTAACCGTTAAATGGTCTCTCCTCTACAATTATAAAATAGCCGATACGCTCCTTAATTAACCACTTCCCGTTCAGACATACATATTTGTCATCATACTTAACGCTGTAATCTGTAAGAATGGACTTACCTTCAGATGCTCTGATCATTTTGATCTGAGAAAAAGAAACACCTGTGGCAGTATCGCCATCTATTTTTACAGTATGCTGCCCGTTCATTGTAAAATAGGTTTTTACTAAAGAGGCATGCCCGTTAAATTCTTTTTCCATGGTTTCAGTTCCCGACACATTCGCAGCTAAAAAGTCGCCCATATAAACTTTGTAGGTGGCATCTGGCGTAAAGAGCCCCATTACTTCCGGGATCTTTTTTTCATCACTTAAATAGGCATAAGCATCTATTAAGTCCCTTAATTCTTCTTTGATTTTCAAAATTTCTAATGTCATAATTTTTATTTTTTTGTGTTTAAAAGTTCTTTTTATAATCACCAAAATTAGATTATATTCGCTAACAATTTATTACCTGTTACCTAAAGGTTAGCAACTAATTAAAACATAGCATAATGAACAATAAAGAAGAACCGGTAGAAAACAAAGAATTTACGGAAGAGTGCCATAAAATTCTAAATGGGATGGCTGATGCATTATATGCTGTTGGCGGTAAGTGGAAACTGATGATAATTATTGCAATGGCCAGGGGGAACAACAGGTTTACAGAATTGCAGCGTCAGGTTAAGGGAATTTCAGCCAGAGTACTTTCAAGCGAACTAAAAGACCTTGAAATGAATGGTTTTATCATAAAAAAAGTATCCGTAGGCTATCCTGTTGTAATAGAATACGAATTGTTGCCTTATAGTTATACGCTCGAAAAAGTCATTGGGGCCATGACCGAATGGGGCATCCAGCACCGGGAGAAAATCAAAAGTGAAATGTCATCCAAAACCAAAGAAGGGCAATCATAAAATACTGTTTCAGAGAAATGGTATTTTATGATTGTTTAATTTCTGTTTATCTTCCTTTAGCAAGCACCCATTGTTCATCATTTTGGTTGTTCCTGAAAAAACCTCTGGAGCAATGAACGCTTCTAGATAATAATTTCTATATCGGCCTGCATCCCATTCAGCAGAACTATCTTACGATCGGGATCTTTTTCTTAAAATGTTCGAAGCATACTTAAAGTAATGCTCCTCTGTAATCTGACAGCAAAAAAACGCCAGTAGACCATTGCAGTTCCAGGCTGTGTGAACATTTGTATAACAAATTTGCTGATTATTAGCCATATCCCAGATCTAAATGCGGTTATTTTGCTTCCCTAACCAATATATATATCTTATATGAAAAAACAAAAATCACTGACAAGTGTAGCCAGGAAGGTTACTTTTGTTATGGCTGCAACCTTAATGTTTGCAAGCGCTGCATGTTTAACAGGCTGTAAAAAAGACGAAAAGATGGCGCCTGGGGAAGTCACCGCTCCACCCCCTCCTACCAAAGCTGTCGCCACGGTAGAATCTTATCAATCGGGTACACATAACGGCTTCTTTTGGTCGCTTTGGAAGAGTGACGGCGCAACCGGTACAGTCAATTATGCCAATGGTGCCGGCGGAAATTACAGCGTTAACTGGAACGGATTTAACGGTAATTTTACTTGTGGTAAAGGTTATTCAGTAGGATCAGCAACCTATAAGATAGGTTATAACCTGGGCGCTTACTCAAACTCCGGAGGTGGTACTTTTGGCTGGTACGGGTGGAGCAGAAGCCCTTATTATGAGTATTACGTGAATGAAACCTGGGGTGCGGTTTCACCTCACAGCGGCACTTACCTGGGAACATTTGAAACCGATGGAGCAGGTTATAACGTTTGGACCCGATGGATGACAGGTAAAAATATCGACGGTGGTGACGGCTTCAGGCAGATTTATAGCTCCAGGGTTACAAAAACTTCTACCGGACAAAATCACGTTATTACTTTTGCCAACCACTACAACAAATGGCAAAGTTATGGATATACGCTTGGCCAGTTAAATATTCCTGCAATTATGGTTTCGGAAACATGGGGTTCTAATACGAATGGCAATATTAACTGTAGCATTTGGGCACAGTAAACATTTGTTTAAACCGATCACAACCACATTACTGCCTGGCAATAAGCCGGGCAGTATGTACTGCAGGTACTTGCTCATCAATACCTGGGTAAAAATGCTTTTAATATTATTTAACAATTAGTTATCATGAGATCCATATTTTATTTACTTGCCTGTTTCATTTTTATCCTTCCCGCCTGCGATTCGCCAAATCCTAAAAATATAGATGGAAATAAAAAATCACTGATCGGAAAATGGCATCGGTTTTCCAGGGAAAATGGATATAGCGAATTTGATATTGATTCGCAATATGTAGTTTTCTATAATCAGAAAGTTGGCCGGTTTAGGCTTCCTTATAAAATAGAAAATGATTCCTTAAAATACCTTACCAAAGATTATGTAGCTAAGATTACAAACTACGGTGACTCGGTTCTTTTGGAAGGCAATGATAGTACTCAAGCCGTGTTGCACAGGTTTAAAGAACCGCATGTTCCTTTTACAACAATTCCTGAACAAAAAGATTCTTTATCATTTGCATCATACATCGCTGATTTCGATAAAAGATTAATCAGCGAGTTTGAGAAAGCCGGAATAAAGATTTCTGATGGTATGGAAAAACGTGAGGGACCGGCATACGAAGAACTGTTAAAAAAAAAATCAGCAAATAGGTAAACGTGGAGTAAATGCTCCTGTAGCTGGTATTACATGGAGCATTTAATATTCAGTTGAACAGCCGTTTTCTCCTTAGCAAACCAGGCCAATCATTACCCGCTCCTTTCTTAATGGTCCGATTGGCAAAGTACCTGATGGCTTTCAGGGGTTGCAGTTCGGTACTGGGTTTAATGCTTTTTTGGGCAGGCCTTTCAGGTAATCTATGCTGCGCCAGTTGCTGCCAATTATACTGCCTACTTTGCCCGGGAATGCGCCATTTGCGCCTTTTGAATACGTTGCCATAATTTTTGTTTTCAGTAAAAAATGTTTGTTTAAAAAAGGATTTCTGTTTATACCGGTATGTTTAAATCCATGCCCAAACCTAGCGGCTTAACAGCATTGGTGCCTCATTTTGAGCTAAAATGAGCTAAATTGAGCCAATTAACACCGATTATGAGCCAAAATGAGCCGTTACGGTTGGCCCGCGTTGCCACAGCCAGGCCACTTGTGGCAGCCTGCTTAAGGGCAGCATAACCGTAAGCGGTGTTGCCATTCTGCGAAAGCAGGCGCTGGCTTTACCTTTTAGGTAGAGAAAAGGTAACCCCGGGGTAACCCTGGGGTAACGTTGGGGTTAACCTGGTAGCAACAAAGGGTAAACAACAGGTAATGCAGGGGTAATTAAATACGGCCCTTTTGCTGGCTTTCCAGGTAGGCAGCCAGTAAATCTTTCGCGTAAAAACGATCGCCACCAGGAAGTTTTACAGGCTTTAACGTGCCATCTTTTACCTTACGTTTGTAGGTACTTTCGCTAATGTTCAGGTAATCTTTAACCTGTTGGCGGGTAAGCTGCGATTAGGGTCGCTAAAGAGATCGATAAAGGTAAAACTAGTTGTTATTTGTTCAGTACGAGGTAAAGAGGCGTTCTGCAATCCAAATCTGAAAATGTTTCTGTGCTGTTATTTAGGCGGTTAAACCGCTTGTATTGAAGTGGTTATGGTATTTATCTATAAATTTTAGCGCCAAATTTATGGGTAACCCATCTAGGCAGCCCTGGGCTGAACAGGGCTACAATCGAACCCTAGCCCCTCTTTTATTGTTTATCAATGACCAAAATTCATCCAAAACAACTGATAATGATTCAATTGAAAAAACAAAGCATACAGACTTCGAAAAAGGATTACAAAAACATCTGATAAAAAAGAAAAAAAGTGGAGGGCCAAAATTGTAGTTTCATATCTGAATAAATAGTGTACGGGATATTATCGGACACCTATTATTTATAAAATGACAGGCTAATTCAAAAGTGCTCGAAGCAGGGACCTTCGTACTTCATTCAAATTACCCAAAAATAGAATGTGACACCTAGCATTGAAGTATCCTGAGGCAATGCCTAAATAATTTTGGTCTTTTAGCCGACTTAAGTATATTGCACATAACTAATAATTATTTCCTTACAATGTCCTATTTTGAAGCGTTTTTCGATTACATTCAAAAAATATCAGGCAAACAGCTATCGGAAGATGATAAGCATTTGTTGACGGCACACTTCAAACCCAGAAAACTTCGAAAACGACAATACTTTTTACAGGAAGGAGACGTGTGCAAATATATCGGGTACATTGTAAAAGGATCTGCCAAGACTTTTACGGTTGATGAAAAAGGACATGAATATATACTGAAATTGTCTGTTGAAAATTGGTGGCTGACAGATTTCGAAAGCTTTTATCGATTAACGCCTAGCCGGTTTAACATTGAAGCGCTGGAGGAACTAGAGGTCCTGCAAACAACCAATGCGGAAATTGAAGAATTTCTGAAGCATATCCCTGCCTTTTCAGCGATGTCAAACGTGATCAGTCAAAACAACACCATTGCTGCCCAAAAAAGAATGCAGGCTATTAACTATTCAGCTGAAGAGCGCTATGAAGAATTGGTCAGCAATTATCCTCATTTTCTACAGCGGTTTCCACAAAATATGATTGCTTCTTATCTAGGTCTATCTTCTGAAACTTTGAGCCGAATAAAGAAAAACATTTTAAAATGATCCCTTGGCTATTTCAGGTTTCACTATCACTACAAATGGGCCTGTTAAACGAATCGCTGGGATTTTCTTTCCCCTAACATAAAAACATACTGTTGACCAAAGTCCGGATTTGCAAAGGCAATATTACTTATACCGGCTACCCGAATTTGGTTTATGCCAGCTTTTTTATTTTCTCCCCAGATGAAAAAAGTGTTTTACCGTGGGATTTATGCTCATTTGGTCTTCTAGCATCTTGCATTTTAGATTTTACAATAGGTGGCTATTTTTAAATAGTTACTGTATTTTTTTGATTTAACTCATCACTTTGAACTGACATTTATCGTGTGTATTTAATGATTCATGTCAGCATGCAGTTCGTAACGATGCAGGATCTTTGCATGTATTTCAGAACGAAAAAACTGAAGGACCTAAATGTAATTAAAAATAGAAATCATGAGTAAATTAGAAAACAAGGTAGCGGTAGTTACCGGAGCTTCAAAAGGAATAGGTGCAGCTATTGCCAAACATTTTGCGGCAGCAGGCGCAAAAGTTGTTGTAAATTATGCTTCCAGCAAAGAAGGGGCTGACAAAGTGGTTAAAATCATAACCGATAATGGTGGTACAGCCATTGCGATCCAGGCCGATGTATCGAAAGAAGCCGATGTGACCAGGTTGTTTAAAGAAGCGGAGAGTGCTTTCGGAACACTAGACATTTTGGTAAATAACGCAGTGTCTCAAGGATATGCTCCGATCGAACTCATTTCTGCAGAAGATTTCCACCAAAGTTTCAATGTCAACGTTTTAGGGCCAATCTTGACAATACAGGCAGCACTTAAACTTTTCGGCGAAAAGGGCGGGAACATCATCAATATCAGTTCTGGAGCAAGTAAATACCCACTTCCGAATGCCTCCTTATACTCATCAACCAAGGCTGCATTAGATGCCTTCACCATTGCTTTATCGAAAGAACTGGGTGCAAAAAACGTTCGCATCAATTCTATTTTGCCGGGCGCAACGGAAACAGAGGGTGCAGCCAGTGCGGGTGTTACTGCAGGTAGTGAGTATGAGAAGATGTTTATCGAAAAAACACCACTTGGACGCAGAGGACAGCCTGCAGATATTGCGAAAGCTGCAGTGTTTCTAGCATCTGATGATGCAGCCTGGATCACAGGAGAGCAACTTTCTGTATCGGGTGGTATGTATGGTTTTTAAATCATAATATCCAAAAAAAACAAAGTTCAATGAAACGGACTATTTCCAGAGTCCGTTTTATTAAACCATTTAATAAATTTCAATTAAGGTATTAAAGTATGAAATTAATAGAGTAAAAAGTTGAGCAAAATTTCTCTGAAAGATAGTAGACGGGGTTCGAAACCAGACAGAAAGCACAATAATTGATTTTTAGCAGAATACGGAACATCTATTTTTCTGACCGCAAAAAAGCCTACAATTTAAAAATTACAACCATCTAAAAATCAAATTTTTAACTGGTTATTTTTATGCTTCTGCGGACTGAGTGTTTACAATCTTTAAGTGAAGCTGGAGATAAATTACCTGTCATAAAACTAGTAATATTCCTTTTTACTACAATCTCGCGACTTTTGGATACATCTCATAGTTTCCATTGGCTGAACTTTGCATCAACAATAATGAGAAAAACATGGATTTAAAGAACAGCACCATCCTGATTACTGGAGGAACCAGCGGTATAGGGCTTGAACTTGTTAAACAACTTACCCAGCAGGGGTCAACCATTATCGTTACAGGTCGTAAACAGGAAGCCTTAAATGATACCAAATGGCGCTTCCCCAAAATACACATCTTTCAGAGCGATGTAAGTGATCCGCACGATATTGAGCGCCTCTATGAAGAGGTGACACAACAATTCCCAGATCTGAATATGATCGTCAACAATGCAGGTGAAATGCGCTTACTTGACGTTCAGGACGCCAGCAAGGACCTGGAAAACATGACCCGTGAAATTGATATTAATCTTACGGGAACGATCCGTATGGTTCATCAGTTTTTGCCGCACCTGATCAAAAAGCGTTCGGCGGCCATTGTAAACGTTTCCTCTGCCATTGCTTTTATACCTTACTCCACAGCTCCGGTTTATAGTGCTTCAAAAGCAGGCGTTCATGCTTATACCCAGGCCCTGCGCCTGCAATTGAATAAAACCAGTGTGAAGGTGTTCGAACTGGTACCTCCGGGTGTGAATACCAATCTTCAGCATGATTGGGTGCTGCCACCGAATCCGAGCCAAATGATGGATGTGGATAAACTGGTCAGTGTAGCCATCAAGGGCCTTCTGAATGACACGCCTGAGATCAGGCCATTCCTGGTAAGTGTAATCAAATTTTTAAGCAGACTGATACCTAACCAATTGATGAAGTTAGGGCACAAAGAATTCGAGAAATTTAAAAAATTAAATAATCAACAATAAACAATCAGATATGAAAAAATCAATTTTAGCAGTATTTACGCTGCTGTTATCACTAGCGTCTTTCGCTCAGAAATTACCTGCAGATCAGATCATAGGAATCTGGAAATGTGACGATTACAATATCGAAGTATTCAAAGCAGGCAACAAGTATTCCGCCAAACTCTTGTGGTCGAAAGAGATGTTCGAAGCAGATGGAAAAACGGCTAAGAAGGATGCTAAAAATCCTAATGAAAAACTCCGGAGCAGGTCTTTGCAGGGCCTTACCCATATCACCGATCTTATCTACAAGGACGGCGAATACGTGGACGGTAAGTTGTATAGCGTACAGGATGGAAATACCTATAGCCTGAAAGGGAAACTGACAGGTCCCAATGACCTTGAAACCCGGGGCTACAAAGGTATACCATTGGTGGGAAAATCATTTAAATGGAAAAGAGTTCAGTAGTTAATCATAAAATCAATTCTCATGAAAGATAATAAAGATCAACTGTCGAGGTTTTGGTTCGTAGTATCCAATGCCCTTCCCCCTGTAGGGCTCTTCCTTTATTTCAGGCACAGGAAGGCATATCCAAATAAGGCCAAAAGGGCTTTAAAAAGCGCAATAGTCGGCGTGCCGATCGCTATACTCGGAGCTTGCATCATGAACACTTTTGTCCTTAACTAAACATGATAAAAAACATTGTTTCCGCAGCACTGCTGCTCATTTCGGTAACGCTCAGCTTCAAACATGCCTGGGATTCCGTATATTACCACAACAATCCGGGATCTGTAAAGATGATGGAAAGTTTAGGGATTAGCGAAACGTTTACTCCATATCTGGCAGCTGTAGCCATAGCGGTCGGCGTACTTTTGCTCATCCCTAACACCTTTTTCCTGGGCAATATGCTAAATGCGTTCCTGGTCGTTATGATCATGGGGCTGGCACTGCGGGCAGGAAATTACCGCATTGCGTTGATTGAGATCCCGTTTTTAGTGATGCCACTAGTGATGATATGGCTGAAGTACCCGTTTAAAATTAAATAAATGCAACATGGCTAGCAGTAAACTTTACCGGATCAGTTCCATAACGGAAATACACCGTTTGATGGGCCTTCCTAAACCCCATCACCCGCTGATCAGCATCGTTGACCTGAAAGGCCTGAGAAATGACACTGGTATAGATGCGGTCGTTTTCGACCTGTATGTGATTTCCATGAAAAGAGGCTGTGATGGTTTACATTACGGGCAACAGAAATACGACTTTGATGAAGGGCTGATGGCTTTTATGTCTCCCGGGCAGATCCTGCGTGGCGAAGACAATGGTGTACCTCCCGACCTGGATGGCTGGATGCTTTTCGTACACCCAGACTTTCTCTGGAATACAACGCTTGCTACCAAGATCAGGCGATATGAATACTTCAGCTATGCGACCAGTGAAGCGCTATTTCTCTCGGATAAGGAAGAAATAGTGATCAATGACCTGGTCAAGAATATTAAAACTGAATATTATGCCAATATGGATAAGTTCAGCCAGGACATTATTATCTCACACCTGGAAACCCTGCTCAATTATGCGGAACGTTTTTACCAGCGTCAGTTCATCACCCGAAAGATCACCAACCATCAGGTCTTAAACCAGGTGGAAGGGCTCTTAACGACGTACTTGAACAATGAAGCGCTGCTTTCTGAAGGATTGCCAACCGTACAATACTTTGCCGATGCCCTGAACATCTCCACTAAGTATTTAAGCAGTTTGTTGAAACAACTGACCGGCCAGACGATGCAACAGATTATCCATGAGAAGCTGATCGAGAAGGCCAAAGAAAAATTATCTACAACGCGGATGTCCGTGAGCGAGATTGCTTACCAACTTGGTTTTGAGCATCCACAGTCGTTCAATAAACTGTTTAAGAGCAAGACGAAACAAAGCCCTTTGGATTTCCGGCAGGCCTTCAACTAAATGCTCAATGCAACCTTCAAAAAAGACGGTATGCAAGCGAACATCATCGTTCGGTAGATACATGGCAATTTGATCAAAACACCATTAACAAAGCGTTTGGGTCAGCTCCATCCTCGCTTAAAATAGATAATAGAAGCTAATTGGTAACTTTGCTTCATGATAATCGCTAGTAGTTATGCCTATTAACACTTTTCCTAAAAATCTAAGTCAAAACAAAGGGCTCTCTATACGTATCGTTTCTCCGGAGTTCGGGCATGTATCGCCCGAGTCTGCTGCACACTACGGTCCTGCCCAACGGTTGCCTTATTATTTCCTTCTTTTCGTGCTACACGGGAATAGTCAGGAGGTTATCGATGGGGAAACTATCGAAGTTGGCAAACATGAACTTTTTTTTGCATTACCCCACCAGCTTAGGCAACTGGCTACAACCCGTCATAGCGCAAATTATTATAAACTGGGGTTCGACAACGAGTGCCTTTCGCGATTGCCGGGAAAGTTCCCATTCCTGCTCAATCCCCTGAACCAGCAGAAAATAAGCTTTCCGCCCGATGCTTCATTTAGACTTTGTACTACATTTAAAACCTTAAATAACCTGCTGCTTACTACCGATACCAATCCGGAACTGATCCTGGCTTACCTGAACAGCCTGCTTACAGAAATAAACGCTGCTTATTTTGTAATGCATAAAAAGCATACGGCAGGAAATCTTGATAAGTTTTTAGGGTTTAAACTATTTGTAGAAGATCATCTTACTGATCAACCGGCCATAACGGAGATCGCAGAAAAGCTGGCCTTAAGCACAGATGGTTTGTATAGGATTGTAAAACAGCACTCCGGCGTTTCGCCAAAGGAATTCATCACAGACCGTTTGATCATCGAGGCAAAGCGTAGAATATATCATGACCAAAATACATCAATAAAGGAACTGGCATTTGAGCTCGGCTTCAACGACCCAGGGTATTTTTCGCGTTTGTTCAAAAAAGTAACCGGTAAAACGATAGCCGGCTTTTACCAGGATTTGTCCTTATAAAAGCGGTTTTTGTCCGTACCTGACTACTACATTACCCCCACCTTTGTCTAAAATAATTTAATTATGGACAGACAATTTGGTAAAATATTGGTAACCGGTGCTACCGGCTTAGTAGGTTCAAGGCTTTTGCCCCGCCTTGTTGAAGCAGGATATGATTGTTTCGCACTGGTACGAGGAAAAGAAGTTGCGGCCGGAGTAACGGCTATAGATGGGGACTTGTTTGATCCCGCAACGCTGGATAAAGCAGTAAAAAATACAAAAGCCATCATTCACCTGGCAGCCGTGTTTCGGTCACCTGATACGGACCTGATCTGGAAAAGTAACCTGGAGGGCACGCAAAACCTCATTGATGCCGTAAAACGCAACTCCCCTGATGCCCGCTTCATTTTTGCAAGTACTAGCCACGTTTACGACATGAACAATCCGCACCCCGGTCGGGAGGACGATGTGCTTAACCCGCAACATGCCTATCCGGCCAGCAAAGTGGCTGCGGAAAAGAAGTTACGTGAAAGCGGATTGAATTGGTCTGTTCTTCGCTTCCCATTTGTTTATGGGGATGGTGACGGTCACCTGGAAGATTTGCCAAAACATGTGGTTGCTGCTAAATTTCATCCGGCTATGCGGATGAGTACCATCCACCATCGCGATATATATACGGCTATCATGATGGCTTTGCAAGGGATCATGGACGGACGGGTGGTCAATATCGCAGATGAGGCACCAACAACATTATACGAATTATTGCAGCTCGTTGGCGAAACGTTGGCTTCATCCGCAGAACCACTGATCAACCCCTGGTATCTGCATGCCGATGTCTCACAGGCGCGCAGCTTAGGCTTTCAGGCGTCGGTGAGAACTGTTTATCAGGCGTTGCAGGAAAACCTGCTCTGACAACTTACTGGAGTTGTCCGGCTCGCCTCATTTTTTACCATATGGTAAATGTCTGCTTTACGATGTATACTATCTTTACGTGATGGAAGCGATGATAAATCTTATCCTGCAATTTGGTGACCTGAATAAACAGCAGATCGACTTTTTACTGAGCAAGGTTGAAATGCTCGAATTTAAAAAAGATGATTACCTCTCGGAAGCCGGGAAGGTGCCCCGGTACGTGGCGTTTGTGCTGGAAGGCGTATTCCGCTTTTGTTATTATAATAACAAGGGCGAAGAGGTCACCAATTATTTTGTAGAAGAAGGTAATTTTGTAGTCGATAATGAAAAATTTGAATCACAGATTGCGGCTTCTGAATATGTTCAGGCCGTTACCGACTGCAAGGTACTGGTATTTAACAAAAAAGACTGGGACGAAATATCCAACACCATTGTGGGCTGGGAAATGATGAAGGCCAATATGGTAAAAAAGTGCCTTACCCTGGCCATGGAGCGGCGCAGTCCGCTGGTTTCGGAAGATGCCACCACGCGTTACCTGTCATTTATTGAAGCGTTCCCCAAACTGATCAACCGCATCCCGCTATCATACGTGGCCTCGTACTTGGGCATCACCCAGCAATCGCTCAGCCGGATACGCCGTAATATCCGTTAATGATGCTTTTTACCAAATGGTAAATGTTTTTCTGTAGCGATTTTCAACATTTGCTTATTCATTTAAAAAATAAAAAAGATGAGCAAAAAAATCGTATTGATAACCGGAACAAACAGTGGTTTTGGCTGGCTGGCCGCCCACAGCGTGGCTGCCTTAGGACATCAGGTGTACGCCACCATGCGTGATACACAGGGCCGTAACGCCGATAAAGCCCAAGCGCTCGCAGCCGTAGATAATGTGACCGTTTTGGAGGTTACCCTGACCGACGATGAAAGCGTGAAACAGGCCGTTGAAACTGTTTTGGCCAAAGAGGGCATTATTGATGTGCTGGTGAACAACGCCGGTTACGCCATGACCGGGGTGGCCGAGAGCTTTACCATGGCAGATGTGCACACTACTTTCGACATCAACGTTTATGCACCCTGGCGACTGATCAAAGAGGTACTGCCCGCTATGCGCAAGCAGGCCGACGGGCTGATCATCAATGTGACCAGCGGCTTCGGGCGGGTATCGTTCCCGTTCGCTACCATTTATGCGGCCTCCAAATTTGCGCTGGAAGGCATAAGCGAGGGCCTGCATTACGAGGTAAAACGCTTAGGTATTGATGTGGCTATTGTGGAGCCAGGCGCCTTTCCTACCGAAATGCAGCAAAAGAACAACCCCGCATCTGATCAGACAGTATTTGAGGGGTATGGTGCGATTGCCAGTATACCTAACAAAATGGTAGCCGCATTGGGCGGGGAGATGCAAGCCAATAATCCTAACCCGCAGGATGTTGCCAATGCCATTGTAAAATTAATCGGTGCCCCGAAAGGCACCCGGCCATTACGCACTGTAGTTGACCCCATAACGGGCCAGTATATTGAAGCCGCCAACCAGGCCGTAGCCGAACAATTTGCCAAGGGATTGGCGGTATTTGGGATGGGTGAATTATTGTAAGCGGAACAGAATTAATGGGAATGGCAGTGGCGTGGGCTACTGCCGTTTTTGTTTGTGGCTATTTCTAAAGCATAATCGGATCTGAGGCTACACATTAGTGCCAATTATATTGCTGCTACATGATCATTTCAACGTAGCTCGATATTCTGATGGCGTAAAGTTGGTTTTTAATTTAAAAAGCCTGCTGAATGACTGCGAGTGCTCAAACCCGATTAAAAACGCAATTTCGCTGAGGGATAATACTGTTCCAGATACCTTTTCCTTTGCGGCTTCTATAACCTTATCCTGCAGATGCTGCTGGGCGGAACGGCCGGTACTCACCGAGAAGTTACTGGCAAAAGGGGACTGCGTCGTGGCTACTATACGTAAAGCCGATGCCCTGAATTAATCATACTTTCAACCTGGCCAACCCATGTATTTTCCTCATAAAATCGGGAAATTTTCTCATCACCCTGGCTATCCAGCCAATATTCGCGCAAGCAGCCTTTTAAAGTGAACGACCAATATTTAGGAACTTTACCAGCTATGTAATGGAACTCACCCTTTTTTAAATAAACCGGTTTAAAAAGGTTAAAAAAGAGTTCAAACTCATCTCTGGATATTTGAACATAAGCGCAGATCTGAGTATAAAGTATATCGCCGTTCATTTTAATTAAGATTTGTAAAATACTTCATTGATCATGCTAAGAGGCGAAGTTCTTTATACTTTTGCATTAAATCATTATACATATTCCTGTTTCTCTTACCAAATTTTCTGTTCATTAGCGCTTCTGCAGGGATAATTGAAATACTTAAGCTATTTTCACTTTAAAATAACCGAAGTCATGGGAAATCCCCTTAGAATTGAAAGTGTGGCTCAGATCAATAACGAGCGGGGGCAGAAAACCCTGCATCCTTTGGTCAGTGTTCTTGATCAGTCGCTATCGAAGCCCGTAAAAGAGACACGTTATATTTCGGATGTGTACATGATCTTTTTAAAAGACGAGAAGTGCGGGGAGATGAAATATGGTCGCAATCACTATGATTACGAAGAAGGAACGCTTCTTTTTATTGCGCCCGGACAGGTATTTGGTTTTGAGGAAAGCGAAAACATGATACAGCCGACCGGCTGGGGATTATTCTTTCATCCCGATCTGATCCGTGGAACCCATCTTGGCAAATGCATCAACGAATACAGCTTTTTCTCTTATGATGTTAATGAAGCACTTCACGTATCTGATGCAGAAAGAGAAATAGTGCTGGAGTGTTTTAATAAGATCCGGTATGAATTGGCTCATGCCATTGATAAGCACAGCAGGACGTTGATCGTTAGCAACATTGAAATGTTTCTGAATTATTCTGTTCGGTTTTACGACCGGCAGTTTCTCACCAGAGAACATATCCATAAGGATGTATTAACTGGATTTGAGGGATTACTGAACGATTACTTCCAGTCGGAAAAGCTGCAAACGCAGGGATTGCCTTCTGTTTCGTATTGTGCAGCACAACTCAACCTGTCTCCCAAATATTTCGGAGACCTTGTAAAAAAAGAAACAGGAAAATCTGCGCTAGAGTATATACACTTAAAACTGATTGATGCGGCGAAAGAACAGATACTTGATCTCAGTAAATCGGTAAGTGAGGTTGCTTATATGCTTGGCTTTAAATATCCCTCACATTTTACCCGTTTCTTTAAACAACAGGTTGGGTATTCGCCCAATGAGTACCGGAATTCAATGAATTGATTGAAGCCGGGAAATACGCATAATTTCTTGCCAGGCTGCAACTTATCACAATTGTATCCCATTGATGACATGGATTCGTTGATAATTAGCCCTAATGTTTTCAAAAACCTGATCCCTTTTCATCCCTGATATATCTTAATTTAGTTTACTAAAAACCTCCAGCATTGTTTCATTATCCAGGCTGTTCATATCTACCAGTTTTAATGTTTTTACCATTTTTAGGGTAGTTGTTTTGTAGTGCTGGAAGTGTGGTGTTTGCAAATGAGACTGATATGCTGCTTTACTGGCGTATATTTCTATGATCCTAACTTCAGTGGGGATTTTCTGTTGAAACATAGGGAAAATGGCAATTACACCAGGCTCGATCTTTACAGAAGCCGCGGCCTCCTGCCGCAAAATGGATTTATAATCTTCGAGGTATTCGGGTAAAATTTCGATTTCAGAAATACGCACCATCATATCCTTCTCAATTACAGGAACCAATGGTTTTCCGATTATTTTCCTGATGGTATTTCCCTGTGTTTTATTAACGTTTGTTTCAACCAGCATTGCTAATTGTTCCAATTGATTTTCGGTTATGCCTGTATTCTTTCCTATGTTGATATGAGCCTGCAGTTGGCCATCTACACCTGGTATTGAGGCCAGAGCTGCAATTGTTACCAATTCTCTTTGCTTATAGCTCAACACGTCACTAACAAAAATGTCGGCAAATAAATGTTCTTTTAAAAAAGCATCAATACGTGGTGCAAATTCCCCGAAGCCAGGGGCAGGTTTTGATTGCGGCGTCTTGGTCAGTTCTTCCAACACTTTTCTGCCCTGTTCATATTTATTTTTAGGGTTATTTGCTACAACAATTGTTTTCCCTACTTTATCATTGATTCCTTTTTCTTCTCTCTCCTTTACTACAGTCATAAAAACGTTAATGGCATTAAGGCTTCTTGGAAAGCCACAATACGCATAAAGCTGAACGAGCGCTTCTTTAATTTCGTTAATAGTAAGTCCCGAATCCAACCCTTTATTCAATTCCACGTTTAGCAGTTGCAGGTTTCCCGTTGCAGTAAGTGCCGAAATTTTTACCAAGCTTTGCTGTTGCGCAGACAAATCCATATTAGCTGTTTTGTTCTGTTGTGCATTCATTTTGATCATACTTATGGTGAGCACGAAAAATAGTATCCCCTTTATAAATTTGCTTTTGCCCATCATTTTGATTGTTTAATTTTTATTGGCTGCGTTGAACTCCTCATCAGTTACAGGGTTTAACCAAACTGCGTTGTTTTCGCCTTCATAATTGGTAATGGCAATGTGTACCATTTTTGTTCTGGTAGTAGCTCCGTGCCAGTGTTGCACATTTTCTGGTATGTTGATGACATCACCTTTTTTAATAACCTGGGCTGTTTTTCCTTTTTCCTGGTAAAGGCCCTCGCCTTCGGTTACAATCAGCACCTGCCCTTTAGGATGCGTATGCCAGTTGGTTCTTGCCCCTGGTTCAAAAGTTACACTACCCAATACAAAATCGTTGTTCTTATCTTTTGACAGAAGTGTTTGCAGATAAGCATCTCCCGTAAAATATCCATTGGTTAATTTTTCTCCTTTAGGGAAAAGAGCCGTGGTGTTTTCTGTTGTCATTTTTTCTTGCTTTTTATTGTTATTGCAGGCTATTATAGAAAAGGAACTTACTATTATAAAAGCTAATACCGTTATCCTGAAAATTGTTTTCATTGCAATGAAGTTTATTGTATTGTACTAATTCAAGGTTGTTTTTAGTTCCAGATCACATTTCTACCAATAGCACCACAAAGTTCGTCACTAAAGCTTGCAATGGGCTTATACAGAATACTGTTTTATTTACCAGTTTTACGGTTTTTGAGCTGAATAGGGTCAGGCTGTTGTCTTGTTTATTAAGTTTGCATAGTACTTATTCACCAAATTATTTTGGGTACCTCATTAAAAAGAAGAAACGGGTATTATAGCATTGGAATGATATTGGGACTGAAAAAATGAATGCTTTGGTGTTTTCAGCAAACGAAAAAGCCTGTAAACATTTAATTTACAGGCTTTTAGTTGAATTTAAAACTATTTTCGCGGGCTGAACGGGGCTACAATCGAACCCCTCGCTCCTCTTTTATTGTTATTAAACGATTTTGAAAAATATCAAATAACTGATAATGAGCCAAATGGTAATATATTTCAGCTTGTCGATTCAGACCGAAAGCCAACCGACCCCATCAAAAAAGTAAAAAAGCGAGGACCAAAAATCTAATTTGCGACTCGGAAAAATAGTGAGCGGGTTGTTGTCGAACTCTTTTATTATTTAATTAATGTAGGATTTTGCTGAGAGAGTTATCAGCTTCGAACATATTTAAATGAAATGGCATTCAATTTTTCCCCTTTCTGTTGATATAATTGAGTAGTTTCTAGCGCCCTGGTTTGATTAATAAAGAGGGGGATTTATAGCTACTACGAAAATCTCCGCTACAGTCCATTAATATAACGATATAATTGTCCCGATGGCGTTTTAGCGTTTTGCGATAATATTTCTTTACATCCGAATAAGATAAAAGCATCTTTGGCTCTCGACACAGCAACATTTAGCATATTGACTCCACGATCATAAAAATAGCTTTTTCCCATATCATTTGTGCCATAAGTAGCAGAGAATAGAATCACGGGACGTTCCGCTCCCTGCAGAACATGTACGGTACCAATAGTGAGTCCCGAAAGATTTATACCAACTCGGCGCAAAGCCAGGGTCAGTTCATATTTCTGTCCAGTAAAGGGGGTAATAACACCTATAATATCTGCTATGCTAAGCTTTTTTTCTGGTCTTTTTTCGTTTGCAGCCGATGCCTTTTCTCCACGTTGATAATGATCCAGTAATTGCTGCTGGTTGGCCAGTATCCACTGAGCAATGGCAAATGCTTCGTCCGGATTTGCCCTGCTTGAGCCTCCCCTTACAGTAGATATTCCATCGACTGGCTGAAACTGCATGGCAGCAAATGGAATCCCCTTCGCCGATCCTTTTTTAGGTTCCAAAAAACCATGATATGCAAGGCGGTTACAATATTCAATAATTTCATCAAAACAACGCCTGTGTTCGGTGAGCATCATGCCCCGTTCCATTTCCGGGTATAACTGATAAGGAGTAGTTTTCTGAGCCAATTGCATGATACTGTTGGCACTACTCAGGAAACCTTTGGTCTGTAAATCGGCTATCGATGTCTGATTGGGTATTTCGGCAAAAGTGTACGCGCGTTTCGCATTTAAGCTGACACGCCGTTTCGCACCAAACTGACAGGCTGTTTCGGGCCAAGCTGTACGCACTGATCGTTAGGTCAGGATTTCTTCGCTCAACAAATCCTTTTAATTTTTTAAGTTCGGGCCAAATAAAGAGCTCAGCCTATTATATACTGCTTGAGGTGATCTGTGCTCTGTCAAATGGTGTTTAAACGTTTCAGGGCTGCTTTTGAGGTGATATTGAGCTTGATCCAGGAGATCATGCTCTGCTGATCCTTTGAAAAGCGCTGGCTGCAGATCTTAAGTTTAATGAACGGAAGTATTTCCGGGGGGGAAGGAAATTTGAAGTCGAGGTCTGTTTTTGTTCAGAGGGAAAGGGACAATTTAGGCAGTCGCCCGGCAATCAAATTCGCGTACAGTTTGGCCCGAAACAGACTGTACAGTTTTAGTGAAATACGCACTTCGATTATAAAATAATATAATTATGTTCTTCTATGGAGGCAACTAGCAACTTCCTTTTCAATGCATGTTGAATTCAACAATCACATTGAATTGTCTGGTGGATTTTTTGTAGTGGACTTCGACATCTCCAGCAGCATCGTTTAGGAATGATTGCGTGTATGTTCACAATATCCGGAATAACTTATTCAGGTGTAGCGGATGGCTTTGCTCATACGTTTTTAAATATTCAAGAGTGTCCAGAATAATTTTATAAAACGTCAGTGAAAAAACACAGGGCTAAAAGGAAGAATAAGGCGGAAAGCCGGGAATCTTCCCTCACTGGTGAAGAACAGCAACTAATCGAGTTGATTGCCCGGATAATAGTGGATATAACCTTTAGGCAGGTTGAGGAACAAAATAAAAAAGACTTATCAAAGTAAATTTAAATAATGAACGGGACTCGAAACCCTACCCCTCTGTAAGTAGTTGATTTTAAGAAAATTACAAAATGATCTTTTGAATAGAAAGTGATAAGCTCACGATTTTTTAAAAAAACAACCATCTGAATATCAAGTATTTAAATGGTTGTTTTTGTGTTAGAGCGGAATGGACGGGACTCGAACCCGCGACCTCCTGCGTGACAGGCAGGCATTCTAACCAGCTGAACTACCACTCCTTTTGTCCGCTTTAAAGTTCGAACCTCTTTCCCCTTGCGGGAGTGCAAATATAGACACTATATTCAGTTTATCACTATAGTAATCGACTTTTTAATCAATAATTATGTAACACGCTGAACCTCATTCTAAATATTTTGATCAAAAAGATTATTATTAAACAAAAAAGCCTCAACTTTTTCAAGTTAAGGCTTTTGTTGCGGAATGGACGGGACTCGAACCGACCTCTTATATCTTTGAAAATAAGCACTATAAATTACGCTAAAGAAACCTGATCACTATATGCTCACCATTTTTTGCACCTGTTTGACTGTACTAAAAGTAAGTATTATCACTCATTAATACAAGTTGTGTTAATCATTTGACCAGGAATTCACCTAAATTTCTTGTTATGCAATGGTATATTCAAACCAGATTATCTGCCATTTCACACTACTACAAATGACGCGAGTATAATTTAAAATTTGGTGGTGCAATTTAATAAAAACAATAGTCTCTAATCATCATGTAAATTAATTAACTTGAATTTTAAATATCTCATAGCACAATGAAAACAGTGATGATTACAGTTTTGGTATTTTTATCAGTTAAAAGCTATTGCCAACATAATTTATATACTTTTAACAATGGCTCTCTTATAGAGGGGACTAAACTAAAACTTCAATTCAATGCATCAAAAAAAGCCTTACCCCCTACTCATGAACTGACCGCTGTCATTTATAATAAAGTTATAAAAAATGATACTGTGATTAATTATGTCAATTTTTCCGTATCAAAAAAATCGACAGTTAGGGATTCTCAAGATCTTAAGTTTATATACAGACAAGATTCTACATTCTTATTACTAAATCAAAGGCTTCCTGCCTTCAAACTAAAGGACATGCTAGGTAACGAAATATCATCTGCAAAATTTTTAGGCAAACCCATACTCATTAACTTTTGGGCAACTTATTGCGGGCCATGCATTGAAGAAATGCCCCAGCTAAGCAGACTTAAAAAGAAGTATGAGGGCAAAATGAATTTTATAGCCATCACCGAGAATAACACCGACAACGATCACTTACTTGAATTTTTAAAGAATAAAGATTTTAATTTTCAGGTACTAACAGATGGCAAAATCTATGAAAAAGAGCTTAAAATTAAAGCACTTCCTAAAAATTTGTTTGTTGACAGTTTTGGAATACTGAGATACATCCAAGACGGTTATCCAATAAATACAAGCGGCGAGCCATCGGTCCATGATGACAATGACTTCACCAAAATTATTGACAAACTTATCGGAAATTCAAATCAACAATAATTCATCTTATCCAACAGCATCAAAGCTATCTAGCTTCTGGTTATCCATAGGCAGATTGAAATCAAAAAAGAGATTTAAATGAATCAACTACTTAAAACTAACAACTATTCATAAGGTAATACTTCCCAAGCTATACGCAAAAATTTTTGATTCCAGTTGTACTTAAACTTTAACTAAGGTTGTACGCCTAAAATTATTTTTTTCGCTAAAAAGTTAGAGCTATTAATCATGAAAGACAACATTACAATACTTGCTCTCTGATTTGACTAATAAAGGACGTATACTCTTCTCGAAAATCTCAATCAGATCATCATCTAAATATAATATTTCATTGCCACTACAGACATAATTTTCTAAAGTAAATTCCTGCGCTATTAAGTTATTCACCCTCTGTATTCTCCTTCTAAAATGAAACCAACATGGCATGTTAAGATAATTTAATGTTGATGTGTCTTGTAAGTACTGGGGCATCTCGTAAAATGGAGACTGATAATACTCTAATATATTACCAGATAAAATGTAATGGTCTCCTGCACCATTTATTTTCTCATCCCCAAGAACCATTAAAATGTTATTATGGACAAAACTATTAATTCCCCATTATTTAAAGCCAACCTGATCAGTGGTTGTTTTTGTGCTCAAGGCAGCTTCTTCGGGTGTACAGTTTGGAACGGAATCCCCTGTCTACTATTGCCGAAATTATTTCCACTGTATAAAAGCTGCTGTATGATCGTGCGCGGTCTTGTATCGCATCAACATTAAAGGGTAAAACAAATGTCGAAATGCAGCGTCTTTAAAACAAGATGTTCAATAACAGAACATGTTGCTAATCAGATTATTATAAAGATTTCAGCGCGTCTTTTTTTCAAAATAAAGACGTCATAAATGACGCGCTTAGATAATGAATAATTCGGTTTGCTTTGGAAGGGCTTAAAAACCAAAAAGCCTCTAAATCATATGATTTAAAGGCTTTTGAACATTTTTAAAATGCTTTTGGCGGAATGGACGGGACTCGAACCCGCGACCTCCTGCGTGACAGGCAGGCATTCTAACCAGCTGAACTACCACTCCTTTTGTTCTTCTTTAAAGTTCGAACCTCTTGTCTCTTTCGAGGTTGCAAATATAGAGACTATATCTTAATTCGCAAACTTTTTTTTAAAAAATACTTAACCCCTTATCCTACAGCACCTTCCTGCATCTTTTCTGCATTTTCTGCGAACTGAAGTGCATCAATAATCTCCTGAATATCGCCATCCATAATGCTTGGCAAGTTGTACATCGTTAATCCAATACGGTGTTCGGTAACACGACCTTGTGGATAATTGTAAGTCCTGATCTTGGCTGAACGATCGCCGGTTGATACCATTGTTTTACGTTTAGCGGCAATATCACCATTCTTTTTCTGCAATTCGATATCGTAAAGTTTGCTACGCAACATCTCCATCGCAATAACACGGTTACCCAATTGCGAACGTTCTTGCTGGCAAACCACCACAATACCCGATGGCTTGTGCGTTAACTGCACTTTAGTTTCTACCTTATTTACGTTCTGTCCACCTGCACCACCTGAGCGCGAAGTTTGCAGTTCGATATCTGCAGGGTTAATGTAAAGATCGATTTCTTCTGCTTCAGGCAAAACAGCTACAGATGCAGCTGAAGTATGCACGCGGCCCTGTGTTTCAGTATCAGGCACACGTTGCACACGGTGTACGCCACTTTCGTACTTTAACTGACCATATACATCATCGCCACTCACTTTTAAGATCACCTCTTTATAACCGCCCGCTGTACCTTCCGTTACATCAACCGTTTCCACTTTCCAGCCCTTAGTTTCGAAATAACGGGTATACATGCGGTATAAATCGCCGGCAAATAAAGCCGCCTCATCGCCACCAGTACCACCACGGATCTCGAATACCGCATTCTTAGCATCTTCAGGATCTTTAGGAATCAACATCAAACGGATATTGCTTTCCATTTCTTCCTGTTGTTTTAACAAAAGATCGAGTTCTTCTTTTGCCATCTCACGCATTTCAGCATCTTTCTCAGTAGCTAAAATTTCTTTGTTGGCATCAATATTACTCATCACATTTTTGTAGATTTTATATTCATCTACAATCTTGCCTAAGTCTTTATATTCTTTATTTAAAGCCGCAAAACGTTTCATATCCTGAATTACATCCGGATTGCTCAACGATTCTTCCACATCTTCCCAACGCAGCTTTATAGCTTCTAATTTATCTAACATATTTATTCTTGTTGAAATTTCCTGACGATCCTATAGACCCAAAAATTCAGGAAATGCAAAAATAAGGAAAAAAGCTGAATTAGTTTGTTTGGATGGAGGGGTTAATTGCTTAACCGTTTGAACTGGTTAATCGCTTAGGCATAAATTGAAATCATTATAGGTCAATTTGAAAATGAAAGGTTCTGAGCCAGTAGCGGCCGATAGCCCCGCTATCACTTCAAGTCCTCGCTACGCTGTGGGCTTTCCGTTTTATCGGGTTTAGGAGCAAAGAACGGTGCATTATAGGCCCTATGCAAACCCAAATAGCAGCAGAAACTGATGTATCTAAACGGAGTCCGATAGCCATCGGATGTAGTGGCAGCTCCCGACGAATATTAAAAAAAGCTATAGACACTGCTTCCCAAAAAACAAAAATATTACGGCTTTGGGTTATAGTATTCCAACTTCAAATCCATACCATCGAATACCCCATAAGTATTATAGTTGAGCCATTCGCCAATATTAACATACCGGCTTCCATTACCCAATTCTATATCGAGCGGCAAGTGCCTGTGCCCGAAAATAAAATAATCGAAATGTGCTTTCTGCAACTGTTCCTTGGCATAAATGGCCAGCCATTCTTTATCTTCGCCTAAAAAAACTTCTTTTTCGGTTTGTGCAGCCCTACTACCCTGGCTCCAACCATTTGCAATACCGATACCCAGATTTGGATGCAAACGGGCAAATAACCATTGGCAAAACTTGCTTCTAAAAATCTTTCTTAAGAATTTATATTTGTTATCGCCCGGCCCTAAGCCATCGCCGTGATGCAGGTAGAATTTTTTACCACCTCTTTCAATGATCAGTTCATCGCTGATGATTTCCATGCCAATTTCCTGCGTGAAATAATCGCGCACCCACATATCATGGTTACCTTTAAAAAAATAGATTTTTATACCCGTATCGGCCATGGCAGCCAATTTCCCCTGTAAACGTATAAATCCTTTCGGAATCACCTTCGAATACTCGAACCAAAAATCGAAAATATCGCCCATTAAAAATAGCTCACTGCAATTCGGTTCTATAAAGTTTAACCAGCTTACAATACGCGTTTCACGGGCACGGCTTTCAGCATAATTTGGAGTGCCTAAATGAAAATCAGAAGCGAAGTAAATATTCTTAACCATGTACAAATTCAAAGGTAAGGCAAAAAGCTGAAAGACTATAATCTGTGCAATCTCAAAATCTGCGTAATCATCCCGTAAGGAAAAAAGCTGAAAGACTAAAGTAGAAAGACCGGAGACTAAAATAAGGAGCCAAACTCTGTGTAAATCTATGTCTCCGTGGCAAAAAACTTAATTTCCTTAATTTCTCAATGATGAAAACCCCGCAGGCGAAAAGCTTAAAGACTAAAGTAAAAAGACCAGAGACTAAACAAGGAGCCAAACTCCGTGTAAATCTGTGTTTCCGTGGCAAAAAACTTAATTTCCTTAATTTCTCAATGGTGAAAACCCCGCAGGCGAAAAGCTTAAAGACTAAAGTAAAAAGACCAGAGACTAAACAAGGAGCCAAACTCCGTGTAAATCTGTGTTTCCGTGGCAAAAAACTTAATTTCCTTAATTTCTCAATGGTGAAAACCCCGAAAGCTAAAAGACTAAAGCTTAAAACACCTTAATCTGTGCAATCAACCCAAAGGAAAAACCTCTAAAATCTGTGCAATCAACCCAAAGGAAAAAAAGACATATATTAGTAAACAAATCTTATTAAAGATGAAAAAACAAATTGTATTGAGCTTATTTGCATTAAGTCTGTTTGCCTGCAACCAAGGCAAAAAACCTGCAGAAAAAATAACATTGATGAAATACCCTGAAACAAAAAAAGACAGCACAAAAGATAATTATTTCGGAACAACCATTTCAGATCCTTACAGATGGCTAGAGAATGATACCTCAGCAGAGACAAAAGCCTGGGTTATAGCCGAGAATAAGGTAACAGAAAACTATCTCGAGCAGATCCCTTACCGTGCTGACATTAAAAAGCGTTTAACAGCACTATGGAACTACCCTAAAGAAAGCGCACCATTTAAGGTTGGCGAATATTATTTCTTCACCAAAAATGACGGGCTTCAAAACCAAAGCATCTGGTTTATGAAAAAAGGGTTAGATGGCAAAGAAGAAGTTTTTCTCGATCCAAATAAACTTACAAAAGACGGAACGGCAGCCGTTTCGCTTTTGGGCTTCTCTCACGACAAAAAATACCTGGCCTATTCGGTTGCGCAAGCAGGATCAGACTGGAGCAATATTTACGTAATGGAAATAGCCAGCAAAACCAAATTGGCCGATGAACTGAAATGGACCAAATTCTCTGGCGCAGCCTGGAAAGGCGATGGTTTTTATTATAGTAAATTTGATGAACCTATTAAAGGAACTGATCTTTCTGCAGCCAACAAATACCAAAAAGTGTATTTCCACAAATTGGGCGATCAGCAGCGAAATGATCAGTTAATTTTTGAAGACAAAACCAATCCAAATCTATATTTCGGTGCCAATGTTACCGAAGATGAACGCTTTCTGGTGGTTTACGCCAGCGCCGGCACTTCGGGCAATGCATTGTACTATCAAGATCTGAACGCACCAAACAGTAAAATCGCCTTGTTGGTTAAGGGTTTTGAAAACAACCACAGCGTTATTGATAACGTTGGCGACAAACTATTGGTAAACACTGATCTGGGTGCCGAAAATAAACAAGTGGTTTTGGTTGATCCAAAAAATGCAGATCCTAAAAACTGGCAGAAAATTATTCCTGAATCGAAATTGGCTTTAGAAGGTATTGGAACTGGTGGCGGATTTCTTTGGGCATCCTACTTAAAAGATGCAAGCACCAATATTGTTCAGTTTGATTTAAGCGGAAAGAAAATTGGCGATGTAAAACTGCCAGCCATTGGAACCATTGGGGGTTTTGGTGGATACAAAGAAGACAAAGAATTCTTTTACACCTTTTCTAATTTTACCACTCCCGGTACGATTTACCGTTACGACATTAATAGAAGCGAATCAATAGTATATAAAAAATCAGACCTCCAATTTAATACCGATAACTACGAAACCAAACAGGTGTTTTACCCATCAAAAGATGGCACAAAAGTACCGATGTTTATCGTACACAAAAAAGGCATCAAACTGGATGGTAACAATCCTGTTTATCTGTATGCCTACGGTGGTTTTCAGGTTAGTTTAACACCTGGGTTCAGCCTATCTAGAATGTTGTTTTTAGAGCGTGGCGGGATTTACGTACAGCCAAGTTTACGTGGTGGAAGTGAGTATGGCGAGGCCTGGCATAAAGGCGGTATGTTAGCAAAAAAACAGAACGTTTTCGACGATTTTATTGCCGCAGCCGAATACCTGGTTAAAGAGAAGTACACCAATCCCACCAAAATTGCCATATCTGGTGGTTCTAATGGCGGACTGTTGGTAGGTGCCTGTATGACCCAAAGACCTGATCTGTTTAAAGTGGCTTTACCAGCTGTTGGTGTTTTAGATATGCTGCGCTACCATAAATTTACAGTTGGCTGGGGCTGGGCGGTGGAGTACGGAAGCAGCGACAAAAAGGAAGATTTTGATTACCTGATTAAATATTCGCCGCTCCATAACCTAAAAAGCGGGGTTAATTATCCGGCAACATTAATAACAACAGCAGATCACGATGATCGCGTAGTACCTGCGCATTCATTTAAATTTGCAGCAACCTTACAGGATAAATACACAGGCGAAAATCCGGTTTTAATCAGAATAGAAACGAAAGCGGGCCATGGCGCAGGCAAGCCAACTACAAAGTTGATTGAAGAAGCCAGCGATGTGTGGAGCTTTGTGTTTCAGAATTTAGGGATGAGTTGGTAGAACAGTAAATTATGATGAAAATTCATAAAGAAATTAAAAACAATGAGCTGTATCTATATCAAAATGGGGTGCTTATTTACAAAAAATGGTTAGCAACAGGTGAATCAAAAATTTTTGATTTAATGGCGTATGACAAATACACATTAGTAAGTTTTAATGAAATCGAGTATGAAAACTCGAACCCACTCGTTTTAGTAAAGGCGGAACTGGAACTAAAACCAACAAGTGAAGGTGGAAGGAAGACTGGGATTATATCAGGCTTCAGACCTAATCATGTATTTGAATATAAACAGGACCAAATATTGCAAACTTACATTGGTGATCTTAATTTCAGCGAATGGCCAACGATCGAGCCTGGGGAGAAAAAGATTGTAAAAGTTAGATTTCTTGATTTCCCATCGCTCCATCAATATTTACATGTTGGGCAGGTATGGCATATTCACGAAGGGGAACGGGTTATTGGCAAAGCTAAAATATTATCTTTTTATGATATGGCAGAGTAAGCAGATTAAATTTCCCACTAAACCTATAGACCAATTATAATTTGCTTTAATCCCCTAAAAACCCTTAACTTTTGTTTTTACCCAATACAAAGCATATAAAATATTGAATACAACAGTATTACAAAATTATCTAGAATATTTCTAAATAACAGGATTGATAATACTTTATTTTGTAACTTTGCGTCAAATTTTTTTTAATGATCACTACTGATATAGCCGTAATAGGCGCTGGTCCGGTTGGCTTATTCGCCATTTTTGAAGCCGGTTTATTAAAAATGCGTTGCCATTTAATTGACTACCTGCCTCAGGTTGGTGGTCAGCTGTCTGAAATTTACCCTAAAAAACCGATATACGATATCCCAGGTTATCCTTCTGTGTTGGCTCAGGAACTTATCGATAACTTAATGGAGCAGGCAAAACCTTTCCATCCAACGTTTACTTTAGGCGAACGTATTGAAGGTTTAGAAAAGCGTGGCGAAGCAGATTTCGTTTTAACGACCAATATGGGTACGGTTATCGAAGCTAAAGTTGTGGTAATTGCTGGTGGTTTAGGCTGTTTTGAGCCGCGTAAACCAGCTGTAGAAAACTTAGAGAACTTTGAGAACGGTAAAGGTGTAAACTACATGATCCTTGACCCTGAAAAATACCGCGATCAGAAAATGGTGATTGCCGGTGGCGGCGACTCTGCTTTAGACTGGACCATTTACTTAGCAGAAGTTTGTTCTGAACTAACTTTGGTGCACAGAAGCGAGAGTTTCCGTGGTGCTCCAGATTCGGTTGCTAAAGTAATGGCCTTGGCAGAAAGCGGAAAAATCAATTTGATTTTAAACAGCAACCTTCAGGCAGTACAGGGAACAGACAAATTAGAACAAGTTGAAATTGTACAGAACCGTACCATGGAAAAAACGGTGGTAGAAGCTGATCACTTAATTCCTTTGTTTGGTTTGAGTCCTAAATTAGGCCCGATTGAAGATTGGAACTTAAATATCAACAAAAGTGCAATTGAGGTTAATGTTGATGATTATTCGACAAACATCCCTGGAATTTATGCTATTGGCGATATAAACACTTACACCAATAAACTAAAATTGATTCTTTGTGGTTTCCACGAGGCTGCATTAATGAGCCATAGCGCTTATTCTTACATGAACCCGGGGGTGAAATATACCATGAAATATACAACTGTAAACGGAGTTTCAGAATTTTAAGCTTTCTCCTATATTTGTCGCTACAAATCATAAGAGAACTAAAAAATGGAAAACAACATTAACATATATATGCAAGAGCCGGATGGCTCGGTTACAGAACACGTTGCACCAACTGACATGGGTTTAAGCCTGATGGAGTTTTTAAAAGCATCAGAGTACGATATTCTAGCTACTTGTGGCGGAATGGCCTTATGTGCTACCTGCTGCGTTGATGTGTTAGAAGGCGAAGAAAAACTTAACGAAATGACAGACGATGAGTATGCCATGTTAGATACTTTGCCTGATCTGTTACCAAATTCGCGTTTAGCCTGCCAACTGCAGTTAAACAACAATATGGATGGGTTAAAAGTAAAATTACATGGTGTAAGCTAAGGCTGTAAAACATATTAAATGAAAAAAGGCGATGCGTAAAGTGTCGCCTTTTTTGTTGGCATCGTCATTGCTGAAGTAAGAAGCGATCTTAAAGCGTTGGGCCAAAACTAGCCGATGTTTTTTTGGAAATGTGGGGTTCTGTTTTAATGGCCAGAGTAGTCCTGCTATCGCTTCAAGTCCTCACTCGTTCCTCGTTGTGGGCTATCCGCTTTATCAGGTTTAGAAACGAAGGGCTTGTTATTAGAAGCAGTAAAGACCTATCAGGTTTCGAAACGGCGCAGCTCTCAATGAGGTCATTGAAAACAATATAAGTTACGAATTAAACCTGATAGGTCTTGTAAGCTATTGAATACTCACCTTTTGCTTTTCTACATTCCAGCCATATACCTCTACAGCTAAATTACTTTGTTTCCCTGTATATTCTACAATTACCGTTTTACTTTCGCCAGGCAAAATACTTACGTAGTTATCATCATAAAAAGCAGGGAGTACACGTTCGCCAGTATTGCCATTTATTAAAGCAACCCGGTTAAAAAATGCTACAGGGCTTCCATTTGCATTGCTTAAAGTAACTGCTACCTTACCGTTTTTCTGATCAACTGCTGCAACTTTTAAGGGCGCTTGTTTAATGCTTTTTAAGCCCGAATATTCACCATCCTTACCTGGAAGCCAATAAATATTCTCGCTTAAAATATTTTGCTTTTGATCTAAAATCCTTAAAGAAACAAATACACCTTCTTTTTTATCCAGCTTGGTTAAGAACTCATTCATAGGAAAAAGTCTTCTCACTGAAGATGGACCAACCGAATTGAAGGCCTGAGAGTAGAAATAATCTTTTCCGCCCATATCATAAGCTTTCGCCTGTACCATCAGGTTGTTTTTAGTGCTAAACCCATTGTTTACAATGGTTACCATGCTATCCAAAGGATTCATCATTACATGCAAAGGTTCACTTCCTTTCCTTAAGCCATATAAACAGGCGTTAGGATCAAGGTAATAATCGTACATCTGTCCACGCATGGCTGTCCAGGGGTTTTGAGTTTTCCAGATGATGGATCCGGTATACCAGTCCCACATTTTGTTCGAGAAACCCTCCATTAATGCCCTGTATTGATCGTAATTGGCCAATTGAGCCTTCATTGCAAAATCTTCTGCACTTTTTGGCTTACCGTATGGATTAAGGTATTGCTCGTATGAGATATACTTATGGTAATCCCATACCGAATCGGGCCTGGCTTTGTATTGCGGCGCAATCAGGTTCTCTTTTGGGATAAAACGGAGCAAAGAGGCGTAGTCACCTACCCCTACCGAACCTACTTCCGAATTGTAAGGAAATGTTCTGGTACCCCAGAAAGTTTTAATATCCTGTATGCCGTACGGGCCATCACCGTTTCCACCAATGGAATTGAAAGACATTTCGTCGCTATTGGAGAAATCAAAAAGTTTTCTTGTTCCATCTAAGCGCGGCAGAATATCGTTCTTTAAAGGTTCCAAAATATCTTCTGGTGGTGTAATCTCATTTCCACCGCACCAAAAAGCAAGTGAAGCATGGTTTCTGATCATCTTGATCTGATCTTCAATAGCTGTTAAGGTTAAATGATGATCATCTGGATAATTTCTGCGTGTCCATTGGTCTTCCTTCTTCATTGGATCTACCCAACGGCCATTGCAATCGCCACTGAACCAGAAATCCTGAAAAACCAGCAAACCGTATTTATCGCAGGCGTTATAAAATTCAGGTCTTTCTAAAATTGCTCCTCCCCAAATCCTGATCAGGTTGAGGTTCATATCTTTATGGTAACGCACTTCAGCATCGTAACGGGCATCGCTAAAACGGAGCATCGCATCAGAAATAATCCAGTTACCACCCTTAATAAAAATCTTTTGTCCGTTTACAAAAGCGCCCATACTCCTGGTGTGCTCGTTCCAGATATTATCTATCTGGCGAACACCTACTTTAAGCTGCTCCTGATCTAATACCTGGTTGGCCGCGATAAATTCGATCTTCACATCATACAGGTTCTGTGGCCCATATCCGCTTGGCCACCATAATTTAGGATTTTCGAGCTGTAAATCTGGAAGTTTGACTATAGTTGTTTTATTTGCCGCGACAGTTGTTGCCTGTTTAACCAATTTTCCGGCAATTTGATATTGCAAAGTACCCGAAATAGCCTGACCTGTTGGGTTTTCAACTTCAACCGAAACTTTAACGGTAGCCGGATTTTGTTTCCCTTCTGGTAAGCGCTTGCCTGGAACCAATGTAATTACCTGTGGATTCTGGATATTGATGTTTTTTGTTTTCTCGATGGTCACTTTATCCCAAATGCCTGTGTTGCGATCGCGGGTGGGCTGAATCCAATCCCAGCCAGCTGTGTATTGTGTGGTTAAACCTTTGGCTATGGTGCCATCACCACCCTGGCCACCGTTCGGGTTACCAGGAAAATCTGGTGGATAAACGATAACAGCAAGTCTGTTTTTCCCATTCGGAGATAAAAGTTTAGTGATGTTGTACTGTGCCCTAAGATGCATACCCACCTGGGTTTTTGGATTAACCTTTTTTCCGTTCAAATAAATTTCGGCTTTGTAATTTATTCCCCTAAACTGTAACCAAACCTGTTCGTTACCTATGGCACGTTCTTCAAAATCTTTTACAAACCAATAGGTGTAATAATCGTTACCGGTTTTATACACATCAGGAATTTTCTCGTTGTTCATGCCATAAAATGGATCAGGAACTTTTTTATTGTTTAGCAAAGTGGTTAATACTGTTCCAGGTACAGTTGCAGGCATCCAATTGTTAACCGAAAAACCTGTTTTCGAAATTTCTGAACCAGTAGATTTAGCATCTTTGATATTGGTACATACCCAACCCGAATTTAGTTCAAAGCGCTGTTGTGCATTTACGGTTAAAACCGAACAGAGTAAGAGAAGTAAAAATAGTTTCTTCATTTATTTAAGATATTTTAGTTGATACTGGTTATGGTTAATTTTCATGAGGATGTATTATAATTATAAATATAGAATTGTCATCCTGTCCAAAGGACTCCCTACGGAGAGCTTGTCGAAGGACCTTCCAAAACACCATGATGGGCGTTTCGACAGGCTCAACGTGACAAAATCTAGATAAACCAGACTTACAATATAACCTCCTTTTCATCTAGAATTATTTTCCGGATGTTGGTCTATCCCCAGGGTTTACACCCCAGGTTGCCGATGGTTTATTGCCCATATAAATTTGCATATTTCCACCAGCGTTTATGGTTTTGTGCAGGATAAATGATTTAGTATAAGCTTTGCCATTAAGCACAATTTTCTGAATGTATTTGTTCTCCGCACTGTTACCCACAACCCTTATATTGAATTTCTTATTCCCAGGCAGCGAAATGATCGCATCATTAACCAATGGTGTCCCGAAAACATAAGCTCCGTTTGACGGATTTACAGGGTAGAAACCCATTGCAGAAAAAACATACCAGGCACTCATTTGGCCTACATCTTCATTACCACACAAACCATCCGGTTTTGAAGAATAGAAATCTTTGTCGATTTTACGGATCAGATCGGCAGTTTTCCATGGCTGGCCTGCATAAGTATATAAATAAGGAATGTGATGGTTGGGTTCATTCCCCTGGGCATAATTACCGATCAATCCGCTAATATCAGGCGAGCCGTTGGTTCCCAAATCCAAGGGTAAGGTAAATAGCGAATCGAGTTTATTGATAAAAGCTTTATCCCCACCAAAAAGATCAATCAGTCCTTCTACATCTTGCGGCACCAGCCAGGTATATTGCCAGGCATTACCTTCTACATAATCATCTTCACGGTGTTTGGATGAAAAGGGATCGAACGGGCTTCTCCAGTTTCCATCAGTAAGTTTACCCCGCATAAACTGAACGCTCGGATCGAAGTATAAACTATACAGTTTCGATCTTTTACTAAAGTAAGTGTAATCTGCTGTTTTATTCAGTGCTTTAGCCATTTGTGCAATGCAATAATCGTCAATAGCATACTCCAAAGCTTTACCCACTGATTCGTTTACCTTATCAGCAGGAATATATTTTAATTGCTGGATATAATCAATGCCATCTGTTTTCTGCATGGCCGATTGTTTTATTGCTTCGTATGCCAGATTTACGTCAAAGTCACGGTATCCTTTTAAATAGGCATCAACAATAACCGGAACGGCATGGTAGCCCACCATGGTATTGGTTTCACTGCCCATTAAATGCCAAACGGGCAGTTTACCCTGTTGTTTATAGATGGCTAACATGGTATTTACCACATCGTTTACCTTATCCTGGTGCAGGATGGTGTACAATGGATTAGCTGCACGGTAAGTATCCCACAGTGAAAAGGTAGTGAGGTTATTGAAATTTGCCTTTTTGTAGACCTTTTTATCTGTACCGAGGTAATCTTTGTTTACATCGTTAAAAAGAGATGGGGCCACCATAGTATGGTACAAAGCGGTATAAAATATCTTTTTGGTCGTATTTGAAGCCTCAATTTTCACCTTAGCCAGTTCTTTTTCCCACTTCGCATCGCTGTTTTTAGCTGTAGCGGCAAAGTCCCAGCCCGGCAATTCTGTTTTTAGGTTTAAAATGGCATTTTCGATGCTTACCGGAGATAGAGCAACTTTAATCTGTAGTTTATCATGATTAATGGCATTAAAGTTTACCGCTGCTTTTAGTTTTTTGCCAGATAATGACACACCACTTTTAACTGCTGTGCTATCATATAACGCAATACTTTTAATCGGTTGTGAAAGTTTAATTACAAAATATAAACGTTGATCGTTTGCCCAACCTTTCGAATTACGATGCCCCACGATAGTGGTCGCATCGAGCTGTTTAAATGATGCCGATACGGGTGCATCCCAGCCTATACCTTCAATTAAATCGATAATGATATGTGGATTTTCTGCACCTTTTTTAAAAGTATATTGGTGAAAACCTACCCTTTCGGTGGCTGTTAGTTCAGCTTTAATTTGGTATTTATCAAGTAATACACTATAATAACCAGCTTTGGCTATTTCATTTTGATGAGAAAATTTAGAAAGGTATCCGTTCTGGTCTTCGGCTGTTTTACCTTTCTCGAGCAATAATTTACCAGTTGCAGGCATGATTGAAATATCGCCCAGGTCGCCGATTCCGGTACCACTTAAATGCGTATGTGCAAAACCGGTAATCGTATTACTAACATAGTTATATCCACTGCACCAGTCCCAGCCTTCAAAAATGTTGTTCGGTCCGAGCTGAACTGCACCAAAAGGAACATTTGCACCTACAAAAACGTGACCGTGTTTTGCTGATCCGATTAATGGATCTACATACCGGGTAAGTTTGGAGTTCTGCTGCGCAGTTGCATTTAGGGAGAATAGAGAGGCCGTTAGAAATAGAATAGACGAGGTTTTCTTGAACTGCATGTGTGCTTATAATTTCTTACATTAGAATTTAAAGCCTAAAAGTAAAACGTTTTACGTTTATTTTCTCATAAAGGGGGAAGAATTGTGCTAAAATTAAGAAAAAGATAGAAATACACTATTTTCAGGTATATAACGGGGTGCATTGCATATTTCAAGGCCACCCACCTACTGCTGAAATCGTTTTACAAGTAGAGGTAGTATTTTCATTTGTCTTGTAGCTACTTCGTAGTCAGCATCTTTATGCCTGGAAAGATCCTGAAATAAATTACCAATGACAGATTGTAAAAATCAGTCGTCATTTCGATCCGATAGCTATCGGATGACACGCAGTGAAATGTTCCAAAGGAACTCCTTCGGAGGAGAAATCTGTTTCGATAGATTTCTCGACTGCGTTGCTCTCCGCTCGAAATGACGACCATTCGTGCAAGCCCTGTTACCCAATCTCCAAAACAATTACCTGATCGGGTTCTGCACTATTTAAAGTTGTAGTAATACTTAATTTTGATTTTTTAAAAGTATAGTTTACCGGACTTTTATCTTTCAATAAATATGCCTTTTTGATTTTCTTTACCGGAACATTTTCCAAATTAAGCGTTGCCGTTTTTCCATCAACAAGGTGGATATAAACTTTGTTGTCGATTTGCGTAATGCTTCCCCAGGCCTGTGGCTTAATAAATCCTGCTTTAGTACCATAAATGCTTTCGCCATATACTTTAAGCCAATCGCCTAAACCGGCTAATCGGTCTTGAAACTCGGGTTGAATTTTACCGCTCGGCATCGGGCCGATGTTCAATAAAAGATTGGAACCTAAACTTGCTGCTTTAACCAACATATGCACCAGTTCTTTATTCGATTTATAATAGGTATCGCTCAAATTATACCCCCATGAATTTGAAATGGTTTCGCAGGTTTCGAGCGGTAGTTTATCTGATGCCTTTTGAAAACTTAAACCTGATTTATTCTCGCCCGGAAGATCGCGTTCGAACATTTGAAAATCTTCTCCGGCAAAGGGCGTAAGGTGATGGTTATTACCGATCATACACTGCGGTTGAAGTTTGTGGATTAAGCCATAAATTTCGTTGTATTTCCAATCAATCCGCGATGTTCTGTCTTTTGATCCTTCTGGTGCAGTCTGATCCCAATGCCCGTCAAACCAGATCCCGCCTATTTCACCATAATTGGTCAACAGCTCTGTTAATTGGTTTTTCATGAACTGCAAATAGCTTGCATAATCACCTTTACCTGTTCTACCAGAGTTCTGCCCGGTACGGCCAGTTTCGTGCGGATAGTCTTCTCTGCGCCAATCTAACAGCGAATAATACAGGTATAGTTTTATGCCTTGTTTGTGGCACTCATCGGCCATCATTTTTACGATATCCTTTTTATAGGGTGTATTCATGATATTGAAATCAGAATATTTGGTATCCCACATGCTAAAACCATCATGGTGCCTGGTAATCAGCGTAATGTATTTCATTCCGGCATTCTTCGCCATGCTTACCCATTGTTCGGCATTAAATTCAACCGGGTTAAAAAAATCTTTAAGGTTGGTGTAATTATGAACATTCAACTTTCGTTCGTTCATTACCCATTCGCCACTCCCAGGTATACTAAAAGGCCCCCAGTGGATAAATAAGCCAAATCGGGCATCGTTAAACCATGCTCGTTGTTTTAAATTAGAGGCTGTAGGAGTATAATCCTGGGCTTTTAACTGCAAGGCGATCAATAGCACAAGGCATATTAGGGGTAATTTTTTCATAAGGATAGCGGTATCGTTTGGTTAGGTTTTTAGTCTATTGATGCGGTGGCTCTAGTTGGTTTTCCAATCACCTTATAATTTCCATCTCCTTTTAAAATGGCCAGAATCTGCGATTGGTTGGTAAAAAGGTTTTTTGCTGCAGCCAGTTCTTTATCGTACTGGAAGCTCTGCTCAATTCTTCCTTTTTCGTAAAAATACCGGCTTACAATCTGTGTTTCTAAAACTCTTTTTATTTCTGCTTTATGGCTAATCAGATCGGTTTTTTTAGAAGAGGTAAGTTTATATTTAAGATTCTCCAGATCGGTTTTTACTTCGGCAGATTTATTTTCCTTTTCGGCTTCTAACCTTAAATCGGAAAGCAACCTTTCGGTACGGCTTAGGTAGGTTAAATCTTTATCGGCCAAACTGCCAGAAAATGCCGTATAATCTGCATCAGATAACTGGAAAGTTTTGGCTGATGCCAAACTTGGTTTTTCTTTCCTGTATTGATTTGCGTAGTTAAAGAAAAGGTTTTTATTAAGCATTGAAATGGTAATCGGGCTGAGTTTCACGGCATCTACCACGATATCGGGATAAACACCATTACCACTGTACACGTTCCTTCCTGCTTTGGTCTGGTACATTACCATGGTCGAATCGGCAAAACGTTCGGCAACACCATCTGCATTTTTGTGTGCATAATCCAATTTTTGGATGCACCTGCCTGATGGTGTATAATATTTCGCCACAGTTACTTTAACCAAGCTGTTATAAGGCAGGTTGAAGGTTTGCTGAACCAAGCCTTTGCCGTAACTACGTTGACCAATTACAATGGCACGATCTAAATCCTGTAAAGAACCCGCAACAATCTCTGAGGCTGAGGCCGAATTTCCATTTACAAGCACTACCAATGGAACCGAAGTAGAAACCGGGGTTAAAAGTGTTTTATAGGCAATGGTTTTCTCTACATTTTTGCCTTTTTGGGTTACAATAAGCTGATCTTTATTCACAAAGAGGTTCACAATTTTAACCGCTTCCTGCAAAATACCTCCGCCGTTGTTTCTCAAATCTAAAACCACACCTTTTGGATTTTCCTTTTGGATGGACAAAAGCGCGTCTTTAACCTCCTGTCCGGAATTTTCAAGGAATTTATCGAGTTTGATGTAACCGATGCCATCGCCAACCATTCCTGAGTAAGAAACATTAGGTTGTTTTATTTCCTCGCGCATAAGTTTTTTAGTGATTTCTTTTCCATCTCTAATCACCAACAAATCAACGGCTGTGCCTTTCGGCCCGCGTAACAACTGACTAATTTCTTGACGGTCTTTACCTTTTATGGCAATCCCATTGATGCTCACCACCTGATCGCCAGCTTTAATATCACTTTTATTTGCAGGATAACCTTCGCTTACTTCATTGATAAACAGTTTGCCATCAATAAAAACAGTACCTGCACCAATACCACCATATTGAGTGCTCACATATTTCAGTTTGTAATCTTCAATCTCCGATTCTGGAACATATTCGGTATAGGGATCTAAACTATCCAACATGGCATCAATCCCTGTTTTCATCAATTGAGGGGCATTGGTGTCATCAACATAATTGATATTGATTTCTTTATAGAGTGAAGCAAAAATATCGAGGTTTTTAGATACGAGGAATAAATCTTCTTTAAATGAAAAAGACAAAACAGCCACGCCAAAACCAGCTGCTAAAAGACCATATTTTAGTTTCTTCATTCCCTTATATGTTTTAATTCCGAAGGGCGAGTTAAATGAAATACTGCTCTTTCTGGAAGATTATTATTGATTAAGTACAAACGTAAATGTACAAAAACCGATAAATATTAAAAACAGCTTATTTGGGCTAAGCGTAAATTAAGCGTTACGCTAAAAAGAAGGGCATGAAAACAAAGGAAAGATTTACTAAAGCCTGTTGCCCTTGGTATCGGCAAGTGCTTTTTGAATGGTAAATTCGATGTAGGTACGGTCGCGTTTCACCAAACGCATTAAATCTTCAATCAGTTGATCTTCTTTGCCTGGCGTAAAATCTAAAGGCTCGTTCGCCAGATCGCGATATTTCCTTAAGAACTTGGTTTTTACTTTAAATGCAGTTTCTGAAGTAAGTTGAAAATTAGCCATGGCATATTTTATTTGATGCAAAAGTAAAAAATATTTGCTCAGGTTAATACCTTTTTATGTGATGTGACAAAAAAAGTGGAGATTCGCCGATTCTTTTTGCACGATAATTGTGTTAAAAGCGCGTTATAAAACCTAATCGGTATAAAAACCGCTTAACACAAATTTTAAAAATGAAACCATTGCATGTATCACTGATCGTTTATGGTTTTATAACCTTTAAAAAAAACAAATTAAACAACATGAAAAAAATCATCTTCTCTATTGTTTTCCTAACCCTGGGTTGGGCAACATCTAAGGCACAAACATTTAACCTAGGAGTTAAAGCAGGTGTAAACTTAGCCAAGTTAAATGCAGATTTCGCAAGCGAAGAAAACCGTTTAGGTTATCAGATCGGTGCCTGGGCACGAATTGGTGGCGCTAGTTTTTATGTGCAACCAGAGGCTTACATTGGTAGTAAAGGCAACAAATTTATCAGCATTACGCAAGATAATGGGAATGAAATTGCAGCTGAAGGAAAAGTAAAATTTACCACTTTAGATGTTCCTGTTTTATTGGGAACAAAATTTGGTGCTAAAAATTTAAACTTCCGCTTAATGGCTGGTCCGGTTATTTCATTTATTCTGGACGAAAATTCGTCTTTTAGTTCTGCTTATCAACAAGCTACCGATTTCGACAACTACAAAAACCAGGCACTGGGCCTACAGGCAGGTGCTGGTGTAGACGTGGGTAACATTTCGGTTGATTTACGCTATGAAGCTGGTTTATCCAACATCAGTAAAAGTGAGAAATACAGCCAAAAACCTAACTTGTTTCAATTGAGTTTAGGGTTTAAAATTTTATAATTTTTTACAACAGAACGAGTAAGAGGCGGCCAATGGCCGCCTTTTTTGCTTAATCCCTTTTTATGAACAGAAAAAGCTATTTCTTAACCTCTTGCAGTACATTTATTAACATGTAAAATTGGTATTACAGCTCCGCTTTAACCCTAAAAAATACCGATTTTTATTTAAACAATTTAACGAAAAACAAATGAAATATCCCATTCTTTTACTGTTTGCTATTCTGTTCTCGCTCTCTGTAAAAGCCCAAAGTTTTAAATATGCTTTTGTAACTGATACCCACGTTGGGTCATCAACAGGCGAAGAAGATCTTAACAGAACTGTTGCTGATTTAAATACAATAAATGACATCGATTTTGTGATCATTACTGGCGACATCACCGAAATGGGTACCAATAATGAGCTTAAACTGGCTAAAGACATCCTATCGAAATTAAATAAACCATACCACATTATCCCCGGAAACCACGATACAGGATGGTCAGAATCAGGTGGTGTAAATTTTATTAAAGAGTTTGGTGGCGATAAATTTATTTTCGATCATAATGGCTACCGTTTTATAGCATGTGCATCTGGCCCTTACGTAAGGATGAGCGATGGGCACATTCCAAGAGATGCGACCGTTTGGCTTGACAGTGTGCTTAAAGCAACACCTAAGAATATGCCCATTATTTTTGCCAACCATTACCCGCTGGATAACAGTTTGGATAATTGGTACGAAGCAACGGATGAGTTAAAGAAATATAATATCCAATATGCCATTTGCGGCCATGGGCACAATAATCATCCTTATAATTTTGAAGGTATTGAAGCTACAATGGGGCGCTCTAACCTAAGGGCAAAGGATAGTATTGGAGGGTACAACATTGTAACGATGAACAGGGATAGTGCTTTTTTCCAGGTTAAAAAACCAACCCAGGATATTCTTCCGGTGTGGCGAAAAATTGCACTAAAAACTTTTCAGGCTGATTCAAAAAAATATAATCGCCCCGATTTTGCAATCAACAATAAATATCCGGGTACGAAAGAAGTTTGGACTTATCATTCTAACGCCAACGTAGTGAATACACCAACCTACGCTTCGAACAATGTTATTTTTGGCAATAGCTTAGGTTTGGTTGAAGCCTTAAATAAAAATACAGGAAAAAAAGTATGGACATTTAAAACCAAAGGCGCGATCTATTCATCACCAGTTGCCGTTAACAATATGGTTATCTTCGGTTCAGGAGATGGCACTATTTACGCATTAAATGCAAAAACAGGAAAAGAAATCTGGCACAAAGAAACAACTAACTCGGTATTGGGTTCGCCGGTAGTTAGCGGCCAACAGGTGTACATAGGTGGCAGCGATAATACCTTTAGGGCATTGGATGTTAAAACAGGGAATGAAATATGGGCATTTAAAGAAGTAGAAGGTACGATTGTGGGCAAGCCACTTATTTATCAGGGCAAGATTATTTTTGGCTCATGGGGCAGACATTTATATGCACTTGATATTAACAGCGGAAACTTGTTGTGGAAATGGAATAATGGCCAGGGCAACAGAATGTTTTCGCCAGCTATGGTAACGCCTGTAGCTTATAACGGGATAATTTATATTGCAGCTCCAGACCGTTATTTAACCGCGATTGATGCAAAAAACGGAAGTACACTTTGGCGGAACAAAGAAGCTACGGTTCGCGAATCGATCGGACAATCTGCAGACAGTACCATCATTTATGGCAAAACCATGCAGGACGAAATTGTAGCTTATAAAGCGCAGGCACAAGATCCGGGTATACTTTGGCGATATAATGCAGGCTTTGGATATGAACACGTACCATCCATGTTGATAGAGAAAGACGGGAAGGTATTTTTTGGAACAAAAAACGGTGTTATCTATGCCATCGACCCCAAACAACAGAGCACGGTTTGGGCACATAAAATAGATAATTCGATGATTAATACCGTGAATGTGATCGACAGTAAAAATATACTAGCGAGTACAATGGATGGTAAAGTAGTGTGGCTAAGCACGAAATAATAAGCATAAAAAAACCTCCTCAATCTTATTAAGTTTGAGGAGGTTATATTAAATTCAAAAAACATCTAAAACACTACCAGCCTGTAGTCTGCGTAAGCTTATAGCCCTTTTCCTGATATTGAATAATCTGTGCCTGCCCTACTGGGGCTAAATATGCCCTATCTGTAAATGCATTTCTATTTGTCGCATTGGTAACCATCCAATAACCTACCATGGCCGCAGCATTTGTGCCGTCATAGGTAACAATGGTACCATCAGCCTTTTTAACCTTAACATTTCGGGCAGTTGCATTAGCAGGAGTTAAGTAACTTGCAGCCTCGGTTTGTACATTAACCCATGGACCCAAGAAATAGTCAGGATTGGCACTGAAGTCCATATTGTTTAATTTTTTCCAGCGTTTTAAATCCAACAAACGGGTATGCTCAAACACAAACTCCATACGACGCTCCCTGCGGATTTCCCAGATCAGATCAGGAACATCGGCATCTTTAGCCGGATCAACAGGAAGTGCACCTAACGTTAATGGAGCTGTTTTTAATACCCCCTTTGCAGTTGCCGCAGCATCTAAGGGCCGGTTTCTGATTGCATTTACTGATTTGTTTAAATCAGCCTGCGTTACTGCCGTACCACCAAAATACTGAGCCAATACTGCTTTGGCTTCTATCCAGTTTAACACGACTTCTGCCAAACGCATTACGGGCGCATCACTTGTATTGGTGTTACTGCCCCAAGCGGCAGGGTAAGTTTTTCCAATATAAGTTAAAGCCTCTCTTGAAGCAAATTTAAACCCATAAAGTAAAGTTGCAGAAGGAACCAGGGCTTTATCATAAAACGATGCTTCAAAACGTGGATCTCTCGTTTTTACCAGATCGGCAATTGTAAATGAGTTGGCTCCGGTAACAGCAGAGTTTTGCCATACTTTGCCATCATTTAGCAGGAAAGATTTGATCAAAACTAAATTTGCATCAACTCCTACAACCTCTGTTCCATTTTGGTAAGAACCAATACTGTGTGTAACCGTTAAAGCAGCATCGTAAGTTCTATAAAGCAATACTTCCGGATGCCCTGCCAGGTTATCGCTCGAGAACAATGATTTAAAATCGCGGGTGAAATTATATTTGTTGCTATTGATCACATAATCGCCTGCCTCAACAGCAAATTCTAAATATTTTTTTGCTCTTGCCGCATCTAAACCATGATAATGTTCATAAGTTCCTTCAAATAACATAAATCTTGAAATAAAAGCGGCAGCAATGTATTTATTTAAAAACTGAGCCCCATCATTTTCGCGCATGTTGGCCATTACGAACTTAAAATCATCGTATACTTTATCCATAACCACTCCCCTGGCATCTCTATCTTTATATAAAGCAGCCAGATCGGTATCCGAAAGTTCTTTATCAAAATAAGGCACATCGCCAAAAACACTGACTAAACGGCTATATTCAAAACCCCTAAAAAAACGGGCAACTGCTGTCCAGTGGTTATAGGCTTCAGTACTAATTTTAGGCTTAGCTACGTCGTTTAAACGGGCAAGCATTACATTCGATTTTCTGATCCAGGCAAAATCCCAAGTTGGACCAGCATAGGTACCCAACCAATCAGCTGCTTCAGAAACAGAACCTCTTGTAGTAGGCACACTACTTTCAAAGTTAATCTGAACATTTTTACCTGTTAAGTCATCAGAGAAAGTATAACCCCTAACAGGTGTATAATCAACTCCAAAGCCAGTGCTATAACCGTTAAAATAGTTCGGATAGTAGCTGTTGGCGTACATGCGGATATCATCTTCACCACGCCAATATTGCCCATCAACATAAGATGTTAGGGGCGGACGGTCTAAAACATCCTTATTACAAGACACCAGAAGTAGGCAGGCCATAACCGGCAAACCATATATGTATTTAAAATATTTCATCTTCTTAATTTTTAAAAATTCAACTGAACACCAAAAGAAATACTCTTAAAGGCTGGGATTCCGGTTCCTGTACGACCGCTGTTATAATTTGACTGATCCCAGATCGAATAGCCGCTAACGCTCTCCGGATCGATAGGCAAATCGCCCAAATGATCCCAGGTAAAGAAATTCTCTAACGCCGTATATACCCTAAGTGAGCTGATACCTACTTTTTTGGTCAACATCTGCGGAAAAGTATAACCAACGGTTAAATTTTTCAATCTTAAATAAGCCATGTTTAACAGATAGCGATCTTGAACCTGCATGTTATTGGTGGTTCCACTTGCTGCATTGTTATAAGCAGCAGGGTAAAAAGCATCTGGTGTTTGTGGCGTCCAATAGTTCCCTGCAATAGCTTCGGGCATTGCACCATCGGAAGAGTTAAAGCCTGGGATAGCTAAAAATCCAGCACCCCAAATTTTACGGCTACCCACACCCTGGAAAAATGCACTGATATCAACGCCTTTAAAGTCGGCGCCCAACCTAAAACCATACTCGTAACTCGGATTAGAATTTCCGATTACCTCTAAATCGCCATGGTTGGCCAATGTGCCATCGCCATTACTGATTTCCCCATCACCATTAATATCTTTAAACTTAACATCACCAGGGCCAAAACGGAAATTAGATGAATTTTGTAAAAATGGTTGGTAAACTGGTTTTTCACCATTTGGTCCGGCTTTTAGTTTATAAGTTTGTTTACCTGCGTTTAACTTACTTTCCGCACTAGTTAACGTAATTAGGATTGGTTTACCCGAGCCATCTAACTCGAAATCGCTTGTTTGATATAACCTATCGGTACGGTAGCCCCAAATTTCGCCAATATCTTTTCCGTTATAATTATTAAGCACCTGTGTTCCGGAACCATACTCGGTTAGCCTTGTTTTGGCATCAGAAATATTTCCTTTAAAATTAATCCCTAAACCATTTTTAAACCTGTGGTTAAAATCTAGGGTCAACTCCCATCCTCTCGTTTGTAGGGCACCAAAATTTCCCTGTGGCGCCCCGGCACCAAAAGTAAAAGGAATGCCTTCCTGTGGCACAATCATATTATTGGTGTTTCTTTGAAAAACATCAAAAGAAAGATTTACCTTATTATTTAAAAGGGTTGCGTCTAGCCCTATATTGGTAGTTACAATATCCTGCCATTGAATTGCTTCTTTAATTGCATCAGGCGTACCTACATAATTTACTTTGGCACCATTTGCACCAATCCAACTCGATTGTCCGCTTGGCATAGTGGCTATATATAAATTGTTTGGTACGGTCTGATCGCCGATTGAACCCCAGGAACCCCTGAATTTTAATTGGTTCAGGAGTGGTTTGGTCCAGGCCATAAAACTTTCTTCACTGGCTACCCAACCTGCCGAAAATGATGGAAACCATCTCCACTGCAAATCGGTTGGGAATTTAGAAGAACCATCGTAACGCAAATTACCTTCAATAAGGTATTTGTTTTTAAAAGCATAGTTTACACGACCAAAATATCCCAATTGCGCTTCCCATCTTTTATCTGATCCCGGAATGTTAATCCCACCTGGGATAATGCCCATTACTGCGCTAGATGGGAGTACGGTTTGAAGTCCGGTACCGAATCTAAACTGTGGGTTAATGATATCACTCAAATTGGTGATTTGACCAAACTGGGATTCAGCAGTAGAAGTAACCCGGTTTAAACCCAAAATAAATTTAAAATCGTGGTTTTCCTTAAGGTTTAAACTATAAGTAGTAAAAGCATTAATGGTATGGCTAAAATAGCTTGTGGCAGATCTGGCAAAATGATCGGGGCTTGACCCAGGTGTGGTATACATATCCATAGATAGATCATAAGCTGCAATTGCGCCAGCCGTGGTACTCGATACCACTTGGCCCTGATCGTTTACATAAACAGGTGCACCACTTGCATCTAAACGCGCTTTAGGAGCCACCCACGAGTTTCTTGCGGTAAATCTTGTGCCTGGTCTTTTCCAATCCTCGTTCTGATTGGTAAAAGTATAATCAAAATCTACTTTCCAGTTTTTTAGGATATTAACGGTAGATCCCAGATTTACATTGGCATAATTTAACAATATATTAGCGGTATTTGCTGAAGCCACTTCACTTTCAGGACTGCGGATGGCATCTCCATTCTCATCCTTGCCCAATGGGTACAAGGAACTCCAACGATATAAATACAACCATGGATCGGCTGTTGTGGAGCTTGTGGTATAGGCATACTGTTTATTTCTCCGTGAATATAATGCACCCCCACGTATGGTAAGGTATTTGTTGATTTCACTTGAAATTTTAAATGAAGCATTGTAGCGTGTAAAACGATCTTCTTTTGCCGGCTTTAACATTCCACTCTGATCAAGCAATGCAAGTCCGATATTATAAGATGTTTTCCCGGTTGTACCACCAACTGATAGGTTGTGTTGTTGGGTAGGTGCCCACTCTTTGATCATATAATCATAAGGGTTGTAGGTTCTAACCCCCATTTTCAGACCAGCTCCCTGAACATACCAATCTCTCCCAAACACCGTGGGGTCGTCAGGGCCAATTGTGCTCCCATACTTCTCTTTCCATGCAACCGCTTTTTCGTAACTTGCCCTATCTACATAATAAAATGCGCCAACCGGAGTAGTTACACCAATCCTTTCAGAGGCATCAACAGTGTACTTTAAACCGTTTACATCAGCCATTTTTAAATCTTTCCAAACATTTTGGAAAGAAAAATTATTTGAGTAATTGATCGACGGTTTATCAGATCCCGAGCCTTGTTTAGTAGTGATCAATACCACACCAAAAGCAGCCTTAGCACCATAAATAGAAGCTGCAGCTGCATCTTTCAAAATGGTAATAGAGGCAATATCATTTGGATTAACCAATTGGATGCTTGGAATCTCAACGTTATCCAATAAAATCAAAGGAGAACTTCCACCTGCAAATGACGCCAATTGCCCTCTGATTTTGATCACTGGGTCAGAACCAATCTCTCCACTTGGAACGGTTACACTTAAACCAGATGCGGCACCTTGTAGTGCCCTGCCAACGTCGGCGATTGGTCTGCCCTCCAGCGTCTTTTTCACATCAATGGTAGAAACTGCTCCGGTAAGGTTGCCTTTGCGCTGAGTTCCATAACCCACCACAACTACATCATCTAGCCCCTGAGCATCTGTTTTCAGACTAACATTGATTATTTTACCTGCTCCAATGGTTCTTTCTGTAGTTACATAACCGATGTAAGAAAACACCAATATGTCGCCATTGGAGGCTTTGATAGAATAAGTTCCATCGGCGGTAGACTGTGCAACAATAGTGCTTCCTTTTACCCGGATAGAAACGCCGGGTACAGGACCATCTTCTGATGTAACCTTACCCGTAATGGTAATTTGTTGCGCGATGGCATGAGCCAGCAACAAAAACGTACCAAGAAAAATTAATAGTAGTTTTTTTTTCATAAACGTAAGTTTAGAATTGTTTTGTAGTTTAGTCTTAATACCGCATAAAACAGCAATATTTAAGTAAATATCACTAATTATTTGATTAAAAAAAACAAATTTAGTTTTGCAACATCTATATTACCGCATAAACACGCAAAAAAGCGCATTACCTGATTATTAAGCAGTTATTGCTTTATCACTATTCCTTTCTGTGCTGCTAAAAAAATCCGGGAAATAAAAAAGCCAACCGCTATGGGTTGGCTTTTATATCTTTAATTTAATCTATCTGATTAAAAAGAACGATACGTAAGGTCTACGTGGTGCCGTTGTGATGCCACTATAGCCACTAGCAAAAATAGTATAAACCCTTTTGTTTAAAAAAGTACTTGCACTGGTATAATTAGCCAGAACCGTTGCAGTTGTTATCGCTGCTCCCGCCGGCCTGATTTTCCAGGTTTTTGATTGCGCAGACCTTAATGTAATCTCGTTAGTAATGTTTAAATAATTTACATTGCCTGCAATGAGCGAGTCTTTTGCATTATCGGTTGCACTGGTTCCGTAATATAGATCTACAGATGGTACATTTGGCATTAAGTTGATAAACCGGTATTTGCAATAAGCTGTATCCGGCCTGGTAAAACTTTCCTGAGTTAAAACATTCTTGGTGTTTGCAGCAGTATCGGTAATATGCGCAACATAATTTTTACCTGCTTCTATCTGGAAGGTTGTACTGTATAACACAACTGAATCAGTTCCATCATCTTTCTTTTTGGGAAGAATAATCGATAGTTTTAGATTCCCAGGACTTACAGCAAGAAAATCAGCCGTAGAACTGCCTCCTGTGTTGTACCCGCCACCAGGAAAAGGAGTACGTGCGGTAATTACACTGCTCACTCTTTTATCGTTAATTTTAATTGCTATTGCCCTATTGTTATAATAGTAAGAGGCATAGTTCACCTTTAATAAAGCCTGGTCGCTGGTCAATTTTTCGGTTTCACCATAATCGAGTACATTTTTGGTGCAACCAGCTAAAGCCATTGCAATAAACAGACTGGCAAATAAGTTAGAAAATATTTTCATCTTGATATTTTTTAAATTAAAAAATTATGGCTGGCTAAACCAGGTTTCTTTGGTCATGTAGTCAACGTCTAGCCCGCCCCACTTGCGTAACTCCTCGCTATTCCAAACATATTCAGAATTGTAACGTGGCCTAAAACGATAAGCATATTTCCCGCCTAAAAGAAGGTCGGCTGTAGGAATTTGATAGAACTGCCTGAAGACCGTTGCACTGTAATGATGCTTCCTGATATCAGACCATTGCTCTAAACCGGCCCAGCCCCATTGGGCAATGTATTTTTGCCCCATGATGTCGGCCAGTGTTAGTGTTGCGGCATTTTGAGCAACTTCATTAGAGGCCAAATAAGTATTGATTTCGGCATCGGTTATCAAAGGATCAGGAGTTTTAGAAGCCCTGCCATAAGTGTTGCAAAAAACCATGTGGCCAGATATACCAGCCCTGTATGCAGTAAAAGCATCTGCTGTTTTTCCCTGTAAAAACAATGCTTCTGCTTTTGTAAACTGTAATTGCGAATAGGTCATGATCGGATATCTCGCTGCATCGGCAAAAATATATTTCCCATTATAGGTAGTAGCGCCAGCGGGAATGCTTCCAAAAACAATAGGAAGACCAGATGTACTGCTTCCCTGAGTTGGAACGCCAGCAATATACCTACCCAAAGTAGCTGTAGCCGTACTTGCCGGCAACATCCTGCTCAACCGTGGATCGAGTGAACTTGTTGGATTTGTGGTAGGCACTCCCCTCACTCCGCCTGCAAGATAGTTTAAGATCGTGGTCGAAATCCGTCCATAATAGGTAGCTGTCGGTCCTGAAGGATTGATATAGCCCAATGTGGGTCCGAATGGATTGGTATCATCGGTACTTGCTGCAGAGAAATAAACCGTTGCTGATTCTGCTTCATTGGCAAAAGATAAATCAGTGTATTTAACTACACTATCGGCATACATGGTTTTAAACTCGGGTTTATTTACCAGATGACTGTACTGCAAAGCGTAAATTGCATACACAAATTTTCTCCATTTGGCCATATCGCCTTTATAAATCCCATCTCCTGTAATACTTGCCAATTGTGTAGCGTAGTTGAGCGGGCTTTTCATTGTAGAATACTTAAGCGACTGTTCGCAGTAGTAACGCACTTTTGCATATACCTCTGGCTGATCATGGTAAGGAAACCTTAACATTCCTGGCGTAAAAGCCTCATCCAAGATAATCGGGCCATAGAGATCCGTTGTTTGTTGATAGGCCCAGGCCTTAATTGCATAACCAATTGCAGCATACTCATATTTTTGATTGGCAACTGCATCATTAATTAAATTTTCAAGGTTCAAACCTAAATCAACATAGGTCATTCTCCAGATTACGCCTCCATTATCGCTCGAACGTACGAAAGTGTGCTTCTCAAAAGCAATAGATCCATCATCAGTTGATGCACCGATAAGATTTTGCGTAATTTTCCAGATAAAACGATAATCCTGTGAGGTTCCGTTTGTCATCTGAAATAGAATTGGCGGCAGCAACAGTTCTGCCTTACTGGTTTGTGGCACAGCAGGATTTGTATTGATATCAAGGTATTTTTTACATCCTCCGGCCATTAATAATACTGCCGCAGCAATATATAGTTTATATAATCTTTTCATGTTGTTCACTATAATTTAACCCTAAATCCTACATTAAAACCTATCGGTTTACCAACATTACCATAATCGATACCGAAACCACCAATCCCCCCAACACCTGGCGAATTTGCATTACTCTCTGGGTCGCCACCTGAATAATTGGTAATCAATATCGAATCGGTTAAAGTAAAAAAGGCCCCGAAGCTTTGGATAAATCCGATGCGTTTAACCAGCGATGGTGGAAAATCATATGCCAGCGTAACATCCCTTAAACGCAGCGTTTTGATGTTCCGCTCTACAAACATCTCTGGCGAAACGTTCAGAGAATAGTAGTTAGAAGCATAAAAGGGGGTTACTGCAATCGTATTAACCGTAGGGTTGGCCGTATTTTGCAATCCATCGGCTAAAACCCCTTTAATTACGCGCGGCAGCTCTCTATCGAGGGTTTTCAAACTAATCCCTTTAATGTAAGATGCGTACTCGGTGCCGTTAACTACATCGCCGCCATATCTTAAATCCCATAAGAAAGAAAGATTAAAGCCTTTGTAGCTAAATCTGTTTACAAAACCTAGCGTAAATTTTGGATTCCTGTCTCCAATGGGATAATATTGTGTATCAGAGCTTGTTGGCAAACCAGAAGACGTATTAATCAAGATATCTCCTCTATTATTTCTATCAAACCTGGTTCCGCTAATCGCACCTGTACTGTAGCCAGGATGAACTGCGCTCCTGATTTCACCAATTACCCAGGTATCAGATTCGTAAAGTTCCGGAAGCTCATTTGCCAGCGATAATACCACGCCACGATTGCGGGTAAAGTTAAAAGTGGTGTTCCAGTTAAAATCTTTTCCTTTTATCGGGCTACCTGTTAACTGTACTTCGATGCCACGGTTACGTACCGTACCCCCATTCATCATCTCTAAAACGAAACCTGTACCATAGCTTAAGCGTGGGTTAATAATCTGATCTCTACTTAAAAGATTATAATAGTTAAAATCAAGCCCGATCCGGTTTTTCAGGAATTGCATTTCAGTACCGATTTCGAAATTTTCAGATACCTCCGGCTTTAAGTCTGGATTACCACCATAGTACGAATAGGCATAGCCACCACCTGTAAATCTTTTAGCTTCATAGTTTGTGCCAGTAGAATATTCTCTCCAGGGCTCCTTACCTGTTAATGCATATGAGGCTCTTAACTTACCGTTATCCAACCATGGCAAAGCTGTTTTAATACCGGTAAGATCAGTAAAGTTAAAGGCCAAACTTGCTGATGGATAGGCAAAATACGGATTGTTGGGCATCAGCCGCGAAGCACCATCAACCCTACCCGATAAGGTTAAATACAATAAGGTTTTATATCCCATAATGGCCTGCGCAAAAGCACCAACTGTACGGTAGCGGTTTACATAGGTTAATGTACGCTGTGTTGTTGGCAGCGTATTGTTTATACTGTAAAAATTAGGATCGTACATGTTCGTACCACGCTGAGAATCGGTAGTAGAATTATAATCGTTAAAAGTAGCGCCAATAACATAGGTATTGTTAAAATCACCAAGTTTATGCTTGGCACTGGCCGTTAACGATCCATTAAATACCTTGGTCAATTGATCATAGGTCATTACCGTTCCGCCTGTTGGGGCTGCTGCAGAACCCGAACCACGGTAAGACTGAGCATGATATACCGACAATCCTTTGGTATTGGCTATGTCGGCTCCGATAATCCCATTAATCCTTAACCATTTTGTAGGCTTTAGCTCCACATTCGTATTTGCAATTAACCTGTTAACTTTATCGTTATTCACATTTTTAACAACATCCCAAAGTGGGTTATCGAATTCCGAATAGATGCTTGCCAGATGCAAAATCCTGTTTCCGCTGATATCTTGATAATTCTGAACATCAAAGGCAGAACTAAACCGCATCAACTGAAGCAAAGATCCGTTAGCACCTTTATTTGCCTTATCGTTATTAGAATTGATGTAGTTGAAAGTACTTGTTAATTTCAGTATTGGTGAGATGGTACCAACAGCAGTTATCCTCGATGAGATTCGCCTGTAACTTGTAGTAGGGATTGTTCCTTTACTATCAGTGTACTCGTTAGACCAGCGATAAGAGAACTGTTCAGTCCCTCCCTCAAAAGACAAATTGTGTTTTTGTGTAAAACCAGTTTCGAAAAAGTTATGGATATTATCGTAAAGGGGTGTACTTGGTAAAAATGCTGGTCCAAAAAAGTTAGAACTTCCACCATCGTAAACTCCATTAGAAAGCCCCGAGTTGTACTTAGTCTGTATTTCTGGAAATTTATTTAACTGCTCTACTCTGAACGAATTATTGTAATTAATACTTCCGCGACCGGCCTTACCTTTTTTTGTGGTAATCAAAATTGCGCCACTGGCGCCAGCACTTCCATATAACGCTGTAGCCTCAGGTCCTTTCATTATTACATAACTTTCGATATCATTTGGGTTGATATCCATCCCCCTGTTAGAATAATCCTGGTCTCTGTTTGCAGCTCCCGAAACAAGTTCGCGGGTTTGGTTTAATGTACTGTTGTTAATAGGTACACCATCTACAACAATCAGCGCATTATTATCGCCACTGATCGATACAAATCCACGCAAAACAATCTGCGCAGAGGCTCCTGGGTTTCCGTTGGTACTATTAATCGATAAACCTGGAACACGGCCCTGCAAACCTCCAAAGAAATCGTTTCTCTGCGTTTCAGCAACTTCGGATCCGGAAACTTTTGGCGTTGAATAGCCTAACGATTTAGCATCCCGATCAATCCCATAGGCAGTAACCACAACCTCATTAAGATTGCTGGCATCAGCAGAAAGGGTTACATTAATTGTGCTATTTGCACCAACAGCTCTTTCAACACTTTTGTATCCAACATAAGAAAATGTTAATACATCAGTTTTTAATGCCTTTATCGAATAATTCCCATTGCCATTGGATTGTGACACCACGGTACTCCCCTTCACCCGGATAGAAACGCCGGGAATGGGGCCATCAGCGGAGCTGACCTTACCGGTAATCGTTATCTGTTGCGCGAAAACTTGCGCACACAGCATAATCATACCGATAAAACTAAAGAATAGTTTTTTCTTCATAATTTGTTAGTAAGAAAGTGGTTATTAGAAGTTGTTGTTTGTATTCCGGTTTATCAAACGCGCAAATTACCGCAGTTTTGATGTTAGTTAAGTAAATATGATGAATGTTTTTGATAAAAAAAACAAATAGAAAAGATTTATTGTACTAACAAACAAAATTTTATCGCATAAAAACGCATAAAGACGCAAACAATATAATTTTAAAATCTTTTTATACATTCGTAGAAAATCAAATGATTTATGCTGAAAAAAGAACGCCACGACTTCATCATGCGACAGATTAACTTACACAACCGTGTATTAACCTCTGATCTGGTTCAACTGCTTAATGTTTCGGAAGATACCATCAGACGGGATTTGCAAGAGCTTGTTGATGAAAACCTGCTTTACAAGGTTCATGGAGGTGCTTTATCGAAATCTTATCACAGTTCTTTTGACGATAGTACGGTTTATGCCAGAGATAGTAAGATTGCAATTGGCAAAAAAGCCGTTCAGCTGATAAAAGATGGCATGGTAGTTTTAACCGGAGGAGGAACAACAATTTTAGAATTTGTGAAAAGACTTCCACAGGGCCTATCTGCTACATTTTTCACCATTAGTCCGTTGGTGGCAGTAGAACTGGCCAAATACAACAATATCGAAGTGATTTTGATCGGAGGCTTGTTTTCAAAAAATTCGCAAGTTACCTACGGCGGGCAAGTAATTACACAGTTATCAGAAATTAAGGCCGATTTATGCCTGATGGGAACCAGCGCCATCCACCCAGATGAAGGCCTGACGGACACTTATTGGGAAATTAACCAACTTAAAAAGGCCATGTTGGCCTGCGCAAAAAAAACAGCCGTGCTTTGCATCTCCGAGAAACTGGATATTGCTTTAAGATTAAGGGTTTGCCCAATAGAAAGTATTAGTTATCTGATAACAGAGTTAGAAGTAGGACATGAATCTTTAGCCGGTTACCGTGCTAAAGAACTGAATATTTTATAAAAAAGCCCCGATCTTTGTCGGGACTTTTTTATATCTCCTAGAAAGTAGGATCTGCAGGCGTATTGGTATTATTATCTCTTTCTGAGAAAGGATAAGGGAAAAAATTCCGCTTGCGGTCAGCTAAAGGCTGAGCAAACCTTCTCATATCTTCGAGTTTTAATCCCGACATAAAAAGCTCAATACAACGGTGTTTGTAAATCAGATCTAAAAGCTGTTGTTGTGTATAAGGACCAGTTAGTGCCGGCAATGCCGCTCCAACCCCAAAAGGATCAGTTGCTGCAGTTTTGGTTACGATCTTGTTTAGCTCAGTAAGCGACGAAGCCAAATCAGGCGTAGCCTGACGGGCATAAGCCTCTGCTTTAATTAAGGTTATTTCGCCATGCAGATAAATGGGAAACTGGGTGAAAGTACCTGCACCAAAACCATTAATACGTACTGTTGTATTAATTACAGTATAAAATGGAATCCTGGCATCACCTGCATCTGGAATATTGGCGCCAGTCTGTCCTAAATTTATATTCTTAGGTTGAATTACATTATTGGTAGAGGTAGCAATCTCAAAAATGGGATTCAAATTTATTGCATCGTATGTAAACGTGGATTTTTTAGTTAGATCAACTGCATTTGCAGCAGTTAATGCTAACGTATAGTTTCCGGCAAATAATGCATAGCGGGCTTTGAGTGCATTTAAAGTACTGGGAATATCTACTCCTGATGGAATGTTCCCCAAAAACGATGTACTTATCGAGTTTGCTGCAACTACGGCCAATGCATTGTCGATGGTCGCAATTGCTTTATTATAACCATCAACACGACTAATGAAGGAAACGTTTTGACCTGTCCCAGCTGGAACCTTTTCCCAATACTCTGATAAATTACCTACAGCCAAGGCTTTAAAAATACTTGCATAAGCAATTAAGCCCGCTGCATAGTTTTTATCCGGAAGATTAGCGGCATTATTAATCACGTTATCTGCATCATAAATAATTTTATTTGCACCAGCCCAAACATTTAGTAATACTGAATTTGTACCATCTACCTGTACACCTCCTGCCACTAACCTTTCTTCATTGGTATTACCGGTATTAATGGATATTAACTCGTTTGTGGTTAAGCCATTTAAAGTAATAGTCGCATACAGGATTCCAGCCCGAGTTGTTGAATAGTTTTTCTGTAAACCCACCGTAACGCCTGTTAAACCTTTTGCCGAGGTTAATACATCATCGGCCGTAGCCGCATTAGGATTTAAGTACTCCTTTTTACAAGCGCTTGAAAAAGCCACAACAGTAAGCAGAAATGCATAACCTATATATCTTGATTTTAAATTTTTCATAACAACAGTTTTAAATTAGAATCTTGCTTGTAAACCCAAAGAGAAAGTACGGGGAATTGGTACTGAACCGAAATCGATATTTCTCAGGATTGTCGATTGACCACCAGAATTCAACTCAGGATCATAGCCTTTGTAATTATCCCACGAAATGAGGTTCCTTCCACTAAGATTAACGGCTAAACTCTTAATAAATTTAACCTGACCAATATTATAGCTCAATGAAATCTCTCTCAACTTTACAAAAGATCCGTCATCAATACGCCATTCTTCTACATTGTATGCACCAGCCACGTAACCTCTAGGCAATTGGCCCATCTGCTCCGCTTCGGCAACTTTTCCGTTTCCTACACCTTGACGTGTTCTCCAATCTGCGTTCCAAACATCTCCCCCTTGAACAGCATCCAATTGAATATGTAAGCTTAATTTTTTGTAAGTAAAATCATTAACGAAAGACCCTGTATAATCCGGGTTAGGATCGCCAATTACTTTAAGCAAAATGTTACCAGCGGCTTGACCGGCAGTTAAAGGAATGCCAGCAGCGTTTGTTGCAATATCTCCAGTTGATGTCCGTTCAAAATATGTTCCATAAAAAACACCTACTGGATAACCGTCAGTAATAGAAACTGGTGCACCTGCATTGGTTGCAATTAATCTCCGTGCACCCGAACCCACTATTTTATTTCTATTTCTGTTGTAAATTAGCGTAGATGTCCATGTAAAGTCATCGGTTTTAACTGGTACCCCCGTAAGCATTAATTCGACACCTTTATTTTTTAAAGTACCACTAATATTGTCTAATAGGCTAGAAAACCCAGTTGTCGGTGCAATCACAACAGGCAATAATAAATCCGTTACATTTTTATTATAATAACTAAAAGTTAAACCTAAACGATTATTAAAAAAGGACATATCTGTACCAATTTCGAGCTCTTTTTGGCGCTCTGGTTTTACACTCGTATTAGCCAATGTCGTTAACGATGTTAGTGATGTTTTGCTGTTTAGGGCATTTGGCGAATAAACATTGAAACGATCATATGCTCCAATCCCTGTTAAATTTCCAGACTGGCCATAAGCTGCTCTTAATTTGAAAGCATTCCACCACGATGATACGCCAAAATCTTTCCAATAATCGGCAGATGACAATACATAACTTACATTTGCTTTAGGATAAAACTGCGTTCTATTGTCTTCTCCAAATACTGTAGATTGATCTACTCTTATGGCACCGGTTATAAATAAATGATCTTTATATTTAAAATTTTGTTGTAAATAAGCCCCGCTAATTGAGAATTCTGAACGATTATCAACATTAGGTAAAGCAGTACTTGCTCCATTCACTACCTGAACAAAAGGAGCTAAACCACGCCCGTTTAGTAAGCTGTACAGGTCTTTTTGATATTGATAAGACCCACCAAGTTGAGTAGTTGAAGTAAATAATTCAGAAATTTTAGTATCATAAGTGAAGTTTAACTCATTATTAAATAGTGTGGTTGTTGCATTTGCCGCGCTTGCATAACCATTTAAAGAGGGATCTAAAAGTGGCCCACCACCATAAAAACCTGTGCTTACATTATACGCAAAGGGCGGAATAAATGTTGTCCCATTTTGGATTGAATTATCAACCCCCATAGTATAATCAATAGTTAAGTTTTTAACAGGCGTGAGTTTTAATCCTGCATTTGCAATAATACGATTGGTAAACTGGCGCTGCTTGATATCTTCAATAACAGAAACTGGATTAACACGTCCGCGTTCTCCGATGGCTTTTAAATTGCCTAATGCATCTCTGGTAAACAAATCATGAAAATTGCCAATAATGGTTACCGAATTCATTGGTGAGAAAAAAGAGTTCCCATCTGGCTTTTCGTTAGCATCGCTATGAACATAATTAAATCCTGCAGTCATTTTTGCCCATTTATTAATGGTTTGATCAAGATTTGCCCTGAAATTCATTCTGGTGAAATCAGTGTTTTTAATGATCCCCTGGTTTGAAAAATAACTAGCAGAGGTATAAAACTTAGTGTTGTCATTACCTCCAGAGACTGAAACTGAATTATCTGTCCCAATGCCTGTTCTGAAAATATAATCCTGGTAATTATACCTGGTTACCGGAGTTTTTGTAATTAACGCAGGGGATAATACATCCTGAGTTTGCGCAGTTGGCCCATCTGTTGGTCCTCCAAATTTTGTTGGCGATTGATTGACATCAATTTGCTTGCGCAACTCACTAATGGTTAAACTGGTGCTGAAACTCACTTGGGGCTCGCCAGTTTTACCTCTCTTGGTAAAAATCTGGATTACCCCTGCATTTGCTCTCGACCCATAAATGGCCGCTGCTGCTGCACCATTTAGAACCTCAATGTGATCAATATCAGATGGACTAATATCTACCATTCTATTTTGACCAATACTTCCCACTTGAATTCCGTTGTTGGCATTATCATAATTCCCTGAAGTATTGGTTACTCTGGTTGTAGAATTATTTACAATTACGCCATCAATGATGTATAGTGGTTCTGATGATGAGTTAACCGAGCTAACCCCTCTTAAACGAACAGAAATTCCGCCTGCCGGATCTCCGGAATTCTGGCTGATTTGTGCACCAGGCGTTTTACCCTGCAATGAAGCCAGTGCATTTCCACTGGGTGCTTTATTTAAATCATCGCCTTTTACCGTACTCACATAACTACCGAGCTGTTTACGAGTAGTCCCCTGAGAGGTACCTGTAACAATTACTTCATCTAGTCCCACTGCATCGCCACTCAAAGTGCTATTTGCCTGAACCGTGGTATTATCGCCAAGGGTTACGGATTCTATATTCGATTTAAAGCCGATAAAAGAAATCTGGATCTGGTATTTACCAGGTGCTAAATCAACCGAAAAGCTATATGTTCCGCCCGAACTTGTGCTTGTTACGAGATTTGTATTGATAATTTTTACAACAGCGCCGGGAACAGGGCTGTTATTTGCGGCATCAGTCACTTTACCGCTAATGGTATAGCGTTTATTCTGTGCCTGCGCCATTTCTGTAAATAGGAGCAGCAGAAATGGGATCAACAAAATTGCGAAGAATCCTGGTGACCATTTTAGGTAACTTTTTTCCATAAAATTTGGTTTTGTTAGAAGATTAGTGTTAAAACAAATTTAACAAAATACCGCACAAACCAAATTTTTAACCTGTACAAACTGATTTACAAAATTGTGCTTACCTAGGCTGGTAAACTGATTTTACCCATGCAAACCGAAGGTACACCTTGCCTATCGCCAAAGTCTATTGGTTTGCCACAGAGTGTTTCGTTGGCCAAAACAGCAAACAAAACAGCCTCTTTTGCATCGGGATCAATATTTAAGTCTTCAGTGGTTAGGAATTTGCAAAAAGGAAGCTTGCTTTTAAGAAGCTGTACAAGCAAGGGGTTATGCATCCCTCCTCCACTCATAAAAACCTGTGCGTTAGCATCTTCGCCAAAGCAACGCTTAATCGCATTAGTAATGGTTTCTGCAGAAAAATGACATAAGGTAGCCATTACATCTGCTGCGCTTAGACCAGTTGTTGAAGACTGTTCTTGTGCGCGGATTAAATACTCCAGATTAAACAATTCCGGCCCTGTGGTTTTAGGAAAATCCAGATCAAAAAAGCTGCAATTTAATAACGCAGACAATAGGCTGGGATTAGATTCGCCTGCCAAGGCAACAGCTGCATTTTTATCATAAAATTGATTAAAATGTTTTTGCATATACTGGTCCATCAAAGTATTTCCCGGGCCAACATCCGTCGAAAAAATTTCACTGGCATCGGTACTTCCTGGCAAATAAGTGAAATTTGCTATGCCACCTATATTTAACATTACCCGATCTTCGCCAGCTTTCGAAAATATTAAATAGTCGCCATAAACCGCTAAGGGGGCACCTTCGCCACCAGCGGCCAAGTGTTTTTGTCTAAAGTCAGAAAGTGTGATAATCCCAGTCTTTAGCGCAATATGATCACCATCGCCTATTTGTAGTGTACCATTTGGATAATCGGCCAGTTGATGGAGAGACTTCGGCGCATGAAAAATCGTTTGGCCGTGACTGGCAATAAAATCGATAGCCTCATTTTCATAGCCCCACTCTTTTAGTGCTTCGTTTATTAGCCCTGCATGGGTATTTGCAATATATTCGTTCATCAGACACACCAACTGTAAATCGACTTCTTTTTTAGAAAAAATCGCTTTTATTTTCGCCCTAAAATCATCGGTATAATCGCCTGTTTTAAATTTTAAAATCCGGACATCCGTCTCAGCACCGTTTCCCTTTACCAAACAAAGTGCAATGTCCAGTCCATCCATCGATGTACCACTCATCAATCCTATAATTAAACGTTCCGATTTCCCTGCTTTCGAATACAACTTTTCAATCTGTGTGTTCATATTGGTTTTTTATCTTAAAAAGATCAAACGTTTGTCTGCCCCTTTAATCGAATTTTATATAAATACTTGCAATAAATGTAAATAACCTTTGTTAGAAATTGGGCATAACTCTCTATATTTACTGCTCCGTACATTAAAATCCATATAAAAAAAATGGCTAGATTAAATCTACTGGAGGAGACACGTTTCGAGAAATTACCGGTAAGCGTGTTCGAAAATCCAAAAATTGCTTCAATTAATGTTGCACATCGCATTGCCGAGCTCATTAAATCTAAACAAGCAAGCAACACACCTGCAGTACTGGGCTTAGCAACAGGTGTTACCCCAATTGCAGTTTATGCCGAACTGGTTAGACTGCACAAAGAAGAGGGCTTGAGTTTTAAAAACGTAATTACTTTCAACCTGGATGAATATTATCCAATGGCGCCAACTGCGGCACAAAGTTATGTTACGTTTATGAACGAAAACCTTTTCAATCATATCGATATTGACAAGAAGAATGTTCACATCCCTGATGGTACACTTGCACTGGAAGACATTCCTGCATTCTGCTTAGAATATGAAAAGAAAATAGGTGATCTTGGTGGTCTTGATATCCAGATTTTAGGTATCGGCCGTACTGGTCACATCGGATTTAACGAGCCGGGGTCTGCACCAAATTCCGGTACCCGTTTAGTTACTTTAGATGACCTTACCCGCCGTGATGCCGCACGCGATTTCGGTGGAAAAACCTTCGTACCAACTAAGGCCATTACCATGGGTATCGGCACAATTTTCAAAGCAAGGGAAATTATACTAATGGCCTGGAGCCGTAAAAAGGCTTCGATTATTAAAAAAGCAGTTGAAGGCGAAATTTCGGGCGATGTTCCGGCAACCTACCTACAGCTTTCTGATCATGTAGAGTTTATCCTTGATGCTCCTGCTGCTTCAGAACTGACCCGTTTTGATACCCCATGGTTGGTTAAAGATTGCGTTTGGACAGATGCATTGATCCGTAAAGCGGTGATCTGGCTAGCCAATACCTTGAAAAAACCGATCTTAAAGTTAACCGAAGACGATTACAACAATAATGGTATGGCACAACTGGCCACTGAAAAAGGACCAGTATACAATATCAACATCCATATCTTTAATAAATTACAGCACACCATTACAGGTTGGCCAGGAGGTAAACCGAATGCTGATGATTCTCAGCGTCCGGAAAGAGCCGAACCTGCTAAAAAGAGAATAATTATTTTCTCACCGCACCCTGATGATGATGTGATCTCGATGGGCGGTACTTTTCTACGTTTGGTTGACCAAGGGCATGATGTACACGTAGCTTACCAAACCTCTGGTAATACCGCGGTTTGGGATGATGATGCGCTTCGCTTTGTTGAGTTCAATGTAGATTTTACAGAGAAAATGGGTATGGACAATACACATTTGAAGGATCTCTACAACAAAATGAGAACCTTTATTGAGCAGAAACAACCAAACCAGATAGATACGCCAGAAATCCAAACGGTTAAAGGATTGATCAGAAAAGGCGAGGCTATTGCCGGCGCAAGATATTGCGGCCTTGAAGATGACCATATCCATTTTCAGGCGCTTCCTTTCTACGAAAGCGGCAAGGTTCAGAAAAACCCGGTAACGGATGCTGATATCGAACTTACAATAGCGCTATTGCAAAAAGTTAAGCCTCAGCAGGTTTATGCAGCAGGTGATTTTGAAGATCCGCATGGAACGCATATTGTTTGTTTTAATATTATTTTAGAAGCATTAAAGCGTTTACGCAAAACTGAAGCCTGGGCACAAGATTGCTGGTTGTGGATGTACCGCGGTGCATGGCATGAGTTTGAAACATATGAAATCGAAATGGCGGTTCCAATTTCTCCGCAGGAGCTTGAGCGTAAAAAATATGCGATTTTCAAACACCAGAGTCAAAAAGACAGAGCTGTTTTCCCTGGTGATGATTCAAGGGAGTTCTGGCAACGTGCAGAAGACCGTAACCGTGATACGGCAAAAGCTTACGACGAACTTGGACTTGCAGAATATGAAGCAATGGAAGCTTTTGTACGCTGGAAATTTGAGGATTAACTCGTGTTAAAATAAATATTGATCCTGCCTTGTTAACTCAAGGCAGGATTTTTTTTACCCAACCAGAGAAGTCTCAAAAGGACAAGAGCGCAGAAAGACTTCGGGAAGTAAACCGATTTATTTCTCATTCTAAAAACAATACTCTAAATTAGTTTGCTGAACCCAAACAAGCTAATGATGACCGAACCTAAACCACGATTGTTATCTCTTGATTTTTTCAGGGGATTAACCGTAGCCGCAATGATCTTAGTGAACAATCCGGGCAGCTGGGGCCATATTTACGCGCCTTTAGAGCATGCGGAATGGAATGGATGTACGCCCACCGATTTAATTTTCCCATTCTTCTTATGGATTGTTGGTGTATCCATTGCATTTGCCATGAGCAGCAGTAAAACAGATCCGCTTACACATCAAAAAACAATTATAAAAGCCATTAAACGTGGTATTATACTTTATTTACTCGGTTTCTTTTTGGCCATTTTCGGGAAAATTATCAGTGCCATAACAGACGGCAGATCGATCTGGGAGGCTTTTCAAACGGTTAGGCTTTTAGGCGTTTTACAAAGAATAGGCATTGTTTTTATCATTAGCAGTATCATTTTCATCAAAGCATCGAACAAAACCATATTCAAAATCTTAATTGTAATCCTTGCCCTTTATTGGGCCTTAATGACATTTATTCCCGTACCGGGAGTAGGTTACCCCAACATGGAAAAAGAAACCAATTTAGCCGCCTGGATCGACCGCGGGATTTTAACCGAAGCGCATACCTGGGCCTCATCTAAAACCTGGGATCCGGAAGGGATTTTGAGCACATTACCAGCAGTGGGAACCTGCTTATTTGGTATTCTGGTTGGCGTTTGGATGCGCAGAAAAGATGTAGACAATCCAACTAAGGTGGCCTGGTTATTTACTGCCGGTATAACCTCGGTTATTTTAGGTTTACTTTGGGATTTACAATTCCCGATCAACAAAGCCCTTTGGACAAGTTCTTATGTACTTTATGCGGGTGGGTTGGCGTCAATAGGACTAGCTCTTTGTTACTGGATCATCGATGTTCAGGGTTACAAAAAATTCACCACTCCTTTTGTTGTTTATGGTGTAAATGCCATAACAGTCTTTTTCTTAGCAGGCTTAATGCCACGGGTATTAAACCTAATCCAGATTACCAAACCTGATGGTACAAAAACAGGATTATTGGTACGCTTTTATGAAACTTGTTACAGTCCGTTTTTTAGTCCCGTAAATGCTTCCTTAGTTTGGGCCATAACCTATGTTCTTGGTTTTTATGTATTATTATATTTTATGTATAAAAAGAACATTATTATTAAGGTTTAGTAAATTTACGCTATAATTGATTGTCCCCCCTGCAATTGAAAAAGAAAACCACCATATACGATATAGCCAAGGAGCTTGATATTACCGTATCAACTGTTTCCAGGGCGCTTAGTGGCTTTCCGGCAATAAGTGACGCCACAAGGAAGGCAGTTGTTGAAATGGCTAAAAAATTAAACTATAGCCCGAATAAACTCGCCTCTGCATTAAAATCTGGCAAAACCCATATTATTGGTGTAATTGTGCCAAGTGTACAAGCACACTTCTTCGCATCTATTATCCATTGCATAGAAGACGGACTGAAAGACACCGGCTACCGCGTTATTATCTACCAATCCAACGAATCTGTAGAGAACGAAATAAACGGCGTAAGAACCTTGCTAGAGGCACAGGTAGATGGCATTATGGCCTCCATGTCTTTAGAAACAAAAGATGTTTCGCACTTTGCCGAAATTATAAAGCAAAATAAACCACTTATCTTATTCGACCGGGTAGATCTAGAACTAAAAGTCCCTACCATTACACTTGATGATTTCAAGGCAGGTTATATCGCTACGAAACATTTAATCGATCAGGGTTATAAAAAAATTGCATTTGTAACCACCGTTCATCAGATTAAAATATTTAACGATCGCTTAGAAGGCTACAAAGCAGCCTTAGCAGACCATAACCTTCCGCTAATGGAAGAACATATTATTTTTGGCGGTTTATCTATTAAAGATGGTAGGTTTGGCGCAGGGAAGTTAATGCGCAGCAGAAACAAACCCGATGCAATTATTGCGGGTGATGATTTTACCGCCTTAGGTGTAATTAAAAAGCTTAAAGAGATTGATGAAACACCCCCTGAAGTTGGCGTAATTGGTTTCGCCAATGAAGCATTCTCCGCTTACATTACCCCTAACCTATCAACAATTGATCAGCATGCACCACAAATGGGCAAAGAATGTGCTAAAATGTTTCTGAAAATGATCAATCAGGAGAGCCCATACGCCAACATGGAGCATATTGTGCTTGATCCAGCTGTTGTAGAAAGAGAATCGACCAATAAGAAAGATAAATAGCACTTATTATTCCTTTGCTAAGGGAACTTCGATACCAACAGGCCCACTAGGTTCACTTTCATTTTTTAGTCGGTCTAGCGCAGTCACTAGATAGCTGTACCGCTTTCCACTTTCTACGCTGGTATCAATATATGAAAGATAATCTTCAAAGCTTATTTTAACAATGTACTTAGGGTCGAGTACCGAAATTTTTTCTCCTTCATTAAACCTGTAAATTACAAATCCCGATGCCGTTTCTCCATCTTTCGCCTTTAACGGAAGCTGCCATTTTAAATGCACACCATCTTTTAGTGCATCAGCCGTTAATGCCTGAGGTTCGTTTGGCGGCACTTCATCCAGCCATGGCATTTGCGGTGGCAAAGCAGGGTACTTATAAAAATCATTCTTTAAGGAATCGCCTACGGCTTTAGCAACCGTACTTAACGATTTAGAACTAAAAAACACGCTCCCCTGAATTCGGTTGTTATTTCTTATGTATCTAATCTGATTGGGTATTTCACTAAGGTTTTTCCATGCTGCTTCTGCCCTCGAATTTACCAGATAAGCACCCTGTCCGATATAAACATGCCTACCAAAGGTATTATTGCTCCACCAGTCGACCAAAATACCATAGGGAGCTACTCTTCTGGTAAACGTAAAATAAATTTGAGGGTTGATGTAATCTACCCAACCTTCTCTAACCCATTTACGGCTATCGGCAAAAAGTTCTGCATAATTGGATAGACCACTGGTAGCAGAACCTTCGGGATCTTCATTTTTATTTTTCCAGATCCCAAAAGGACTAATGCCAAACTTTACCCATTTTTTATAGTGGTGGATACTATCGTCCAGCTGCTTGATGAGCAGATCAACGTTGTTGCGCCTCCAGTCTTTTATATCTGAAAAATTATTGGGGTATTTGTAAAAAGTATTACCATCGTTAATCGTTTGCCCTTCTACTTTATAAGGGTAAAAATAATCGTCGAAGTGAATTCCATCAATATCGTATCCTTTTACTACATCTAAAATTACCTGGACAATATACTCCCTCACATCTGGAATACCCGGATCAAACTGCTTTTTGCCCCCGTAGGTAAAAAACCAATCGGGATGTTTACGATAAGCATGGTTTTCACTTAAAACCGCTGTGCTACTCATGCTGGCTCTATAGGGATTAAACCAGGCATGAAGTTCCATTCCCCTGAAATGGGCTTCCTTAATGGCAAAGGCCAAAGGGTCGTAACCAGGTGCGGGTGCTAAACCTTGTTTACCCATTAACCATTGGCTCCAGGGCTCTCTGGATTTTGCGTAGAACGCATCGGCTGCTGGTCTAACCTGCAAAATAATTGCATTCATTCCTTGACTTTTATGTCTTTCTAAAATACCAATCAGCTCCTGCTTTTGTTGATCGATGCTTAAACCTGGCTTTGATGGCCAGTCTATATTGGTAACAGTAGCCACCCAAACACCCCTAAACTCCCTTTTTGGTGCAATTTTTGATAAAGGTTGTGCATTTAATATATAAGGTACTACAGTTAAAGATAAAAGTGCGTATAGGAAGTTTTTAAGCATTATTTCTGTCTTATTTTTTATTCAGGCTGTGTGTTTGTGTTGATTTGAATACAAATGAACATTAGCAAGTAAACGATTTTTTTTAAAAACTCTTATAAGTTTTTAAAAAAATTAATTTGCGCCCTGCTAAAATTAATTGTGTACCCCCCATTTACCTATGGACAACAAAAGTATATTAATTTACAGAAGATACAGCGTTATTAAAAATGGAACCACAAAAGATTAATAAGGGTGATAGAAACAAAATTTACTTCCTGGTCATCGTTATTGCTGCTTTAATTGGCACAAATGCTTACTTGTTTTTTAAAGACCGACAGCAAAGTGAAAGATTTGTTACAGTTAGTACAGAGAAAGATAAACTGCGGCTCGAGGTAGAAAAGATTGAGGTTGAGCTGGATAAGGTTAATGCATTAAACCTGGATTTAAACGAGAAACTTGTTGAAGAACAGAAGCTTGCCCGGGTAAAAATCGAAGAGCTTAAAGCAGCTTTAGAAAAAAACCAGATTACCCAGGGCGAACTCGACAAAGCCAATACGCAGATTAATGAACTGAAAACCTTTGTTAAAAACTACAATGATCAGATTATTCAGCTGCAGAAAGACAATATTTTCCTAAAAAACAGCCGCGATAGCTTACAGAATACCCTAAGAAACATCAGCAATAAGGCATCTAACTTAGAGAACGAAAACGCTAATCTCAATGCGAAAGTTAAAACTGCCGCGGCATTAAAGCTTCAATCTGCCGAGATTATTGCCTTCAGAACAAAATCAAGTGGCAAAAAAGTCGAAGTTACCAAATCATCTACCGCCGAGAAATTAAGCGTGCGCTTTAATGTTGTGCCTAACCAGTTAGCAGAAAAAGGACATCATAACATTTATCTTCGGGTATTCGATCCGGCTGGGAATCTGCTTGCAGACGAGGGAAACCATTTTGAGGCTGATGGGCAGGATATGCAGTTCAGCCACTCTATTTTTATTAACTACAATAACGATGACAGCACCTATGTTATCGACTGGGCAAACCCTAAACCATTTATAAAGGGCATATATACCGTAATTTTATATGCTGATGGTAATACCATGGGCAAGGCTCAAGTGGAGCTGAGATAAAATCCACCTTCTGATTAACCAAATCTCTTCCGATTATTTTTAATTTAAGCTAAAGGAAAGTTTAAGTAGAATGTTGTTCCTAAACCGTTTATTGAGGTAAACTTAACAGAGCCACCCGCATTTTCTACAGCCTGCTTAACAAAGGCTAAGCCTAAACCTGTACCTGATGTTTTTGTAGTGAAGTTCGGTACAAATATTTTATCGTGCAGGGCCGATGGAATGCCTTTTCCATTATCTTTTATTTCGATATATGCATTTTTTGCATCTACATATATAATTATGGTGATGCAGCATAAAGTTTCCTCATCAATAGCTTCTATTGCGTTTTTAAGCAGGTTGTTAAACGTTCTTAAAAGCTGATCATGATCGGCCATGATTTCGATGTCCTTATCGCTTTTGTTTAGCACATCAATGGTTACGTTTTCGGTACTTTTAAATACTTCTCTCGCCTGTTCAATAATCGGAAGCAAAGAAAGGCGCTCCAGATTGGTATCGGGCATTTTGGCAAAATTAGAAAACTCAGAAGCAATTTTCGAAAGGCTATCAATCTGTTCTATAAACGATTTGCTAAACTTATTAAACTTCAGCTCGAAATTAGGATCTTTCTCTTTCCACGATTTCTCTAACAGCTGAACACCCAATTTTAAAGGCGTTAACGGATTCTTGATTTCGTGGGCAACCTGTTTCGCCATTTCGCGCCAGGCACTCTCCCGTTCCGATCTGGCGAGCTTAATCGCACTATCTTCCAAGGCCGCAATCATGTGATTATACTCCTTAATTAAAGAGCCGATCTCATCATGCCTACGCCATACAATGGGTTCGTTCTTTTGCCCGATTTTCGTTTTACTAATACTGTCCTGAATAAAAGTTAAGGGACTGGTAATCTGATTGGCCAAAAATACAGCCAGCACTCCAATAGCCACAAATACCAGGGCATAAAGATTAATCAGGTTACTTACAAAAAGCGCCAGTTTATCTGTATATTCTTCTTCGGTAGAGTAATTTGGCAGGCCGATATAGGCAATTGTTTTATTTTGTGCATTCCTGATAGGAGCATATGCTGCAGCGTAGGTTAAGTTACCTATCTTTTCTTCAGCATTGATAAATTCTGAACGATGCAAACCTCCTAAAGAAGCAAAGGCTGATGGTCCCATCTTTTTACCGATAATTTTATAATTATAGAGTTTTGGATAGGTGGTCATGATCAGGTTACCATTCAGATCGTATAGGTTTAGATCCGCGTTATTGATATCAGCAAAATTGTTGAAATCTGCCGCTGCATTCTCGTCGTTTGCAATTATGCCATTGCTAAAAATCTGCTTCTCAAAATTCTGCTGCACCTTCCTTATCTTATCTTTTAATATAGTATCCTGTTGCCCTCGGTACTCATTGTTCATGTAATAATAAGTTCCCCAACCTACAATAACCAGCGTTGCAACAACGGCCAGCACAATAGATACCTGGATCCTGGTTTTGTACAAGATCTTATTGGCATTGATCATTAAAGACCTGTTGATACTAAACCAGCCCACCTTATCATCATCAAGGTTTTTGATTAGCCATATTAAACCATAAAGTAACAAAGAGAAGATGATAAATATCAGGAAGAAAAACGATAGCGCAGCCAAACGTTCTACATAATCTACCTTCTCTTTACTGATTACAACCATTTTGCTATCAGTAGGCTTATAAATTAAATGGCTGTAACGAAGTTCATCGTCGTTACTGGTTATAAAATCATCCTTTTTACCTTTAAATATGCTTCCATCTAAAGGGTAAGTATAATTTCCAGATTGATTAAGCAATTTATTATTGCTATACAAGGCAATAGAATAACCCTTAAAATCTTCGTCTTTGATCAATTTTTGATCACCTAAGAGATCGGGTAGCCGATTGTTATAATTATATGGCTTTGAGCGGAGTTCGATAACGAGTGTGCCTAATAAACTGCCATTATCTACAACAGAGATGATACCAAAGTAATCCTGATAACCAAATGTATTGTTAACCTGATAAAAAAAGTTTGATCCATCAATTTTAACAGAGCCGGCCTCAACCAGGTTTTTATATTTATCAATCGGTGGTGTATCAGAATTTTCTATCGCAGCACCCAATCTATCGTACGGATAGATCTGATAATCGTAGCGGTTTAAATAGCCATCCAAATAATCTTTAATATGATTTTTAAGCACCGAGTAACTGCCTTTTCGGTTTTGACTAAAATAGCCTGTCAGAAAATTATCTTTAACAATTTCATTGCCCAAAGTACCTAAAGCAATAATGGCATTCGGATCTTCTGACGATTGCACTTTTCTGGCCAAAGGCTCGCGTAAACTTCTTTCCTTAATATCTTTGTACTTTGTGTATTTAATAGAAGTATTAAAAGCCAAACAGAAAAACACAATGGCAAACATGCCGATTGAAAAGTTCTTTTCTTTTAAATAAACGGCCCGTGCCACGATAAATAATACAAGGGCAAAAACAATAAAAAATGCATTAAAATCTACCACGAGCTTGTAGATAAAAACACCTGCAAAGCCAATTAAAAAAATAATCACCCGCTCTTTATTGCTTACATTTAATTGGCTGCTTACTGTTGCCGAAACAGCTGTTATCAGGTAAATCTGAAACCAGGCCAGACACAAAATTACAATACCCACCCAGCTGGTTCCACTGAGTTTAAGAATATTAACGATATCGAAATTAATTTTTGAATTAAAAATCAATCCGAAGAAAATGTCATCGGTATCCCAAACTATCCGACCTATCAACACCATTAATCCAGCCTGAATAACAACTCCAATTATTTTGCTCCGCTTAACCCATCCCGGAAACTTATATTGTTCCTTATGGTTATACATAAACAAGAGCAGCCAGGTTAGTGCAATTACATTTAACAAAAAGTCGCCCAACGAAGGCATCAGGAAATTATCGGCATATATTTTCGGATCAAATAGATCTAAAGTAAACCGGTGGTTAAACCAGCCATAATATAAATCTGTTAACCGAAAGGCCAGGAAGAAAAACAATAACAAAAAAGTACCCCATGCAATGTGCCCACGCCTGGCAATGAACGAACTTAAAGAATTAAAAAACATGCAGATGCATAACATACCAGCAACAAACAACCATAATTGTGTGCCTGAATAATGGGTTTCTGCATATCCTGGTTTAACTTTAAGTCCGAATAGAAATTTATTATCCAAACTTTTTATTACATACACATCCTTATCTGTAAAAGATGCAAACGTTAATATTTTGGTATTTGATAAAATTGGATCGATATCATTTTTAAAATATTTTGTTTCTTTAAATGGATATTGAGATTGAATGCCGATCAAGAAAATAAAGCTGAAATTGCCCTGGGTACTTTTAATTACCTCGTACCAGCCGTTATAAAAAAACAAGACCGAACTACCCTCTTTTATTGTAGTTGGATCTATTTCTGCAACTTTATAGGTGCTCCAAAACTTAAGTTGGTTATTTTGATAGGTGAGCAGGTTTATGCCGTTGTTTTTGCGGTAGGTATTGATAAAATCTATCGCATTTTGCGGGTTGAGATGAAACTGTTTGGCCTTAGTAACCTGATTTTTATCGGCCAAAAAACTTTTTACCGCTTTTTCTTTAATCAAAAGGTTCTGTTGAATCTCTTGCGCGTCGTGCTCCAGGAGTTCACTTTTGGTTGTAAACCGACTTAACGAAATAGAAGTTGCAATGAGACAACAGCCCAAAACAAGCAATAGAAATCTTATTTTTACACCAAAGCTCATTTTCATCTACGGATAAAGATATTAAATATTGATAAAAAACAACGCCATAAACAGCTGAGTTTATGGCGTTGGCAAAATATTCTATTTTGAATAAATTAAGCTATGGCAGCACTACTTGTTTGTACCTCGCGGCTTACCTTTTTAACCAATCCCTGTAACACATTGCCTGGACCAACTTCTACAAATTCAGTTGCACCATCGGCAAGCATGTTCCCTACTGTCTGTGTCCAACGTACAGCACCTGTTAATTGTTTAATTAAATTGCCTTTAATTTCAGATGGGTCTGTATATGGCTTTGCATCAACATTTTGGTAAACCGGACAAATTGGTGCAGAAATATGAGTGGCCTCTATCGCTGCTTGTAATTCAATTTTTGCAGGTTCCATTAAAGGAGAGTGGAATGCACCGCCTACATTTAATTTTAAAGCTCTTTTAGCACCTGCTTCTGTTAGTTTAGCACAAGCCAGATCAATCCCTTCTATGCTGCCCGAAATTACCAATTGCCCAGGGCAGTTATAATTTGCAGGAACTACTACAGCATCAATTTCTGCACAGATTTTTTCAACTACATCATCAGCTAAACCTAAAATAGCTGCCATGGTTGATGGTTGTGCCTCGCATGCTTTTTGCATGGCATTTGCACGGGCAATAACCAGTTTTAATCCATCTTCAAAGCTTAACGCATTTGCAGCCACTAGTGCCGAAAATTCGCCTAATGAGTGACCTGCAACCATATCTGGCTTAAAATCATCGCCCAACACTTTAGCTAAAATAACCGAATGCAAAAAGATTGCCGGTTGGGTTACATTGGTTTGTTTAAGCTCTTCATCTGTTCCGCTAAACATAATATCGCTAATGCGGAAACCGATAATTTCATTAGCCTGTTCAAATAATGCTGCAGCTTTTGGGTGCTCATAAAGATCTTTACCCATACCTACAAACTGTGCTCCCTGTCCGGGAAAAATATATGCTCTCATTATAATTAGTTTGGCGTATCGCGTTTATCGGCTAGCGTTTTTATCTATTGCCCTATCTTGATACCTGTTACTTTCTACCTGATACTATTAATCTAAACTTGCGGTAATTAACCTTAAAAACTCGGCTCTTGTTTTATCGTTACTTAAAAAAGTTCCTGTAAAGGCTGATGTTGTGGTTACCGAATTTTGCTTTTGCACACCACGCATAGACATACATAAGTGCCTGCACTCCATCACCACTGCAACGCCCATTGGGTTAAGGGTATTTTGAATACAATCTCTAATTTCGTTCGTTAAACGTTCCTGTACCTGTAAACGACGGGCAAAAGCATCAACTACGCGTGGGATTTTACTTAAACCAACAATGTGTCCGTTAGGAATATAAGCAATATGTGCTTTACCGAAGAATGGTAGCATATGGTGTTCGCACATCGAATACACTTCAATATCCTTAACCACAACCATTTGGCTATAATCTTCTTCAAACATTGCACCCTTCAGAATCTCATCAGGTTTTAAATCGTACCCATGTGTTAAATATTGCAGCGCCTTAGCCACGCGCTCAGGTGTTTTTAGTAAACCTTCGCGTTCCGGATTTTCGCCCAACTGGCCAAGAATATCTTTATAATGTGTAGCTACAGCTTCAATTTTATCTTCGTTGTAACGGTCTATTTTTACATAACCATCTCTCGATTCGCCTTTCAATACGTCTTTATCGCTCATTAATTCGGGTTTTTAACCAAAGTATTCAACAAAATTATTTTCGGTCTCGTATATTTTTACGCAATGTAAAACTGCGCCGCTCTCTGCAATCGGCGCCCATAATTGTTTCCAGATTTCTATGGCCAGATTTTCAGTTGAAGCCAACTTGCCTTTCATAAAATCTACATCAAGATTCAGGTTTTTATGGTCAACCTTATCTACCACATAGTCATTCATTACGTCTTTCAGCCATTTCAAATCAACAAGAAAACCTGTTTCCGGATTCACTTCGCCTTTAACTGTAACATATAACCAATAGTTATGGCCATGCCAATTGGGGTTGGCACATTTACCATAAACTTCATTGTTTTTATCATCATCCCAATCGGTACGGGCCAATTTGTGCGCCGCATTAAAGGATGCTTTTCTCGTTATGTAAATCATTACTATAAAATAAAATGCAAATATACGGATAAAGGTTCAAGCTTAAAGACTAAAGACCAAAGCTTACATAAAACTTAAATGAAAACAATCTGCTAACTTTACGTTATGAAAACTTTAGTTGTTGCTGCCACAAAAGCCGAACTCACCTTCTTTTATCAACATTTTAATTTGCCAGATGGAGATTTTGTAGAAAGTAAAAATTTCGATTTGCTGATCACAGGCGTTGGAATGGTGGCAACAGCTTTTGCCCTGGGCAAACATCTTTCATCTAAATATAATCTTGTGGTAAATTTCGGCATTGCCGGAAGCTTCGATCGGGATATAGCTTTAGGTACTGTATTAAATATTGCCGAAGATACTTTTGCTGAACTGGGCGCCGAAAATGGAGATGAATTTTTAACCATAAGCGATTTGGGTTTTGGTGAGAACCATTACACCTCGAAAACAAACAAAAGCATTAATCTACCAATGGCAAAAGGCATAACCATGAACTGTGTAACGGGAAGCGAAAAAAGCATTAAAAATCTAATGAAAAGGTTAAACCCAACTACCGAAAGCATGGAGGGTGCCGCTGTTTTTTATGCCAGCAAACAGTTAAATATAGATTGTTTACAGATTAGAAGTATATCTAATTATGTAGAACCAAGAAATAAAGACAATTGGAAAATTGGCTTGGCCATTAAAAACTTAAATGATTGGGCCATTGCATTTGTTGGAGAAATGAACTGATTATGACTGATTAGTTTACCGCAGTACTTAATTTTGATTTATGAATCTAACAACTGAAAACAAAAAAATAAATAGATGAAACTTACACTTGGATTTTCTCCCTGCCCTAACGATACATTTATTTTTGATGCGCTAATTCACCATAAAATTGATACGGAAGGACTAGAATTTGAGGTTTCTTATGATGATGTAGAAACGTTAAACCAAAAGGCACTTAAAGGCGAATTAGATGTTACCAAGTTAAGTTTCCATGCCTTTGCCTATGTTGCTAATCAGTATGCCTTACTGGATGCAGGAAGTGCCCTGGGTTTTGGTGTTGGGCCGTTATTAATCAGTAAGAATCATTTCGATGGAGAAAAGGACGCTGAACTGCAAACGCCAGATTCCAAACTAAGGGTTGGAATACCAGGAAAATACACCACAGCTAATTTCTTGCTGGGAATTGCTTATCCTCATTTGCAAAACAAACAGGAACTTGTTTTTTCAGAAATTGAATCGGCTTTACTTAGCGGGCAGATTGATTTAGGACTGATTATTCACGAAAACAGGTTTACCTATCAGGATAAAGGTTTAACCAAAATTGTTGATTTAGGCGATTATTGGGAAAAACTAACTGGCTGTGCCATCCCCTTGGGTGGCATCGTAATCAACCGTAATTTAGATCGCGAAGTACAGTTAAAAGTGAACCGTTTAATCCGCCAGTCGGTAGAGTTTGCCTTTGCACATCCAAAATCTGGGATCGATTTTATCCGCCAGCATGCCCAGGCCATGGAAGAAAGTGTGATGTACAAACACATCGAATTATATGTAAATAAATATAGCGTAAACCTTGGCGAAGAAGGCCGTAAAGCAGTTGACACTTTGTTTAAACTTGCTCAGGAAAGAAATATTATTCCTGCCATTCAGGAGAATTTATATATCTAACCATATTTTTACTGCCTTGCGTCGTGGCTGTATCATCAGTTGTAATTCAGTAGAATTTGTCACGTTGAGCTCCCCGAAGAATCGGGACAAGTAGTCGAAACGTCTTTCTAGAAATTTAAACAGGTCCTTCGACAGGCTCAGGAAGACAATTCTATATTTATGATACAGCCTCCTTTCCTTTAATGCGTTACATCGGATACTGAAACAAGTTCAGGATGACGAACCGATCTATTAACTCACCAATAGTTTATAGCCTTTTCCGTGCACATTGATAATTTCTACCGTCGGATCTGCCCTGAGATACTTACGCAACTTACTCAAAAACACATCCATACTCCGCCCGTTAAAGTAATTATCATCATGCCAGATACTTAACAATGCCTCTTCGCGGGTTAAAACGGTATTCTTTTTCAAACACAATAAACGCAACAGCTCGGCTTCTTTGGTAGAAAGTTTTTGCTGATGATCGTTATCGGTAATAATCTGGGTTGTATAATCGAAATGATATTGACCGATAGAAAACTGTGTTTCGGCAGCCTCATCGTTATTATCTGTTTTATTGGCCACACGCTTAAACATCGCATTAATACGTAATAAAAGCTCTTCTATACGGAAAGGTTTGGTAATATAATCATCACCACCTAAATCATAAGCAGCAGATTTATCTTCCAACATGGTTTTAGCCGTTGCAAAAATAATGGGTACCTGTGTGTTTACCTTCCTAATGTCTTTACCCAAGGTAAAACCATCTTTTTTAGGCATCATCACATCTAAGATACATAAATCGAAGTTCTGCTTATTAAACGTTCTCAATCCATCTTCACCATCGGTGCATAATACTACATCAAACTTGCCTTTAAGCTGCAAATAGTCTTGTAACAATAAACCTAAATTTGGGTCGTCTTCTACCAGAAGTATTTTTTTCATTTTCTTGTTTTTATTCACATATGTAGCACTAGCCACACTGAAAGTTTGATTCTGAATATGCATAACGGTTTAATTGATGTTGTAGATTAAATTAATACTCCACTATATTAGCTAAATTAAACCTGTTCTATTTTAATGTATCGATAAAGTAAGCTTTTGTACCGATGTTTAATTATAAAGGTAAAGATATTTCGAACGTGGTTCCTCTATCTTTTTCGCTACTTACCTTAACGGTTCCATTCAATTTTTTAATTATATCCTGAACATAATTTAAACCTAAGCCAAAGCCTTTAACATCGTGTAAATTACCTGTTGGCACCCTATAAAACTGGTCGAAAATCCGTTTAGACTGCTCCTTGGTCATTCCAATGCCTTTATCTGCTATTTCGATAATTAAATTTTTACCAGTATTGCGGGTAGTAATCGTAATCTCTGGCGTATCGCTACTGTATTTATTTGCATTATCAATAAGGTTATAAATTACATTGGACAAATGCAGCTCATCGCCATATACAACGGCATTTTCTGCATTGGTATGTACATTGATAATGGCATTCCTTTTCTGTAATTGCAATTCCATGCTATCCAACACAATCACAATCAAATCGTTCACATCCACTTCTGTGTTCTCCATTTTAAGTTCACCTTTTTCTAAGCGGGCAATACTTAAAACGCGTTCAATATGGTTACCTAAACGAACATTTTCATCATAAATAATCCCTGCAAGGCGTTTTAATCTGGCCTTATCTTCTGTCACCTCCGGATCTTTCAAAGCTTCGCTCGCAATCATAATAGTAGCAACAGGGGTTTTAAACTCGTGCGTCATGTTATTGATGAAATCTGTTTTCATCTCCGACAGTTTTTTCTGCTTTAAAATGGCATAAAGGGTATATGAGAAAATAAAAACAAGTACCAGTAACAGGCCGATGGATGAGGCCAGTGTTGCACTTAGGTTAGAAATAATTGCCGAATTTTTATTGGGAAAACTGACGAAAAGCATCCCTGGATCGCGAAAGATATCGTTCCCAAACAAAGGTGTTTTATAGGTGTTTTCGGGTAAAAACTCTCCTTTAACGTTAGATGCCGTCATAAAAATGGTCGAATCTTTTCTGGCTAACGAAATCCGGTAAGAAGGTTCTAGTGTAATATTATTGGCAAGGAGTTCTTGTTTTAATAAATTGCCTAACGAATTAAAATTAATGCGTTTATAGATTGGCACATTGGTTTCCTGAAGTTCTTTAGATACATCCTCAACTACACTCGATCGGGTATACGAAAAAGTGTCTTTGCCCAACGCTGCAATTTTAAGTTCTAATTTTTTCCGCTCAATCTCATCTTCACGTTGAAATTTTTTCTGTAAATCGTTAGGGATTTTTGGAACATTTGCAAAACCGGGGCTACCATCTCTGGGATCAAAAACCAAATACCTTAATGTATCGGGCAAACTTTGTAAACTTTTAAATTCGAATGCTTTTGGTGGCGCTGTAAAAGGTTTTGTGCGCATGCTATAACCTTTTAAAATAAGGCTTTTGATATCAATAATCGCATCCATCTGCAAATCCAGCTTGTCGCCGTTCTTTGAACTCAACGAAGTATATTCCCTTTCAGAAATTACATTGGGCGCCCGGTAAGATACGCGGATAATACTATCTTGTTGGTTCAGGTAACTTTCGATCTGATTTTCCCTTTCGGCTTGCCGCAGCTCTGCCTCTTGTACATATTGTTGCCGTAAATCCTTAATGTCTAACGCCCTTTGCCTGGAGTCTTGTAGTTGTTTCAGTTTATTTTCAGCGTCTTTCCGATTTAAGTGATCGGCAACATTTCTGCGCTGTAGTTTATTTACTACCGATGTTAACGTTTGGTTTACCTGCTCATCAAAAAGCTGAGATTTTAGTTTATACGATTCCCTGATGTAATACAGCTGCATTACAAAAACACCAAGCAAAGCTACCGTCATTAAAACGGTAATTAACCAAAAACTCTTTTTCTTCATGAACTAGATTGGTTTTAAATTAAAAAAACCGGAGCATAATCTTCTTAAATCTAAACAGATATCAAAAATACTGATTAGCTAAGCGAAGTGTTTGTTTTTAACATATTTTAACAGCGCATGCGCGCGAAAGGCATCCGAAGTTTGCTGTGCCACGAGCCAGATAAACTTCGGATGTCTGGCAAAAGGGCAAAAAAAATGCCGAGACTAAAGCCTCGGCATGGTTCAAAATTGTTTGCTTAAAAAAGATTCTTTATTTAGAAAGGCAAATCATCATCTTCACCTGGTGCATTGCTTACATCAACCGGAGCTGCATAAGCTGGTGTAGCTGCTGGAGCACCTGCTGCAACTGCATTTATACGCCAAATAACCAAACTGTTAAAATATGATGTTTTACCTGCTTTATCTGTCCAAGGACGACCACGTAAATTAAAGAAAACCTCAACCTCATCGCCTGCTTTAAATGTATCTAATAATGCAGTTTTATCTTGTAAAGCCTCAAAACGGATATATTCTGGGTATGTTGGATTTTCTGCGTATTCTACTATTAAATCACGTTTTTTAAACGTTTCACTTACTTGTTGTGTGGCACCTACTTCGTGTACTTTTCCTTTAATTTCCATATCTAATACTACTTAATGTACTATAAACATCAAATCTCTATAATTTTATTGATAACTTCGCATATATTATGATGCAAGTTTTCCACAATAAAAGCAAGGTAATTATTACCTGCAACAAGCGCCTTTCGCCCTATTTACAAGATGAAGTTACGGCTTTAGGTTACACCATAGAAAGATCTTTCGCTACGGGTGTTGAGCTCAATATCACCCTCACAGAGTGCATAAAGCTCAATTTGAACTTGCGTTGTGCCAGTCAGATTCTCTATGCCATAAAAAGTTTCAAGGCCATTACACCCGATGATTTATACAATGAAATTGCAGCCATTGAGTGGGAAGAACTGATTGATTTTTCGGGTTATTTCTCGGTAACCTCAAATGTTGATAACCCAAATATTACCACGCCACTTTTCGCAAACTTAAAAGTAAAGGATGCAATAGTAGACCGCATGAAAGAGAAAAAAGGCATCCGCCCTAACTCTGGATCTGATGCAAACAAAACAGTAGTGCATTTATACTGGAAAGATGCAGACGCCGATGTTTTTATGGATACTTCAGGCGAAACCCTTGCCAAACACGGTTACCGTAAAATACCTGGTAAGGCCCCTATGTTAGAAGCTTTAGCCGCGGGGGTTATTCTGGCAACAAACTGGGATAAGAAATCACCATTTATTAACCCAATGTGCGGTTCAGGAACTTTAGCTATCGAAGCAGCGCTGATTGCAACCAACCGTGCCCCTGGATTATACCGCATGAATTATGGCTTTATGCATATCTTAGGTTATAACGAAGAAGATTTTTTCGCCGAGCGTAGAATTTTAAAAGATCAGGTAATTAAAAATGTCGACCTTAAAATCGTAGCTTCCGATCTTTCGGAAGATGCAGTTGAAGTAACCCGTAGAAATGCTAAAACTGCTGGTGTTGATACTTTAATCGAATTCGAAGTTTGCGATTTTGAATTAACGCCAGTTCCTGAAGATGGCAAAGGTGTTGTTGTTTTTAACCCTGAGTATGGTGAACGTTTAGGGGTGCATAGCAAGTTAGAATTGACTTATAAACGTATGGGCGATTTTATGAAAACGAAATGCAAGGGCTATTCTGGATATATTTTCACTGGAAATCCTGATCTTGCAAAGAAAATTGGATTAAAAGCTGCTAAAAAAGTTGAATTTTATAATGGTAAATTAGACTGTCGTTTACTAGAGTATGAATTATATGACGGCTCTCGCCGGGCGCCGTTAATTGAGGCCTAGTCTTTTTCATTGAAAATTAATATATTACGCTCTCTTACGTACCATAACGTAAAAAATTTTGAAGAATATGGAATTTGATGACATGGACCATATGCCCGAATGGGAACATTTTAGCCGATTTGGCCGGGATGATGAGGATGAAGAAAATCTATCAAGTGTTGATGCAGAAAAGGTCAGACTAAAAGTGACCAGGGCTAAAAGCCTTTACAACCAGGCAAGAGCTGTATATAAATATGCTGCCCTGTTCTGCGAAACGCTGGAAGGAGAGATGGCCGAAATGACCGCTAACTTAATTATGCAGAATGCCCTCATGTTATGTCCTAAAATTGTTGGGGCAGAAGGTGCAGATATGTATATTTTAAGAATGGAAAATGCCTCTATTATCAGAACCAATTGCCGTGAATTAGAAACCCAGGTGAGAGCAGCAGATATGTTCGAAATCTGCACTCCAGAATATAAAGATATTGTTTTAGACGAAATTGAAAAGTTTCGTCTACTCTTTATCGAATGGGTTAAATATTTCGAAAAAGACGAATTTGAAGATGACTGGGGGCTATACTAACCCTTAATAGTTAATTTTCCTGTATTTTCTTACCCCCACCTTTTCTCTTGTTGATTTGAACGGCCTAACGTAATAATGTTTCTAAATATCTCATTAGCCCCTTCTATCAAAAGAACACAATCATCACAAAAGCTTGATTATCAACCAAAAAAAGAACGCTTAAACATTTAGGTTATTTTTTTGTTGTAACATTTAGTTCATTAATCCGTTTCGCGTAATTCCCAATAGTGCTAAAATTTATACTTTTAAAAACTGTTGCGGTTAAAGTTTCGTACATAATGAAAAAACATTAAAAAATTTATCCCCTTTTTATGGAAGATGTATTGGCTTTAAAGACAAAGAATGTTGCCGGGAATATCAGAAAAATTAGAGAATACAGAGATTATACTCAGGATTATCTGGCGGCGAAATTGAAAATATCTCAAAATGCTTATAGCAAAATTGAGCTCGGTTATAGTAAATTAACGATCGATCGTTTGTTCCAAATTGCAGCAATTTTGGAGGTTGAAGTATCTCATTTATTAACTCTTAACCACAATGATTTAATTAAAATTATTGCTGATGATGAGAACAGGACAGCAGCTGCGAGTTAATACCCAGGCGCTGTTGATATCATTTCTTTTACCCTGCAAATAATTCCAATACCTTTGGAACAAATTTAGAACTATGCAGGCTACCATTCAAAAAACTATCGATTTTGTTCAGAAAACATTGGCTAATGCCGAGGCAGGGCACGATTGGTTCCATATTGAACGTGTTTTTAAAACCGCTCAAACCATTAATCAACAAGAAAATGGTGATGAACTTGTAGTAGCCTTTGCCGCATTGTTGCATGATATTGCTGATCCTAAATTTAATAATGGGGATGAAGAACTGGGGCCGAAAATGGCTGCTTCATTTTTAGCATCGATAGCTGTTGATACTGAGGTTATTGCCCATGTTAAACTGATTATCCAGAACATGTCGTTCAAAAATAGTTTTGATGGCTCAGGTTTCACCTCAAAAGAAATGCAAATTGTACAGGATGCAGATCGCTTAGACGCAATTGGGGCCATTGGCATTGCAAGAGCATTTACCTATGGTGGATTCAAAAACAGGGTACTTTACGATCCGGCTATTTTACCCGAAGAACACCTCACTAAAGAAAGTTATAAAAATACCACCGCGCCTACCATTAACCATTTTTACGAAAAACTGCTGTTATTGAAAGACATGATGAATACGGAAGCAGGTAAAGCAATAGCCACAGAAAGACACAATTTTATGCTGCTGTATCTGGATCACTTTTATAAAGAATGGGATGGCAAATAATCAACTATAAGCCATTAAAATACCTAATAGTAAGTATTCCGGAACAATGCATTAGGGCTTAACTTTACAAAAATTAATCCTCATGCATCCTTACAAACTAAAATACCATAAAAATAGTGTTTTGTTAATCGCGATGGTTGGCATTCCTGTGTTCTTCATTTCCTTAATGTTGTATTGTCTTTTTAGTTTACCTTCATCGCTTTCCGAAACGTCTACTTTGATATTTGTTTCGCTATCAATTATTTTAATGGCACTTCTTTTATTATGGATTACCAAAACACAGATTTTTGTACATAGTAAAATTTTAATCAGTGAAAAAGGTATAAGCTTTAAATTAAAAAGCACTTCTTTCTTATACCGGAGAACCGAGTTTTTTTCTGGATGGGAAAATGTAAGCAGCGTAACTGAAATGTTCGATAACCACAATGGAGGGTACTTTTATCAAATTGCATTTAAAAACCCAGATTTCGTCGCCAACTTTAGTCCGCTTAAAAACCACGAAATAGAGGCCGACCGCTTCTTTTCTGAGCTGCAATACTATCAGGAAAGCTATAATATTGCGCATCAACTGCCAATAAGCAGAAAGCTCAACCCTTCTAACAGTTTTAATTAACGCTATTATTCCAAAATAGAATAGGTTAAACAAATCTATTTGCTAATATTTTTAGTTATTAAACTATCTTTGTTAGTAAATATATCCCTATGTTCGATCGAATCCGTGAAAAATTAAATATTCTTGCTGACGCCGCTAAATATGATGTTTCTTGTTCATCAAGCGGCGGCACGAGAAAAAACACCAATAAAGGCCTTGGCGATAGCCATGCATCGGGCATTTGCCATACTTATACTGAAGATGGCAGATGTGTTTCGCTTTTAAAAATCCTCCTAACCAATCATTGTATCTACGATTGTTTGTTCTGCGTTTCGCGAAAAAGCAACGATGTAAAACGTGCGGCCTTTACCGTTGATGAAGTAGTAGAACTGACCATGAATTTTTATCGCCGCAACTATATTGAAGGCTTGTTCTTAAGCTCAGGGATTTTCAAAAATGCCGATTTTACCATGGAACGGCTGTTGTTAGTCGTTAAAAAACTCCGTTTGGAACAGAACTACAACGGCTATATCCATTTAAAAACCATTCCGGGCGCCAGTGATGAACTGATTAAGGAAGCTGGCTTATATGCTGACCGGATGAGTATTAATTTAGAAATGCCAACTGAAGCCGGCCTGAAGCTTTTGGCTCCCGAGAAAAACCATGGGGAAGTAATTAAACCTTTGGCTTTTGTGCAACAGCAGATTAGCCAGTTTACTGCCGATAAAAAACTGATCAAACATGTACCAACATTTGTACCTGCAGGACAAAGCACACAGATGGTTATTGGCGCCACGCCAGAAAGCGACAAAGATATCATGTACACCGCGAATACGTTTTACAAAAATTTTTCTCTAAAAAGAGTTTATTATTCGGGTTATGTACCCATTAGCAATGACACCAGGATGCCAATACTTGGTACACAGCCACCATTGCTAAGAGAAAACAGGTTGTATCAAACCGATTGGCTGATGCGGTTTTATGGTTTTAAAGTACAGGAAATTTTAAACGATGCCAACCCAAACCTTGATATTGATATCGATCCAAAATTAAGCTGGGCGATTAGAAATATGCAACATTTCCCTGTGGATATTAATACGGCTGATTATAAAATGATCCTCCGGATACCGGGTATCGGCGTAATGTCGGCCCAAAAAATTGTGCAGGCCAGAAAATTCGGAAAACTCAGGATTGATCAGTTGAAAAAAATCGGCGTGGCTTATAACCGGGCCAAACACTTTATTGTTTGCCTGGATAGCCCCTATCAGCTGAAAGATTATCAGGGCACACAGATCAAGGCTTTTATTTTAGCTGAAAGCCAGAGCAAATATTTAAAAACAGATAACAATCAGATGATTTTGTTTTAAAAGCACTGTCCGTTTAACGAGACGCGTCGTTCCCAACTTGACTGGGAATCTTAAAGCTTAGGGCATTAAGATTCCCGCCTGCGCGGGAATGACGACCGATATAAAACCTGTCAATTTAAATTATGACCTACATTTTCGACGGCACTTTTCAAGGTTTATTAACCGCTGTTTTCGAATGGTTTGAACGTAAACCAGGAAAAGTTGTGCTAAAATCTACTTCAATTTTTCAGCCTGAAGCTTTTGTAGAAAGTTTTACAGTTAACACCAATGCAGAAAAAGCAGATCGGGTTTGGGCAGGGCTGCAAAATAAACTCAAAAAGGATTGGCAGCGCAAATACTATTGTACTTATTTATCAGAAATACCCGAGGCTTACAACCACGTCTTTCAGTTCACCATATACATTTTTCAAAATCAATTGGGTGCAGAAAGTAATTATGGCAATCCGCATGTAATTGCACTGGCTAAGTATGCCAAAAGTGTAGAAAGGGAAAAACACAGAATGGAAGCATTTATCCGTTTTCAAAAAACTGGTGATGGAATATTTTACGCCAATATAGATCCTGATTTTAATGTACTGCCCTTAATATCCAGTCATTTTAAAAACCGTTACGCCGATCAGCCTTGGGTAATTTACGATTTAAAGCGCAAATATGGTTTGCATTATAATTTAACAAGCGTGGAAGAAATTACGATCAGCTTTAGCAACGGTGCAGATAAGCAAAATCTTGCACCAGTTTTAATGGACGAGCGTGAGGCATTGTACACTACCCTTTGGAAAGATTATTTCAAAAGCGCCAACATTGTCGCGCGGAAAAACACCAAACTGCATCTGCAGCATGTACCTAAAAGATATTGGAAATATTTAACAGAGAAAGTTCCAATTTAGCTAACAAGGGCTGGCGAACTAAGAGCATACAGGTTAGTAAGTTGTCAACGCTGAATATCTATACAATAAATCTGGCTCAAAAAATCAAAACTTACTGCCATGCTGACACCCACATTCTCAATTAGCGTGAAAAGTTTGACAGTTTGGTGAAAATTTGTCCCGCTAAACCTCTTGGCATAAAAAGTGTTAATTGTAAGCTTAGTTAAAAACTCAAATCAAAATAAAAAAATAATAAAAGTTATGGCGTTAAACCTTAAACCAATTGCTGGCAGTTCGAACAGAGTAATAGTTGAACCGGCTGCGGCAGAAGAGAAAACTGCATCAGGTTTGTATATCCCTGATACTGCAAAAGAAAAACCATCTAAAGGAACTGTAGTTTCTGTTTCTGAAGAAGATGCTGAAGGTAAAAAAGCGAGTGTAAAAGTTGGCGATGTTGTAATTTATGGTAAATACGGTGGTACCGAATTCCCTTATGAAGGTAAAGATTACTTAATTATGCGCGAAACTGATATTTACGCTGTTGTTGGGTAAAAATTAAAATGTTGCAACGTAGTAATGTTGTAATGTTATATAAATCGGAGGAGTGAAATGTTTCAACCTTCCAACATTAAAACTTTAAAATATTCTTAAAAATGTCAAAACAAGTAAAATATAACGTAGAAGCTCGTGATGCCCTGAAAAGAGGTGTTGATATTCTTGCAAATGCAGTAAAAGTAACTTTAGGTCCAAAAGGCCGTAACGTAATTATCGATAAAAAATTCGGTTCACCAGCAATCACTAAAGATGGTGTTACAGTTGCAAAGGAAATCGAATTGAAAGATGCCGTTGAGAACATGGGTGCTCAAATGGTTAAAGAAGTAGCATCAAAAACAGCTGATATTGCTGGTGATGGTACTACTACTGCAACTGTATTGGCTCAGGCAATTATTACTACAGGTATTAAAAACGTTGCTGCTGGTGCAAACCCAATGGATTTAAAACGTGGTATTGACAAAGCGGTTGCTGCTGTTGTAGAAAACTTAAAATCTCAATCGCAAGCGGTTGGTGATGATAACAATAAAATTAAACAAGTTGCCTCTATCTCGGCTAACAACGACGAAGTTATCGGTTCGTTAATTGCTGAGGCAATGAGCAAAGTTGGTAAAGATGGTGTAATTACGGTTGAAGAAGCAAAAGGTACCGAAACTGAAGTTAAAACAGTAGAAGGTATGCAATTTGACAGAGGTTATTTATCTCCATACTTTGTTACCAATGCAGATAAAATGGAAGCTGAATTAGAAAATCCTTACATTTTAATCTACGACAAAAAAATCAGTAACATGAAAGAATTGTTACCGGTTTTAGAAAAAACTGTTCAAACTGGCAAACCATTGGTAATCATTTCTGAAGATTTAGATGGCGAAGCTTTAGCAACATTGGTAGTTAACAAAATCCGTGGTTCGTTAAAAGTTGTTGCTGTTAAAGCTCCAGGTTTTGGTGATAGAAGAAAAGCAATGTTAGAAGACATCGCGATCTTAACCGGTGGTATTGTGGTATCAGAAGAAAGAGGTTACAAATTAGAAAATGCTGATTTAACTTATTTAGGTTCTGCTGAGAAAGTTGTTGTTGATAAAGACAATACAACAGTAATTAACGGCGCAGGTAACTCAGATGATATTAAATCACGTGTTAGCCAAATTAAATCTCAGATCGAAACGACTACATCTGATTACGATAAAGAAAAATTACAAGAGCGTTTGGCTAAATTAGCTGGCGGTGTTGCCGTTCTTTATGTAGGTGCAGCCAGTGAGGTTGAAATGAAAGAGAAAAAAGACCGTGTTGATGATGCTTTACATGCAACCCGTGCGGCTGTAGAAGAAGGTATTGTTGCCGGTGGTGGTGTTGCTTTTATCCGTGCGGTTGAAGCTTTAGCTAACCTAAAAGGTGCTAACGAAGATGAAAATACTGGTATCCAGATCATCCGTCGCGCTATCGAAGAGCCATTACGTCAGATTTGCGAAAACGCAGGTATTGAAGGTTCTATCGTAGTTCAAAAAGTTAAGGAAGGTAAAGCTGATTTTGGTTACAATGCACGTACTGATGTTTACGAAAACTTAATTGGTGCTGGTGTTATCGATCCGACTAAAGTAAGCCGTGTAGCGTTAGAAAATGCAGCTTCTATTGCAGCGATGTTATTAACTACTGAAGTTGTTTTAGCAGACGAACCTGAAGAAGGTGGTGCTCCAATGCCTCCAATGGGCGGCGGTGGCATGGGTGGTATGATGTAATACCATTCTGCAACGAAACGATTTCGTGTAAAAATACACCCTCAAGGCATAAGGCCTTGAGGGTTTTTTTATGCCTTATTGTAGCAAAAACGAAGCTTTATCCATTCTATAACCCATTCATTTAGTTGACGTTGGTGTAAAGTTTTATAAGCGTAGTACTAAAATCACGTTCTTTGCAAACGAATATTTATTGACGCGTCTTAGGTCTAATACTCATCTCTGAGATTGGATTAAAGCAAGGTTCACTAACAAAGCTTCCAGAACGCAATAAAATCATTCCCTAGTGTTAGAGATTTATGAAGATTCGTTGTAAAAGGAAATGGCTTTCTTTTGTCCTGTTTTTTGGGGCATTTTTGTTCACGTCGAATGTTTTCGCGCAGGTAACCATTGGTACAATAGACCCAGGACCGTATACACCAGGCAGTACCATTGCCGTTCCTTTTAAAGTGCCAACAAGTTGCATATCACAGGGAAACCAATTTCAGCTCTATTTATCAGACCAAAATGGAAGTTTCGCAACAGAAACACTTATCGGTACTTATGCTGGCTTTTATAGCACTTACATAAATGGCAGACTTCCCGCAGCTCTTACGACTGGCACAGGTTATCAGGTTAGGATAAAATCTACCACTCCTGCATCCACAAGCACACCATCGACCGCTTTTGAAGTAAAGGCAGGATCACCAGTTGAGGCTAAATTGACATCAACATTGTTAAATGCGGCAAATGATGAAACTTTTGGTACCTGCACCAGCAAGGCCAATAATTCTTTCTTCCTTACAAATGCATCTACAGCAAACAGTACGGTTACCGCGAGTATAACCGACGAAGTAAATGGGGGGAGCCCAACTTTAATCAATTTTCCCACTCCAATACAACCTTTCACCGCTCAACAGGCACATTATACCATTTATACCAAAGCCGTGATGCCAGATGGCACTGTGGCGACCAAGGCCTATCTACTGATCAACAATAAAGCGATAACAGCTTTTGCCAACACCGGAAATACGGCACTATGTTTACCTACGGCTAATTTTACCTTTAACGTAGATGTTTCCTCGAGTTCGGGCATTCAAAACAATTTCCCGGGAGATATTTATACCATCACATGGGGTGATCAAACTACAACCACACACACCCTTTGCGAAATTATTGCTAATGGCGGGAAGGTAACTCATCTTTATGACAGATCATCTTGTGGAAGCGTTTCTACATCGAGCGCCGGTACCATTTATAATGCCTTTGACGTTTCCATACGCGTATCCAATGCTTTCTGTAATACCATGGGTACACCAGTTTCTTCTTCAGCAAAGGTGGTCGTAAAACCAATAAACTCGTTCACATATAATACACCAGGCTGTACCAATGCAAATATCACATTTGTTAACACATCTGTTTTGGGTGAAAACCCAACTACCAATACTCCAGGCTGTACCCCCAATAACGTTACTTATAACTGGTATGTGGATGGTGTAATCATAGAATCTGATAAGCCAAAATCATACAATTTTGTATACAGCTTTCCCACCCATGGAGAACATACGGTTACATTAACGTCCAAAAATCTTTCGACCGATTGCGATGCCGATCCGGCCAATAACCAAATTTGTATTCAGGACCCGCCAAAGCCTGATTTTAGTCTGCCTTCAACTACCATTTGCTCCGGAACAACTTTAAAGGCTTCTGATCTTTCAGTTTTAGATAATATCTGTGATGCAGCCAACAGTTACTTTTGGTCAGTTTCTCCAGCGGTTGGTTTTACAGGAGGCACAAGTGCTACAAGTAAAGAACCAGTATTCAATTTCACCAATCCAGGTACTTACACCATCACCTTAAACATCACTACTCCATCTTGTGGGTTAATTACCAGCTTACCACAAACTGTTGTAGTAAATGAAAGTCCGGTAGCTACGCTTTCGCCTGATATCACTCTGTGTAACCTGGCTACTTACGATTTTAACAATACCACAACAGGGCCAACCCAAACATTAATAACAGGCACCACAAAAGATTTACCCGATAGTTATACCTGGACCGTTTCACCATCAGGATCAGGCACCTATAGCTTTACTGGTGGCACAACCTCCAATTCTAAATATCCATCAATAAAATTCGATAGCTACGATACTTATACCGTAACTGTTGTACACAAAAACAATTGTGGTACCGCAAGCGATACCCAAATCCTAACCTTCAGCACGGCTCCCGTAATTAGTGCGGGTACTGACCAAAGCATCTGCTTCAACGACCCCAGTTTTACACTTAGCGGAACCATAACAGGTGCCACTTCAACCCAAACCTGGATTGGCGGATTAGGAACATTTACACCCAGCAGAAACGATTTAAATGCAACCTACACGCCAACCCCAGCCGAAAAAACAGCTGGCACGGTTACTTTGAGGTTAAGGGTTACCACCGCACTGGCTGCCCCCTGCAACCAGATTGATGATGATATCATTCTTAAAATAAAACCCAATATCAGTTTAACGAGTGCAGCAGCTAAAACCATCTGCACAGGCAATAGCGTTACATACACCCCAACTTCTGCAGTAGCAGGTGTAACCTATACCTGGACAGCGACTGGAACTGCAACTGGCTATACCGCCAACGGAAGCGGCCCCATTAACGATATCCTCACCAATACCGATCTTAATGCCGATGCAAGCGTAACTTATATCATCACTCCCCATTTTGATGGCTGCGATGGAACGCCATTTAATTTAGTAGTTACCATTAAACCTAACCCGGTTGTAACACCAACTGCAGCCAATTCGACCATCTGTAATGCCACCTCATCGGCCATAACCTTAACAACAAACCTAACAGGTGTAAACTATACTTATACCAGTGTGATAACCGGAGCAATAACCGGAAATAGCAATAGAGCAGTAGCATCGGCAGGAACACAGATCAATGATATTTTGACCAACTCTGGCACTACCGCAGGTACAGTAACTTATACCATTATACCTGTATCTACAAATGGTTGCCCAGGCACGCCTGCCAGCATTACCATTACGGTTTTACCAAGCGCAACACTGCCAAATGCCGGCCCGGATGAAGCGATCTGCAACGCCAGCACTTATACCCTAAAAGGAAATACACCAATAGTTGGCACAGGCAAATGGACAATCCTTACTGCACCAACAGCCGTAACTTTTGCAGATGACACAAAGGGCAATACAACAATTGCTGGTTTACAGGCAGGAAGTACTTATACTTTTAGATGGACAATAAGCGATACCAACTGTTCTACATCCAGTGATGATGTTCAGATTACGGTTAACCCGCTCAGTGTTGGTGGCCAAACCACAGGCGACGTAAATGTATGTGCAGGTGCAAATGGTGGAAACATCAATTTAACAGGGCAGGTTGGAAATATTATCCGTTGGGAAAGATCTATCGATAACGGAGTTAACTGGTCTACAATTACCTCAACAGCAAATCCATATGTATTTTCTAACCTCACTATAAGCACGCAGTACCGTGCAGTAGTACAAAGTGGTAGTTGTGCAGAAGCCGTATCAACCGTAAGCACAGTCACTGTAAATCCGGGTACCGTTGCAGCAAATGCAGGCGCAGATCAAAACTTGTGCAGTGGAAACAACATTACCTTAAATGGCAACAATCCTTCGCCTAACAGCGGTACATGGACTTTAACATCAGCACAAGCCGGCATTACCATAACGAACCCTGCACTGTACAACACTACGGTTACCGGTTTGGTACCAGGGCAAACTTATACCTTCAGGTGGACTATTTCTGGTTTCAACGGCTGCCCTCCATCTGTAGATGATGTAACGGTTACCTATTACTCACCTGTTACCAATAATATTGGGCCATCATCAGTGCCGGTTTGTGCCGGACAAAGTATCACCATTATGGGCGATATGCCAACCGGCGGAACAGGAACATTCGCTTACCAATGGCAAAGCAGTACCGATGGAAATACCTGGAGCAATGTTCCTTCGGCCATTAATAAAGATTTAAGTCTAATTGTAAGCACCTCAACCTATTTCAGAAGATTGGTGAACAGCACCATCTGTACTTCAATTAGTAATTCTTTACAGATTAACGTCTTACCGGGCTTAACCAACAATACCATTTCTGCCGATCAAAACATTTGTATCGGCACAGTTGCTGCAGCTTTAACAGGTACTACGCCGAGTGGTGGCAGCGGAACTTATGTGTATCAATGGCAATCGAGCTTAAATGGAACAGCCTGGAGCGATGTATTGGGCACAAACAGCATAAACTTTACACCGCCAACGCCAACTGTAAGCATTTATTACCGTCGATCGGTAGCCAGCGGCCCTTGTAGTAGCAATTTAAGCAACCAGATTAAGATAACAGTTAATCCACATGCCCAGGCAGAAATTACTTATAATAAAAATGTAGATTGCGCTCCTTTTATTTTAGATGCAAACAATATTGCTGCAACTTTATATCCCGATAGGAACAGCATTTATACCTGGTTTGCCAACAATGTACAAATCGGCATAGGATCAACATTTCCGGGTTACACCATCATAAATGGTAATGAAAGCGTAACCATAAAACTCGTTGTTACCAGTAGTTTGGGCTGTAATACTGATGAAAAAAGTGAGGTATTTAGCACGCTTCCAGTAATTACGCCTTCTTTTACTCCAAGTATATCTGAAGGCTGCGGCCCGCTTAATAATGTTACTTTTACCAATACCACGACCCCACTTACCGGCGCATCATTTAAATGGATTTTTGGCAATGGACAAATATCAACTTTAGCCCAACCACCAGCTCAAACTTTTTTGGCAGACCCAACCGGAAAAGACATTGTTTATGAAGTTACCCTAGAAACCACCACACCATGTGGTCCTCCAATTATAAAAACCGCAAAAGTTATCGTGCATGCAGAACCTGTTTCTATGTTTTCGCCCGATAAAACAACAGGATGTTCTGGTCTGCTTGTAAACTTTAGCAATACTTCCCCAGAAAGTGCGGGCACAACCTATACCTACGATTTTGGGGATGGTACCACTTCAGATCCTCTTACTGATAGGAGCACAATAAGCCATACTTTCGAGACACTCGTAGTAAAGGACTTTATTGTGAATATGACAGCTAAGAATAGCTGTGGCGAGGCAAATGCAATTCCAGTTGTAATCAGGGTTTCGCCAAATAATATTATACCAGCCCTAGTGGTAAATGGAAACGAGAAAAAAGGCTGTGTGCCTCATGAGGTGCATTTGATTAATAACACAAGTGGTGCCAGCCGTTTCGTTTACACTTTTAAAAACGAAGATACGGGCGAAGAACTGCCTCCGTTTATACCTACTTTAAGAAACCAACCTTACACCTTTTTTAAACCAGGAAGATATACCATTCGCTTAGATGCGGAGAATGATTGTTCCAAAAATTTTGCCACAGAAACCGTAACGGTTTTGGAATCGCCAACAGCCGATTTTACAGCAGATAAGACAGTAGGCTGTACCAATCTTATTGTTAAATTTAAAAACAACAGTAAAGGTGCAATAGCCTACACTTGGGATTTTGGCGATGGTTCTCCAAAATCAAATGAATTTGAACCACAACATACCTTTTCCGGTTCAGGAATAAATTATACCGTTACCCTAACGGCCTCTGGTATTGAATGCAGCACTCCTGTAAGTAAAACCGATTTTATCCACATTGTTGCACCACCAGTGGCCACATTCACTGTTAGTCCTGGTAACGAAGTATCCATTCCCAACTATTCATTTGCCTTTAAGGATATCAGTACCGATGCCGTAAGCTGGGAGTGGACTTTTGGTGATGGATCGGGATCAACCTTACAAAACCCAAACCATACTTATGCCAACGAAGGCACTTATACTGTAACCCTGAAAGTACTGAACAAAGAAGGCTGCTCTTCCACTACTTTCCAATCGGTAAGGATTATTGGTGTACCGGGTTACTTAAATATCCCCAATTCATTTATGCCTGCAAGTGCCAAAAACGAGATTAAAATCTTTAAAGCAAAAGGCCGCGGCATAAAAGAATGGAACATGTCTGTTTTTAATAAATGGGGGCAGTTACTTTGGGAAACGACCAAACTGGATGATGGCGCCCCGCTGGAGGGCTGGGACGGCACTTACAAAGGACAAGAACAACCGCAAGGTGTTTATTACTGGAAAGTAGATATAAAATTTGTCAACGGCAGTGATTGGAAAGGGATGACTTACGATTCATCTCCTCCAAAGAAAACAGGTGTAATATATTTAATAAGATGATGAGGAGAGGGATAATATTATTTTGGTTTGCATTAGTGTTGCCCTTAATGATTTCGGCGCAAGACCACATTTATTCGCAGTTTTACAATGCTCCTGTTTACTTAAATCCGGCTTTAACAGGTCAGTTTGAGGGCGACATTAGGTTTAATGCCTTATACCGCAACCAATGGACGGGTTTAGCAAGTGATTTTTCGTACATGAGTGCTTCTGGCGACCTTAATCTAAGGAGACTAAACAGTGGCATCGGAATAATTTTTAACCGCAGCAGCGAGGGTACAGCCTATCTGGTAAAGAATAATATTGCTGTAAGTTATGCTTACATTATCGGGGGAGACGACTTTGCCCTTTCATTTGGATTACAGGGAGGCATCACCAACCAAAAGCTAAACTGGGATAAACTTGTTTTTGGCGATCAGATCGATATCAACACAGGGTATATTCCTGGTAGTATTTCTGGCGCCGAAAGACCAAGTATAGATAGTCGGTATTATTTCGATTCTAATGCGGGTGCCAACCTGGTGGTAGGGAAATTTATGATGGGATTAGCGGTACATCACCTTAACCGTCCGGATGAATCCTTATCGGGTTTTCAGGCCAAGTTGCCGATGCGCATCTCAGGCAATTTAAGTTATAAGTTAACCCTGGTACCAGATGAGTACGATCGCGATGGGAATTACCTCATCCCATCCATAGTTGCCTACAAACAGGGCAACGTAAAATCGTTCAGTGCGGGTATGCAATATAAATATGCGGGCATAAATGCAGGTATATGGTACCGCAATGATGGCAATTCGAATGGAAATGATGCGATTGTGTTTTCTGTAATCTTCGATATTTTTAACCGCAGAACAAATGGCGAAAAATTCAGACTCGGTATCAGTCATGATGCTACAACTTCTAAAATCAACTACACCAATACCGGCGGAACATCCGAAATTGGCGTGGGTTATGAAAAATATTTTCCAAATAGTTCGAGTGGTGGCAGGGCAAATGGCCTAAGATGTTACGATTTTTATTAATTTGCCTTTGATAATTCAAGGCGATGAACGAGATCATAGACCAAAACCATTTCATTACACAAAGTGAAATCAATAAATTTCTATTGGCGACCCTGCTTTGTGGCATAATCGGAGCAGAACGAGAATACAGAAGTAAATCTGCCGGACTCAAAACCATGATGATGATTGGTTTAGGCGCCACCCTATTTACCATCCTGTCCATCAAAATCGGGCCAACCAGTCAAGACCGCATTGCCTCCAACATTGTTACTGGAATCGGTTTCTTAGGCGCGGGGGTAATTTTTAAGGAAGAAAACCGCGTTAAAGGTCTCACTACCGCCTGTATCATCTGGATTGTTGCTGCCATTGGAATGGCCGTAGGCTCAGGTTATTACGAACAGGCTATAGGGGTAACCATTGTGGTTTTATTGGCGCTGATTATTTTTCCCTTTTTAGAAGAGATTGGCGACCGCCGTTTTACGAAAAGGCTTTATCGCATTGTTAAAAAACAGCATACCCATGGCAATTTAGAAAGTTATGAAGAAGTTTTCCGCGAAAGTAAACTCAAACCACAACGAGGGAAACATCAATTGGTAGATAATATCATCACCGGAAACTGGACGGCTACTGGCACACCGAAAAATCATCAGAAATTTGTGGAGCGCATGCTTAAGGACGATGAGATTATTGAGTTTGATTTTTAGGGATTTATACGTTCAAGGATAATAAATGATTACCACTTTTCTCACTATAAATCTCTATTAAATAGCCATCTCGAAAATTTCTACTCCAAACTAATTCAGTAACTCTAATAAAATAATTATACCATTTTCTTTCTCCTAAAATTTCAGGATTAAGTTTTTTCGTGTCGATCGCTTTTAGAACTTTAGCTTCTAACTTATTCATTTCTTTAATTTAAATAATCAAAAAATAAATGCTTTATATTTCTTTGTGAATGACAAGATTCATAAATTCTATGGTTATTAATTAACTGTTCTTTAAAACTAATAATTTCAAGATTACTCTTTTGTAATTCAATTTTATTATTGATTTTCAACAGCAAATCGTCTAATTTACCATTAACTATGTAAGCCAACATACAGCCATTTTTATCTTTAAAATGCCCAGTTAAAAATCTCTCTATTCCTTTTGTTATGTATTCGGTTTGTTGTTGAGATGCGTTAACTTTTGTTCCCGTTGATTTTCTCCATTCAACCGAAGAAATGTTTTTAGCTTCAACATGATATTCTAAATATTCTACCTTTCTCCATTGATTTTTTTGAAAGAAAATATCAATCCTGTTTGAGTTCTTTACCTTTTTTATCGCATTGTAAATATCTTTTTCAACCAATGGCACTTCATAGTTAATTATAAAATCACTTTTAAGATTGCGAAGATGCTGTACGATGTGAGCAGAAATAGATTCTTCTTCCCACTCTATCGTAAGTAAGTTTTCTTTAATTACTGAACTAAATGACTGAATCAAAAGGCCTAAGCATTTTAATTCAAAACTCAGATTCACTTTATTAATTAAATTGATGTTTTTAGCCATTTCCTTTTGCTATTTCTACTAACAAAGATTTACTATCTTCCATAGCAGCAGTTTGACTCCAAAATCTTCTTTGATTTGGTTTTATGATGTACACATCGTCTCCATCAAAATAATTTAATTTTTTCTTGAAATAAAGATTTTTTCCTTCTTCATTCCAAAGTTTTTTATCTAAAATTTTAAGTTCTTGTCCTATATTTTCTTTTGAGATTACTGTCTCTTTTTGTTCACTACCAAAAGATAACTTTACCATATATAATGGACATTTATTATCTATTAAGTAATGCGTTGCTGAAACTTTTAAATCTACATCGTCCAACCAATCGTTGAGCTCTTTGACTATTCTGTTAATGAAATGACCAATTTTAAAAACTGGTTTTACAGCATCTGAATTTGCTTGTCGTTCAAATAAATCTAGACTGAAATCTAAAGTATCTTGAATAATAATTTGCTCATCAACCGTCAATTTTAAAATATCATTATAAATAATCTGGTCAATTTCTCTTTCCAAAAATGAAATATCAGATTCTGCTCCATTTTTCTCATCATTTTTTTTGGCTTGGAAAATCCTATTAAATGGATCAACAAGTTTCAATTTAATTTCCTCACTTATTGAATAGGGTAAGGTAAGAAATTCATTTTTCATAATCTGTTCCCTTTCAATTCCGTATGATGAAATGGTTAAGAAAAGGAAGTATGAGCTAATTTTTGAATTTAATAATACAGTTATTACTTTTAAATAATCTTCGTTCTCATCTAATGAATAAAAACCATAAACACCATCTCTAAAAGTACAAGCCTTATCAAGATATGATGCGCAAATTTGATTGTTAATCAATCCTTTTTTAAGCAATAAATGTGGTGCAAGATATGCATCCAAATCTCCTAACCTTCTGAAATACGATATGTTCTCAAATTCATTAGCAAATAATAATTTATCATCAATTCCATAAAATTTTTTTGCTATTTCGGTCTTTATTGAAGTGTTTATCCCTTTTAAATTTGAATTTTGAGATGTGTACCTTTCAATACAATCGGCATCTAAAAATTTGCTGTCAGATATAAATTGACTTTTTAATTTCTTATCCTTTTTATTTGTTAATAATTGAAAGCCAACTCCATTTTTGATATTATTTTTTATTAAATCCTGTCTTAATGATTTAGATTCAAAAAGTTTTTCAAGCAGTTCAAAATCGAAATAACTTCCCCACATTGCTATTTTCCAGATTTTAGAATCTTTCTTCTCGCATTCTGTTCTTGGCAAATGTTTCTCATCAGATGAATCAATAACAATTCCTTCTAAAATGTCATTTTTAATATATGTTTTAGGGGCGTAATAAGTTATTGTATCTTTTGGATTTTCGGGTTTTTCATTTTGATAAAAAACAATACTTATTGGTCCTACTGCAGAACCGAAAAGCTGTCCGCCTGAAAATTTTGGAGCCTTTCTTAAAATGGAAAAATTATATATTTTTTCCACATAGTTTTCATTGAACAACCATTTTCTGAAATTTTGGTAAGTTCCGCCTGTGTTTGTTAACACTTTAGTGTTGAAGATTAATGCAATTTTTCCTTTAGGAGCTAAAAGGGTCGCTTTGTGCAAGAACGGTAAAACCATTTCTTGAGCAAAGTTTTCCTTTTTACAATATGCTGTAATTGTTGGTAATAAATTTTTAGTTCCGAAAGGTGGATTTCCTACAATTAAATCGAAATTTTGCAATTCCTGAATATCAGATAAATCAGAAATGGTATCTCTTTTAAAAAGATTATTTCCGGATTCTTTTAAACTTGTGTCGTCAGGATCATTAATTAAATAAGGAAATTGAATGATTTTGTTCCACCAACCTGTTTTTGGATCAAGATTATCTAATAATGCCAAATACAAGCTAAAAGCTGCAACTTTTATGGATTTTGGATCAAATTCAATCCCAAAAATATTAGCTTTTAAAATATCAACTAAAACATTAAAATTGTTTAGTTTTTTATTATGCTTATTTTCATAGCGCTTGACTAATCTTTTAAAACTTTGAACCAAGAAAATTCCCGAGCCACAGCTTGGGTCCAAAGTTTTTATATTGTATTCTGACTCCTTATTTTTAACGGGTAGCTTTTCGTTTAAAATTAGTTCAACCAATGATGGTGGAGTGTAGAAAGTTCCTGTATCTTTTTTCTCTTTCTTGTCTAGTTCTGATAAGAAATTCTCATAGATTTCACTTAATAGTTCGATTCTAATAATACTAAAATCAAATAATTTTTCATCTCTAAATAAGATTGGATTAACCTCATCTACATAGCCATCAAAAAAGCAATTTTTAATTAATTTTAAATGTTCCTTTGTAACAGAATCCTTCTCTTTATCTTCAAAATTGAAAAGACTTCCATTAAAGTCATCTGCTAATTTTTCAAACAAATTATAGGTTGCTTCAACGTTGTCTAAAATATCAAAAAAGGAATTTGCATTTGGTAAAAAAGACTGATACAATTCTTGAGAAGTTGCTTTTCTGTCCTCCAAATAAAACAAAAACAGAGAACGCATAATCAATTTGTGGATGATGAATTTATTTTTTAGTCCTCTTTTATCTAATGCATCTGCAGTTTTAATAAGGCTTTGGATCAGATATTTATCAACCCTATTTTGAAGTTTAATATTCTTTCTGATTTCGACTGCTTCATTTGAAGACCAGACAAACCCAGTATCGATAGCAATTCTTGAAAATATTATATTTAATAATTGAAGTTTTTCTTTGTCGGTCTGTTTGCAAGAATAAAGTTCTATATTTTCTAACTTATTTACGATTTCATTTTCTCTAGTTTCTTCATTAAAGCCAAATGGCTTTTCAGAGCAATTATAAATTCTGATTTCCGTTTTTGTATAAACGTATAAAAAAAGAACTTTTTGAAAATTCCAACAAATTTTATGGATTTCAGCAATTAATTTTAATGTTATAAAATCGAATGAATCAACTTCTTTTAAAAAGATTACTGGTTGATTTTCATTTTCATAAACTTGGACAATACCATATTTTTCTTTTTGAAACAAATTGATATCAAACAATTTGCAGTCTTTCGCAAAATCAATAATATCTAAATCGTTTATTACAGAGTGGTCCATTTTTATTTTATAACTATATTCAGCTGTTTGATTTTTACAGAAACCTTTAGCTTCTAAACACGATAGTAAATTAAACTAATAAATTTATCTTAATAATTGTTACTTAAGTTTCTAACAACTAACAAAGATAGTCAAATTACTAATTTTTTTAGCTAAAATTAATTTTAAAATTTCAGTCTGCAAACCTAAGCAAATTCCTCAAAAACTTATCTTAGCTTTGTGTAACTATATTCATAATGATCAAGGAACAGATTTCAGTTTTCGATATTTTTAAAATAGGCATAGGCCCATCCAGCTCACATACCTTAGGCCCATGGCGGGCCGCACAACAGTTTACAGCTTCGCTTGCTCAAAACAATTTGATTGATGAAATTGAGGGTATAAAAATATTGCTTTATGGTTCGCTTGCCAAAACAGGTAAAGGCCATGGAACTGATGTAGCTATTCTACTCGGTTTAACAGGAGCTGATCCGGTAACTTTTGATGTTGATGCCGTTACCCCTACTTTCGAAAGCATCCAAAGAGATAAGAAATTAAATCTTGCTGATCATTTAATTCTTGATTTTGATTACGATAACGACTTGCTTTTTCTTTTTGCCGAAAGTTTGCCCTTTCACCCAAATGCGGTTACTTTTCAGGCATTTTTAAAAGATGGAAAAGCGTTTTCAGAAACCTATTACTCTATTGGTGGTGGTTTTGTGGTAAAAGAAGGCGAAGACAATAGTAAAAAACCACAGGTAGACCTTCCCTTCCCTGTAGAAAAAGCAAAAGACCTTTTACATTGGTGTTTATCTACAGGTTTAAAGGTGAGTGAAATCGTAATGGAGAACGAACTGGCCTGGCGCACCGAAGCAGAGACAAAAAAAGGCATCCTGCAGCATTTTGCGGTTATGCGCGACTGTATTTATCGCGGATGTCATACCACAGGTTTTTTACCAGGCGGTTTAAATGTGGCGCGAAGGGCATTTCCGCTAAATAAACGGTTAATTGGTAAAAGTGAATATTCAGATTACAATAGCTGGGTAGAAGCCATTAGAAAAGGTGGAAACGGCTTTAATTATACTTTAGATTGGGTAAGCTGTTTCGCGTTAGCGGTTAACGAAGAAAATGCATCTTTTGGTCGTGTTGTAACGGCCCCTACCAATGGTGCTGCAGGCGTAATTCCAGCCGTATTACAATATTTCATTACCTTTTGTGATGGTTACAGCGAAGAAAAAATCATCCAGTTTATTGCCTGTGCTTCAGAAATAGGCAGTATCTTCAAAAAAGGAGCAACAATATCAGCCGCTATGGGCGGATGTCAGGCCGAAATTGGCGTTTCCTCAGCCATGGCTGCAGCAGCGCTAACAGAGTGTTTAGGTGGCTCGCAAAGACAGGTTTTAATGGCAGCAGAAATTGCCATGGAACATCACCTGGGTTTAACCTGCGATCCGATTGGGGGTTTGGTGCAAATCCCTTGCATCGAAAGAAACACCATGGGCGCTATTAAAGCCATCACAGCCAGTCAGCTAGCCCTACAAAGCAACCCTGATAAGGCTAAAGTAAGTTTAGATGCAGTGGTAAATACCATGTGGGAAACCGCCCTAGATATGAATGCCAAATACAAAGAAACATCTGATGGAGGATTGGCAACCAATATTCCGATCAGTTTGCCAGAATGTTAATTCAACATTGTTGCAATAAAATGACCGATGTTATCGATTTATTACAAATTTTCCGGCGCCAAATCAACAAGTATTTTTACATTCGCTGAATTATTAATTATTCATAAAAAAATGATCAACTACACAAAAATCAGTGTGATTGGTTTGGCTTTGTCGTTATCTATATCGGCGACTTATGCGCAAGACAATCTCGTTAATTCTTTAAAAAACAACCAAAGCGAAAACAGTGCTTCTTCTTTTAAATTTACTGAAGTGATTAACCTGGCCAATACACCAGTTCAGAATCAAGGATCTTCAGGAACTTGCTGGAGCTACTCTACCAACTCATTTTTAGAATCAGAAATGATTAAAGCTGGTAAACAGCCAGTAACATTATCTCAACTTTTTTCGGCCCGTAACGCTTATGTAGAAAAAGGTAAAAATTACGTGCGTATGCATGGTGCGGTTTCATTAGGCGATGGTGGTGCTTTGCACGATGTAATCAACATGTACAGAAAATACGGTGCAGTTCCGCAAGAGGTATATACCGGATTAAATTATGGCACTAAAATTAATAAAACTGCAGAGCTTGGCGATATCGAAAAAGGTGTTTTAGAAGCTGTTGTAAAGAATGCAAATGGCGAGTTAACCCCAAACTGGTTAAAAGCCTATACTGGTGTAATTGATGCTTATTTAGGTGCTGTACCAGAAAACTTTACCTATAATGGCAAAAAATACACGCCAAAAACTTTCGCTCAGGAAGTGGTGGGTTTAAATGCTGATAACTATGTAGAACTTTCATCATTCAACAATCATCCTTTCTATAGCAAATTTACTTTATTAGTGCCTGATAACTGGTCTTTCGATCAGGTTTATAACGTTAAAGTAAACGAGTTAACCGACATTATCGATAACGCTTTAAAAGGTGGTTATACTGTTGCATGGGCTACAGATGTAAGCGAAAAAAACTTCAGCTGGAAAAATGGTGTGGCTTTTGTTCCGCAAACGCCTTTCGCTGATATGACCGTGAAACAGAAAGCAGATATGTTTAACGGCCCGCAGCCAGAGATGGAAATTACGCAGGAGAACCGCCAATTGGCGTTTGATAATTACCAAACAACTGATGATCATGGTATGCATATTGTTGGTTTAGCCAAAGATCAAACAGGTAAAGAATATTATATCGTTAAAAACTCCTGGGGTGCGACTAACGATTATAAAGGATACTTATATGTAACCAAAAACTACGTAAAATATAAAACAACAGCAATTTTATTAAACAAAGCAGGTATTCCATCTGCAATTTCCAAAAAATTAGCTTTGTAACTAAATCTAAATCATTAAAGGAGCCGCAGAAGAAATTTTGCGGCTTTTTTTTGTTAACCACAGAGCTCACCGAGTTTACACAGAGGGACATAAAGTGATGGAAGATAGAAGTCACCTTGTGAAGTAGACCTTCAACTCCACTCACGGTGACGTCTCATAATTAAAGTTCTATCTGTGCCTATTCTTTTTATCTGTGGTTAAACATACAAGCCTCTGTGATCTCCGTGCCTTCTCTCTGTAGGCTCTGTGGTAAAAAAAGATAAGCATTAAACCAACCCAGAATAAGTCAGCACCAACCACCATAAACCCGTGGTGATAAAACACAATAAAATTCCAATTCCAACCACCAAATTAGAAAGCTTTGGATTAAGGTTATACTGATCGGCTACCACACCAGCGGTTACCAATGTTGGCATAGCCATTTCGAAAATCGTTATTTTGGTAATCATTCCATTCATGCCTAAAACAAGTGCCATAACTAAAACTACCAATGGCGCTAAAATCAGTTTATACAATAAAGCAAAACTAATGTGTTTCAATTCGCTAAACCAACCACCAAATTTTAGCTGCAAACCGATTGAAAACAATGCCAACGGGCCAACCGTATCCGCTAGTTTCTCGAATAATGGATCTAATGAAGAAAGATCAATAATATGCGGGAGCGTCAGCGCTAAAAAACAACCTATAAGCGGGGGAAAGGTCGATACTTTTTTCAGCACCAATTTTGCGCTTAACTTTTGATTCTGCGAGGAGCGTATGGCTACAATAACACCAATCGTAGATAAAAGCATAAAGGTAACCTGATCACAGATAATGGCGACTGCCAGTTCTTTTTCACTAAAATAAGCCACAATTAAAGGAAACCCAACAAATGAAGTATTACTTAAAGAACTGGTTAGTTTTAACCCGCCAGCAGTGGATTTGCTAATATTCCGGATGCGACTATATAGCGTAATAAATAACCAACCAAATAGCCAGACACAAATTGGTGCCAGTACAGGAAAAAATAGATCCTTAGTCCAGGTAATGTGTGGCAGATATTTAAAAGAAACTGCTGGTAGCGCGATATAGATAATCCAGGCATTAATGCCTTTGTGCGCATCTTTGGGTAGCGATTTGCTTTTTCTGAAAAGAATCCCGGCTAAAATGCATAAACCTATAATAATGAAGTTTGCCATTGTTAGCGCAAAGATAATTTATAAAAGAAAACGCCAATAAGAAATGTACTTATGGCGTTTTAAATAATTTATACAGAAGGCTTTGGTTTTTTCTTTTTGTTCCAAACCTTTTTCTTGCCCTTATGTTGAGGTCTCTTTTCTTCCACATGCGTAATTTCCATTGCAGCTATGCTTTCTGGCAGTGGCATGCGGGGAACTTCCTTCTCGATTAATTTTTCGATGTTATCGAACTTACGTTTATCTCTTCCATTAACCAATGTAATGGCCGTTCCTTTGGTTGCAGCTCTTGCCGTACGGCCAATGCGGTGTACGTAATCAGCCGGATCGCCAGGAACATCATAATTGATTACCAGGTCGATTCCTTCTACGTCGATTCCGCGGGATAAGACGTCAGTTCCGATTAAAATTGGCAATCTCCTGTTTTTGAAAGCCAGTAAAATATCTTCGCGTTCTTTCTGCCCTAGGTCGGAGTGAAAAGCTTCGGCTTTAATGCCCAATCCTTTAAAGGTTTTATACAGCGCTTTTACTTTTTCTTTGGTCGAAACGAAAATGATACTGCTTTTGTATTGCCCGCTTTTAAAAATATCGGTTAATAAGGCCTGTTTCTGTTGGTCGTGGATGTTATAGGCTTGTTGATCGATCCCTTCAGCAGGTTTAGCAATTGAAATGGTAATCTGCTTCGGTTCGTGCAAAATCTTACCCGCCATGGTTCTTATTTTCGGTGCCATTGTAGCCGAAAACAAAAGTGTTTGCCTTTTCTTTGGCAGGTAGCTAATAATGCGGATAATGTCATCGTAGAAGCCCATATCCAACATTCTATCTGCTTCATCTAAAATTAAATGCTGCAAATGTTCCAGTTTTAACACACCTGAAGATAAATGTGCCATTAGTCTGCCCGGAGTGGCAATAATAATATCTACGCCATCACGCATAGAACGTTTTTGCTGTTCGTAAGCGATACCATCTCCCCCACCGTAAACTGCTAAAGAACTGATATTGGTAAAATAAGCTAATGCTTCAACCTGTAAATCGATCTGTTGCGCAAGCTCGCGTGTTGGAGCCAGAATTAAGGTATTGTTGTGCCTATCGGCAGCTTTGCTAATTTTATCCATTACGGGTAAAAGGTAGCTGGCCGTTTTTCCTGTACCGGTTTGAGCGCAGGCAATCAGATCATGATTATCTAAAATTACCGGGATGGCTTGTTCTTGTATTGGAGTAGCGCTTTTATACCCCATGGCCATTAAGCCTTCGTATAAATCGGGGTTAAAATTAAAATCGTTAAAATTCAATCTATTGTGTTTATGTCTTTTAGCAAAAGTACCTTAAAATACCGCTAATAGCAAACCGCATTTTAATATCGATATATTAAGTGATTTTGAAGCCCATATGTGGCAAGGCTTTAGGTAGTATAAAAACAAAAAAGCCCCGGTTGTTATAAACAACCGGGGCTTGGAAATTATAATAGACGAAACTTAGTCTACCAGAATATCTTTCTCTGGTGTATTCGTTTCAGGGTTTTTAGGTAGAGTAACCTTCAAAATTCCATCAGCATAACTGGCTGAAATATTTTCTACTAAAACTTTTCCGTTTAAACCAAAAGCTCTTTCGAAAGTGCCGTTACTATATTCTCTTCGGCTATACTTTTTTGCCGAATCGGCTTCTTCTTTAGCTTGGTAAGAAATGGTTAATACATCATCTTTAGTAACCACCTTTAAATTTTCTTTAACCAAAGCTGGTGCAAAAAGCTCAATAATAAAGCTGGTTTCTGTTTCTTCTATATTAGCAGCTACTTTTCTAAAGCCCTGGTTAAACATGGCGTGTTTGTGGTGCCCGAAAGGACCACCAAAGTGCCTTCCAAATCTTCCTTCTCCTGCGCCAAAGCGACTATGCATCTTGCCCGAATGGCATCTATGTTCGTTGTACATTTTGTTTAATTTTAATTGTTATTTATTGTGTTAATTTATCGGCTTAAGCCAATATTAGTTGTAAGCCGCCTGCTCCGTTTTAGGGATACCCAATAGCTGTGTAATAATATTTGCGTAGGGATACGACGGCGAGAAAACGGCGTAATCAAATTTTAAACCCCTTATCTGAACCAAAATATCATCGATAAATTTCATTGGCTCAAGCAATGCGCTGATTAATCCCGATTTAGGTTTCTCTTCTTCATCAATTGCCTTTTTCCCTTGAAAAATATTCAGTTCCTGATTGTAGGCTTTAAAGTCAGCGCCGATTTGTTCTATTGGGACCTTAAATTCATCCGAGCTAAAGAAAGTTACCTTCTCTCCCCGGGTAATCAGTTCGTTTGCCATACCCAAAATCGGACTAACATCGGCCTGAGATGGATCGCTTAAAAAAAGTACCTGTGACATAACGTTATCTATTTACTTTGTTTATACTGTCAATAGGCGTAATCATGGTATCGTCCATTTTTCTGCTATGGTGACTGTAACTATGGTTTCTATGATGTTCTTGCTGGCAATCATCACGATAATGCCTGTTTTTAAAATCTAACCGATCGCGGTATCCATTCTGAACGGCCAATACATTTAAGCTGTAAAAAGTTCCTGCAGCAACAGCCAATGCCAATAATATTCTAAATGCTCTCATGACGGTTAATAATTTACGTTAATGTTGTTAACTGTTCCATTGCCTTCTACGGTTGGTCTGTACCATTGATTATCGATTGGTACAATTGGGTTGTAATGATTCTCGAAACCGTTAAAGCGGTTATGGAAATAATGGTGGCGCCTACCGATAAAAATTCTGAACATTAAACCGATCAGCATGATGGCCAATATAAATTTGAATACAAATGGTATGAAGAAAGCGACTGCACCAAGTACAATCCCGAATCCTATGGCTTTTACTATCTTTTTCATCTTTTTATATATGTTTTTATTTGTGATGAAGCTATCATGATTTCTCCCGTTATTTACGGTTTTGAAAATCATGATGGTTTCATCTTTTTATAATTTTAAAATATTGTAATCAATTCACCTTAAACAAGTTGAACTACTAATACTGTTGTTTTTGTTATTTATATAGGAAGACGGAGCAACTTTATTTTTACTTTAAATTATTTTGATTTTTTATTTCCTAAAGAATTTTGTCATCCTGAATGCAATGAAGGATCTTTTTAAATGGATTAAACACTTGTTCGGCGAGCGACCAACTGATAGGATCTATAGGTACTCGTTCATCCTTTCGTTATGTCATCCTGAGCGGAGTCGAAGGATCTTTTAGTAGTTACCATTTCTGTCGGTGAGACACCAACCGATAGAATAAGTAGAAAAGTCGTTATTAGTATGACCGTTTAAAAAATCGACCGTCATTTCGACTGAAGCGCAGCGAAATGGAGAAATCTGTCTTATAGATCTCTCCACTCCGCGTTGCTGCGGTCGAGATGACGATTCGCGGAGAGGCTTTCACGATGTTCAGAATAACGGAGAAATAGATAAAACAAAAAGCCCCGATTTTAATCGAGGCTTCCAAATCATTCCTTGTTACGATGGTGGCGCCATCCGCCACATCTCCGTTTATATTCTTCTTTGAATTTTGCTCTTTCCTCATCGTTCATCGTCTCCCATTTGGCACGCATGCTCCTTGCCCGCTCGCGGAAACCATTATGCCCCCCATGGCCACCTTTATTAAAATTCCCAAAAAGCAGCCTGCACAGCACAAGTAAACCGAGGGCTTGCCAGTAATTAAGTTTGCCTGCATGTGCCACCTCAGGTAAAATCCAGTTCCATAAAAACATAACCACATAACCCAATATTGCTGCAATAAGCACCGCCACGGGTAAAAAGAAAATAAATTTCTTGCGCCGATTAAAATTTCTATTCATCATGTCTGCAAATTTAATAGTTAATAAATTCCTGATATAAATTTTGTAAACGGTTACGCAGGTGTTTTACAGCATAACCCTTTCTTGATATTAATGTTTTGATATTCTCTCCGCTTTCATCCGCCAGTTCCTGAAAAGTGCGTTCCTCCAATTCGTTTTGAACAAACACGTAACGCTGATTCTCCGGCAGTTCTTCCAGGGCCAAAAACAGTTGATCCCAGAATAGTTTTTTTAAACTTTCTTCTTCAGGCGAGTAAGCCTCGGCAAGTAAAATTTCTTTAAAATTGATTTCGCCATCTTCACCTTCGAAAGTGAAATCTTCTAACGATTCTTCTTTTTGTTTTCGGTATTTATCGGTGATCTTATTTCTTGCCACGCGATATAGCCATCCACTAATCTGCTCAATGGCTCCAGCCTCGGGTTGGTTGCTGAGCTGAAACCAAACATCCTGTAAAATATCTTCCGCATCCTCATCCGTATTCACCCTTCCACGGATGAAACTGAATAAGCGCTTACCATAATTGGCAACCGTTGAAATGATATTTTGAGGTTCGTTTGTTGGCACTAAATTTTGCTTAATAACCCAGTAAACGGATGAGACTCAATATTACTTTAAATTTTCTTTACTTTTTTCAAAAAACCGACATTTCAGACCCAAATAATCTGGTTTTTAGCAACTTATAGTGATCCTTTTTTAAGTAATCCTTCGTACATTTTTTGATAAGCCGGTGCAGCAATACCAAGTTTTTCGGCTTCGCGTACAATGTAGCCTGTTAACGACTCCACTTCTGTTTGCGGTTTTTGATTGAGATAATCGCGGTGCATGGATGAGGTAACTTCGTAAGGCATCGATTTCATTGTATTTAATGTTTTACCCGAAATGTCATCACTAATGGTTACGCCTTTAGTCAGGGCAAGGTTTTTCACTTCTTCAATTAATTTCAGAACAGTTTCAAGATTTTCTTCCAGTACCTTTCCGATAGTGCTATCGAAATAAGATGTGGCAGTAGCTGTAGGAGAAATAAATATAAATTTTTCCCAGATGGCGGTAGAGATTTTATCCGAAACCGTTACATCGATTCCTGCATCAAACATTAAATCTTTCAGATATAAAACCGCTTCGCTAAGTGGCCCATCCATTCCAAAAGATAGCTTCTGAATATTGCCAGAATTTTCGATTATACCTGGCGATTTAATTTTGGAAACGATAAATGCACAGCCTTTTAAAACATTTGCATGAGGCAGAATTTCTAAAATTTCATCACTTGCACTAACGCCATTTAAAAGTGGCAATAATATCGTGCTATGGTTGATTAAGGGCTTTAACTTTTCGATGGTTTGTTTTAAATCGTAGCTTTTCGTGCAGATTATGATATAATCGGCCACGCCAATTTTACTATAATCATCGGTAGCAAAATATGGCTTGGTTACAAAGCTTTCGTTCCCTTTTATTACAGTTAAACCCTTGTTTTGGATCTCCTTTAAATGTTCGCCACGGGCAACAAAAACAACTTCTACATCATTTTCACCGGTGTATTTCTTAGACAATAAGCCTCCGAAATACCCACCTACGCCACCAATTCCTACAATAACAATTCTTGTTTTATTTGGCATGATAATGCGGATTATTTCAATGCACCTGTTGGGTTGTTTCCTTTATCCACTACCGTTTTAATATTCCCGTCTAAATCAGAAACATATATTTTGCTTTGTGTAAAGGGTTTTTCAGCTCCGCTATAAAAAATCCGATCATCGGCTGTAAGAAAAACATAAGGAACATTTATACCTTTTGGCGAAATCCGCTGTACTTTTTTACTGGCCAGATCTAAAATATAAACCGCTTCACTGGGGCCTGTTAATCCGTCTAAAATATCCGTATTCCCTGCATTAAAAATCAGTTTTGCTCCATCTTTTGTATAAAAGAAACGGTTGCTACTTGCAATGGAAAATTCATTCCCGATCAAGTCGGCTATCAATTTAGTATCGATTAACTTTCCGGTACGATCAAAGGTGTAAAGCTTCGTAAGATCCTGTCCGATGATTTCCTTTTCATTTTTCCAGGTTGGCGCATAAACATTTATTTTAGATGCACTATCGAGCATCACATATCCCGAGTTATCGGTTTTAATTACACCGATCTTCCATAAGTTTTTACTGTTAAAAATATTGAAAGCAATCGCACCTCCATCAGCGGACCACATGGCCTGATAATAATTATTGCTATTTACCTGCAATTTACCCTGGCTCTTGTTTTCCATGTCGGCAATCCAAATGGATCTGTTCCCGGCCGAATCGCTCAGGGTATAGGCCAGTTTATTTCCATCAGGAGAAATAGCCGGATCGGTAGCACCGCCGAACGAAATCTGTTTCATCGTATCGATACTCGTGGCTACAATTTTATCTTCATCCTGATAGGCTAACGCGAAATTTTTACTACTTAAAGAAACGGTATCTAAAACGGCTTTCGCATTTTCTGCCTCGGATTTATTACTATTGCAGGAAGTAACTAATACAACGCATGAAATTAAAATAGAAACTAATGTGGTGTTGATTTTCGTCATGTACAATTTTACAAATAGTTTTTGTGTCTGCGGTTTTTGAAGGGAAGCAGAAGCTATATTTTACTTAATACAAACTTTGTTTTGATCGATTTTATCCTTCGCTCTGGTTCCTGTCTCCACGAGCCACAATCAATACCTACACTTAAATCTAATTCAGTCTGTGAGAACACAGACCAAGGAAGGAGACCGAGGCAATTGATTTCTTTCCGCCGTGGTTCGTGTCCTCACGAACCACAATTACACAGATTAAATCTTTTTCTTATCGGCGTAACCGAACACCTTTTGCAACAAGGTTGTACTTCTTGAGCTTAAGTTTCCCCTGATTTTGAGTTCTTCCTTCGCAACTTCAACAAATAAACCATCTATCGCTTTTTGTGTAACGTATTCGGTTAAATTCGTGTTTACAGGCTTAACCAAAGGCAGGCGATTGTATTGTGTAGTTAAGTCGCTATAATATTTGGTGGCATTTACCTTATTTAAACTTGTCGTTACAATTGGACTAAATTTTTGCATCAGCTGAGAAGTAGTTACCCTTTTAAAGTATTCGGTAGCTGCGTCTTTGTTTCCCAACAAGATATTAGTCGCATCGGTTAAAGTCATCTGTTTAATGGCTGAGATAAAAATAGGCTTTGCTTCGGTAGCAGCATCTTCTGCGGCACGGTTTAAGCTTACAATCACATTATCGCAAAGTTTGTTCAAACCTATGCCACGTAATGTTCTTTCAACCTTTTGTGCTTCAGGAGGCATCAAAATTTTAACAGCCAGATTGCCTAAAAAGCCATCTTTAAGCGAAAGCCTGTCAGCACCTGCAGAAACACCAATTTGTAGCGCTTCCTTAATCCCCTGTCCTATTTCAAAAGTAGATGGCGTTCCGGTAGCGGCTGTGTTAGTACCCTGTTTTTCGGTTACTTTTTTAAATATGTCACTCAGTTTAATCTGTGCGCTAACATTTAGGCTTGCAAATACCAGTATGGCAAGTGATGCCGATAAAATATTGATCTTTTTCATTTTGTGTGTTTAATCATGTTCAGCAAAACAACTGCCATAATTCTTATTTACCCTCAAATATAAGCCTTTGCACATGGCAACAATGTTAAACCGCTTAAAAAGATAGGGAACAACGTAAAATATTTAAGCTCTTCTCTTCCTAAAAAATTAGTTTATGTGCCATCACTCAGAAATATTTTTTATACTTGAAAGATAATTCGAAATAGCTGCCATTTTTTTGAGGTTTATAAAAAACACAGCCGGGAACGCCCAGCAAGACGACGCCAAACTGATTGCCCAGTATAAAAATACGGGCGATTTAGACGCGTTGGGTACGCTTTACAATAAATACATGCATTTGGTGTTCGGGGTTTGCTTAAACTACTTCAAAGATGAAGAACAAAGCAAGGATGCGGTAATGCAGATTTTTGAAGAACTGGTAACGAAGCTAAAAATACATGAGGTACAGAACTTTAAAAGCTGGCTTCATGTTTTAACGCGGAACCATTGTTTAATGGCATTACGAAAATCGGCCAAGCAAAATAATGTCTCATTAGACGATACTTTTGTGGAAAATAGCGAGTTTGTGCATCTGGATATAGACAACACAAAAGAAACGCAGCTTACCATTATGGAAAAGTGTATGGAAACTTTGCCCGAAGAACAGCGAAAAAGCGTAGATTTATTTTATTTACAAGAAAAATGTTATAAAGAAGTAGCCGATATTACGGGCTACGACATGCTTAAAGTTAAAAGTTACATTCAAAATGGTAAGCGGAATTTAAAGATTTGTATAGAGAAAAACAGTAGTGAATAACGATTGGTTAGATATTGATGTTCTGGAAGATTACCTGGATGGTAAACTTGATGCTAAGGCTATGCACTTTGTAGAAAGACAGGCTTTGGAAGATCCTTTTGTTGCCGAAGCATTGGAAGGACTGAAACAATCGCCTAAACGCAAGCAAACACTTTCTATTTTACAAAAACAACTGTACGATCGTGTTTCGGAGAAACCTATAAAACGTAAACTTTGGGGCATTACTACCCAAAGGTTAAGTATTGCAGCAACAGCAACTGTAGCATTTATTGCAGTAAGCATTTTATTCTTTATGCGTGAAACTAACCGCAGGAATGCAGAACTTGCTGCGCATAAACAGGGCGGTGTGATGGTTCAGTTAGATAGTACAACGAATATTGCTTCAGTTCAACCCAAACCTAAAGAAGATACGGTTACGCAAAACTCTACAAAGGCAGCTTTGATTGATAAAGCAATTACTGTCGCAAAAACAGGCGATTTAGCAAAAAACACTAAAACGGACCTTGTTGTACAACCTGCAGAACAACAAATTGTTGAAGCAAAAGCCGAAAAAACTGCAACTGATAATAGCCGTGCTAAAGCGATGAGCCCTGTTGGCTTTGGCAATTACAAACCAAACCCAGTTATGATAAGTGAGACAGTAGTGGCAGCAGCGCCAGCATTAGGCTCAAGTAAAATTGCGTTTAGTGGCAACGTTGTAGACCAAAGCAATGGCCAACCTGTTCAGGGTGCTGTGGTAAAGTTAGCGGGCTCTAAAAATGTAACCGCAACAGATGCCAAAGGTTATTTCTATTTACCTGCTGATAGCAATGCAAAAGATAAGGACTTATTGATTAACGCCATTGGCTTTAAAGAATTACCTGTAGCTGGCCTGCAAGACCCTAACGCGATAAAAAGTGCCTTAAGTGGGAATAAATCGCTAAATGAAATTGCCTTAATTACAGGTTCGAACGGTCATAAGAAAGAAAATATTGCTGCACCAAAAATCACATTGCGTGCAGAACAAAACCTGGATGGGAAATCAGCTGATAGCATTACGAAACCTGTTCCCGTGTCTACCATTAACTATAGTCAATACTTAGAGAATAATAACAAACTTTATAACCCTAAAGGGCCGGAACAATTTGTGATTTTAAGTTTCAAAGTTAAAAGTAACGGGCGGCCTACAAATATCAGCGTTTTAAAATCACTGAACAAAAAAGCTGATGCGGAGGCGAAAAGATTGATTCAAGAGGGCCCGGATTGGGTGTTGCCTAAAAACGGGACCGATTTAGTTGAAATAAGCGTTAAGTTTTAATTTTCAGCTATTTATTACGGGCTCAGCGAAAGGTTTCACGCACCCAATATTTCCTAATAACTTTCTATTTTTTTAAAATTCCCTCGCATGTCAGTCTGAGCGTAGTCGAAGAAAACCACAGAGAACATAGAGAAAAAGCAGAGGACATGAAGTTAGGCCCAAGAGCTCGGTGTTTACGCCGTGTAAAACTCCGCGGTCTCTGTGGTAAATACCATAAGCCTAAATGCGCTCTGTGTTAAAAAAACAAACACCAACAAAAAAGACCAAGGCAATTAGCTTTGGTCTCTTGAGTATATTAAAGGATTTTGTTTTTATTTTAAGTAATAGATCACGGCATAAATAATGGCCGCTAATGTAGCCGAAACCGGAATGGTTAAAATCCAGGCCCAGATTAAGTTGATGGTTACACCCCAACGTACTGCAGAAACGCTTTTTACTACACCTACCCCTACAATCGAACCTGTAATGGTATGCGTTGTAGAAACCGGAATACCGAAATGCTCTGTAATACCTAAAGTTACTGCTCCAGCACCTTCAGCAGCAACACCTTCCAGTGCGGTTACTTTGGTAATTTTGGAACCCATTGTTTTAACAATTTTCCACCCCCCACTCATTGTACCTAACGATATTGCCGAATAACAGGCAATTGGCACCCATGCAGGCATTGCTTCGAAATTAGGAATTACTTTTGAAGCGATTAGAGCCGTTGCAATGATCCCCATTACCTTTTGAGCATCGTTGCCTCCATGGAAGAAACTTAATGCAGCAGAAGAGAGCAATTGCAGGCGTTTAAACCATTTCTCAGCAGTTGCTGGCTTGGCATAACGACAGATATTGATAATGATCAGTGTTAATACAACTGATATAACCATACCGATTATCGGTGCCAGTACAATGAAAGAAACAATTTTTATTACATAACCCATGTTTACAGCATCAAGCGGACTAGCGCCTATAAGTAAAGCATGTGTCATACCTGCACCAGCAAAACCTCCAATTAGGGTATGTGATGAACTTGAAGGGATACCATACCACCAGGTTAAAAGGTTCCAGATAATTGCTGCAACTAAACCTGCAAGGATAACTTCTAAAGTGATATAATTTTCAATTACCGTTTTAGCAACCGTATTAGCTACTTTGTGGTCGGTAAAATAAAAGTAAGCAGCGAAATTGAACAACGCAGCCCACAAAACCGCCTGAAAAGGCGTAAGAACTTTTGTAGAAACAACTGTTGCAATCGAGTTAGCGGCATCGTGAAAGCCGTTAATGTAATCGAAAGCAATAGCCAGAATTACAACAACAACCAATAAGGTAGTTACCATGTTTGTTTTTTATTAAGCGTTTTTAACCAAGATAGTTTCAAGCACATTCGCCACATCCTCACACTTATCTGTCGCTTTTTCTATCGTTTGTAAAACCTCTTTTTGTTTAATTAATTCAATCGCATTGGTTTCGTATTCGAATAAACGAGCTACCGCTAATGTAAATACATAATCAGCCTGGTTTTCGCCACTGTTAATACGGATACAAGCATCGGCAATTACGCGGATATTTTTGAAACTGCGTAACTCTTTAATCGCTTTATCAATATCAGTACACATTTCTACCAAAAGCTCGGCAATTTTAACAATCGGCTCATTAATGGTATTCATGTTATACATCTGCATACGGTTTGCAGTACCATAAATATAATCGGCAACATCATCAACGGCAGTAGCCAATGCATGGATGTCTTCTCTATCAAATGGCGTAATAAAGTTCCTGCTCAGTTCAAGAAAAATTGAATGGGTAATATCATCACCTACATGCTCCAAGCGCTCAATTTCTTTAAAAATTGTTTTTCTGCTTTCAGCATCACCTGTGCTAACCATTTCTAAAAGGGTTTCTGCAATTTTTAATGCATTGCTACCTGCTTGCTCGAAAAGCGGATGAAACTTTTTGTCTTGAGGTGTAAAGAACTTAAAAATATTGTTCATGTTAATTTTTAATATGTTGCAAAGCTACAAGCCCAATGTTAAGTTAATGTTAATTTCTTAATTATATTAACTAATTATCGCCTTATTTAATCAGGCCTAGTTTATTTCAATAGTTTTAGGTAGCTGACAATGAAATAAATAGGTTTTTTTGAAAAACCGCGTGAACAAGTACTTCGGTTACGATAGTCCTGCTAAACGCTTTATCCTGATGAAAAATCAGGATGTTCGCTAATATCGGGTTTATCAACAGTGGTCTATGGCTTTTCGGAACCAAATCGGATACCATATTTTCCGTGCAATCCGTGTTTCCGTGGCAAAAATTGAAGAATGATTATCAAGGCACTAAGGCTACCCGCCTTTTTGTAGCGTAAATGCAAAGGTAGTACCTATACCCGGCGTACTTCTTACTGAAATGGTTTGTTGGTGTGCCTCTAAAATGTGTTTTACAATGGCTAAACCTAAACCTGTGCCTCCAACTTCTCGTGCGCGATGGGTATCGATGCGATAAAAGCGTTCAAATAAGCGCAACAAATGTTTTTCTTCTATGCCAATGCCGTTATCGGTAACTTCGATCAAAACCTGATCGTGCAGTTCAAAAATCTTAATGGCTGTTTCGCCGCCATCAATACCGTACTTAATGCTGTTTACCAGCAAGTTAATCAAAACCTGCCTAATCTTTTCGCGATCGGCCGAAACCAGTGTAATGGCTGTATATTTATCTTTAAAAAAGAGTTTAATGTTTTTTGCTTCAGCACGGTCTTCGAGGTTTTCCATTACCTCTTTCGCCAATTGTACAAAATCGAATTTTTGGTAGTTAATTGGCGATTCGCCTGTTTCTAATTTTGAAATAACGTCTAAATCATTAATTAAATAACTTAGTCGCTCTACATTGTTTTCTGCCTTTTTTAAAAACAAAACAGCCTGATCCGGATCATCTACCAAACAGTCCTGTAAAGTTTCGATATAACCTTGAATGGCAAAAAGCGGGGTTTTAAACTCGTGCGAAACATTTGAAAGAAATTCTCTTCTAAACTGTTCCTGTTTTTTTAATAAATCTATTTCTTTTTTCTTTGCACCTGCCCACTCCTTTACTTCCTGCTCTACATCATTAATCGGGTCAGAACTCACATACTCGCCGAGCGCATCTTTTAAATCTTTACCTAATTTAAGGTTATGGATGAGCTTGTAGATGAGTTTAATTTTGGTGTAAATATATTTCTCCAGCAAATAATAAAAAACCAAAAAACTGCATAGAAACGATACGCCAAAAGAAATAGCCATGTAATACAGGCTATGCTGAAAATAAAAATTAACCATCCCGATGGAAAGACCAACGGCGAGAGCAGTAAATAGAACCAGCACACTTAATTTCATGTTGCAATTTAAAGCTTTTTATGTTAAATGTGTGTTAAGAGATAAAGGCTATTGATTCATTTTTTACGGAATGTTAAAAAACAAAAGAGGTTGTATTATAAGTTGTGATTCCATTCGAACTAGTCACGTTGAGCTTCCCGATGAATCGGGACAGGTAGTCGAAACGCTTTGCGAGGCATCTAAACAGGTCCTTTGACAGGCTCAGGATGACAATTCTATATTTATGATACAGCTTCGTTAAAAACAAAAAAGCTTTCCCTTTTGAGGAAAGCTTTATAAAATACGGGTAAGTATTACTTATTTCTTTGTCGAATCTGTTTTAGCTGGAGTCGAAGCAGCAGGTTTAGTGCTGTTTAAATTTCCGCCAAGGGGAGATGGTGATGGCGTTTTATCTAAACGCTCTTGAATAGCTGAATTTCCAACCGCAGCAGTACCACCGCTGGTTTTAGCAATTGTAGTAACAGCAAGGGTTAACACTACTATAACGGTTAACAATACCCACGATCCTTTTTCTAAAACATCGCCAGTACGCTGTACACCAAACATGTTACTGGTGCCGCCGCCTGTAGCTAAACCTCCGCCTTTAGGGTTTTGTACTAAAACAAATAAGCCTAAGGCCACACACGCAATAATTAATAAAATGATTAAAAAGGTTACCATGGTAATATTATATTTTAAAATTTCTTTTCTATAGATTGGATAAGGTCGGCAAAGTAACGGCTTTTTTCCGGATATTTCAAACTTAATTTTTTATAAGTATCTATGGCTTTGTGATAAAGCATTTGCTCGATATAAATTTTAGCTAAAGTCTCCGAAACAAGGTCGTAATTGTCTTCTGCACTTTTCTTTGCCTTATTTTCATTGTCTATCTGTTCTGGCCTCGGAGGCTTGATTGTTGGATCTTCTTTTAAGAACCGCTCGATAATTTCGGCTCCCTTTGCATCCTTAATTTCGGCAGAAGGATATTCTGCTAAATGATCAGCTACCTCAAAAGGGGTTTGGATGTGAAAGATATGCTCTACATATTGCTGTTGAAACTCAGCTCTTTCTTGCTGCTGGTTGTTCTGTGGCTGCGGTTTTACCTTACCAGCATTGGGGTGTGCATAAGGCTGAAAAATCTGCTCGTGCTCTTTACGGGTTTTAGCTAACCACCATAAAAATGTGTACGGAAGCTTATCGTCGTTATATTGCGAAACAAAATTCCTTTCAGGCTCATCAGGAACAACCGTTTCAATTTCTGGTGCCGCCGTAACCACATCGGTACTTAATTTCTGTTCAAAAGCAAAGAAATCGGTAGCGGCTACACTTTCAATAAAAGAATCATCATCTGCAGGTAAGTCCATTAAATGACTATCAATACCTGGCAGGTGATTTGGCGTTTCTATAGAAATTACTGGGTTTTCTGAGTGAAGATCTGAAGCTAATTCTCCTGTTTCTTCAAAAACTACCTGTTCATCCTGTGTATTTTCAGTAACTATCCCGTTAATTTCCTCTTCTGTTGTTTCGCGGACTGAAACCATATTTAATATATGGAACAGTACATGCCCCTGGCTATAAAGCGCTGCTTTTGGCACTGCTGATGCATTAGCCTTAGCTAACAGTAAATGAATGGGCTGGGCATATGGAAATTGCGCCACCATTTCCTGCAACATGGATACATGCTCTGGTCCAACCTTTCCAGGTTGCGCAAGTAAATCTGCCAGTAGCTTTTTGTTATCCATTATCGAGGTTTGCCGCTAAGTTAAAAAAATGTAGACGGGTTTTGAAAATTTTGTCTTTTAGAATCCTGCTTTATTTACCACTGCGCAAATGCACGGTTAAAAATATCTTCCGATAATTGTTTGTTAATATTTTCGATAGCTCCAGGCAATAAGGTTTGAATTGGTGCCCCGCTGATCGGAAAATCAAAATATTTGGTAAAGCTTTCTTCAAAACTTTCTTTTTCGTGTTCTTTTATATTGTTCTTATACTTTACCGAAACGGTTATGGTTAATCTGTTTGCACCCGAAGTAGGTGTAGCACTATTTTGAAGCGCAACCGGCTTAATATCATAGCCCGTTATTCTGCCTTCAAATGATGCATCGCCTTCACCGGTAGGAGAAATAATTAATTTGGTCTGATTACGGATCCGGGTTTTTAACGATTCGGTAATCTGGTTACTTAATGTTGGTACCACTAACGGGGCATTGTTTTCAAACACCCGAACAACCACCGTTTTTAATCCTGTTGTTGATGCTCCACTGAATTTATAAGAGCAGGCGCTCAGTATTGTAGCAATAAGGATTAAAGCAAATATTTTTATTTTCATCAGCATATAAATATATAATTTGTTTTTAAAGGCGATGAACTTATAAATTTAATTCTTTAATTTTTCTGTACAGGGTACGCTCTGAAATGCCCAATTCTTGCGCAGCAAACTTACGTTTACCCTTGTGTTTTTTTAATGCTTTTTTAATCAGATCTGATTCTTTATCCACTAATGATAAAGATTCTTCTACCTCTTCGGCCTCGTGTGCAAAATAATCAGCATTGTTATTGTTGTTGATGTTATTATTGCTTGGTGTAGGTTGCTGAATGGTAAAGGCATGCTCTTGCCCTGCGGGCAGTTCCACATCCCGGTACAACTGATTGATATACTGCGGATTATCTGCCAAAACGGTAGCGGTATTTCCACCGTGCTGAATAATTTCGGCAACTAGTTTTTTAAGCTCAACCATATCCTTCTTCATATCGAAAAGTACCTTATACAAAATATCTCTTTCCGTAAAATCTTCTTTCGACTGCGCATTAATCGCCATTGGCAGGTTACTTCCAGCCTCGTTCGGGATATAGTTTAAAATAGCTTGTCCGGTTACATTCCGGTCTTTTTCTAATACGCAGATCTGCTCGGCAATATTTTTTAACTGACGAACATTACCTGGCCAGCTATAATTGGTTAAGATCTGAATGGCATCTGGTTCCAAATGCAATGCAGGACTACGGTATTTATCGCTAAAATCGGCAGCGAATTTTCTGAATAATAAATAAATATCTTCTTTACGCTCTTGCAAAGCCGGTATGCGTAATGGAACGGTATTTAACCTGTAATATAAATCTTCGCGGAATTTTCCGTTTTTAACGCGGTTATACACATCAACATTGGTTGCGGCAATAATGCGGACGTCTGTTTTCTGAACTTTAGATGAACCTACGCGTAAGTATTCGCCGCTTTCCAAAATACGCAATAAACGTGCCTGTGTTCCTAGAGGCAGCTCAGCAACCTCATCTAAAAAAATGGTTCCGCCGTTTGCTACTTCAAAGTAACCTTTACGTGCTTCGTGTGCGCCTGTAAAAGATCCTTTTTCGTGACCAAACAATTCAGAATCAATGGTTCCCTCGGGAATGGCACCACAGTTTACAGCAATAAAAGCACCGTGTTTACGGGCACTCATTTGATGGATAATCTGCGAGAACACCTCTTTACCGCTACCACTTTCGCCTGTTATTAACACCGACATATCAGTTGGTGCTACCTGGCTTGCAATATCGATGGCACGGTTAAGCAATGGCGAATTGCCAATAATACCGAACCGTTGTTTAATATTTTGTGTATCCATTTATTCTTTCTAAAGTTACGTCACTCTGAACTTGTTTCAGAGTCCTTCAATTTAAGATGCTGAATCAAGTTCAGCATGACGGGATATTATGATACTATTTTACCAATTAGCGTAGCTGATGTACATTTTTCGATAAATACATTTGCATATTCGCCCGGCTTAACGCCTTCAATTGCAGGGAAAATGGCCATCGCTCCGCTATCTCCTCTTCCGCAATAATCCAGATCAGATTTTTTAGAAGTGCCTTCAATCAAAACACGAACGGTTTTACCCACCCACTCTTGTAGGCGCATTAACGAATGTGCCTGTTGTTTAGCCAAAATCTCAGCCAAACGACGTTTTTTTACTTCTTCAGGAATATCATCTTCCAATTTACGGGCAGCTAAAGTTCCAGGTCGTTCAGAATAAGTGAAGTTATATGCAAAATCATATTCTACGTAATCCATCATACTCAGGGTTTCCTGATGCTCTTCTTCTGTTTCAGTACAGAAGCCAGCAATAATATCGGTAGAAATTGCACAACCCGGGATAATGTTACGGATAGCATCAATACGATTGATATACCATTCGCGGGTATAAGTCCTGTTCATTAACTCCAATATGCGGGTATTGCCTGATTGAACTGGCAAGTGAATATAATTACAGATGTTATCGTATTTAGCAATGGTATGTAAAACCTCGTCGGTAATATCTTTTGGATGCGAAGTAGAAAAACGCACCCTTAAATCAGGACTAACCAAAGCTGTTTGCTCCAAAAGCTGGGCAAAGTTTACGGTTTCTGTTCCATCTTCCGATGTCCAGGTGTAAGAATCAACGTTTTGGCCTAAAAGTGTAACCTCACGATAACCAGCTTCAAATAAGCCTTTTGCTTCTTCTATAATAGAATGGGCATCGCGGCTGCGTTCGCGGCCACGGGTAAAAGGAACAACACAGAAAGAGCACATGTTATTACAACCACGGGTAATCGAAATAAAGGCGGTAATTCCGTTGCTGTTTAAACGCACCGGACTAATATCTGCATAAGTTTCTTCGCGGGATAAAAGTACGTTAACGGCTTTATGTCCACTTTCTACCTGTTCAATTAAGTTGGGCAGATCGCGGTAAGCATCGGGCCCTACTACTACATCTACCAAACGTTCTTCTTCTAAAAATTTAGATTTTAAACGTTCTGCCATGCAGCCCAAAACCCCAACAATTAATTTCGGGTTACGGCGTTTTTCGACACCAAACTGTGATAAGCGGTTCCTAACCCTGGTTTCAGCGTTCTCGCGGATAGAGCAGGTATTGATGAAGATTACATCTGCCTGGTGATAATCCCCTGTGGTTTCAAATCCTGTTTCAGAAAGAATAGAAGCAACAATTTCACTATCAGCAAAATTCATTGCACAACCATAACTTTCGATATATAATTTACGGGCATCGGCTTTAATTGGTGTATCTAAAATTAAAGCTTCACCTTGCCTGGCTTCATCGTGCGTCTTATCCTGTACTTGTAAATCAATCATTATTTAAAAACATTTTGGGGATTGCAAAAATACATAAATAAAATTAAAAGTGACAAATTGACATATTTTGTTTAAATGTTTACAGTACGATTATGATAAGACAGTTAGCAGCCCCAATTAATCCATATTTTATATAGTTGAATAAAAAGTTTTTGGAAATGTAGGCTTCGGTGTCATGGGTAGGCTGCAGCTATTCCTGCTACTATGAGGGGTTTCCATACCACCGTCCTAACCCATCTAGCCCTTGGCGAAGCGGTACCCTGCAGG
>NZ_LMZQ01000011.1 GCF_001442625.1 Pedobacter ginsenosidimutans | reverse complement strand
GGAGAGATCTTTGAACTATGTTACCTAAAAATCTAAAGATTTCTCCATTACGCTACCGATGAAAAATCGGTAAGCTTCAGTCGAAATGACGATATTATTTCTCTTAAAATCCCCTGTCATTCGTATTGATTTTTATACTATAATGCTGTGTATCCGGGTTAGTATGTGATAATAAACGTGAAAAATACGTTCATTTTGCTAAACTGGTTTTGTTTAATTAAGTTTGGGTAGCCAGATATAAGCAATTCATAACCAAGATATCTCCGACAAACAATTTTTGGATATTTAGAGTATCCCAGCGGCAACCTGGTGTCATTATTTCATGAAATCCGAAAATCTTTTATCCTGTCGGATCTTTCATTAATATAAAAGAAACCCTATAACCATTGATGAATAAAATTACCATATTTCTGATTTTTCCCTTACTGATGCAATTTGCAGGGAAAGCTTTTGAACATGTCCCGGCTCCAGTCCCCCAAAAAAGTATTTATGTTTCCGTATCTGGGAGTGATAGGGCAGATGGCTCGGCAGCAAAACCTTTAAGAACAATCAGTTATGCTGTTTCTAAGGCAATGCCTGGAGATAGGATACTTGTTTCGGCAGGAGTTTACCGTGAATCGGTGGTGTTTGAACGTGGTGGAAGTTCGGAGCGCAAAAGGATTACGCTGCAGGCGTTAAGCCAGGCAAAAGTTATGATCAAAGGTTCTGACAGGAAGACAGGCTGGGTAAAGGGTAAGCACAAACTCTGGAAATGTATGCTGGATTCTTCCCAAACCGGGATGATGCTCTTCTTTAATGGAAAAAAAATGGTCAATGTATCTACCCTTCAGGAGTGCAGTAATGCGCTGCGGTGGACTAAAACCCTGGAGAATGGAAAAACAATAATATGGGCGAATTTTGGGGTATTAGATCCCAATGTTGGGCTAACGGAAATTTCGGTCAGAAATATCGGGATCAGTGCCAGCTCTGGTGTAGATTATCTTACCATTGAAGGGATTGCTGTTAGTCAGATTTTCAATGATTATGCCTCTATTTATGCAGAACAGCCTGGCGCAATAGATACCAAAAATGGAAAGTACTGGAATATAACAGGCTGTTCCATTAGTGAATGCCATGCTGTAGGCATTTCTATAGGCGTATCCGGGCATGTTTATCCAGATGCTAATGCAGGAAGACCAGAGTTTAACGATTATACAGATCTGGCATCGGTGGGACATCACAAAATCAAAGGAAACCATATTTTTAACTGTGGGCAGGCCGGTATTTTTGGGTTAATTGGAGCTACTTCAAGCACCATCGAAGATAATCTGATAGAGAACATTAACCAGGATGGCGGTTATACGGGCAATGAATCTGCAGGTATCAGGCTGGCCATGGCGGTTGATGCGACCATTGTGCATAACCTGATCCGCAGGGTTTATGGAAAAAACGGTTATGGTATATTTTTAGGGCCAATTTTTCAGGGTGCCCGCTTGTCAAGAAATATTATTGCAGACAGTGGTGCCGGACTGTTTTACCTGTTTAAAAACCACGGACCTGTTTTATTTGACAACAATATACTTGCAATGGCAGATACTGCAGATAAGGATGTGGCAGGTGTAAAGATGGAGGCATCAGAGGCAAACGTTTTTGTTCAGAACCTGTTCTATAACTGCAGCTTCTACAATGGCCGGCAACCCGGGAGATCGGTATCAACCTCAAATTTTTTACCGCATAGCCTGGTAATCAAACAGACAATCCCAGCACTGGATATCGACCACCGTTGGTATGGCAATCTTTTTATCGGCAAAGGAGCAGGCATAGCAAAGCCAGCAGGAGGTGAGGCAGATTTTAATCTTTATGCAGATGGGGCCCTTCCGCTAAGCTGGGCAGATATGAATAGCTCAAAAGCCAAAAATAGTTTTTCTTTTCGCTTGGAACACAGCCAGAAAGGAGTAGAATTATTTTGGAAAAAGGAAGCGCTAAAGCCAATAAAAATCCCCGCACTAACAGCTGAATTTTTAGGTTTTTTTGCGCTGAGCAAGCAGTATATAGAATATCCTGATGGAAAAAAGATAACCATTGACAGGGATTTCCTCAATGCGGTGAGCGGGACTTTAGAAAGGACTCCCGGGCCTTTTTATCAAGGGCAGGGCCTTAAACCAAGAATAAAATTATTTTAAAATATTAAGCATGCACAGTTTAAATGTTTATACCAGGTTAATTCGCTACAATAAATGGATGTTAACCTTATTCATATTCTTTTTCTATACGGTGAACGTTTACGGGCAGGTGCTAAAACTGGAAAAACCGGTCGCCTACCATCCCAAGCCTTTTACCCATCCCGGCCTGTTGCATTCAGGCAGTGATCTCCAGCGGATGAAAGATATGGTTGCCTTGGGCAGAGAACCATGGAAGAGTGCATTTGAGAAATTCAGATTGCATCCATGGTCAAGCGCTTCCTGGGAACCTCATGCGGTTCAGCATGTAGAGCGTAGCTTGCTAATTGGTGCTGGCAAAAATATCGGAAACCTGGAGAAAGATGTTTGTGCTGCTTATCAAAATGCAGTGATGTGGTCTGTTACAGGCAATGAAGCCCATGCCAAAACTGCCATAAAAATTATCAATGCCTGGTCTGAAACCTTTAAGGTGTTTGATGGAACAGATGTGGAGTTAGGGGCTGGACTAAATGTTTTTAAGATGGCCAGTGCCGCAGAGATCATGCGTGCTACCTATCCAAAATGGAAACAGGAAGACATCGAAAAATGCAAAGTGATGTTCAGGGATGTGTTTTATCCTCCGATCCAATATTTTGCGCTTTGGGCCCATGGTAACTGGGATCTTGCCTGCATGAAAGGCATGATGGCTATTGCCGTTTTTAATGATGACCATGAAATGTTCGATCGAGCAGTTGATTTTTACTACAAGGGCCCCGGAAACGGTAGCCTACTGCATTATATCGTAAATGAAGAGGGCCAGGGGCAGGAGAGTGGACGCGATCAGCCACACAGTATGCTCGGGATCGGCCACCTGGCAGAAATGTGCGAAATCGGATGGAACCAGGGAATGGACATGTACAGTTTTGCGCAGAACAGGTTGCTCAAAGGCTTTGAGTATACGGCCCGTTATAATCTCGGTGAAGATGTGCCCTTTCAGCCCTACACCGACATCAGTGGTAGATTTCCTGCCGATAAGATATCAACTAATGGAAGAGGAAATTTGCGTTCGATCTTTGAACAGATATACAACCATTATGCTTTTCGCGTAAAAGGCATACCGGCAGATCAGTACCGTTACACTAAACAGGCTGCAGATAAACTTAGGCCGGAAGGTGCAGGATTCAATGCCGATAATGCAGGTTTTGGAACACTTTTCTTTTCCCTGCCGCGGCCTTAATAATCTAAATTAATTTGTATGAACAGAATAATTTTTATCTGCTTTGCTTTTTTATTATTGTGCCAAAATATTTTTGCTGCTGAATGGCAATGGTCTGTTCCCGTAAAAGGCAGTATTTCTTCTGAGACAGGAGAACAGCCGACAGCATTTTTATGGATTCCGTCTGATTGTAAACAGGTAAGGGGGATAGTTATAGGGCAGCACAATATGCTTGAAGAAGGAATATTGGAGCATAGTGCTTTTAGAAAAAACCTTTCTTCGCTCGGCCTTGCTGAAATCTGGATTACACCTTCAGTGGATATTGTCTTTAATTTTAGCTCCTCGGCAGTTTTTTTCTCAACAATGAAAGACCTGGCAGAAATATCGGGTTACAGTGAACTGGCATTTGCACCTGTTATACCTATCGGACATTCTGCTGCAGCTAGCTATCCCTGGAATTTTGCAGCTTATAATCCTGATCGGACAATTGCCGTGTTATCCATACACGGAGATGCACCATTGACCAATATGACTGGTAGCGGTAAGCCCAATCCAGACTGGGGGGGAAGGAACCTAAACGGCATCCCCGGACTTTTTGTGATGGGCGAAGATGAATGGCTTGAGGGCCGGATTAGTCCGGCAATGAAATACAGAAAAGATAACCCTGATGCTCCTATTGCGTTTCTTTGTGATGCTGGTCATGGTCATTTTGACTATTCAGATGAACTGATAGACTACCTTAATCTGTTTATCTCTAAAGCTGTAAAAAACCGGCTCCCCAAAAAAATACCTTTAAATACGTCCCCAATACTTTCTGCTGTAGACCCCAAAAAAGGATGGCTGGTTGATAGATGGAGAAGAGACAGGCTGCCAAATGCCGTTTCTGCTCCCTATTACAATTATATGGGAAACAAAGCAGAGGCTGGATGGGCATTTGATAGGCAGATGGCAAAGTTAACAGAGGATCTGTATAGCGCTGCGCGAGCTAAAATAAAGCGGTCAATTGGATTCACCCAGGATGGCAAACGCTTGCCGCCTGCAGGATTTGCTGGCTTCAGGCCTATTTTTGAACCCTTAGCGGACGGGATCAGCTTTCATGTTTCAGCAATAAATACAGATACCACAACCCATGCAATTAATATGCTTTACCGTCCTGAAGAGAAAATCGTGATCTCCAGGATCTGCGGCCCGGTCAGGAAAATCAATGACTCTACATTTCAGGTATCCTTTTACCGGATGGGATTCAATAACACCAAGCGTAGCAATGATATCTGGCTAATGGCCAGTCAGAAAGGAGATACTAAATACCGCTCATCGGTACAACAGGCAAATATGAAGATCCCACTTTCTAATCTGAAAGGAACTCCACAGAAAATTATTTTTCCGGAAATCCCGGACCAGAAAAAGTCTGTAAAATCCATGAAACTAATTGGCCATTCTGATGCCGGACTGCCCTTACAGTATTTCGTAAAGGAAGGGCCTGCAGAAATCGTAGACGGCATACTTTATTTTACAACTATCCCGCCCAAGAGCAGGTTGCCGATAAAGGTTACCCTGGTGGCATGGCAATATGGGCATAACACTCCGGCGCGCCAGATCCAATCGGCTGTTCCGGTGCAAAGGACATTTTCGATAACCAACTGATCGGTCACTTCAATCCAATTTCCGGTAATGATAAAAAAGATCTCTATAGGCGATATAGCTACTGCCCTGAATATTTCAAAGTCAACAATTTCTTTTATTATCAATGGCAAGGCCAAAGAGAAACGCATAAGCCTGGCTTTAACCGAAAAAGTACTGCAGTATATCGATGAAAATGGATATAAACCCAGCAGGCTAGCCCAGAGCCTGAGTACTGGTAAAACAATGATCATTGGCCTGATGGTAGAAAAGATATCCGATTATTTTTTTGCCCAGATGGCCTATCATATTGAGGAGATTGCCTATCAGAACGGATATAAGATTTTCTACTGTAGTACCGATAATGATCCGGATAAGACTCGTGAACTTATTCAGCTTTTCAGAGACCGCAATGTAGATGGTTACATCATAACGCCTCCGGCCGGGATGGAAAAAGAAATACAGTCCCTTATTGATGAGGGATCTCCGGTTGTATTGTTCGATAGGTACTATCCGGATATTGAATCAAGTTATGTGATCCTTGATAATTTCAAAGCCAGTTATAATGCTTCGAAATACCTCGCAGAGCATGCTTTTGCCCATATTGCATTCATTACACTGGATAGCGACCAGAGCCAGATGGAAGATAGGAAACAGGGTTACGTTAAAGCAATGGCTGAGCACGGACTGGAAGTTATTGTAGAAAAAGTGCTCTATGGAAATGATCCCGCCCAAACGGTTAAGCAGCTTGTTAGGTTCCTCAGGCAGAACAAAAGAGTTGACGCTGTTTATTTCGCTACCAATTACCTGGCTTTTAGTGGCGTTAAAGCCATCAATCAACTTGGATATAAGATACCAGGCACTATGGGCATTATCGCATTTGATGATCATCAGGTTTTCGATTTTTATGAACCTACCATAACAGCGGTTGCTCAGCCTATTTCTGAACTTGCACGGCAGTCGATCAGGGTACTGCTCAGTTTACTCAACAAACCTTTTGAAGAGAGGGCTGTCCAAAAAGTGACCGTTCCCGCCCATTTCATTATCAGGGATTCGACCGCCAGGCCGTTATAAAATGTAATGAAAATCATCTGGTAAATAATGGGTATAGAAAGCAGCGTAGCGTGTCTTACCATGGCTAGGTACTTTCCAGCCTGATTTCACCATACAACCATTTTATGAAGAGTTTATTTAATATTAAAGGATATTTTGTTGCTATAGGTTTGACCCTGCTAGGGATACAGTTTTTGGCTGCACAGACCAAGCCTGTCTTAAAAGCATACCCTGCACCTCCATCGGTTCCACAGAATACCGATTTTACCGTTAAGGTACGGCAGCCAGGCCAACCATGGCAGGATCTCCCTGAGTATGCTGTAATGGTTGACCGCGTAAAGGGATTGGACCATTCAGTAGAAAAAGCGTCTATGGCGTATTTTGACTTTTCAGGAGAAGTAGAGGTTTCTGTAAGATTCAATAAAGGTGTAATTAGCACCTCGCGGATACGTCCGCTTTCCCATAATATACCGCATAAAATATCGGGCAGGACAATTACCTTTAAACTGGAAAAACCCGCAAATCTTTCTGTTGAGGTGAACGGTGATCTCTTTCACAATCTTCACCTCTTTGCAAATCCGGTAGAGACTTTCATTCCGGACAGTACCGATAAAAATGTTGTTTTTTTTGGACCTGGCTTACATGAGATCCCCGGAGGGAATTTAAGGGTATTATCGGGTAAAACAGTCTATGTTGCGGGAGGCGCTGTACTTAAGGGACGGATCCTGATCGATAAAGTTGAAAACGTTAAGGTTCTTGGAAGAGGAATGATCGATCATTCCATTAAAGGCGCCATAAGGATTGCGAATTCTAAAAATATCGAAATAGAGGGACTGTTTGGTACACAGTGTTTTACTGGAGGATCGGACAATGTGACCATACGCAACTTTAAATGCATTAGTTACTACAAATGGGGTGACGGCATGAATGTCATTTCAAGCAAAAATGTGCTTATCGATGGCGTTTTCAACCGTAACTCTGACGACTGCACTACCGTGTATGGTACCCGTTTGGGATTTATAGGAGGTTGTAAAAATATTACCATGCGCAATTCTACCCTCTGGGCTGATGTTGCCCACCCCATTCTGGTTGGAACCCATGGAAATACGCCCAAGCCCGAAGTGCTGGAAGACCTGAGCTATATCAATATCGACATCCTTGACCATAAGGAGCCACAGGTCGATTATCAGGGTTGTTTGAGCCTCAACGCTGGTGACAGCAATCTTATCCGCAATGTCCGTTTCGAAAATATCAGGGTTGAGGATTTCAGGGAAGGCCAGTTGGTGAATATCAGGGTGTTTTTTAATGCCAAGTATTGTACTTCTCCTGGGCGTGGTATTGAGCATGTTTTGTTTAAAAATGTAAGCTACAATGGTACAAGGGCAAAACCGTCAATCATTTTAGGCTATGACGACCAGAGAAAGGTTAGCAACATTGTATTTGAAGACCTGAGGATAAATGGGATATTGTTTTCTGACGATATGCCCAACAAGCCGGCCTGGTTCAAGACTTCGGATATGGCCGGTATGTTTGTCGGCGATCATGTTGAGGGTGTGGTTTTTTGCAGGACTGGAAAGTAGCTGGTACGGATACTTACCTTTTGGAAATATCTTCCAAAATATGCACTATGAACGTTTTATAATGTACGTCTTTCAATAAACTCATGAAGCAGACCCGTCGCCCTGGATTTACTTGTCGTTTTTGAGATAAAAAACGGCTCTGAACAAAATTAGCTGATTTCCTAAATCGATTTAAGTATGATCCTGCGCAAGTAGAGCGTCTTTTTCTTAACAATGCGTTTAACTTTAGCTTATATTTTTGTCGGTTTTGTACAAAATAAAGTCTATTTAGTATAACGCTTGGAAAGAGGCTTTATATAACTTTGCTATAATACCGACAGATGAGCTTGAGATATCTTGCTTGATTTAGCAATATGGGCAACGGTATAAAATAACCAGTATAAATCGGACATAAAAGAGCAGAATGTTATAGAACGCTGAGTTTTTTGTCATATGTAAGCTAATGACATTTAGCCTATATAAATTATGAGCAATACCAAATCAGGAATGGGAAAAAATCAGTACGGAATTTCGGGAATCTCTTTTCTGGACAATGAGGAGCGAAATGAGGTTAACAGATAAATATTTCAACTTTAGCAGCACAATTTATAAAAATAAAAAACAAATGAAAAGTCTTTTTTTAGCACTGAGCCTTATTTTCAGCTCAGTTGGGTATGCCCAACAAATTCTATCGCCCAATAAAAAAATTAAAGTAGTTGTGGAAATGCAGCAAGCTGGTCAGGGAGGTTCAGGCCAGGTACATTTTAAAGTACTTTATAAAAAAGGAAGTGCTTATATTGAAGTGCTGCCCAGCTCACCGCTAGGCATTTCAAGGGAAGATCAGCAGTTCGTATCGAATCTCAGGCTTATTGGAGAAGGTAAGGCCGTTGCTGTTCATGACAAATATGAAATGGTGACCGGAAAGCGAAAGCGCTGCGAGAATTTTGGTACTGAAAAAACATTCAGTTATAAGAATCCATCCGATCAGCCCCTGGATATCACTTTTAAAGTTTATAACGACGGGGTTGCGTTCAGGTATAGCTTTCCCAATCGCAAAGATTCAAGTTTTTCTATTATAGATGAAACTACAGCCTATGTAGTTCCTACAGGTAGCGAAAGATGGATACAACCCTACAACCAAGCCTATGAGGATTTTTTTCCTTTTTCTACCACTGGAACCAACGAAAAAAACAATAATGACTGGGGATATCCGGCATTATATAAAGTTAACAGTCAGCCATTATGGGTGTTAATTTCTGAAGCAGGCATCAGCAAAGAAAATTGCGCGGCCAGGCTTAACAATAAAGAAAATAAAAACGTATACAAGGTAAGCTACCCTTCAGCAAAAAAGAAGCTGCTGGGAGGAGCTGTTTCCAGTCTTCCCTGGAAATCGCAATGGCATGTGATGATCATCGGAGAGCTAGCCGATCTGGTACAGAGTACATTGATTACCGACGTGAGTGAGCCTTCTGCCTTTAAAGACACCAAATGGATTGAACCTGGAAGTGCAGCCTGGGTATATTGGGCATATAATCATGGATCAAAGGATTATAAGAAAGTGATTGAATACATCGACCTTGCAGTAAAAATGCGCTGGCCATATGTACTGATCGACTGGGAATGGGACGTAATGTCAAATGGCGGAAAGCTGGAAGATGCCTTGGGTTACGCAAAGAGCAAAGGCATCAAGACGCTTTTATGGTACAATTCCGGTACAGATTGGCTTGACCCGACTCCGGTAGACAGGCTGTTGACAAAAGACAAAAGAGAAAAGGAATTTTCATGGCTGAGAAGCATTGGGGTTTCAGGTATCAAGGTCGATTTTTTTGCAGGAGACCAGCAGGATATGATGAAATATTACATAGATATTCTTGAAGATGCTGCAAAATACCATTTACTGGTTAATTTTCACGGTGCTACCGTACCCCGCGGCTGGGCCCGTACTTACCCGAACTTAATGACTACCGAAGCAGTTTACGGGGCAGAATGGTATAACAATAACTCAATTTTAACGGACAAGGCTGCTGCACATAATACCACGCTTCCATTTACCCGTAATATAATCGGTTCTATGGACTACACGCCGGTAACGTTTTCAAATTCGCAGCATGCGCATAAAACATCCTTCGCGCACGAATTGGCATTGGCAGTGGTGTTTGAGTCTGGTTTACAGCATTTTGCAGACAGGCCGTCTGCATATTATAATCTATCAGAAGGCCCCCTGAATTTTCTAAAAGGCTTTCCTACAACCTGGGATGAAACCAAACTGATCCAGGGGTATCCTGGTGAAATGATCGTTATTGCACGAAGAAAAGGGAAACTTTGGTATGTAGCCGGACTTAACGGAAAAGATACGCCGCAAACACTCGATCTAAATTTGAAATTCTTGGGCAATTCAGAATATGCACTCCAGTTATTTAAAGATGGAGCAGATACGAAATCTATTACCAGCGAAACCAAGAGCATCAAAAAATCGGGTACATTGCAAATTCAATGCCTGCCTGGAGGTGGCTTTGCAGGAGTAGTTAGCAGCTTGTAATGCTCAAACTTGGATACTTGATATGGACCGCAAAGTTAGGGTATTGATGTTACCTGGCAAGTATTTAGATTTGACGGTTTTCTGTTTGTTGCTTGATGAGTTCAACTGTTGGCCCCCAATACAGCTCCAGGTGCTTACGGATCACCTCGTCAGGAAAATTGCGAATGGTAAGCTCAAGCCCGGTCTGTTTATCTTCATGTGTCAAATTAAATTCCAATATACAATAGCTTTCTTCGGTATCGGGTAAATTGGAGAGAGAGCTTAAAAAACTATAGCAGAGTTTGATGCCAGGGTCCAGTTCCAGGATTGTTCCTGAATTGATGAACGGAATCCCATGCAGATCCCCGCCCATGATTATTGTGCTGCCGACTTTCCAATCCGTCTGTATTTCAATAGGGCTATCATACATCCATTCTTGAATAAACTCAGGGACAGTAAGGCTATCCCAAACCGCATACATTGGGGCATTGATAAATACGGTTTTTTGTAGTATATCCATAGTCACAAAAGTACAATATTTCCAGGCTGATGACGGTCTTTACCCTGCAGGAACGTGCAAGTACTCCTATAAATGTTAGCCTAGCGATACTGATGCGCTTTATCAATTATGCTTCTGTATTTTTTATGCATCTCAATGGCTATACTTACTGAACTGCCAACCGTTTTTAGGGGATAATCTTTCCTTTGGTTTACCCAGCTCCATTCCCAGGTACTTACCTCCCTGTTAAATTGTTTGATATCGATTTCTTTTTGATTGTCGATGGCCTGTGATGCATATCTGAAAAAAAGCGCCCATCTCGGTTTGTAAAAATCACTGAACAAACCACTCCATTGTCTGCAGGCATATTCGTTTAGCGGACTTTTTTCATCACCCCATAGCGTAATTAAATCTTTCGCGTTCATTTCGTAAAGTGCTTTTTCAGCTGGATTGTTTCCCCATGTTCTTGCCTGCTCAACCCATGGGCCAAGCAGAAAATCTTTCCGGGTAGCTAATAGTTTGTCCATATCGTCAATAAGCTGAAGAAATTTTTGGCTTTCTACCTTAAAGGTAACCATATCCTTTTTTTTGTAGGCATTTACAAAATTTCGCTGTAGGGGTAAGGCATAATTTGCCATGGCCTGTCGGGTTACATCCACTATATCGTACTGAAAACCATCACTATTACCGCAGGCATGCGCGGCCTTTATGAGTTCATCCCAGGCTGGTAACAGATCCCGTTCGTGATAATTTAAGGTCGTTTTGGCCCAACGGGTCAATGAATCAAGTGTGGGACGTGCCTGAATAATAGATTCTGCGCCATCTCTGATGTATTTATCTTGTGGTACATTATAAACTGTTTTTCTTAAAATTTCCCATGCTTTTTGCGCATTGGGACTGTTTTTTCCGTATCTGTTAAAAACAAAATTAGGTAGCCATGTTTTTAGATCTATCGGTTTCGATTGCCAAACATTGGCCATCATCAACTCGTATAATACCGGGTTTTGTTCAATACCTTCCATTGTGAGTCCAATACCTTTCATCTTGCCACTTTGTGGATCGTTCAAGGCTTGTGCAGGTGCGGTGGCAATTACGTCCATTCGTCCAAAAAGATTGGTATTTCCGCCAAAATTATGCAGCATATTCCAGATCCAGGGCTTTCCGTAAAAACCCGAAGTGCGTTTCCATACCGGTTCTATTTCCGTGGCCAGATCTAACAATATCATCTTGTCGTTGGGTACGGCTTTTAAAAGGGCTTCCGTTTGGGGCTCTTTCCAGAATTTTCTATCACTATAAAATAGCCAGCCTTGCATCACCCAGATAGCCTTAGGGTCTGCCTGCGACATCCCATCATAAATCCTTGCACTTAGTTTGCCTAAAAAATCAGGTGCTGATGATGGTGGTTCATTTTCGTTAAAGGTATCGGCAGAGTAGAGGTGATCGGTACCCAGCAACGCGGTCTGTTTCTGTAAAAACTTTTTCCCGATAGCTGCGAACATAGGATCTTCCGAATCGAGGATATAAGTGTCTGCGAAACCATTGGTCCAGTTGGTAGCCTTCAGTTTCGCATTTGGAAATTTCTTTTTAAAAGCGGCTGGTACATGCCCTGTAAATGCAGGTAGAACCGGTTTCATGCCAAGAGAACGCTGTCTGGCCAAGATTTTCTTTTGCAGTTCGAAGTGACTTTTCATCCAGTCCAATGGCAGGGGACCGCCCCAACCATCTATATTTCCCATCCAGAACCACGAAAAATAAGCTGGCCCGGTAAAGAAATCCTTCAGATCGTTATCACTAAAGCCCATTTCTTTATACAAAAGATACCAGGTATATTCTTCTCCGGTAATAGCTAAGGGCATATTAATGCCATGAAGCGCCATCCAGTCTATTTCTTTTTCCCACCTGGCCCAGTCCCACCAGCTCATGCTGTAATTAAATGTACAGTAGTTAAGGTAATAGCGGTACTCGTAAGGTGTAGATTTCCTTACTTTATTTTTAACCACTGGTAGGCTTTGAGGCAATTTAAGGTTAACGCCGTTCCAGGTAATCTGGCAATGGGCGTATTCCGTTAAATAATAATAAAAAGCCGAAGCAATAGCTACGCCGCTGCTTCCCCTTAAAATGATAGTGTTTTTTTTGCTTTCGATTTCAAAGACATCCATGCCGTTTTCAGAAACGATGCTTTGGGTTAAAAAAAACTGATGCTGTTTGGGCAGAACCCTTTTGATCAGTTCAGCTGATGAAGAAAGATAAGCTTGTGCCCTTGTTTTAGCAGATGCCATTACCAAAAATGCGGCAAGAAAGTATATTTTATATTTCATCTGTTTGTTTATTTTGAAGGACCATGGCTTTTGCTAGCCCGGTATTAAACAAAATTATTAGCGGTTCAATATACAGATAATAAATAATGGAGCAGGTATAGTCTGGCTCCATAAAATATATTTTAACCATTATCTGGTTTAGTTATTATGGTGCCTTTTTTTTGTTTACAAGAATATGAGCTATCGTTACAAAAGCAATTAATGTTGGAAAGTTAAGCCCATAGTTGCTTTTTCTCTTGTGATGATTTATTTAAGCTTATTTCTGTGGATATATCTACAAAAACTTTTGAGCAAAGGTTAAATCACGTTTTTGTCTGCTACATATGTAAATATAGGTTCACTAAATGGAAAACAGCGTGACGCATAATAGCTAAAAGACGATACACATTAGATTTATACCTTAACTATATGCTTATGTGGATAACACAATTGTGTTTAAAATAAAATGGATGTTATCAGTTTAATGCTTTTTTTGATGCATAAAGGCACTTTCTTCAGCACTTAAACAAACTGGGCATAAATTTAAACAATTGTGCTATGCTTAAAATTGTAGTTGTCTTAGCTTCGAATACTCAATACAGGTAACCATTACCTTTCCATTCGAACATGATGCTGAAGTAAGTACGACCTACACTTACCCTGCGAGCGCTTAACGCTGATCTTAATTTCAGTGTGATGCCAAAGGCAGATTGTTCGATTATCAGGAAAGCTAAAATTGGTTTTTATTGTAGGGAGCTAACCAAATAAATATAAACCAAATTGAACAAACGCTCATGAAAGCACCCGGTTAAATCCAAATCGATCTCACACCGATACAGATTGAATTTGTTCAATAGTATCGAATACTAATCCTAACCAAAATAAACCAAATTTTATGACTAAAAACTACTACTACTTCAAAGAGGGATTACTCCGCTCTACGCTAACTAAAACAATTGAAAAATCTGTTTTGGTGATCCTAACTAATTAGGACTGGCATACAATTATCCAAATCTATTTCTCTTTAAATGATTTTAAATAATGGAAAAAATAACCAATATGGGTAATGATGTGCGCTCCAGATATTGGGGAGCAAAGCAGTTATTACTCGTGATGTATTTAACACTGATTATCTCCGCGCTGTTGGTTGATACAGCTGCCGCACAACAACGGCGAAGAATAACCGGGACGGTAGTTGATGAACAAAAGCAGCTATTAATAGGAGCCACTATTACTGTAAAAGGCACTGGTTCTAAAGTGCAAACTGGCACAAATGGAGAATTTGCTATAGAGGTTCCTGCTGATCGGCTGACGCTTACCGTTGCGTATATAGGAATGAAGACTCAGGATGTGAGCATTGCCGGCAAAAATACGGTAAACATAACAATGAAATCCAACTCCGATCAATTGGGTGATGTAGTGATTGTAGGGTACGGCGTGCAAAAGAAACAGAGTGTTGTTGGTGCAATTACACAAACCACTAGCGAAGTATTGGAACGAACAGGTGGTGTATCTAGTTTAGGTGCAGCATTAACTGGAAATTTGCCGGGAGTAATCACTACAGCCAGTACTGGAATGCCAGGAGATGAAGATCCTCAGATTCTTATTCGGGGCCGTAGCACCTGGAACAATGCTAGTCCGCTTATTTTAGTAGATGGCGTTGAACGATCAATAAATAACATCGATATCAGTTCCGTGGCCTCAGTATCTGTACTTAAAGATGCTTCAGCCACTGCGGTATTTGGGGTAAAAGGAGCAAATGGCGTAATCTTGATTACCACCAAAAGGGGGCGCGAAGGGAAGGCAGAAATCAGAGCAGCTGCTAATACAGTTGTTAAATCTGCATCTAAATTGCCTGGTAAGCTCGATTCGTATGATATGTTCCAGGTGCGTAACCGAACAATCGAATACGAATTAGCACTCGCTCCGGGCGCCTGGAGTTCATATCTTCCGGAAGCTGTGATGCGAAAATATCGCTCGCCCGCCAATCTCGAAGAAGCTGAGCGTTATCCAAACGTAGATTGGGTAAATACCTTGTTTAGAGACAATGCAATGTCTTATAATGCCAATCTTAATGTAAGTGGTGGAACATCGTTTGTAAAGTATTTTTCTTCTGTTGATTACCTTGATGAAGGAGATTTGTTTAGAAGGTTTGGTAACGATCGTGGTTATAGCGGTGGCTACAGTTTTAAAAGATTGAACGTAAGGAGCAACCTTGATTTTCAATTAACACCATCAACGGTATTCAGAACAAATATCTCTGGTTCAAGAGGTACATCAGAGCGGCCATGGATTGATGTTAACCCTTACAATACCTGGACAGCTGCTTATTCTGCAGCACCAAATCTCTATCTTCCTGTTTATTCGGATGGTACATGGGGGTACTATAAGCCCAATGAACAACAAAGTTTAAACTCTGTTAGGATTTTGTCTACCAGTGGCCTTCAAACGACCACAACTTCCCGTATCACTACAGACTTTACCTTAGATCAAAGCTTAAATTCTCTTGTTAAAGGATTAAGCTTAAAAGGAACACTTTCTATTGATAATACATTTATCGAAGCTGGTCGTGGGATTGATGACCGGAATAATGGAACACTAAGTAAATACATCGATCCTGAAACAGGAGTGGTAAGTTATTCACAAACCAAAGATGCGGCAACAGAACTGGAATGGAGGGAAAGTGTAAGATGGGCAAGCCGGGCAGGCGACGTTAACGACGGCGCAACTTACCGCAGAATGTTTTCTCAAATGCAGATCAATTATGTTAAGACCATTGCCCAAAAGCATAATTTAACTGCTATGGGACTTTGGAGCAGAGATAACACCGCAACAGGAAGTATCATTCCTTCTTATCGTGAAGACTGGGTTTTCCGTACTACTTATAATTATGCAGGAAAGTACAGTTTCGAATATAATGGGGCTTATAATGGCTCTGAGAAATTTGGCCCGGCTTATCGCTTTGATTTCTTTTCATCTGGTGGACTTGGATGGATGATTTCTGAAGAAAAGTTTATGAAACCGATCAAATTCATCAACTCTTTAAAATTGCGCGGATCTTATGGCGAAATTGGCGATGACGGCGGTTCCCCAAGATTTGCATTTTTAACGAACTGGGCATTTGGCGGAACAACACCGCTCGGTATTACCGGAGAAGCCGCTGAAAATAGTCCTTACAATTGGTATAGGGAAACTGGCGTAGGTAATCCAAACGTTCGTTGGGAGAAAGTGGCAAAGAAAAATATTGCACTCGATTTTGGTATCCTGGGAAACACGATTTCTGGAAGTGTAGATTTCTTTCAGGATGACCGTAGCGATATTCTTACTGGTACTTCCCGGGCTGTACCAAGTTATTATGGCGCTCAACCACCTACATTTAACGTTGGTAAGGTGCGGTCGAGAGGTTATGAAATTGATATCCGGTTCAACAAAAAAATCACCAGCAATTTTACCGCGTGGGCTAATATCAATTATACCCACGCAAAAAACAAGGTGATTGATGCCGACGTGGCCGAGCTATTGCCAGAATATGCGAAACCTATCAATAAACAGATCGGACAGGCTTATTCTTATGTGAGCGCTGGCTATTACAATACTTGGGATCAGCTTTATGGAAGTACCATGCACAATGCCAATGACCAATTGAAAATCCCAGGCAACTATCATCTGGTAGATTTCAATGCTGATGGGATAATTGATGCGAATGATAACATTCCTTATGGTTACGCTGGTTCTCCTGAAAATACCTATAATGCAACAATAGGTTTTGAATGGAAAGGTTTCAGTGCCTTTGCTCAATTTTATGGTGTAAATAATGTTACCCGTCAAGTTGTGCTGGGAACATTTTCCGGAAAAAATACTGTTGCCTATGATGAAGGAAGTTATTGGTCAAAAAACAATACAAACCCTGATGGTCCGATGCCACGTTGGGAAACAACGCCGGCGGGTTTTTACACGGCAGACAGGTACTTTTATGATGCATCTTACCTGCGCTTAAAAAATGCGGAGATTGCTTACACTTTTAGGCAAGATTGGGTTAAAAAAGCAGGAATCTCAAGTATACGTATATTCCTAAATGGAAACAATTTACACGTGTGGACTAAGATGCCGGATGACCGTGAAGCAAATTATCAAAGCGCTGGCGGGCAAGGATGGGCCTCACAGGGTGCTTATCCAACTGTAAAGCGGTATAATCTAGGCGCTAATTTCATCTTCTAAACTTGATCATTATGAAAAAATATATAACACGCCTATTATTAATAGGAATGATTTGGGCGGGAACCGGCATGGTATCTTGTAAAAAATATTTAGACAGAGATCCTGAAGCAACTGTGTCAGCAGAATCTGCCTTCAAAGACTTTCGTAGTTTTCAGGGCTTTACCGAGGAGCTATATAATTGTATTCCAGATTTTACCAACAGGTATTGGACCAACAGTTTCAACTGGGGTGAAGACGAAATTCAGTCTACAGTTCAAAATTTCCACTTCGTTAACAAAATAGATAACGGTGATTTTTGGGGCTGGCAGAGGGAGTTTGACGGGTGGGGAGCTGGATTTTTAGACAATGCCAATGCGAATACAAATAACGATCGTTTTACCAAGGGCCTGTATCCACTTGCCTGGTATGGCATTCGTAAAGCGAATTTAGGCCTCGAGAACCTAAACCTGATGGTAAATGCAACTGACGAAGAACGTAACCTGATCAGGGGTCAACTATTGTTCTTTAGAGGTTGGTTCCATTTCCAGCTCATGCAATATTTTGGAGGGCTGCCATACATTGATAAAGTATTGCCAGCCGATGAAGAATTGAGATTGCCCAGGCTAAAGTATCAGGAATGCGCAGCAAAGGCAGCACTGGATTTAAGAGCCGCCGCTGATCTTTTGCCAATCAATTGGGATAATACAACAGCCGGGATCCAAACACTGGGTAAAAACCAGTTGCGCATCAATAAAATCATGGCATTAGGTTATTTAGGTAAAAATTATCTGTGGGCCGCTAGTCCATTAATGAACCTAGAATCTACCGGTAGCAAAACCTACAATGTAGAACTGAGTAAAAAAGCGGGTGCTGCATTTGCCGAGTTATTAAAACTAACAGAAAGTGGTGCTGCTCCTCATAAGTTATTGCCTTTTGCACAATACAGTACCAATTTTTATACAACTGGCCAAAATTTCTTAATCCCGGGAGGTACTGAAGTAATATTTACAGGACCATACTGGGGAGCTCATGGTTCAACCTATGGCACTGCAAAACAATATACACCAGCAATTGTAGGTGCCGATGCACTGGTATTCGCACCAACCGCAAATTATGTTAATTATTATGGGATGAAAAATGGTTTGCCCATTTCGAATTCTGCCCAGGCCGATCCTACTGGCTCAGGATATGATCCGCAATTCCCCTGGCGTGATCGTGATCCAAGGTTCTATAATGATATTATATATGATGGAGTTAAAGTGGTGCAGGGAACTTTAGCAGCGAATATGGAACCACACCGATATGCAAATCTGTTCACAAACGGAAGTTATAGAGATGAACGTTCAGGTAGCCGTACAGGGTATATGATGTTCAAATTTGTGCCCAGAACTGCCAATAACTTTGATCAGGGCTGGAATTATGGACAGAACCTGAATATTAAGGTTTCATATATGCGTTTGGCCGATATCTACCTGATGTACGCGGAATCGGTTGCAACAGGGTACGACTCCCCAGGTGCAACCGCAGACGGGTTTGGCAAAACTGCCGTAGATGCGATCAACGTGATTCGGGATCGTGCTGGTGTTGGCCGTGTTGCTGCACAGTTCTTAGTATCTACGTCAGAGTTTATGAAAGAAGTAAGACGCGAACGCGCTGTTGAACTTGCCTTTGAAGGACATCGGTTTAACGATCTTCGCCGCTGGCACTTGTTAGCTGAGGTACCCTATACCTTAAAAACAGCAGCAGAATTTGATCGCGCTGCTCCTTTAAACCCTGCAGTCGACACCAAATTAAACAAGGTTGTAAACTATCGCGAGCGATTAATATTACAACGTCCGTTTAGTGAAAAGCATTATTGGTTGCCGCTTAAACGAGCAGATGTAAATATGTATAAGGAGTTTGCGCAAAACCCTGGATGGTAAGGTAGTTCATGATCACAAATAATTAAAGACAAGAATGATGAAATTTTTAAGAAATGCATTGGCGCTGTGTGTCTTTTTTACGCTGTCTGTCGGTGTAATCAAAGGTCAGGACGCCGTTAAGATACCCATAAAAGCTGTTGTTCAGGATATTAATGGAAATCCGATAAAAGGGGCATCCATAACTATTGAAGGTAACGACGTGCTCACCATAGCAAACCAGGCTGGTGAATTCTCTTTATCGGTAGAGGAGAATAGCACATTTATGGTAAATGCTAAAGGTTATAAAACCTTGCCGGTAATCGCATTAGCCAACCTAAAGCAGGTTACCTTAACTAAAGAGGACAGACTAATAAATGTGGGTTTTAAAAACGCCACCGAAAGTAACCTTCCTGCTGGCGTTTCAAGTGTTAACCTGGCACAGCTCTTCGAGAAAAACTTTATAACCTATGGATTGGACGGGATAGAAGCTTTTGCTCCGGGCTTTAATGGCAACAACCTTTGGGGCATGAATACCTCATTAATACTGGTTGATGGAGTTCCGAGGGATGTGAACAGTGTTACACCAAATGAAATTGAGGAGATCACTTTTCTCAAGAGCGCTTCGGCCGTTGCCTTATATGGCAGCCGCGGTGCAAAAGGGGTAATCTTGATCACCACAAAGAGAGGTACACCAACTAAGCAAAAAATAAATGTTCGTTCCAATATCGGGCTAAATACGCCAAAAAGATTCGCTCAATATCTGGGCTCTTCAGAGTACATGACTTTGTATAACGAGGCTTTATCCAATGATGGTCTGGCCGCGGCTTATACGCCGGAAACTATTTATAATCACTCTGGTGTTAATCCTTATCGTTATCCAAGTGTAGATTATTACGCTTCAGAGTACCTCAAAAATAGTTTTTCACGCTATGATGGCGTGGCAGAAATTTCAGGAGGGAATGATCGTGCCCGTTATTACACCAATGTTGGGTTCATATCTACAGGTTCGCTGCTTAATTTCGGCGAAGCCAAAGAAAATAATACATCAGAACGCTTTAATATCCGCGGAAATGTTGATATGCAGCTAACCAAAGCGCTAAAAGCCCGGGTAGACGCAAGTGCTGTGTTTGCCAGCGGCGGCGGAGTAAATACGAATTACTGGGCTAACGCTGCAACCCTGCGTCCCCATTTATTTACACCCTTAATCCCAATTAATTTATTGGAACAGAGCGACGAAGTGAGCAGGGCGATGATTAAAAATGCAACAATTATAGACGGACAATACATTCTTGGTGGTACGCAATTAGATCAAACTAATCCCTTTGCGGCGATTTATGCTGGTGGTAACAATAAATTTGTACAACGCCAATTTCAGTTCACTACTGGTATTGATGCTGATTTGAAAGGAATTTTGAACGGACTTACCTTTAGTACCACTATGGGGGTCGATTACCTGAACAGCTACAATCAGGGTTATCGAAACGGATATGCAACTTACCAGCCCAATTGGACAACCTACTCTGGTACAACCCTAATCGGAAGTTTAACGCGCTGGGGAGAAGATACTAAAACCGGAGTTCAGAACATTGCAGATAGTTATTATAGACAGACCATTTCGTTGTCTGGTCAATTTAACTACAATACTACAATTCGTAATAATCATCATATCTCTGCAGTATTGCTGGCTGCGGCATATCGTCAATCGCAATCTGAAATCTACCAGCCAACCACAAATTCTAATTTAGGCTTGCAGTTAAATTATGATTTCAGCCGTAAGTATTTTGCCGAAATTACCGGAGCTGTGGTACGCTCGCCAAAAATGCCACCGGGAAACAGGATTGCACTTTCTCCTGCAGCTTCTATCGGATGGCACCTTAGCGAAGAGCCATTTTTGAAAAAAGTTTCGTTCATTAACGACTTAACACTAACCGCATCAGCAGGTATTTTAAATACCGATCTTGACTTTGATGAGTATTATGCCTATGAGAGTATCTATACAGGCACAGGGGGTAACTGGTATGGCTGGAATGATGGTACAGGTACACAGTCTACAGATTCGCGCCGTGGATCCAACATGGATTTAACTTTCGCTAAAAGAAAAGAGATCAGCATCGGGATAAAAGGTGGGATGTTCAAAAATCAGTTTAATTTCGGAGCAAATGTTTTTAGAAATAACATTACCGGGATTATCGGTCAGATTAATGTTCTTTATCCAAACTATTTTACTACCGGATTTCCAAGTTCTTCTTTTGTTCCTTACAGTAATTATAATAGTGATCAGCGTACCGGTTTGGATTTTTACTTAAATTTTAACAAACACATTGGTGCTATTGACTGGACTTTTGGAGCGTCAGGAACATATTATACGACCAAAGCAACTAAACGTGCCGATCTGTTAACTTACGAAAATAGCTATCAATACCGCGCCGGCAAACCACTTGATGCGATCTGGGGATTAAAAAGCAATGGTTTTTACATGGATGCCAGCGAAGTGGCAGCGGCCGATGGAATTAATAGTGCAAAACCAGCATTTGGATCATCATTGGCTCCTGGCGATATCAAATATATTGATCAGAATGGTGACAAAATCATTGATGATAAGGATCAGGTATATCTTGGTCGCGGTGGATGGTTCGGTGCTCCGTTTACAGCAGGATTGAACGTAACTGCTAAATGGAAAAATCTTACCCTGTTTGTTTTGGGTACAGGCCGCTTCGGTGCAAGTGCCATGAAAAGCGATAACTATTTTTGGGTTAACGGAAGCGATAAGTATTCTGCTGTGGTGCGCGACAGATGGACGCCTCAAACAAAAAATACGGCAACCTTTCCGCGACTTACCACTTTAAATGGCGATAATAATTTCAGAGCGTCTGATTTCTGGTTGTACAGCACAGACCGGTTTGATTTATCTAAAGTTCAAATCTCCTACACAGTTTCCGATAAATTGTTCAAAAGTAAAGTATTGAAAGAACTGGGGCTATATGTGGCCGGATTTAATCTTTTAACAATAGCGAAGGAAAGAGAAATACTTGAGCTGAACTTAGGAGGTGCCCCACAAACAAGGATGTATAACCTGGGCGTAAAGGCAATGTTTTAATTGAATATTAGATTAGAAAAGATGAACAGAATATTAATACAATTTATAGTTGTCGTTGTGATGCTCTCGGGCTGTAAAAAGTTTACTGACCCTGCTCCACAAAATAATGGAGATTTTGAGAACATCTATACCGAACCGGCACTTGCCCATGGGTTATTGCTAAATGGTTATACAAGGCTCCCATCAAATGGCTGGTCTTTTAACGATGTAGCTACAGATGATGCGGTAAGTAATGATATCAATAATAATTTTAGGAGAATTGCCACCGGGCAATGGTCGGCTCAATTTAATCCATTAGATCAATGGACCAATGCAAGAGCAGGTATACAGTATATCAACTTATTTTTGGCAGAGACAGATAAGGTGCTTTGGGATTCTAAAGATCCGGTGTTGAGCAGGATGTTTAATGACAGGCAAAAAGGTGAAGCATATGCTTTGAGAGCTTACCTAATGTCGTATATGCTACAGGCACATGCCGGAAAAGTAGGGGGTAATTTATATGGTTTCCCTATTGTACTCGAACCCGAAACACCAGCTTCAAACTTTAACCAGCCAAGGGCCACATTTGATGCCTGTATTAAACAGATTTATGGTGATTTGGATAAGGCAGAACAATTGCTTCCTTTAGATTATGCTGATATCAATAGCACCAGCCAGATCCCGACAAAATATGCCGGAGTTAATGTAGAGACCTATAACCGGGTTTTCGGTAAGTTTTTTAATCAACGCATGACAGGCCGTATTTCTAAAGCCATTCGTGCCAGAGTAGCACTAATGGGCGCAAGTCCGGCTTTCAGCACAGGTAATTCTACCACATGGGCCGATGCCGCCAGCTATGCAGCACAGGTACTTTCACTTAATAACTGGTTAGCTAATTTAGATCCTAATGGTGTTACCTGGTACGATAACAAAGCAGAAATTGATGCATTAGCTTCTGGTGCTAGTCCCAGAGAAGTGCTTTGGCGTACAAATGTTGGATCAAATAGTGATTTGGAAGCGGCCAATTACCCACCAACCTTATCTGGTCAGGGCCGTATAAACCCAACTCAAAATCTGGTTAATGCTTTTCCGATGCAAAACGGTTATCCAATTGCCAATACACCGCAGAGCGGATATAATCCTGTGGCTCCATTTACTGGCAGGGATCCACGTTTAGCAAAATTTATAGTGTACAATGGAAATACCATCGGGCCAACAAACAAGGCAATCAATACCACAACAGATGTAGCAACGAATGATGATGGGCTGAATAGAAAAGAAGTTTCTACAAGAACTGGTTACTACATGAAAAAATTGTTAAGGCAGGATGTTAGTCGTACACCAACCGTAAATAATCAGAAACACTATAGGCCACATATCCGCTATACAGAAATGTTCCTGATCTATGCAGAGGCAGCAAATGAGGCATGGGGCCCTACATCAAATGGCGGCAATCCCTATTCGGCTTATGATATCATTAAAGCTATTCGTGCCAGGGCCGGCGTTGGAACTACAAACGGCGATGCTTACCTCGAATCGATCAAAACAGATAAAGATGCCATGCGAACATTGATCAGGAATGAGCGTAGGTTAGAATTGGCTTTTGAAGGATTCCGCTTCTGGGATCTTCGTAGATGGAATGCAGCATTAACCGAACCGGTGAAAGGGGTGAGTATCTCGCAAGGCACCTATCAGGAAATCAATGTAGAAGCTAGAAGCTATCAGGAGTATATGAGATTTGGACCAATTCCTTACAGCGAAACGCTCAAGTATAATGCTTTGCAACAAAACACGGGATGGTAATATTCATTCACTATAACAAATAACATCATGAAAAATAAAGTATATATTTTACTTGCGCTCGTCTTAACACTTGGCGCTTGCAAAAACGAAGAATGGGCATTTCCGGATAATGATACCCAAACCGTTTATTTTGCCTACCAGGGGCCGATCCGGACCCTTACCATGGGCGAAGATATTTTTGATACTTCACTTGATAACCAACATAAACTTCAGATTATGGGTACGGTTGGTGGAGTTTACTCAAATAAGGAAGATATTACCATTGGCATCAGTGTGGATAACGCGCTAACTCAGGGATTATCTTTTCCATCGCCCTACAGCGGTATCGTAAGGCCCATGCCGGCTAATTATTATACACTTGCAGTTAACAAAATTGTCATCCCGAAAGGTAGTTTAATAGGCGGAGTAGATGTACAGCTCACCGATGCTTTTTTCGCAGACCCACTGGCTATCAATACCACTTATGTGATCCCTTTAACGATGACCAGTGTTGATCAGAACAAAAAGATCTTGCCCGAAAAAAAATACACCTTGTACGCCGTAAAGTATATCAATACATGGCAGGGTTTTTATCTCCGCAGAGGAAAGGATGTGATTGCCGGCAAAGGCGGTAACACCGCGCTTAATCAAACTGTAGTTCGCCATATGAAGTATGTGGAGAATGATGAAATCAACAAGTTGAACACACGTTCACTAACCCAGGCCGAGTTTCCTGTCACATTTAAAGTAACAGGCGGAACCAGTATCAGCCGAACCTTATTGTTAACTTTTGATAACACGGGCAACTGTACAATTGCAGCTGGTGATGCCAGCTTTACAGCGAGTGGCACCGGAAAATTTGTTAAACGGGGAGAGAAAAACAGCTGGGGCAGCCAGGATCGCGATGCCCTTTATCTGAATTATCAGATCGATCTGAATGATAGAACGGTGAATAGCGTAGATACCCTGGTAATGCGCGACCGCGGTGTGAAAGCCGAAACATTTACGCCGGTCAAATAATTAATATTTAATCTAACAATCGAGAAAATGAAACGATTATACAAAATAGCATTTGGTCTTTCCTGGGCAATGTTGCTTGCTTCCTGCCACAAATATGAGGCACTCGAATTTCAAGTGGCCAAGCCAGCAAGCTTCGCGGCCCAAGAGCAGATCGATGCCTATCAGCCATTAAAAACCTATATTGATAGAACAGCAAATCCTAAATTTAAATTTGGTGCGGGAACCAGCCTGCAATCCTATCTCTCCAAAGGTATAATTTATAGATTGACCAATAGTAATTTTGATGAAATTACGCTGGGTTATGAGATGAAACATGGTGCCGTTGTACAGGCTGATGGAAGCCTGGCCCTAACCAATGTGAAAAACCTGTTAGAAACAGCGTCTAAAGCCGGTATTACAGTTTTTGGGCATACACTGGCCTGGCATGCCAATCAAAATGCAACATATTTAAAAGGACTGATTGCCCCGGTGGTTACTCCTTCAAGCAGTGGCCCTACCTGGGACCTGGTCATTGGTGCCGATTTTGAAACTGACAACGCCTCAGTTTATCAATCCAATACCAATGCCGTTGCCTCTTTTACTGCAGCTGGCGAAGGCTTTAATGGTACAGGACGGGCTTTGAAAATTAGCAACTCGGCGGTACGAACCAACGATTATGATGCGCAATTATTTCTTAAGTTTCCGGCGGTAGCAGTAGGAGAGAAATATGAGCTTAAAATGAATGTACGTTCTGATGTAGCGGCATCTTACCCTACGCAGGCCCATACTACACCTGGCGCGTACAAATTTTATGATTTTTTTGGCGCAATTTCTTCAACACCAACCTGGACAACCTATACCAAAGAAATTACCGTTACTGCAGACATTGCGACAAGTGGTGCTTTGGCTTTTAATCTAGGTAAAACAGCAACAAATTTTTATTTCGATAATATCACGCTTAAAAAATACAATCCGCTTGGTGGCACTACAATCGTAGAAAAAACTGCCGAGCAGAAAAAGACCATTTTAACCGCTGCATTAGATACCTGGATTAAAGGTATAGTTACCGCTTCAAAAGATTATGTTAAAGCTTGGGATGTGGTAAACGAGCCAATGGATGATGCAAAGCCAGCTGAACTTAAAACTGCTGCGGGCAGAACATCCATTGCGGCTGACGAATTCTTTTGGCAAGATTACCTGGGGAAGGATTATGCGTTAAAGGCATTTCAATTGGCCAGGCAGTATGGTAATACGACTGATATCCATTTTATCAATGATTATAACCTGGAATATAGCATCGATAAATGCAAAGGATTAATTGATTACGTAAAGTATTTGGAAGGCAAAGGCGCAAAAATAGATGGTATTGGTACGCAAATGCACATTGTGGCAACTTCTGATAAAGCCAAGATTGAAGAAATGTTTAAATTATTGGCCGCAACTGGTAAACTTATCAAAATATCAGAGTTGGATATGGGGTTTACAGGGAATGTAAAAACTGCACAGGCAACACCTGAGCAATATGCAGCTCAATCTGAGATGTACAAATATGTAATCAAGAAATATTTTGAGCTTATTCCGGCAGCTCAGCGATATGGAATTACCATATGGGCGCCTCAGGATAGTCCAGCTACTTCAAGTTGGAGAGCAGGGGAGCCAATTGGCTTGTGGACAGAAGGTTTTGTGCGAAAACCAGCCTATGTTGGCACAGCCGAAGGCTTGAAGAATAAATAAATTTAATACACGCTTAAAGCCAGGAACATCGTTAACCGTTTTCCTGGCTTTTTTTATTGGAAATTACCAGTAAAGATGACGCAGATCTAATTGCTGTTTCTGCTACCTCTTCCGTCCTCAAAATTTATCATTTCATTTTCCAGGATGCCTTTAACAAGCCTGATTATAACAAATTTAATATAGTTATGCAATCGATTGTTTTTTTGAAAAATAAATGATATATTCGGGTAGAAATTACTCAGGTATGGGCTTTACATGAGCATAATTTTTCTAAAAAGAATAACCAAATATTAGCACTTTAAACTATGTATTTCTGTGATGAAACTGGGGCAAGAATTGTAAGCGTCTACATTTCCCCAAAAATTATCCATTGCCATATTTTCCAGACTTTATAAGCATGACCGTAAAATCATATCTTCCGCTTTGCGCTTTGCTCGTTACAGTTTTGTTCACTAGCCTAAAAACAAAAGCTGAGGTAAAACTTCCACAGTTAATCAGTAATCGAATGGTGCTACAACGAAATACAGATTTAAAGATCTGGGGTTGGGCCAATGCAAATGAGAAAGTTAAACTTTCTTTTAATGATAGAAAATTTGAGACAATTACCGGCAGCGATGGGAAGTGGTTGATTACACTTCCCAAAATGAAAACCGGAGGCCCATATACCATGACAATTGAAGGGCAGAATTTGATTACATTAACCGATATATTAATTGGAGACGTATATTTTTGTGCCGGCCAATCTAACATGGTGTTAGCAATGGAAAGGCTGAAGGAAAATTATCCAAACGAAGTTAAGGATGATAATTTTCCTCAAATCAGGAATTTCTTTGTACCCACAAAAGCTGATGTATCCAAAGAATCACTGGATCTACCAAAAGGGGAGTGGAAGTTAGCATCAGGTAAAGAATTGCTTGAGTTTGGAGGAGTTACTTATTTCTTCGCAAAAAAACTCTATCAAAAATATAAAATTCCCATTGGGATCATTAATTCCAGCGTGGGTGGAACACCAATAGAGGCCTGGATGAGTATGGATGCGTTTAAGGATTTTCCTGCAGCTGAAGCCCAGATCAAAAACTTTCGGGATACCGCCTATATGAACAGCCTAAAAAAACAGGTGCTGCCCATGCCAGGTAAAACCTTGCAATCATCCTATGTGCCAAAAACATGGCATAAGTTCTGGATGCCAGGCTATTGGGCAGACCAGGGCGTGAGAAACCTGAATGGCATCCTGTACTTTAAAAAGGAAATTGATGTTCCTGCAGGGATGACAGGCGTGCAGGCAAAACTTTTTATGGGGCGTATTATCGATGCTGATTCCACTTTCGTAAATGGCATTTTTGTTGGCAACATCCCTTATCAGTATCCGCCAAGAAGATACAATGTGCCAGCCAACCTGTTGAAACCTGGAAAAAACACCATTTTAGTAAAGGTTACAAATACAATGGGCAAAGGTGGCTTTGTGCCAGACAAAAATTATTCGCTACAGGCCAACGGACAGATAATCGACTTAAGGGGCGAATGGGATTACCAGGTGAACCAGGTGTTTCCTAAACCAAGCTATTCCCCGTCTGGGCAACAAATTATTCAGCCAATTGTGGCACAAAATTCTCCTACGGGACTTTACAATACCATGGTTGCACCCGCAATAAACTATGGTATAAGTGGCTTTTTATGGTACCAGGGAGAAACAAATGCGGGCAAGCCAAAAGAATACGCTAAACTGCTACCTGCATTAATTAACGATTGGAGGAATAAATGGGACTTAGGCAATATTCCATTTTTATTTGCACAACTACCCAACTATATGGATGTTGATTATGTTCCGGTTGAGAGCGACTGGGCGCAACTTCGGCAAAGCCAGCTCCAAACCTTAAAAGTGCCAAATACAGGAATGTCTGTTGGGCTCGGTGCCGGCGAATGGAATGATATTCATCCCCTGAACAAAAAAACAATTGGCGAACGTTTGGCTTTATGGGCTGAAAAACTAGTTTACGGTGAAAAAAACATGGTTTGCTCAGGTCCGATCTACAGATCAGCAACGGTTCAAGGCAGTAAGGTGATTTTGAATTTTGATCATGTGGGAAGTGGACTAATTGCAAAAGGTGAACCCGAACTTTATCATTTTGCCATTGCAGGTGCCGATAAAAAATATATTTGGGCCAGGGCTAAAATTGAAGGTAACACCATAACGGTTTGGAATGATAGTATTTCCAGCCCTGTTACTGTTCGATATGCCTGGGCGGATAATCCCGACGGTGCAAATTTGTATAACGCGGAGGGCTTGCCGGCATCCCCGTTCGAGGCTGAAATAAAATAGTTTAAATTAGGGGTGTTAACTATATTTACGCACAAAGCAAATATAAATCCACAGTGTACCAAGGTAAGCTAAGCGTGCCCTGCACTAGTACAATCACAATCCAGATCGCTAAAGCGTGAATCTATTGTTATGATGTTAAAACGAGTATCAGGTATAAGCGCAATGTCACTTCTAGTGATATTGTTATTGATGTACACTATTGTAAAGGGGCAAAGTAACCCCAATTTCATTACCCTTAATACTAAAAATGGCCTTTCTTCAAATACTGTAAATACCATCCTGCAGGATCATAATGGTCTTGTATGGTTTGGCACCAGCGATGGGCTGAATAAGTTCGATGGTACCAATTTTACCGTTTATACCACTAAAAGTGGCGATAGTACGAGTATTCCGTCTAACAATATCTCAGCACTTTTAGAAGACCGGAAGGGAAGACTTTGGGTGGGTACAAACGGCGGGGGCTTAGCTTACTATGATGCAAAGAAAAATACATTTAAATCATTTATAGGTGAAGGTATCCCAAACCGTAACGTCCCGTTTAATGTATTAACACTTTACGAAGATAGAACAGGAAATATCTGGGTAGGCACTTTTGGCGGCTACCGGGTGATCAATACCAAAACGTTTAAGGTAAAAAATGTAGGTATCGGTGCATTGGTGGGCAACGGTTCCAGTGTGCTTTCTTTTCTTCAGGGTAGTGGCAATAAGATATGGATCGGTACCAATTTAGGGCTTTTGGCCCTTAATTTAACCAGCGGTGTCACCGAGAAATTTATCCATCACCCCAATGACCCATCAGGCCTTACTAATAATTTCATTAAAACTATTGTGAAGGATGAAAAGGGGCGGATATTTTTTGGTACCTACAATGGCCTCAATATGTTGTTGGATGATGAAAAGCATTTCAAATCCTTTTTGCAATCGGGTGATAAGTTGTTTTCAAACGACATTATTTATTCTGCCAGATTGGAAAAAGGAGGCAAATTGTGGTTAGGAACCGAAGATGGGGTAACTATTTTCGATACCGCCACCGAAGTTTTCTCAAACATTCGTCCCAACAAACGTGAAACCTTTGGCCTTAGCAATAAGTCGGTTAGAAGCATTTGTATGGCTAATAATGGCATTATTTGGCTAGGTACCTACCAGGGCGGCGTTAATAAGTTCGATCCAAATTTAGCACTATTTAACCTAAAGCGTAGCAGCCCATTTGATCCAAAAGGACTTTCATCGCCCATTGTCACTTCTTTTGCCGAATTCTCAAAACAAAAGATCTTTGTGGGCACGGATGGCGGAGGACTACATTTTTTCGATCGGGACAAAGGTGTGTTCGAGCATGTCGACATGAAAAGCAAAATTGATTTTTCCCGAAATCCATTGTCCATCCTTACGCTAATGCTCGATTCCAGGGGCACGCTTTGGGTGGGAACCTACCAGCATGGCTTGTTTGCCTATAATCCCAAAACCAAAACTTACAAACAATTCCTGGCCGGACCATCGGCAACTGACCTTAGCCAAAACGAAATTTTCGCTATCAAAGAAGATAGCAAGGGTTTGATATGGATTGGTACAAACGGAACTGGAGTGAGTGTATTTGATTATAAGACGAATTCATTTACCCGGTACGGCACTCAATCCTCGCCACCTATGGTGCTCCCTAGCAATGGTTTTATACGTTCAATTGTTGAAGATCCTTATGGAAATATGTGGATATCATCCAGCGGAACGGGAATAGCCGTATTTCAACGTAACAACGGGAAATTTAAAGTATACCGAAAAGCAAATAGTGGGCTTTCTAATGATGTGGTATTGAGTTTGTTATGTGATAGTAGAGGGAATATATGGGCCGGAACTGACGGCGCCGGGCTCGATCTTTTCAATCGCCGTACCGGAAAATTTACCAATTTTAACGAAACAAACGGATTGCCTAATGCTATTGTTTACAGAATATTAGAGGGCAGAGATGGACTGATTTGGTTCAGTACCGATAATGGCATCAGTTGTCTTGATCCAGAAACAAAAAAAATAAAAAACTTCGGACGTCCCAATGGAGTGCAGGACAGTCCTTTTATATTGGGTTCGGGAATCAGCACTTCAGATGGAGAGCTTTATTTTGGCGGGCAAGACGGTTTCAATTATTTTAATCCGCTTGAATTGCCCTCCAATAATGTGGTTCCAAATGTGTTGCTTACCGAATTAAAGGTCGCCAATACTGTTGTACTTCCTGGTGAAAAATCACCTATTCAAGAGCAAATTGGCTTCGCAAAAAAGATTAAGCTAAGCTATGGGCAAAATTTCTCAATTAGTTATGTAGCGCTAAATTACACAGCGCCGCAACAAAACCACTATTCCTATCGCCTTGTTGGTTTGGATGATGGTTGGAATGAAGTTGGTAAGGAGAAAACAGCGTATTATACAAATTTGGATCCTGGAGACTACATTTTTCAGGTAAGGGCAAGTAACAACGACGGCGTTTGGAGTGATAAAATCACTTCAATTTCTGTTCATATACAACCACCCTTCTGGAGAACGATTTATGCTTATGTTTTTTATGCACTCTTAATCGGTACAATCCTGTTTGCCATTAGGCGTCGGGGAATTCAGCGCATCAAACAGCAACTTGCTATTGAACAAGCCCAGATCAATGCTGAACAAAGGATCCTGCAGCAGCGAAGGGATGCCGAACGTGCCCATGCGTTAGATATACAAAAGATCAAATTCCTCACCAATTTAAGCCATGAGTTTAGAACACCGATTTCATTGATTTTGGCACCCGTTGATAAGTTGCTTGCTGTTAAACAGGAATCTTCTGTAGCCGGTCAGGTAAAGATGATCCGTAGAAACGCGCGAAGATTGTTAAATCTGGTAAATCAACTGCTCGATTTTAGAAAAATGGAAGAACAGGAACTGAAGTTGAACCTGAACGAGGCCGACCTTATTACTTTTATCAGCGAAGCTGCAGAAGCATTCCAGGATCTTTCCGAGCGCAAGAAAATTTCACTTCGTATTAACAGCGATATTAAAAATCTGAAAACGCATTTTGATCAGGATAAAATGGAAAGGATTATATTTAATCTGCTTTCTAATGCATTTAAATTTACAAAAGAAGGTGGAGAAGTATCTCTTAACATGTTCTTAAGAGCCGCTACCGATCAGTCTAAGCCTGTATTTTGTATCGAGGTTTCCGATACCGGGATAGGTATTGCACATCAAAGTAAAGATAGGGTGTTCGATCGTTTTTTTATGGATAACAATGTAAGTTCTATCTTAAATCAAGGCAGTGGAATCGGATTGTCGATTGTAAAGGAGTTTGTAGAACTGCACGGTGGACAGATTACTGTAGAAAGTGAACTTGGAAAAGGAACTGCGTTTTTGGTTTCGATGCCAGTTGAGATAATGGATGAAGAAAATGATAGAGAGATTGATGATACAGCCTATGGTTTTACGAACGAAGGACTGGATGAATCCGTTACGGGGTCAGTAACTACCGAGGTCAAGATGGCCACTATCCTTTTGGTTGAAGATAATGAGGAATTTAGATTTTACCTAAAAGATAGTTTACAGCCTTTTTATCATATTATAGAGGCATCAAATGGTAAAGAAGGTTGGCAGAAAACGCTTTCCGGACACCCGCAATTAGTTGTTACCGACATCAGCATGCCGGAAATGAATGGTATTGAGCTAAGCCAGAAAATAAAGGCAGACAAAAGAACAAGTCATATCCCGGTTATCCTGTTGACTGCAATCAGTGGAGAAGAGGACCAGGTTAAAGGCCTGAAATCAGGTGCGAACGACTACCTCACCAAGCCTTTTAATTTTGACATTCTCCATGCAAAAATCGACAACTTATTGTTGTTTAATCGCTCGGTGAAAAATGCGTATTCTAAACAGGTGCAGGTACAGGCTAAAGAAATCGAAATTGAGTCTAGCGAAGTTAAGTTGTTGAATAAAATTGTCCAGTACATTGATGAAAAACTTAACAATCCAGAACTCTCAGTGGAGGAACTAAGCAGGCATGTGGGCATGAGCCGGGGTTCTCTCTACCACAAACTACTCGAAATCACCGGTCTGACACCAATCGAATACATTAGATCCGTAAAACTGGAAAGGGCAGTAGAATTATTGGAGAAAAGTGATTACAACGTTGCACAAATCGCATACATGACAGGTTTTGGTACACCAAGCTATTTTTCTAAGCTTTTTAAAGCGCAGTTTAATATGCTTCCCTCCGAATATATCAATGTAAAACGAAAAGATAAACGCGTGAAGCTTTAAAATCCTTCTCAGTGTAATTTTCTTATTTAAAAACGAACATCAGGAGCTTTCTTTTGAACAAATGGCTCATGACAGTAAGGCCATAGATGTTAGTTTTGAGCATAACCAATGTGCACTTTATGAAAAAACTTCTTCTATTGATGGCCCTTCTTTATACTGGCTATTCGTACGGACAAATTACATTTACAAACCCGATTATGGCAGGGTTTTATCCTGATCCCAGTGTAACCAGGGTAGGAAGCGACTATTACCTTGTTAATTCAACTTTCGCCTACTTTCCAGGGGTTCCGGTGTTCCATAGCAAGGATTTAAAAAACTGGAGGCAGATCGGTAATGTGATCGATCGCCCATCACAAATGACTTTTTTCGGTGATCGTACCTCGAGAGGGCTTTTCGCACCATCAATCAATTATTATAAAGGGACATTTTATATGACCTGTACCAATATCGATAAGCGCGGAAATTTTGTAATGACGTCAAAAAAACCTGAAGGACCATGGAGTGATCCGGTTTGGCTCCCGCAAGTGAGAGGGATTGACCCGTCACTGTTTTTTGATCAGGACAAAGCCTACATCGTTTATAACAGTGATGCGCCAGATAATAAACCCCTATATCCGGGGCACCGAACCATTCGTACTTTTCAGTTTGATCCAGTGGGTCTAAAAGTAGTTGGTGAAGAGGTTCAGTTGGTAAATGGTGGGGTAGACATCAGCAAAAAACCGGTATGGATTGAAGGACCGCATATTTTTAAACGTGGAGATTGGTATTACCTCTGTGCTGCCGAAGGAGGTACTTCCGTTAATCACTCACAGGTGATTTTAAGAAGTAAGCAAGCCACGGGACCTTATGTTCCTTATGAGAAAAACCCGATATTGACACAACGCGATTTAGATCCAAACCGTAAAGATCCGGTTACCTCTACCGGTCATGCTGAATTGGTTGACGGTCCAGATGGTAAAACTTACGCCATTTTCCTGGCTGTAAGACCTTATGAAGGCAATCATTATAATACTGGCAGAGAAACATTTATCGCTCCGGTTAAATGGGTAGATGGCTGGCCAATCATCAATCCAGACCAAAAAGAAGTTCAATATAGTTATACTGCTGATTTTAAGGAAGTAAAACAGATTGCCCCGCCACAAAGTGGAAATTTTGCCTACAGAACTACGTTCGATAAAAAACTCGATCAATCGTTATTGTTTCTAAGAACCAATGATACCAGCTGGTATAGGTTAGATAAAAAAAATGGCTTAACAATGAGGTTACTGCCAGAAACGTGCATGGGGCTAGGAAATCCGGCATTTATCGGTAAAAGACAGCAGCATTTAACTGGTAGCGCTTCAACTGAGATGACCTTTACGGCATCGCAGCCAAATGAAAAAGCTGGGATGCTCATTTTTCAAGGTGAATATAATTTTTACTACATCTGCAAATCAATAAAAGATGGCAAGCAGGTGGTTCAGCTTTACAAAGGAAACCGAACCACTAAGGGTATGGACTTGATTGTTGAAACTCCGGTAAAAGTTAAAACCCTGCAGTTTAAAATAGAAGCTAATCGCGGACTTTATAATTTTCTATACGCTGAAAGCCCTGGCAAATGGAAAATATTAAAAGATAATGTGGACGGAAAGTTTTTGAGTACTGAAACCGCAGGAGGTTTTGTCGGCTCACTTTACGCGCTTTATAGTACTTCATCTGGAGAAAATACTAAAAGTACAGCTTCTTTTAAATGGTTGGATTATAGCGGCAATGACCCCATTTACAAGCAAAAATAAATAATACAGGTTTCTGTTGGTCTTATTGCCAGAAACCTATTGAAAAATAGTTAATATTACCTAGGCTGTCTGCAAAAAGTTCTTCCAGGTTGATTAGTTAAAAAAATAACCTCGCAGGTGCTACAATACCTGCGAGGTTAATTTGTTTAAACATAGGGTAAAATTCTATTTCGCTGAGAATGTCCAAAAATCGATATTTACTTCTGGTTTTTCTGCTCCTTTAATGGTTAGAAAAAGATCTTGTTTTCCTTTCGCGCCATCAACTTTACAGCTCACTTCTTTCCAGGTCTGCGCATCACCAGTGTTTGGCACAGCAAGTGTTCCGATTATTTTTCCGTCAGGGCTGCCTAATCGGAGTTCAATTTTATTGTCCTTTCCAATACTCGCTATCGAAGCCGAAAATCGTTTTGCTCCTTTGCCGAAGTCTACGCCCCTAACTTTTATCCAATCTCCGTTTTTAATATGCGTAACATTTAAACCACCTTTGCTGCATGTTTCAGTTTTAACACCTTGTTGGTCATTCATCGTTTCGGCCTCCACACGCATGTAGGGATTTAATCCTTCTACCTGTGGTACTCCATCTGCAGTGTAGGTTACCTGTTCGATACTGCCATCGGCTTTGTAATTTAATACCTCAACAGCCAGATTTCTTTTAAATTCTGTGGGGATTCCTAATTTGTATGCTACGGCCCTGTTGTGGTAGGCGTGGTACCATTGTCCTTTAAATTCGAATATTCCCTGGTGGTTGTTGTTATTGTTTTTTGGTGGTTGCGCAGCAACGATTCCTCCATAGGTAAATCCGGTTGTGGGGCTTTTACTCATCATATAGTCGATGCGCATCTGCGCTTTCGGATTGGTTGAGTAGGAGAAATAATAGATCCCATTACGCTTGTGCATCCATGAAGCCTCAAAAAAGGCAGGAGCAGTAATAGAAGTTGCAGGGCCATCTACGCTGATCATATCCCGGTTAAGTTTAATTACCCGAACGTTGCTCTCGCCGTTACCACCAAAGTACATATAGGCCTGGCCGTCATCATCAATAAAGGTCATCGGATCAAATAACCACATGTTTGGTGCAGGAAGTACTCCTGGCGTTTCGGTTTCAACGAGTTTTTTTCCAATTGGATCTTTAAATGGCCCTATCGGACTGCTTGAAGTTGCTACGCCGATGCCATTGCCACCATTTCCGAAGTATAGAAAAATTTTGCCATCGCGTGCAATTACTGCCGGAGCCCAGGTTCTGCCTGCCCAGGCTACATCTCTCGGTGCTTCAAATACCACACCATGGTCTGTCCAGTTTTTCATATCGCTGCTCGAAATGCAAACGATCGATTTCATTTTGTATCCGCTATTTTTATCGTAGGAGTTCTCATCGTCGTTAGATGCATAGAGATAAACTCTTCCGTTGTAAACAAGGGTGCCGGGGTCTGCCAAATGACGGTAACCGACTATAACTTCGTCGGCGGAGCTGATTTGAGCAGTTGTAAGAAAAAAGATAAAAGCGCAAAACGCTAGGATGGATTTAAGGTTCATAAAGATAATTTGGTTAATTTCAATCAATGCTGCTAAATTATTGAGAACCCTAGTCAGCAACTACTTTATTTCGTCAATTTTACTAGCACATTTGATTAGTTTGCTTGTTTTTCTGTAACGGGATTGATTGAATTAAAAACATTTGTAACATAGATTTGAACAAAGCAATTCGTTGATCTGCTCATTTCTGAATAGCTTTGAATACCGAATATAAACGCAGTGCAAGTTGAAAAGCTGCCTAACCTGTATGAAGAATCTTAAAATATTTACATTATCGCTCTTTTTTGTGCTAAATACAGTTTACGTTGAAGCGCAAAAAGCGGCTAATCCGCTCATTTTTGCCGATGTACCCGATCTTTCGATGATCAGAGTAGGGAAAGTGTATTACATGAGCAGCACCACAATGCACATGAATCCGGGTGTGCCCATCATGAAATCAACTGATCTGGTAAACTGGAAAATTGTAAGTTACGCTTATGATACCCTCGGAAATGCTGATGAATTAACTTTATCCAACGGAAAATGGGATTATGGGCGGGGATCGTGGGCAAGTAGCCTTCGTTTTCATCAGGGCATTTATTATGTAAGCACTTTTTCTGGTACCACCGGCAAAACGTATATCTACAGTACAAAAGATATCGAAAAAGGCCCGTGGAAACTTACGTCTTTTAAACCTTCATTGCACGACCACTCCTTGTTTTTTGAGAATGGAAAACCTTACATGGTATACGGTGCCGGCAAAATTATTTTGGTGGAGTTAAAGGAGGATTTATCTGGAATAAAACCCAATACAAAACCCATAACGATTATCGAAAACGCAAGCCTTCCGGCAGGTACAGGTGCCGGATTACCAGCTGAAGGCTCCCAACTGTTTAAAATTAATGGCAAATATTATCTTTTTAACATTACCTGGCCACGAAATGGGATGCGTACGGTTGTGGTACACCGTTCCGACAAACTTATGGGTCCATATGAAGGGCGGGTAGCACTTAAAGATAAGGGTGTTGCGCAAGGCGGTTTAATCAGTACGCCAGAAGGAAAGTGGTTTTCTTATCTTTTTAGAGATTTTGGATCCGTTGGGCGTATTCCATATCTAGTTCCGGTTACCTGGGAAGACGGCTGGCCGGTGTTGGGTATTGATGGTAAAGTCCCGGAAACACTCGAACTTCCGGTTAGTAGGGGCTTAATCTCTGGCATTGTAGCGTCAGATGAATTTGCCCGCAAAAAAGGCGACCCCACGCTGCCACTTGTATGGCAATGGAACCACAATCCAGACCATGTATTTTGGTCGCTAACTAAACGCCCGGGATTTTTACGGATTACCACCTCCAGATTGGATACTAATATTCTTCTGGCCCGCAACACATTAACCCAGCGTACCATCGGGCCAGTATCAACCGCAATCACTTCAATTGATATTTCCAATATGGAAACCGGAGATCAGGCGGGATTGATGTTGCTGCAACGCAAATTTGGTTGGGTTGGCGTAAAAAACATGGGGTCAAAAAAAACGATGGTAACGGTAAGCGCCCAAAATGGTACTGTAAAGGGTGAAGATGTTCCAGCTGGACAGCAAACCGTTTATCTCAAAGCGAGATGTGATTTTGAGAACCGAACAGATAATGGTTATTTTTTTTACAGCTTTGATGGCAAAGTCTGGAAACCGATAGGAGAGCCGCTGCAAATGTCGTATACGCTTCCCCATTTTATAGGCTATCGTTTCGGACTGTTTAATTACGCAACTGAAAATGCCGGAGGATATGTTGACTTCGATTATTTTAGGATTGAAGCAAAATAAAATAGTTTCCCCGCCTAATCTTATCCAAGCGATAAATCGCAAAAAGATGTCAACCTGAGGGGATAATTTATTGGATAAAAATCAATATAAACGACAGGAAAATTTTAAATATTAATCTCTTCAGATTATCGTCATCCGATAGCTATCGGATGCGAGAAGGCTTTTTCAGCCGACGAAGCAATCTTACAACGATCGCTACCAGCGTGCGCATTAAGATTGCTTCGTCGTTCCTCCTCGCAATGACGACCTTTCTTTTGAATATATCCTTCATAGTGTAGTCGAAGGACATTTATTCACTGTATTGCGTGTTTTTTGTCCCCAGATTTCTCAATTCCCGAAACCTGGGGATAATAATAGCTATTATCAGGATTAACTTCGTCAATGTTTCAATTCCCCATAACAACTTTAAGCTTTAACTTTTTTTTGCCCAGCGGCTCATTCTTGCTTCGGCTCACCGCCGCCGAAAGGCTCTTTCTTTTTGGCATCAAAAAGAAACAAAAAATGCCGGCTGAAAATTTTTCTTTAGAGGTCATTGGTTTGGCTGGGGCAGCAGAATCCGAAAAATTTGTTAGGCCGGATTTAAGTGGAACGGGGATACGGTACTGTGGCCTAGCTGGGTGGAAATGTATAGTGTCGCAAATATCTTATTAGTAAATAATTGCAAAATAACGTCATTGATAGTGTAGTCGAAGGACATTTATTCGCTGTATTGCGTGGCTTTTTTGTCCCCAGGTTTCTCAATTTGTCAATTCCTGAAACCTGGGGATAATAATAGTTCTACCTATATTAATTTTATCAATTCCTTCAATTTCCCATAAAAATCTTAAGTTTCAACTTATACTTATTCAACCCATGGTTCAATCATTTGGATTGTTCCATCGGCATTATGCTTCAATTCGGTCACTTTCACATTTCTAAGGTGTGTTTTCCCCGAAAGCTGGGTATCGTGGTAAAAGATATACCATTTGCCTTTTATCTCTAAAATGGAATGGTGGGTAGTCCAACCTTGAACAGGCTTCATAAAAGTGCCTTCGTAAACAAATGGTCCATAAGGCTTATCGCCAATAGCGTAAGCTAAATAATGGGTATCGCCTGTTGAATACGTGAAATAATATTTTCCATTAAATTTGTGCATCCAGGCACCCTCAAAAAAACGTCTGTCGTGGTCATTAGTGAGTAATGCTTTTCCTTGTTTATCTACGAGCTGAACATCTTTTACCTCACCATCAAACGATAACATATCGCTGCTCAATTTTGCTACTTTAGCACTCAATGCGGGTTCATTTTCTTTCTGTGAATCGGTTTTAGATCCATTGGCATCATATTTTCCGTTATCCCAGCGTTGCAGCTGCCCGCCCCAAATTCCACCAAAGTACATGTAACTGGCGCCATCGGTATCTGTAAATACTGCCGGATCGATACTAAAACTTCCTTTAATGGGTTCAGGTTCAGCCTTAAATGGTCCTGCTGGATTTTTTGATGTAGCAACACCGATTCTAAATACATCAGATTTATCTTTAACCGGGAAATACAGATAATAGGTTCCGTTTTTAAAGGCAGCATCGGGTGCCCAAAGTTGCCTGCCGGCCCATGGAATGTCTTTTATGCTTAATGCCACACCGTGATCGGTAACTTTACCATTAACACTGTCCATGCTCAAAATGTGGTAATCTCTCATGTCAAAATGGTCACCATTATCATTTTCCGGAGTGCCAGCCTCGATATCATGTGAAGGATAAACATAAATTTTTCCATTAAAAACGTGTGCAGACGGATCGGCCGTATAAATTTTGGAAATTATAGGCTGTGATAAATAGCTGGATTTTTTAGCCGTGTTTGCCGTTTCCTTCTCCTTTTTTTGGTTTGCCTGCTGGCAGGAGCTGGCAATAGCCATTCCCATAATGGATGTAAAGAGGGTAATTTTTTTTAATTCGTTAATCATGTTGTTCATGGTTTTGGTTAATTTAATTTCGTATGCTTTTAATGCTTTCTGGTGGTCCTAAATAACTTGGTTTTAATTCTCCAAGATCGAGTACTAATTTTTGGAGTACCACGCCTGGATTAATCATCCAATAGTTGATGGTGTGTTTCCCTGTTTTGTTAAAGAGAAGGGGAGTTTTAAAAATTTTGATGTTGCTGGCAACTGATTGTCCCCAGGTATAATCAGAGGCGTAATCCTTGCTGATATTAACTACTATGGGGGCTTGCCCATCCAATGAAACAGCGAACTTTAGTCCATCTTTCCCCGTAAAATCTATAGTGGGCGAGATAAAGGTATTTAAGGTAAAATTGCCCGTTTTGGTTAAAAAAATGTCGTAAGCCAAATGTGGTGAGCCTTTACCAGGTTGCTGAATTGGCGAAGTTACAGGTGTTGCAATTATTCCGCCCCTGGTTTTTCCGTAATTGGGAATGGTTTTCCAAAAAATAGGTCTGCTGTTTACCGCTCTGCTATAACTTGTCGCTTCCATCGAAATGTAGCCGTTATCAGGGAGGAATAAATTAGCAGGTAAGTCGGTTGGTATAGTTTTTTCGGTTTTAATGGGGATGGCGATGCTAGATTTATCACTGCCAGAAACGAGAATTTCACTTGTTTTGGTATTTTTTGGAGCTTTATCCCAATCGATGCTGATCTGAATTTTCTGATCATCGTTAAGTGATCCCTTTTTACTGCTTAACATTACAAAATCAGGAGCTTTGATGTCGTATTTCAGTTCACCCGCACCTGTTCTAAAAATTTCGAGCGCATGTGATGTATTTGTAAGCGCTGAAAAAGTGAAGCCTTGCGCCACCTTTGTTTTTCCCGTAAAGTGGGGCTCCGAGTTCTCCAGTGAAATACCAAGGGTGGTGGTCGTATTGTTAATCAGCGTAGTTTTAGGGATAATATTGCTATCAGGCTGTTGCCAGGAAGTGTAACCAATATGCGTTTGATCCATCATATGGTCCCATTTTCCGCCAGCCATTGTTTTGTTGTAGTAAGTGCTGATTTCGGCATCCCGCTTAAATAAAGAATCAACTTTCCTGGCGAAGCTATTCGTAGAAAATCTACCCTGTTTGGCGTATAGTTTGTTTTTGGCTACAGCGAGATACATCTCATATAAATTAGCCACAGCCTCAATCGGGTGAAGAACCAATTGGTAATAGGCATCTTTTTGATTATCAATTAATTGATGGTTCGTGGCGACTGCCTTTTCTCTAAGTTTTTTAAAGTCAGCGGTAACTTGTTCAAACTCATTATAGTTGCTCAAACTATAGGTATTTGCATGAAGTAGTTCTGGTTTAATTCTACCTGCATATTTTAGGTAAGTGTCTATATGGCTGGCAATTGCTGTGGCGTGTTCATTACCAAACTGGTTGGCCGACCAATTAATTGTATAGTCCATTAATTTATCGGCAGGGATGGCGTCAGGATTCCAGGCATAATCTAAAAAGAACTGGATAGGAAACTCCATTGGTTTTAAATCGCCAACGTTTACGATCCATATCTGATTGGCATCATGTTCGTAAGCCAATCGCATTTGTTCCCAAATTTTTTGGATAGGGTTGGTGTTTACCCATTTGTAGTTTCTGGGCCCACCCACATAGTCAAAGTGATAATAAATCCCATAACCGCCTTTTCTGGGCACCTCACCTAAATTTGGCAATTTTCTAATGTTGCCCCAATTATCATCGCATAAAAGTAAAGTTACATCATCGGGAACGCGCATCCCTTTGTCGTAATAATCTTGAACTTCCTTATACAAGGCCCATAGCTGTGGCGTTTGTGCTGCAGGTTTTTTTGTTACTTTTTCAATAATTTCACGTTGATCTTTTACAATTTTTTCCAATAGGGCGGTAGCTGTGCCTGTAGACATGGGCTCGTCTCCATCGCCACGCATGCCAACAGTGATGATCTGTTCTTTATCGGCTACACGTTGCAGCCCGCTTTCCCAGAATGCCCGTAACTGTTCTGGATTTTGATCATAGTTCCATTTGCCACCTTTATATCTTTTCCACTCATCATGGGCACGTGTTAAGGGTTCGTGATGAGAAGTTCCGATCACTACGCCATACTCGTCAGCTAAAACAGGGTTGAGTTTATCGTCGTCGTTAAATGCACTTCCCCACATGGCTGGCCATAAATAATTTCCTTTTAAGCGAAGAATCAATTCGAACACCTTCTCATAAAACTTATGGTTAAACCCTCCAAATTCTTTTCTGCTCCATCCGGAAAGTGCTGGAGCTTCGTCATTTAAAAATATCCCCCGGTATTTTACCGCAGGTGAAGAAATGATATGGCGCCCTGCAATAACATAGAGCGAACTGCTTTTTTTTACCGGAACATCGGCCCAATAATACCAAGGCGAAACACCAATTTGAGCAGAAAACTCGTATATTCCATATATCGTTCCTCGTTTATCGCTTCCGGCAATTACTAAAGCAGAATCTATGCCCTTAATTGGGTTTTTTATCACCTGAATTAATGTGGCTTCCCATTTTCCGGCAATTTCAGAGACATTTAGACTATGGTTTCTGATCATTTCGTCGATGATTTTGCTGTTGCCGATAGTGCCGATGATAATAGGCATGCTGGTTATTTTATCCGTTAAAAATTCGGCTTCAAGTCCACTAACCTTTTTTATATCGTTTTGAAGATTTTGGGAGGCACGTATAGCACCTGGCCATTCGTTGGCACTTACCAAAATAGACGGAACTTTACCTTTGCTTACCACAGCAAAACTTCCAGGCAAATAAGTATTTACCGTAATTGGACCGATCCCAGCGGCTTGTGCAATAACAATGTTGAAAAGGAGTAAGACTAGCAGAAATATTTTCTTCATTATTTAAAATTTAATAACGGCCCAATAGGCTTTTTTTGGTTTTAATTGCGTGTCGAAAAGTAAGGGGTAATTTTTGCGGCCGGGTACGGGATAACCATCGAGCCAGGTACGGCGATCTGAAATGTTCCAGAATGTAACGTTGGTGATTACATTTTTATACTTTCTGAACACGCTGAATACCATTTTGTACTTAGCAACCTGCCTGGCTTCAAGTTCGGCGGTGTAGGCATCGCTTTCATCCGCACGTTTGGCGCGTTTATTTTTCTCCCATGGATAAATGGAAAGATCTAACTCGGTAAACTGTATTTTAAGGCCTAAAGATGAATAACGTTCAATTGCTGTAACGAGTTCTTTTTCAGTAGGTTCGTAGATAGACCAATGCGCCTGGAGGCCAACGCCGTCTATTGGTACGCCTTTATCTTTCAGGCTTTTGAGCAATTTATATACGCGTTCTCTTTTTTCTGGTCGTTCGGTATTATAATCATTGTAATAAAGCTTTGCATCGGGATCGGCGGCGTGCGCATATTCAAACGCTTTAATGATAAAGTCTTCACCACAGATTTGGTACCATTTCGAATTTCTTAAGTATTTTGTAGAATAGTCGTCAATGGCCTCATTTACAACATCCCAGGCATATATTTTTCCTTTATATCGCCCAACTACGGCATCAATATGTGCCTTCAATCGTTGGAGCAATACTGTTTTGTTTACTTCCTTTCCGGCTTTATCTGTAAAAAACCATGAGGGTGCCTGTTCGTGCCAGCATAAATTATGCCCACGTACTTTGATGTTATTTTGCGCGGCAAAGCTGATAATCGAGTCGGCTTCCCGCCAATTAAATTTCCCTTCTACAGGCTGCATCGACTCCATTTTCATGTCGTTTTCTGCTGTAATGCTGTTAAAATGTTTTTTAATCAACGCGCCTTCTTCTCCGCTCAGATTTCTTTTGCCAACAGCAACACCGATGGGGAAGTAATTTTTGTAAAAATCTTTTAAACCCCTGGCATCAGTTTGATTACTGGAAAGCGATTGACCCGTTTTACATCCTCCAAAGCCCAGTACGAAGAATAAAAATAGGATATAACTAGAAAATATATTTTTGGCACTCATTGTATCTTGATCAATTTTTAAAACTATGGGCTACTTGATTATTTTTTGCCGAGTAAGCTCAGCATTTTTTCTCCATATCTTTTGCCTAACATACGGTATCCTTCGGCAGAAAAATGTAGATTGTCTGGTCCATCGGGGCAGCCCGCAGAAGAAATAACATGTGCATTGGGGATGGTTTGTGGTAAAGTTGCAATAATAGCGTTCATGCTGGCACAAACTCCGCCCTGGTCGGCGTTTACCACTTCTCCGGCAAGTAACGGTGTATTTTTAGCTTCTAATTTTAGGTCTTTTAATAAGTTTTCATACACGCCCTTTACTTTTTCCGGCCATGCTTTATCGCCTGTATTTGATTCTCCCTGATGCAACAATATCCCCTTGATTATGCCACTTTGCTGTGCAATTTTAGCCATCTCTACCATACGGGCATATGGGTTTCCCTCGTATTCAGCTAACATGCCCTTCATCCAATCTGGTGCTGTTGCCGTATAAGATTGGTAATTTTCTTTATTGAACAGTTCAATTTTACATCCGCCTACGGCGACATTGATTACACCGATTTTAATATTTTTTGGCAGGTTTGCAACAAGTGTCCGACCAAAATAATCTACCGGGCCAAGTCCCGTTTTACATCGTGTTAGCGGCGGAACAGCAGTATACCAGTTGCCTTTTGTACGGTTTAAGTTATCGCAATTAACGGCTTCCAACAGGCGAAACCGTTGGTCAACTGCTGTAGTATCTTGTGCCTCAAATTTAGCGGCACCTTCCATGTTCGATTGTCCGAAACACAGAAATATATAAAAATTCGAATCCTGTGAAAATGAGGGAATGCTGATCAGCAAAAAAGCTGCGCAAGTAAAGATGGCACGTAGTTTAATCATATTTGGTTATAAGTTGGTTGTATGGATGTAGGTATTGTTACGCTTAATAGCTGATGATTTAGCAGTACATATCGTCTTTAATCATCAAATTTGTTGTTTGTTTAAAACTTTGTAACCTCGTAGTATGCTTTTTTGGGTTTTAAATCGGCATCAAATAATAATGGAAAGTTTTTTCTACCTCTGGCATCGAGCCAGCTATAACGGTCTGAGAGGTTCCAAAAGGTAACACCTGTAATGTTTTTTTTATGTTTTCTGAACACCTCAAAAACCATCTTATATTTTTCCAATTGCTGCTGTTCCATTTCTGGCGTAAAAACAGCTGCATTAACGCCTTTTTCTCCTGTAATCATCTGGCCGCCCTGTCTTCCCGAATACACGGAAACATCTAACTCGGTAAATTGGATCTGAAGGCCAAGAGATGAGAATAATTCAATAGATTTTTCAAGCTCCGAGCGGGTAGGGTTGCTGATAGACCAATGTGCCTGTAATCCAACACCATGGATGGGAACTCCTTTAGCCAACAGCTTTTTAAGCATCCGATATATCTTATCCCGTTTTATAGGATTTTCTGTATTGTAATCATTATAAAACAACAATGCTTTTGGATCTGCTGCATGTGCATCCCTAAATGCTTGTTCAATAAATTCCTCTCCGGCAATGTTATACAGCTGAGATTTTCGGAAAGTGCTGGTGTCATCTGCAATCACTTCATTCACTACATCCCAGGCATAAATTTTCCCGCGATACCGGGATACAACAGTGTTGATATGGTTTTTGATCCTGGAAAGTAATATTTCTTTAGTTACCTGGTTTCCTGTAGAATCTTTAAATAGCCATCGTGGTGTTTGTGCATGCCAGATTAAGCAGTGCCCCCTTACTTTTATCTTATTATTTAATCCAAATTGAACAATTGAATCTGCTATTTGCCAGAAAAATCTATTTTCAAAGGGATGTATTGGACCCATTTTCATTGCATTTTCTGCCGTGATGCTATTAAAATGTGCTAAGATCAGCGACTTTTCCTGATTATTGAGGTCGCTGGGCTTGACGGCAACACCTATGGGAAAATAATTTTTATAGTAATCTTTAAGCCCGTTGGCTCTTTTGTATGCACTTAAGGTTAAAATTCCTAAGAAAAGGAATAGAAGAATCACTAGTAATTTATTCGGCTTTCGGCTCATAATCTGGTTTGATGATCAGCAGGCTAAATTATTCGGATTGTGGCTATGGGAATAGTTTATTTCGTCATTTTTACTAGTACATTTGAATAATCGGGTGTTTTTTTTAGCCCCCATTATTTTGCGCTTCCCTTGTAAATGCAATTACAGTGATCTGGATTAGAACAATAAAGGGGTATATTATAAGGGTGTTTTTTATTTGTCAGATCTGGCATCTAGTCCAAATAGGGCGTTATATGAAATTTGTGGGCAGATATTTCGTTGAAAATTGATGTTCAATTGCAGGCGGTCTAAGCTGGGAGTGCTACCTTAATCCTTCGCTGGTCATTAGCACCCGCTTAATTGTTCCATCTGGATTATAATAAAGATAATCCACGCAGACCGAACGCCTGTGACTGCCTCCACCGTTTAATGCGCCGTTATGATAAAAGAAGTAGTTTTTTCCTTTGAATTCGACAATGGCAGGACGGTTTGTTTCACAGTTTCCAGCCAGTTCGTTCAATATCCCTTTAAATATCCATGGTCCATGTATGCTCCGGCTCATGGCGTAGGCGACCTTTTCTGGATTGCCATAACCGTAAGTCAGATAATACCAGTTGTTGTGTTTAAAAACATGAGCACCTTCAGAGAAATCAGGTAGTTCAATCGTATTGATTTTGCCCTGCAGACTGAACATGTCATTACTTAGTTGAGCGAAATAGCACTGTTGGTTACCCCAGAAGATATAAGCCTGCCCGTCTGTGTCAATGATTACAGAAGGATCAAGGTTTGCCATAGGATTTTTGTCGAAAGGGATATCATTCCCTGTGATCAGGGCCGATCCGATTGCATCACGGAAAGGACCTGTAGGTGTTTCTGATATTCCAAGTGCAATTGCTTTGCCCGGTATATCGCTATGGGAGACTGCAGCAAACCAATAAAAGTGCTGTTTGTTAAAAATCACACAGGATGCAAATGCATCTCCGCTTGCCCAGCTAAAATCCTTTGCCTGTAATGGTATCGGATGTTCTTCCCAATGGATCAGGTCGGCAGAAGAAAAGCAGAGCCAGTTGCGCATGATGTAGTTTTGTGACTCTGCTGGTGCTTCATCGTGGCCAGTATATAAATATACTTTCTGATCGTATACCAAAACAGTTGGATCAGAAGTGAATTTGTGGCTGAATATGGGATTTCCTGTGTTGATCATATCATTTGCATAAATTACACTTACATGCCCGTTATTGTTGGATGTGATCTGATAGATTTCTTTTATAAAAAAGAGGCTGTATAATAAATATAGAATTGTCGTCCTGTCCAAAGGACTCCTGTGGAGAGCCTAGAGCCTGTCGAAGATCCACTTAAATACCCTTTAAGGTGTTTCGACAGGCTCAACATGACAGCCTTTATGATATCGCCTCTTTTTTATTCTGCAACGGCCTCTTCATTAACCGCATTGACAGCAATCTCGGTGAGTGCGACATCAGTTGCCTTTTCGTTGTCAAGGGTCTGAGAAAGCAGTTCGGCCACGTCGCTGTGACCGATATTTTCGGCAAACACCCTAAGCGTACCATAGGTTGCAATTTCATAATGTTCCACTTTTTGAGCCGCCAGGATAAGTCCTGCATCTCTTATCATCGTACCTTTATCGGTATCAGCGATAATTCCATCGGCTTCTTCCAGTAAACCTGCCATTGCATCACACTTTTTAGCTACCGGTTTTTCACCTAAAAGCCCAAAAACTTCTTCCAGTGTACTCACATGTTGTTGAGTTTCCGTGGTGTGCTTTTCAAAAGCTGCTGCAAGCTCAGGGCTAGTGGCTGCTTTCTGCATTTTTGGAAGCGCTTTAGCAAGATGTTTTTCTGCCCAATAAATATCCTTTAATTCATCAATGAAAAAATCATGGAATTCAGAATTTTCTATTTTTCCTGTTTTTGATGTAGATTTTGAGGCTTTATTGCCCGCTGTTTTTGTTGCCATAATTATAATTTTAATAGGTTTTTGATATCTATAGAACAGGCTGAAATTTCAAAAGGTTTTATGTTTTTCGTTTTAAGTTTTTGTCAATGTTTTATGAATTTTTCTTTTTAGTCTGTACAACTATTCAGTGCAAAACCACAGGTGTTATGCATTCTTCACGATCAACCCATTAATTTTGTAAAACCATCTCTGTTTTTACTTTGTTTATGGTAAAAAACGGATTAAGCAAGCCGAACAATTTTATACTGGTTTATCTACAGTTAATTAATTAGTATGTAAAAAGAGTTAAAATCATGAAATGTCACCAGTTTTGTCTATTTCTTATCCTTGCGCTGTTTTTACTTAGCTGTAAGCACGATCAGACCGAATTTGCCATGCAAGATCGCGAATTTACCGACTCCGTGTATCCTGAAATGCGGTATCAGCAGCAGTTGAATCTTGAACTGCAAAAGATGGCTGATGCTCCAGAAATTAAAGATTTAGGCTTCAGGAGAGAGAATGAAAATCAAGCTTATATTCAGCAGTTAGCAGCAAATACAAATACACAGAATCAATTTTCACAAACTTCGCTCAAAGAAGAACACGTACAAAAGCTAACGCTACTGCGTCAACATAATCCCGTTCAATTTGAACAGTTACATTCACTTCTCATAGATTCAGACCAAAAAATGATTAGCTTTCATGTAAAAGCTACTGGTTCTACAGGATTGCTCAACCCTGATTTGAGGGCATGGGCTGAAGCAAAAATTGCGCATTGGACGGCAAACCTACATGAAATACAACGCTTAAAAAAATAACTAAAGCTGATATTGCCGCCCCAGTTTTATCGTTCTGGTGTTCGCCGTATAATTACATGAAGTTTTAATCCAACTTGGCTGATTTAAGTTTAATTAGCCACTTTATATATCTTTTCCAGCACTTTTTAAATTTAATAGATCGACAATCTTTTTTAATAATACAAAAATGTCAAAAGGTTTTACCACAAATTCTTCAGCGTTACATCCGCTGGTCATTTGTTGTATATCGGCATGGGCACTCATCATAATTACTGGTATATCAGTAGTTTGAGGGTCAGCCTTAAGCAGTTTGCATACCGCCATGCCATTGCCATCGGGCAGCATTACATCCAGTAAATACAGGTCTGGATTGATATGTTTTCTGCTAAGAAACTCATTAACGGTAGTATAACTTGCTACCTGGTAGCCTTCTTCTAAAAGCAGGAACTGTAATATATCCCTTATCCCTGCATCATCCTCAAGTATACAGATCAGTTTACCCATAAAGAAATAGTTTGCACACTAAAATTTTGTTTATTAAATAGCAATTGCGTTTTCACGTTATTCGGTACCAACATTTTTTTGATCTATACTGCTGCCTTCTTCATACCTGTCTTTCCCCTTCTCATCTTCGTGTACAATAAGCGAATGAGGGGTGGCAGCGGAAGGGTTCGCACCTGTGCCAGAAGTTTTAGGCAAACTTAAAAGATCGTTGTTATTGGCTAACGGCGTGTTTTTTATTTCAGTATTACCCAAAGCCATTTGATTCAGCTGTTCCTGGTTTTTCCTTTCATTGCCTTTCTCAAGGTCTTTTCTGTCGTTTTTGGTATTTGCCATAATGCGGTTTACTTTGTTAAAATAAACAGAACCATCAGATTAAAAGTTTTAAGCAAAGCGAAAATTAACCAACATAAGCTTGGGTATTTAGCTTAACTTTTTATTTGCTAAATTATTTTTGATACGCTGGCCCGATCATTTTTTTATTTCGAGCGCATTAAAAGCAGCATAGCCCCGCAAATTGTTAAAACTATTTATTGTTTTTGCAGGTTTCCTACATGGGAGCGTATCTATCCTTAAAACTACATGGAAAAACTCATTGAACAGCTTTCCCTCAACCAGTAATGCATTAACCGCAGAAAGAATTAAATGTTAACAGCCCAAAAAGAGGCGCAAGCTAAAAAAACTATGGACAAGAAAGCACCAAAAAGAAAAAATAAACCTGCCCAGCCAGAAAATGATAAGACGGCCAAACTGGAATCTTTTGTAGCAGATTCGACAGGCGAATTTTTAACAACCAACCATGGGGTCAGGATTAACGATGATCAGAATTCGCTCAAAGCCGGGGAAAGAGGAGCAACACTTTTAGAGGATTTTATCCTCCGGGAGAAAATTACACATTTCGATCATGAACGCATACCCGAACGGGTAGTTCATGCCAGGGGTTCTGCTGCACATGGTGTTTTTAAGGTATACGAAGACATGTCTAAGTTAACCAGGGCTGCATTTTTATGCGATCCGGGAGCAGAAACTCCGGTGTTTGTTAGGTTTTCAACCGTGGCAGGTTCCAGGGGATCGACAGATCTGGCGCGTGATGTAAGGGGTTTTGCCGTAAAATTTTATACGCAGGAAGGGAATTTTGACCTTGTAGGCAATAACATGCCAGTATTTTTTATTCAGGATACGGTTAAATTTCCAGACCTTGTTCATGCAGTAAAACCAGAGCCTGATAATGAAATGCCACAGGCCGCTTCGGCTCACGATACTTTTTGGGATTTTATTTCTCAGATGCCGGAGTCGTCGCATATGATTATGTGGCTGATGAGCGATCGCGCCATACCAAGGAGCTACCGCATGATGGAGGGCTTTGGCGTACATACCTTCAGGTTTGTGAATGCTAATGGTGAAGCCAGCTTTGTAAAATTCCATTGGAAGCCCCTTTTGGGAGTACATTCGGTGGCCTGGGATGAGGCGCAGAATATTTCGGGCAAAGACCCCGATTTTCATAGAAGAGATCTTTGGGATGCCATTGAGGCCGGTGCCTTTCCCGAATGGGAACTCGGTGTGCAGATCGTTCCTGAAGCTGATGAGTTTAAGTTTGAATTTGATCTTTTGGATCCTACTAAACTGATCCCTGAAGAACTTGTTCCTGTGCAGCGTATTGGTAAAATGACACTGAACAGAAACCCCGATAACTTTTTCGCAGAAACGGAGCAAGTCGCTTTCCATGTTGGCCATGTTGTACCAGGTATCGATTTTACTAACGACCCGTTATTGCAGGGCAGATTGTTTTCTTATACCGATACCCAGCTAATCCGACTGGGAGGACCAAATTTTCATGAAATCCCGATTAACAGACCTGTAATTCCCGTTCATAATAACCAACGCGATGGCCATATGCGCCAAACGATCAACAGGGGTAAAACCAGTTATGGTCCGAACGGTATCGCTGCAAACGACCCAAGGCAGGTACCGGCTGCACAGGGTGGCTTTGTAAGTCATAACGAAGCAATTGATGCCAGAAAGATCCGCGCAAGGAGCAGAAGTTTTTTTGATCATTTTTCGCAGGCCCGCTTATTCCTCAATTCACAGAGTAATGCCGAAAAGAACCACATTATTGATGCCTTTAGCTTTGAACTCGGCAAAGTAAAGGCCATTCCTGTTAGGGAACGTATGCTGGCTGTATTAATCCAGATAGATAAGGACTTGGCTGGGGCCGTTGCGCAGGCACTTGGCCTGAAGATTCCAAAAATCCCTTTGGCAGATCTTAACAATAGCCTGCCAGCTGATGGCAAAAGGAAGGATTATGCTTCTGTAAATCCTAAAGGAAGCCTTGTAAAGTCTATAGCGCTAAGTATGGCTACAACGATCAAAGATACCGTCAAATCAAGGAAAATTGCAATACTTGCTGCAGATGGAGTAAATGAACAGACACTTAGCAAAGTTAAAGATTTCCTTGTTGCACAGGGAGCGGTAGTGCATATTATAGCGCCAAGGCTGGGTGAAATTATTTCAGCAGGTGGTAAAAATATTGTAGTGGATGAAAGTCTTCTAACAGCAGCATCCGTTCTTTACGATGCGGTATATGTACCTGGGGGAACTAATTCAGTTAATGCACTTAGTGGAGAAGCCAATGCCATTCATTTCTTAAATGAGGCGTTTAAGCATTGTAAGGCAATTGCTGCCGACAAACAGGCGCTCCAGGTATTGGAATCTACTTATTTCGCTAAAAAGCTACCAGCAGAATATGCCAATGGTACTGCACTACGCGAAGGAATTTTGATTACTGAAGATATTAAGGCCCTAACAAAGACTTTTGTAGAAATGATTGCCTTACACCGCTTTTGGGACCGTGAAATTCAAAGAAAAATACCTGCATAGTTTAAGGTACAAACCAGGTGAAGGCTGCTGGCCTTCACCAAATTTATTGGCTATGGAAAATAAAAACAATTTAGAAACCGTACCTGCCCAATATATCGGTAGCGAGATGGATGTAATAGAACATAGGAACTGTAGCACCCCTGCAGAAGCGATAAAGGTTTTTGAACGGGCTTGTACCAGATTATTATCCGTGAACGAATGGGGACATTATCCAGGTATATCCGCTTTCCAACTAATCGATCCTCAAGGGATCCGTGCAGAAAGGCAGGCGCGGTTAAATGATTATATCAGGATCGATATTCCCGGTCCTGGAACACAGGCAGGAATGGGCTATGACTGGGTTCAAATCGAGGAGATCACAACTGAAACCGATGGTAAGAAGCAGGTATTGTCCATGAGGGTGAGGCCCTGTGCACATCCTCTATCACAAAAAAAGGAAACTGCCCACTTTTTAAAAAGTGAGGCTACATCAAGCTTTATCATTACACAGACAGGACTACATGTTAGTGCGGAAGAACATGCTAGAAATGAAGTCCCAAATACTGATAACGGCAGCCTTTATGATAAGGGAAGGAATTTTATGGTGGGTATGGCGGCCAAACTGGGCTTTTCATATCCGCAATGGAAAGGGCTGGTTAAGGCGCTTTTGCAAGATTAACATTTTTGCTGTATAATTCAAGCAGTTCTGCTCCTGCTTCGTTCCCCTGTAAAATGGCCAGATCCAATGCATGCTGTCCCCTAATGTCCTGGAGCCCGGTTTTTGCGCCATGCTCTAAAAGTAGTTTTAATACCTCATTGCGGCCAAACATTGCAGCAAACATCAATGCGGTTCCACCGTTTCCATGCTGAAGATTAATATCTGCCCCACTTTCGATCAATAGTTTTGCAATATCGGTATAGCCTTTAAATGCTGCGCCCATTAAAGCTGTGTTGCCTCCCAGATCTCCAAGATTCAAATCTGCTCCCGACGCAATCAGGTATGCTGCGGCTTCCAGCTGGTTGTTATAGCAGGCAATAATCAGAGCAGTATAACCTTTATCGTCCTGAAAATTTATATTCGCCTCTCTGAGCATTAGTTCTTTTAAAACCTCGGTATCGCCTTTTCTTGCGGCAGGTATAATGAGTTGTTCTATGTTTTCCATTTTTATATAACATTCGCATTCTTAAAAAGTTTAAAGTAAAGAGCTGTTCATTTTCTAGTGAAAACTCACTAATCCTTCAACCTTTTTTTAAAAATTTTTCTGTCAAAAGAGTAAGTTGATATATCTTTGTATCAATTTTCGTGTTTCCTAAGGGAATTCAGCAAACGGGATATAGCGTAGCCAGGTATCGCGCCAGCATGGGGTGCTGGAGGTCGGAAGTTCGAATCTTCCTATCCCGACCAGTTATTGAGCAGGTAGCCATATTTGGTGCCAGTTTTGATAATCTTTTGAAACTATAGTTATATATTATCTGTTTTACAATAAAACAGATACATGAAAAATTACATAGGCCCAAAAGAGAAGACTAAGAAGATGAAAATGGCAATGAACAGTCACTAATAATCCCCAACGAAGAAAAAGAAGCCGATGATAATGAGGTTCAACGGGGGCTTACCGGTGAAACTGATGACGAAGACGATGTTGGGGGAGATCTTGCCGGGAATGCGGGCGGAAATGCCTGGTACCTTAAAAGCGGGCAGCAGTATGGCATGCCCGCTTTTATATGTTCTGCCGGATAGATGCGTAATGATCTGTGATGTCGGATGAACGGACGGGATGATGTTTCTCTTTTTTTGTTGGCCTGCAACAGATGCGTTGCCATTACTCAATGTACATACGGCAATTTCCGGCGCTTACTGCAAACATTTTTTAATATTCCCTGTTTGTTTGGAAAGAACTGATTAATATTTATTATTATCTAATAGATTTAAGCGTTAAAAAAAATAGATGGCTAAATCAAAAAAGCAACTGGAAGCGCGCTCAACTGGTACTATTCCAAAAACACTTACTGGTATTTCCGGCCTCGATGAGATTACATTAGGCGGGTTACCCTCTGGAAGACCTACACTCGTTTGTGGTGAGGCTGGTTCTGGCAAAACACTTTTTTCCATAGAGTTCATTGTAAAAGGAGCCATGGAGTACGGTGAACCAGGAGTATTTATGGCTTTTGAGGAAAAGGCCGAAGAACTTAAAGCGAACGTAGCATCACTTGGATTTGATCTGGAACAGTTAGAAAAGGACAAGAAGATAAGGTTGGATTACGTGCATATTGACCGCTCAGAAATTGAGGAGACTGGAGAGTATGACCTGGAGGGACTTTTTATCAGGCTTGGCTATGCAATTGACAGTATAGGCGCAAAAAGAGTAGCGCTTGATACCATCGAGAACCTTTTCGCGGGGCTAAATAATACGGCAGTGCTGCGGGCAGAGATCAGGAGGCTTTTTCAGTTTCTAAAATCGAAAGGCGTTACGGCAGTCATAACAGGTGAACGTGGCGGAAGCGGACTTACCCGTCAGGGCCTTGAAGAGTACGTGTCAGACTGTGTTATTTTACTTGATCACAGGATTATCAACCAAATCTCTACCAGGAGGCTTAGGGTTGTAAAATACCGTGGATCGGTCCATGGAACCAATGAATATCCCTTTCTGATCGACGATGAGGGCATCTCAGTGCTTCCTGTTACCTCTCTGCAGCTGAATCATGAGGTTTCTACAAAAAGCCTGTCCTCAGGTATTGCTTCGCTGGACAAAATGCTGGGAAATTCTGGCTTTTATAAAGGGAGCAGTATTCTGGTTTCAGGCACGGCCGGCACGGGCAAGACCAGTATAGCGGCCACATTTGCCAATGCGGCCTGCCTGCGGGGAGAGAAATGCCTTTTCTTTGCTTTCGAAGAATCCCCAAAACAGATCATCAGAAATATGCGTTCTATAGGCATAGACCTTCAAAAACACCTTAAGGAAGGATCTCTTGAGTTTTACGCCTCACGCCCTACCTTGTACGGACTGGAAATGCATCTGGTGGCGATCCATAAAGCGATCAAAAAGTCCAAGCCATCTGTTGTTGTGCTTGATCCGATTACCAACCTGATCACGATAGGATCGGTTAGCGATGTGAAAACCATGCTCGTGCGCCTGATCGATTTTCTACAGGCTGAACAGATTACGGTAATGTTTACAGCCCTTACCCTTAATAATATAGTCAACGAACAGACCGATGAAGGGGTTTCCTCGCTTGTTGATGCCTGGCTTTTGATCCGCGATATTGAGAGCAATGGTGAACGGAACCGAGGATTGTATATCATGAAATCCAGGGGGATGAAACATTCCAACCAGATACGCGAATTTGTGATTACAGATAAGGGACTGGATCTGGTGGATGTATACCTTACCGAGGATGGCGTGCTTACCGGTTCGGCGCGGGAGGCAAGGATGCTTATGGAACAGACTGGTGAGGTCATCCATGCCCAGGCTGTCAGCCGCAAGGACCGTGAACTCGAACGCAAACGGAAAATTTTAGAATCAAAGATCGAAAGTCTAAGATCTGAATATGAATCAGCAGAAGAGGAACTTAATAAAGTTTATGTTGAGGAGGCTTTAAAAAAACAGATCATGGGCGAGACGATAAGCAAAATTGCCGGTCTGCGCAGGGGAGATAATGGCGGGGAAGAAAAAAATGTAAACAAAAACAAATAAATAGTGGGGAAAGCATATGAACTCCGGCTGTATGTTGCCGGGAAAACAAGTAAATCGGTAGCTGCGCTTGAAAACCTGAAAAAGCTCTGCGAGGAGCATCTGAAAGGTAAGTATAGCATTGAGGTGATCGATCTTTTGGAAAAACCACAGCTGGCTGAGGGTGATCAGATATTTGCCATTCCGACACTGGTAAAAAAAGTGCCTGAACCAGTCCGCAAAATTATTGGTGACCTTTCAAATGAGGAAAAGGTTCTGGTTGGACTGGATATACGTGCAAAGATTAAAAATTAGTTATGCAGACAGGAAACCCGGATCATCCAGATAGTACCCAAAGCGCTGATTTTTTTTCGCTTAGGCTTTTTATTGCAGGTGCATCACCGGTTTCCGCAAGGGCAGTTGTCAACATCCGCGCAATATGTGAGGAATTTATTGCAGGCAGGTACGAGCTGGATATTATTGATGCACATCAGCAGCCCTTGTTAGTGCAGCAGGATGATGTGACGGCCATTCCGATGTTGATCAAAAAATCGCCAATTCCTATCAAGAAGTTGATCGGGGACTGCTCCGACAGAGAGAAAGTATTGAAAGGTTTGGGGATCAGTTATTAAGTTATGCAGAAGTCAAGTGAACATATCAAGCTCGAGCGGGCCTATGAAGAACTTCGTATTCAGCTCGAGGAAGCCAACGATATTATCCATGCGATCCGCTCTGGAGAAGTTGATGCCCTGATTGTAAATGGTCAGGATGGTCATCAGCTTTTTACGCTTAAGAGTGCTGATCATACCTACAGGATCTTTATCGAACAGATGACCGAAAGCGCACTTACACTCGATGAATCATACAGGATACTGTATTGCAACTCACAACTCGCAAGGCTTTTGGGGCTACCTTTAGAAAAAGTTATCGGTTTAAATTTTTTGGCATTTTTTTCAACAGAAGATCAGGCCTTTGTCAAAGAAACGATCGATGGAGCGTGGGAAGTGGACACCAGGGCAGAAGTCGATATCATCAACAGCTCCGGGACTTCCTTGCCGGTTCAACTCTCTCTAAAGGCGCTTAACCTTGATGAAGGTACTTCACTAAGCGTCATTATTACTGATTTGAGCGAGCTGAAGAAAAACCAGTTGCTTTTGGAAACCAGGAACAGGGAACTTGAAGCGGCACGAAAAAATGCAGATGAACTCAACGAAAATCTTGAAAATACAGTTAGGCTAAGGACACAGGAGCTCGAGACTATCAATGAAAAACTCGCAGCAGTCAATGATCTTCAGAAAGAAGTCAACGGTCAGCTTAAAGATGCACTCGATGCACTTAGGGAGAGTGAAGATAACCTACAGTCGGCCTTCGATGCCGCCGAGCTGGGCAGTTGTAACCTGGATATTAAAACAGGACGGGTTGAAGTATCAGAGCGGTTCAGGAAACTCTGTGGCCTGCCATTGGAGGGGGAAATCAACTGGCCTATGGTGTTGAGCAGTGTTGACAGTGAATATCTGTCAGCGCTCCAGGAGGTCCTTCAGGATTGTATCAATCTTGGAAAGCCGCTTGATTACACCTATCCCATCAGGCATCTTATTTCCGGTGATAACCGTTGGATGAGGATAGTAGGCAAGTTTAAAAAAAGCAGTTATGGCGATTTTGATAGCTTTTATGCCGTGCTGATGGATGTGACAGATCAGAAAAGGGATGAACAACGGAAGAACGATTTTATTGCGATGGTTAGTCACGAACTCAAAACACCGCTTACTTCCATGAAAGGGTATATTCAGGTGATGCAGCTGAAAGCCAGAGGTACCTTGAACGGCTTTCCAGATAAGGCCCTCCACGGCGCTGAGCGTCAGATCAATAAAATGACAGGCATGATCAATGGTTTTCTCAGCCTCTCGCGTTTGGAGTCGGGAAAAATGCTGATGGATTTTCAGCCCATAGAAATGTCTGTCCTGCTTAAGGAAGTGGTGGAGGAATATATTGCAACGGTAAACAACCATAATATAAAGTTTGTATTTCAGCCAGGTTTTTTTGTTAACGCAGACAGGGACAAACTTGGACATGTGGTTAATAATCTGATCAGCAATGCGGTGAAATATTCGCCGGTTGATAGTGAAATAACTATTGACAGTTATCTTGAGGACGGTACAGCCGTGTTCCGCATAATGGATCATGGGATGGGAATAGATGAAAACGATATCCCAAAACTATTCGAACGGTTTTACCGGGTAGAAAACAATCGGATGAGTACTGTTGCCGGTTTTGGAATAGGACTTTATCTATCTGCCGAGATTATACAGAGACATGGCGGAAAAATATGGGCAGAAAGCCAGTTAAAAAAGGGCTCGGTTTTTTATTTCAGTTTACCATTAATTAACCCTGAAAAACGCTTTTAGTGCGAAAGCAGGCGGATTTACCTTCCGTTCTCACACATTGCATTAACTGGTTAATTGGCCGGGTGTTAGAACTCTATTCCAGCTTAGAGGGGGCAATGCATTGATCTTTCAGTTGCCATCAGCTCTTTTTTAAGTCTATTGATTCGAAGTCGTGATAAAAAAAATGCCGCATATAGCGGCATTTTTTTATTGGATTTCGATCTGCCTGGCGACAGCCCTGGCTTCCTCTTTTTTAGGAAGTTCAAGTTTCAGAATCCCATCGTTATAGCTTGCACTGATCTTTTCAACGTCAGCACTTTCAGGAAGTGTGAAAGATCTTGTGAAGGCCGAATAACTATACTCTTTTCTGTTATAGGTTCTTCCTTCGCTGAGATTTTCGTTTTTTGTTTCAGTTGAGATAGTAAGCATGTCCCGCTCTACCGAAACGCGGAAATCATCTTTTTTAAGTCCGGGTGCAGCAAGCTCAATGTGATAGTGGTCGGCTGACTCCGAGATATTTACAGCTGGAACGCTGCTTAAACGGCGGTCGGTAAAAAAAGTGTCGCCGAGTACTGATTCAAAAATGTCATTAAAGCCTGGCAATAATGAGCTGTTCTTTTTTTCCGGATTGAATTTAACCAATGTCATAGTGTTTTCTCCTTTACAATTTTTAATAATAAATGGACTATAAATCAATTAATTTTCTCTGGACGCTGATTGTCCCATTTTGACTGATCAACTGCTATGCCAGTGGTGAAAATAAAGTAATTATAGCTGTCGAACTGAAAAATTTTCATTTTTTCTGAAATTTTTTCAGTTCACGGGACTGAAATTTTTTCATTGTATTGTATGAAGTTCTCTTTTAGTCAGGCTGCCTAAAAGACCTGATAGCGCCTGACATAAATGCTGAGCAACAGTATCAGATTGTTGGTTTGTAATGTTTATATTTTCAAAAATGCCCACTGCTGATTACGACCACCACTATAAGACCATTGAATAGCTGTGCCACCATTGTTGAGTGACGATCCATTGATATCCAAAGCCTTTCCGCTATTTACATTAATGATTCTATAAAATCCATTTGTGGTAATCTGAATTGACCATTTTTGATTTGCACCACCACTGTAATCCCATAAAGTTGCCTGGCCGCCATCAGCAGTGCTCCAGCCATTAATTTCTAAACACTTTCCGGTGGCATGCATTGGTGTTAGCCTGTAATATCCACCTCCTGCATCTTCCACTTTGAATTGTTGGTTTGCCCCCGCTACATAAGCCCACTGCTGAGCGGGTGTTTGATTGGCAGTACCCCATCCTCCAATTTCCAATGCCTTAAAGCTGTATCTGTTTACAATCTGGTAAACTTGTCCCACCTGAATGGTTGAGCTTGTGTTATTTTGCGCTCCCTGCACCACTGCGGCAAGACCTTGCTGATCAGCAACTCCGTTTGTCTGCCTGTCAATGATTCTGAATGCATTGTTTCCACTTGATCCATCATCGAAATAAAATGGAAGTAAGCCATTTAAGAGTGCCTGGTGGGTGACATGGTTTATATAGTATGCTCTGCTGGCCAGATGGAGTGTCAACGCATCTCCAGAAAGCGTTGTCGACCGCCGGATTGCGCCATATTCTCCCAATATAACCGGAATGCCCTTGTCAATATACTTGGTCTTCATCAGCGAAAAATCTGCTCCGGCATTTGATTCCTCGCCAAAGGTAGCATTCCGTGAAGCGTCAGTAGTGGAATGATATCCATCACCCCAATAATAAAACATATTGCCCCAACTTACGTCCTGCGTGAGACCGGCAAAATTAAAAGGAGTATAATGGTGTACTTCAACCATCAGGCGATTGGCTGCAGGATCGGTGGGTAGGGTATTCATTAAATTATTGGTGTATTCAATGTTGGTTGTGGGCCCCTGGATAACCAACACCCTATAACTATTTCGGCCACCAGTTGATCTGACCGCATTTACAAAGGTTTGATGATAGGAAAGCAGAACGCCCATTCCGGTAGCATCTGATACCGCAGGTTCGTTAGCACTGGCAAACATAACATGCTCGTCAAAATCACGCATCTGTGTGGCAATCTGCTCCCAAAAAGCTTTTTGCATGGCGTTAACCGCGGCCTGTTGGGCTGTGGTACAGTTGTTCTCCAGCCAGCCTCCGTCCCAATGGATATTTAATATTACATACAGCCCATCGTTAACACAGTATTGCACAACCTGCTTTACCCTGTTCAGCCATGATTGCTGAAGTTGTGCGGTAGCACTGTTGGCCATGTATTGGTTCCATGAGCAAGGGATCCGAACGGCAGTAAAACCGCTTCTTTTCACCTGATCGATAAGTGCCTGGCTAACCATAGGATTGCCCCAGTTTGTTTCGCCGCCAATTGCCTCAAGTGTATTGCCTATATTCCAGCCCAGTTTGAATTTTGCCGAGAGCTGCATTGCAGTGCTGTTTACCCCTGATTGGTCGGGTGGAAGAGGTGATACATTATAACTTGGATAACTGGTTGCGGTTAACGCCCTGGCAGTTGTTTTATTAGTCGTATCCGATTCTGGAACGGTAACTTCCGGCTTTTGACATCTTGTTACTAAAAGGAACAGGAAGATGCCCATAAAATATTTTAAGGTTCTCATATTGTTATAGATGATTTGGTTAGTGAACTGTATTGATATTTGATCCAATAACAGCTAATAATAGGTTAAACGACTAGCTTTTTACAGATAGTTTTTTTATTGAGCGGATTGGAAACCATCGGTGCAGGTAATGCGCTTTGCCTTCCTTTTTTATTAAGTTAATACAGGAAAGTGGTTTGTTACCATCGGTTGATGTTGTATTTTTTCTGTTTCCGATTGTTTGTACACTGACGGGCCATGCACTTCTCGGCATTAGCCGGAGCCGCAGTCTTGTTGGTTCTAACAGCCTTGTTAGATTGATAATTTTCATGCTCATAATTGTTTTTGGTTAGATGTGGTTATTATTAGTAGGCTGAAGCTGATAAACCTGCAATGGATGGTAATACTGATTCGAACCAGCAGCACGCTGATTATAAAATTAAGAACGGTCCATCGGTTTATAGGATCTGCATACTAACAATTAAAAGTAGCGATAGGTAATCTGTACAAAGGGCATATATGTTACTAAATAGGTAACAAATGTTGCCCGTTAATTTTGGAGTTTTATAGGCTAGGGTTGCTTATAATTATCCGTTAAAAACGTAAATGGTTTTAGGGGATTTATGTGACTTAAGTTAACAGAATCATTTCCGGATAAAGCTTAAAAGTGATAAAATGTTACATAAGGGAGAGATGTTTTTATAAAGCAGAATTCTCTTGTTTTTTAGTTATTTATCTGTTTTTCAGTGTTTAAAGATGTTTTATTCAGCTTTCTAATCAAAATGCTACCGATAGCCATGTAACAAAAATATCCTTCTTTGTATCATTTGAGGCATTCGTCAATTTGACTTGAAACTATATTTGAATATTCAAAGCCAATAATTAATGGCAAGCAATTAGGGTCAGTGTTAGGGAAGAATAAACTCTTATGTCTCGTTGTTCCTGGAGATGCCGTTAATTAAGGGCGAAACAAACCAAAATAAACCAAATATGAACCAAACAATTTCTATTCGGAAATTACCGGCTTTTTTGCTGGTGGTAATTTTCTTAGTGCTTCTGCACTTAAAAAGCTATGCTCAGGAGAGGCAGATTACAGGAAAGATCGTAGGGAGCGATAATCCCGCACCCTTGCGCGGAGCGACTGTGCTGCTCAAGGCTAAGAACACGGCTGTATCAACAAATGAACAGGGACAGTATTCTATAAGGGCAAATACTGGAGATGTACTTGTTTTCAAAATGATCGGTTTTCAATCACAGGAAATAATGATAGGTGATGGTAGCATCATCAATGTTATTTTAAGGATCGAATCTACAAAACTAGATGAAGTTGTTGTAATTGGCTATGGTGATAAGGCCAGGAGTGATCTTACGGGATCTATATCTTCGATTTCTGGCAAAGAACTCCTTAGAACACAGCCTACTACTGTTGATCAGGCACTGCAGGGAAAAGTTCCCGGCGTTGTAGTACAGCAGATTTCGGGCCAGCCCGGTGGTGGTGTCTCGGTTCAGATCCGTGGACTCTCAGGCTTTAGCAATAACCCTCCCTTATATGTAGTAGATGGTCTTCAGATCTTGCCTTCAACAGGTGATAAGGGTACAAATCCATTATCCAGCATCAATCCCTCAGAAATCGCTTCAATAGATATTTTGAAGGATGCATCCGCTACAGCTATTTATGGCGCACAGGCAACCAACGGTGTGGTTATCATCACTACCAAGCGGGGGATTTCTGGTCCACCGGTAATCAGTTATGATGGATATGCCGGTGCTCAGGCATTGCCCAAATACTATGATGTGATGAACCTCAGGGAATATGCAACCTTTATGAATGAAAAGGCCGCGATTATTGGTTATGATCTCAGACCGCAGTTTGCAAATCCGGCATACCTTGGTGTGGGAACGGATTGGCAAAAAGCCTTATTCAGGACCGCGCTGATGCAGAATCATAATGTGGCTCTTACAGGAGGCGATGCCAGAACAAAATATTATCTCTCAGGAACTTATTTTTCTCAGGACGGAATTGCTTTGGGATCGGATTTCAGAAGGATCTCAAGCCGCTTAAACCTGGATAACAAAACAACCGATTGGTTAAAAATGGGGGTGAGCCTGCAATTGGCAAATGTAAAAGAAAATGTAACTACTTCTCAATCAGGCGTAATCAGGCAGGCGTTAAATCAAACGCCGGATGTAAATGTGGTAAATCCAGATGGTACCTGGGGTGGCAATGATCCCAATATTTATGGCGCTACGGGAACCAATCCATTTGCTTTGGCAAAAATTGTAAAAGACCTTAAAAACCGCTACGAGTTATTCGGAAATGCTTATGCTGAAGTTCAGTTTACTAAAGGACTTACACTACGCAATGAGATATCAGGGAATTTTACGACGGCTACCGAAGATCAGTTTGATCCTATTTATACCATGGGCGCTTACTCCAAGACTTCTAATTCGGCAACTTATTTTAGCGGAAAAAATACATTTTATTCCCTTACCAATTACCTAACCTACTCACATTCTTTTGCCAGCAAATATAACCTGAATGCAATGGTTGGGCACGAGTCTAAGCTGTGGGATTATGAAAACGTATCGGCAAAGAGAACAAATTTTCCCAGCAATAATGTACAGGCCATAAATGGTGGTGATGCCACAACGGCAACCAACTCTGGTGATAAAGGGCAAACAGCTGGAGAGTCCTATTTCGGTCGTATTGATTTTAAATACGATGATAAGTATAATATTACGCTTAACGTCCGTAATGATGGGTCATCCAAATTTGCAGCTAATAACAGATGGGTAACCACTTATTCTGGTGCATTCGCCTGGAAACTTAAACAGGAAAAATTTCTTAAAGACGTAAAAGCGATCGATGATCTGAAACTTAGGATAGGATATGGTTTGCAGAATAACCAAAATATTCGTGATTATGCCTACGGTTCAACTTTAACTACTGTAGCAACATCATTATCGGGTAATTCGCAGTTGATCGCTACCAGTGGCAATCCCGATGTAAAATGGGAAACAACAAAAGGATATAATACCGGTCTGGATGTAAGTATACTGAACAGAAGGGTCGACTTTTCGATAGATGCGTATTATAAAAGAACGGATAACTTATTGTTAAGCCTCACCTTACCATTATATTCAGGTATGGTTGATGCTACAGGCTATGCCCCGGGATCGATCCAGTCACCTTATATCAATATCGGTTCTGTGAGCAATAAAGGGATTGAATTTTCTGTAACCAGCCATAATATTAAATCTAAAAACTTCAACTGGAGAAGTAATCTGACATTTTCCCGTAACAACAATAAAATCCTCACTTTAAATACCGATGCTGCTGCACTATATGGTTATGCAGGCAGTACAGCAATTACCAAATCAACGGTGGGCCGATCGATTGGCGAATATTATGGTTATGAAGCGCTGGGTACCTATAAAAATGCAGAAGATTTTAAAAAGTATCCTGCCTTGCCGCAAAAAGGAGGTCTTCCAATACCAATTACCAATGGTTCGGGAGGCGTATGGGTAGGTGATGTTATATTTAAGGATCAAAATAACGATGGCGTGATCGATGAAAGCGACCAGGTTTATTTAGGTTCGCCAATTCCGAAATTCCAGTTTGGAATAAACAACAGCTTTAATTATAAAAACTTCGACCTGAATATTTTTATGGCCGGCAATTACGGCAATAAACTTTATAATCAGGTAAGGGTAGATGCCGAAAACCCGAATCAGAATTTTGGATACTTTAGAAATGTGGGAGATTTTGCCCGCATAGGGTTAATTAATCCTGCCGGTTCTGCTACTGATATCAACAACGTATATATTACCAATCCCGAAACCAGTATCACCAGAATCAGTCAGTCCAGCGGTAACGACAACCAACGTTTTTCGAGCAAATATATCGAAGATGGTTCTTTTATAAGGTGCAAAAGCATTACACTGGGATATAATTTTAAAGAGAGTCTTTTATCTAAAATCCACCTGAAAAACTTGCGCCTCTATGCCCAGGTAACCAACGTGTTTACAATTACAAAATATAAAGGTTACGATCCTGAGATAGGTTCATGGAATCCCTTAGCAGCAGGTGTAGATAATGGATATTATGCGCAGCCACGTGTGTTTACTATTGGTGCCAACATCTCTATTTTAAACAACTAAGACCAAAATTATGAAACATATTAAATTATACATACTCACTTTATTCGCCGCTGCCATAATAATAAGCGGCTGTAAAAAAGATTTTCTGGATAGAGCGCCCTTGTCGCAAATAACAACAGATAATTTTTATAAGAGCTCTTCAGACTTAAGGCTTGTCACAGCTGCCCTTTATGCGCAGCCATGGTCTGATTGGAATAATTTTCCATTACTTGGCATTGGCGATATTCTGAGCGGCAATATGCTGCAGCCCTATAATGCCGACCTTGCCCAGTTAACTTCCTTTGCGGTAACCAGCAATAACGGACAAATTGGAACATCCTGGCGCTGTTTTTATAAAATAGTAGCACACTGTAACACCAATATTAAGGCTATCAATACCAAAGCAGCAGATAGCATACCGCTGAAAAACAAAAACGGTGCCCTTGGCGAGCTAAAATTTTTGCGTGCCACGGCATATTTTCATCTGGCGCAGTTGTGGGGGGCAGTGCCTATAATAGAAGATAATGATAAACTGATCAAAGAACCGCTATTGCCCCGTCATCGCCTTGCCGACGTTTATCGTTTTATCGTTAACGATCTTCGTTTTGCAGCTACTGCTTTACCAACACGCGATCAGGCAGGCCGCGTAACTACCTGGTCTGCGCAGGGTATGCTGGCTAAGGTATACCTAACCAAAGCTGGTTTAGGAGGGAGCAGAAGTCAATCAGACCTTGACAGTGCTGCATTTTATGCCAAAAATGTGATCAATACCAGTGGTTTAACGCTATTACCAAGTTATTACAATCTTTTCAGGACACAATTTAACGATAATTCAGAATCGCTCTTTGCTTTCCAGTGGGCACCCGGTGTAGGTTATGGAAATGGTAATGCGATCCAAACCCAGTTTGCACCCAGCGGGAGCGTAGTTCCTCCCGGCGGTGGATGGGGTGGAGCAATAGGTCCCACATTTGATTTGGATAGTTTGTACACGCCTCAGGATTCCATACGTAGGAAAGCTACTTTCATGCTTACGGGTGATCATTACCCAGAGCTGAATGCCGCAGGTGGAGGCTATACGGCCACATCTTGCAGTGTTAAAAAACACATTGTTGGCACAGCCGTCGATAATAATGCACCAACGATGGACATCTGGTCTTCTACCGAACATAATACGGTTTTACGTCTGGCAGATGTTTACCTGGTATATGTGGAGGCGCTACTGGGCACCAATAGTTCAACTTCAGATGCCGAAGCCTTAAGGGTTTTCAACATGATCAGAAAAAGGGCTGGCGTTGATCCTGTAACAACAATCACAGCGGAGACGCTTAGAAATGAAAGAAGGATTGAACTGGCATTTGAAGGGCAGTACTGGTTTGATCTAGTCCGTCTTTCCTATTATAATCCACAAGGAGCAATTACACTGCTAAGCAACCAGATTTCAAAAAATACAAGGGTGCAATTCACCTATGATCCGGCTACGGGAAAGAAAACCAGAAATACCAGTGGTATCGTAATCACGCCGCCAACCATAGCCACATTTACGCTACCTATCCCTGCAACAGAGATAACCGCCGATCCTAAACTGTTGGATCCACCGGTAGCATACTATTAATTAACAGCACTAATTATTAATTGAGATTAATATGAAAAAATTATTGAACAGGGCTAATAGCCATTTGTTACTTGTTTTAATTGCCATAATCTTTTTTATACAACAGGGTTGTAAAAAAGAAACATCATCCTCTTCTTCCGGTTCGCCGGAAATTACCGGGATACGGAATTATGTTGCCAGTCCGGGCGACTCGCTGATCACTAGGGTAGGTACCGGAAAATGGATTGTAATTACCGGGAAAAATTTAAGAGGTGCGCTTCAGATATATTTTAATGGTGTTAAAGGCTCTTTTAACGATTCCTGGTTTTCTGATACCAGTGCAATTGTGTTAATGCCTGCAGTAATTGCATTTCCTACAGTTGAACCATCGCAGCTTAATACGATACGTTATGTAACCACCCACGGAGAAACAACTTTTTCATTTCCGATAGTAGCCCCGGCGCCAACCATAACCGGTATATCAAATGAGAGCGCTAACCCTGGAGATTCTGTACGGATAAATGGATTGAATTTCTTTTTTATCAAGCGCGTAAACTACGCTGGCCAAGATGTAACGGCTTTTACCGGATCTAACGATGGCACATCCATTAGTCTGGTAGTACCTGCCGGCCTTACAAATGGCGGAATCGTTACGGTTGTGACCAAAGCAGGAGAGGCCAAAACTTTTTATAATGTTCATGATTATGCCACTGGGATGTTAAATAATTATGATGATGTAAATACTTTGGCTTGGGGCTCTGATGTTTCAAACAGTGCTGTAAATTACCCTGGACATACTGGTAATTATGGTGTGATGAAAGCATCAAAGGTTCCTGCGGGGAATGGAAGCTGGTGGGAAGGCGGGCGTTCGATGAATACAAATTCTGTACAGTGGGTTCCAACTGCAAATTTGTCTGATTCGCTAAGTCACTATGCGCTTAAATTTGAAATAGCAGTAAATAAACCATGGGTTAATGGTACGCTCCAGGTTGTGAAGGATTTCGCATTTAATTATGCTGCAGTTTATAGACCGTGGAAGAACGTTAATGGCTCAAGTACGCCCTTCAAAACCAATGGTTGGCAAACCGTCGCCATTCCGCTGTCAAACTTTCTAAATAATGGATTACCAGCCTCAAACTTAACAGCGCTTGTTGGTGCTCAAGGAAATGGAGCCATTAATTTTACTTTCATTAATGACGGCACAACAATGGTCGAGAACTTTGAAGCAGCTGTAGATAACATCAGAGTGGTAAGAATCAAATAAAACAAATTACAGGCCTGTAATTTCACAAGCCTGTAATTTGCTTCCTTAGCATTTTTAATAAGAAAAATCATCTATCATTTTAGAACATAAGTAAATAATGAATCATTTTAGAAGTAAAAAAAATAAAAGACAATTAGCTATTTTAGTATTGCTGTCACTTACTCTTTTTACTGCATTTTGCAAAAAGAAGGAGGACGTGCAGCCGCAACTTAGTATCTCTTTATCGGAAGTTGCTTTTCAGCCCGATGGAGGCATCTCCAATATAACGGTTACCAGCAATGGTAAATGGAATACTAAAAATCCTGCCGATCTTTGGTTGCAGATCAGCCAGACTGCAGGAAGTGAAGGAAATACCGAATTAAAGTTAACCGCAATGCCTAACCTTACAGGCGTTACCCGTTCTGCGGTAATGGTGGTTAACTCAGATAACGGACAGGCCCGAAGAGTTACGGTATCGCAAACGAGCACACTATATCCTTCCTACAATACATCGCCCAAAGCCCCTGATCAAACAGGGATGAATAGCACAGCCGTGCAATTGGCAGCCAAAATGAAATTAGGGTGGAACATTGGAAATACCATGGAATCTCCAGGAAGCGAAAGTGGATGGGGTAATCCGCAGATTACTGAGTCTTATGTGAAATTTGTAAAACAAACAGGTTTTAATGCCATAAGAATTCCTTGTTCCTGGGATTGGAAACATTTGAGTGACCGATCAAAAGCTACCATTGACCCTGCGTGGCTTAACCGCGTTAAAGAGGTGGTTAAATATTGTGTTGATAATGACATGTACGTGCTGCTTAATATCCATTGGGATGGTGGCTGGCTGGAAAAGAATGTTAATGCAGCTAAAAAAGATTCCGTTAATGCAAAGCAAAAAGCATATTGGGAGCAGATTGCTACAACCATGAGAGATTTCGACGAGCACCTGATGTTTGCCAGCGCCAACGAACCTGAGGTAGAAAATGCAGAACAGATGGCCATACTCAATGGTTATCACCAAACATTTATCAATGCAGTTCGCGCTACCGGTGGTAGAAACAGTTACCGGGTGCTGGTTGTTCAGGGGCCTAGTACCAATGAGGATAAATCTAACACTTTAATGAATAGCTTACCTACAGATCAAGTTCCTAATCGCTTAATGGTAGAAGTGCACAATTATACGCCTTCGCAATTTACAATACTCGACAATGATGCAAATTGGGGCAAAATGTTCTATTACTGGGGAACAGGCTACCACTCTACCATTGAGCCTGACCGTAATGCCACCTGGGCTGAGGAGGGCGAACATATTAGGTCCTTTGGTCTGATGAAAGCCAAATTTATAGATAAAGGAATTCCAGTGATACTGGGTGAGTACGGTGCTTATAAAAGGGGAGGTACTAATAACGTTCCTTTAGATTTGGCTAAACACAATGCTTCCGTTGATTATTGGAATAACTATGTAACCAAACAGGCTATTCAATTTGGCCTTAAGCCTTTCTTTTGGGATACCGGTGGTGCTTTAGACCGTAGAAACAATGCTGTGCTTGATCAAGGTACCATAAATGCCCTTGTTACAGCCGGTAAGTAGAAAACAGTAATATTACACTATAAAATTAAACCCAAACATAAATGTTCGTTGCCTGATCAATTACTGTTTAGTAAAATATAAACTTTCTGGAGATAAGGAAGCGCTACTATTGATGGAAATCAGGACGGAGCGCTTCCAACTTCAGGGAAATACACACACACGCACACACAAATGCAAAAAAATCTTTGGTTATTGGCCGTTTTGCTTTTTTTATTTTCGGGAAGATTAATAGCCCGAAATTTTAAAAAAAACAGGCCATCCACTCCGGAACAAATAATACACGTCGATTTCAGCAAAACTGCTGACGAATTGAATACCATGTTTAATGAATGCGTTTGTGCAGGCCTGGCAGTTAAGGTTTAAATCATAATTTTTAAAAGGATATGATTTTTTTATTGGCAAAAATAAACAGGTGGAAAGTGCAAATATGCTTTGCCTTTTTTATAATACTTAATTTTATTCAGTTACGCGGCTTTGCCCAAATTACTGTAGCAAAGGTATTTGGTGATAATATGGTTCTCCAGCGGGGTATCAAAATTCCTGTTTGGGGGAGTGCTGTACCTGGTAAGCGCCTCATCGCTGAGCTTGGAGAGTTTCGCGTTAATACAACTGCAGACCGGGATGGGAAGTGGATGGTGTATTTCCCTGTATTTAAAGCTGGCGGCCCATATAAACTCAAAGTTTCTGAATGGGGGACAAAAGGTGCCGAAGTTGAATTGAAGGGAATCCTCATTGGCGATGTGTGGCTGGCTTCTGGGCAGTCCAATATGGAATGGTCGGTAAAGCAGGCCCTAAATGCAGATGATGAAATAGCCAAGGCAGATTTTCCTGAAATACGTTTATTTCAAGTAACTCATGTGAAGAAATTAACGCCTCAACAGGATATTACAGGCGGAAATTGGAAAGTTTGTAGCGCTGAAAATGTACCGCAGTTCTCAGCAGTTGCTTATTATTTTGCAAAAAAAATACATCGAGACGAGGGTGTTCCTATTGGGATCATCCAAAGCACCTGGGGTGGAACACCAATCGAATCCTGGACAAGTCGGGAAAAATTGCTTTCCTCTCCAATTACCAAAACAAAAACCATGGCAAACGATACCTTAAGTGAGCAGGATTTTGTACAGGATAGTCTTGACCAGGTCCGTTGCTGGGATATTGTTTACCATCCACAGCATAATTCAGATAAAATCATATCACAGCCAGACTATAATGATTCGGGATGGCCGGTAATCGAAATGCCTAAGCTGATCAAAGATTTTGGGATCGGGCAATATGAGGGAATGATCTGGATGCGCAAAAAAATCATTTTACCGGAAAATTTTTCAAAATCTGACTTAACACTCCATATTGGAAAACCAGATGTAAATTATTCCCTTTATTTCAATGGTACTGAAATTTGTAAGACGGTATGGAATACTGATCCTGGACAGCAATATACTATTCCTGCCAAAATACTGAAAAATGGGGAGAATGTGGTTACGCTCAGGCTGGCAATGCTTTGGGGTAACGGTGGGTTAAATCCTCCGGCAGATGAAATGTATATTACAAATGGTACTGCAAGAGTACCGTTGGCCGGTACCTGGAAGTATCAAAAAGATTTAGAGCCAACTATACCTAAAAATCGTAATTACCAATATTATCCTTCATTGCTTTTCAATTCAATGATTAATCCGCTGATCCCATATAGAATTAAAGGATTTATTTGGTACCAGGGTGAAGCAAATGATACTGCGGCCTACAATTACCGTAAGTTATTCCCGATGATGATCAAAGATTGGCGAAAACGTTGGAAACAGGGCGATCTGCCATTTCTCTATGTTCAGCTGGCAAATTACAAAAAAATACAGCCGCTTCCTTCCGAAAGTGAATGGGCCGAGCTTAGAGAGGCCCAGTCGCTAACCTTATCGCAACCCAACACCGGAATGTCTAACACTATCGATATCGGAGAGCCAGATAACATTCATCCTGGTAATAAACAGGAGGTTGGCCGCAGGCTTGCTCTTGTTGCCAATAAACTTGTATATAAACAGAATATCACAGCATCTGGCCCAATAATGAAAAGTTTTTCCAAAGCCGGAGAACATATTCGTATCCGATTCTCTAATGCCGAAAGTGGGCTTGCGACTAAAAATGGCAAAATGCTTACTGGTTTCGCCATTGCAGGTAAAGATAAACACTTTTACTGGGCTGATGCTAAAATTGAAGGGAGTGAAATTATCGTTTATAGCAATAAAGTCCCTCAGCCTGTAGCTGTACGTTATGCCTGGGCTGATAATCCAGAATGTAACCTGATAAATGCCGAAGGTTTGCCTGCCATCCCTTTCAGAACAGATAATTGGAAAGGAATTACACAAAAATAATAAATCATCAGCCTATAATAACAGGTTAACAATACTTTTTACCGCATAAAATATATGAATAAATTTATAATCACAATTTTTTTGCTACAGTTTAGCATTTGTGCAACAGCACAATACCAGGTAGCTCAGAACCCGAAGACCCCCGGTTTTTATACGAATCCAATTTTCGCAGGGGATTATCCCGACCCTAGTATATTACGCGATGGGGACAATTATTATATGGTCCATTCATCTTTCGAATATTATCCAGGTTTATTGATCTGGCATTCAAAAGATCTGATCAACTGGAAACCCGTAGCTCACGCTTTGCACAAAAAAGTGGGTTCGGTGTATGCACCCGATCTGGTGAAGTATAAAAATAAGTTTTATATCTATTTCCCAGCAAACGGTACCAATTATGTGGTAACTGCAGATTCGATCGGTGGTCAATGGAGTGAACCGGTTGACCTGAAAATCGGCAACATCGACCCCGGACATATTACAGATGAGCAGGGCAAAAGGTATTTATTCTTCAGCGACGGAGGATTTGTACCTTTATCTGATGATGGCCTTTCCACCACAGGAAACCAAAAGAGTTCATACAAAGGCTGGCCCATCCCTAGAAACTGGTCTATTGAGTGTTTTTGCCTGGAAGGCCCTAAATTGATAAAAAGGGGAGGATATTACTATATTACTGTAGCCGAAGGCGGAACAGCAGGCCCCATAACCGGGCACATGGTCGTATCGGCGCGATCTAAATCCTTATCCGGCCCATGGGAAAATTCACCTTATAACCCGATTGTCAGAACAACCGAACAGACTGAAAAATGGAGGTCGAAAGGGCATGCGACCATAATCGATGATGTAAAAGGAAATTGGTGGATGGTGTTCCATGCTTACGAAAAAGATTTTTACAACAAAGGCCGCCAAACGATGCTTCTGCCTATAGAATGGACAAAAGACGGCTGGTACAAAGTACCCACAGGTATAAATGACAGTAAACCGATCAAAAAGCCAGATTTGGCCCCTTCTAAAACCAATTTTAACCTGAACGACAATTTTGCGGGTAATAAGTTAAAATCCCAATGGCAATTCTTCGAAGAACTGGATACCAACAGGTTTAAACTGGCCAATAACAGCTTGTCAGTAAAAGCAAAGGGTAATACAATAGGCAATAGTTCTCCCTTATTATGCATACCAGAAGACCATTCCTACACCGTTGATGTTGAGGTATTAATTGAAGGAAAAGCAACTGCCGGGCTGGCTCTTTTTTACAACAGCACTGCCTCGTCAGGTATACTGGCCAACAATGAAGATATAGTTGCCGATTTGCGTGGCTGGCGTGCGCCAGCTGAAAAAAATGTAGTGAACAACCATGTTTTCCTGCGTCTTAAAAATATAGAGAATACGGTAGATCTGTATTACAGTAAAGATGGTATCAAATGGAATAAAATTGAAAATTCTTTTGAGGTTTCGGGTATGCACCATAATGTACTTAGCGGATTTTTAAGCTTGCGGATCGGCCTCTGTTCCATTGGAGATGGGAAGGTAACTTTTAGAAACTTTAAATATACCCCAATAAAATAGCCTGTGTAGAAGCCTACCTAAGCGACAATTCTGATTCGATAATTATTGATAAACACTAGTATTTTTATGGACCAAATATTTGGAACACCAGCAGTTGGCAGGAGATCACGGGGCCTGTACAGGAACAATTTTACTAAAAATAACGCCCAGAATAATATCAGCTTATATCATGGGATTTTAATGGTAATGTTTTTGCTTTTGGTAAACTGTACACTGGGAAATGCCCAAAGTAAGGATAATGGCGGGCGCAAACAGTTATTTGATTATAACTGGAAATTTTTGCTTGGCGATGAGGCTTTGGCCAGATCAAATGATTTTAATGATTCGGGCTGGCGCAGCCTTGATCTGCCGCATGACTGGAGTATCGAAGGAAAAATAAACCCTAACAATCCAACCGGCGGTGGTGGCGGCTATTTCCCGGCAGGAACTGGCTGGTACAGGAAAACCTTCAATAGCCCCTCAGAATGGAAGGGAAAAAAAGTTTCCATTTATTTTGAAGGTGTTTATATGAATTCCGAAGTGTTTATCAACGGAAAATCGCTGGGTGTTTATCCTTATGGCTATTCATCTTTCAGTTACGATCTTACACCTTATCTGAATTTTGGAAAAGAGAATGTTATTGCTGTACGTGTTGATAATTCACAACAAATGAACAGCCGCTGGTACAGTGGCTCTGGTATTTACCGCCATGTGTGGCTAAATATTACCGGTACTGTACATATTGAACACTGGGGCGTGAGTATTTCAACCCCTGCCGTATCTTCAAAAAAAGCAACTGTACTGGTGAAAACCAAGGTCAAAAATGAAACAGCATCTGCCCAGAGCGTTGTTGTAAAAACACTTCTTTGGACCAAGAGTTCTAAAAATGTGGGAGATGGCCAGATGAAGGTTGAGCTTCCTGCCAATAGCGACAAGGAAATCACCCAGACCATACAGGTGTCAGCTCCTAAGCTCTGGACACCGGAAACACCACATTTGTACCAGGCTCAGATCCAGGTAGTAAAAGACAAAAAAGTGCTGGACGGTACTAAAACCAATTTTGGCATCCGTTCCCTAAAATTTACCACTGAACATGGATTTCAGCTTAACGGCAAAACCGTGAAGATAAACGGCGGCTGTGTACATCACGATAATGGCTGCCTGGGTGCTGCTGCTTTTGACCGTGCCGAGGAGCGCAAAGTTGAATTGCTTAAGGCCGGTGGGTTCAATGCGGTGAGAACTTCCCACAATCCACCTTCTGAAGCATTTCTTGATGCCTGCGACAGATTAGGTCTTCTCGTAATGGATGAATCTTTCGACTGCTGGAAAACTGGAAAAAACACTAACGATTATGCAAAATATTTCGGTCTATGGTGGAAAAAAGATTTGCAGTCGATGATTTTGAGGGATCGAAACCATCCGTCTATCGTGATGTGGAGCATAGGTAACGAAATTGTAGAACGGGGAAAACCCGAAGCTGTTGAAACCGCTAAAATGCTTTTGCAGGAAGTAAAAAAAATAGACACTACAAGGCCTGTAACTTCTGCAGTTGTGAATTTAGGCAAATGGGAAAACCTGGATCCTTTGATAAACGTACACGATGTTGCCGGTTACAATTATAACCTGCACACTGCCCCAGAAGATCATAAAAGAGTGCCTTCGCGTATCATCGTTCAGACCGAATCCTATCCGAAAGATGCTTTTGCCAATTGGAAACTGGTACAGGAAAACAATTACGTAATCGGTGATTTTGTTTGGACAGCGATGGATTATCTGGGTGAGTCTGGCATCGGCCGTTGGTATTATTCTGGAGATACACCTGGTGAACACTGGGAAAATAATTTTTTTCCATGGCATGGTGCTTATTGTGGCGATATCGACCTGACCGGATGGCGGAAACCGATTTCCCATTACCGGAGCATGCTGTACAACGATAACGAAAAACTTTACATGGCCGTCCGTGAACCGGCGCCTGAACCTTTGGAAATAAAAGAAACCTGGTGGTCAGTTTATCCAACCTGGGAAAGCTGGACCTGGCCCGGTTTTGAAGGGAGGACCGTTAAGGTTGAAGTGTATTCCAAATATCCTAAAGTGAGGCTTTACCTTAATGAGAAACTGATAGGTGAACAGGCAACCACACGCGAACAACAGTTTAAAGCTACTTTTCAGGTTCCATATGCTGCGGGTTTGATTAAAGCCGTAGGGGTTGAAGATAATAAAGAAACGGGATCAGCCATCCTGGAAACTGCTGGCGAGGCTGCAAAAATAAAACTAACAGCAGACCGGAAAGAGATCTTGGCCAACGGGCAGGATCTATCGTACATCACGGTCGGGCTAACCGATAAAGAGGGAACAGTTCAGCCTAATGCCACCAACCGTTTGCATTTCAAGATCGAGGGGCCGGGCGTAATTGCAGGAGTGGATAATGCTGATCTGAAAGATTTTGAACAATACGTGGGCAATACACGTAAGGCATGGAAAGGTAAGGCTTTAGTTGTGATAAAGAGCAAACATGAAGCTGGCGATATCAAATTAACAGTTACATCGCCTGATTTACCCGCTCAAATTTTAACCATCAAAACAGTTGAGCAGGAGTAATGATTACATGCTTTAAATTAAAGTGACACAAAAACAGCACCATGAATGAATACTCAGCAGATAGTCCCACCATTTAGGAAAAACTGTAATGCCTTTGGAGGAGTGCAGGTGTCCTGCAATATTCGAATAAATTACCCATTTAAACAGACTTTTGATCACAGTATAATAATCAATATAACAAATGAATAATTTTTTTTTACGCGTAATCATTTTTATGGCGCTATGGCCAGGTGTTGGAAATGCTCAAATCCTGCATGTTAAATCTCCCAACGGGAAAATTGATATGGCTTTGGAAACCGGAGCAAAAATATCATGGTCCGTAAAACATGAAAATACAGCAGTTATTTTGCCTTCAGTTATTTCATTAACACTTGATAAGGCAGGCGTTTTAGGTAATAATGCAAAAGTGATCAGCACAAAAAAATCAAGTGTCAATACCGTTTTTGATACACCTATTTATAAAAAGAAAACGGTCATTGATGAGTACAACCAGCTAATCGTAAACTTTAAGGGCGATTTTGGCTTGATTTTAAGGGCCTATAACGATGGTGTGGCCTATCGTTTTTTTACCAGTAAAAAGGAACAAATTGTCATTGAATCTGAGGAAGCCAATTTTAACTTCAGCAAAGATCATAAAGCTTTTATTCCCTATGTACGAGATTTAAGGGAAAATAATCAATACATTTCTGCTTTCGAAGCAATGTACGATGAAATCCCGCTGTCGAAATTTGTAAAAGATTCGCTGGCTATTTCTCCGCTTCTTGTCGATTTGGGAAATGGGAAGAAAGCCGCTATCGTGGAGGCTGAATTGGTAGATTACCCTGGCATGTTCCTGACCAAAAACAACCAGGAACAGCACAGTTTACATGGAACCTTTGCCCATTACCCGAAAGCAGAACGTTTAGGCGGGTTTAATAAAATGAATTACATGGTAGCAGACAGGGAAGCCTTTATTGCCAAAACCAATGGGACTCGTAATTTCCCCTGGAGAGCTGTGATAATAAGTGAGTATGATAAGGACCTTTTAAATAGTGATATGGTCCAAAAACTCTCTGCACCTTCACAAATTGCTGATGTGAGCTGGATAAAGCCAGGCAAAGTGGCCTGGGACTGGTGGAATGACTGGAATATATCAGGTGTGGATTTTAAGGCAGGAATTAACACTGAAACCTATAAATATTATATTGATTTTGCTTCCAAAAACCACATCGAGTATGTAGTGTTGGATGAGGGCTGGAGTGAAGAAACCGACTTGCTGAAAATTTCGCCAAACATAAATATCAAAGAACTGATCAGTTATGGAAAGCAGAGAAACGTAGGCATTATGCTCTGGGCATCCTGGTATGCCATCAATCAGGTTTTAGATGATGCTTTTACCCAATATTCAAAGATGGGAATTAAAGGTTTTAAAATAGATTTTTTGGATCGGGATGATCAGAAAATGGTAAGTTCGGTTTATAACATCGCTAAAAAAGCAGCAAATTATAAACTCCTTATCGATTATCATGGCATGTACAAGCCTACCGGCATACAGCGCACCTATCCTAATGTTGTTAATTTTGAAGGGGTAAAAGGATTGGAAAATGCAAAATGGACACCAAACGATGATATGCCCCATTACGAAACCACAATACCATTCATCAGGATGCTGGCCGGACCTATGGATTATACTCCGGGAGCAATGCGCAATGCGACAAAAGCAGATTTTCGTCCAAGTAATTCCATGCCAATGAGCCAGGGGACAAGATCTCACCAGTTAGGTATGTACGTGGTATATGAAGCACCTTTACAGATGATGGCTGATAGCCCGACAGCATATATGAAAGAACAGGAGAGCACCAGCTTTATTTCAAAAATACCAACCACCTTTGATGAAACGTTTGCCCTTGACGGAAAAGTAGGAGAATATGTTACTGTCGCCAGGAAAAAAGAAAATAAATGGTATATCGGCGGACTGTCAAACTGGTCTGCAAGGACAACAACAATCGACTTGTCTTTTCTGGGCACAGGAAAATATTCGGCAGAACTTTTTAAAGATGGCGTTAATGCCGATAAGGATGCTACAGACTACAAACACGAAATAATTAAAGTTACAAGCGCAGATAAGCTTTCCATTCATATGGCGAATGGCGGTGGCTTTGCAATCATAATTGATCCTGAAAAATAGTTGGAATAAATAATTCGGCTGTTCAAACAAAGCTGAATGAATAGTCTGGAAACTAAGCGGAACGAGATAAGAACCATCTACGGAATAACAAAATGAGCCTATGGCGATTTCGGTGAGTTTATATACAATCTGGCACTTAGATCAATGTGTGGTAATGATATTTTGCCTGCGTAATTACGTTAAAAGTAAGATGAATAAAAGAATAAAAATATTATGTAAAGCGTGGATATGGATTGTATTATCCATGCTGCTTGTAGCCGGTACTTCGCAAGCACAAACCGCGATGATTAATTCACAATCCAGAAACCCGATCAGTTTGAACGGTGAATGGAATGCTATTCTGGATCCTACCGGTATTGGCGAATGGAGGCAGATATGGTTAGAAAAAAAGCCCAGGTTAAAAACCGACTTTGTAGAATATTCTTTTGAAGGTAGCCCAAGATTGAAAGTGCCGGGTGATTTTAATTCCCAAATGCCTGAACTCACATATTTTGAGGGAGTTGTTTGGTATAAAAAAGAATTTAGTTATTCGCTGAAGAAAAATAAAAGGCTGTTCGTTCATTTTGGTGCAGTGAATTACCTGGCAGATATTTACCTGAATGGAGAAAAGATTGGAAGCCACGAAGGTGGTTTTACTCCTTTTCAATTTGAAATAACCGAAAAAATTAAACCTGGCACAAACTCACTGATTGTTAAGGTTGATAACAAAAGGCTGAAAAACGGACTTCCAGGATTAGGTTACGATTGGTTAAACTACGGTGGCATTACCCGCGATGTAAATCTTATTGAAACCGGTAATACTTATATTGAAGATTATAGTATTCAACTCAGAAAAGGAAGCCGAAAAGAAGTTCTTGGATGGATTAAATTAAACGGTATTCACAGGAAACAAGCTCTTAAAGTTAAAATTCCTGAATTAGGTCTGGTATATTCAACAAAGTCGGATAGTATGGGAATGGCTAAACTTCGGTTCTCCGGCGCTTTCAAATTGTGGTCGGTCGAGAATCCCAAACGTTATAAAGTGTCTGTTGAGTGCGAAACTGATAGCATCAACGATGAAATTGGCTTTAGGGATATTGAAGTTATCGGAAATAAGGTTTTCTTAAACGGTAAGGTTGTTTTTCTCAAGGGAATTAATATCCACGAAGAAAATCCCTATAAAGGCGCCAGGGCATTTTCGAAAGAAGACGCCAGCCTCCTCTTAAGTCAGGCGAAAGCGCTTGGTTGCAACCTGGTTCGCCTGGCGCATTATCCGCACAATGAATATATGGTTAGTGAAGCTGAAAAAATGGGCTTAATGGTATGGAGCGAACTACCGGTTTACCAGCATATTGAATTTTCAGATACCGCGGTTTTATCAAAAATGGATTTGATGCTCAAAGAAATGATTAGTAGAGACAGGAACCGGTGTAGTGTCATTATCTGGAGTCTTTCTAATGAAACCTATGATGGTACACCAAACCGTACCAACGCACTAGCCAGATTAACTAAGGTATGCAGATCACTTGACTCTACCAGATTAATAACGCACGTTACCAACAGTCAGGCTTATAACAATAATTCTTTTAAAGTTTGGGATAGCCTTTACAAGTATGCCGATATCATCTCTGTTAACGAGTACATTGGCTGGTATATTCCCTGGCAAGGAAAGCCCGAAAATACAACCTGGAATATGGCCTTTCCGGATAAGCCGCTTTTTATTTCCGAATTCGGTGGCGAGGCATTGTTTGGCAACAGGAATGGAGCAGCCGATGAGGCTGCTTCCTGGAGAGAAGAATATCAACAGCAAATCTATACAGACCAGCTCAAAATGTTTAACACCATTCCCAATCTATGCGGCGTATCCCCATGGCTTTTGTTTGATTATCGCTCATTGGGCAGAATGCACCCCGTTTATCAGAAAGGATATAACAGAAAAGGCCTGTTATCGGAAAAGGGTGAAAGAAAAATGGCCTGGTATATTATGGAACAATATTATAAAAGCAAATGAAACTTATACATATAAGAAAAAACCTATTGGTTTTGAGCTGTTTGATGGGTACACTCAACGTTTTTGGCCAAAGTAAACAGATCAATCTTTGGAATGGAGAAGTTCCTGGCGCAATAGCCAATGCCAATTATAAACAGCAAGTAGATTCAGCAAATAGTTGGATGACTTTTATCACAAAACCCTTACTTGAGATGTATCCTGCCCCGTCGGAAACAGCAAATGGTACAGCAGTAATTATATGCCCGGGAGGTGGTTATTCCGGGCTGGCCATTGCCCACGAAGGAAAGGAAGTTGCCAGATGGCTAAATAGCCTCGGAATTACGGCTTTCGTATTGAAATACCGCTTGCCAAACGATGCCGTCATGATTGATAAAGCTATCGGCCCGCTACAGGATGGGCAGCAAGCCGTTCGCTTAGTGAGAAGCAACGCTAAAGCGTGGGGAATCAATCCCGCAAAAATCGGGATTATGGGGTTTTCGGCAGGCGGACATCTTGCAGCTACAGTATCAACTCATTTCAAAGAAAAGGCCTCGGCAATTACTGATACAACAAGCCTGCGGCCAGACTTTTCGATACTGATTTATCCGGTTATATCCATGCAGGAAAATATTACGCATAAAGGTTCAAAAGTAAATTTATTGGGCGAAAATCCAGCGGCAGAAAGAGTAAACTATTTTTCAAATGAATTACAGGTTAACGATCAAACACCACCTGCATTTCTGGTACATTCTATGGATGATAAAGCGGTTCCGGTGCAAAACAGTGTTGCATATGCGCTCGCTATGGAGAAAAAAAATGTTGCCTGCGAACTTCATATTTATCAGTCAGGTGGACATGGTTACGGCCTTGCACATTCTAAAAATACGGAATCATTGTGGCCTGAAGCTTGCCGTAAATGGATGGAGATGAGGGGATACATCAAAGAACAAGGAGCAGAAAAAGGTATTGTTGATCAGACTGCCAAACCAGGTCCGGACGATAAACCTGCGTTTAACAATCCACCAATGGGTTTCAGAGATAAACGCGACAATATATCTCATGGTACCGTCAGCTCTGTTCAGTACAATTCCAAAACATTGGCTCAATCGCGGGAAATGCTGGTTTATACTCCACCAGGTTATTCGCCTGCTAAACGCTATCCGGTGATTTATCTCTTACATGGACTTAATTCAGGTAATGGTCAATGGCCATATTGGGTTGGTGCCAATAATATTATCGATAACCTGATAAGCGAGGGTAAAATGAAGCCCATGATAATCGTTTTTCCAAACGGCAATACCAACGTGACTGTAAATAATCCAAAACCAGATGAGCATGAGGAACGAAAAGGAGGCTATAAAGGTTACGGGATATCTTTTCAGAATGATTTGCTCCATGAAATCATTCCATTTATTGAATCTCATTATTCAGTTTACACCGACCGAAAACATCGTGCGCTGGCGGGTTTGTCTATGGGAGGTGGTCAATCCTTGAACATAGGCCTCGCACATATCAACACTTTTGCTTATGTGGGTGGATTCTCTTCCGCGCCTAACACCAACCAATTCGGAGGCCTTTCTAATGTTAAACTTTTACCCGATTTGTCGGCTGCAAAACACAAACTTAAAATATTATGGCTGGCTTGTGGTAGCAAAGATGGGCTGTTTAGTGTTAGCCAGCGCGTGCACCAATACCTCAAATCGCAAGGGATACCACATGTATGGCATGTGGATGCAAATGCTCATGATGATAAGGAGTGGGCTAATAACTTATACCTTTTTGTTCAGCATATTTTCAAATAAAGGTGAGCTGATGCATTAAACAACTTACTCATCGTTTGATTCTTTAAAGTAAAAAATAACAAACATAAAATTATGAAGAAATATTTAATGGCATTTATGTTAATTGTGATCTACGGTACTACCGCGAAATCCCAAAATGCCAATCCATATTTTCCTGAAAAAGACCTGATCACCACCGGGATATACTATTATCCCGAGCACTGGAAAGAAAGCCAGTGGGAACGCGATATCAAAAAGATTTCGGATATGGGTTACGAGTTTGTGCACCTTGCAGAATTTGCCTGGTTTAAAATGGAACCAGAAGAAGGAAAGTTTGATTTTACCTGGCTCGATAAGGTGGTAGGTTTATGCTCAAAATATAAGCTTAAAGTTGTGATGTGTACCCCATCGGCAACAACACCAGTATGGATGCGTGTAAATTACCCCGAAACTTTTATCATGGACGGGCACTATATCCGTGCTGAGCACGGTACACGCGGATTGGGATCAATTGTTAATCAGAAATACCGCTTGTTTGTTGGAAAAATAGTGCGTGAAATGGGAAAACGCTATGGGAAGAATAGTCAGGTAACAGGATGGCAGCTTGATAATGAGCCGGATGCCAAAGCCGACTACAGTCCGTCATCGCAGCAAGCATTCAGGAACTGGCTAAAAAACAAATATAAAACGATTAATACCTTAAACGATGCCTGGGGAACAGCTTTCTGGAGTCAATGGTATAACAATTTTGACCAGATTATGATCCACAATACCAACCTGGTGGGATGGTGGGGAAATAACCCACATGCATTGCTCGATTTTAAACGCTACTGCGCCGATGCACAGGCCGATTTTCTTGATTTCCAGGCCGGGCTGTTAAGAGAAAACATTTCGAAAGCACAATACATTACCACCAACTACACAGCTGTTTCTACCGGGGCTGATCCTGGCAGAACGAAGAAAGTCGATTTTGCAGCATATACTGCCTATCCCAACGGAGGCAGCGATAATCTCGGCGAGCTTGGCTTCAGGCTGGGCGATAGCCGGGTATTATTATTTGCATCAGCATACTATCAACAGTTAGGAGGACTGTCAGGGGTGATGGAGATTCAACCCGGGCCTGTAAACTGGGGAAACTATAATCCGCTGCTTTTACCCGGCACAGTGCGCATGTGGTTATACCATTCTTTTGCAGCAGGTGGAAAACTGGCCTGTTCTTACCGTTTCAGACAGATATTATATAGTGCAGAACAATACCATTCGGGCGTTATACAAACTGATGGTGTAACACCTTCACAAGGGGGAGAAGATTATATTCAGTTTATGAAAGAAATAAAAGAGCTGCGCAGGCAATACAAGCCGGATGCTAAGCTACCGCAAAAACTGGTAGCCCGTTCAACGGCCATACTCTGGAACCTGGAAAATTACTGGTCGATAGACAGGCAAAAGCAAACCAACCAATGGGATACCTGGGGTTATCCCGTTAAATTTATGGAGATCGCAAAATCGCTGGGAGCCCCGGTCGATATCATCAATGAAAAAACTGATTTTTCTAAATATAAGGTTTTAATTGTACCTGCCTATGAAATGGCAGATGCTGCTTTGATTAAAAAATGGGAGAACTACGTTGCTAACGGAGGGCACTTAATTATCACCTGCCGTACCGCAACCAAAAACCGTATGGGGCATTTCTGGGAGGGCAAAACTGCTGCGCCAATAGCTGGTCTAATCGGGGCTGAAATCGTTGCGACAGATATGCTTTCGGGGCATGCCAAAGGTGATATTCAGGTCGGTTCAAAGCATTATAGCTGGAATAGTTGGGCAGATTTGCTTCAGGCCGAACAAAATTCAGCGGTTATCGGCACTTATCAGGACCAGTTTTACAAAGGTAAATCAGCTGTAGTGAAGCATAAAATTGGCAAAGGAGAAGTAACTTATATTGGCGTGGCTACAGCAGATTTTGAATTGGAAAAAGATATTTTAACCCGTACTTACACCGATGAAGGAGCTACGACCGAAAATTACCCTAAAGGGATTTACGTATATTGGAGAGATGGATATTATATCGCTGTTAATTATTCTTCGGCTGATTATACTTTTAATCTCCCTAAAACTGCACAGCTTATTATCGGAAAGAAAACCCTGGGGCCGGCAGGCGTACTGGTTTGGACCGAATAAACATGCAGGAATGCTAAGTATATCCCCGATTTTATTGTAAATTAGCAATATTAACGTTAACCAAACGATTATGAACTTGTGCTTTTAGTTGTAAGTAATTTCTTCTAAGCAGACATACCCGATTTAATAAAAAAATATGTTTAGGTTTTTAGCCCTGATCTGTGCGCTGATATGGGGTAATGCGCTTTATGCCCAGGATGATAGTTACCGGTTTTCCCGTATTGATATTAGTAATGGGTTATCAGATAACCAAATAAATTCGATATATAAAGACTATAAGGGATTTATGTGGTTTGGAACCATGGCCGGACTGAGTAGATTTGATGGGCACGATTTTAAGATTTTCAGACACAATTCAAAAGACAGTTCAAGCCTGCCAAATGGTTATGTGATCGGCATCTTTGAAGGACCGCAAAAACAGTTATGGGTTAGATCAAACGAAGGCTTCAGTATTTATGACCACACCAGCGAAAAGTTTGAGCGCTTTCAGCAAAAACATTATAGAAAGTATAAAATTCCTAGCGGATACCTTAAAAATGTAAAAACAGATAGCGGGAGGAAGTTATATTTTAATATTCAAAATCATGGTATTTATTGTTACGATTCGAAAACCAATACAACAATAAAATATACGCTAAAGGGAGAGCTGATAGGCGCATTGGAGAATGCTGAGGTAAGTGATTTTATCGATGATTTAAAGGGTAATTTATGGATTATTTACACTAATGGTGTACTTGATAAATTTAATTTAAAACAACATCGGGTAACCCATCGGTTTAATGCTGTAAATGAGCATTTTTCAGGGCAAACAACCGTATACAGCCTTAATCATGATTCGGCAGGTGATATTTATATTTTTAGCGGGCCCAATCCCTTTGGCCTTTTTTATCTCAATGCAAAAAACGAGAAGTTCCATTATTTCGGGAAAAAGCAAGATCATACCGGTTTAAGTTCCAAAAATGTAAGCCGCGTAATTGAAGGAGAAGACGGAAATATTTGGATTGGTACCGATCATGGCGGAATTAATATTCTGGATAAAAAGACCAATAGATTAACCTATATTTTAAATAAAGAGAACGATCCGCGAAGCTTAAGCGATAACAGTATTTCGGCATTGTACAAGGATAACAATAATATCATCTGGATCGGCACCTTTAAAAAAGGAATTTGTTTCTATCATAAAAGCATTTATAAGTTCCCGGCTAACCGGTATCTGGCCGGAAAAAAACCAATTAAGAAGGATGTTAATTGTTTTGCAGAAGATAACTATGGCAATCTATGGATTGGCACCAATGGGGAGGGCTTGTTACGTCTAAACAAAACAACAGGCGAGGTTACAACTTACCGCAATAACCCCGATAACAATACTTCTTTAACTAGTGACATTGTGGTAAGTCTTGAGGTAGACCATGAAGGTATATTGTGGATTGGCACTTATTTGGGCGGTCTTGATGCTTTTGATGGAAAAAATTTCAGGCATTTTAAGCCTGGTCGCGACATTACAAGTTTGTCTGATAACCGCATTTATGCCTTATTAGAAGATTCTTATAACAGACTTTGGGTTGGCACATTAAATGGTGGACTGGACTTATTGGATCGTCAGACCGGAACATTTAAACATTTTAGACCGGATATTAAAAATACACTGAACTCTTTTGTTGTTTCCTGTTTATACGAAGATCGAAATAAAAATATCTGGATTGGCACCACTGGGGGCGTAAATATATATGATCATAAAAGCGCTACCTTCAAATACCTAAAAAATAACCCTGCAGACAGCAACAGTTTGATCCAGAATGATGTAAACTCAATTTTACAGGATGCACGTGGGTGGATGTGGATTGGTACAAAAGAAGGGATCAGTATATACGATCCGAATACGGGCATATTTAAAAATCTGAACGAAACTGCTGGGCTCCCTGAGGATATGGTGTTTGAACTTTTGGAAGATGAGCATCACGATATTTGGTATAGCTCACGTAAGGGCCTTTATAAGATTTCTGTAATCCCTGGCGGAAAAAATTATCAATTCAGATATAGCAAATATAGCCAATCGGATGGACTGGAAAGTACACAGTTCAATATCAATGCTGCAGGTAAAACCAAGGGCGGAGAGTTGATTTTTGGAGGGCCAAGTGGGTTTAATATATTCAAGGCCAGTGAAATCAAAAAAAATAAGTTTCCTGCTAGTTTAGTGATGACCGACCTGGAAGTGTTTTACCATAAAGTCCGCGTAGGAGAGCCCATCAACGGACATATTGTTTTACCCAAAGCCATAACCTCGCTAAATAATTTAAAGCTTACTTACCAGGAAAATATCTTTTCAATCCAATTTGCGCTGCTCAATTATTTTAATCCAGACAAAATAATTTATAAATATAATCTCGAAGGGTTCGATCAACGCTGGCTTACTGTTTCGTCTGATGTACGTAAGGCTACTTTTACCAATCTTGATCCCGGGAATTATATTCTTCATGTAAGGGCATTTAACGAAAACGATTCTGCTCCCATAGCTGAGTCTGATCTGCATATCAGCATTTCGCCCCCTTTCTGGAGAACCACCTGGGCATACATATTATACCTGGCATTGATAGGATTCGCGCTGCTTTATATTCGCAGCAGAGGCATTACTAAACTCAGACGGGAGTTTGCTTTGGCACAGGAAAGGGCGGAGGCGCGACAACTGCGCCAACAAGACCGCAAAGAGGCAGAAAGATTACGGGAATTGGATTTACTAAAAATTAAATTTTTAACCAACCTGAGCCATGAGTTCAGAACCCCTATTTCATTAATCTTGGCACCTGTAGACAAACTTTTGATCGAATCGAAGGAGAAGGAAAGATACGGTCAGTTGGCCATGATAAAAAGAAATGCACGACGGTTATTAAACCTGGTAAACCAGCTGCTCGATTTCCGTAAAATGGAAGAGCAGGAACTACGGTTAAATAATAGCGATGGCGAAATTGTTTCCTTCATTAAAGATGCAACAGATTCTTTTTACGATCTGGCAGAACGGAAGCAGATCAAGCTTACTTTTAAAAGTACTGTAGAAAATTTATATGTATCATATGATCAGGATAAAGTAGAACGGATACTGTTCAATCTGCTTTCAAATGCATTTAAATTTACACCGTCAGGTGGAAAAGTTAGCGTAGCGTTACAAATGTTGCCTCGTGCAGATCAAGATGACAAGGTTTCTCTGGAAGTAAAGGTGGCAGATTCGGGTATTGGTATTCCAGAAGATAAACAGGAAAAAATATTCGAACGTTTTTTTCAAAATGAAACTTCCTCATCTATTCTGAACCAGGGATCGGGCATTGGACTTTCCATTACCAAAGAATTTGTAAAAATGCAGGGTGGTGAAATCTCCGTACTGAGTGAGCCCGGTTTGGGAACTTGTTTTACCGTACAATTAAACCTTACACCTGTTACATCTCCAGGACTGGAACAAAAGCGTCAGGTAGAATTAGAAGCTGAACTTCCAAATGTCCTGCAGGATAAAAAGGAAGTACAAAAAGAACCTGCTGATAAACGCCAGCACAAAAAAAATGCACCATTAGTTTTGCTGGTTGAGGATAACGACGATTTTAGGTTTTACCTGAAAGATAACCTGGGCCTTTTTTATAATATAGTAGAGGCTTCAAATGGTAAGGAGGGATGGCAAAAGGCACTCGCACTACATCCAAATCTAATTGTTTCTGATATCAGTATGCCTGAAATGAATGGTAATGAACTGTGCGGGAAACTAAAATCAGATGAAAGGACAAAGCATATCCCGATTATTCTTTTAACGGCTTTAACAGGTGAAGAAGAACAGCTAAAGGGCCTGGAAATTGGGGCGAATGATTACATGACCAAACCCTTTAATTTTGAAATTTTACATTCCAAGATCAAGAACCTGCTCACACTCCATCAAACCTTTAAAAAAACTTATTCCAGACAGGTGAGCATGGCATCACCGGAAATGGAGATCGAATCTGATGATGTGAAATTCCTGAATACCGCATTGCTTTACATTGAAGACAATCTCCATAAACCTCAATTATCCGTAGAAGATCTGAGCAAACATATGGTGATCAGTAGGGTATCATTATACAGAAAGTGCTTACGGGTTACCGGCAAAACCCCTATTGATTTTATCAGGTCTGTTAAGCTCGAGAAAGCGGCGGTTTTATTGGAAAAAAGCAGTAAAACCATTTCTGAAATCTGTTATATGGTCGGTTTTAGCACCCCTAACTATTTTGCAAAGGCATTCAGGGAAAAATACCAGTTACTTCCTTCAGAGTATAGAGCAAAAAAAAGGGATTCGGATTAAAAACAGCTCCTTGGGGCTTGTTGCGGCTCAATATTGTTAAGTTAATCCATTCGGCACAAGCAAAAGCAATTTAACCACGACCTGTCCCGATTTTCGGGAGATAGAAAGGATATACACAGATATGAAAAACCGTGTTTATCTGTGTGCATCTGTGGTTAAAAGCGCTTAACTTAACGACATTGGTGTTGCACCTTGAGTAATATTATTCTTGATGCGTACTAAAATGATCAGATAATAATCGTTGCTTTAACGTTTATTATTTATATTTGTGAAAGACCAAATATAAAACGCATGAAAAGAATAACATTAGTATTGCTTTTACTTTGTTCAATGTTCACAATTGATCAAACTTACGCGCAACAGAATTTTAAGAATTGGGCGAAGACTCCTCCAATGGGTTGGAATAGCTGGGACTGCTACGGCTCTTCTGTTACAGAAGCTGAAGTAAAAGCCAATGCAGATTACATGGCTTCCAACTTGAAACCTTTTGGATGGGAGTATATCGTTGTAGATATCCGCTGGTTTGTGGAAAATGATAAAGCAGGGGGATATAACCAAACGGATCCAAAATATGTAATTGACAAATTTGGCCGTTATCTGCCTGCCCTGAACCGGTTCCCGTCAGCAGCAGACGGACAGGGCTTTAAAAACCTGGCCAAATATATACACGCTAAGGGATTAAAATTTGGTATCCATATTATGCGTGGCATCCCTACGCTTGCCGTTAAAGAAAAGATGCCTATTATGGGCACAAAATACACTGCTGATCAGATCTATAGCACTGATTTGCAATGCAAATGGCTCACTGACAATTATACGATAGATGCTACAAAACCCGGTGCACAGGAATATTACGATTCAATAATGAAACTTTACGCCAGCTGGGGTGTCGACTTTATTAAAGTAGATGATCTTTCCCGTCCTTATCATCAGGGAGAAATAGAGCTCATCAGAAAAGCAATTGATAAAACTGGCCGCCCGATTGTGCTGAGCACCTCACCAGGCGAAACACCGATAGAAAAAGCAGAACACGTTCAGCAACATGCAAATATGTGGAGAATGGTAGATGATGTATGGGATACCTGGCCACATATTACTCACCTGATTAATGTTGCCCAACCATGGGCGCCATATATTAAACCTGGCACATGGCCTGATTGTGATATGATTCCTTTGGGTAGAATTTCCATTCGCGGAGAAAGGGGCGGCGACCGTGCGAGCAGATTGACCAAGGATGAGCAGCAGGTGCTGATGACCTTCTTCACCATATTCCGCTCACCCTTGATGTTTGGTGGTGATATGCCCAGTCTGGATCCTTTCACCACTTCGCTGCTTACCAATAAAGCTGTGCTTAAAATGCACAGAGAAAGTACGGATGTAAAATTTCTCTTTAACGATCGCAAGAAAGTTGCGGTAACATCAACGAATGCTAAAACCGGACAACACTATCTCGCCCTGTTCAATCTTTCTGATGAACCAGATCCAAAGGAAATTTCTGTAAAACTCTCGGATTTAGGAATAAATAAAGTACCTAAAGTTACAAATAGCTGGACAGGAAAAGTTGTTCAAAACGATGGAAAACAAATAACCGTAAATCTTAAACCACATAGCTGCGTTTTGTATGAAATTAAGTAAGCTATCTATGGTGCTGGTGTTTCTGTTGTTTAGCAGAAACTTATTTGCAACAGAACCAACGCAACATGCTGCGGCTGATTCTGTTTACCTGTTTTCTTACGGGAATGATGGATTACGGTTTGCATGGAGCGATGACCGAAATAATTGGACACCTGTTGGAACAGGACAGGTTTACCTTCGTTCTGACTTTGGCCGCTGGGGATCAGATAAAAAAATGTTTGCTCCATATGTGATTCTGGGGCGTGGGGGAGTTTGGCAATGTGTCTGGAGCTTAAATGATCGGGTAAAACAATTTGCCCATACTCAAACAAAAAATCTGATTGACTGGGGGCCGCAAGGTTATCCCCTTTTTGAAAAAGGTAAGAATATCCTTCGTCCTGTAATTAGTTACAATAAAGATCTAGACATTTATCAGATTGTATATACGGATAGCGATGGCGCCTATTTCCAGACAGAAACAAAAGACTTCAAAACCTATAGTGCGGCAAAGGAGGTACCGCTCTCTGCCTATAAAAGCAATACCATCACCACTACCATTCAAAACAATACGGTAAGCGGACAGTTGCACCGTGTTAAATGGGCGGTGGTTGAAGCGTTGAATAAAACTGCGGAGCTCAGGAATTTCAAGGCGCGGCAAGATGCGGAGACAACCAAAGAAGATCCGGTACGTTTTGCAAACTTAACAAAGCTGGACCTGCATATTTCGGCAGCACCTGAAAAAGCTAAAACCATAAGCAAGCTGTTAACAGGGATATTTTTCGAAGATATCAACTATGCAGCAGATGGCGGGCTTTATGGCGAACTGATTCAAAATCGTGACTTTGAATATCAGCCATCAGATAAAGAAAACCATGATACAAAATGGAACAGCAACCATTCCTGGACATTCAAAGGTAAAGAAGGGGATTTTGCAATTCGAACAGCGCAGCCACTACACCCGAATAACCCACATTATGCAGCACTAAATTTAACGGCCGATGGTAGTTCATTATCGAATGCTGGTTATGACGGAATTGCGATCAAAAAAGGGGGAAATTACCTGTTCTCCAGTTTTGTCCGGGTTACAGCAGGAAAGAAGTCGTTTGAAGTAAGGCTTGTCAGTGAAAAATATGGCTTGCTTTCGAAAGCATTGATCAGTTGCAGTTCAAAGTCCTGGAAGGAAATAAAAACAACGCTCAAATCATCGGTTTCAGCCTCTGATGTTAGCTTGCAATTGTGGCCATTACAAAATGGCCGTATCGATCTCGACATGATTTCACTATTTCCTCAAAACACCTTCAAAAATCGCCCAAATGGTCTTAGAAAAGATCTTGCAGATACAATTGCAGCGATAAAGCCGCGTTTTGTACGTTTTCCCGGTGGATGTGTGGCCCATGGAGATGGGATCCATAACATTTACAGATGGAAAAATACAATCGGGGCCTTACAGGCCCGGGTTCCTGACCGCAATTTGTGGGGCTATCACCAGAGTATGGGGCTGGGATACTTTGAGTACCTTCAGTTTTGTGAAGATATCGGCGCAACTCCGGTACCTGTTATTGCCGCTGGGGTACCTTGCCAAAACTCAGGAGCCAATGGGGGCGGGCAACAGGGCGGAATCCCGATGGCAGATATGCCTGCATATATTCAGGATATCATCGATCTGGTTGAATACTGTAACGGAGCCACCAATACAAAGTGGGGAAAAGAACGTGCTGCGGCAGGACATCCGAAACCATTTAATTTAAAATATATCGGTATCGGCAATGAAGACCAGATAACAGATGTTTTTCGTGAGCATTTCGCCATGATCTATAAAGCACTTAAAAAAGCGCACCCTGAAATAACCATTATTGGAACTTCAGGACCATTTTTTGAAGGCACAGATTATGAGGAAGGCTGGGCCTTTGCCAACGAAATGAAGGTTGACATGATAGATGAACATTATTATCGTCCACCAGGCTGGTTTATAAACAATCAGGATTTTTATGACAAATATGACCGCAGTAAATCAAAGGTTTATCTGGGAGAGTATGCGGCAAGCCTCCCGGTAGGAAATAGGACAAACCTGGAAACCGCTTTAGCTGAAGCGTTGTACCTCACCTCTCTTGAGCGCAATGGAGATGTGGTATCTATGGCCTCTTATGCACCGCTGTTGGCAAAGGAAAAACATACACAGTGGAATCCTGATCTGATCTACTTTAATAACACAGAAGTTAAGCCCACCATTGGATATTATGTGCAACAGCTTTACGGTCAAAACGTAGGAGATGAATTCATTCCTGCACGAGTCGATTTTTCGGTGAAGAGAGAAGATGTAATTAAGCGGGTGGCGTACTCAATTACCCGTGACCAAAAATCAGGAAAATTATTCATTAAAATTGTAAACATGCTTCCAGTCGCAGTTAACACCAGTATTGATCTGTCCAAGTTAGGTTCTGCGAGCAAACAAGTAATTAAAAAAGAAATATCAGGTCTTCCGGGTGATTATAAAATCCAACCTATAAAAACACCTATGGATTTTTCGGATCTTAAATCTTTCGAACTAAAACCTTATTCCTTTACTGTATTTGAACTGTAAAACCAAATAAAGCCACGTTAAATGATCTCGAAGTATCGTCATCTCGACCGTAGTGTTCCAAAGGAACTCCTTCGGAGGAGAGATGACGACCTTTCTTTTAGAATCTGTCATTGATAGAAGTTAGTATTTAGCCAAAAACAAAGGAGCTGGATGATAGGTTTACAATGAATCGTCATCTCCGCTACGCGTTGCTCCAGTTGATGACGACCATTATATTGGAATCTATCATTGGTAGCCTGTCGAAAGACAAATGTTTTGTTTACAACTCACGCCAGCGTAAGGTCAATTATTTAGCTGGCGACAAATAGATCACACCATCATCAACGATCTGTTAAGTTGGAGAGAGCAGCCGTATTATTAGAGAAAAGCGATAAAACAGTTTCGGAGATATGTTATATGGTAGGTTTTAGCGCCCCTAATTATTTTGCTAAGTCGTTTAAAGCCAAATATAATGTAGCGCCCTCCGAATATATGGCAGAAAAAAGGAAGGCCAATAAAGATAAGGACCTTTGAAAACAGGACAAATATCCGAATTGATGTGAACCAGGTAATATTAACCAAATCTTCGGGAAATGAAAAGATATCAACGTTCTTTATCGTCGATATCTTTTTAAAAAGAGGTTGTATCATAAATATGGATTTGTCATCCTGTCCAAGGGACTCCTACGGAGAGCCTCCCGATGAAAATCGGGACAGGTAGTAGAAGGACCTGTTTAAATACGCTTTAAGGTGTTTCGGCAGGCTCAACATGACAGCATCTGAGGTGAAATCGCTTTTATGATACACCCTCTTCAATTCAATATTAGCAGCAGATCTGCTGTTCTACATCCCGTCTGATCGCATCGCAAAAACTAACTTTACATGTCTAAAGGCATTTGTTTCACTCCATTCATTGTCATAGTTTAAGCCGTAAGGCCAAAAATGCCCGCCTCCGGTATGTATTACACCACTAGTGCCATCAAAAATTTTAACGAGTGCAACTGTGTTTGCGCCCAAGAAATCGCCTGTACCTGTATTTGATGTCCATCCGGTGCTTAGGCCTACGCCATAGGTGTGGGCAATTTCGTGCATTGCCGTACGCACATTCTGGTAACTGGTATTTGCACCAAAACGTATGTTTCCGTTTGTACTGCCATCGGCTGTTGGCACACCTGTGTTATATTGCACAGTTAGTGTGCGGGCGGGCCAGCTGGCGCCAGCGTTATATCTTGCACAGGCATCATTCATAGCGGTGGTAATTCTGGCGACTACATCAGCTGGTACGCCTGTACTGTTAAGCACCCAATTCAGTTGGCCGCCTGCATTGACCGTTAACAAAGACCACTGTTGGTTTTCTCCGCCCGAGTAAGTCCATTGCGCAACATTGGCACCATCAGCGATTGATTGGTTGGCAACATCAAGGTCCTTACCACTGTTTCTGTTAATGATACGGTAATATCCGTTGCCCAATGAGGTAAATAGCCATTGCTGATTTGTAGCGCCCGAATAGGTAGATATATTCACATTATCTCCATCAGCTGTTCCGGCTTGGTCTACCTGAAGTCCTTTAGAGCTATGGACCCCAATAATCGAATAATAACCACCGGAAAGCAGGGTTAAGTTCCATTTTTGATTTGTTCCGCCTGTACCGCCATATTGAGAAACATTCGAGCCGTCAGCAGTCTGAAAACCACCAACATCGAGTACTTTTCCACTTTTTCGGTTTACGATATAAAAGGTGCCATTGGTTACAGACAGTGGGGTTTCGTTTGGCGGTATTGCGCTCAGTTTTGCCTTCACCGAAAGTTTATCCGTGTTGTCTGGATCCGGAAGATCGTTTTTTCTGCAACTGCCAAAAAATAAAATAAATCCGAGCATCAATATGCCGGCTGAGGGTAAAGTAAATGATTTTGTTTTCATAAAATTAGGTAAGAATGAATGAACAGGCATATGAACATGTTCGTTTGGTTATTTTAAAGAGGACATATGCTACTCGTTTTAGGTGAGCCCCTCTTTTTTATGATCAATAAAAACTATAGTAATCACCTTGTTTAAAAAGGTTAATCCTTTTAAAACGATCTGGTTTATAAGGCTTTTGGTTTATCCTGTAATCACATGCCCATTCCTTACTGCTGCTGCCTAAACAGCGGTAACGATTAAAAGAATTGTAAAAGATACTTCTGGTAGTTTACCAGATTTTTATACTTGGTTGAAACAAATTAACCATAAAAAATGTGCTTGTAGTGAGGGGTAATCTAATATAAATTAGGGGGTAAACTCCTCGTTTCCATGTTTTATTACAAGATGTTAAGCTAGATAGGAAAAAGTAATCTTTTATAAACGTCTTTTTTACGTTTATTTTGCTTGGATGTTGGAGAAATCTACCTGTTCGCGATCTCTTCAACTATGCGCTATAAATTCATAAAACACATCATGCAAAAAAAATTGTATGGGAAAGAAAAAGCTGTGGAAATAAAGGAAATTTTGCAGCTTAAAGAAAATTTGTACCCCGGAAGGGAGTCGAACCCTTTGCTCATAATTGACGGATCTGAAATTATTCAGGACTGATTTTGACAAGCGATGTCTTTGATTGACTAAATTAATACATTTCTTAATATTATTCGGTGATATCTGGTTGCAAGAAAGTTTTCAGCAGGCCAGAAGGTTAAAGATTACCTGAACATTAGCGAAAGCACCTACAAACGTAAGGTAAAAGATGGCACATTAAAGCCTGTAAAACTACCTGGCAGCGATCGTTTTTGCCTGAAAGATTTACTGGCTGCCTACCTGGAGAGCCAGCAAAATGGCCGTATTTAATTACCCCTGCTTTACCTGTT
>NZ_LMZQ01000010.1 GCF_001442625.1 Pedobacter ginsenosidimutans | reverse complement strand
GTAAAACGGGAAGAAGCTTAATGTTTTGCACTGGCCTTACGCTCCATACAAAAGTATTTTAGACTTAGGGAATGAATGGCCTGCAGTTGGAAAAAGCCTTGCAATAGTTACAGGGCTTTTTTATAGGTTTTGGTGCCGGCGGTAAGATTTTAAAATCTTAAAGGTATGCTCGAACTCATGACTACTTAGGTTAGAATAATCGGGCATAGAGAGTTTATGTACCGTTAAAAAGTTTAGCAGTTCTTTAATTACGTTCGATACTTCTTCTGATTCTTCAGTATGTTTTAAGGTGTCGATCTTACTTAATAACAGGGCAATTTCGAACATTTTAAAATCATTCTTTCCTGTAATACCCAAACCGATATTAGTTTCTACAAGTGCTTGTTCGTAATTATGTGTAGCATTGTAAAAGTTGGCTTTGAACACACTAAAGCTGGCCAGTATAAAATTGGTATAATAGGTGTAATCACTGCTGATGATTTTATCAACGAACTGTATAATGCGCTGCGCTTTTTTAAAATAGTTGAGCTTGATATAGGTTTGACCTAAATGAAGCAATAAAAAAGGAGAGAAAACGGAATATCTTACATAGAAAATATTGGGATACTTACTCAAAATAGCCATGATAAAGCGGTGGCATTCTGCATAGCTTTTTTGAGAAAATAAGGTAATCAATACCAATCGGTAAGAGAGTATTTCGGCAGAAGTGATTTCTTCATTTTTCTGTGGTTTACTCTGATCTATCTCCTGGCAAAGTTTTATTATTTTATCTTCTAGGGTTTTACTCTCGTTAGGTTTATTAACCAGGTTATTGTAGAAATAAAGAATTAAATCATAAGGATTAATTGGAAAAAGTTCATTTAGCCTTTTGTAGTTTCGCTTTAGCAGTTGCATGGTATTGGCTAAAGCTACTTTATCCACATCAATCAGATTAACATTGCATTCTATTACATGCAGCATAATCTGAATATCTTCATTGAGTACATTCTCTGATATGGTTTTGATGGTTTCCTTGTACAGGTTGCTCATGGTTCGCCCAGTAGCCATAATGTCGATAAAATCGACACCAATGCTTAACTTATTGAAGTTAGAATTGGGTTTGCCAAGTTCGTATTTAGACACATAACAGATAAAATCGAAAGCACTGTTTTTTTCACTGTTGGTAAATGGCAGCCTGAAAATGTTTTTTAAGGCCGCAATCTCATTTCTGGTGATACAGAACCTAATAGCCCAGTTAAGTATATAGTCTCTCAGGGAGGTTCGGCCAGGGAAACTGTTTAATATATGCTCGAAAAATGATTTACAAGGCCTGTATTCAAACTTATCAGTGAGCTGTATAAATAGGAAATAGGTATAAATGTCGTCGTTTAAAAAGCGGACAATTTCTGTAGGTATGGCTGTACTTAACCTTTTTTCTTCGATGATGATCCCAGCATGTAAAAGTTCTTCATATGCATCGGGATAACAGTTGATATAACTCAGGATTTTTTCTTTAGACACTCTTAATTTCTTATTTCCTTCTGAAATGCTATCGCTTATTTTTTTAAGGAGAAATACTTTTTCGGTGCTTTTTTTTGCCAGAAATACGCGTTTCTCTAGGAAATAGTTAATTAATTCGTAACGTAATAAAGGATTATTCAGCTCAAGATGGTGGTTCTCATCTTTAAGCTTGAAATAAACCTGTAACCAGAATGGTGTTTTAAACTGATTTAAGAGCGGAAAACTTACATCTGCCCGGTTGATAATTTTGTTTTCTATATTGCTTAGGGTGTAGAGTACCTCATCAACATTTAACGATGGTACATTACTTAGGGTCTCCTCATCATAAAATAAGCCCGTATACCAGGCTTTAGTTAAAGATGCAGAACCGTAAATAGCGGGCTGAAGATTAATCCAACTATTCGTTCGCAGGCCAAATGCGAGTTTAACAAAGTTGTTTTCTTCAATGCTGTATAAAAAGTCGATAAATACTTTAAAATAATTACTTCTTGCTAAATGTTCATCAATACCATCAACAATAATAATGAAACGGCCTTCCCTCTTTTCGGGATTTTTTTTGAAAAAACTGATTAACTCGGTAAGACTCCCGAATTTAAATTCTTTTAAAAACCAGTCTTTTAAAGTTTCCCCATTTTGGATAATGGTATTAATACTGCTAGAGTTAACCAGTAATACGATATCGTTTTTATAGAGGGCATTTTCTGATAAGAAAAAATACTCTACCATGTGCGCAAGCAATATCGATTTTCCCTGACCGGGTTGAGCACTTATGGTTGTAAACTGATAGTTGTTTTTTAAGAAATAATCAAAATCAGGGTAAAAAAAACTTCTGTTGGCGGTAGCATTAAATGGAACGCCCGAATTATTTTTATTGGCAATTAACGATATTTCTGTAATGGCATGTGCTTTTAGCTTTAAATCCTGCCAGATACTTTGAACAGAGGTAGTTTGATTTTCCTTGTCTTTGCAAAATGAGTCCCAATCGTTATAACCTATATATTGTGATAAGCTATTTAAAGTAAATAAAGAGAATTTATGTAAGGTGTTCGCAAAGCCAAAGAATCGCTTAATAGTTGTTTCACTTACGTAGTTTTTGGTTTCTTGAAATACATACTCAGAAATAATCTTACAATGAGCTGGGTCGATATTTCTCAAACCAGATTTTATAAGGACAAACTTCCTGAGTTCGATAAGGAGATCGTTAGCATTCATTAATTAACAGATGGGGATGACTACCGCTAATGTCATCATAATTTCACAATTGAGGAAATCTATTCACTAAGAATGCCTTGTATGAATAAAATGAATGAAATGGATTGCATAAAAATGAATAGCAATGGATAGGATAGGATGCTATTCTAGATTTAGATTTGTCATAATTATATAATGCCCTGCAGAATATTTTACCAAACAGTCGCATAGCACATAGTAAGTCTCCTAAATAACGCCTGACATGATGAAAACTCATACTTTCTCTTCCCAAACAGGGATATTTCGCAATACTTGTATTGCAATCATCATTCTATTAACGCTCTTCTCCGCTAAATCGTATGCGCAAACTAAAATTTTTGCAAATGCCGTTACTAAATCGGATCATGTTGATAATGCAACAAATGCAACATTAAACAACAACAACTTTGCTACAGTTAATTCATACGGTGGCATTGCTGTTGGTATAGGGTCTTTTAGTGGCGAGCTGGAATTAAAATATCCGGCTTCGGTTGCTGCGGGAGTTACATCCTATATCAGAATAGATTTTGATGGTGATATCCTGAACAGGTTACTAGGCGGTAGTTTAGGTACTTTATTGGCTAATGTAGGTGGCACAGTAGTTCTTGGAAACCATTCATTTCAGGTAGGTGCCAGAAATGGTACTACAGCAGTACCCCCAACAGGAGGGAATAGTGTAGACGGGTTTTCTGCAGATAATTTACGACTGGTAAAAGATGCAAATGGTTTCTTTTATATTGCAATAACCCCTACACAGGCTTACGATAGGGTATTTATTAAGGATGTAACCAATGCGCTTTTGCTTTCTGTTGCTAATAGTACAAAGGTTTATTATTCATTTTATACTTCAGGGACTGATCCTTGTGCACAAGCATTTACTACAGGATATGAAGGAACAGGTATTACACTTGATGCCTTACAATTGGGTAGTTCTGGTGTAACCAATAGTGAAAGGGCTATTGATGCAGATCCAAATAATTATTCTCAACTAAGCTTAGGCGTACTTGGCGTGGCTTCGTCTATTAGCCAAAATTTTTATTTTACAACACCATCAAATGCCGGTGATGATTTTAACCTAAGATTGAGCTCTACTCCAGCGCTTTTAACTGCAGGTGTTTTACAAAATATTTCGGTAACAGCTTATAACGGCGGTACCCAGGTTTACACCTCATCTGTATCAAACTTATTAAATGTAGATTTACTCGGCTTATTAAATAGTGGACAAGCCGCATCGATACCATTTTCTCCGGGTGTACCTTTCGATCGTGTTAAGGTTACCCTCGGTTCGTTACTTACCCTAAACCTCACACAAACCATTAATGTTTATGGTGTAACCCGCTCAGCCGGCAGGCCAACTTTTACTTCACCAGCAAGCAATGCAATTGCCGCTTGTTATAATAGTACTGTAGCTTTAAATGCTACCACCCCAAATACCAACGAACTAATTTGGTACGATGCAGTAGAAGGTGGAACAGCATTACAAACGGTTGCCTACAACGGTACTTATACTACGCCTGCATTAACCGCATCTAAAACTTATTATGTTTCTGCGAGAAGATTAGGCTGTACAGCAGAATCGGCAAGGGTTCCTGTTGTAATTACAGTTAACCCACAAATTATTTTTAACGGCGCAACATTAGCCAATGCCACACCAGGTTTTGCTTATTCTAAACAATTGGATGTAGCTACAGGCGGAACAGCAGGTTATACTTATGCTTTAGCCGCAGGAAGTACATTGCCAGCTGGTTTAACTTTATCATCAACTGGTGCAATTACCGGAACACCAACCGTAGCCAATGCTTATACTTTTTCAGTTGTCGCAACTGATGCCAAAGGTTGTACCGCAACTGCAACTTATAATTTAACTGTTACGGCAGCATTGGTACTTACTCCAGGTGCATTGCCTGATGGCTTAACAGGAACGGTTTATCCAACGCAGACTATTCCAGCTGCAACTGGTGGAACAGGGCCATATACCTATACTGCAACCGGTGTTCCTCCAGGCTTAACTTTTAATCCTACAACAAGAGAAATTACCGGAACACCAACTCAACCTGGAATATATACGATACCAGTTACAGTTGTTGATGCGAACGGTAATACCATTACTTCGAATTATACTGTAAAAATTACTGATCCTTTATTGTTACCTACAGCAACTTTAGCTGATGGTACTACAGGAACAGCTTATCCTACGCAGATTATTCCAAGTGCAACTGGTGGAACAACGCCTTACACTTATTCGGCAACAGGCCTTCCCCCAGGTTTAACTTTTAATCCGTCAACCAGGGCCATAACTGGTATACCAACAACACCGGGAACTTATACCGTACCAGTTACAGTAACCGATGCTGATGGAAAAACGGCAACTACAAATTATAGCATTACTGTAAATAGTCCATTGGCATTGCCAGCGGCAACCTTGCCAGATGGAACAGAGGGTGTGGTTTATGCTACACAAGTTCTGCCAGCTGCAACAGGTGGTGTTGGACCATATACTTATGTAGCCACTGATCTTCCTGCAGGATTAACATTTAATCCAACAACAAGAGAAGTTACTGGTACACCAACTCAGGCAGGTAATTATGCAATAAATGTTACGGTTACCGATAGTCAAGGTAAAACAGCAAGCAACACTTATCCAATTAAAGTAATTGGTACGTTAACCTTGCCAACAAAAACTTTACCTAACGGAATTGTAGGTACTTCATATTTGCCACAAACATTACCTGCAGTAACAGGTGGTACTTCGCCATATACTTATGTAGCTACGAACCTTCCTCCGGGATTATCGTTCAACCCAACCACAAGAGAAATTACCGGAACACCAACACAAGGTGGTACCTATAATGTTTCTTTAACCGCTACAGATGCTAACAATAATAAAGCAACTACCACTTACACAATAACTGTAACAGTTAATGCTCCGGTTGTGGCTTCTGCTACAGTATGTACCGGAAGCACTGCTACTTTAACAGTAAGCAACCTTCAGGCTGGTGTAACTTATAACTGGTACGCATCAACAGGAAGCACTCCATTGGTAACTGGCAATAACGGAACTTTTGTAACACCTGCAATAAGCTCAGCAACTGTATTTTATGTAGAAGCCGTTTCTGGAACAGCAATCAGTTCGAGAACATCGGTTACGGTTTCAGTTAACCCACCTGCGACTTTAGCTACGGTTACAACCAATAACCAGGTAATCAACTCCGGACAAACTACAACATTAACTGCAACCGCTGATGCTGGAAATACCATCGCCTGGTTTGATGCCGCAACAGCAGGAACACAAGTTGGAACAGGAACATCATTTACTACACCAGCTTTAACAGCAACCAAAATTTATTACATTGAAACCACAAGCAGCAATGGCTGTAAAAGCGCAAGCCGTGTGCCAGTAACTGTAACCGTAATTAACGGTGGTGGAGCAACAGCTTGTAATGCTGCAAACAGCCAAAACACAGGAATAAACGGAATTTGTTTATTGTGCGGTATAAGTGGGGCTGGAAACTCTACAGATGCTGATGCGACCAACTTTACCAGAATATCATTAGCAGTTGGAGTTGCTGCAACTGGTTACCAACAATTAATTTTCCCATCAACAGGGGTAGCTACAGATAGTATCCGCTTAGATTTAGCTTTACCAGGTGGTTTAGCTGATGTTGGTCTCTTAAATAATATAACCATTACCGTATTAAATGGTACTACAGTTGTAAGAACAGTACAGGTAAATGCTGCATTGCTAAATCTTCAACTTTTATCTGGTAACCGTTTTGCAGCGACAGTTTTGGCTGGCGGTGCTTACGATAGAGTACAGGTAAGCTTTGGTGCCTTAGTTTCGGCATTAACAAGTTTAGATATTTATGGTGCAACAGTTGTTTACCCTAACCCAACATTTATAGCAGGTGCACAATCTATCTGTTCAGGTAGTACTGCAACATTAAGTGCAACTGCAAATGGTGGCACAACTTTAGCCTGGTTCGATGCACCAACAGGCGGAAACCAAGTAGGTACGGGTGCAAACTTTACAACTCCTGCTTTAACAGCAACGACTACTTATTACGTTCAGGTAAGCAAAGGAACTTGTTCAAACACAACAAGAGTTCCGGTAACCATTACTGTTAATCCTGCAATTGTATTTGCTGGTGCAACTTTAACCAATGCAACCATTGCATCTCCTTACAGTAAACAACTTCCGGTTGCTACTGGTGGTACACCTGGTTATACTTATACTTTAGCTGCAGGTAGTACTTTGCCAGCTGGTTTAACTTTATCGCCAAGTGGTTTGGTAAGTGGAACACCAACAGCAGCAGGTAACCCAACCTTCGACGTTGTAGCAACCGATACAAAAGGTTGTAGCACAACTTCGACCTTTACTTTAACAGTAACACCAGCATTGGCTCTGGCTCCTGGAGCATTGCCTAACGGTGTAACAGGTACAGCCTATACTACAAATGGAATTCCAGTTGCAACAGGCGGAACCGGACCATATACTTATTCAGCAACTGGCGTTCCTCCGGGATTAACCTTTAATCCGGCAACAAGAGAAATTACAGGTACACCAACTCAAATTGGAACCTTTACCATTCCGGTTACAGTAACAGATGCTAATGGCAATACCATTACTGCTAACTATACACTTAAAGTAACTGATCCACTGGTTTTACCGGCAGCAACTTTAGCTAACGGAACAACAGGAACAGTTTATCCAACACAAACTATTCCATCTGCAACAGGCGGATCAACACCTTATACTTATGCGGCAACTGGTCTTCCTCCGGGATTAACCTTTGATCCGGCAACAAGAGAAATTACAGGAACACCTACACAATCTGGAACTTTCACAGTACCGGTAACGGTTACCGATGCTGATGGAAAAACAGCAACCAATAACTATACAATCGTAGTGGTTGATCCTTTATTGTTACCAGCAGCAACCTTGCCTGATGGAACAGAAGGAACAGTTTACGCTACACAAACCTTACCATCGGCAACTGGTGGTGTTGGTCCTTATACTTATGTAGCAAGCAACCTTCCAGCCGGATTAACTTTTAATCCAGCAACAAGAGAAGTTTCAGGAACACCTACACAGGCCGGAAATTATTCGATTAGTGTTACCGCTACAGATAGTGAAGGCAGAACCGCAAGTAATACTTATGCACTTAAAGTAATTGGTGTTTTATCATTACCAGGTGCAACTTTACCAAACGGTATTGTAGGTACACCTTACCCAACACAAACTTTACCAGCGGTAACAGGCGGAACAGCCCCATATACTTATTTAGCAACAAACCTTCCTCCGGGATTAAGTTTTAATACTGCAACAAGAGAAATTACAGGAACACCAACTTTAGGTGGAACCTTCACAATTTCTTTAACTGCAACAGATGCAAACGGAAACAAAGCAACAACAGCTTATAGCTTAACCGTAACGGTTAATGCTCCGGTAGTTGCTGCAGCAACTGTTTGTTCTGGAAGCCCAGCGACATTAAGCGTTAGCAATTTGCAAGCTGGCGTAACTTATAACTGGTATGCTTCTACTGGAAGTACACCATTGGTTACCAATAACACAGGTGTTTTTGTAACACCAACAGTAACCGCTCCAACAGTATTTTATGTAGAAGCGGTATCTGGAACTGCAGTAAGTTCGAGAACTGCTGTTAATGTTTCAGTTAACCCACCAGCAACTGCTGCAACAGTAACCACGAACAACCAGGTAATTAATGCTGGTCAGTCTACTACATTGTTAGCAACGGCTGATGCTGGTAATACCATTCAATGGTACGATGCTGCAACAGCTGGAACACAGGTAGGAACAGGTACTTCATTTGTTACTCCGGTATTATCGGCAACTACAACTTATTATGTAGAAACAACAAATGCCAGTGGTTGTAAAAGTGCAACCCGCGTTCCGGTAACTGTTACCGTATTAAACAATGGTGGAGGTACTGCTTGTAATGCTGCCAATTCGCAAAACACAGGTATAACCGGAATTTGTTTATTATGTGGAATAAACGGCGCTGGAAATTCTACTGATGCTGATCCTTCTAACTTTACCAGAATATCACTTTCTGTAGGTGTTGGTGCATCAGGTTATCAACAATTAATTTTCCCAACAGTTGGAACAGCTACTGATAGTCTTCGTTTAGATTTAGCTTTGCCGACCGGTTTAGCCGATGTTGGTTTATTAAACAACGTAACCGTTACCATATTAAATGGTGCCACGGTTGTAAAAACAGTACAATTAAATGGTGGGCTATTAAATCTTAGACTTTTATCAGGTAACCGTTTTGCTGCAACTATATTGGCAGGAGGTGCTTATGATAGGGTACAAGTAAGCTTTGGTGCATTAGCATCGGTACTCACCAGCTTAGATGTTTATGGTGCAACCGTAATTTATCCTAGCCCAACAATAACTGCTGGTGCACAAACCATTTGTGCAGGAAGTACAGCAACATTAACTGCAACTGCAAACGATGGAACAACATTAGCCTGGTACGATGCTGCAACTGGTGGTACACAATTGGCTACTGGTGAAACATTCACTACACCAGCTTTATCTGCTACAACTACTTATTATATTCAGGTAAGCAAAGGCGGTTGTCCGAACACAACAAGAGTTCCGGTAACTGTAACGGTTACACCAGCATTACCAGCACCAGTATTGGCAACAATAGCTAATGTGTGTGAAGGATCATCAGCAACTTTATCGGTTGCCAATCCAGATGCTGCTATAACTTACAAATGGTACGATGCTGCGGTAGGTGGAAACTTAGTATTCACTGGCGCGGTATTCCCAACACCGGCATTAACAGCGGCAACTACCTATTATGTAGAAGCATCTCAAGGCAACTGTACAAGCACTACACGTGCAGCAGCAGCAGTATCAGTAAATCCTCGTCCGGCTTTACCAGTAGTAACGGCAAGTTCATCAACAGTAAGCGCAGGTCAAACGGCAATTTTAACTGCTAGTTCTGCAGATGCAACCAATACTTTCAACTGGTACACTTCTAACACTTCAACTACACCAGTTTATGTAGGTGCAACTTATGTTACACCACCGTTATTAGCTACTACAACCTATTACGTAGAATCGGTTTCTACCAATGGTTGTACATCAGCAAGCCGCGTTCAGGTTACCATTACAGTTGATGGTAATGGATCTCCAAATCCGGTTCCTTGCGAGGCGGCAACCACACAGGTTAACGGTGTTAACGGTGTAGCTTTATTATCGGGTGTATTTAACCCAGCATTAGCGATTGATAATGATACCCAAACCGCATCTTCATTGGTAATGCCAGTAGGAGCGCTTGGTGCATCAGTTTATCAAAGAGTTGGTTTTGGATCATTATCTAAAGTAGGTGATACGGTACGTGTTTTAGTATCATCTCCAGGAAAACTATTATCACTTTCGTTATTAGGAAACGCTGCAATTACTACTTATGTTGGAACCAACAGTAATGGTGATTCGAGGTTGTTAAATGATAACTTAATCAATATTCAATTGTTAAGCGGTAATACCCAGGCGTTAATCACTTTTGTTCCAACGAATGTTTTCGACGGAGTAGAAGTTAGGTTAAACTCAGGTTTACTAGGTGCTTTAACATCAATTAATTTAAATTACGCACAGCGCATTTTGGTTGCACCTACCGTAGCATCAGCAAATGTTACGGCTTGTGTTGGCCAAACTGCACAGCTTGAAGTAAGCAACCCATCGGCAAGCTTAACCTACAGATGGTACGATGCTACAGGTACTTACCTAACCGGTAAAGACGGTATCATATTTACTACACCAGTTTTAACAGGCGACACTAAATTCTACGTTGCAGCAGTTTCTGCAACTGGTTGTGTGAGTTATAAAACAGTAGTAAATGTAACTACAAACCCAGCTCCGGTAACACCAGAGCTACTTTCAGCATCTGTAAATACCTGCCCTAATACGTCAGTTACTTTCCAGGTTAAAAACCCAATTGTAGGCACAACCTATAACTGGTACGATACAGCAACATCTACAACGGTATTATTTACCGGTGATAACTTTACAACACCATTAATCAATGCTGATAGAAGTTACTTTGTAGCAGCAGTAAATGGCTGTGGTAGCTCATCAACAAGAACTGAGGCTAAAATTATATTGGGAACTATCGATGTTCCGGTAATTACACCACCATCAATTACTATTAGCGAAGGTTCTGTTGCGGTATTAAAAGCAACGTCGAGTACAGCGGGAGCAACCATTAACTGGTATACTACTGCAAATGGTGTAGTTCCAGTATTTACTGGCGAAACTTATGTAACACCGCAATTAAGTGCAACCGCTACATATTATGTAGAAGCTACTATTCTAGGCGGCTGTACTGCAACAAGCAGAGCAACTGTAACTGTTACTGTTATTCCTAACGGTAACCCGGTAACTACTCCTTGTGGAGCGGCTACAACAACAGTTGCTAGCGGTGTAACAGGTGTAGCTGTATTGGCTGGAGTTTACAATCCAACTTTTGCGGTTGATAACGACATCAACACAGGATCTAGCTTGGTTATTCCAGTGGGATTACTTGGCGCATCTGTTTATCACCATGTTGGTTTTACAGGCTTATCAAATGTAGGCGATACCTTAAGAGTGAAAATTACCACTCCAGGTACATTGCTTTCGGTAGGAGTATTAAATAACTTAACGGTAACAACTTTCCAAGGTACAACCAGCAATAACGATGCGGTTTCTATTTCTAACCCATTAATTAGCTTAAAACTATTAACAGGCAATACATCTGCTATATTAACTTTCGTACCAACCAGTAAATTTGATGGAGCAGAATTGAGATTAAGCTCAGGTCTCCTTGGGGCATTAACATCTGTTAATTTAGATTATGCACAAAGGGTAATCACTACACCAACAGTTACAGCAGCTACAGCAAGCGCTTGTCAAGGATCATCTGCAACCTTAAGTGTTCAGAACCCACAAGCTGGTGTAGTGTACAAATGGTACTTAGGCACAACTTATCAAGCAGGAAAAGATGGAGCAACTTTCACAACAGATCCAACTTTAACTGCTGGAACTTATACTTATTCGGTAACAGCTACGGCTAACGGTTGTGAGACTGTAGGAACCAAAGTAACGGTAACTATTTTAGCTCCACCAGTAGCACCAATTCCATCAACTACCAATCCGGCTACAACTTGTATCGGCTCACCTGCTACTTTAAGTGTACAGGCCGTTGCAGGAGTAACCTATAACTGGTACGATGCGGCTACAGCCGGAAACATGTTGGTAACCAATAACAGTAGCTTTACTACATCTGCATCACTTGCAGCAGGAACATACGATTATTATGTTGAAGCGGTAAGTGGAACAGGTTGTTCAAACTCAACACGGACTAAGGTTTCTATCACTGTTAATCCATCAGCAGTTGCTGCCGATTTAACTGTAACCGGAACAACATCATTATGTGCTTCTGGTACAGCGGTGCTTACAGCAGCCAGTACAACTGTAACCAGTCCGGTATTTACCTGGTACACTGATGCTGCTTTAACACAGGTTGCTTTTGTTGGTGCAGTATTTAATACGCCAGCCATTACCACAACTACCAAATACTATGTTACCGTTAGCGGAACAAATAAATGTGCAAACACAGCAGGTAATGCAAAAGAAGTTACTGTAACGGTAAATCCTGTTGCTACCCCAGCTGATATTAACCTAGCTGGAACAAGTACCGTTTGCGGTGGCTCTTCAGTTACTTTAAATGCAACAAGTACAACCGTAACCAACCCGGTATTTACCTGGTACAGTGATGCGGCTTTAACTACAGTAGCATTTACTGGTGCTAACTTCGTTACTCCGGTACTTACTGCAACCACTACTTATTATGTAACGGTTAAAGGCGATAATAAATGTGAGAATACAGCAGCTACTGCAAAATCGATTACCATTACGGTTAATCCTGCAGCTACTGATTCAGACCTCGCCATTAACGGAATTGCATCAATCTGTAAAGGATCTACAGCTGCACTGTCTGCTTCAACAACAACAGTAATCAATCCTGTATTTACCTGGTATAGCGATGCTACTTTAACTACAGTGGCTCATGTAGGCGCTAGCTTTACTACACCTGCACTTACTGCAACCACCACTTATTATGTAACCGTAAAAGGTGATAATAAATGTGAGAATTTAGCTGCAAATGCTAAGGTTGTTACCGTGACAGTTAAAGAGTTTGCAACATCTGCGGATATTGCGGTAAGCAATGCTCAAATCTGTTCAGGTTCTACCGTAATGTTAATGGCTTCTAGTACTACGGTTACTCAACCGGTATTTACCTGGTATAGTGATGCATCATTAACAAGTGTAGTATTTACAGGGCCAACTTTCACAGTAACTGGTTTAACTGCAACCACTACTTATTATGTAAGTGTTAAAGGTGCCAATAAATGTGAAAACAGTGCCGCAGATGCCAAAGCGGTAACAATAACTGTTAATCCTTTGGCAACTACCACCGATATTATTCTCAGCGGAAGCACAGTGGCTTGCGCAGGATCATCGGCAGTATTAACTGCAACATCTCCAACAGTAACCAACCCAGTATTTACCTGGTACAGTGATGCGGCATTAACCAATGTAAGTTTCATTGGCGCAACATATACCACACCGGCCTTAACCAGCACCACTACTTATTATGTAACTGTAAAAGGTGATAATAAATGTGAGAATGCACCTGGTACAGCAAGGGTAATTACAATAACAGTTAGTCCGGTTTCTACCGCTGCCGATATAACTGCTACTGATGCAACAATCTGCTCAGGATCTGGTACTACCTTGGTGGCAAGTACGACAACCGTTACCAACCCAACATTTACATGGTACAACGACGCTGCTTTAACTTCAGTAGCTTATGTAGGTACATCATTCGTTACCCCGGTATTAACGGCAACAACTAAATACTATGTTACGGTTAAAGGTGATAACAAATGTGAAAACTCAGGTATCACTGCAAAAGTGGTAACTGTAAATGTTAATCAGGGTGCAACAGCTGCAGATATTACCTTATCAACACCTACATTGGTATGTGGATCGGGCACAGCAGTAATCAATGCGAGCTCAACAACAGTAACCAGTCCAATATTTACCTGGTACAATGATGCTTCATTAACAAGTGTTGCCTTTACCGGACCAATATTTACCACACCGGTATTAACAACCACTACTACTTATTATGTAACCGTAAAAGGTGCTAACAGATGTGAAAACACTGCAGCAAATGCAGCAGCTGTAACTATTAAGGTTAACCCGATAGCAGTTGCAAGTGATATCGTTGTAAATGGATCAACAAATATTTGCGGAGGATCTAAAGCAGTGTTAACGGCAAGTAGCACAACAGTTACTAACCCGGTATTTACCTGGTATACCAATGCAACGTTAACTGATGTAGCTTTTGTTGGTGCAGTATTTACCACACCAACATTAACTACGAACACTACATATTACGTAACTGTAAAAGGTGATAACAAGTGCGAAAGCAGTGCTGCCACAGCTAAATCTGTTAACATTGTTGTTAACTCAGTAGCTTCGGCAACTGATGTTACTGCAACAGATGCCACCATTTGTGCAGGATCGTCAGCCAGCTTAGTTGCCAGTACCACAACAGTAACCAATCCGATATTTACCTGGTACAGCGATGCTGCTTTAACAACACCAGTATTTACAGGAGCAACCTTTAGCACACCAGCATTAACTGCAACAACTAAATATTACCTAACTGTAAAAGGTGATAACAGATGTGAAAGTTCTGCTGCAAATGCGAAAGTAGTTACCGTTAATGTAAATGCAGGTGCAACAGCTGCCGATATCACATTATCAACCCCAGCTAGAATATGTGGTTCTGGAACAGCAGTTATCAATGCAAGTTCTGCAACGGTTACCAGCCCGGTATTTACCTGGTACAACGATGCTTCATTAACAAGTGTGGCCTTTACCGGACCAATCTTTACCACTCCGGTATTAACTGCCACTAAAACTTATTATGTAACCGTTAAGGGTGCCAATAGATGTGAAAATACAGCAGCAAATGCGAAAACAGTAACTGTTACAGTTAGTCCGAACGCAGTAGCAACAGATATCACAGTAAATGGATCAACTTCAGTGTGTGCAAGTACAGCGGCAACATTAGCAGCAACAAGCACAACGGTTACCAACCCAATATTTACCTGGTATAGTGATGCTGCTTTAAATACAGTAGTATTTACTGGTCCAGTGTTTACTACACCAGTATTAACAGCAAGTACAACTTATTATGTAACGGTTAAAGGCGATAATAAATGCGAAAATACTGCAGCAACAGCAAGGGCAGTAGCCATTACAGTAAATGCATCACCAAACAACCCAGTGGTATCTGTTCCAAATGGAGGTATATGCGCAGGTGACGGAGCCACCCTAACAGTAACCAATGCACAGGCAGGTGTTACTTACGAATGGTACACTGCTGCGGTTGGCGGTAATTTATTATTCACTGGCACAACATTCAATGTAACAGCCTTAGCTGCAACGACAGATTACTATATTTTAGCAATCGGAACAGGAGGTTGTAACAACAATGGTGGCCGTGTTAAAGTAACGGTTACTGTTAACGCAAAACCAACAGTACCAACGGTAGCTTCAACATCGGTTAGTGTTTGTACCGGAAGCCCAGCTGTATTAACGGTAACAAGTCCTCAAACAGGTGTAACGTACAATTGGTACACTGCAGCTGTGGGCGGAACATTGGCTGGAACAGGAGTAAACTTTACTACTCCAGCAATTAATGCAAACATCACTTACTATGTTGAAGGAGCAAATGGAACCTGTATCTCTTCATCTAGAACACCGGTAAATGTAATTGCACTACCAGTACCAGTTGCACCAGCATCGGTAACAGCAGCAAATGGAACACTTTGCGCAGGTAGCTCAACCATATTAACGGTTAATAATCCGGTAACAGGATTAGTTTACAGATGGTATGCTGCAAGCTCTGGTGGGGCTGTATTGGCAGAAGGTATAACCTTTACTACACCAAACTTAACTGCTACCACAATCTATTATGTAGAGGCAATAGCAGTAGGTGGTTGTGCTAGTCCAACAAGAACAGGTGTTACGGTTAATGTACTGCCAGTATTAGGAAAACCAGTAGTAGTGGTACAAAGTACAACACCAAACAGTGTAACCTTTGCATGGGCTGCTGTTGCAGGTGCTACCGCTTACGAAGTTTCTCAAGATAATGGCTTAACATGGGTAAACCCAACAGGCGGATCAACCGGAACAACTTATTTAGTAGCAGGCTTGAAACCAGATCAAAGTGTTACCATTATTGTACGTGCCAGAGGTCAGATTGAGTGCCAAACCAGTGCAAATTCTACTCCGGTAACTGGTAAAGCAGCTAATCCTTTTGGCGATCAGGTTTACATACCAAATGCATTTACACCAAATAACGACGGTAAAAACGATACATTCTTAATTTACGGTAACACCATATCAAGCGCCAGAATGAGCATTTTCACACAATGGGGTCAATTGATATTCCAATCAGATAATGTTGCAAATGGATGGGATGGAACTTTCAAAGGGGTAAATCAACCGATTGGAGTTTATGTGTACATGGTTGACATTACGTTCACCAATGGAACAACATCATTAAGAAAAGGTACAGTAACGCTGATTAGATAAGAAGAGGATTAATAATAAACAGATAAAATCAAAGACCATGAAAATACTATCGGCTTTAAAAATATATGTTGCAGTGCTAGGATTGCTGCTGTGTACAGCTAAGTCCTTTGCACAAACTGATCCGCATTTTTCACAATATTATGCAAATCCGTTATATCTTAACCCGGCCTTAACCGGGGTAATAGACGGCGATTATCGTGCAACTGTAAACTTTAAACAACAATGGAGTGCACTAAACAGTTCTTTCTTAACAGGTGGAGCATCGTTCGATATGGCCCCGAAAAAGAACTTTGCATTTGGTGCAACCATTTTAAACCAAAGGGCAGGGGAGTTAGATTTTAACTACCTGTCTGCCCTGGTATCCGGTTCGTACCGTTTAAGGTTTGGTGCCGAAGGTTTACAGATGGTGAGTTTTGGATTACAAGCCGGTGTAATTAACCGCAGTTTCGATTTCTCTCAGGCCAGGTTTGGTAACCAGTTTAATCCAATTTCAGGTTATGATGGTGGTATGATGAGCGGCGAAACACTTTCATCTCAATCCTCTTTGGTTCCTGATGTAAATGCAGGTATCATGTATTTTGATGGTAACCCCAACAAAAGTGTAAACGTTTTCTTAGGCGCAAGTGCAGCACATTTAACCCGTCCCATGGATCGTTTCTCTGGTTCAAATTCACGTATTCCTGTTCGATTTACTGCACATGGTGGTGCGCGGATTAAGGCTTCAGAGTTATTGGATATTGTGCCCAATGCATTGTTTATGTACCAGGGTAACACAAACGAGGTATCGTTAGGTGCTTATGCACAGCTTAACGTTAATCCATCAGCAAACATTTTGTTTGGTGGTAACTACCGTAATAAAGATGCTGCAATTGCCTTTGTTGGCCTACAGTTAAAGAATATGGTTTTCGGGTTAAGTTACGATATTAATACCTCTACTTTCAACCGCGCTTCTAACAGTAACGGTGGTTTAGAGCTTTCGATTTCCTTAATTGGCCGTAACGGTCTTATTGGTCCAAACTTCTTTTGTCCACGTTTATAATTAATCAAATGAAAAAAATATTACTCTTTTTGTTAGTGGCATTTGGCGGTTTTGCAAACGCACAGTATGTGGTGAATTATAAAAAGGTTGCAGATACTTATTTCGAAAATAAGGATTATTATGCAGCATCTACTTTTTATAAAAAAGCCTTAAAAATTACTGGAGATAGTACCCAGGCCATTTTACCTTACGGTATGGAAAGGAAATCAGCGACTGATGATAAAGTGATAGACGATTATGAAGGATCGATTTATAACCTTGCAGAATCTAGTAGGCTGTATAGGGAATTTAACGAGGCTGAAAAATATTATGCCATAGCGATCACCTTTACCAATACGCGTTTTAGAAAGGCGCTATTTTATTATGCAGAAAGCTTAAGGGCAAATAAAAAATTTAACCTGGCTATCGATGCTTTTCAACAGTTTATCCAAAAAAATCCTGGTGATGCTTTGGTAAAAGATGCCCAAAAGGAAATCGAATCATGTAAGTTTGCAATCGAAGAAATGCGTTTTCCACGCATGGTCCAGGTTAAAAAAGTGCCGGGTAATGTAAATGGTTTGGGCTCTAATTATGCTCCTGTTAAAATCAACAACGAGTTGTATTTTACTTCATCCCGTCCGGTTGCTGTAGGTAGTAAAAAAGACATGGTTAAAACAGATGCTGGAGAAGTTCAGGTATCAACTAAAACCAATCCATTCCTTAATAATATTTATGCAGCCAAAGGCGAATTAACTTCAGCTGATATTGCAGTGAGAAAAATCGATATCAGTCTCCCTAAAAACATGGAAGTTGCTGCTGCTACTTTTACTCCTGATGGAAATACAGTATACTTTACCGCTTGGAAGGATAAAGAAAAATATGCCATTTATTCTTCTAAAAAAACAGGTGATAAATGGGGCGATCCACTACCAGTTGGTTTACAGGTAAATAGTAAAGATTTTAATTCAACTCAACCATTTGTAACCAGCGATGGTAAATTCCTGCTTTTCTCGTCTGATAGAAGCGGTGGTTATGGTAAGTACGATCTTTGGTATTGTACCGTTCGCGAAGATGGATCTTTAGGTCAGGCAGTAAATTTTGGCCCAACCATTAATACTGAAGATGATGAACGTGCACCATACTATAATCCGTTAACCAAAAAGTTATTGTTCAGTACCGATGGTAGAATAGGTTTTGGTGGTCTCGATTTCTTTGAGTCAGAAGGTGATCTTGTAGATTGGACCAAGCCAAAGAATGCTGGTTATCCATTTAACTCATCAAAAGATGATCTTTACTTCACTGCAACAGATGATAAGGGAACAAAAGGATATATTAGTTCTGATCGCGAATCATCATGCTGCCTAGAGGTATTTGAAGTGAAAAAAGAATACTTCTCAATTGCAGGTATTTTAACTGACTGTAAAACTAAATTGCCTTTAGCAGGTGCAAATGTAACCCTTACCAATGCAGAAGGTGCTCAGAAAATTACAACTGGTACCGACGGTATTTATAGGTTTAAGGTAGATTCGAAAAGACCAATCAAATTGCTTTTTGCGAAAGATAATTATTTCGCAATTACTAAAAACTATCCTTATGAAGAATTGGCAAAAGCAGATACCTTGATTTATAAAGATTATTGCTTAAGTCCTTTCAAATTAGGTATCCCAATGGCTTTGGATAACGTTTATTACGAATTTAACAGTGCCGAGCTTACCGAGCCTTCTAAAAAAGTATTAGACTTCCTGATCCCGATTATGGAAGATAATCCTGAAATGGAAATCGAGTTGGGTTCTCATACCGATAATATTGGAACTGATGAGTACAACTTAGATCTATCGAACAGAAGAGCAAAATCTTGTACAGACTATTTAGAAAGTAAAGGAATTGCCGCTGCCAGAATGACTTCTAAAGGTTATGGAGAATCAATGCCGATTGCACCAAACGAAATCGTAGTGAAACGCAAGAAAAAAGATAATCCCGTAGGAAGAGCAAAAAACAGAAGAACAGAATTTAAAGTAACCAAAAAATAAAATTCAATTAACATCCCGGTAAGCCATCTTCCTAAAAGGAAGATGGCTTTTTAGTTTATATTAAATTGGTTGGGGATTTGTAATCTGGACCTATGCGCCCCTGAATTTTTAATGCACTATTAAAGGATTGTGCGTATGGAACTGCAAACTGAAAGCTGTCAATTGATAACTTTCTAAATTAATCTTTGTAATTTTCGCACACTATTTAAATTCAATGAAGCTTAATATTCAACCAACCGTAATTTTTAGAACACCTAAATTTTCATATCAATCTGAACTGGTAGATTGCTGGGAGGAATTAAAAGCGGCAATAGCAATATCTTCTGCAACATTTTACGAAACCATAAAAGAAGTAAAGGCAAACGAACTTAAAGATCTTCCACCTAAAATTTATTTTACCATCTGGAAATATTTTAACCGTGCGAAATTCCGGTCAACCCCTTATGGCACTTTTGCTGGTTTTAGTTTGTTAAGCGATGCCATTAAATCATCAGAAAGCAGAATAATAGTTGAAGAAGCCCAAAAGGTACGCGAACTGGTTGATTGGCCTTATAAGAATAATATTCAATTGCCATTGGCAGAAGTGCTGCGAAAGAACTGCCTAATATTTAGTAACACTAGTTATTATTTAACGCCCAACAGTATCCGGTATATAGCCTGTACCGAAGGTGTTTTTGAACTTGCTGAGTTAGATCAAGACGACTTTGTAAAGCAAATATTGTCTGCTTGCTTAACGCCGATTAGGCTTAACGATCTGGTAAAACAATTAAATTTAAATGATGCTGAAACCGAAAACCTGTTTGCTTTGCTGCAGGATATGCACGATTTACAGCTTGTTTTTACTAATTACGATCCTAATATTATAGGAGATGATTATTTTGAACGTTTAGGGCTCACTGCTACCGCTGAGTTGCCAAAATATCTTATTGCGCAACGCACAGCATTATCTGGTGGTATTAATGAACGTTTGCTTCAGGCTATTCCAGGTTTGATCAATATGCTCCATGGTGTAATGCCCGCAAAAGATCGTGATGCCCTTAGCCAGTTTCAGATCAGGTTTAAAAAGAAATTCGAAGATCAGGAAGTGCCACTATTATTGGCACTAGATCCAGAAATGGGTGTAGGCTACGATGAGCTGGAGCAAGCTGGTCAAAACAGCGAGTTTATCACACGCTTTAATACTAAGCCGCTGAAAAAAGCGGGGTCAGAAAATATTAAAACAGCATTAAAAACATTCCTGACGGAACAAAACTTCGAAAAAGGTAAAACTGTTTATCTGAACAAACTTACCTTGACGCCGAATCAGAAATTAGCAGCCTTACCCAATTCATTTAGCATGGTAATGTCTGTTCATGACGATTTGATTTTTGTCGAACAGATAGGTGGAGCAACATCAAATGCATTAAGCGGAAGATTTACAATGGCAGCCGATGATGTAGCACAATATGCTAAAGACATAGCGGGCGCAGAACAACAAGCAAACCCCGAGGTTTTGTTTTTTGATGTGGCCTATATGGTAGAGGCCAATGTAGATAATGTAAACAGGCGAAAACTGATTTATGGGCATCAATTATCAATCTTAAATTTTGATACCTCAGCATCGCCACTTGCCTTAAATGATATACAGATTTCAATTCGGGGCACAGAGATTATTCTTCGCTCTAAACATTTAAATAAACGGCTCGTACCAAGAATGGCTTCTGCGTACAACTACATCCGTTCAGATCTTTCTGTATTTAGGTTACTGTGCGATTTGCAACATCAAGGCTTACAAACAAATCTTTCCTTTCCACTTGATACTATTTTCCCTGATTTGGATTATTATCCAAGGTTACAGTATCAAAATATAGTTTTAAGTAGTAATAAATGGAGAGTTAAAAAAGAAGCCCTTTTAGGTGCCGGTCAAAAGTCGCTTTCTGTCGCCAACTGTAGGTCATATCTGAGCAATTTAGGCGTTAGCGAATATTTTAAAGCAGGTATATCCGATCAGACATTATGCTTTGCCCTACAAAACGACGATGATATAAATGCTTTTCTGCAATACCTGCAAAAACATGGAAGTACATACATCGAAGAAGTGTTACTGCCTCAAAACAGTATTGTGGTTGATGAAGCCACTAAACCCTATTTAGCTCAGTTTGTTTTAAGTATAAGTCATGGCGAACAGATTTATCGTGGTTTGGCTAAAACATCTGCAAATGCTGAGGTAACACGATTTTTCCTGCCGGGTAAAGAATGGCTGTATTTCGAAATTTATTGCCATCAGCAACGCAGCGATCAGATTCTGACAGAAGTAATCGCACCCTTCATATCCACGCATGCTGATCAGGTCAAATCGTGGTTTTTTATCCGCTACAATGAAAATGGAAACCACATCAGGTTTAGGATTCAGCTAAACAATCCAAGGGATGGGCAGCTGTTAACATCAAAACTCATGGATGATCTGGAATTATTTTTAAATTCAGGTTTGGTGTCTGATGTACAGATTAAAACCTATAAGCGAGAGTTAGAGCGTTATGGAAGTAACATGATCGAAGATGTTGAGCAGCATTTTGAGCTGGACAGCGAATTTGTATTATCACTTTTAGCAACCCAGGCTGATGATTTTAACAAATATAAAGGGTGTAGCCTTTTGGTCTCAAAGATTATCGAATCCAACATTCTGGATAAGCTGGCTATCCATAAAATAGTGAAGTTAATGTCTGATACCTTTAATGAAGAACATCGATTGGATGCTGCTGATTTTAAACAATTAAACAACCACTATCAGGAGTTCCGTAAAACAGAATGGACGGCGTTAACAACAGATCAGGAGCGGGAGTTCAATGAGTTTTCGGATTCGTTTACCAAAATTCTTAAACAATGTGCTCCCGAAAACGCACTAAAGCTATTAACCGATTTAATGCATATGCACGTAAATAGACTTTTCAGCAAAGATCAGCGGACCCACGAAATGGTTATGTATTATTTTCTGCTAAAAGATATCCAGCGTCAAAATGCAATGAAAGCTTAACGGTTTAACCTGGCCAAAGGATTAACAACAGTTACATTTATTTCAGTAATATACCGGTTAAGCGGGTCTTTGTAATACTTGAATGAATAATCATTGCCGTAAAAATTACTAAGGCGCTTGCCAATATTGTCAATCCCTACATGATGGCTTTCTGTCTGTTTGCCCTTATTATCATTAATCATGTTTATGGTAGTGATACTAAGATTATCCTTTTGGTAAGCAATTTTAATAAGGGCCTGTTGAGTTGAGTGCGAAACATTTCCATGCTTAAATATGTTTTCAACCAAAGTTAATAAGATAAGCGGTGGAAATCTTAATCCGAACATATCGCCCGTTACCTCAAGTTCCAGATTAATTGTGTTCGCCGTTCGGAGTTTATGCAGATTAATCAGGTGCTCAATTTGCTCAATTTCTTCACTTAGTGGAACCATTTCTGATGCTTCAGGACGTTTTAGGGCATAACGCATCATTTCGGCCAGATTCATAATTGCATCTGCTGCCATAGGTGCCTTTTTGCGGGCGTCGTTATAAATAAAGTTTAAAGTATTAAATAGAAAGTGTGGATTGATCTGACTCCGCAGATAATTATTCTGCGATTGTACCAGGTCGTTCTCTAAAGCCTGTTTCTCTATTTGCGTAACGAGGTTCTGACGCTCTAATGCTTCTACTTTCTTCTGATCCTGAAATGATTTGATTAGATAAACATAACCCGTTGCAAAGCCGATATAGTATAGAGAGCGATAAGTACAGGGAAGAATAAATTCACGGTCGAATGGAACTGGCCCGCTTACCCTGATAAAACCTAGTTTTATAAATACTAATCCAGAATAGTAGTTAAATAAAGTATACGCACAAATATTGAGAATGATAAGTAACGAAATTTTTACCGGTTTTAACTTTAAATTTTTATTACTTAAGAGTTTGTTGAGAAAAAAAGCATGGACATAAAATACAGTAATGTTGCTAAGATAAATAAGAATGTAAACACCAGTTGGCCTGAAAGACCTCGATACTAAACCAAGTATAAATACCTCATAAATGATGTAAATACCCCAAATAAAAAGATGAAGTTTGTAATTATGGAGGAATTTTTTGAGGTTGAAAAAGATCATTTTATTGCTTTTTATCTATTAAAATCGGGTTTTTATCTTCTAAAAATGGGGTTTTGTGTAAAAAACTAGTTGTGTTGTGTTTTGAGTTGCACCTTTACAGAAATTAATAACAACAATAAATAATCACACATTAAATATTATATCATGAAAGCTCAACACACAACTAAACTTGCTAAAAAAACTGTTTTCGTTTATAAAAATATCAAAGCTGAAAACAATTTTTCAACACATCCAACTGGTGATCAAAGCCAAACTGTAGTAACAAATGCTACCTGGATATTCGGACTTTAATTTAATATTACTATCCTACTGGTTTCTGTTGGATTTTAACAAACTGCTCTGTACATAGGCGAAGAAAGCTTCTTTATAACCTTCGCCAATTTGGATCATCTCGTTATTTACCAAACGGATTATATTTCCATCTACTTTTTTAATTGCCGCTTTAGCAACAATGTTCGATTTATTAACACGGATAAATGCGTGGTTTTCTAAGGCCTTTTCAATTTCCTTAAGTGTAAGGTAGGTAGTGTGGGTTTCAGATTTAGTAATAATCTGTATATAATTCTGTAGCGCTTTGATGTAAAGTATTTCATCAATAGCGATGTTAGAAAAAGCATATTTATGGTCGCCTTTAATATAAAGTGCCGCTACCTGATCAGCTTCTTTCGTGCTCACTTTGGTATTATTTGCTTCCTTTTTTAAAATCCTGTCAATACCTAGTGCAAATTTTGCAAAGGAAATAGGTTTTAATAAGTACTGGTCTGATTGTACATCAAATGCTTGCAAGGCATAATCCGGATGCGCAGTAGTAAAAATCAAATATTTTGCTTTTTCTCTGATATTTTTAGCCAGTTCCAATCCATTGATTCCTGGCATATCAATATCCATAAACAATAAATCAATTTCGTCCTCAATACTGATTTCAGTAAGTGCTTGGACAGGGCTGGTAAAAGTTTTAAAAACGGTTAAACCAGGCATTTCTGCAATGTGGTCAGTTAACACTTCAATTGCATGTTGCTCGTCGTCTATAACAACGCATTTTAGATTCATGAGTATAAATATGTTTGTTTTATTTGATTTGAATGCAAGTTAAATAAAAATGAATTGAATTAACAAATGCGCCAAAAAAACTTATCCCAGGTTTCGTCTAAAAAAAACACAGGTTTCGTGTAATATTCTGGGTAGTTGATGTAAAAAAATTATCCAGCCCCCTTCTTTTTATAATCTTTATACTGTTTGCCAAAAACAAAATAATTAGCAGTGAAAACTACTAATTGTGAAAAACATCTACCTGCCCAATCTTGTGTAGCCTGTAGATAATAAAATTAAAAACAGGCCATACAATACTGGGTTAAAGATTTATTAAAACCAAAAAACAAAAAATACCGAAAAGCAAAGAAACATTCCCCTACATCTACCAAGCCTCCACATGAAACACAACGAATACGAGTATTTACTTAATAAAATCTACTACAAGGGGATTCTAAAAAATCAAGGAATCAACGCAGATATGTACCAGAGAATGCAAAATGAATATAGCAATCTTGATGGACAAAACCTTGCTAAGGGCCAATTAGATGGCGAATACGCATTCAGAAAATCTTTCCTGGTTGTTCGTAACTACGTTCAGCAGGCGATAAAAGATGGTATGAAAAGTTTTCAGTTTACCATGCGAGCAACTGATATCAATAAATTGACTTATATGATTGATATGTTGAACAGAAATTTTTTTGATAAACAAAGTTTAGATCAAATTATTATCACTGCAAATTCGGTATTTAACCAATACAATTTAAAAAATTAACTACCTAATAATAGATAACATCATGGAATTGAAAGACGAAATCGGGCAGTTTGCCGTAAGAATTAAGAAAATGCTTCCACAAGTTCAATCTGAAGATTTAACAAGGAATGCGTTAGTTATGCCTTTTATCCAAATCTTAGGATTTGATCCTTCTGAGGTTCAATCTGAAGCTGTTCTAGACTTCGGGGTTAAAAAAAGTAAAAAAGTTGATTACACCATTATGAAAGATGGCGAACCAACAATTTTGGTGGAATGTAAACACCATGCTGAAAATTTAGATATCCATGATTCACGCTTATCTAAGTATTTCCGTAAAACAAAAGCCAAATATGGTTTATTAACCAATGGTTTGGTATACCGCTTTTATACAGAGAAAATGGTGAGATCGAAGAAAAATCAAGAGCCATTGTTCGAATTTAAAATAACCGATACTAAAGCGGCTACGATTGCCAAAATGATCGAAGACCATAAAGACTACTTCAATGTAGATCAAAAGCAGGCGCCAATAGCAAGCTAAACAATATTAATTTTAATCTAAGAGTTCCCGAAAATTCTTACCTAAAAGTTCCGACCTAATCGGGACTTTTTTTGTGAGTTTAGCCTAAAAACAAAAGGGCGAAATCGATCAGATTCCGCCCTTTAATATATAATTTAAGTATTGCAGATTAAATCAGCTCTACACTTCTGCTTACAAAAGCTGTTAATTCTGCGCCAGTTAACATACCCTGCGCTAAAAGTGCTAAATCTACCGCTTGTTTAGCCAGGTTGCGCTGCTCTTCTCCTTCAGTTTTTAAAATTTTACTAACCAATTTATGGTTTCCATTAATGGCAACCTTGTAGTTGTCTGGCATCTGGCCATAAAAGCCCATTCCGCCACCCATTGCAGCCATATCTTTCATCCGGCGCATAAATTCATCCATGGTAATGGTAACGGGTAATTCTTCAGGGTGTAAAGCCACAATTTCTACATGCATACCTGGTTTGGTAATGGCTTTTTCAAAAATTGCAGTTACTTCTTTTACCTGATCTTCAGTTAAAACGTGCTCGTTCTGCTCATCTTTCTCAATTAATTTATCTGCAACACTTGAGTCAACACGTTTGATTGATGTTTTCTCTAGTTTTTGCTCCAATTGATTAATAAAGTGATTGTCGATTGGCGAATCCAATACTAAAACATCGTAATCTTTTTTATTGGCCGATTGGATAAACGCATCTTGCTTAGCGGCATCATTGGTATATAAATAAACAACCGTGCCGTTCTTATCGGTTTGTAATGCTGTTACCTTCTCTTTATACTCAGGAAGCGTGAAAAGCTCATTTTTAGTGTTTCCAACTAAAGCGAAATCTTTGGCTTTATCATAAAACTTCTCTTCACTGATCATCCCGTATTTTACAAAAAGGCCAATATCTTTCCATTTATCTTCGTAAGCTTTACGGTCTTTAGCAAATAACTCACCTAATTTATCAGCAACCTTTTTAGTAATGTAGTTGTTGATCTTTTTAACGTTGCTGTCGGCCTGTAAGAAACTACGAGATACATTTAAAGGAATATCCGGAGAGTCGATTACACCGTGCAATAACATCAAAAACTCAGGAACAATATCTTTAACCTCATCGGTAATAAATACCTGGCGAGAGTACAATTTAATTTTGTTGCGCTGCATTTCGAAATCGTTTTTCAATTTAGGGAAATACAGTACGCCTGTTAAATTAAAAGGATAATCAACATTTAAGTGGATCCAGAATAATGGTTCTTCACTAAATGGATATAATTCGCGGTAAAAGTTTAAATAATCCTCGTCTGACAAATCTGCAGGAGCTTTTGTCCAGATCGGGTTGGTGGTGTTGATAATGTTATCAACCTCAACATCGTTATACTTCGCTTTACCTTCTTCATCTACGCCATCTTCAACAGATTCTGTTTTAGTACCAAACTTAATTGGAACCGGTAAAAACTTAGCGTATTTATCAAGAATTTCCTGCAGTTTACTTTCTTCTAAAAACTCTTCCGAATCTTTGTTTACATGGAGGATAATATCAGTACCACGTGTAGTTTTAGTGCCTTCAGTAATTTCAAATTCTGTACTGCCATCGCAAACCCAACGTGCAGGTTCAGCGCCATCCTGGTATGATAAAGTTTGAATCTCAACTAAATCTGCAACCATAAATGCCGAGTAGAAACCTAGACCGAATTTACCAATGATTTCATTGGCATCTTTAGCATCTTTAAATTTCTCTACAAACTCACTTGCGCCAGAAAATGCAACCTGGTTAATGTATTTTTTAATCTCTTCGGCTGTCATCCCCAAACCATTATCGCTAATGGTAATGGTTTTTGCATCCTTATCAACCGCAACTTGTACCAATGGTTGACCAACTTCGCCATTAAACTGACCTAATGAACCTAGTCTTTTAATTTTCTGGACTGCATCTACTGCGTTAGAAACCAACTCACGAAGAAAAATTTCGTTATCAGAGTATAAAAACTTCTTAATTATCGGGAAAATATTCTCGGTATGTATGGAGATATTTCCTTTTTCCTGTATGCTCATATGTAAATAAATTGTTTAATCTACATCCTGCATAACAAGGGTTGTTCCAAAAGAATTTGTTTGCCAAAATGACAGCATCCATAAATCCGTTATTGCTGGTTCCATGGTCTGTGTCTCACAGACCACTAGTTGCTTTTATTATTATACAGCTTAAATCATGATTTGGAAAGCAAAGCCTCAGTATTATTTATTGAAAAGTTACTCCTCTTCTCCGTAAGCCAGTTCAATATCAATAAACTGAATAACCAGCGCACAAATATTGCCATCAATGTCAAAACCATAATAAACAGGGTAGGTACCATCACCAAAGCCACTTTGAAAAAATGGAATATGGTAATCGGTTCCGGGGATTTTCCAGTTGATCCAATCGCCACCTTCGCGTTGGTAATCTGGGTTTTCAGCATAATTACTTGCAAAAAGTGCCGCGAAGTAATCATCGTACAGGTTTTTGCCGGGATTCTCTTTATTAAACTTGTCTTGAAATGAACAGAAATGCTTTAACGTTTCTTTATCCAGTACACAAGCCAGGCCTGCATCTACATTAAAACCAAAAAATTCTCCTTCATTAAAATCAACAAGGTCTTCTGTGCCTATTAGTGCTTCTTCAAAGTGTATTGCATCATAAGCTGTAAATTGCACTTTAACGGCAGCATATCTGGCACAATCTTCACCGTCGGGAACAACTACGGCTGCAGTTACCGGAAATTCGCCTCTAGGGACTTTAATTAAATACGGTTCAGCATCTTTTTGGACATATACAAGTGGGTCCCTGACCAGAATTTCTCCTGTTGGAATAGAAACACTTCCCAGTTCTAGGTGATCTATTTTTTTACCAGCTACTGAAGTTTCCTCAAAATAATCATTCAAATTATTGGGGCAGGCTAATAAATTACGTTTCTCGTTCCAGATTTTTAACCATTCGTTGCTTGGTATCATGGTAATTAAATTTGTTCGATAGGAAGATAAATTTTATTTTTTTAAATAAAAAAGCCAAGAAGATTTAAAAATCCGCCTGGCTAAATATTTTAATGTTGGATGAACTTAATTTAAAAGAAAACTTGGTTTATCTTCTTCAAGTGAAAGAATTTTAGTGATCTTTTTAAGCAATACATCCATTTGGAATGGTTTTGATAAGAAATCGTCCTGACCGTAGTTTAAGGTTGTAAAATCTTTTGGATCGTATAAACCAGAAATCAATAATATTGGAATTTTAGAAGTACTTTCAATTGATTTTAACTGTTCGCACAGCACACGCCCGTCGATATGCCCAAGAGAAATATCCAGTAAGATTAAATCAGGACTAAATTTTTCAATTCTGTTAAAAATTTCTTCACCATCATTTAGTGCCGAAACTTTAAATCCTCCGATTTCCAGTATTAATTGTATGGTTTCTAAAACCTCAATATCATCGTCTACTACCAGTATTCTCTTCATATGTGTTAGCATTTATATGCCGTTAAAAAATATAACAAAAGTTTATGTTGTTATGTTTACAATCTTAAGGATATTTTAACAATAAATTTATAGTAGATAAAAATTAGACTTCGATTTTAACTCGCTTGTTGTACGATGCCTTCTTTATTTAAGATAAAATTAAATAACTCTTCGATAGGTTTCTGTAGTATTTTCCCAGGCTCAATGCCATTTTCTAATAACACCGAAATTAATGTTTCCTGATAATAATAAGCTATAGAGCCTACAAAATGGCATGGAACGTTTTTATGTTTAGGATAATCTTTAACATTCGTATCTACAAATTCCTGAAAGCCAGTTCTTAAAATATCCTGAATAAATGGATGGTCTTTGTGGCTGGCCATGAAACGGCTAAAACCTGCTAAATAGATATTTGGGAAAGGTTTTTGATATACATTAGTAATAATTTGTTCCTTTTCTGCAGGGAAAGATTTTTTAAACTCTGCCGCTAAGTTTGATGGCATTTTATTGTACATATAGCTTAAAAGAACTTTTTTCCCAAAGAAAGTGCCAGAGCCTTCATCGCCAAGTACATAACCTAAGCCATGGTGGCCATCGTGGATTTTTTTTCCATCGAAATAACAGATATTCGATCCGGTGCCTAAAATACAGTTTAAGCCTTCAGCATTTCCGCAGGTAGCATATACCGAGCCCAGAAGATCGTGATCTACTGAAATAAAAGCATTACCAAAAACGGCCGACAGGCCATTTGAGACTACTTCATGTTTGTCTGGTGAAGAACAACCGGCTCCAAAAAAGTAGATTTCTTTTACCTCATCAGCATATTGTAATAAGGGTTCATTTTTAGAAATCAGCTTGGTAATTTCCTGCTCACTTAAGAAATAAGGGTTTATTCCAGGAGTGCTAAATTTAATGGTTTCGCCATTGTGATAGCCCATCCAATCGGTTTTTGATGAGCCACTATCTGCAACAAGTATCATGGGACTAAATATAAAAATTAATTAGATAAATTTATATTTCCACTGATTTCTTTCAGTGTTGTTTCGGCAATTTTGGCCTGATATTGCATTTCGATGAAACGGTTCTGTGCGTCTATTGCATTTCGCTGGGCTTCTCTTAACTCTAAAGGGGCAATACTACCCAAACGGTATTTTGCTAAGGTTATATCTAGGTTTTCTTTTGCAATATCTACATTCCGTTGTTCTAATTTAATCAGATCCAGGTAGGTGCTATAATTTTGATAAGCAGTAAGCAACTGTGAGTTTACATCAAGTTTGGTTTTGTTTAAAGTAAGGGTAGAGTTGTCGATCTCTATCTTTGCATTGCGCTCTTGCTGGCGCTGTAAAAAACCATTAAATAAATTTATACTTGCGGTAACGCCGTAGGTAAATCCATTTGCTGCAAATTTTTGGTTAAAGCCCGTGGGGCTGGTACTGTTTGCCCTGCTGTATCCAGAGTTTAAACTGATAGATGGATATCTTGCACCGCGTACAGATTTTAAGGTCAGGGAAGCTATCCGCTGATTGATGAAGGCATTCTGTACATTAGGGTTCTGTTGCTCGGCCATTTCGGCCATTTTGCTAAAGAGGATACCTTTATCTACGTCAATGTTATTAACAACAGAGAAGGAAGTGCCAATATCTCTCACCATTAATTGATTCAAACGAATTTTGGCTACCTGTAAGGCATTTTTGGTCTGCAGGTAATTTGAAGTATCGGTATTATAATCAACCTGCGCGGTTAATACATCCAGTTTAGAACCGCGGCCAAGCTGCAGTTTTGTTTTGGCAATACTGGTACGCAGTACCGAAACATCCATAGCACTATCAGCTGCTATAACCAATTGCTGCTGTCTTACAATATCATAATAGGCCGTAATTACATCGGCTACAGTGGTTAAAATGGTCAAACGTGCATTTAATTCGCCCTGTTTTTGCAGTTCTTTTAAGCGGTCGTAATTGGCGAACATGCTAAAACCATCAAAAATGGTCCAGTTTAAATCGGCTCCATAACTGTTATTGGTACTTTTTGCTCCTGTAATAACCCGATCAGGACCAGTTGCAGGGGTTTGCCGGGTGTTTTGGATACTTCCACCATTGGTATAACTTCCTGTTAAATTAGGCAACATACCAGCATTGCCAATATTGGCATTATTCTTTGCCATATCGATCTGGTTTTTACTGATTTTAATGTCGTAATTATTCTGTAAAGCAATGGTAATGGCCTCCTGCAAGCTCAGCTGTTCTTGTGCAAAGCCCGAAAGGGATAAGCTTAGCAGTAGGATAAATATTTTTAATTTCTTGCTCATCTTATTCTTCTGTGTGTAAAGCTTCTTGTTCAAAACGATGGGCTTCTTTCAATTCTTTATTCGGTTTGTATGGTTTAGCCCAGTAAGAGTAAATAGCAGGGATTACAAATAAGGTTAAAACCAAAGAGAATAAGGTGCCACCAACAATTACGGTTCCCATACTCATTCTACTTTTTGCAGCCGCTCCTAAAGCCAATGCAATAGGTAGTGCACCAATGGCAATGGCCAAACTGGTCATTAAAATTGGACGCAAACGCGAAACAGCAGCTTCACGTATGGCTTCAGGGATTGGAATGCCTTTTTCTTTTAACTGGTTGGCAAACTCAACAATTAAAATACCATTTTTAGTTACCAGACCAATAAGCATAATGGTACCGATCTGGCTGAAGATATTCCAGCTTTGGCCACATAACCATAGCGATAAAAATGCACCGGCAACAGCCATGGGTACGGTTAAAATAATGATAATCGGATCTTTGAAGCTCTCAAACTGTGCCGAAAGAATTAAATAAACAAGTAGGAGGGCCAAACCAAATGCAAAGAAGGTATTTGAAGAACTTTCTTTAAAATCCCGAGATTCTCCGCTTAAATCAGTAGAGAAAGTTTCATCCAATACTTTTTTAGAAATGGCGTCCATGGCATCTATACCTTCACCAATACTTTTTCCTGGTGCTAACCCTGCCGAAACAGTTGCTGCAATAAAACGGTTGTTCCTGTACAGTTGTGGTGGACTACTCTCTTCTTTAGCAGTAACCACATTGTCGAGCTGAACCAATTCGCCCTTATCATTACGTACGTAAACCGAGCTCAAATCTAATGGATCTTTCCGGTCTCCACGATCGAACTGGCCAATTACCTGGTATTGTTTTCCATTCATGAAGAAATACGAAAACCTTTGACCACTTAAACCTAAATTTAAGGTTTGGGCAATAGCAGATATGGAAACGCCTAAATTTTTGGCTTTATCCCTGTCGATGGTTAAATTAATTTCAGGCTTGTTAAATTTCAGGTTCACATCCGAAACGGTGAATGTTGGATCTTTCGATACTGCATCCATAAACAAAGGAATTTTCTCCCTTAATTTTTCAAAATTTTGTGCCTGAATGATATAACTGATCGGTAAACCTCCACGACGGCCAACTGAGATGGTTGGTTGTTGATTTACAATGGTTTTCCCCTCGGTATATTTCTTTGTAATGCGGGTAAGCATATCGGCAATGTCTTTTTGCGAACGCTCACGGTCTTCAGGATCAGTTAAACCCATCCTTACAAAACCAGAGTTTACCGAGCCTGAGCCACCAAAACCTGGCGAGGTAATGGTAATGTTCACATTTTTTTCGGGAACAGAATCCAGAACCAATTGGTTCAATTTCATAATAAACTGATCGGTATAGGTAAAAGATGCACCCTCAGGAGTAGTTGCATTAATGTTTATCGCACTTCTATCATCATAAGGAGCGGTTTCTTTTGGTAAAATCTTCCAGAATAAGAAAATTAGGCCCATACAAACCAAAATGATCGGAATGGATAGCCATCTTTTATTCAAAAATTTATTCAGGTTCGATTCGTAGGCATCGTTTAACTTTACAAAATAGGGTTCGGTCCAATTGTAAAACCTGGATGGTTTATGTCCACCTTTTTTCATCAGGTAGGCATTTAACATTGGTGTTAAAGTAAGCGATACAAAGGCCGAGACCAGTACTGCTGCACCGATTACTACCCCGAACTCTCTAAATAAGCGGCCAACAAATCCTTGCAAGAAAATTACCGGTAAGAATACGGCTGCAAGGGTAATGGAGATCGAAATTACAGCAAAAAAGATTTCGTTCGATCCTTTTATGGCTGCTTCGAAAGGCGACATCCCTTCTTCTACCTTTTTAAAGATATTTTCGGTAACCACAATACCATCATCTACCACCAGACCTGTTGCCAGTACGATGGCTAACAGACTCAAAACATTAATTGAGAACCCAAAGGCGTACATAATAAAGAAAGTGAAAATCAACGATACCGGAATATCGATCAATGGCCTGAAGGCAATAGCCCAATCTCTAAAGAAAAGGTAAATGATCAAAATTACCAGTACCAATGATAAACCAATGGTCTCGGCAACTTCGGTTACCGAGCGTTTGATAAATAGTGTATTATCTAATGCAACTTTCAGTTTAATGTCTTGGGGGATATCGGCTTTTAGCTTATCAAAACGCTTGTAAAACTCTTTACTGATATCGAGGTAATTGGCTCCAGGCTGAGGGATAATGGCGATGGCCACCATCGGTCTGCCTGATTCGCGTAAAATGGTTTCCTCATTTTCTGGTCCTAAAACCGCATAACCTACATCTTTTAATTTGATTACCTGGTTGCTATCTGTTTTCAGGATCAGGTTGTTAAACTCGCTTTCGTTGGTCAGTTTTCCTAAAGTTTTAACCGTTAGTTCGGTAGTAGCTCCGGTGATTTTTCCTGATGGAAGCTCTACGTTTTCATTATCTAAAGCGGTAACAATATCCTGCGAAGTTAAGCCATAAGCACTTAGTTTATTCGGGTCCATCCAGATACGCATGGCATATTTTCGTTGCCCCTGGATTTGAACGCTGCTTACACCAGGAATGGTTTGGATACGGTCGGCAATTACGTTTTCAGCGAAATCACTTAATTCCAGTGTATTGCGTTTATCGCTCTGGATCGTCATCGATAAAATCGGGTCAGAGTTTGCATCGGCCTTACTTACTACCGGTAAACCGTCAATATCTTTTGGTAAGGTACGGGCTGCCTGCGATACTTTGTCACGTACATCATTCGCGGCCTCTTCTATATTTTTATCGAGGTTAAACTCTATGGTGATATTGCTTGTTCCCTGGTTGCTTGATGAAGAAATATTTCGGATACCATCAATTGAATTGATCGATTTTTCTAAAGGTTCGGTAATTTGTGATTCGATAATATCTGAGTTGGCACCAGGATAGGAAGTCCTTACCGAAACCACCGTTGGGTCGATAGATGGGTACTCGCGCACACCTAAAAAGGTATAGCCGATTATCCCGAAAAGGACAATCAATAAGTTCATCACAATGGCCAAAACCGGCCTTTTTATACTCGTGGTGGAGATACTCATAATTATTGTTTAACCAAATGAACTTTTACTGGAGCATCTTTTTTTAAGGCCATCGATCCGGTAGTTAACACCGTATCGCCAACTTTTAATCCTGACGTAATTACAATATTTTCATCGGTACGTGTACCGGCTTCTACTTTAACCTCCTGTGCTTTTCCACCTTTTTGGATATAAACAATCTTACCTTTTAAAACAGGAATAACTGCTTCGTTAGGAATAAGAATAGCATTTTGAAGGGTATTTAAAGCCAGTTTAATTTTGGCGAACGAGCCAGGTAATAAAAGATTATCGGCATTTGGAGCCAGCGCTCTGATCTGTAATGTTCTGGTTGCAGCGTTAATTCCAGGTTCAATGGCATAAACCTTTCCTTTATTCTCTTTGGAAGAACCATCAGTGGTAAAGGTAATTTCCGAATTCAGTTTAATCTGCCCGGCATATTTTTCAGGAACAGAAAATGTAATTTTAACCGGGTTGGTGCTCACCAAATTGGCAATTACGGTGGCTGGTGTTAAATATGTTCCTGCAGAAATACTACGTAAACCCACTCTGCCGGTAAAAGGTGCACGGATAGTCGTTTTAGCCAGTTGTGCCCTGATTAATTGTGCCTGTGCCTGTAGCGATTTTAAATCGGCTAGCGCTGTATCATATTCTTCCTGACTGATTGCACCTTTGGCCAAAAGCTGTTTTGCCCGGTTTTCGTTTGTTCCCGAGAGTTTTTGCTTGGTTAGTGCATCCTGCAATTGCGCCTGTATATCTCTGTCGTTTACTTTAACCAGTACACTTCCTTTTGATACCGTTGTGCCTTCTTTAAAATAGATACCGGTAACCAATCCAGATACTTCACTTTTTAATACAACAGATTCGTTTGCATCAATAGCACCAGTTACCTCCAGATCATTATCAAATGATACCGGTTTTACGATGATTCCGTCAACTACCAATGGTGCAGAAGCGCCTCCTTTACCACCAGTTTTACCTTTTCCTGCCCCGGCAGATGCTCCGCCTTTCCCTTCGAGTTTTTTATTTGCGTTAATTCTGTAATAGACCAAATAAGCCAAGCCTATAGCTAAAACAGCATAGATAATATACCTTTTCTTCATGTTTCTTTTTGTGTCGTGCGTATTCCGAACATTAAAATAAGATTAATATTCTAGAATTAGAGCGTAAAAATATTCAAATAGTTTAGTCCTAAATTTGTTGTATTAAGGATGTTACAGCTTTTCAGTTTGGAGTTGGCAGTTTTCAGTTTGGAATGAATCAGCCCGAGAATATAATATAATTAGCCTTTATATCCCCCATAACTAAGTTAGAGATGAGAAAGTCAATTGATTTTTAGGCTTAGGCTGGCTAAAAAACATCAACCATCAATCATGAACCAATCTGACGGAAACAACTATTTTACACCGCAACTGGCTTTTTCTTTCAAAACCCCGCCAATAAATCTAAATTTGCAGCAAAACACAGTCAATATCAATATGTTTAACAAAAAATCAATTTTAAGTTTAGTTTTACTACTAACGTGTATTATGGCAGCGAAGGCGCAGGTAAAAATAGGCTTTGAGGTTTCTTTTAAAGAGCCGCAGGCACACTATGCAGAAGTTCAGATGAATATTTCTGGCTTGGCAAAAGATTATGTCGACGTAAAAATGCCTGTTTGGACACCAGGTTCTTATTTGGTTCGTGAGTTTGAAAAAAGTGTAGAAGAGTTTAAGGCTACTGCAGCAGGTAAAGCCGTAAAAGTTGAAAAAGTGAGGAAAAATACCTGGAGAGTTTTTTCAGCCAAGGCTGCCAATATCCAGATCAATTACCGTGTTTATGCATTCGAAATCTCGGTGCGTACACCTTTTATCGACGAATCTCATGCATTCTTGTCTCCAACAGGGATTTTTATGCATCCTGATGGCATGATCAAATCGCCAAGCACTGTAAAAATTATTCCTTTTAATACCTGGAGTAAAGTTTCTACCGGTTTAACGCCTGTTGCTGGTGAGCAATTCACCTATAAAGCTACCGATTTTGATATTCTTTACGATAGCCCTATTGAAGTGGGTAATCAGGATATTTTCGAATTCACAGCTTCTGGTGTTCGCCATGAAGTAGCCATGTACGGCGGTGGTAATTACGATAAAGAGAAACTAAAGGTAGATATGGCTAAAATTGTAGAAAAAGAAACTGCAGTTTATGGCGAAAATCCTAATAAATATTACCTCTTCATTGTTCATAATTTCTTAAAAGGTGGAGGAGGTTTAGAGCACTTAAATTCTACAACTTTAGGCGCTACAAGAAATGCTTACAATACTGCAGAAGGTTATAAAGGCTTTTTAGGCTTAGTTGCACACGAGTATCACCACCTTTGGAATGTTAAGCGTCTACGTCCGGTAGCATTAGGCCCTTTTGATTATGACAACGAAAATTACACGACCAACCTTTGGGTAGCTGAAGGATTTACATCGTATTACGAAAATAAATACTTGCACAGAGCAGGCTTTACTGATGTAAATGAATTTTTGAAAGATCTTGCTGGTGGTGTAGGTACGGTTTTAAATACCCCTGGAGCTAAATATCAGTCAGCTGCTTCATCTAGTTATGATGCATGGATTATTGGCTACCGCCCGAATGAAAATTCAAAAAACAATTCCATCTCTTACTATAATAAAGGAGAAGTGATCGGTATTTTAATGGATCTCGAAATCATCAACGCCACCAAAGGCGCTAAAAGTTTAGATGATGTAATGAAAGCCATGTATTTGCAGTGCAAAACCTTAAAACGTGGTTATACCGATGCAGAATTTAAAGCAATGGTTGAAAAGATATCAGGAATTAGCTTTACTAACTTTTGGACCAAGTATGTGAACGGTGTAGATGATGTAGACTATGTAAAATATTTTGCATATGCTGGTGTTGATGTATCTACAGAAAATGCAACGCCCGGTAAACCAGTTACTGGTGCAGCAGTTCAATTGGGTACTAGAGGTTTAGAAGTGACTTCGGTTACCAGAAACTCAGCAGCTTGGATAAGTGGTTTAAATGTTAACGATGTAATTGTTCTGATTGATGGCTCATCATTGAGTGATGTGCTGAAAAATGTGAAACTAAAAGAACCGAAATTTTCATTGGATATTTTACCTGCCATTACGGATAAAAAAATCGGCGATCAGCTAACGGTTAAAGTAATCCGCGATGGACTTGAAAAAGAAATTTCTTTAAGCTTGAAAGAAAATCCAAGTGTACGCTTAAAAGCAACCGTAAACGAAAATGCAACACCAGCTCAAAAAGCAGTGTTAAAAAAATGGACAGGCGTATAGGCAGTTCGCAGTTGAAAGTTTTCAATTTTCGGTTAATTTTAAACTCCATAAAAAATCCCGTAAGATTAATTTCTTAAGGGATTTTTCATTTCAGATATTTGTTCAGTTACAAACCAGTATATGATAAAACATTTAGGATTTATATTGTGTCTTTTAAGCTTTTCTTTTTTAAAGGATAAGCAGGGTTTTGTACAGCAAACTTCTTGTAAGGGCTATTACGATAAAGAATTGCACCTATTCGTGTATACAGATGTTGATGAAATGCCCGAATTTCCTGGAGGAATTGCTAAATTTTATAGGTTTATCTCTAACGTACCACTAAAAGGAGCAGATAAAGAGTCCTTGCAATCAGTTGTTTTTCCAACTTTTGTAATTGATGCTTCTGGCCATGTTAAAAACGTAGGCATTTATCAGAAAGAGGCTAAAGATTATACGCAATTGGATCGTAACATGATAAAATTATTACAGGCCTGTCCGAAATGGAAACCCGCACAGTGTAACAATAAAAAAGTAGCAATGAGCTATCGAACACGGGTTACCTTGTGTTATACTAATTAAAATATTAAATCATAATTAGAACCTGTTTATAAAAAAAAAATCCCGTAAGATTAATTTCTTACGGGATTTTTTATGTCGTTTAATTTACGCTTAGCGCTCAGCGCCATGCGCTCGCCTAGAAAGTATATCTAAAGCCTAAACCGAATCTTCCAGCGTTAAAATCGCTATCGTTGTCGCCAATGTAAAGTCTTGGTCTCCAGTCTAATGCTAATGCCAATGGTGCGCCAGAGAATTTATAATCTAAACCAACCATCGGAACTAGGTAAAAGCTAGAACCACCATCATACAATTGAATTGATGGACCACCACCTAAATACCAGTCTAAACCTTTTGCACCTGGGATAGATGAATTGTATTGAAGAAATCCCTGGATAATAGTAGAGTTTCCACCAAATAAAACTTCACCTTGAAGTGCAGCTTTAGGGCTAAAGTGATGCCTAACTGAAGGACCAACCAATGTAGCACCATCACCAAAGTCAATACCTAAACCTAGTCCGGTTTTATAGTTTTGAGCTTTAACGTTTGTTGTAGTAAGGGCAAACAATGCAATGCATCCTAAAATTGTAAATAACTTTTTCATAATTTAAATGTTTTGTAAATAATTATCAGCCTAACAACTTTAATGCCGTTTCTGTTTTTTTGGTAAAAATCCATAAGGATAAAAAACAATGCTTGCATAGTAATTTTGTAATCGCTAAGTTTATTTAAATTTTTTTTACGAAAAGTAAATACAGCGTTTTATTAACTACGAGGTATTATTTTCATTAAAAAGGCATATAGATGTTAATCTTTATGTTTGATTTTTTAACTTAACCAAATAATATACAATTCATATGGCGGCAGAAATTAAACGGGTTTTTGATCTTTTGAAATATAGCCTCGAAAATCCAAAGCAAGAATTCATCAGCGGAAAAATTAACGGAAAATGGATAAATTATAGTACAGCCGATTTTTGTACTGCCGTAGATAACCTAAGCCGCGGATTAATTAAACAAGGTATAGGAAAAGGAGGTAGGGTTGCTGTAATGTCGCACAATAGACCGGAGTGGAATATTGCCGATTTCGCAGCCAACCAGATCGGTGCCTATCAGATTCCATTATATCCAACCCTGGCCGAGCATGATATCCAGTTTATCTTAAAGGATGCAGATATTGCCATTATTTTTGTAGCCGATGAAGATTTGTATAAGAAAATTAAGCCTTGTGCTGATGCAATTAACCCAGCAATTAAGATTTATAGTTTTAATGAAATTACAGAAACCGAAAACTGGAATACATTAATTGAATTGGGCAAAGCAAGTACAGATATTGATTTAGAAGAATATCGCGCTAAAGTTGCCCCTGAAGATGTATTGACCCTAATTTATACATCTGGCACCACGGGTACACCAAAAGGTGTAATGCTAACGCATCATAACCTGGTTGCAAATTTTGTTAACTCGGCTGTGGTGATACCCGAAGGCGTTAAAAAAGGGTTAAGCTTTTTGCCACTTTCGCACATTTTTGAGCGGATGATCATTTATTTATATCTGTTTAATTATACAGGAATTTATTATGCCGAAAGTATGGAAACCATTGTAGCCGATATTCAGCATGTAAAACCCAATGTGTTCTCTACCGTTCCAAGGCTTCTCGAAAAAGTGTACGATAAGATAATGGAGAAAGGAAAAGCATTAACAGGGATTAAAAAAGGGATTTTCTTCTGGTCGGTAGCTTTGGCTGAAAAATATACAATTGATGCAGGGGCCTGGTATAACTTTAAACTTGGAATTGCCCGTAAACTGGTTTTTAAAAAATGGCAGGAAGCTTTAGGTGGCGAAATTGTAGTGATTGTATCGGGTGGAGCGGCGCTAAATCCGCGTTTGGCCAGAATTTTCTGGGCCGCTGGTATGCCTGTTTTTGAAGGATACGGACTAACCGAAACTTCACCTGTAATTACGGTTAATCATTTCGGCGGAACCATGTTTGGCACCGTTGGTGAGGTAATTAAAGGTGTGGAAGTTAAAATAGCGCAGGATGGCGAAGTTTTAACCAGAGGGCACCAGGTAATGAAAGGTTATTACAACCGACCTGATTTAACCGATGAGGCAGTGGATAAAGAGGGATGGTTCCATACTGGAGATATTGGAGAACTGGTTGATGGTCGCTTTTTAAAAATTACCGACCGTAAAAAAGAAATGTTTAAAACAGCAGGCGGTAAATATGTTGCCCCACAAATGCTGGAGAATAAATATAAAGAATCGATTTTTATAGAACAGATTATGGTTTTGGGCGAAAATAGAAAATTCCCTTCTGCACTGATTGTTCCAAATTTCGAAACCTTAAAAACCTGGGCAGGAAGAAAAGGTATTACTTTTACCTCGAACGAAGAGATTATTAAAAACGAACAGGTACTCACTAAATATAACGAGGTTATCGAAGCGGCAAATGTAGGTTTTGGTAAATGGGAGCAGGTAAAAAGGTTTGCCTTGTTACCTAAAGAGTGGAGCATAGATGGCGGCGAGCTTACCCCAAAATTAAGTTTGAAAAGAAAAGTGATTACCGAAAAAAACAACGAAGTAATCGAAAAAATATATAAAGATGCAGAAAACTATAAGGCCCCTCAATAGTATTAAAAAATCGTTAATATACCTAAGTGTTGTGCTGTTATTGGCTGGTTGCGTAACCGGGCAATTGGGTAAAAACAACAGCGGTGAATATAAAAATGGGATGGTGGTTTCTGCCCATCCAGAAGCATCGCAAGTAGGAATAGATATTTTAAAAAAGGGTGGGAATGCGGTTGATGCAGCTGTTGCTGTTCAGTTTGCTCTTGCTGTGGTTTATCCAAATGCAGGGAACATTGGCGGGGGCGGTTTTATGGTATACCGCGGTGCAAATGGCGAAATAAATGCTTTAGATTTTAGAGAAAAAGCAGCTGCGGCAGCCAGTAGAGATATGTATCTCGATTCTGCTGGCAATCCAATTGTAGATAAAAGTTTATACGGGCACTTAGCTGCGGGCGTACCAGGATCAGTAGATGGTATGGTAGAGGCACACAAAAAATATGGGAAACTTTCTTGGGCACAGGTATTGCAACCGGCAATAAATTTGGCGCAAGATGGCTTCAAAATTACTAAGCGGCAAGCAAGTGAATTGAATGGTTTGCATAGAAAGTTTATGGATTTTAATCCAGATGGAACGGCCTTCGTAAATTTAGAGGGTACCTGGCAAGAAAATGACCTTTTGGTTCAAAAAGAACTCGGTAATACGCTAAAACTGATCCAGGAAAAAGGTAGAGCAGGTTTTTATGAAGGCGCTGTAGCCGATTCACTTGTGGCAGAAATGCAACGAGGCCAAGGACTTATTACAAAAGAAGATTTACAAAATTATCACGCTACCTGGCGTAAACCCATAACGGGTAACTATAGAGGCTATAAGGTTATCACCATGCCGCCAACTTCGAGTGGAGGCATTGCCTTGATTCAATTGCTGCAAAGTGTAGAAAATTTTCCATTAAAAAGGTGGGGGCATAATGCAGATTCTACAGTTCAGGTAATTGTAGAAGCCGAAAGAAGAGTGTATGCCGATCGGGCAACACATTTAGGCGATCCTGATTTTTACGCTGTTCCACAACAGCAAATGTTGAGCGCCGATTATAATAAAAAACGCATGTCAAACTTTAACTGGGCAGCAGCAACACCAAGCAGCGCTGTTTTGGCCGGCGAAATAAAAGGAGCAGAACACGAAGAGACCACACATTTCTCTATTGTAGACCGCGATGGAAACGCCGTTTCGATTACCACTACCTTAAATGGTTCTTACGGATCGTTAGTTGCTGTAAAAGGAGCAGGATTTCTGCTAAATAACGAAATGGATGACTTCTCCGTTAAACCTGGCGCACCGAATATGTACGGTTTAGTTGGTGGCGAAGCCAATGCAATTGCACCCAATAAACGAATGTTAAGTTCTATGACACCGAGTATTGTAGAGAAAGATGGGAAATTATTTATGGTGGTGGGTACTCCAGGTGGTTCAACCATTATAACATCCGTATTTCAAACCATTATAAATGTAATCGATTTTGACATGTCGATGCAATCGGCGGTAGCTGCTAAAAAATTTCATCACCAATGGTTACCAGATGAGGTGTATATAGAAAAAGATGCTATCGATAGCTTATCAATAGAAAAATTAAAAGCAAAAGGCTATAAAATTTTGCCTAGAGGCCCAATCGGCAGGGTTGATGCCATCTTAAAAACTAAATGGGGAAATTATCAGGGCGGTGCCGACCCGAGGGGAGATGATAAGGCCATTGGCTGGTAGCAATTTCTCACATCTATTTTTTATCTTAGTACTAGCCAATCTTTTGCAGTTCAATTAATTGTATGGTTTAAAGTTTAAAGAGATGAAGAAGCGTTTATTTAATCATGCCCGAAATTACCCAGATTTACCTCAAGTAGATTCGGCTATCTCTTTTGGTGCTTTTATCAAATACCTGCAACGAAAAATTAAAGAAGAACGGACCGTAAAATCTATTCTTTATAGCAATGCCTTAAAAGAATTTAAAAAACAGGGAATTGATGAACAGGTTATCGCTATTGAAGATATTTATCAGCACGAATTACTGCTGGAACATATGTATGCCTGTCTTTCCCCAGCACTTTTAACAGAAGATCATCAGGCTTGGGGGCTCTGTGCACCAATGCAGCCCATTACTTTTTATGGAACCGAGCTGATGTACGAATTACTCGAACATGAAGAGAAAGATCAAAATAGTTTTGTCGGCTCAAAAACGCTTGAACAACATCAGCATGATCACCTGCATTTTATCTACTCCTTCATTCTTAACGAATTATATGCATTTCATGTGCCTTTAAAAGAAAAATACCATTCAGGCATCAATGCTGATACTGGCTTGCCAGGTTACTTCCATATCGGTATAAATGCCAGTTTTATCGAAGTTAAGGCTAAGCAGCCATTGCCCGAGCTTAGTTACCGTGAGTTACAGCAATATTTGAGCGAAGAATCTGGATTGGATAAACTACAACAGGTATTGCCACTAACTCTTTTTGAGCTTAGAGGTGTTTCGGTGCTTACCATTACTGATGTTACCGCCAAACAGGCTGTAGAAAATATTAAAAGTGTGAGGTTGAGCCGCGTGCCGGGCAGCGAGGGGGTTGCTTATGGAGAAGTGATACAATCGCTTAAAGTGTTGGTGCAAAATGCCAATATCCAATTCGATCTTTTCCCTTTCGTAAGGGTAAACAACAAAATGGTTTATGGGTATGTAAAAGGAGGGAGTGGCCTGTTGTTTTCGGTGTGGGGCGAAGAAACTTTAAGTCCTGAAGCTTTTCGGCAGATTGCCGAAGGTTATGCTGCAAATCCGAATTCGTTTTACTCACCCGATATCTGGGCCGAAAGCAAAGAGATGTTTCCCTGGTTAGACAGGTTTAGGGAATTGAATGTAAAATCGATGGCGCTAATACCCGTATTTCATAACCAGATTTTGGTAGGTGTACTGGGGATGCATACCTGGGTTGGCGAAACTTTCGATGAAAAGAAAATTACTTTATTGGAGCCCGTATTAGCACCTATTGCTCAACTCTTACAGGTCTATATCGACGAATTTAACCTCGAGATTGAAAACATCATCAAAGAAAAATACACCTCTATCCAGCCTGCTGTACAGTGGAAGTTTAACGAAGCAGCATGGCATCACCTTTACAATAAGAAAAGGAATCTGCCACAGCATAACGAGGATATTAGTTTTGCAGACGTTTACCCTTTTTATGGTGCAATAGATATTAGAAATTCTACTACTGAACGTAATACAGCCAGTAAGGCCGATCTGAGCCTGCACCTGAGCCTGTTTCGTGAAACGCTGGAAGAGCTGAGCAAAACTTATAGTGATGCTTTGCTGGTAGAAATTATCTTTAACTGCAATAAATGGAGTGATATTTTGCAGGGCGATGAGCTGAATACAACTGATGAAAACAGTCTCAATATTTTTCTTAAAGAAGAAACCAGCGATTACCTAAAGCTCATTTCCCAATCGCATCCTAATACCCAACAAGTAATCGGTAAATATCTTGATCGCATTTCGGCACCTCATGGCGAGGTGTATAAACATCGGCATGCTCTGGAAACATCTATGCAGCTGATTAATACAGCCATTAACAATTATTTTGAAAGTGAACGCGAAAAACTGCAAGATTCTTATCCCTGTTATTTCGAAAAATTCAGAACAGATGGTGTTGAATACGATATCTATATCGGGCAGTCTATCGCACCTGATCGGATTTTTAATCACTTCCATCTTAAAAATATACGGTTATGGCAACTATCATCAATGGCTGAGATTGCCAAAATGGTTCAGCAGCTCCAGCCCGAGTTGGCCGTTAAGCTGGCCACCACACAACTTATCTTTATCCATAACCATCCAATAGACATTAGCTTTAGGATCGACGAGCGGAAGTTCGATGTAGAAGGCGCATATAATATCAGGTATCAGATGATCAAAAAAAGGATTGATAAAATACTTGTTCGCAATTCGCAGGAGCGCCTTACCCAGCCCGATAAACTGGCATTGATCTATTTCAATAAAAGAGATATTGATGATTACCTGCCATTTGTGAAATATCTGCAGGAAACTGGTGTATTGAAACCCGAGACTGAAGATCTTGATTTGGAAGATTTACAAGGACTAAGTGGATTAAAGGCATTGCGCTTAACCATCTTTTAAACATTTAATTTGGACTTCCTTAGTCTAATATCTTCAATAAGTTACACGGGCACCCTGCCGCAAATACTTAGCGGTTTAGCTATATTGCGTCAGCTAATCAAACATGCCCCCAATCGCTATGCATAAACTATTTCCGTTGTTTTTGTTTCTAACAGTTACCCTACAATTACACGCTCAAACTAATGAAGCCAGCCTGGTGAGTCCGCTGATTAATCAATATCAATCAGACGAGACCATGCTTAACCGTAAATATACGCTCAAGCGATCGGAGGAATACTTTAAGCGGATGGAGCGCTTTTATATTGAATGGCAAAAACAATTAAAGGCATTGCCTTTTAACAAGCTAACTGTAAATGAAAGGGTAGATTATATTTTGCTTAAACGCGATATCCGATCAGATTCTGCAAGTTTGCAACAGAACAACGCCGAATTTAGAAGCAGCATTTTCACTTTGCCTTTTGCCAAAATATTATTGGATTTTGAAGCAAAGCGAAGGATTGGTCAGCAACAAGATGGTAAAATTACCAAAGAACAATTCGAACAACTGAAAGAGGCTATTCAGAAAACCACAAGAGCTGTAGAAAACAAGGACTTGGCGGTTACGCCACTACAGGCTTCCTGGGCACAGGAAACTGTTAATCAATACCTGGCTGTATTTACCGAAGCCTATAAATTTTATGATGGTTACGATCCGCAATTTACCAAAGCCACCAAAGCAGTTTATCCTGATGTAGTAGATGCATTAAAGGATTATGCAGCTGTATTGGGTAAAATAGCAAAACCTTCAGATGCCAAAGACGATGGAAGTGGCATTATTGGCAATCCGATAGGAAGAACAGCTTTATTAAGCAGTTTAAAAGATGAGATGATTGCCTATACCCCTGAGCAGATTGAGGCCATTGCCATGAGGGAATTTGCCTGGTGTGATGCCGAAATGCTTAAAGCCTCGCAACAAATGGGCTTTGGTAATGACTGGAAAAAAGCACTGGAAAAAGTAAAAACCGATTATCCTGAATTAGGGAAACAGCCCGAACTGGTTTATGAACTGGCTAACGAAGCCATAGACTTTGTAGAGAAAAATAAACTCATTGCCATTCCAGCTTTGGCCAAAGAAGGCTGGCGCATGCGCATGCTAAGTCCGAAGGAACAATTGTTTGCCCCGTTTTTTCTGGGTGGCGAATCGGTATTAATTGCCTATCCAACAGAAGACATGACCGAGGATGCCAAAATGATGACTTTGCGTGGCAATAACAGGCATTTTTCTAGAGCTGTAGTTTTTCATGAGCTTATTCCCGGGCACAACCTTCAGTATTTTATGCAAAGCCGCTACAAACCTTACCGCAAGGTATTTGGTACACCTTTCTGGACGGAAGGTTGGTCGCTGTATTGGGAGATGTTATTGTGGGACCAGAACTTTGCAAAGTCTCCAGAGGATAAAATTGGGATGCTTTTTTGGCGCATGCACCGTTGTGCGCGTATTATTTTTTCGATGAACTACCATTTAGGCAAATGGACACCTCAGCAGTGTATCGACTTTTTGGTAGATCGGGTGGGTTTTGAACGTGCCAATGCAGCAGCAGAAGTACGTAGATCGTTTACCGGAGGCTATGGCCCCTTATATCAAATTGGGTACATGTTAGGTGGATTACAGTTCAGGGCATTACACAAAGAGCTGGTGCAAAGTGGTAAAATGACCAATATCGAGTTTCATAATCGCATTCTCCGCGAAAATAATATGCCTGTAGAAATGGTAAGGGCCTTGTTAACCAACCAGCAACTGCCCGAAAATTTCAGTACCCGATGGAAATTTGCTGGCGATATCAAATAGTGTACAATATTTTGGCGGATGTGCTTGCAACATGTGGCAATAGATGATTGAAAAAAGGGGTGAAAAAATATTTACACGTGATTCGCAGGAGTGACTCACCCAACCATTCGTAAAATGTCAACAGGAAATAGGGATACTAAAGCCCGAGACTAAAGATTTTGATTTTGGAAGACCAATAAGGTTTAGGCAGATTAAAAGCCATGCGTTTACTATTTATAACTTGTTTTTTAGTTTTGTCTGTGTATTGCACCAGCGATTTAGTGTTGAAAAGTTGATAAGTATTTTTACATGCTTGTATTTTTGGTATGGCTATTGTAATACGAGTACCAACGCTTATTCAACGTTAAAAGAAAATTTATGAAACTACAATTATTTAAAACCCTACCGGTTGCCCTCGCTGGTTTATTAATCGGGTCGGTTGCTTCAGCTCAAGAAAGCCCAGCAACTTCAACAACAACCTTCAGAACATGGTCTATCGGTGTAAACGCTGGTGTACTTACACCATTATCACCATTAGGTGGAAAAAATGATTTCAGTAATAACAAATCAAGTTTGGGTTATGGCCTTTACATTAAAAAACAATTTACACCTTATTTCTCTCTTCGTTTAGATGGAGTTCGTGGTAAATTAAAAGGCGATAATACCGAGCCTTACGAAAGTGGTTTGGTAAACAATTCTCCGGTAAGAGCTTTTGACACTGAATTATCTTATTCAGGAAGTTTAAATGCTGTGGTAAACATGTTCAATATCGATATGTTTAAAAAAGAGAACACTCTACAACTTTATGCTTCAGCTGGTGCTGGTATTGCAGCTTACAAACCTACAATTACTACCGCAGCGGGAACTTCGGAATTTGGTGGTGGCGATAACATCAACGAATTAATTATTCCTGTTGGATTAGGTGCTAAATTTAAAATTTCTGATGCGGTTAATTTAGATTTAGGTTGGACAATTAACTTTGTTGATGGTGATAACTTAGATGGTTACTACAAAAACGGAAATGATAAATACAATTACGCTTATGCTGGTTTAGAGTTTGCGTTAGGTACTGGAAAACAATTGGCTTTCCACAACCCGGTAGCTTTAACTTATGATGAAGCTTTAAAAGCAAAACAAACTGCAGAAGGTTTAAAATCTGATTTAAATGCCCAAAAAGCTGATAATGCAAAATTACGTTCGGAACTAAACGATATCTTAAAAGATAGCGATGGTGACGGTGTTGCAGATAAATTGGATAAATGTCCTGATACACCAGCTGGTACTGTTGTTGATGGTTCTGGTTGTCCATTAAAAACACCAGAAAAAGTTGTAGAAAAAGTAATCGTAACAGAAGAAGATCGTAAAGTTGTTAACGAAGCGATTAAAAACTTAGAGTTTGATTTAGGTAAAGCAACCATCCGTTCTAAATCTTATACTTCTTTAAACAGAGTTGCTGCATTATTAATCCAGAAAAACTTTAGCTTAAAATTAGCTGGTCATACAGATAATACAGGTTCAAAAGAATTAAACTTGCGTTTATCGAAAGATAGAGCAGAATCTGTAAAAGCTTATTTGGTTTCTCAAGGTGCAAATGCATCACGTATTGAGGCTACAGGTTATGGCATGGGTCAACCAATTGCTACCAACAAAACAGCGGCTGGTCGTCAACAAAACCGTCGTGTAGAGTTTACCCTTTACTAGTCTGTTTTAATACACATATGAAAGCGCACCGATTTATTGGGGCGCTTTTTTTATATCCCAAAACCACCTGACTCTAGTCGTCTCGGCTCCGAGGATTTGTTATTCCCAGCTTGATTGGGAATCTTAATGCAATAAGCTTTAAGATTATCTTCGCTAAGCACTTGGTGGTTCCCCCGCCTGCGCGGGAATGACGACTGCCCGGATAGAATCTATCAATAGTAACAGAGTGCAATGAAGTCGAGATGGTTCCCCTTTAAAAAAAAAACTTATTTAAGTGAAACAATTACCTTTTTAATCTCGCTTAAATCATTCATTTCAAAGTTTGGTGATTGCGGATAAAAACGCTGATAAATGATTTTATCGTCTTTGCTATCATAAACGCTTATAATTTTATCATCCGAACGTTGTGTGTAAACCACGTATTTAATATGAGTTTCTTTGTTCAAAATTAAACTATCAAGCACCTTATATGATACAAATTTGAGTTTATAATTATAAGGTTCAGAAATTATGCCTGATGGTGGTAAAAGTGCCAGCCTTGAAGAAAACACTTCCTTAATATATTCGGGTACGTACAGTGTTTCCTTTGCTAATTCAGGTAAGCGTACTTTATTGTAAAATTGGTAATCTAAAGTACAGTTCTCATTTGCGAGCAATCCATCATTGATCTGTTTTAAATAACCAGTTAAAAAGCCTGGAGACCAGTTGAGGAAACCAGACTTGTTATAGAAGTTTGATAAAATATTATTTTTTATACTTCTTTTTGATCCAAATTGTTGATCCTGCGTTTCAATCAGCAGATTGGTGTTCCGATCAGCAAAAAGTGTAACTGTTGCTAATATGCTTTCTTCCTTAACCTTGGGTTTTTTAGATGGCGTTATTAATTTTAATGCATAAACCACATTTACGTTAGTTGTACTATCCAATTTCTCGGCATATCCATCGAAATAAAAAAAGGAGTAATTAGCAAGTGTATCATAACGGGCAAGCTCTTCGGGTTTAATAATTTTATAAGGTGTAATCGTCCAGTTTTTTTTAATCGCCTGATCAAATTTTTCCAGATCAGCATAATCCGCATACTGTAAAGTAAATAAAGTTGTTGTTTTTTTAAATGTCTCTAATTTTTGACTGTTTAAAAGAGCAGCTCCGAAATAAGATACCTGACTTTTACAAATTGTAGCCCATAAAATAAATAGGCTAAACAGGAGAATTCCTCTAACTTTTAACATATTAAGTGTTTTCATTTTGTGTATGACTATGATAAGAAAAATTTGACAAATATTTTGAATTTTTCTATTGCATTAACAAAATACATTCATTAGCTTTGTTATGCAAGCATAATAAATTAACAAAAATGAAACAACAACAAACCATAGATTACCACGTTAAGTTTGCCTGGCAAAATATGTTTAATAAGTACAATCAAATGGCATCTAGTTTCGGGATCACCCAGGCCATTGGTTACATGCTTATTAATATAGATGATGCCGAGGGAACTGCAGTTTCAAATTTAGCTGGCTTGCTTGGGGTTAAAGCGACCAGTTTATCCCGCATGTTAAATAATATGGAAGAGGCCAACCTCATTTACCGTGAAACATCTGCAGGCGATAAACGATCGGTAAAGGTTTTTCTAACTGATTTCGGCAAAGAGAAAAAACAATTGGCCAAAGGTGTTGTTCGGAAATTTAATGAATATCTCGATGAGCATTTCTCTAAAAAGGAGAAAGAGACTTTTATTAATCTATTGATAAAACTAAATGATATCACGGTAGCCTATACTGTTGATTAACAAATATAACAATCAAAACTGTTTGGTAGGTTGCTACATAAATGGTTCTATCAGACTAATGAAAAGCAAATAGATAATGAAACGAAGCATTAATAAAGTTGCAGTTTTAGGTTCGGGTATTATGGGGTCGCGTATCGCATGCCACTTCGCCAACATTGGTGTAGAGGTTTTGTTGTTAGATATTGCCCCTAAAGAACTGAGCCCTGAAGAGCAGGCAAAAGGATTAACACTGGATAACCCAGTTGTAAAAAACCGGATTGTTAATACAGCTTTGCAAACAGCCGTAAAAACAAACCCATCTCCAGTTTATACCAAAAAAGCATTAAATAAGATCAAAACTGGGAATTTCGACGATGATATGCCGAAAATTACCGGTTACGATTGGGTAATTGAAGTCGTGGTTGAAAATCTTGATATCAAGAAAAAAGTTTTCGAACAGGTAGAACAATTCCGCAAACCAGGTACATTGATTACCTCAAATACTTCAGGTATTCCTATCCACTTAATGGCTGAAGGAAGGAGTGATGATTTTAAATCGCATTTCTGTGGTACACACTTTTTTAATCCACCGCGCTATTTAAAATTGTTAGAGGTTATCCCTACGCCACACACGCAACCTGAAATTGTTGATTTTCTGATGCATTATGGCGATAAGTTTTTAGGAAAAACAACTGTTTTATGTAAAGATACGCCAGCTTTTATCGCCAACCGTGTAGGTGTTTATTCCATCATGGCACTTTTGCATTTGGTTGAGAAACTGGATCTGACAGTCGAAGAGGTTGATAAATTTACCGGACCAGCCTTAGGTAGACCAAAATCGGCTACTTTCCGTACTTCGGATGTGGTTGGTTTAGATACCATGATCAAAGTTGCAAAAGGACTTTATGATAACTGTCCGGATGATAAAGCACACGATTTGTTTAAACTACCTGCGTATGTGCAAAAGATGGAAGAGAACAAATGGCTTGGGGATAAAACCCAACAAGGTTTCTATAAAAAAACGAAATCTGCTGATGGTAAAACCGAAATCCTTGCGCTTGACTTAAAAACATTAGAATATAAACCGCAGCAAAAAGTAAAATCGGCCACCTTAGAAATGACTAAGCCGATTGAAAACCTTCGTGAACGCATGAAGATTTTTGCTAAAGGAAAAGATAAAGCCGGCGAATTGTTCCGCCATTCTTCATTTGGCTTATTTGAATATGTATCCGATCGTATCCCTGAAATTTCTGATGAATTGTACCGTATCGACGATGCCATGCGTGCAGGTTTCGGTTGGGAACTTGGTCCTTTCGAACTTTGGGATGCGGTTGGCGTAAAAGAAGCCATCGAAGGAATGGAGCAATATGGCAATAAAGCTGCGGCTTGGGTGCATGAAATGCTCGATGCCGGAAATACTTCATTCTATAAAGTAGAAAACGGCATTAAAAAATATTACGATATCCCTTCTAAAAGTTATAAAGCCTTACCGGGAACGGATGAGTTTATCATTTTAGATAACCTTCGCGAAAATAAAACCCTTTGGAAAAATTCAGGTGTTTCGATTATCGATCTGGGCGATGGCATTCTGAATGTAGAATTCCACACTAAAATGAATACTATTGGCGGTGATGTGATCTCTGGAATAAACAAAGCGATTGATATGGCCGAGAAAGATTACCGTGGTTTGGTAATCGGCAACGATGGTGCAAATTTCTCTGCTGGGGCAAATGTGGGTATGATTTTTATGATGGCGGTAGAGCAGGAGTGGGATGAATTGAACATGGCGATCAGGATGTTTCAAAATACTTCAATGCGCATCCGTTATTCTTCTATCCCGGTTGTGGTGGCACCTCATAATTTAACCCTGGGTGGTGGTTGCGAGTTCAGTTTACATGCCGATCATGTTCAGCTTTCGGCCGAAACTTATATGGGCTTGGTTGAGTTTGGTGTGGGCGTTATCCCTGGTGGTGGCGGAACAAAAGAATTTGCTTTACGTGCATCTGATGAATATAAAGATGATCAGATTGTGCAGAATGCCTTGAAAGACCGTTTTCTAACCATTGGAATGGCCAAAGTTTCTACTTCGGGTTACGAGGCTTACGAACTGGGCTATCTGCAAAAGGATAAATTCTCAATCTCGATGAACAGAAATCGCTTATTGGCAGATGCAAAAGCTAAAGCAATAGAGCTGGCTGATGCTGGCTATACGAAACCTGTTCAACGGAACGATATCAAAGTATTAGGAAAACAAGGATTGGGAATTGTTTATGCTGGCGCAAACAGCATGTATGCGGGGCATTTCATTTCTGAACACGATAAAAAAATATCCGAAAAACTAGGTTATGTAATGTGCGGCGGCGATTTATCGGCTCCAACTGAAGTAACCGAGCAATATTTATTGGATCTGGAAAGAGAAGCCTTTTTATCCCTTGCTGGCGAAAGGAAATCGCTAGAGCGGATCCAATCAATTATTACTAAAGGGAAACCGTTGAGGAATTAAGTTGAGAGTGGAGATGTGAGATATTAGATTTGAGAAAGTAATTGGTCTCACATCTAGCGTCTCAAATCTCATATCTAAAAAAACAATAATCGGTTTGAGTTTGAATTTGGGCAGGTCTCAAATCTCAAATCTCAGATCTCAAATCTTAAACAATGGAAGCATATATTATAGCCGGATATCGTACAGCAGTGGGCAAAGCACCCCGTGGCGTATTCCGTTTTACAAGAGCTGATGATTTAGCCGCAGAAGTAATCAGGGCTTTAGTGGCATCGGTTCCGAATTTAGACAACGAACAGATTGATGATGTGATTGTGGGTAACGCTACTCCGGAAGCAGAGCAGGGCTTAAATATTGGCCGCATGATTTCGCTAATGGGTTTGGATACCGATAAAGTTCCTGGTGTTACCGTAAACCGTTACTGCGCATCGGGTTTAGATACCATTGCAACAGCAGTTGCTAAAATTAAAGCCGGTATGGCCGATTGTATTATTGCCGGTGGTGTAGAGGTAATGAGCGGAATGCCTTTTGGGGGATGGAAACTCGTTCCTAATGCAGAAGTTGCAAAAAACAATCCAGACTGGTATTGGGGTATGGGGTTAACAGCCGAAGCAGTAGCTAAAGAATATAATGTGAGCCGTGAAGATCAGGATGCTTTTTCGTTAAAATCTCATGAGAAAGCCATTCATGCTATAAAAAATGGTCATTTAAAAGATGGTGTTTTGCCAATCACGGTAAACGAAAATTACCTTGATGCCAACCTTAAAAAGAAAACCCGTTCTTACGTGGTCGATACCGATGAAGGTCCACGTGCAGATACTACCTTAGATAAATTGGCCAAACTGAAACCCGTATTCGATGCGGTTGGAAGTGTAACCGCAGGTAATTCATCGCAAACATCTGATGGAGCAGCTTTTGTTTTGGTGGTGTCTGAAAAGAAAATGAAAGAATTAAATGCAGAACCGATTGCCAGGTTGGTAAGCTATGGTATTGCAGGAGTTCCGCCACGCATTATGGGGATTGGACCAATTGAGGCTATTCCAAAAGCGTTGAAACAAGCAGGTTTGAAAAAAGAAGATATCGACCTAATTGAGCTGAATGAAGCTTTTGCCTCACAATCGTTAGCCGTAATCAGAACATTGGATTTAAATCCTGATGTAATTAACGTAAATGGTGGTGCAATTGCATTGGGGCATCCGCTGGGTTGTACAGGAGCAAAACTGACCGTACAGGTTATGAACGAGCTAAAAAGACAGAACAAAAAGTACGGAATGGTAACCATGTGCGTAGGAACCGGGCAAGGTGCCGCAGGGATATTTGAGCTTCTTTAGAATTGAGATATTAGATGTGAGATTTGAGAAAATGCATCCGTTTATACCTGAGCAGATAAATTTTATAAAAAATGAATAATTTAAAAGAGTTGAAAATCTGGAATAAAGCAATTGATTTAGCTGTTAATGTTTACAAAGCAACTTCAACTTTTCCAAATGATGAACGCTTTGGACTGATTAGTCAATCTAGAAGAGCAGCCGTCTCAATTCCATCTAACATCGCAGAAGGAGCAGGAAGAAATTCGACTAAAGAGTTTAATCACTTTTTGGGAATAGCAAATGGTTCTTCTTATGAACTGCAAACTCAATTGGTAATCGCTAATAAACTCGCAATTCTTGAATCTGAAATTTTAGATCCTTTACTCACTCAGATTGATGAGTTACAAAAAATGACTTACGGTTTTCAGCAGATGCTGGAGAAGAAAATTAATAAAAAGACATGAGACAATAGAGATGAGAAGGTAATTGGTATCATACCTAACGTCTCATACCTCAAAATAAACAATAAAGATTTGAGATTGGAATTTGAGTAGGTCTCAAATCTCATGTCTCAAATCTAATTATCTCATGAAACAATAAACGATTTGAGTTTGAATTTGGGCAGGTCTCAAATCTCAAATCTCATTTCTCAAATCTCATAACAATGGAAACAACTGAAAAAAAGACAATTAAAGGCGGTGAATTCTTAATTAAGGATACCACTTATCAGGAAGTATTTATTCCTGAAGAATTTGATGAAGAGCAGCAGATGATTGCGCAAACCTGTCGCGATTTTTTGGCTGCTGAGGTTTATCCCAATTTAGATAAAATTGACAAACAGGAAGATCCTGAGCTAATGCCAACACTCTTAACCAAAGCTGGTGAGCTGGGCATTTTAGGCGTTTCGGTACCGGAAGAATATGGCGGTTTTGGTAAAAACTTCAATACTTCCATGCTGGTTGCTGATGTAGTAGGTGCAGGCCACTCTTTTGCCGTTGCACTTTCTGCTCATACCGGGATTGGTACGCTACCGATTTTATATTACGGTAACGATGCACAAAAAGCAAAATATATTCCAAAACTAGGTTCTGGCGAATGGAAAGCAGCGTATTGTTTAACAGAGCCAAACTCAGGTTCGGATGCGAACTCTGGAAAAACCAAAGCCACGCTGAGCGACGATGGCAAACACTATATCATCACCGGACAAAAAATGTGGATTACAAATGGTGGTTTTGCCGATATTTTTATTGTTTTCGCTAAAATTGATGATGATAAAAACTTAACCGCATTTATTGTGGAGAAAAATTTCGGTGGCATCACTATGAATCCCGAAGAGCATAAAATGGGTATTAAAGGTTCTTCAACCCGTCAGGTTTTCTTTAACGATTGTCCCGTGCCGGTTGAGAACATGTTGAGCGATAGAGAAAATGGATTCAAAATAGCGGTTAACATTTTAAATATTGGCCGTATCAAATTATCAGCGGCAGCAATTGGTGCTTCAAAAGCAACTTTAAATACAGCGATTAATTATTCGAATGAGCGGATCCAGTTTGGCCGCCCGATTTCTAAATATGGCGCCATCCGTTTTAAAATTGCAGAGATTGCTTCTAAGCTTTACGCTGTTGATGCAGCGAACTATCGTGCTGGACAAAATATCGATGATACTTACGATCAACTGGTTGCAGGTGGAATGGAATCTGGTAAAGCGAGGTTAAAATCTGTTGAGCAATTTGCGGTAGAGTGTGCCATTTTAAAAGTGTGGGGCTCTGAAGCATTAGATTATACTGTGGATGAGGGTGTGCAGATTTACGGTGGCATGGGCTTTAGTGCCGATGCACCAATGGACAGGGCGTACCGTGATGCACGCATCAACCGGATTTTTGAAGGAACAAACGAAATTAACCGTTTGTTAACCGTTGATATGATGCTAAAACGTGCCATGAAAGGCGAACTGGATTTAATGACGCCAGCTACAGCAGTTGCAGCCGAATTAATGAGCATTCCTGATTTTGGTGAAGAAGATACTACCTTGTTTGCTGCAGAGAAAAAGGTGCTCTCGAATTTGAAAAAAGCAACTTTAATGGTGGCTGGTGCCGCGGTTCAGAAATTAATGATGACTTTAAGCAAAGAGCAGGAAATTTTAATGAACATTGCCGATATGGCGAGTTATGTTTATGTGCTCGAATCGGCATTGTTGAGAACAGAAAAATTAGCAAGTACCCGCGGAGAGGAAGCCATTGCAGGTCAATTAGATCTGTTAAGAATTTATTTAGTAGAAGCGGTTGATGGTATAGCCAAAGCAGGTAAAGAAGCACTTTGGGCTTTTGCTGAGGGGGATGAGCAACGTATGATGCTGGTTGGTTTGCGCCGCTTTACAAAAGTAGAGCCGTTTAATGTTAAAGATGCCCGCCAAAGAGTTGCGCAACAGCTTATTGAGGCGAACAAATATATCTTTTAAGAGGAGTAAGGTGTAGGGTTTAAGGTTTAGGACCTGGGTGCATTAACTCAGACCCTAAACCTTTTTTGGTTTGTAATAATAGTGTATTTATCGTATGAGTTGTTTTCATCTTATTTCGTCATGTTGAGCCTGTCGAAACACCTTAATCTGAATTTTAACAAATGCTTGTTCCTAACATTGATAGATTCCAAAAGAAAGTTCGTCATGGCGAGGAAGAATGACGAAGCAATCTTATAACTATGGGGTATCGCGATCGCATTAAGATTGCTTCATCATATTTGAAAAATTAGCTTAGTTTTTAGGGTTGTGCTATTAAAATCCTATTTTCGCGCATGATTAAATTTAGATCCCTTACCATACTCTTTTTATGTGTAGTTGCAGTTTCATCTTGTAAAAAAGATGAGGACCCTGAAAAACAGATTGCCGATTTCATCAAGCAAAATAATATTAATGCAGTTAGAGACGATTCTGGCTTATATTATCAGATCATTAAACCGGGTACAGGTTCTTTTACTTATCCAAATAACACCAAAATAACCATTAAATATGAAGGTAGGTTATTAGATGGAACTGTATTTGATAATGGCGATGGCAAAGAGCAGACCTTTAATCTTGCCGAACTAATATCAGGTTGGAGAATCGGTATTCCCAAAATCCAAAAAGGTGGAGAAATCAGGTTGATCGTGCCACCGGGTTTGGGTTATGGAAATGACTCGGTAGGTCCTATTCCAGGTAATTCGGTATTAGATTTTACCATACAACTTTCGAATGTACAGTAATGAAGGCTATTAATCAGCTACGTTTTGCAGTAGCATATTTGTTAAAATAGGTTAAAAATTGTAGCATCCGTATTAAAAGCTTATTTTTGCGGATGATGGTTAAGTTTAAATATTTTATACTCATGATCTGCCTTATAGGGTGCTTGGCAGCCTGTAAGAAAAATGAACCAGTAGATGATTACGATCCTACTCCACAATTTAAGGCCGATACTGCTGCAATAAGTGCTTTTGTTAAGACGAATAATATCCAGGCTACGAAAGATGCCAGTGGTATATTTTATCAGATATTAGAGCCTGGGGCAGGAAGTGTAACTTATCAAGCTTCTACTAAAATTACCTCCAATTATGAAGGTAAACTGTTAAACGGTACTGTTTTCGATACCACTAATGGTACTCCTATATCATTTATATTGGGAAATGTGATCGTAGGCTGGCAGATCGGAATTCAGAAAATACAAAAAGGTGGTAAGATCAGATTAATTATACCTTCATATTACGCTTATGGAACGCGATCTCCATCATCTCTGGTTCCAGCAAATTCAATACTCGATTTTACTATAACACTTACAGACGTACAATAATAAATGAACAAATTTACTAAACTTAGCCTATTCGCACTTTTACTGGCTACTACAATCTTCAGCTCATGTAAAAAAGAATATGAGTCTATTGAAAGTGTAGATGATGCCGCTATCCAGGCTTATCTTAAAAAGAATAATCTTAGCTTTGATAAGGATACAAAAGGCTACTATTATAAAGTTACTACACCTGGTACTGGTGATGTTATTAAAAACCAAGATTCGGTTTATTATTCTTATACTTTTAAAACCTTATCTGGGCAGGTGCTAAATCAAACATCTGATTTAATGATTCCAGGTACCTTTTTGGGTTATACAGACCGATTTACGATCAATAGTGTATCATATGTATTTACACCAATTAGAGAAGTGTTAACCAAATTAAAAAGAGGAGGCAAAGCAACATTAATTATGCCTTCTAGCATGGCTTTTGGCAGGAACGGCGTAAGTTTTTTAAATATTGGATCAAATGAAAATATCCTTGTTGATTTAGGGATATATGCTGGAGCGAAAAGACACGAAATAGACGAATTTGAGATCAATAAATTTATTACCAACAATAATTTAACACTGATTAAAGATCCTTCTAGAGCACGCTATAGTATTACCACCGCTGGAACAGGAACTGATGTAATTAATGTGAACTCTACAATAGTTGCTAACTACACGGTTCGCTATTTAGATGGAACAGTTTTGCAAACGAGTACCGATGGAACTTTTACCGATGTTTTAAGTAATTTATACAAAGGCTGGCAATTAATATTGCCAGGAAAAGTAACATCTGGAGGTAAACTACGTTTAATCATTCCCACAGACTTGGGTAATGGGCTTCAGCCTTTAGATTTTGATATAGAAATTGTAAAGGTTACAAATTAGATAAAGCCTCTTTAAAAACTTTTAAAACTCTTTCCCTCGCAAAGGTATGCTCAACTATTGGTTGGGCATATTTTTTTGTCCCAAATTCCGGCACCCACTTTTTAATATATTCGAACTTAGGGTCGAATTTTTTGGTTTGAAGCTCGGGATTAAAAACCCTAAAGTACGGTGCGGCATCATTTCCTGATCCGGCTGCCCATTGCCAGCCGCCCACATTGCTTGCCATTTCGTAATCCAATAACTTTTCTGCAAAATAAGCTTCTCCCCAGCGCCAATCGATGAGTAAATGTTTGGTTAAAAAACTGCCCACAATCATGCGTACGCGGTTGTGCATCCAGCCAGTTTCATTGAGCTGCCTCATGCCGGCATCTACAATAGGGTAACCAGTATTGCCTTCGCACCAGGCTTTAAACTCATCTTCGTTGTTGCGCCATTTAATTTTATCGTATTGTTTTTTAAAAGAATCGAAAGCTGAGTAGGGGAAATGCCAAAGGATGGTCATGTAAAATTCCCGCCAGGCCAATTCAGAAAGCCAGACAGTCGATTTCGCTTCCAATGCATCTTTTACAGCTTTCCGAATGCTCAATGTTCCAAAACGCAAATGCAGTCCGATATGTGTGGTGCCGTCTAAAGCAGGGAAATCGCGTTCTTTTGCGTAATCATCGAGTTTGTTTTTATAACTGATTTTCGGAAAATCCAGCTTGCTCTTTTTAAAGCTCATTTCATTCAAGCCTGGGTAGGGTAGATGTTTGATTTGCAATAAATTTTTAAGATATTTTTTAGTCGGATAAGCCTTAACATAAAAATCATTTAGTTTGGCATGCCATTGTTTGTAGAAAGGTGTAAAAACAGTGTAAGGTGTCTTATCAGCTTTTAAAATTTCATTTTTTTCAAAAATAACCTGATCCTTATACGTTTTGAAGGCTATTTTTTCGCTGGTTAAAAATTCGGCCATGTTATCATCACGTTCGCGGGCATAAGGTTCGTAGTCGTGATTGGCATATACACCCTTAACATCATATTCTTTTAAAATCTCTGACCATATTTTTTCAGGCTTGCCATATTTTACCAATAAATCTGACCCATGTAGCTGAAGTTCTTTTTTTAAATCCTCAATGGTTTGGTAAATAAAAGTTACGCGGGGATCATCCTTTGGTAGTTTATCCAGTATATTTTTGTCGAAAATAAAAAGTGGCAACACAGGATAATCGCTTTTTAAAGCGTGATATAAAGCAGCATTATCTGCTAAACGTAAATCGCGGCGAAACCAAATGATTGATATTGAAGTCATTGATGGGAATTAGAAATTAATTAATTACGTCATGCTGAACTTGTTTCAGCATCTATCCTGGAAAGACCCTGAAATAAATTACCTTCGGTGAGCTCGCTAAGGCTCGGTTCAGGGTGACGGGTCAGTTAATCGGTTAAACCTATTTGTACAGATCCTTCAAAGCATCCTCCAAATGGGTGAATTTAAATTTGAATCCTGCATCCAGAATTTTTTGTGCCGAGGTATTATTGCTCATTAAAACAGCTTCAACACGCTCGCCCAATAACAATTCTAATGCCTTTTTCGGAACCTTGATCGGCCAAACAGGACGATGCAGCTGTTTGGCAAGGGCTTTGGTTAGCGCTTTATTCGTGACTGGAAAAGGAGCACAGGCATTATAACAATTCTCCATTTTAAGGTTTTCGATGGCTTCGATGTACATTTCTACCATATCATCAATATGCAGCCAGGGAGTCCATTGTTTACCTGTACCTAAAGCTGCTCCGGCAAACAACTTAATTGGTTTATCGAGTTGTGGTAAGGCGCCGCCATGATTACTTAAAACGATTCCGGTACGGAGTTTTACAATCCGGAGGCTTAGCTTTTTGCCTTGGTCTACCGCATCTTCCCAAAGTTTACAGCATTCAGCTAAAAACCCGTAACCGTTTGGACTTTCTTCGGTTAAAATTTCATCACCACAATCGCCATAAAAACCAACTGCCGAAGCAGAAATAAACGATTTTAGCTGGTTGTCGGGTTTAGATTTAATGGTTTTAAAGAGTAATTCTGTTGATTTTACACGGCTATCGATGATCTGTTTTTTCCGTTCATCAGTCCATTTTTTATCGGCAACTGGCTCTCCTGCTAAATGAATAATAGCATCTACACCATTCAAACAACCAGCATCAATAGTTCCTTTGTAAACATCCCACACAAAATTATTCGGATCATTGTTTTTCTTTCGCGAAAGTGTATTCACCCCGTAACCTTTACTTAGCAAATGTTTTTTCAGCTCAGTACCCACAAGTCCTGTCGCTCCGGTAATCAGAATCTTTTTTGCCATATTTTTAAAACACTAAAGATACAAAAGGGTTTTTATGGCTTCATTTAAAACGATATTAATTCAGTTTTAATTCTTTTGTTACCTATTTGTAAAGAATTATTTAGGGGTTTGATGAAGAGGAAAAATAAGATAAATTTGTAAACGCGTTCTTACACCCTTTTCGATAAAAGATGTCCAAAAAAATTTTAGTCTGGTTTAGAAATGATCTTCGCTTGCATGACAATGAAATGCTGGTCGAGGCGATTGCTAAGTCTGATTCGATTTTGCCTGTTTACATTCTAGATCGCCGTTCTTTTGGCGAAACAAAATACGGTACGTTAAAAACAGGTAATATTAGAGCGCAATTTATTTTAGAAAGTGTTTTAGGATTACGCAATTCTTTAAAACAGATTGGTGGTAACTTGCTTATCGCCGAAGGCAACCCTGAAGATATTATTCCTCAACTCGTTCAGGAATATGAGATTACTGAAGTTTACCATCACCGTGAAGTGGCACGCGAAGAAACGCATGTTTCAACTTTGGTAGAAAATGCACTTTGGAAATTACGCATCAACCTCAAACATTTTATCGGCCATACCTTGTATAATAAGGAAGATTTGCCTTTTCCCATTAAAGATATTCCCGACGCTTTTAACCAGTTTAAAAAGAAAATTGAACGCGATTCGATTATCAAGCCCTGTTTTTTGGCACCCGATAGGATCAATGTAGCCGAAGTGATTGACTGGGGAACATTATCTTCATTAGAAGAGCTTAATCTGTTGCCACAGCAAAAAGACCAACGTTCTGATTTTGAATTTGTTGGTGGCGAGGCTGAGGGTTTGGCGCATCTTCAAAAAGTGATTGTGGCTATGCAGCAAGCTGCAACAACCAAGAATTTAATTCTGGCTTCAAAACTATCGGCATGGCTGGCCATGGGTAGTTTATCACCACGAAAAGTATACTGGGAAATTAAAAAGATGGAAGGTGTGCCCAATACAAAAGCCATGTTCAACCATATTTTATTAGGCTTGCTTTGGAGAGATTATTTCCGTTTCATGTTCAAAAAATATGGCAATACTTTTTTTAGTCCAGATGGATTTGGCAGTCAGGGGTTGGTTGATATTGTGAATGAGCAAGACAATTTTAGTAAATGGAAGAATGCACAAACAGGTTTTGCCGTGGTAGATGCGGTGATGACGGAGTTAAATCAAACCGGTTTTATCTCGAATATCGCCAGACAAACCGCTGCCTTATATCTGATCAATAATTTAGAAGTAAGCTGGATTTTTGGCGCAGCCTATTTTGAAGAAAAGCTGATTGATTATAACCCTGCAAGCAACTGGGGGAACTGGGCAAATGTAGCAGGTGTAGGTAACGATCAGAAATCAAAAAGTGTTTTCGATCTTGATAAAAATATCAAAAACCTCGACCCAAAAGGCAATTACTCCTTAACTTGGGCATCATAGTTGTAACGACTGAATGATTTGGGTATTGAATGATGGAATTGAAATTTTATCGATTAATACAGGTGGTATTTTTGTCATTCGCTCATTCAATAATTTTCTCATTCAATAATTCTCATTTTAATCGAGATTTTTGCCATTTATATAAGGTAAAATTCTAATTTTGTAATGCTTATAGTAAATAGTTAATAATGGATAAATTATCTTATCTTAATGGCGCAAACGCCGAATATATAGAGTCTTTATATCAATCCTATCAACAAGATCCTGAGTCTGTTGAATTTGGTTGGCAGAAATTTTTTGAAGGTTTCGATTTTGGAAGAGGATCGGAAGCGCCTGCAGTAACAGCAGAAACTCCTGAACAATTTTTAAAAGAGGTTAATGTTTTAAATCTGATTGATGGCTATCGTAGCCGCGGTCACTTATTTACGCACACCAATCCAGTTCGCGAAAGGCGTAAACATTTACCAACATTAGATCTTGCAAATTTTGGATTATCGGATGCTGATTTAGAAACCGTATTCAACTCGGGTGTTGAGATTGGTATTGGTGCGGCAAAATTGAAAGACATTGTAGCCTTTTTAAAACAAACATACGCAGGTTCTATCGGAGCCGAATTTAAGTTTTTACGTACACCTGAAGTGTTGAACTGGATTCAGCAAAAAATGGAAAGTGCACGTAATACCCCTAATTTCTCAATCGATGAGAAAAAACGCATTCTCCGGAAATTAAACGAAGCGGTAAGTTTCGAAAATTTCTTGGGTACAAAATTTTTGGGCCAAAAACGTTTCTCGTTAGAAGGTGCAGAAGCTTTAATCCCTGCTTTAGATTCAGTAATCGAAAAAGGTGCTGAATTAGGTATTGAAGAATTTGTAATTGGTATGGCCCACCGCGGTCGTTTAAACGTGTTGGCCAATATCATGCAAAAAACATATAAAGATATTTTTGCTGAGTTTGAAGGTAAAAGCTACAATCCAGATACGCCATTTGGCGGTGACGTAAAATACCACTTAGGTTACTCTACGGATGTAGCTACCGTTTCGGGTAAAAGTGTTCACTTAAGTTTATGTCCTAACCCATCGCACTTAGAAACCGTTGATGGTGTGGTAGAAGGAATGAGCCGCTCGAAAATCGATTTCAAATATGGTGGTGATAACAGCCGTTTAGCACCAATTTTGATTCATGGTGATGCATCAGTTGCGGGCCAGGGGATTGTTTACGAAGTAATTCAGATGGCAGGCCTTGAAGGTTACAAAACAGGTGGAACCATTCACCTGGTAATTAATAACCAGATTGGTTTTACCACCAATTATAAAGATGCCCGTACCAGTACTTATTGTACCGATATTGCTAAAGTAACTTTATCTCCGGTTTTTCACGTAAATGGTGATGATCCTGAGGCTTTGGTTTATGCAATCAACCTGGCAATGGAATATCGTCAGAAATATAAAAACGATGTTTTTATTGATATCCTTTGCTACCGTCGTTTCGGCCACAACGAGTCTGATGAGCCTAAATTCACGCAGCCATTATTATACAAAACGATCGAAAAACACCCTAATCCAAGGGAAATTTATATTGATCAGTTAACCAAAGAGGGTAAGTTAGAGGCTGGTTTGGCAAAAGAAATGGAAAAAGATTTCCGTGGCATTTTGCAGGAACGCTTAAACGAAGCTAAAGAATTTGTTGCAGGTAATGCCGAAGTTAAATTTGGTGGCGCATGGGCAGATTTGCGTATGGCTACACCTAAAGATTTCGAATCTTCTCCTGTTACTGCGGTTAAAAAATCTACTTTATTGGAAATTGGTAAGCGTATTACTGCTTTGCCATCTAATAAAAAGTTCTTCAAGAAAATCGAAAAACTATTTGCCGAACGTGGCAAAATGGTTAACGAAACCAATGTTTTCGATTGGGCAATGGGCGAGCAGCTGGCTTATGGTACTTTGTTGTCAGAAGGTAAACGTGTTCGTTTAAGCGGCCAGGATGTAGAAAGAGGAACATTCTCTCACCGTCATGCGGTATTAACGCTTGAAGATAGTGAGGAAGAATATGTACCATTGGCTAACATTTCAGATCAACAGGCACCATTTGATATTTACAACTCACACTTATCAGAATACGGTGTTTTAGGTTTCGAATATGGTTATGCAATGGCAAACCCGAATGCTTTAACCATTTGGGAAGCACAATTTGGCGATTTCTTTAACGGGGCACAAATTGTTGTCGATCAGTACATTGCAAGTGCCGAAACTAAATGGCAACGCGAAAACGGTTTGGTGATGTTATTGCCTCACGGTTATGAAGGTCAGGGACCAGAGCATTCATCAGCACGTATAGAGCGTTTTATGGAGCTTTGTGCCGACTATAACATGCAGGTAACAAACTGTACTACTCCGGCTAACTTCTTCCACGTTTTACGCCGTCAGTTTAAACGCGATTTCCGTAAACCTTTGGTGGTATTTACACCTAAAAGTTTATTGCGCCACCCTGCTTGTGTTTCTAAATTAGAAGAATTTACCGAAGGTGGTTTTAAAGAAGTAATTGATGATGTAAATGTTAAAGTTGCAGATGTAACACGTATTGTTTTCTGTAGCGGTAAAATTTACTACGAGTTATTGGAAAAACAACAGGCTGATAAATTGAAACATGTAGCGCTGGTTCGTGTAGAGCAATTATATCCAACTCCTGTTGATCAGATGGAAGCCATCCAGAAAAAATATAAAAATGCTAAAGAAGTTTTCTGGGTACAAGAAGAGCCGGAGAACATGGGCGCATGGCCATATTTGTTCCGCAGGTTGTACAAAACAGCATTAAAAGGCATCGATGTAATTTCGAGAAGAGAAAGCAGCAGTACTGCAACAGGTTTTGCAAAACAACATGCTAATCAACAGGCTTATATTTTAGCAAAAGCGTTAGAGATTTCGGTGACGGATGATGTAAAGGATATCGCCAAAAAAGCAACAAAAAAATTAGTTCAGATAGATTAAATGAGGTTTAAGGCGTAAGGTTTGAGGTATAAGGTTAAGCAGCCTGGACATTTCAACTTTACCACATTGAACCTTTAACAATAGAAAACATAACATTACAAAAATGAGTTTAGAGATAAAAGTTCCACCTGTTGGTGAGTCGATAACCGAAGTTGTTTTATCACGTTGGATAAAAAACGATGGCGATGTTGTTGAAATGGATGAAGTTATTGCCGAATTAGAATCGGATAAAGCAACATTCGAATTAACTGCAGAACAAGCTGGAACTTTAAAAACCATAGCAGCTGAAGGCGATACATTAGCCATTGGCGCAGTAGTTTGTAAAATTGAAGATGGTGGTGCAGCTCTGGCGAAAGCTGATGCGCCAAAGGCTGAAGAAAAGGCTGTTGTTGCTGAAGATAAAACTGCGGCTCCAGTTGTCGAAAAATCAGGCGAAAGCTATGCTACAGGAACTCCTTCTCCTGCTGCCGGTAAAATTCTTGCGGAAAAAGGAATTGATGCTGCTGCTGTAAAAGGTACTGGTGTTGACGGTCGTATTACTAAAGACGATGCTGTTAAAGCTGAGGCTGGCAAAAAAGCAGAAGCACCTAAAGCAAGTGCTCCGGTTGTAGCTGCTGTTCCTGCAGGTAGCCGTGGCGAACGTCGTGAGAAAATGTCTCCACTACGTAGAACAGTTGCAAAACGTTTAGTTGCTGTTAAAAATGAAACCGCAATGTTAACTACTTTTAACGAGGTTAACATGAAGCCGATTATGGATTTACGCGGAAAATATAAAGATCAGTTTAAAGAAAAATTTGGTGTTGGTTTAGGCTTCATGAGCTTTTTCACAAAAGCCGTTACTGAAGCATTAAAAGATTTCCCTGCAGTTAATGGCCGTATTGAAGGTGAAGAATTGGTTTACAACGATTTCGCTGATATTTCTATCGCGGTTTCAGCTCCAAAAGGTTTAGTGGTTCCGGTAATCCGTAATGCAGAAAGCATGACTTTAGCTCAGATTGAAAAATCGGTGTTAGAATTGGCTTTAAAAGCACGTGATAGCAAATTAACTATCGAAGAAATGACTGGCGGAACATTCACCATCACTAACGGTGGTGTATTTGGTTCAATGATGTCGACTCCAATTATTAATGCACCACAATCGGCTATTTTAGGTATGCACAACATTGTTGAGCGTCCGGTAGCTGAAAAAGGTGAGGTGGTAATCCGCCCGATGATGTACGTTGCTTTATCTTACGATCACAGAATTATCGATGGGCGTGAGTCGGTTGGTTTCTTGGTTCGTGTGAAACAATTGTTAGAAGATCCGGCTAGATTATTATTGGGTATCTAACCCCTAAATCACCTAAAGGGGACTTAAATATTTATAGAAAGTCAAGATAAAGAAGTCAAGTTTTAATGGCCAATGTGCTATAAAAAACTTGACTTCTTTTTTATGCCTGAAAAATGAAATTAACGTTCAGCTTAAAATTTCTCTTTATTTTTCTCGCGATTCTCATCGTAGAAATCTTAATTGGCAAATACCTTCATGATGCTTTTGTCAGGCCTTTTGGCGGAGATGTATTGGTTATTATCCTGATTTACGCATTCTTTAGGATTTTCCTTAAAACCAAAAATAAGCAGTTAGCATTAGGTGTCTTAATTTTTTCTTTCGTAATCGAGTTCCTCCAAAAGGCAAATTATGTTACCTGGTTTGGTTGGGAAAACAACAAATTAATGAGTACTGTATTGGGCACTTCTTTTAGTATTTACGACCTGCTCGCTTATTTTGTAGGATATCTGATCTGTTTATTGTTTAAGGATTGAGTAAAGCGTTTTTCTTATTTAGACAACACTTTAATTGGTTTTAAATCCAATTGTTTAAATTCTACTTCACTACCTTCTGCTTGTAAAGCAATCTGCCCGCTACTCGCTGTGCAATTTGTACCATAGTTTACCAGTGTACCATTTACCCAAACTTTAACTTCGTTATTCAAACATTGAATAACCATGGTATTCCATTCGCCAAGAGGTTTTTCACTGTCGTCTGTTAGGTTTTTAATTCGACGGAGTTTATTCCCATTTACACCCCAGTTTTCTTGAGGCCCACGTCTGGTAACCATATCAGGCACTGTAATGTCTTCTTCGATACACCAGAAATCGCCAGCATCTTTATGTTGCATCTGCACTTCCAGTGATTTTGGAAACATACCATACAGTGCCCTAGGTGTTGATGCATGAACTAAAACACCACAATTACCTGGTTTGCCAGCAAAGCGGTATTGTACCGTTAACTGGTAATTTTTATAAATTTTATCGGTTATTAAATGTCCACCTGGTGTACCTAAACTTACCAACATACCATTGCGTACAATAAACGGATTAATGGTATCAGGCTTTTTGTCCATGGCAGGTACATCTACATGCCAACCGTTTAGATTTTTCCCGTTAAAAAGGCTTTTTTGGGCAAATGCAGAACTGCTAATAATAACTAATAATAAAAGGGCGTAGTAAAGTTTCATGATATATTTGGTTTTTGTATACCAAATATATTTTAAAAAATTGGAATACTGTAGTGATGGTTGTCATCCTGAGCGATCAGTTTTAGAAAAAAACAAAGGAGTTGGTGACAGGTTAAGATAAATCGTCATCTCGACCGCAGTGGAGAGATCTTTTAATATGGCCCAAAGATCTCTCCACTCCGCGTTGCTACGGTCGAGATGACGACCGATTTTATAAATCTGTCATTCGATAGCTATCGGCCTTAATTTTTCTGATGAAAGGGAGTTAAAGCACAAGCTGTATTGGCAGAAAGGATAGCGGGAACTAATTTAAATATCTGCTTCTGTACCTGCTTTCCAAAACCTTATTGCTGTTGGTATTTGTGAGTCCTACAATAAAGATTGCTTCGTCGGCTGAAAAAGCCTCCTCAGCAATGAAGATTCTATAAAAAAGCCCATTTCAATTAAGAAATGGGCTTGTATATTTCAAACGTTTAAGATGCTGAATCAAGTTCAGCATGACGAGACGCAAAATTTAATCTTCTACAATCTCACTGTTGATACTCACATCGTCTTTTACATCTTCTTTAAAGTAGTTTTTCTGGAAGATGAGGATCAGTATCACGCCTACTGAAATGGCAGCGTCAGCAAGGTTAAAAACAGGCCTGAAGAAAACAAACTCTTCGCCTCCCCAAATTGGTATCCAGCTAGGGAAGTGGCCTTCTGCAATCGGGAAGTAGAACATGTCTACTACACGACCGTGAAACCAGTTTTCGTAACCATAAATCTTTCCGTAAAATACAGAATCAATAATGTTTCCTAGTGCGCCAGAAAAAATCAGTGCAACATTTAGAATTAAACCGCGGTGATATTTATGCTTAATTAGGTAATGTAAGCCATAACCAATTCCTGCAACAGCTGCAATACGGAAAAGTGATAAGGCTAATTTGCCAAATTCACCACCAAACTCCATCCCAAAGGCCATTCCATTATTTTCGGTAAAATGGATAATACACCATTTGCCAATAATATGGAACTCCTGACCAAGGTACATGTGCGTTTTAACCCAGGTTTTCACCAGCTGATCGGCCAGTAAAACTAAAAAGATAACAATTAAAGGTTTTGTATAGCCCTTCATTAACTCTGCTTTAATTTAGCTTCCATGCTTAAAGTTGCATGAGGAACAGCGCGTAAACGTTCTTTTTGGATTAATTTTCCGGTTTCGCGGCAAATACCATAAGTTTTGTTCTCGATACGCACCAATGCATTCTCCAGGTTGTCTATAAATTTTTTCTGACGTGCAGCCAATTGATTGATCTGCTCTTTTTCCATTGTTGCAGAACCGTCTTCTAATGTTTTGTACGCACCTGAAGTATCTTCTGTTCCGTTTGCGTTTGGATTACTCAAAGAAGTGGTTAAAGAGTTAAGTTCCTCTTTCGCCATGCGTAATTTATCTTGAATTAATTCTTTAAATTCTTGTAATTCACTGTCTGAGTAGCGTGTTTTGTTGCTGTTTTCCATGTCCTTTTTCTAATTTTCTAATATATGGATTTATATTTTAGTTACTGAAATGCTTAACTCAACATCGTCGATAACGATTTTGTTTGCATTATTTACAGTATCTGTTAATTCAAATTCATCGGCCAATATTTCCGCGCAAATGTAATCCTTGTTTTTGGCAACTGCGCTGGCTACCAAGTTATCATTTTGTAACGAAACTTTAATCCTATCTGTTACTTCAAAGTTTAATTCTTTTCGCAAGTTCTGGATACGGTTAACCAATTCGCGCGAAATACCTTCTTGTTTCAGCTCTTCCGAGATGGTAACATCCAAAGCAACAGTTAAACTGCCCAGGTTGGTTACCTGCCATCCCGGAATATCTTCCGCAAAAACTTCTACATCATCATTTAAATTGATGGTAAATTCTTCGCCGTTATTGCCAACTACGATTATGAAGCCATCATTTTCTAGACGTTGGATATCATCCTGATTTGAATTTTCTAAAGCCTCTTTAACCAGGCTCATATCTTTTCCAACTTTTTTACCCAACGATTTAAAGTTTGGTTTCAGTTTTTTCTTAACGATACCATGTGTATCGGTAATGAACTCGATATGTTTTACATTCGTTTCAGAAAGGATATAATCCGCAACCTTTGATATTTTTTGTTCGAAATCGCCACTTAAAGATGGAATTAAGATTTTCTCAAGTGGTTGACGAACATTGATGCCCGATTTTTTACGCAGCGATAAAATCATCGATGAAATATCCTGGGCATAAACCATACGCTCGTTCAAATCGGTATCAATCAAACTTTGATCAGCCTCTTTCCATAAAGTTAAGTGGACAGATTGTTCCGCATGTGCATCGGTAACGGTTAAGTTTCTGTATAACCAATCGGCAAAGAAAGGTGCAACAGGGCTCATCAACTGTGCTAAGGTTTCTAAACAAGTATATAATGTTTCGTAAGCTGCACGTTTATCATCGGTCATTTCGCCTTTCCAGAAACGGCGACGACTTAACCTGATGTACCAGTTACTCAAATGTTCATCAACAAAAGCCTGAATAGCGCGGGTAGCTTTTGTTGGTTCGTAAGTGTTGTAACTTTCATCAACTTCGTTAATTAAGGTTTGCAACAACGATAAAATCCAACGGTCTAATTCCGTTCTGTCTTCAACTTTGCTCAGGTTGTTTTTGTCGATCTCGAATTTATCGATATTGGCATACAGGGCAAAGAAAGCATAGGTATTGTAAAGCGTACCGAAGAATTTACGGCGCACTTCAGCAATTCCATCAATGTCAAATTTTAGGTTATCCCAAGGATTTGCATTAGAAATCATGTACCAACGCGTAGCATCAGCACCATACTCATTAATGGTTTGGAATGGATCAGCAGCATTCCCTAAACGTTTAGACATTTTTTGTCCATTTTTGTCTAGTACCAGCCCATTCGAAACTACATTTTTGTACGCTACTTTATCAAAAACCAATGTAGAGATCGCATGTAGGGTATAAAACCAGCCACGCGTTTGGTCTACGCCTTCGGCAATAAAATCTGCAGGGAAATCTTCATTTCCATCAATTGTTTCTTTATTCTCAAAAGGGTAGTGCCACTGCGCATAAGGCATAGCACCAGAATCAAACCAAACATCAATTAAATCACTTTCGCGGCTCATTGGTTTGCCCGATGGAGATACTAAAATAATTTTGTCGACCACGTTTTTATGTAGATCGATTAAATCATAGTTCTCTTCAGACATGTTTCCGATTTCGAACCCCTTAAAAGGATTTTCTTTCTGGAAACCAGCTGTTATAGATTTTTCAATGGCATTATAAAGTTCCTCAACAGAGCCAATTAATACTTCTTCTTTTTTATCTTCAGTTCTCCAGATTGGCAAAGGAATTCCCCAGTATCTCGAACGTGATAAATTCCAATCGTTAGCGTTTTTTAGCCAGTTTCCAAAACGACCCTCGCCAGTCGATTTTGGTTTCCAGTTAATGGTTTCATTAAGGTCGAACATTCTGTCTTTAACATCTGTAACTTTAATAAACCACGAATCTAAAGGATAATATAAAAGTGGTTCATCAGTTCTCCAGCTGTGTGGGTAACTGTGAACATATTTTTCTACCTTAAAAGCTTTATTTTCTTCTTTTAATAAAATAGCAATTTCTACATCAACCGATTTTTCAGGTGCTTCGCCAGCATTGTAATATTCATTCTTTACATATTTGCCTGCAAAAGGGCCAACATGTTGGGTAAATTTACCCTGTAAATCTACTAATGGAACTGGGGTGTCATTCTCATCTAATACCAACATTGGTGGTACTTCCGGAATGGCTTCTTTAGCTACTTTAGCATCATCCGCGCCAAAAGTAGGGGCAGTATGAACAATACCGGTACCATCCTCAGTAGTTACAAAATCTCCAGAAATTACTCTAAATGCATTTTCAGGATTTTGGTATGGCAGTGCGTAAGTTAATAATTGTTCATATCTAATTCCAACCAATTCACTCCCTTTGCATTCGGCAAGTATTTGATAGGGGATTTTTTTATCGCCAGCTTTAAAATTTGTAAAATCTTCAACTTCATTGCTTTCAAAGAAAATTTTACTAAACTGTTTGCCAACCAGGTTTTTTGCCAAAATTACATTCGTTGGCAAAAATGTATACTGGTTGAACGTTTTGACTAAAACATATTCGATTTTTGGTCCAACCGTTAAAGCAGTGTTTGATGGTAAAGTCCATGGAGTAGTAGTCCACGCCATCAGGTAAATGTCTCCAAATGTTTGTAAAAACGGAGGTAACGTATTCGCTATTGCCTTAAATTGAGCAACAATCGTTGTGTCTGTAACATCCCGGTAAGCTCCAGGCTGATTTACCTCATGCGAACTCAATCCTGTTCCGGCTTTTGGAGAATAAGGCTGGATAGTATAACCTTTATAGATTAATCCTTTATCGTAAATCTGCTTCAAAAGCCACCACACCGATTCCATGTATTTCGACTTATAGGTAATGTATGGATCATCCATATCTACCCAATAGCCCATTTTTTCAGTCAGGTCGTTCCACACATCAGTGTAGCGCATTACTGTTTTTTTACAGGCTTCGTTATAGTCTTCAATAGAAATAGTTTTACCAATATCCTCTTTGGTAATCCCTAATTCCTTTTCAGTTCCAAGCTCAACAGGTAGGCCATGTGTATCCCAACCGGCTTTTCTCTTAACCTGATAACCCTTAATTGTTTTATAGCGGCAAAAAATATCCTTAATTGCACGCGCCATTACGTGGTGAATCCCCGGCATGCCATTAGCAGACGGTGGCCCTTCGTAAAAAGTAAACGGATTAGATTTAGGACGGGAAGAAATACTTTTTTCAAAGATATTTTCCTTTTTCCAAAAATCCAGTATTTCTTGCCCTATTTTGGCAAGTTCCAATTGTTTAAATTCGCTATACATCAATCAAGTACCTCAAAAAATTAAAGGTTGCAAAGTTAACAGAATTGACTGAATTTTGGTAGTTTTGATGTAAATACTTTTAATGTGAAATTATTTAATATCGGGCTTACATTGATGATTGTTGCCGTAATTGCCTTGCCAATTGTTGCGGTAATAAACCCTTCAGACCGGGATTTCGTACTTTATGCTTTTTATTTCTGCGGCTTGCTCGAACTAATCGGGCTTATTTTTGTTTTAATCCATATTGTAACACTAAAAAGAAAGAACCCATGATTAAGCTCTTAAAATTGCAAAAAGCCGTTTTCATCCTCATAGCTGGCGTACTTTCTTTTATCGCCTATAAAATTTTGGATGCAAATGAGGTAAAAGGAAGTATCTATTTACAGATGCTGGCAGGCGTGCTGGTTATTATTGGTGCGCTGTGGCTGTTATATCCCATTTTATTTGCCAAAAAGGATAATGATGGTAATGCCGAAATCATTACCGATCCAACGGTCGAAGTTCCGGTAGATGAAGAGGATCAAAAGCCTGCATCCGAATAAACCTTACCCTCATAGCCTTTGGGTTTAAACCCAAGGCCATGAAAAAAATAAAATCCACATAGGGGTAAATTTCTTGTGAGTTGTATTAGCTCTAAATAACAAATAGAGATAACTATGATTCCTGCATTAATTATTTGGCTCTGCAAGAAATATTTTGCTCCAAAAACCTATAAAACATTTTCTTCCAAAAACCCAGTCCATCCAAAAAGTGTTGCTTCGCTGCTCTTTCTTATCTGTTCATTTTCATCAGCTTTTGCACAGCAAAGTAAATTTAACATCAAGCGTAATGGCGAAGTAATCGGTCAGATGTATTTCCAGCAGAAAGACGATGGCGATAATGTTTATCTAAAAATAACATCGAAAGTACAAACCCGTTTTGTTTTCAAAATTGATGTAGAAACGGAAGATGTAGCACATTTTAAAAATGGCAGGCTCCTTAACTCAAATGTAAATCGGGTAGTGAATGGCAATGCAAAAGAGGCTAAGAAAACAAGTTGGGTAAATAATGTTTATCAGCTTAAAACAGGCGATAAAATCAGTACAATAAATCAGCCCATCAGTTATAATATGATGCTCTTGTATACCAAAGAGCCTGTTAATATTCCCGAAATTTACTCAGACAACTTTCAGTGTTTTATTCCCATTCAGAAAAACGGGGCACATCAGTACCGGATCAATCTTCCCGATGGGAATTATAACGACTACCATTTCGAAAACGGAATATGTAAACTGGTAGTTGTAAATCACTCCTTGTACACCATTAGAATGGAGAGGGTTTAATATGGAAACAGTAGCAAATAAATACCTGAGGGTTTTGGTTACGGGTGCATCAGGCTTTATCGGCCGGAAGTTAAGTTTTACCCTTGCAGAGATGGGCTATGATGTAGTAGCACTTTGCAGAAATGTTAACCATCCCTTTCTTATTCAGCACCGAAATATCCAGTTTGTAAAAGGCGATGTTTTGGAACCTGAAAGTTTGGAAAACGCAATGAAAGATTGTTATCAGGTTTACCATACTGCAGCCATGGCCAAAATGTGGTGCCGGTATGAGCAGGATTTTTACGATGTGAATGTAATCGGGACTAGAAATGTGCTCAGCTGTGCATTAAAATTGGGTGTAGAAAAAGTTGTGCATACCTCAACTTGCGGGGTGTGGGGACCAACACTAAACCTGCCAGTTTCAGAAAACGACCCAAGGGCAGTCGGCTTCCCGATCAGCTATGAGCGCACAAAATACCTCGCTGAATTAGAGGTGAAAGAATTTGTAAAAAAGGGATTGGAAGTGGTAATAGTAAACCCATCAAGAGTATATGGCGATGGACCAATTACGGATAGTAATACGGTGAGTAAAATGGTTACAGGTTATATAAAAGGTACATGGCATTTTATTCCTGGCGATGGAAAAACAATTGCCAACTATGCTTTTGTAGATGATGTGGTAGATGGGCATATTGCGGCCATGCAGAATGGCAGGAATGGCGAACGGTATATTTTGGGCGGTGTTGATGTTTCTTTTAATAGTTTTTTCGGTACATTAAGGCAGATCACAGGTAAAAAAAGAAGTTTATATAAAATCCCGGTAGGCATTATTAAGGCTTACAGTTTGCTGGAGGCTTTAAAATCGAAGCTTTTTAACCTCACCCCATTTTTTCTGCCAGAGTTTGCTGACAGGTTGAAATGTAATCAGCAATATTCGAGCAATAAAGCCATTGCCGAACTAAATTATCGGATAACGCCTTTTGCAATAGGTTTAGGCAAAACTATTAATCACTTTAAATCTAATTAGGTTAAAATTATCGTCCTCGTTTGCAACGAGGATGATCGGGAACCACATTTGTAATGTGGGTAGCGGGATTCAAAAGTAGATAAAATCGACAGCCTGCGTCCCCGTTATTCCAAAGGAATCACTTTGCGACATACGGAGACGGTATATAAAAAACATAAAAATGAAACAATTAACAGTATTGATTACAGGTGCAAGCGAGGGCCTGGGGAAATCTTTCGCTATCGAATCGGCCAAACGTGGTTTAGGTTTGGTATTGGTTTCGCTACCAAATAGTGGACTAGAACATTTAGCAAACTACCTGCGTGTAAACTTTAACAGTAAGGTGTTCTGCATCGAAATGGATTTGACCAAAAATACCTCCGCCAGCGAAATTTTCGAAAAATTAATGGCGAATAAGATCGAGGTAAATGTTTTGATCAATAATGCTGGTTTAGGGAACTGGAGTTGGTTTGAAGATAAAAATGTCGATTTTTACAGAACACAGATCGACCTCAACATTACCAATACGGTTTTGCTTACGCGGTTATTTTTAAACCATATCGATAAAAGTGAGGCAAGCTATATTTTAAATGTTGGCAGTTTGGGCGGACATTTTATCGTTCCAAAAAAACAGGTTTATGGGGCAACCAAATCTTTTATCGGTTATTTTACCCGTTGTTTGCAGCTCGAATTGAGCGGTACAAATGTGCATATTAGTTTACTTAGTCCTGGTGGCATTAATACGAAACCCGAGCTGTTAGTGATGAATAATGAGTTAAAAGGTTTCGCCAAGGCTACTATCTTAGAGGCCGATTATGTTGCCAAAGCAGCCATGGATGGTATGCTTAAAGGCAAGAAAGAAATTATACCTGGTTTTGCAAATCGTTTTTTGGTGATGTTGGATAAAATTATCCCCGGCTTTTTAAAAGAAATTATAATTAGGCGTAAATTGAAATCGATTTTAACAACATAGATTTAAACTAAAACCTGTAAGGTTTTAAAAACCTTGCAGGTTTAGCTTTATGGAAAGTAACGACACCAATCTTATTGGATTAATTAAAAGCGGTAATAAACAGGCTTTCGACGAAGTGTTTTTAAAGCATTTCAAAAGCCTGCATGCCTATGCTTTTACCATAATTAAAGAAAAAGATGATGCCGAAGAAATTGTTCAGAATGTGTTTGTGCGCATCTGGACGAAAAGAGCGCAACTTAAAACAGATGGATTTTTAAAACCGTTTCTTTATCGTTCGGTGCACAACGAAAGTTTAAACTACCTCAAACATCAAAAAGTGAGATCGAATTTTAACGTTCATTATGCCGATGCTGTGAAAAACGATACAGGAAACTTAAATACAGAAATCATGGCAACAGAACTGGAAAAGAATATCCATTCGGCAATAAACGAGCTGCCCGAAAAATGCAGAAATGTATTTCAGTTGAGCAGGTTCGACCAGATGAAATATCAGGAAATTGCCGATGCACTAAATATTTCTATTAAAACGGTAGAAAACCAGATGGGGAAGGCTTTAAAGATTTTGCGCCTTAGGGTAGTAGATTTTCTGATCCTCATTTTTATTTTATTGAAATAAGCTTATGGATAAAAACTATACACATATTAACGATGATCTGCTTGCAAAATACTTGCTTGGGGAAGCTACTGCGCCTGAAAGTGAGCAGGTTGAAGCCTGGGCAAAATCAAACCCCAATCACCTCAAACAATTAGAAGATTTCAGAACGATATTGGAGAAAAGCAAGCTGCAGATTGATCCCGAAATTGACGAACATCAGGCTTTAGATCGGTTAAATGCTCGTTTAGAAACTGAAAAAAAAACGATCAGCTATACATTTATTTTACGTTGGGTAGCTGTGGTATTTATATTTTTTAGTGCCGGCTTATTTTTCTACAATAATTTAATCGGCAATAAAATAAATGTTAATAGTGGCGAAAATACTTTAACGCAGGTATTGCCTGACGGATCTACCGCTATACTGAATAAACAATCTTCTATATCTTTTATAGGCGGGTTTTTTAATAAAACCCGCGATGTTAAACTAAGGGGCGAAGCTTTTTTTAAAGTCAGCGCCGATAAGTCGAAACCATTTATCATTAGTGTTAATGATGTTCAGGTAACTGTTGTAGGCACCGCATTTAATGTGAAAAGTGATGGGGCAGCTGTTGTCGTAATTGTAGAAAGTGGAATCGTTAAAGTGAACAATCGAAATGACAGTGTGCGTTTAACTGCAGGAGAGAAAGTAGAAGTAAGTCAAAATCAGCGGCATTTATCTAAAGGAGAAAATCAGGGTAAATTGTACAATTACTATTATTCGAATGAATTGCTTTGTGATGGAACCCCGCTTAGTGAATTAGTTGCCGTACTTAATCAAAAATTTAAATCCAATATCGTTATTGTAAATCCTGAATTAAAAACACTCCCTATAAGCACAACTTTTAAAGATGAATCGCTTAAAGAAATCCTGACAGTTATAGCTGAAACTTTTAAAATACGAGTTGAATACGGGCAGGATACGATTAAACTTAAATAAGAACCAATGCGTACGCTCAAAATTACTGTCCTTTTTCTCTTTATTTTCTGTTGCTTGGTGCGGGCTCAATCGAATTTGTCCAGAAATATTTCTCTCAATATCGAACGACAAAAATTGAGTGCTGTATTGGCGATGATAGAAGAGAAAGGTGGCTTCAGGTTTTCTTATAACAGCAATATATTGCCGGTTGATAGTTTGATCAGCATCCGCGAAAACAACCTCAATATTGCCGAAACACTGGATAAAATATTAAATCATAGGTTCGAATACCGCCAATCAGGTAATTTTGTGATTATCAGGTATGCACCGCTCGAACTGGTTTTGTTGGTTAACGAATCGGTTGGCGATCCTGAACTTTATACCATTACGGGCCAGGTGGTAGATAAACAGACCAATAAACCAATCCAGGATGCCAGTATTTACGAACGAAACCTTTTGGTTTCCGAAATATCAGATGGGAACGGTTATTTTTCGATGCGGTTAAAAAATATTACACAACCTATATCGCTAACGGTAAGTAAAGAAAATTATAAGTCTACCGTTACCCATTTTTTGGCTGAAGTGAACATTACCAATAGAAAAGAAAATTCAGGCGAAAGGTTTATCGGCGGAAATTTGGGTGATGTAGAAAATACCTGGCTTGGTAATGCTTTGGTTACCGCACAACAAAAAATCCAGTCGATCAATATCGGTGGTTTTATCTCAAAAGCCCCTTTTCAGTTTTCGCTTATTCCAGGTTTAAATTCTCATGGTTCGTTGAGCGGTCAGGTGGTAAACAAGTTTTCGCTTAATGTTATTGGCGCTTATAGTGCAGGGGTAGATGGAGGCGAAATTGGTTTTATTTTCAATATCAACAAGAGTAATGTCCAATATTTTCAGTTTGCCGGAGCTTTTAACCTGGTTGGTGGAAATGTTCGTGGAGTGCAGATTGCTGGTTTTTTTAATGATGTAATCGGCGATGTTCGTGCGGCCGAGGTTGCCTTGGCTTATAACCGGGTAGGTAAGAGTTTCGAGGGTTTTCAAGTAGGTGGAATTTATAATCATGTTAATCAAGATGTGAAAGGTATTCAACTTTCATTAGGACTTAATACAATAGGCGGAACCTTAAAGGGTTGGCAAACAGGTGCGTTAAATCTGGTTAATAAAGAGACGAAGGGTGTTCAGATTGGAGTTGGTGGTAACATAGTAGCTGGTAGAACAAGCGGAATACAGATTGGTGGCATTGCCAACATCAATAAAGAAAGCAGTGGGATAAATCTGGCCGTGCTTACCAATTTTACCGGACAAACTGCTAGTGGATTGCAAATTGGCGCAATTAATTATGCCAAAAACTTAAAAGGCGCCCAAGTTGGGATATTAAATGTTTCGAATGAAAATGATGGCTATTCAATTGGACTCATCAATATTGCATTAAAAGGTTATCATAAATTTAGTTTCAGCACCAATGAAAGCACTAATTTTAATATAGCTTATAAAGGTGGCAGCAAACGTTTATACAATATGTTAATGTTTGGCACGAACAAAAAATCAGCTGAAAAGATATATACCGGTGGACTGGGTTTTGGAAAGGAAATGAAATTGTTTAAAAGCGTTTCCTTAAACCCTGAAATAAGTAGCCAGTATGTTTACCAGGGGAGCTGGGATTACCTCAACCTGCTGAATAAATTTGAGCTGCCAATAAATATCAGGATCAATAAATGGCTGGCCATACAAGGCGGTCCATCCGTTAATGTTTATTATACCAAACAAAACACCAAAATTGGTGAATTTGGATTGTTGCAGGAAAAACATAAAGATTTCTCCTTTAACAATTCGAGATATACAGGTTGGTTAGGTTGGAATGTGGGCTTGGTTGTTTTGTAGATACTAAAGACCTATAAGGTTTTTAAAACCTTATAGGTCTAAATCTATGGACCCCTCTTTTTGATGAAATGCTATAAACTCTTCAATTCCCCCAAACCAATCAAAAACAGCATTTCTTTCAAGTTTTGAATTTTTATTGATCGAAATTATTGAGTTGTAAGAAGAATAATCCCACTCCGATGCTGATTTGCAAAAGCCATGATGCACTGGGTTTTGGTGTATGTAATTAATTAACCTAGAGAAATAAAATTCATCCTTGATTTCTTTTCTTCGAGTGAAGTCTAAAAATAAAGCGCCTTTTCTATTGTGTTGTTTGTTGAATGCTTTGGCATAACTATTTAGAAAATTGCTAAGTTGTTGCATAATAAATTTATGGAAATCAAATTCATCATCATCATTTTTTGATAGCAGTCTGATTGCCTTTTCATCTCTCACCTGTATCAATACATGAAAATGATTAGGCATTAAACAATAGCTAAATGTTTTAGCGATAGGGGATATGTATTTATCATATCTGCTTAAGAAAAAAACAAAATTATCATGCTTTCTAAAAAGATTCTCATCTCCTACAGCGTGATTATAGATATGGTAAAAATTGTCGGGATGAAATTTGTCGAAATATTTCATGGCAATTTTTTATAAATATAAGAATCCTATAAGGTTTTTAAAACCTTATAGGATATAAAATCCAAACGGCCAACTGAAAACTCCAAACTCAATTAATGGTCAAACTCACCAATGTTTTTCGCCGATTCTTCATCAGATACCGGTTTCCTTACTTTCTTTTGATCTAACCATAATACCAGGGCTGGTAATAAAGTTAAATTGAAAATTAAAGCTACCAACAGGGTTATGGATAGGAGCAAGCCCAGTACTACCGTTCCTCCGAAAGTGGATGCCGTAAAAATTCCAAAGCCGAAGAATAAAATTAATGCGATGTGTGTCATGCTCACGCCTGTTTCGGTAATCGTATCGGTAATTACTTTTGGTACGCTGAAATTGGTCAGGTTTAATTCCTGCTGGTAACGCGTTAAGAAATAAATAGTCTGATCGGAAGCCAAGCCAAAAGCTATGGTAAAAATTAATATGGTTGAAGGTTTTAAGGAAATTCCAAAATAACCCATAATCCCTGCGGTAATAATTAAAGGAACAATGTTTGGTAGTAAGGAGATAAACATAATGCCCAAACTCTTAAATTGTGCCAACCTTAAAAGAGAGATCAATACGATGGCGAGGGCAATACTTTCAACCAGATGTTTTAACATATAATCTGTCCCTTTAGAAAAGATAATGCTCGATCCCGTAAGTTCTACATCAAATTTAGACGGAGGCAAAATACTGTCGATCCGCGGTTTTAATTCGGCCATAATAGCGTCTAAACGTTTTGAGCCAACATCAGCCATTTGAAAACTGATTCTTGTACTTTGATTACCCTTGCTGATAAAATTGGTTAGCAAACTTGCATTTCCCTTGCCGCCATTGGCGATGTAGGCCAGGATAAAGTTCTTTTCTAAATTATCTGGCAAACGAAAAAACGTAGAATCGTTATTATAAAAGGCTTGAGTAGCATATTTTAAGCCCATATTAACTGAAATGGAACGCGAAAACTCCGGATAGGAAGAAATCATTTTCTCCAGTTTTTCCATCCTTTTCAGATTGGTTAAATTGAATACTCCGTTCTTTTTCTTCGTATCTACACTTACTTCCAAGGGTAAAATACCTTCAAAATTTTTCTCAAAGAACTTTAAATCCGTTAAAATCTCCGAGTTTTTAGGCAGGTCATCAACCACATAACCATTAACATTGATTTTCATCACACCGATAAAGGCAATGATGGATATGATAATCGTTCCGATATAAATCAGCCCACTTTTGTGCTGCACGAGCGTATCGGTTTTGACTAATAATTTATGCAAAAATCCTTCTTCAACGTGGTTTTGTGCCTTAAGTTTAGGCGCTGGCAAATAACTGAAGATAATTGGGATTAAACATAAACACATTAACCAGGTAATCATTACGTTTATAGAGGCTACACTGCCAAATTGCATCAATAACTCACTTCCTGTAAAATACAATACACCAAATCCAATGGCTGCGGTAATGTTTGCAATTAGCGTGGTAATGGCAATTCTTTCAATGGTTACGCTTAAGGCACGTTGTTTATCGCCGTCTTTTCTAAGTTCATTCTGGTATTTGTTCAGTAACAAAATACTGTTTGGAATACCGATGATCACAATAAGCGGCGGAATCAACCCTGTTAAAATAGTCAGTTCGAAACCAAATAGTACCAATGTGCCGATACTCCAGATCACACCCATCACAACCACTAAAATAGGGAAGAACACGGCATAAAATTTCTTGAAGAAAAACAATAAGATTAGCGCAGAAACCAAAATAGATAAGCCCAAAAACAATACGAATTCGTTACTTACCAATTTACTTACCGCGGTACGGATATAAGGTAAACCCGAAATATGCACCTGTATCTTTGTTGCGGCCTGGAAAGCTTTGGCTTTTGCTTCAATTTCTTTTAAAATGGGGTTACGTTCAGCAGTATTTAAGATTTTGGTATCAAAAGTGATGGCCATTAAGGTGGCATTCTGACGGTTGTAAACCAGGCCTTCGAAAAAAGGATTGCTATAAATGGTGTTCTTGATCGAATCCATCTCACCATCGGTTTTAACCAAACCACCAGGGAGCGGCTTTAAAACAAATTTTTGGTTTACAGTATCTTTTTCCAGTTGAAAAATCCTTCCTGATGATAAAACCTGTTTAATGCCTTTTAATTTCTGAATGTCGTTAGAAAGCTGGACCCATTGGTTGTAAACTTCTTTTTTAAAAATATCAGGCGATTGTATTCCCACCACCATTACACTTCCATCTTCGCCAAAGGTCTTTTTAAAGGCGTTGTATTTTACGAATGCGCTATCGGTAACAGGCAGGATTTTACTTCCTGTGTAGGAGAGTTTTACATTTTTGGCCTGATAAGCCATGAAAATTGTGCCCAATAAAAAAAATACGATGATTGCGATACGGTTCTGAAGAATAAATCTCGATAGCTTAACCCACATGTGCAGCTTAGTTTAATAATAATATTAACGGCAAAACTAATCTTATTTGTAAAACGTGATTACTTTTTGCGCAATTAAATTTGCACAAATAACATACTTTTGAAAAAATTGTTTTAATCGGATGTTGTACAAAGTTAGGGGCATTGTTTTAAAGACCACCAATTACAGTGAAAGCAGTGTAGTAGTGCAGGTGCTTACCGATAAATTCGGTATGCAGTCTTATCTCATTAATGGTGTTAAAAAGCCAAAAGCGAAGATTAAGATGAACATGCTGCAATCGCTCCATTTGTTGGATATGGTGGTTTATCATAAAGCAAATACCAATATCCAAAGGGTATCTGAAGTTCGGCAAACGCCTGTTTTTAAAAGCATCCCTTACGATATGATTAAAACCAGTATCGTTATTTTTTTAAATGAGGTGCTGTATAAAAGCATCAGGCAACAATCAGCGGATGAGAGTTTATTCGATTATATTTTTAATTCGATTGCCTGGTTTGATGAAATTGAAGAGATCAATCCCAATTTTCATTTGTCGTTTTTATTAAAACTTACCCGTTTTCTGGGTTTCTCGCCTAATGAGAAAAGGAGAAACGATCAGATTTATTTCGATCTGCAGGAGGGTGAGTTTACTTCCAGATTGCCAATCCACTCCAATTATCTCCTGTTAGAAGATGCTATCGGGTTTATTTTACTTTTTAATACACCACTCGAAAAAATTTCTGAAATAAAAATGAGCAATGCACAGCGACGATTTTTGTTAGATAAGATATTGGTTTTCTATACCTTACACACAGCGTCCTTCGGGGTGGTACAATCGCACAAAATCCTCGAAACTTTGCTAAGTTGAAAAAAAAGAAAAAAAGATTTGCAGAACAGTTTTATAGCGCTATATTTGCATTCCCAAACGGAGGATGGGACATTAAGTTTGACAAAATTATAAAAGGGAAATTAGCTCAGCTGGTTCAGAGCACCTCGTTTACACCGAGGGGGTCGGGGGTTCGAACCCCTCATTTCCCACCAAGCCTTTCAGTACAACTGGAAGGCTTTTTTATAAAAACTTGAAATACACCCGAATGGGAAATTAGCTCGGCTGGTTCAGCGCATCCCGACGTTATCAGTCGGGAGGGTCGGATCTAAAAAGATGAGTTAGTTTGATAAGAAAACCAAAGGGAAATTAGCTCAGCTGGTTCAGAGCACCTCGTTTACACCGAGGGGGTCGGGGGTTCGAACCCCTCATTTCCCACAACTAAAAGCCTTTCAATTTATTTGAGAGGCTTTTTTTATGCTCTTGAGGAAAATTAGTTCAGCTGGTTTAAGGACTCCTTTACACCGGGAGGGTCGTCCCGATTCGGATCGGGATCATTTCCCACAACTAAAGCCTTTCAATTTATTGAGAGGCTTTTTTGTTGTAAATCAAGTTCAAATTATCTGAAATATAAAGACTTCTTAGAATCTTTCTATAATGCGGTCGTCATGCTGAATTTATTTCAGCATCTGCTATAAAAACTACTTATTGAGCGCTGTCATTCTGAACGCAGTAAAGAATCCCTAACATAGCGCACTGATCATGTTTGATCCTGAGTATCTTAAAAAGATTCTTCACTGCGTTCAGAATGACAAAAAAATGCTATTTAGGCTCCCACAACTCAATTTTATTGCCTTCTCCATCCATAATATGGATAAATTTCCCATAATCGTAAGTTGCAACCTCATCGAGTATGGTTACACCGTTTTCTTTGAGTTTGTTTACGAGTCCTTCAATGTTTTGTACACGATAGTTAATCATGAAATCTTTTTTGGATGGCGAAAAATATTCATCCCCTTTTTTGAACGGACTCCATTGAAGTGATTCGATCTCATCAGGATTATTGAGGTTTCTGGATTCGAAACTCGAAGTACCCCATGCACTCATTTCAAATCCTAAATTTTTAGCATACCAGTCTTTCGTTTCCTGTGGATTATCGGAAAAAAAGAAAATGCCGCCAATTCCGGTCACCTTTGGAGTGTTGTCTACAGGTGGAGTTAAGTTGTCTTTTTGTTCTTCCATATTATTTTTCTATTGGACTGAGTGTAAGTGGTGTTACAATCAATATCATTTTTGTTGGTTTTTCTTACTGGTTTCAAGATAGCAGAAAATCACTTCTCTTCAAGTATATTTTCTCCACAGAAGTGGTTGATCGTAAGTTTAAATAGAAGGTAATTTATGTTTTATTTGTTTACCTTATTCAATTATATATCCGAAATTGCCAGCTGAAAAATTGCGACAAATGTTCGGTAAAATTATCAGGTTCATTTTTTTTGGAAACTACTTCGTGGGTATTCTGGCTGTTGCCCTAACACTCGAGGCTACTTTCCAACTAAGGCTGCCACTTAATTCATTAAATTACTACCTGTTGCTGTTTCTGGCGCCAACCATCTATTATACCTACGCTTATAATAAGGTTTCTACCAAACCATCTGCAACCAATCCGCGCAACCAGTGGTACTTCAAACATAAACAGTTTATTAACTGGAGTCAGGCTGTGCTTTTTATTATTTGTATGCTGTTGGCTATAAACCTGCTTTACCGAAACTTTCAGCATATTATGGGCCTGCCGATCAGTTATTGGATCGCAATATTAATCATCATCACTGCTGGCGGCTTATATTATGGTTTATTGCCCAGATCTTTTCTCAAATTTAATCTGCGCAATACAGGCTGGTTAAAAGCTTTTGTAATCGGTTTTGTGTGGGCCTGTTGTGCCAATGTGCTGCCATTGATTATGCTTAAAATTGAAACTGGAGTTGGCTACCACGATTCTGTATTGTGGACCTGGCTATTTATTAAAAACTGGATGTTCTGTACGGTAAACGCAATCATTTTTGATATTAAAGATTACCCAACCGATGCCAATAAACATTTAAGAACATTCGTAGTACGTTATGGCCTGCGCAGAACAATTTTCAGTATCCTGATTCCATTGCTGATTATAGGTTTAGTTTCTTTAGGCATATTTGCCAGTTACAAAGGTTTTGGATTGCCACAGGTTTTATTTAATGTGTTACCATTCATTCTCACCATTTACGTGGCCTATTCCATGCACCGAAGAAAAAACATTCTTTATTATCTGATGGTAATTGATGGACTGATCTTATTTAAGGCGATATGCGGAATAATCGGAATGCAGTTTGTTCATTAAACTGAAAGATTAAAGCATAAAAACCAAAGCTAATTTTATATTTGAAAAGTTCAATCTTGATACCTGATTCTCGTTACTTGATACTATGCTTAACAACTACGATAAAATAGCCAGTCATTACGATACTTTAAGCCGTTTGGTGTTTTTTAAATCTCAGGTAAATGCACAGATCAATCAACTTCCATATATTCAGGAGGGTAACACTATATTAATTGTAGGTGGAGGAACCGGGTGGATCTTAGAAGAGCTCGCGAAGATTTATTCTGGTGGATTAAAGATCGTTTATGTAGAAATATCTGCCAAAATGATTGCGCTTTCACAGAAACGAAATTATAAAAGTAACCACGTTGAATTTGTAAACATTGGTATTGAGGATTTTAAAACTGATGTAGTATTTGATGTAATTTTAACGCCCTTTCTGTTTGATAACTTTGAGGAACAACGCGCGGTAAAAGTATTCGACCAATTAAACGCGTATTTAAAGAAAGATGGATTGTGGTTTTTGGTCGATTTTTCACTCAATAAAATCAATGGAAACTGGTGGAAATGGTTGTTGCTCAGATTGATGTACGGCTTTTTTAAATTATTGGGCATAGTAGAAGCAAATCAGCTTATCGATATGAACCCTTACTTTTTCAAAGCCAATTACCTGATTGTTGAGGAACGGCTATATTATGGAAGCTTTATTAAGGCAACAATCTTCCGAAAAATAAAATGACATTCATTTAATGCAATGTTGTTGCGTTTAATGATTCCTTTCAGATCTTTGTATTAAAAGATTTAGATATGGATTTTGATGTAATTATAATAGGAGGAAGTTATGCTGGTTTATCTGCCGCATTAACTTTGGGTAGGGCGACCAGAAATGTTTTGGTAATCGATGCCGGTAAACCATGCAACAGGCAAACCCCACATTCTCATAATTTTTTAACACACGATGGCGATAAGCCTGCCGATATTGCTAAAGCTGCTAAAGCAGAAGTACTGAAATATCTGACAGTTCGATTTTTAGAGGGGAAAGCGATTTCGGCCAGGCAAATAGATGGAGGTTTTAATGTTGGCGTAGAAAACGGCGAAAATTTTACTACACGAAAAATATTGTTGGCCACAGGTTTAAAAGATGTGCTGCCTGATATTAAAGGTTTGGCCGAGTGCTGGGCTATTTCTGCTATACATTGTCCTTATTGCCATGGTTACGAGGTGAAGAATAAAAAAATAGGCCTGTTAATGAATGGCGAACATACATTTGAGATGGCCAAAACCCTGAATCATTGGAATAAAGATCTAACGATTTTAACCAACGGTAAATCACAGCTAAGCGCCGAGCAGACTGAAAAACTGAAATCCAAATCAATCAACATTATAGAAGATGAAATTGTTGAACTACTGCACAATAATGGTTATCTTGAAGATGTTGTTTTCAAAAATGGCAAAAAAATAGCCTTAAAAGCAATATATGTTAAATCGGATGTTGAACAACATTGTAACTTCAACGAGCAGCTCGGTTTTGAATTAACAGATTTAAAAACAATAAAAGTAGATGAGCAGCAGCAAAGCACTGCCAAAGGCGTTTATGCCGCAGGAGACTGTGCAACCTTGTTCAGGTCGCTATCTATCATTACAGCTGCAGGAACAATGGCCGCAGTGGTGATGAACAAGGAAATGATTTCTGAAGATTTTTGATCAACCATCGGAAATTTAAAATAAGATTGCGCCAACAATTGTTGCAATAAATATTGCTGCTATTACGATTCTATCGGCAGTAATCCATTGCGCTCTTGTAAGTGGTGTAATACTTTTTTTTTCGCTTTCTGCTTTGTGCCTGAAAAGCCTGAAAACTGATGTGTCTAATTTAATAAGCATAGGAATGAGTTTAAAAGGGTTAATTTTCTTAAGACAAATCCCAAGCCAAAAGCCTAAAAAAATGTTGAATTGTTAATAACTTCTGCTTTTTTGTTATTAGACTGATATTTATTCTTTTTTAAATACAATTGGGTGATAAATAGCCGCTTAAGCTGTATAGAAAATCAAACAGCTTAAGCGTGTTATATGCATAGTAATGAGTTTAGCTATTGCTCTTCCTTGTTTTGCTGTGCTTTTAATTTGCTATTCTTTTTACCGTACCAGAAGTAAATGGCTAAACCAATAATTAACCAGACCGCTAACCTAACCCAAGTTTCCCATGGTAAAAATATCATCATGGCAATACAGGTTAAAATGCCCAAAATAGGGATTAAGGGCACAAAAGGAACTTTAAATGGACGTTTAGCTTCGGGATTTGTTTTTCTTAAGATCAGGATGCCAACACAAACCATTAAAAAGGCCAACAAGGTACCAATGCTTGTCATTTCGCCTACCACATTCATGGGGACAAATGCAGCAAAAAGTCCAATAAATACACATAGTATAATGTTCGATTTGTACGGCGTTTTAAATTTAGTATGTACATCAGAAAACATCTTTGGCAATAAGCCATCCTTACTAATGGAGTAGAACATTCGCGACTGTGCCATTAAATCGATTAAAATTACAGAAGTATAACCGATAAGGATAGCTAAAATAATAGCCTGACTTAACCAGGCATAAGGTGTTTTTTCGATGGCAATGGCTACCGGGGCACCACTGTTGGCAAATTCTTTATAATTGGCCAAACCAGTCATCACATGCCCGAACAAACCAAAAAGAACCGTACAAACTACTAATGATCCAATAATACCAATTGGTAAATCTCTCGCTGGATTCTTTGTTTCCTGTGCCGAAGCTGCTACGGCATCGAAGCCGATAAATACAAAAAACACTAAACCAGCACCACGTAAAACACCGCTCCAGCCAAACTGACCAAATGTTCCGGTATTTTCGGGGATGTATGGGTGGTAGTTTGCAGGATCGATATATTGCCAGCCCAGCGCAATAAAAACCAATACCACACCAACTTTAAGAAATACAATAATTCCATTTACAATGGCAGAACCTTTGGTGCCACGGATTAATATGGCTGTCATTAATACCACCACCAATGCTGCAGGGATATTAACAATACCATTAACGGTAGAGCCATCGGCAAGTTTAGCGGTTTCGAAAGGGGATAAGGTTAATTGCGGAGGGAGATAAATATGCAAGCTGGCCAAAAACCTGGTTAAATACTGCGACCAGCTGATGGCTACGGTAGCACAACCCACAGAATATTCCAATACCAGATCCCAGCCTATAATCCAGGCGAAGAGTTCGCCCATGGTGGCATAAGAATAAGTATAGGCACTGCCTGCGACAGGGATCATGGATGCAAACTCAGCATAACACAAAGCTGCAAAACCACAGCCCAATGCCGCGATAACAAAAGATAGGGTAACTGCCGGGCCAGAGTGATTGGCTGCGGCCAAACCTGTAATTGAAAATAAACCTGCACCAAGCGTTAAGCCTACGCCAATTAAAATAAGATTAATGGGGCCTAAGGTTCTTTTGAGCGTTCCTTCGCCGCTTTCGTTTGCCTCAGCAACAATGCTGGCAATAGATTTTTTCATGAAAATAAGTTAAGACGCTGCAAAATTATTAAAATATATTAAATCTATAGTATTTATATATTTAATTCCTAGAAGCCTGAATAGGCATGTGTGCAAGCGGATCTTGGAAAGCTATAACAGTTACTACAAATTTCTTTTTTTAGAAAATCTGCGTCCTGTTTTTCATGGGAGCTGCAGTCCCGCCATCGCTTGTAGTCCTCTCCCGATGAAAAATCGGGATGCGGGCTACCCGCTCTGTCGGGTTTATTTACAAGGGACTGTTCTGGCATTATTCCAAAAACCGTTAATAGTAACGCCAACCCTCTACACCTTAAACCTGATGGCGCCAAATAGCTCCCGATTTTATCAAAATATTTGTTTTTAAAGCATTATAAATCGGGACTATGGGCAACAGCAGGACTGCATAAACCGAAGCATTACAAGGCCTTGCTTTTCTAAAAAGTATTAAAAGTTTCCACCTTTTACAGAATTGTTTCCAAAACACAAAATTTTATTTAAAATTATTTAACTGATAATCAGTGTTTTATGATTTTACTTTAATTTATTTTAGTACTATGTATTGCATGGTAGTATATAAAACATATATCTTTGTATTATGATAGCAGAAAATACGCAAACACAAATGCGGAAGGGAATTCTGGAGTACTGTGTTTTATCAATCATCTCACGGGGCGAAATATATGCTTCGGATATTATTGCCGAATTAAGGACGGCAAAGCTATTGGTGGTTGAGGGTACATTATATCCATTATTAACGAGGCTTAAAAACAACGGTTTGTTAAGCTACAACTGGGTAGAGTCTACCTCAGGCCCACCGCGTAAATATTATACCTTAACCGAAGATGGTCGGGGTATTTTATCACAACTAGATCAAACCTGGCAGGAGCTGGCTTATGCTGTAGGTATTTCACAAAAAGGAGCCAATTCATAAATATTAAAAAGGAAATGGAAAAGACCATCATCATAAACATAGGGAACACGATTATTCATATTGAAGAAAGTGCTTACGAACTCTTAAAGGCCTACCTGAACGAAGTAAAACAGTATTTTGCCAACCATGCAGATGACCTTGAAATTGTAACGGATATCGAAAACCGGATTGCCGAACTGTTAACCGAGCAATTGGAAGAGCAGAAAAAACAAGTGGTAGATTCGGCCAACGTAAATTCGGTGATTGCGCAAATGGGCAAGGTGCAGGATTTTGATACGGTAGAGGAAGGTGAAGAAGAACCTGTGATCAACAATAACTATCAATACCAATACAAGGAGAAAAAACTATACCGCGATATGGACGACCGCGTAGTAGCCGGTGTTTGTGCAGGTATTGCACATTATGTAAACGCCGATCCTAAATGGATCAGGTTGGCTACGTTACTGATCAGCTTTGCCGGTGGATTTGGATTATTGGTGTATGCCATACTCTGGATCATCATGCCAAAGGCCAAATCGCGTATCGAAAGGATGGAAATGAAAGGCGAACCGGCAAATCTTCAGGGTTTCCAAAAGAACTTAGATGAAGAGCTACAGGCCGTTAAGGAACGTTTGGGCGAAGTAAATAAACATGCTCAGCCTATATTTGCCCGTTTAGGGAATTTTATCGGAGAGTTTTTCGAATGGCTTGGCCGGTTTATCTCGGGCACCGGAAAGGTTATTTTTAAAGTAATTGCGGGTTTTATCGTTGTGTTTGGTGTACTCTTTTTAATTACTTTAATTATAGGTACGGCCGCTTTTCAGGGATTTTGGGATGCCAGTATTTATGAATATTTTCCCTTTTCCATTATAAATGAAGGCAATAGGGGGGCGATTTTATTTGGTGTATTTATTGTTTGCTTTGTACCGGTTTTAGCCCTGGTGTTATTCTCGATCAGGGTAGCTTTTAACAAACAGGCCATTAATAAAACACTTTCTTTCGCTTTGTTAATTATCTGGTTGGCTGGTGTAGCGGTAACGGGTTATCAGGCAGCCAAGATTTCGTCAGAATTTAAGCAACATGCAGAGTTAACACAAACAACCGACCTGAAAGCTTATCCGGTATATACCATTAATATCGATAAAAGTAAATATTTCAGCAAAGAAGATAGCGTGGCTTACCACATTGATGCGAATAATCGCCACCAGATTGTAGTTGATGATTTTGAAGACGGACCTTTTGTTTCACCGAACCATATCCGCATTGATATTAACAAAAGTGAAACCGGTGTTACCCGTTTAACACAGAAGTACGAATCGCAGGGTAAAACTTTTCAAAGTGCCTTGCAAAATGCACAGAACATTAGCTACAATTATGTAGTGAAAGATGCTGAACTGATTTTTAGTCCGCGGTTTCAATTGAGAAAGGGAACCATTTGGAGAAACCAGGAAGTAAGGTTAAATCTTGAAATTCCGGTGGGTACAAAATTAATTTTAAAGCAGGATGCTTACCGCTATGTTAATAATTACTGGACCTGGGAATGTAATGACAGCGAAAACGACCACAACGATTCTAGTGTATGGATTATGACGGATGATGGTTTGAAATGCGTTGCAAAATTAAAAGAAGAGGCGTTAAAAAAGGAAAAGTTAGAGCAGGAGCTACGTGATTTAGACCATTTGAAGCAAGATAAACCTAATGATACCCTTTATCAGGACTCCGTATCAAACCGGATTAAGGAAGTTAAGGAAGAATTGGGTATAGCGCCTGAATAATACGATCCGATAAACATCATAAAAGTACCTATAAGAAAAAAGCCATGAAAACATTATTTACGCTAGTTGCATGCTTTATGGCATGTGGGGCTTCCTTTGCCCAAAAATTAAATAAACTTACAGGGAAAATTGTTGATGAAAAGACTGTTCCGGTATCGTTTGCGGTTGTTAGGGTGCTGCATTATCCTGATACCACAGTGGTTAAAAGCGTATCGACCAATATTGAAGGAGAATTTGCAATTGATCAGTTGAAAAGCGGCGAGTATGTATTGTCGATTTCTATAGTGGGTTTTAAAAGTAAAAAAACTAACCGTTTTTCGCTTAACGAAGACATGAAATTACCTGCCATCACGATCGAAAGTTTAAGCAAACAATTAAAAGAAGTGAGCGTTCAGGGCAAAAAACCTTTTATTGAACATCAGATCGATAAAATGGTACTGAATGTAGAGAACAGCATTATTGCAACAGGCGGTACCGCGCTTGAAATTTTAGAGAAGGCACCAGGTGTACAGTTAGACAGGCAAAATGATCAGATTTTATTGAACAATAAATCGGGTGTAATGGTGATGATTGATGGGAAGAACAACTTTTTATCGAGTGCCGATTTAACGGTTTATCTAAATGGCTTAAGTAGCAGCCAGATTGCTACTATCGAAATTATTACCAATCCATCGGCTAAATATGATGCTGCCGGCAATGCGGGCATCATCAACATCAAACTAAAAAAGAATAAGGCATTTGGCACCAACGGAAATGTCTCGTCAACCTATCGCAATGCAATAAGGGCTAACTTACCCACCAATATTTACGGATCGGAGCTTAACTTCAATTTAAATCACCGTGTAGAAAAGTGGAATTTTTTCACCAATGCAAATGCTTCAAAAAATAATAATTTTTCGAATTTATTTTTAGAAAGGAGCACCAATGCCAATGGTTTACAGAGTATGTTTAACCAGAATTTTCAAAAAATATATACAGGATCGCGGTTGGCCGCAAAATTAGGTGCAGATTATTATGCAGCTGAAAAAACAACGATAGGAATTATGTTCGATGGCAGTACCAGTACACGTAAATTGGATAATTTCTCTCAAACCTTTATAAACGAAATTAAGGATGGAGTTGCCGGTAATAATTCGTTAATCCAATATTCTGATGCGAATACCCCAAATAAAAATTATAGTGCAAATTTTAATATCAGGCATGATTTTAAAAAAGAGGGTGCAAGTTTAAACTTTGATGCCGATTATTCTGGCTTTGATTATTCAGGACTGGAAAATTTTAATACCAATTTTTACGATGATAAAGGTGCTGTTTATAATAATACAGTGATTAAAAATAATAGTAAAACGGCGATTGATATTTATGCTGCAAAAATAGATTTTACCTGGCCGATTTCAAAAACTGCAAAGATAGAAACAGGACTGAAAAGTGCTTATGTTAAAACAAATAACGATTTTTTATCATTGGCATTGGTAAATAATGAATGGCAAAATGTTGTAGGGCAAAGCAATAATTTTATTTACAAAGAAAACGTAAATGCAGCTTATGCAAATTTATCGAAAGATTGGGGTAAGTGGCAAGTTCAGGCTGGTTTACGGGCAGAGTATACCCAATCTACCGGAACATCGGTAACCAATAATACATCGGTAAAGCAAGATTATCTATCATTATTTCCAACAGTTTTTATTAATCAGAAAATTTCCGAAAGTAGTAATCTACGTTACACCTATGGCCGACGGATAGACCGACCAAATTACCAGCAGTTAAATCCATTTAATTTTTACATGGATCCTTATACCATAGCACAGGGAAACCCATACTTAAAACCCCAGTTTACCAATAATTTTGAGGTGAGTTACAATTATAAAAGCGGATTATTTTTTTCATTGAGTTATGCTAAAACAAAAGATTTAATTTTAGATAGTAAAACCGCACAAAACGATAGCACCAGAATAGTTACTGTTGGGCAAGGGAATATTGGCAGCGGGGAATACTACTCTGCGGGCTTGTCTGTTCCGGTAACCATTGCCAAATGGTGGAATTTGCAAAACAATTTTAGGGTTTCTTATAATAAATTCAATGATGATAATTTAGAAGGCGCACCCTTTGCTTTAAGTAAAGTATTCTACAATTTTAATACTGTAAATTCGATTGTTTTGGGCGATAACTGGGCATTTGAAACCAATTTCTGGTTAAACTCACCAAAAGTTAGGGGTTTAGAACGGACCACTATTTATCAGTATGCTTTAAATATTGGTGTGCAGAAAAGTTTTCTGAACAAAGCTTTAAAACTTAAGTTAAATGTTGATGATATTTTTCAAACCAACTACTGGAAAGGAACGCTCGATTATCAGAATGTGAATTTAAGGGTGCAGAATAATTACATCAGTAGAAGGGTATCTTTCAATATCAGTTATAGTTTTGGCAACCAAAATCTAAAATCAAACCCAGACCGGAAAACAGCAGCAGATGATATTAAGGGAAGAGCCGGGGGTTAATTTTTTAGTCCTTAGTCTAAAGCACAGGGGCTAAGCTTGAAGGCAGAGGTTCCGGGTCGTCTGTGTTTCGCAATAACAGATTTGTCTCAGTATTAAAAATAGAACGCCTAAAAAGAAGAAATCATGAAAATATTACTTACGCTAGTTGCATGCTTAATAGCGTGTAGGGCTTCTTTTGCCCAAAAATTAAATACTTTGACGGGAAAAATCGTCGATGAAAAGACTGTCCCGGTGTCGTTTGCCATTGTTCGGATTTTAAACTATCCTGATACCATGGTGGTTAAAAGTGTATCGACCAATATCGAGGGCGCTTTTACAATCGACCAGTTAAAAAACGGTGAGTATCTGCTGTCAATCTCGATCGTTGGTTTTAAGCGTAAAAAGACGGATCACTTTTCAGTCAATGGTGATTTAAAATTGCCAACCATTGGTATCGAAAGTTTAAGCAAACAATTAAAAGAAGTAAGCGTTCAGGGCAAAAAACCTTTTATTGAACATCAGATCGATAAAACGGTACTGAATGTAGAAAATAGCATTATTGCAACTGGAGGCACGGCTTTAGAAGTGTTAGAGAAAGCCCCAGGCGTGCAGATCGACCGCCAAAACGACCAGATTAAACTGAATAATAAAAGTGGTGTGATGGTGATGATCGATGGGAAATCGAATTTCCTATCGGGTGCTGATGTTACCACATTGTTGAGCAATATGAGCAGCGATCAGATTTCTACCATCGAACTCATTACCAATCCATCTGCCAGGTACGACGCTGCCGGAAATGCCGGGATCATCAACATCAGACTAAAACGCAACAAAGCTTATGGTACCAATGGTACGGTTTCTGTTAATACCGGGCAGGGCATTATGCCCGATTCGCCCAGCGATTTATTCCGTGCCGCGGTAAACCTGAACTTAAATCACAGGCAAGGTAAATGGAACATTTTTGGAAATGGTGCCGTAGCACGCAAAGCCCAGTTTAACAATACCTTTTTAACCCGTACCACTTTATCTGAGGGTTTGGCCAGTTCACTTACGCAAAATTTCGACCGTAAAAATAAAGGTGTTGGTTTTCAGGGGAAACTAGGCGCAGATTATTATGCTTCTGAGAAAACAGTTTTCGGGGTGATGTTGGATGCCAATACGGTAAACACCAAACTGACCAATTTTAGCAATACCAATATTAATGCGGTGCAGAATGGAACTTCGAACCTCAGCTATATTTTACAGGATGCCAACTCGAGTTCGCCTGTGGGTAATTTAACAGCCAACTTTAACATTAAACACGATTTCGATAAAAAAGGGAAGAGCCTTACTTTCGATGTGGATTATTCGGGTTTCAGCAATAAAAAAGATGAAAATTTTTTAGCCAATTATTTAAATGCAAACGGCAACCCAACCAACCAAACCAGTTTAAGAAATAATACGGATGCGGAGATTAACGTGTATGCCGCCAGAACGGATTTCACTTTGCCGATTTCTAAAACGATGAAAATTGAAACGGGGTTAAAAAGCAGTTATGTAGTTACGAATAACGATTTTATTTCTGAACAGTTGATATCTGGCGTATGGCAAAATGATCTTGGTAAATCGAACAACTTTGTATATAAAGAAAATATCAACGCCATTTATGGTAGTTTCTCTAAAGAATGGAAGGTATTTCAGGTTCAGGTGGGTTTAAGGGCGGAGCACACACATTCTAATGGCACTTCTGTAACCGACCAGAAAGAAGTAGACCGGAACTATCTATCTGTTTTTCCAACGGTTTTTGTTAATCAGAAGATCAGTGAAAACCATAACATCCGTTACTCTTATGGCAGAAGGGTAGACCATCCGAATTACCAACAGCTTAATCCATTTGTGTTTTACATGGACCCTCTGGCGGTTGATCAGGGAAATCCTTATCTGAAACCTCAGTTTACTGATAATTACCAGATCAGTTACAGTTATAAACAAGCTTCTTTTTCGCTGAGCTATTCGAATACCCGTGATATGATTACGCAAATTAGTAAACAGGATGATGCTACCCGGGTAATCAGCGTAATCCGCCAGAATTTAGGCCGTTTCCAGAATTACGCTGCCGATTTATATGTTCCTGTTAAGGTTACGAAATGGTGGAATATTCAAAATAATGTTAGTGTTTATTACAGCAAATTTAATGATGGAAATATTGAAGGTGCTACATACAGTGCGGGAAAGGCTGCGGTAAATGTTTTTACTTCCAATTCCTTTACCTTACCTCAAAACTTTAGTATCGAAATTAGTGCATGGCTGAACTCCCCACGGGTTTCGGGTGTAGAGCAAACCACCATTTATCAGGGCGCTTTAAATGCCGGAATCCAGAAAACTTTAATGAATAAAAAGCTTAAACTACGTTTAAATATGGATGATATTTTACTTACCAATCATTGGGAGGGGAAACTGGTTTATCAGAACATCAATATGAACGTAGTGAACCGCTACACCAGCCGAAGGGCAAATTTCAGCATCAGCTACAATTTCGGAAACCAGAATGTGAAATCGGCCCGGTCTAGAAATACAGCTACCGATGATATTAAGGGAAGAGCGGGAGGAGGTTAGTCCCTAGTCGGAGTGTAAAGTTTGGACAAGAATCCAGTCCCCGTTCGAGGGAGCAGAAAGGATATCTTTAGCTTAATGAGGTGCTGTCAGTCTGAGCCTGTCGAAGACCTTTAATTGGTGAAAACAAAAAACATTTGTCCTTCGACAAGCTCAGGATGACAATTTTTAACAATTACAATTTAATAGTAACATGAAAAATATAATATACAGTATCGCAATTTTATTTGCCGCTTTAGCTTACGGATGCCATAATAGTGGCGGTTATTTATCAATAAATGCTACGGATAATGATACTAGTTTCAAATTTTTGATTGTAAAACCGCGAAAGTTCATCTTCATAAAACTCAAAATAGGCAGAACTTCTATAGCAACTTTCTAAGCTCAACCAATGTAAACGTTGCCATTTAAAATCATAGCTAATCCGCACATCCTTCATTTGCGTGTGTGTTTTTGAACCTTTAACCACAGGAACGGTAATATCGAGTTTTCCGTTTGGCGAATAAATACTGGCCCTGTTGCGGTAAGTTTGCTTAGCTAAATGTTCATGTTTTTCGATTAAAAAATCTACCTCCAGCTTTTGTAATAAACTAAAATAGCCCACTGGTGGAAGATAAAATAATGGAAGTATAGCTGTATTCTGCATTTGAAAATTTATGTTTGTAGTTGAAACGTTTTAAAAATAATGATTAAAAGAGGGATTGCGCACGTTAGCGTATTTTTTTTATACCTGTTATCGCTGCTGCCTTTGTCTTTGCTCTTTTTTTTTGCAAGATTACTATATTATCTGCTTTATTATGTAATAGGCTATAGAAAAAAAGTTGTCAGACAGAATTTAACACAATCCTTTCCTGAGAAATCACTCACCGAAATTAAAACTATTGAGAAAAAATTCTTCCGCTATCTGGCTGAACTTATTTTCGAAATTATTAAAATGACCAGCATTTCGAAGGCTGAAACTTTAAAACGGGTAAAATTTACGGGCTTAGAACAACTAGAAACTCATTTTAAAACTGGAGAAAGTGTACTTGCCTGTACTGGTCACTATGGTAACTGGGAATTAGGCACTTTAGCTTTAGGACTTAGTATTTCTGCCAAAACCATGGTGATTTATAAACCCATCAACAACAAAATTTTTGAAACCTGGTTTGATTGTATGCGTACAAAATATGGCAATGTTTTCATAGCCATGAGACAGACGCTCCGTGGTATGGCCACCTATAAAAATGAGCCTACACTTTTGTGTTTTGCAAGCGATCAATCACCAACCAGAGAAGAAACCAAATATTTTGTAGATTTTTTACACCAGCAAACTGCTGCACTTTTAGGAGTAGAAAAAATTGCAAAATCTACTAAAAGACCAATATACTATTTTAAAGTTAGCGTAGTTAAAAAAGGTTATTACCATGTAGAAGTTTTACCTATGTGCCTCGATCCAGCTAACATGGATGAGTTTGCGATTACGAATCTGCACTTTAAGTTTTTAGAAAATATTATTAAAGAACAGCCTCAATACTGGCTTTGGAGCCATAAACGCTGGAAATTTAAACCCGAATAAGAAAAAGAATGAACCCATCAGTAGCTGTTGTAATTTTAAACTGGAATGGAAAAGCATATTTAAAGCAATTTTTACCCGGAATTTTGCTTTCTGAATATGATAATCTGCAAATTGTTGTGGGAGATAACGCCTCCACCGACGATTCAGTTTTGTTTTTACAAGAAAACTTTCCTACCGTTAAAATTATCCAAAACGACCAGAATTACGGTTTTGCAGGAGGCTATAACAAGGTTTTAGAACGTGTTGAGGCTGATTATTTTATCCTGCTCAATTCGGATGTAGAGGTAACCCCCAATTGGATAAAGCCCGTAATTGATTTAATGGAAAGCGATGTACAGATTGCTGCAGCACAACCTAAAATTAAATGGCAGTTAAACAAGAAACAATTTGAGTATGCAGGTGCTGCCGGAGGTTATCTGGACATCTATTCTTTTCCTTTCTGCCGTGGCAGACTGTTTAATGTATATGAGTTTGACAATGACCAGTACAATGATAAAACGGAAGTTTTTTGGGCCAGCGGAGCTGCATTTTTTGTTAAAAGCAAATGCTGGCAAGAAGCGGGTGGTTTAGATGCCGATCTTTTTGCTCATATGGAGGAGATAGATCTGTGCTGGCGTTTAAAGAACCTCAATTACAAGATTATGTACTGTCCGGATGCCGAAGTTTATCATGTTGGTGGTGGAACACTGCAAACGGAGAATCCTTTTAAAACTTATCTCAACTTCAGAAACAACCTCATCATCATGCAGAAAAACCTACCTGCAGGTGATGCCATTTTCCGAATAACAATCAGGATGTTTATAGATTTTATTGCATGGTGGCACTTTTTGCTTACCGGCAAACCTAAATTTACAATAGCGGTGAGCAAAGGCCACTGGCATTTCCTTAAATCGCTTTCAAAAACGAACAAAAAACGGAAAGCCGTTCAAAAAGCGTATAGCCAACATGCTGGAGTGTATAACAACAGTGTTGTCTGGGCATTTTTTATTAAGAAGATTAAATACTTTTCCAAGTTAACTTAGCGTACTAACGATTCTTCAATGGCCTTTTTTATCCAATAGCCTGTACTCGAAGAAACACCTACACTACTAAATTTTACTTGATTATTTTTATCTATTACAACAGTTGTCGGATAGCGATTAACATTATATTTTTCAGCTATATTACGTGCATCATCTACAATGTTAAATTTAAATGGAGTTTCTTTTAAAAAATCTTTGATTTGATTTTTATCATTATTACAGATTGATAAAAAAACAACATTTTTATTGTCTTTAAATTCATCAAAAAGATCGTTTAGTTGGGGAATTAATATTTTTCCTGTATTTCCGCCGGTAAACCAAAAATTTAGCACCAATGTCTTTCCATTCAAGTTTCTTAGATCGAATTTTTGGCCGTTCATATCCGTAACTTTTACTCCTGTAAAAACCTGATCAAGCATAAAAACATCGCTTGGTGTTGGCTTTGTTATACTTTCAAAGTAGGCAACCTTCTGGGATTCGGTTAACTCAACAATTACGTACTCTGGCTTTCCGCTTTCGGTTTTTGTTTTCCGATCGCGTAATCCATATTTGCCGGTGGCCATCAGCTTTTTCCAAACTTGATAAGGATAAACCAAGCCATCTTCTCCCCTCACAACCGATTGCTCGTTGAGTACATTTTTCTTAGGATTATTATCTTGCGCAGAAGAAAAAAGAGAACAAAATAACAGAGCGATTAATAATAGATTTCTGAGCATATTTATAAGAAATCTAGATCAACAAACTTTCAATAGCCAAACGATAACCGTTCATACCAAATCCAGTTAAAACACCTTGGCAGTTTTTACCGGTTAAAGAAACATGACGATATTCTTCGCGGGCATAAATATTGGATATGTGCACCTCAACCACAGGAGTTTTAATAGCTGCAATCGCATCAGCAATGGCAACGGAAGTATGGGTATAACCACCTGCATTAAGCACTACCCCATCATAACTAAAACCAACTTCATGCAGTTTATTAATAATTTCGCCCTCAACATTACTTTGATAGTATTCAATTTCGATATCCGGATAAACCGTTTTTAATTCTTTAATATAATCTTCGATACTGGTATTTCCGTAAATAGAAGGTTCGCGTACACCTAATAAGTTTAAGTTTGGTCCGTTAATAATTTGTATTTTCATAATATAATGTTGTAACGTTGCAATGTTATAAAAAATCTCAAATAAAAGCATGCTTTGGCCGTCATATATTAAAGGATTTAAATCATATCTAAAGCTAGAGCGGTCGTTATCTGGTAATTCTGTTGATGCCTATCTGGGTGATATTGATAAATTGATCCAATATTTTCAATTTTTAAACGAAGAACCCAAACTAACTGACGTCAATATAAGTGATCTAAAATCCTTTATCTCTTGGTTGAATGAACTGGGTATGCAAGCCAGTACACAGGCCCGGGTAATATCGGGATTAAAAGCTTTCTTCGCCTATTTAATGCTCGAAGATGTAATTTCAAATGATCCTACAGCATTGCTTGAAGCACCAAAACTCAGCAGAAAATTACCAGACACATTAAACATTTACGAGATTAATGAACTTATTGCGGCCATAGATGCCTCAAAGCCTGAGGGCATGCGCAATAAAGCCATTATGGAAGTGTTATACGGCTGTGGCTTGCGTGTAACAGAATTAACCGAACTAAGGATCTCAAATGTGTTCCCACATATCGAATTTATAAAAGTAATTGGAAAAGGAAATAAAGAACGTTTAGTTCCCATTGGAAGCGTAGCCTTAAAACTGCTCGATATTTACATCAACCAAGTACGTGTGCATGCTAACATTAAAAAAGGGCATGAAGATTTCATCTTTTTAAACCGTTTTGGCGCTAAACTTTCACGTATTTCGATTTTTAACCTGATTAAAAGCCTGGCCATAGCGACAGGACTAAAGAAAACAATCAGTCCACACACTTTAAGGCATTCCTTTGCCACACATTTAATTGAAGGAGGGGCCGACTTACGCGCCGTACAGGAAATGCTTGGCCATTCGAGTATTACCACCACAGAAATTTATACGCATATTGATAGAGATTACTTAAGAGAGGTAATTACGCAGTTTCATCCGAGGAGTTGAAGAGCAGAAAGACTAAAGCACCTTTAATTATATATCCTGAAACAAGTTCAGGAGGACAAACGTCGAGTATTTTACTACTCAACAACAAATCTTCTGACCTCCTGCCTCGGACTTCAAACATCTTAAATACCTGCTCTTACCATCCTGTCTTTTCCTTGCATATCCTTCCTTAACTTAATATCAATAAATCCTTTAGAAACTAACATTTCAATCATTTCTTTACTTAAATATTCGTTGATTTCGAAATAAAGTTGCCCGTTAGGTTTTAAGTTTGTTCTTGCAAAATCAGCAATAGCTTTATAAAATATTAATGGGTTTTCGTCACGAACAAACAATGCTAAATGTGGTTCGTATACCAATACGTTATTATGCATATCCGATTTCTCTAAATCCCTGATATAAGGAGGATTACTTACAATGACATCAAATTTTTCTTCAGATTTGAAAGTCAAAATATCTGCTTCAATAAATTTGATTTTCACATTGATCCGTTCTGCATTTTCTTTGGCTACAGCAATCGCATTAGCAGAAACATCCAATGTAGATACTTCAGCTTTTAGCAAATGTTTTTTAAGTGTGATGGGAATGCATCCAGAGCCGGTTCCAATATCAAGAATACTGATTTTGTAGTTAGTGTTAACTAAAAACCGCGAACTGTTATCTGAAATGATCCAATCTACCAGTTCTTCTGTTTCTGGCCTCGGGATAAGCACTTGTTCATTAACTTTAAATACTGCGCCATAAAAATGGGCTTCTTCCAAAATATGCTGAATGGGTTTTCCGATCTGCAAATCGTTAAGGATGCTCAAAAGCTTCTGCATATTGATAAAGCTGATATCGATATCCTTTTGCATGATCAGTTTAGCTGAAGATAAAGCCAAAACTTGCTCGGCAGCAACACTAAATAATGCTTTTGCTTCATTACTATCGTATAAAGGCTCAAGTTCGAGTTCGTAATGTGCCGCTAATTCTCCTATCTTCATATTTACAAAATTACTTAATTGGGATGATAACGGTTCTCTTTTGATAAGGCCATGACTCTTTTTTTACTACTTTTGCCCTAATGAGCGATGAATTTTATATAAAACGCTGTCTTGACCTAGCAGCCATAGCTTTAGGGAATGTTAGTCCGAACCCAATGGTTGGCTGTGTTATTGTTGCAGACGGCAAAATTATTGGAGAAGGATATCATCAGGAATATGGAAAATCGCACGCCGAACCCAATGCCGTTAAAGCTGTTTTTGATAAACATGGTAATGAGGCCGAAAATCTCTTGAAACAGGCTACTGCTTATGTTAATTTAGAACCATGTGCCCATTTTGGCAAAACACCACCCTGTGCCGATTTATTGGTAAGACATCAGCTAAAGAAAGTAGTGATTGGCAATAGAGACCCTTTTTCAGGTGTTGATGGTAAAGGCATCGAAAAACTCAGAAATGCAGGAATTGAAGTGGTGAGTGGAATTTTGGATGATGAATGCCGCTATTTCAACAGAAGGTTTTTTACCAGGATACAAAAACAAAGACCTTATATCATCTTAAAGTGGGCTGAAACTGCGAATGGTTATTTTGCAACAAAAGATGGTCACCAGAAATGGATAAGCGGAGTTTTGGCCAAACGTTTGGCGCATCAATGGCGTGGCGAAGAAGATGCAATCCTGATCGGGAAACAGACTGCCATTATGGATAATCCACATTTAACCACCCGAGAATGGATAGGCAAAAACCCTATCCGTTTGGTAATAGACAAGAACCTTCAGGTGCCAGTAACGAATCATATCTTCAATACAGCAGCCAAAACCATTATCTTTAATGAGGTTAAAACTGATGTTATTGAAAATATCCATTATATCCAGATGGAAGATATGCACTTTTATTTAGCGCAAAAAATCGCTTTTCAGCTTTACCTGATGGATATACAATCGGTAATTATTGAGGGTGGCGCCAATATTTTAAATCAATTTTTAAATACTAACCTATGGGATGAAGCACGTATTTTTACTTCATCTACCAGCTGGGGCGATGGGGTTTCTTCTCCAAATATTAATGGAAATCTGCAGGAAACAGTACAAATCGGAAATGACAAACTCTCTATCTATCTAAACGAAATCAAATAAATGATCTACATTATTTTAAGCATTTGCTGTAGTGTTACCGTAGCTGTTTTATTAAAGCTGGCAAAACGGTACCAAATCAGTATTATTCAAGCCGTTACCATTAATTACTTTGCTGCATTAAGCTTATGTTTTCTTTTTTTTAAGCCCGATGTTAAACTGATCACCTCTACCGCACCATGGCCTATTTATATTGCCCTGGCTATCCTATTGCCATCGGTATTTTTATTCCTTGCTGCATCGGTAAAAAACCTTGGTATTGTTAAAACCGATATCGCACAACGTTTGTCACTATTTATCCCGATACTAGCGGCTTATTTTATCTTTAAAGAAGATTTTAATAACCTGAAAATTGTTGGCCTGGCGATCGGTTTTGCGGCTATTTTTTTAACTTTTCTTCGAAAATCTGGTCAGGAAGAAGGTAGTAAAGGAAGCCTGCTCTACCCCATTATGGTTTTTGTCGGTTTTGGGGTAATCGACGTCCTTTTTAAACAAATTGCATTATATAAAGAATTACCTTACACTACCTCGCTTTTTGCTGTTTTTTGCCTGGCATTTATTGTTTCATTGCTTATTGTAATTTCGATGGTAGCGGCTGGCAAAATAAAAATACAATTGGTAAATGTGGTTTGTGGATTTATTTTAGGCTTCTTCAATTTTGGCAATATCCTTTTTTACATGAAAGCCCATAAAGCGCTGGCAGAAAATCCATCTACCGTTTTTGCAGCGATGAATTTAGGCGTAATTATAATAGGCACCTTAATTGGTGTTATTGCTTTTAAAGAAAAGCTGAGCAAATTAAATTACGCAGGTATAACTTTGGCAATTGCAGCCATTATCTTCATTACACTATCACAAAATGCTGTTCGATGATTCTTATAAAACTATCGAAAGTGCCTCAGAGGGTATCTTTCGAGATAAAGGGAGCAAATTTATTGCATACGCCTATCCAATCCGTAGTGAATTAGAATTAAAGCCGATTATTAACAAACTTCGCGCAGAACATGTTAAGGCCAATCATTTTTGTTATGCATACCGCTTAACACCAGATCGATCTGTTTATCGAATGAATGATGATGGAGAACCTTCGGGTACTGCAGGCAGGCCAATCCTGAACTGTTTGTTATCAGAAGACCTGACTAATACCCTAATTGTTGTAGTGCGTTATTTTGGAGGTACATTACTTGGCGTACCAGGTTTAATTAACGCATATAAAGCATCTAGTATACAAGCAATTAAAGCATCTACAATCATTAACAAAACGATTAACGATGTTTACGAAGCGCATTTCGATTACCTTCAGATGAACGATGTAATGAAGTTGAGCAAAGAGGAGAACTTACAGATTTTGGCGCAACAATTTGATACGGATTGTATATTGAAATTTGAAGTAAGAAAAGCACAACTCAATCAGGTTTTAAGTAAATTTGATAAAATTGAAGGTATTAAATTAAAATACCTTCAGACTGTTTAATAACCACAGATAAAAACTGCGTTGATCAGCGAAATCCGTGGGCAAGATAAACCAAATATGAAAATATCCGAAAGCGACTTAATCATCAATCCTGATGGCAGCATATACCACCTAAACCTTTTGCCTGGTGATATTGCTGATACTGTAATTACCGTTGGCGATCCTGACCGTGTTGGGGAGGTAAGCAAATATTTCGACAAAATAGAGTTTAAAAAAGGTAAACGCGAATTTATCACCCATACCGGTTATCTAGGCAAAAAACGCGTTACTGTACTCTCAACAGGTATTGGTACTGATAACATTGATATTGTTTTTAATGAGTTAGACGCACTGGTTAATGTTGATTTTGAAACCCGTGAAATTAAAAAAGAGCTTACTTCAATAAATATTATCAGAGTCGGTACCTCTGGGGCCGTTCAACCGGATATTCCAATGGGGACGATTTTAGCTTCTTCTTACGGCTTAGGGATGGATGCCTTAATGAATTATTACCTTCAAAAATTATCTGGTGATGAACAGATTTTAATGGATGATATCAAAGCACACTTTGGGCATCTTAAAAATATCAATCCTTATTTAACCGCAGCGAGTGAAACATTATTGAATACGATTGGAAAAGACATGGCGAAAGGCATAACCATTACGGCGCCTGGTTTTTACGCTCCACAGGGTAGAATTGTACGTGCTAAAAATGCAGTTCCCGATTTTATTGACTTAATTAACAGTTTTAAAAGCAATCAGCACCGCATTACCAATCTGGAAATGGAAACCGCAGGGATTTATGCACTGGCCAAAGTTTTAGGTCACAACGCAATTTCAGTAAATGCCATTTTAGCCAGTCGTGTAAATTTCGAATTTAGCAAGGAGCCAAACAAAATTGTAGAGCAAGCGATAAAAATGGTGCTTGAAAGAATTTAAATAAAAAACTATTGAATGTCAGATGTTTCCATCTAAGATCACTGAAGTATCTTAAATATAAATGGCAATTGTTTATGGCCAATGATTAAATCAAAACCCACAAACAATTACCATTACATATATGATTAAACCTTACGGATATTTTCTTTTACCAATTCATTGCCTTCAGCATCTAAATAAGTACAGGTCATTTCTTCAAGATCGGTTACCCATTTCTCTACACCCGCATCTGCAGCTTGCTTGCAAAAGGTAAAATAATCGGTTTCTCCCTGTTGATGTATTTTCAAAGCATGTGTTAACTTACCAGCAGACGGTTCATCATTTATAATCAAACTCGGATATTCATCAGGACTGATCTGTTCTGCATTATCTTCATCATCAAAATAAATCGACAAGCCATTGGATACATATACATCGTTTCGCTTAACACCCATTTCCTTAATTTCTTTAATAAACTGAGGGAAATCTGCACCAGTTTTAATTTTTGATTCTGCTGCCCGGATGTCTTCGATGGTAAACATAATTATTTGATTAGTGAAACTTTGTAAATCGTTGTTTGCGTATACAGATCTTCTGGTCTCAAAATAGTGCTCGGAAACGCTGGAACATTAACTGCATTTGGATGATGTTGGGTTTCTACACAAAATGCCCCGTAACTTCCATAATCTTTTCCACCTTTACCATTTTTAACATCTAAATATTTTGCAGTATACAGATGCGCTACCGGTTCTGTAGTATATACACTTAAAACTAAACCACTTTCTTCTTCAATTGTTTTACTTGCTAACGATAAATCGCCATAGATTTTATCCAGAACGTAGGTTTGGTCGTAACCTTCTTCCTCATCCCAATCCTGACCTATCGCTTTAGATTTTGTAAAATCCATGTGTGTACCTTCAACAGGGATCAATTTACCCGTTACAGAATAGTTGCTGTCCTGCTCAAGGTAATTTGAAGCAAAAATCTGCTGTTTGTGGTTTTTAATATTACCTCCGTTTGGTGCTAAGTTAAAATAACCATGATGTGTTAAATTAATTGCAGTAGCCTGATCAGTTTCTGCTTCATAGCTTAAAATCAATTCATCATTTTCGGTAAGTTCGAAAGTTAAATCAATGATCAGGTTTCCAGGAAAATTCTCTTCGCCATCTACACTTTCATATTGTAACGTAACTGACGATTGTGGTCCATCACCAATTTCAAGAACATCCCAAACTTTTTTATCAAATCCTACAATACCGCCATGTAAGGTATCTGTACCTGCATTTTGTGCCAATTGGTACGTTTCTTCATCAATGGTGAACCTGCCATTTTTAATGCGGTTTGCATAACGACCAACTACGGCACCCAAATAGGCCCCATTTGCCAGATAAGCCGGATCAAGATATTCATCAAAAGTGTCGAAACCAAGAACGATATCCTGCTTTTCGCCTTTAGCATTTTTAACTACAAATTTGTTAATAATCGCACCATAATTGAATATTTTCACATAAGTGCCTTTACTGTTGGTTAGTTCGATTGCGATAACTTCTTCGCCATCAATAATTTTTCCGGTAGGTATTTGCTGAACGCTCATAAATTGTAACTTAGGGCTTTTGTTTCCTAAACAAACATACTATTATTAATGCTTTTTATAAATATATTTTAGCCGAATGAACATTAACCTTGAGGAAAAATTTGCTGAGCAATACCACAAAAAAGCTGATGCCGTTTATTTTACCCCCGGGCGTGTTAACCTCATTGGCGAACACATCGATTATAATGGCGGTTTGGTTATGCCCTGTGCCATTACCCTGGGAACCTGGGTAGCTATTGCCCCAAATAATGATCACAAATTCAGGTTTAAAAGCTTAAACTTTGAAATTCAGACCTTAGTTGAAAGTAACATTGTAAACGATAAAGATGGCAGCTTATGGGCCAATTACCCTATAGGTGTGATCAACGAATTTATTAAGGATGGAAAAGAAATTAATGGAGTAGATTTTCTGTTTTATGGAAATATCCCAATCGGATCAGGGCTCTCCTCTTCAGCATCTATAGAAATTGCCACTGCTTATGCTTTAAATTCTTATTTTGATCTTGGTTATGACCAACTGGAACTGGTTAAAATTGCCAAACGTGTTGAGAATGATTTTATAGGCCTAAATTCTGGTATTATGGATCAGTTTGCAGTTGCATTTGGCGAAAAAAACAAAGCAATTGTTTTAGACTGTGAGACCTTAAAATACAAAATGGTTGATGTTGACCTGGGCAAATATGTTTTGGCCATCATCAATACCAATAAACCAAGAGAATTAGCAGATTCTAAATACAACGAGCGTGTGGCAGAATGCCAAACTGCCCTGAAATTGCTGAACCAAGAAATAACACTTCATTATCTTTGCGAATTAACTGCTGAGAAATTTGCTTTACATAGCCATTTGATAACAGATGAAACTATTTTAAACCGTGCAACACATGTGGTTAAAGAAAATGATCGGGTTCATTTGGCTGCGAAAGCCTTAAACGGCGGAAACCTTGAAGAATTTGGTCGCTTGATGTATGCCTCTCACGAATCGTTAAGAACACTATATGAAGTAAGCGGAAAAGAATTGGATACAGTTGTTGATTTTTGCACAGATTATGATCACGTTATAGGCGCCCGTATGACTGGTGCCGGATTTGGCGGATGTGCGATAGCTTTGTTGGAGAAAGGCTTTGAAGAAGACTTCGCAAAACAACTGACAAATGATTACGTAGATAAGATTGGCTACCCCGCCACAATTTACATTAGCGAAATTGGTAATGGCCCACATTTAACAACAGATACTTATAGATAAGCACAGCTCCGAAATTATATCCAATCGGTGTAATCAATCAAAATAATGAGAAAATTAAAATTAGACGAGCTTAATCGGCCAGATATTGAAGAATTTAAAGCACAGGAAAAATTACCTGTTGTGGTGGTGTTGGATAATGTGCGCAGTATGCACAACGTAGGTTCTATATTCCGTACAGCAGACGGATTTGCATTAGAAAAAGTTATCCTTTGTGGTATAACGGCTCAACCGCCGCACCGCGAAATTGAGAAAACAGCACTAGGTGCTACGCAATCTGTTGATTGGATTCATTATACCGATACTGTACAAGCTGTTGATACCTTAAGGGCCTTAGGTTATGAGATCATTGCAATAGAACAAGCCGAAAACAGTACTATGCTAAACACTTTCCAACCCGATCAGGGTAAAAAATATGCACTGATCTTTGGGAACGAGGTTGATGGTGTGAGCGATGAAGTGATGGCAAAAATTGATGAATGTATCGAAATTCCTCAATTTGGAACCAAACATTCCTTTAACATCGTAATCTCTGCCGGTATTGTTTTTTGGGATTTCTTTGCTAAATTGAGGCTCTAGGTGCAATGATGGAAAATTTACTATTAAAAAAACTTCAGGTTAAACCTAACTACATCGTTAGGGTAATAGATGCACCCCAAGATGCGGTTACCATTTTTGGTGAGGTCGATCCATATATTGCTATAAAATATACTGAAGAAGTTTATTTTAATGTATTAATCACTTTTACCACAAGCATAGATCAACTTAACCAGCAAATTGAAAGTAATATTTGCCATATTGATGCAAAAACTATTTTTTGGGTATTCTATCCTAAAAAATCTTCAAAAATCAAATCTGATCTTGATCTGATGAAAAGCTGGCAAGAGCTTAAAAAATTTGGTTTAACACCCTGTGCTTCTGCTGCAGTAAATGAAACCTGGACTGCCCTGCGTTTAAAATTCATCACTGAGGTAAAACCATCAGGCATGAGAAATGATCATATTAAGGCAAATGAATTTGGAGAATATATCGATCCAATAAATAAAACCGTTAAACTCCCTGAAGATTTAAAAATCTTTTTAGAAAACCATTCTAAAGCATTAGACTACTTTAACCAACTCGCTTACTCCCACAGGAAAGAATATGTACTTTGGCTTTTATCTGCAAAACAAGAAAAGACGCGTACAAACAGACTCGAAAAAACACTGGAGATGTTATTGAACAATAAGAAAAATCCGTCAGACAAGTAGGATTTAAACTACCACACAATGGTTCTTTTTTAAATTCTGTATAGAATACTATACAAAAACCAGCATGATTTCGGTTGCATGGTAACATTTTTGTGAAATTAATTTATACTCCTAATCTTCTGATAACATGCTATTTGTAAGAAAAGTGATGATTTTGGCAGGGTTTTTTCTTAGTCCATGCAAAACAGTATGGAATAAAAACTGTTAAGAGACTAAATATTACAAAATAGAAAAACATGAATACAAGAATTACTAAATCAACAATGTTGATTGCTTTATTAGGTTTATCATCACAATTATTTGCGCAGGAAACGCCAACTACTACAACTGGTTCCAGGTTTGGAGAAAAATCTTTTCGTACCTGGAGCGTAGGTGTACATGGAGGCATACTTTCTCCTAATACTATTTTCGGTTCGGGAAGTGTTAGAGCAAAAGAATTTAAAAGTATCGGTTACGGAGTAAATGTTAGAAAGCAAATTTTACCGTCTTTAGGTTTGCAGGCTGATTTTTTAAGAGGTGATATCAAATCAACAAACGGAACTACTGATTTTCAACAAAGTGTTGAATGGTCTGGCGCGTTAACCGCTGTTTTTAACGTTGCTAATATCAACATTAATCAAGAAAATGCAGTTTTAATTCCCTATTTAAAGGGTGGTGCTGGTTATATGTCATCTGATTACAGCACAAGCGGAGCAATTGTTAGCGAAAGTAAAGGCAGAGAAGGTTGGTTTATCCCAGTAGGTGCTGGTGTTAAACTGGGTGTTGCAAAAGGAATCAATATTGATTTAGGTTATGATGTTAATTTCATTAAATCTCCAGAATCTTTACCAAAAAGCAGATTCGCTTATGCACACGCTGGTGTAGAATTTGCATTGGGTAGCAAAGACAAACCTCAGTTGCAAAACTACAGCTCGTTAGCAAACTTACGTAAAGAAAGTGCTGAAGAAAGTGCTGAATTAAGAAGAGCACTATCAACTGCTGAGCAAAATGCACAACGCGATAGAGAACAATATGCTAAAGATTTAGGCGATGATGATAATGATGGTGTAGCAAACAAATTCGACAAATGTCCTGGTACCGCATCGGGTACTGTTGTTGATGGTTCTGGTTGCCCAATCAAAGTTCAACGCGAAATCATTAAAGAAACCAAAGTAATTACAGAGGCCGATCGTAAAGTGGTTAGAGATGCGATTTCTAACTTAGAGTTCGATTTAGGTAAATCAACTATCCGTCCTAAATCGTATGCTACTTTAAATCGTGTTGCTGGTTTATTGGTAGAGAAAAACTTTAGCCTAAAATTAGCTGGTCATACTGATAATACTGGCGGTAGAGAATTAAACTTACGTTTATCTAAAGACAGAGCAGAATCGGTAAAAGCTTATTTAGTATCTCAAGGTGCAAATGCATCAAGAATTGAAGCTACAGGTTACGGACCTGACCAGCCGATTGCAACAAACAAAACTGCAGCTGGCCGTCAACAAAACCGTCGTGTAGAGTTTACTTTATACTAATGGTAAATAACGGTTAACAAAAAAGCTCCCCAGATTAATTTCTGGGGAGCTTTTTTATATTCGTAGCTTTCCGCTGCGCTACAGGTCAGGGTGACGCCCCTTGTTAAGACAATCCCTTTTTATTCTTATAAGTCATTTTGGCTTTTGTGCCAGCGCTATAATTGTAGTTTTTCAAGTTACTGGCCTTCTTTTCGTGAAAAGCTGCTCCACGGTCTGTATCCTCATCTTCTTCAGTTTTCTTTTTCTTTGGCTTAGCAGCTGCATCAACTACTTTCAAATCTTCTGGTAATTCCATTACCTCCAATTTCTGACCGATGGCCTGTTCAATTTTTTTCACCTCAATCAATTCGATATCGGTAGAAAAAGTAATTGCCACAACATCTTCATCACCATGTTTAACAATGCGTTGAATTAACATTTCTTTCTGCTCTGGCAATTCAAAATGCAAGATAAAAGGAATTCCTTCAATATTAAGTTCACCTAAATTCTCATTGGCAACAATTAAAACTCTTGCCTCTGGGTTATCTTTAAAGTCTTCAATATCATCATAGCCTTTATCATCAAAAAACAGCGAGCGATAGATACTGATCTCACCTTCTTTATGCTGATTAAAGTTTTTATAAACTGTTTGTGCGGTTAAACGTGTATTTACAAAAACCACAACTTTATCAAAAACCTCAGTATCGTTTAATAATAAGGTTAAAAGATTAAGCTTTGTTCTGAAATTAGGCACCTGATAAAGCATCTGTTGATAAACTTCTGCCTGCTTTTCACCTATTTCATCTACCTCGATGGTTGTGGTAGAATCTTTCATGAAAGGCGAAATCATATGGTTCAATTTCTCGTGCATTACCTCGGTAAACACCACATGCTGAGATTTATAAGCACTGTTGGCCAATTCTACAACAGGTAACTGCAAGCCTTTTTTCACAATAAGTTCTGCATTATCTACAATAAACAACTGTATTTTATTTGTATTTAATGCTAGTTTTAAATATAAAGCACGAGCCCTATCGGGTACTGCAACAATAATATCAACTCCATCCGTTATCTCATTCATTTGTGTATCAACAGCGCCACGGCTATCGATTCCCAAAATCCTGAAGGTATTGTTACGGTTCAATAATTTAAATTGCTCCAAAACATGATCAACATGTTCTGCATCTGGCACTAAAATTAAAGCCCTTGGCGCTTCCTCAAAAGCGTACTTCAACTTCATTAAAGTAGCTAAAACATAAGTTGTTGTTTTTCCCGAACCCTCCGGTCCCACCGCTATAACATCTTGTCCACCTAAAATTCGCGACATTGTTCTGGCTTGGATTTCTTTTGGAGTTAAAAATCCTGCATCAGTCATGGCCGCTACAAGTGGTTTGCTAAGTTTTAATTTATCTAAAGACACAATTACTATTTTAATGTTTGAACTGCAAATATCCTTAAAATAATTAGCTTTTCTGAAATTGAATTTAAAGGCTTGGAAATGAATGATGCAAGTTCATGCCTCCTATAGTTCTACTATCCACTATAAACTGAATAAAATCGGATCCGTTTTTATTCAGTTTATTTAGTTCAGACCAGTATCTCTAATAAAACAGCCGATCCTATAAAAATTATTTTACTGAAAATGAAACAGTTGTAATATTTTCCAAAATAAAAACTACTAAATCTATAGATATTATATACTTATTTCTATATTTGCTCAACATTAATCATTAACAAAAAATATGTTGAATAATTAAAACGCTAAAATCATGTCCATTTATTTTCAATACCCAGCTATAGATGAATATCCGAAACTCATTTATCCGTTACAAACAGAACCAGATGAGCCAGCGTTTGCAAAAGATGAAGATAGCTTAAATAAAGAACAGATTCTAGAACTAAGAGATTATTTGGCACTAAAGCAGTTATAAAACATGGCCAGTTGACCGATTGGAAGGTTGGAGTTTCATAAACTCCCTACAATGGTTCGAATCCATTACTAGGCCGCAAAGTGTATCTCATAGCACTTTACCCTGATTCTGCTCAATCAGGCAAGATTTGGTTATCTTATATTTGTTTTGTTGTTAGCAAAGGCTATCCGCGATGGGTAGCCTTTACCTTTTTAGGTAGATACTGTCATCCTGAGCAAAGCGAAGAATCTTGATCAAATATCCTACCTTTTAATTACTTAAAAGCGCAGTTCAGTGCTCATAGTACGGGGCTGCTCCTGCTGTACACTCAATCTTTTTGGAAAGCTTTCGAAAATACAATATAACGGAGCCAAAAAGTATTTCCGCTTCCATCAGGGCTATTTAGCAGATGTAGTGAAACAATGCAAGAAAAGTTATATTACTATTACTAAGCCAATTATTATTAAATAATTTGTAAACCCAATGGTTAAGTGCAATGCATTACTTAATGCCCTTAACTTCTTAATGATGAAAAAGCATATTTTTCGTGCGTTCTGTAAAGATGGTTAAAAATATTTTTTTCAAAAATCTCAAAACTTTTTATTTCATTCTGGGTTATTTATATAATTCACATTATACTAATCTTTTACAGATTAATTTGTTTGGTTTAAAAAAGGGATTTATGGATATAAATCCCTTTTCTTTTATGCGAATATTTTAAATCCTATATTAGCCCAATCAATATTACATCCATATTTTAGATGAACAGAAAACATTTCCTTTCTTCATTTATTGCGACTGCAACTGTACTTCCTGCTTTTAAAACACTCGCCAATACCGTTGAAACTGAAAGTTCATCATTTAAGATCCCTCCTTATTTAAAATCTGGCGATACCATCGGGATTACGAGTCCTGCAGGATATATTACACAAGAACAAATCCAACCTTCAGTTTTACAGATGCAAAGCTGGGGATTTACCGTAAAAGTTGGCAATACTATTGGTAAACGCGATTTTACCTATGGCGGAACAGATGAAGAGCGACTGGCTGATTTTCAACAAATGCTCGATGACCCGGCAATTAAAGCTATTATGTGTGCCCGTGGTGGTTATGGTTTTGTACGGATAATCGATAAACTCGATTTCTCATCATTTAGAAGAAAGCCGAAATGGATTATTGGCTTTAGTGATATTACCGTTTTACATTGTCATCTGGCTAAAAATTATGGCATTGCCTCTATCCACTCTAAAATGTGCAATAGTTTTCCTGATGATTGGAGTAAAGCCGAACCTATACAGATTGAAACGATTTTATCTGTAAAAAATGCTTTAATTGGTGAGCAAATGGGCTACACTGCCCCTATCAACATTAATAACAAACAAGGAAAGGTTGATGGCATTTTAGTTGGTGGAAACCTGAGCATTATCGAAACTTTGGCAGGCAGTGATTCTGATTTGGATACAAAGGATAAAATCCTTTTTATCGAAGATACTGGCGAATACCTCTACAGCATTGACAGAATGTTGTGGAACCTAAAACGCAGCGGCAAACTGAAAAACCTTAAGGGATTAATTGTTGGTGGCTTTAAAGTTAAACCTGATGATGTTGGCGAAGAATTCGGCAAAACCATTTATGATAGCATTTTAGAAAAAGTAAAGGAATACAATTACCCTGTGGCTTTCGATTTCCCCGTGGGGCACCAACGAAATAATTTCGCCCTAAAATGTGGTGTAAACCATACCTTAATCGTAAACGAAACGGGTTCGGTATTACGGACGATTTAGCCTAATTTACCATTCGTATTTTCGTCATCTCGACTGGAACCTAGTGGAATGTTCCAAAGGAACTCCTTCGGAGGAGAGATCTACCTCGATAGATTTAGCTTCGCTGAGCCTTCGGGTTCTCGGCTGCGTTGCACCCGATAGCTATCGGGCCCGCTTGAAATGACGAGCTTTTTCATGGTCAAAATAACATACAAGCCTACTTCTTTCTATTAAAACTCAAAACTGACTAATCTCAAAGTTTTAACCTTTCGTCGCAGCATTTTCTGCATTGGTCTCAATTGTTAAAATGCAGTATTAACCGGATATATTTTTGTGTTCAATAGTTCTATAGACACAAAATTTATTCGCCATGCGCAAATACATTAAATATATTGTCGTACTCATTTTGCTTGTAGCGCCTTACGCAATCAAAGCTCAGGATATCCCACAAGTTTGGGATCTAAAAACGGCTATCGAGTATGCCAAAGAAAAAAATATCAGCATCAATACCTTAAAGCTGAGTTCTCAAACGGCTGAACAAAATTTAATCGCTTCAAAAGCAGCTGTACTCCCAAATTTATCTGGAAATGTTTCCCAAGCCATCTCCAATTATAAATCGGGATTGCAAAACACCAGTGGTTTTGGCTTAAGTTCAGATATGACGCTGTACAATGGAAGTTATTTAAAAAATGACATCAAAGCTAAAGAACTCAGCTTACAGACCGCTAATCTATCGGTAGAAGCGGCCAAAAACGATATTACCATTTCCATCACCCAGGCTTATCTGAATATTTTATTGGCCAGAGAAAACATCACCTATTTAAAAGATCTGTTGACCACCAGCGAGGCTCAGGTTAAACAATCAGAGCAACAATATAAGTTTGGAACCATTGCCAAAAAAGATTTGTTGCAGTTACAGGCTACTTATGCTAATGATAAATATACTTTGGTTACTGCACAAAATACTTTACAGCAAAATATTTTAACCTTAAAACAACTGTTGCAATTGCCTACAGCTACTCCTTTTGAAGTAAGCACAACAGATACCGTTGCAGTAGCCCCGGCATTAGATAATTTAGCTTCGGCACAAGATCAGGCCTTACGCACCCGTCCGGAAATTAAAAGTGGAGAATTAAATATACAGCTTCAAACAACCGAACTGGCCAAAGCAAAATCAACCTTACGCCCAACACTGAGTTTAGGTGGATCGCTAAATACAGGTTATAACAATAATAATATCGGCAGTTACGGCTATCAGCTAAATAATAATTTTTACCAAAACTTAGGTTTAACTCTATCAATTCCGATTTTTGATAGAAAAGTAACCAAAACAAATGTTGCCAAGGCTAACATTGGTATTGAGCAGGCCCGCCTATCACTTTTAGATGCCAAAACAACATTGACTCAAAATGTGGAACGTGCTTACATTAACGTACAGAACGCAAACAGCCAGTATGCCGCTGCACAAGAGCAGTTTAACTATACCCGCGAGGCTCTACGCATTTCGAATGCAGCTTTAAAAGAAGGCACCAACAATATTGTAGAAAACCTGCAACAGAAAAATTTATATGTACAGGCTTTACAGGCCTTTGTTCAGGCTAAATATACAGCAAGCCTTTATACCAAGATCTATAATTTTTACACAGGAATTCCTATTACTAACTAAAATACATGATGATGGCCACCGCCTAGTCTACTTAATATCTGGATCATGAAAAAGAAAACAATATTTATTATCATTGGTATCGCAGTTGCATTATTCGCGATTTGGTACTTCGCTTTGCGCAAAAAAGAACAGGTGGTTGTTCTCGAAACCGAAAAACCTAAAATGGGTTATATTTCCGAAAACGTTACGGCCACAGGAAAGGTGCAACCGGTTGATACAGTGGCTGTAGGTACTCAGGTATCAGGAACCATCAAAACACTGTATGCAGATTTTAACTCGAAGGTTAAAAAAGGACAACTATTGGCCGAACTTGATAAAACTTTATTTGAGGCCACTGTAAATCAATATCAGGCTAATCTGGTCAGTGCTCAGAGTGCTTTGGTTTACCAACAGGGCAATTTCAGCCGTCAAAGTAATTTGTATAAAGTTGGCGCGGTAAGTAAAGCAGATTACGATAATGCGTTGTATACTTATAATGCTTCAAAAGCATCGGTTAACAGCATTAAGGCTCAACTTGCTTCTGCTCAAAAGAACTTATCACTTGCCAGTATTTATTCTCCAATTGACGGAACGGTACTCTCTAGAAGTGTAAGCGAAGGAACAACTGTGGCGGCTAGCTTTAGTACACCAACCATCTTCAGTATTGCAAAAGACTTAACTAAAATGCAGGTAGAAGCCTCTGTAGATGAGGCAGATGTAGGCGACATCACAAAAGGTGAAAGGGCAACATTTACTGTTGACGCCTTTTTAAACGATACTTTTAAAGGCACCATACAAGAAATCAGGTTAAGTCCATCAATTTCATCAAATGTGGTTACCTATAAAACCATCATTAATACTTCAAATGATGCGAATAAGTTGAAACCCGGTATGACAGCTAACATCACCATCTTCACCAAAGAAGTTAACAATGCTTTGCTTATTCCTACAAAAGCTATAAAATTTGCTCCAGATTCAACTTTGGCTGGTAAATATCAAATGACCTGGGTTAATCCCAACAGAAAGCCAGCCGGAGCTGACGAGGCATATGTTTGGGTGCAAAAAAATTCAAAAGAACTGATACAAAAAAAGATTAAAACCGGCATAAACGACAATACTCATGTTGAAGTTTTATCAGGGTTAACGGCAGAAGATGTTATCATTACAGGTTCACAGAGCATGGGTAAAAGTCAGGCGGCGGTACAAGGCCAATCTAGTCCTTTTATGCCAAAACGCCCAGGCGGTAACAGAAGAAGATAATGGAACAGAAGATATTAGATATACACGATTTAAAACGTGAGTTCGTAATGGGCGATCAAACCGTCAGGGCTTTGAAAGGCATCACTTTCGATATCAAAGCTGGTGAATTTGTAACCATTATGGGCAGTAGTGGCTCGGGTAAAACTACGCTTTTAAATATATTGGGTTGTTTAGATAAACCTACAGAAGGCAGTTATCTGCTTGATGGTGTAGATGTTAAAAGTTTAAATCGCGATGAACTGGCGGGTTTGCGGAATACCAAGATCGGCTTTGTTTTCCAGGCTTATAACCTGTTGCCCAGAACATCGGCACTGGAAAATGTAGAGCTACCCTTATTTTATAATAAAACCATTACGGCTGAAGAACGTAAAGAAAGGGCCATAAAATCGCTCGAATCGGTAAAACTTGCCGAGCGTTTTGATCATACCCCCAGTCAGCTTTCTGGCGGTCAGCAGCAGCGTGTGGCCATTGCCAGGGCGCTGGTTAATCACCCTGTGATGATTTTGGCCGATGAGGCTACAGGAAACCTTGATACCCGTACCTCTTATGAGATTATGGCCTTGATGCAGGAACTGAATGCAGAAGGAAAAACCATCGTTTTTGTAACACATGAACCTGATATTGCTGCTTTTAGTACCAGAACCATTATGCTTAGGGATGGAAAAATCCAAAAGGATAGCATTAACCAAAATCAACGTTCGGCTAAAGAGGCACTTGCCAATTTACCAGAATCTGATGATTACTAATTTGAGAAGATCATGAGCATTATAAATTTATTAAAGATTGCCTTTAGGGCATTAAAAAGAAATAAGCTCCGTGCTTTTTTAACCATGCTCGGCATCATTATCGGGGTGGCGGCGGTAATTGCTATGATGGCCATTGGTGAGGGCTCGAAACAAAGTATCAGGTCTTCATTATCAGGAATGGGCTCGAACATGATTACCATTATGCCCCAAAGCAATGAACCTGGTGGTGTGCGTTTGCAGGGAAGCAGCATCCAAACCTTAAAACTAGAAGATATTACCGCTATTAAAAAGTTGCAATCCAAAAATATAAACGGTTTATCGCCTGTGGTTTCCACTAACGGACAGGCCATTAAAGGTGGTTATAACTGGCCAACTACCATTACTGGGGTGAGTCCAGATTATTTGAACATCCGCCAATTAAAACTTCAGGATGGTATTCTTTTCTCTGAAAATGATGTAAAAAGCTTTGCTAAAGTTTGTCTTTTAGGTAAAACAGTTATCGATAATCTATTTCCTGACGGAAGTAATCCAATCGGCCAGATTATACGTTTTAAAAATATTCCTTTCCAGGTAATCGGTGTTTTAGTGCCTAAGGGACAAAGTAATTTCGGACAGGATCAGGACGATATTATCCTTGCTCCTTATACTACTGTACAAAAAAGGATTACCGCAACCAATTATCTACAGAGTATTTATGCTTCCGCAACAACTGAGGCTTCGAGCGCCGCTGCCACAACCGAAATATCGGAAGCTATAAGAGAAAGCCACAGGTTAACTACAGCAGAAACAGACGATTTTCAGGTACGTACACAGGCCGAATTAATCAGCACCATCAGTTCTACCAGTAGCATGTTAACCGTTCTTTTAACCGCTATTGCAGGTATTTCACTATTTATTGGTGGTATTGGGATTATGAATATTATGTATGTTTCAGTTACCGAGCGTACCCGCGAAATCGGTCTGCGCATGTCTATCGGTGCCCGCGGACAAGATGTTTTGATGCAATTTTTAATAGAGGCCATTTTAATCAGCATTACTGGCGGAATTATCGGCGTAGTTTTGGGTGTGAGTTCAGCATACCTCATCTCCTATTTCTTAAACTGGCCAATTTTAATTGCTGAATCTTCAATTATTATTTCCTTTGTTGTATGTGCTATTACAGGTGTTTTCTTCGGGTATTACCCTGCAAAGAAAGCATCAAATTTAGATCCGATCGATGCGTTAAGATACGAGTAGCATCAAGTATCCAAACGAAAATATCGTCATCCCCGCGCAGGCGGGAACCTTAAAATATTTCGCATTTACCTTGAAATAAATCCGATAGTTATCGGATCAGCGTGACGAAACACATTAAAAAAACATAATAAATAATAACTTAGCGATGCAAAGCGCCAAAGAAAAAATAATGACGATTAATTTCTCCAAAAAGTGGATAAAAATTACCCTGCACATTCTGGTATGGGTGGTTTTGATCACTTTGCCTTATATTATTAATGTTAACCGAAGCCGTCCTCCTCACCCAATAAGCAGTTACGACGAAAACCAGTTCCTGCGATTAAATTTCATCAGTTACTTTTATTGGATTGCCATATTTTATTTAAATCATAAGGTTTTAATTCCATCATTTTTCTATAAAAAGAAATATCTGTGGTACGGCTTGTCATTTATCGGCTGTTTACTTTTGGCAATTACCATTCACTCCATATTATTCAGAGTTTTACTGCCCAATTTTGATTTCAACCTCGGCAGAACGCTTTGGTTTAACACACCGACTTTTTTATTAACCATTGCCGCCAGTACCGCCTTTACCATGATTTCAGACCGGATCAGTGAAGAAAAAAGAGCTTTGCAGCGCGAACAGGAGAACATGAAAACCGAACTTTCGTTTTTACGGTCACAGATCAGTCCACACTTCATTTTTAATGTTTTAAACAACATTGTGGCACTGGTAAGACTAAAAAGCAATGAATTGGAGCCAACCGTAATGAAATTATCTGGTTTGATGCAATATATGTTATATGAAACCGACGAAGAAAAGGTCTCCATTAAAACTGAAACCGAATACCTGCAGGCTTATATAGATCTGCAAAAACAGCGTTTCGGCAAAAAAGTAGTTATAGAAACAAACATTGATATTGAAAGTGAGTTTGACGAAATAGAACCTATGTTACTGATCCCATTTATCGAAAATGCCTTTAAACATGGGGTTGGGATGATTGAAAAACCGCAGATTTTTGTTGATTTAAAAACAGAAGATGAACTTTTGGCGTTTACTGTTCGAAATAAATTTAGCGAAGATGAGAATGAGGTAAAAGATGCCGCATCTGGCATTGGCCTTGCGAATGTAAGCAGACGCTTAAACTTACTCTACGGTAAAGATCATCAACTGGAAATTGAGAAAAAAGATGGCTGGTTTAATGTTTACCTAACTTTAAAATTAACAGCATGATAAAATGTTTAGCCATTGATGATGAGCCCTTAGCCTTGCAATTACTGGCTGATAACATTAGCCGTATTCCATTTTTGGAACTGGTGAACAGCTGCGATGATGCTTTTGTTGCCAATAAAATTATGCAGGAACAATCGATAGACCTCATTTTTATCGATATCCAAATGCCAGGTATTACGGGTTTACAATTTATCCAGAGTTTGGTTAAAAAGCCAATGGTAATTATTGTAACTGCCTATAAACAATATGCTTTAGATGGTTTTGCGCTCGATGTGGTAGATTATTTAATGAAACCGGTATCACTCGACCGTTTTATGAAAGCATGTAATAAAGCAAAAGATCTTTACGAACTCAAACAATCAGCAGAACATAACAACCTACCCAAACAGGATTATATGTTTGTAAATGTGGGCTACAGCTTGATGAAGATCAATTATAATGAGATTACTTACGTAGAAGGACTCAAAGATTATATCCAGATCAATATTTCAACAAGTCCGAAAGCTGCGGTGGTGCGCATGAGTATGAAAAGTATAGAAGAACAACTGCCCGCTTATTTCGAGAGGATCCACAAATCATTTATCGTAAATATCAACAAAATAACATCCATTAGAAAAAACGCTTTATTTATAGCGGATAAGGAGTTGCCTGTAAGCGATAGCTATAAACAGGTAATTGAAAAGTTATTAAAATAAAGGCATTTATCATGTATATTGTAAGCCTTTAGCACCTTACATGAACTATCTATTATTCGGCATCGCAGCCATAATACTTTTAATGATATTTGCTCTTTTTGATGCGAGAAAAAAGAAAAAGCAAATTTTAAAAGACCTTAAAAACAGCTGGGGAAAAGAAAAAACAGAACCTATTAATTTCAATAAGGCAAGTTGGTATTCAACCTATGTAAAGGAAAAGGTATTCCATACACTTTCTTACCAAACCATGGCCGATATCGATTTCGATCAGTTATTTGCGAAAATAGATCGTACCACAAGTAAAATTGGTCAACAATTCCTCTACAATAAACTTGCAAAACCAACTAGTAACCTGGAGGAGCTTGAAAAGTTAAAAGATCAGGCCGATTTTTTTACCACACACCAAGAAATCAGGGAAAAAGTCCAAACCGAACTTATAAAATTAAACAGTAACGAAAGTTACTCAGTAGTACTATTGTTAAATGATAAATTGGTAGAAAAGCCAGCCTGGTTTAGATGGCTTTCTATAGATCTGCTCATTTTAGCAATCTTATTGATTTTATCCATTAAAGTTTCAGTCTGTTTAATATTGGCACTTCTGTTGATTACATTTAATGCCACTTATTTAAACTATTGGAATAAAAAACATTTACTTATTTTCACCAAATCACTCTCACAGCTTAATATTTTGATTAATGTTTCGAGAAAACTGGTAAAAGAAAAAATACCATTTGAGGCTGATAAAATAAAAAACGCTATTCCGATGTTCAGGAAATTTCAGCGAAGAATCGGCATTCTTTATCAGGATTTCAGTCAGAATAATCAAGGCGATTTAAGTCAGGTGCCACTTTACCTGTTCGAGATTATTAAAGCAATCTTCTTGATCGAAATCTTTACTTTTTTCAAGTTGATCAAGCTCATCGAAAACAATCAGAATGATATTTTAAATCTTTACCAATATGTTGGATCGATAGATATAGCAATAGCTGTAGCCTCATTAAGGGAAAGTGAACAGATCTGCGAACCCCAATTTACCGAACCACATAAAGGAATTGAAATAAAAGGTATTAGGCATCCCCTAATTAAAAATTGTATTGAAAATGAAGTAAAGTTAGATCAGAAAAGCATGTTGATTACTGGTTCAAATATGTCTGGCAAATCAACTTTTCTCCGTACTGTTGCAATCAATTCATTATTGGCTCAAACCATTTATATTTGTTTTGCAGAATTTTATAGCGCACCATTTTTCAAGTTGCACACTTCAATAAGAATCGACGATAACTTGTTTCAGGGTAAAAGCTATTTTTTAGAGGAAGTTGACGTAATGTCGACATTGATTGAAGCAGTTAAAAATCCTGATCAGAATCTTTTTATTCTGGACGAAGTATTTAAAGGTACCAATACGATAGAAAGGATTGCTGCAGCCAAAGCCATATTGTCGCATTTAAACCGTGAGCAAAATTTAACTTTTGTGGCTACACACGATATCGAATTATCTAATATGCTTGCAGAAGAGTATGAACTTCATCATTTTACAGAAACAATAACCGATAATGAGCTTATTTTTGATCATAAATTAAAGGAAGGTCCGCTTAAAACCAAAAATGCAATCAAAATCCTCGAAATGTCTCATTATCCAAAAGAAATTATTGAGGAAGCCTTGAAGATCAGTAAAGATTTGAGTTCTTAAAATCCATTATATTCTGAACCTAGTGAAGCACCTATAACTAGCTATTGGGCATCGAAACGGTCTTATACCTGTAAAAGCCTTTGTTTATAAACCTTATTGGAGTGTAAAGCCCGTAAACCCGATCCTTCATCGGGTGCGGACTTGTAACGGAAAGAAGGACTGAATTATCCGATGGAGTACTGACTTTCATTTTCTAATCGCCTAAAATTTCTACTAATAGATCTCTCCACTACGTTGCACTACAGTCGAGATGACGGTTCTCGATAGATCAATCCTCTAAACCGTCTTCACCTCATCCTCACTATAATCCTTAATATCAGTAATATAACCGTTTATCAAAAGAAAATCGAATAAAGGTTTTGCCTCTGGCGTAACGGGCATATTTGCCGTGGTAATTACCTGATTGGTCTTTTTATCCAGGAAAGGATAAGCAAATAACCGCACATTGGTGTTAAACATATCGTTCACATAGCTTAATAACTGACCTGAATAATTTTCTCCGGTAAAATTTTTAGAATTGAATACAAATTTTAAGTTGTTGATGTTTGTTGCCAAGCCAACACTTTTAGGTTTGCACCTTGCCAAATATTTCGCCAGGCGGTTGTGGCGGGTAAAGTTGGATACGATCACGATGTTACCCGTATCGCACATTTCCTGTGCTCTTTTAGCTACTGTTTCCAGGTCGATATCATCAGGAGTTTCTTGTCCATCTGTTAAAACGTTAGTTAACAAAACCTCTATCATTACCGCTAGGTTCCCTTCCTCTACCTTGTTTGTACGTTTAAACTGATCGGTAGCTTTATTAAAAAGGTTAAAGTTAGGTAATGATTTCTGACCATATTTGGTCCTTAAAATCATGATATCCTTTTTGTACAAAAGATCTTTGGCCTGGCGGGGGTGCGCATCTGCATCGAAAATTGCTGCTGCCGAGAAATCCTTCATAATCATATACAGATTAAGCAGGATATTATCTACACCTGGAAAAGCCGGCCCTTTTACCGAAATCAAATCGATTTCTACAGATCCGATGGTTAAGTTATCAGCTAAAGATTCTACCATCAATTTTGGATCCTGATAATGGTAAAATGCTGCATAAAGTAGGTTAACACCAATTATCCCTAAAACACGCTGCTGCATGTTTACATCTGTATCCAACAAACGTACGTGGAAAAATATTTCATTTGGTGAGCCACCTGGCTCGCTCTGGAAACGAAGACCAACCCAGCCATGAGGCTCGTTGGTACGTTTATAATTCAGGGTAGTAACAGTATCAGCGAAGGCGAAAAACGTACGGCTTTCGTATTTTTCGCCCGATAAACGCTCATTGAGTAAACCGAATTCGTGATCGAGCATCTGCAAAAGGCGGTTCTGACTTACATAACGGCCATTGGTTTCTGCTCCATAAATAGCGTCGCTAAAAGTCATGTCGTAAGCCGACATCGTTTTGGCGACTGTTCCAGATGCTGCGCCAGCATTAAAAAAGTTTCTAGAAACTTCCTGTCCCGCTCCTATCTCGGCAAAGGTGCCATAAATTCTCGGGTCAAGGTTTATTTTAAGTGCTTTACGCTTTGTATCCAGAATTTCTCTCTCCATGCCGCAAAAGTACGAAAAATGAGATTAAGGTGATTTTAAGAATGTAACTTAAAATCAATCTAAATACTTAAGCGGCTGCAAGGCCTTAAGGCAACGTCATTTCGATCCGATAGCTATCGGATGAAGCGCAGCGGAATGGAGAAATCTAATATCTTTATTCAACTAGACAGATTTCTCCTCAGAAGGAGTTCCTTTGGAACACTGCGGTCGAAATGACGACCTCACTTAAAAAAATAAGGTTAATGCCATCCAGCATTAACCTTATAAAACCTAAACTTAAACTATTATGAAATCTGCATCAGTAATCAATCACACTTACCTCAAACTCAGCTGATGCAAGATTCATAACCTTTGAAAAAAACTAAACTATTATGAAAAATCCTCTCTCGAGAATATCTTTATTACGATACTACAATTTCTTTGTGCTGTAATTTAGCATCGTCTTTTTTGCTGATATTGATCGATAAAATACCGTCTTTGTATTCAGCAGTAATATTATCGCCATCGGCACTATCTGGTAAATTAAATGATCTTGCAAATGAGCTATAATCAAATTCTTTACGTGTAAAATCTTTAGCTACCTGGGTTTCGTCTTTTTTAACTTCTGCCCAAACAGAAAGTGTGTCTTTTTTTAAATTGATCTGAAAATCTTCTTTCTTTAAACCTGGAGCAGCCAACTCAATTACATACGCAGCTTCATTTTCGTAAATGTTCACATTTGGCGATTTATCAACCATTTTGTTTTTAGTTACTGCATCGCTAAACAATGAATCAAAAACATTGTTAAAGTAAGGAGCTGTGTTACGGGTTCTGTTGTTAAAATTTACTAGTGTCATATCGCTTATTCTTTATTTTTTTAATTTTTAAATTGATAATACACCATATTCAACTTACATACCAAACCAAAAATTTATGATATTCAAGACATTTTGGCAAAATAAATCCAAATCAAAAGACAAATTGGCAGAAATAAAGGATTTTTCAGACAAATTCAACTATAAAACCAATATCCATTTGCGCTTTATTGATTTCGATATGATGGGGCATGTTAATAATTCCATTTATTTTACCTACCTCGAAATTGCCAGAACCAAATATTGGGAAGAAATTATAAAATGGGACTGGAAGAAAACCGGAATCGTAATTGCTCACGCAGAACTTGATTATATTCTACCGATTGTAATGAATGATAAAATTGCTATTCATGTAAAAACATCGAGGATTGGCAATACCAGTTTTGATCTGGATTACCAGATTGTGAAAATAAAAGGGGCTGAAGAGGTAATCTGCAGTAAAGGCAAAACCGTTTGTATTGCGGTTGATTACGCCACAGGCAAACCGACCGCCATTCCTGAAGAAGAAAAGCAAAAGATGCTCGGTTTTGAACAGCTGTAAAAAAAACGGAGATCGTCATCTCGACTGCGTTGCACTCCGCTCGAAATGACGACAATTTTTAATGTTTCCTAATAACTAGAAACATCAGGCATAATTTTGCCAGGATTTAATATCCCATTCGGATCGAAAACTTTTTTAATACCCCGCATTAAATTAAGGTGGATTTCTGAATACTTGATTGGCATAAATTCTTTTTGCACCAAACCGATTCCGTGTTCACCAGATAATGTACCACCTAAAGCGGTTGTTAATTCGAATATTTCGGCAATGCCAAATCTGAGTTTGTTTTTCCAGTCTTCATCGCTCATTCCAGCTTTAATGATATTTACGTGCAGGTTTCCATCACCGGCATGACCATAACAAACACTTTCGAAACCGTATTTTGCACCAATTTCTTTGATGCCATTGATTAACTTAGGTAAAGCCGCACGCGGAACAACGGTATCTTCCTCTTTGTATACAGAATTGGATTTTACCGATTCGGCCATCGTTCTTCTCATCCGCCAGAGTTCTTCTTTTTGAGAAGCGGTATCTGCAAATAAAACTTCCGTACAGCGATGCTCTTCTAAAACAACATTGGTTTTCTCGCAGTTTTTAAAGATATCATCCAAATCATCCCCATCGAACTCAATCATCAATAAAGCAGCAACATCATCTTTTAAATCGAACTTAATATCATCAAATTTAATTACCCATTCCACTCCTTTCCGCTCCATAAACTCTAAAGCCGATGGCGTTACCCCTGCCCTAAAAATTGCAGAAACCGCTGCGCATGCATCTTCATTCGTGCTAAAAGAGCCCATCATTAAAACCGATTGACTAGGTTTAGGTAATAATTTGGTAACGATTTTAGTTACCACGCCCAAAGTACCTTCCGAACCGATCATCAGCTGGGTTAAATTATAACCTGATGCATATTTAAGGGTATTTGCACCTGTCCAAATGATATCTCCATTTGGCAAAACCACTTCGAGATTGAGGATATATTCACGTATTGTTCCATATTTCACAACCCTTGGCCCACCAGAACCATGGGCTACATTGCCACCAATAAAACAAGATCCCTTGCTGCTTGGATCAACAGGGTAAAGAAGTCCTTTTTCGGCCACAGCATTGATGAATTCTTCGGTAATTACGCCTGGTTCAACAGTTGCCTGAAGGTTTTCAGTATCAATAGCTAAGATAGCCTTAAATTTTTCCATCGATAAAGAAACACCGCCGTAAATTGGTAGAGCGGCACCGCTTAAACCAGTACCACCACCACGTGGCGTTACAGGAACATGATGTGCGTTACAGATTCTAAGTAAAGCAGAGACTTCTTGGGGAGAAGTTGGTTTCACCACAACTTCGGGCTGGAAGCGTAGGTCTTCCGTTTCATCGTGACTGTAATTATCTAAACTTTCTACATCAGTAAAAACTTTATCTGCTCCTATTGCAGCTTTAATTTCCGCTAAAATTTCGGGATTGATCTTCGTAAAATTCATTTTATTTTGCTGATGTATAAGACAATTTAACAAAAGAGTGCCCAATTTGGCCAGGCATAGGTGGATTTAGTTTTTCAATACTCACGTTTACGATTTCAACAAAAGGATACAATTCGATAACTTTAGAAATAATATTCTTCAAAACCGTTTCTAAAAGCTTTTGAGTATGTTTCATTTCCTCCAGGATAATGTGATTCAAGTCTTCGTAATTAACCGTCTGTGCCAGTTCATCATCAAAACCCTGGGGCGTAAATTCTGTTACTAAATCCACAACAAAATGATTTCCAATAAGTTGCTCTTCCGGATAATACCCATGTAAGGCAAAGCACTTTACATCTTTTAACGCTACTGTTTGTTTGAAATGGCTCATTTATGTTCTGTAAGCTGCAAAATTAAATTTTTATTCACGAATATAATGCCCCTTGTCGTAAATTGTTACCTTTGAAATGAACGCGATTTCATAACCAGATAACACGAAATTACATGAGCAAATCAGTAAAAAAGGACCTGTACGAGGCACCAGACTATTATTTATTGGATGAATTGTTAACCGATGAACATAAATTAATTCGTGCAACGGCCAGAGATTGGGTAAAAAAAGAAGTAAGCCCGATTATTGAAGATTATGCGCAAAAAGCAGAATTTCCAAAACACCTAATTAAAGGTTTGGCTGATATTGGTGCTTTCGGACCAACTATTCCCGTTGAATATGGTGGTGCAGGATTAGATTATACCGCTTATGGAATTTTGATGCAGGAAATTGAACGCGGTGATTCTGGTATACGTTCCACAGCCTCTGTGCAGGGTTCGTTGGTGATGTATCCTATTTATGCTTATGGTACTGAAGAACAACGTAAAAAATACCTGCCGAAACTGGCGAGTGGCGAAATGATGGGCTGTTTTGGATTAACAGAACCTGATCACGGCTCTAACCCTGGCGGAATGGTAACCAATATCAAAGATGCAGGCAGCCACTACATTTTAAACGGCGCAAAAATGTGGATCAGTAATGCACCATTTGCCGATATCGCAGTGGTTTGGGCAAAAGATGAATCTGGAAAAATAAGAGGATTAGTTGTGGAACGCGGAATGGAAGGATTTTCGACTCCAGAAACACATAATAAATGGAGTTTGCGGGCTTCGGCAACCGGTGAATTGGTTTTTGACAATGTTAAAGTACCTAAAGAGAATATTTTCCCTGAAATCAGCGGATTAAAAGGTCCGCTAGGTTGTTTAAACCAGGCACGTTATGGCATTGCCTGGGGGGCTTTAGGCGCAGCAATGGACTGTTATGATACCGCTTTGCGCTATTCGAAAGAACGTGTACAGTTTGGAAAACCCATCGGGGCTTTCCAGTTACAGCAAAAGAAATTGGCCGAAATGGTGACCGAAATTACCAAGGGGCAGCTGTTGGTTTGGCGTTTAGGCGTATTAAAAAGTGAAAACAGGGCTTCCGCAGAACAAATATCAATGGCCAAAAGAAACAGTGTAGAAATTGCCCTCGATATTGCACGTAATGCACGCCAAATGCTTGGCGGAATGGGAATTACCGGAGAATACTCGATTATGCGCCACATGATGAACTTAGAATCGGTAGTAACCTACGAGGGTACACACGATATACATTTACTGATCACCGGGATGGATGTAACCGGATTAAACGCATTTAAATAAACTATTAATTAAAATATGCTAATTAAAAACGCTCTCAAAAAACTTATTCTACTTGTTTTAGCTTTTTGGATCAATATATCTTTTGCCCAAAAAAATAATTTTTTCATTTCCAAAACTGAACCACGGTGGCTACAAAAAGTAAAAACTGTTGATAAACGGCCGGCAGCAAGAGATATTCAGGATGGTTGGTATTTATTTCTTTATGAGCAACAAACCAATATAGAAACATCAGAAGAATACGAGCATGATATCCGTGAGATTATTTCAGATACAGGTGTACAAAATGGCTCTGAAATATCGGTTACCTTTGATCCATCTTACCAGAAACTTGTTTTTCATAAAATAATTATCTGGAGAGATAACAAACCTATTGATAAACTTAACGCCAGTAATTTCAAAATTATCCAGAATGAGAAAGAGCTCAATAAATTTATTTATAGCGGAACATTTAATGCTTATTTGATTTTAGATGATGTCCGAAAAGGAGATAGAATTGACTTTTCGTACACTATTATAGGAAAAAATCCAGTTTTCGATTCGCGCTACAGCAACATCATTTATTTTGAAGGCGGAAGTCAAATCTCAAATGTTTATGCTAGCCTGCTTTTTAATAAGAAACGCGATATACAACTCAAAAACTTCAACTTTGTTCCTCCTCTAAAAACTACGGAGACAGGTGATTTAAAAATATACCAATGGCAAAGCCAGGTATCTAAAACTTTCACCAGTTACGACTATGAACCCGATTGGTACAACCCTTACGGACGGGTTCAAATCAGTGAATACCACAGCTGGAAAGACATAGTAGATTGGTCTGTACGTTTAAACACTTACGACTTAAAAAGTTCAGTCATCCTTAATGCTAAGGTTAAGGAGCTAAAAACTAAATCAAACAACAATCCAGAACAATATTTACAACTTGCTACCCGGTTTGTACAAGACGAGATCAGGTACATGGGGGTAGAAATGGGACAGTATTCCCATCGCCCAAATTCTCCTGAAAAAGTTTTAAGACAACGCTACGGCGACTGTAAAGACAAGTCGCTTTTACTCGTTTACCTGTTAAAAAATATGGGTGTACAGGCCTATCCCGTATACATAAACACCTATCTAAAGAATAAAACAAAAGAAAGGTTACCCTCAACAGGCGCATTTGACCATGTTGTGGTATTAGTTGAATTTAAGAATAAAAAAATCTGGATTGATGCAACCATGTCTGATCAGCGTGGACCTATAACAGAAAATTATTTCCCTTACTCTGCAAGTGTTCTGGTAATAAAACCTGGCAACGACAAACTTGAAGAGGTTAAAAGCAATCCCAAGGGAAAAATTGATGCCACTTCAATTTTTAATGTACCGGATACAATCCTGGGTAAAAAAGCGACTCTCCAAATTAAAACAGTCTACATACACAATTGCGCCGATCAGATCAGGGCAGATTTAAATAGTGATGGGACAGATAAACTAGAAAAGGATTATTTAAGTTATTATTCAAAATTATACCCTGGTATACAAACTGTAAAAAACATAACTGTTAAAGACGATGAGACCAACAACATTGTTTATTTAACTGAAAATTATGAGATTGACAACATTTGGGTAAGAGACGATTCACTTTCTAATAGATTTGACATCTATTTTTATGGTGATCTGATCAGCAATGATTTAAGAAAACTCAAAAAATCGCGTGATGTACCGATGGATCTTGTTTACCCATGCAATATCAATCAAAAACTAAAAATCATTTTCCCAGATAATTGGGACCTTAAAGACAATAAATTTAGTGTTGATCGACCTAGCTATAAATTTAATTACACGCAGAAAAGCGAATCAGATACTTTAACAATAAATTATAACTATCAAAACTTAACCGATGAAATTTCGGGTGCCGATACCAAACAATACATTAAAGATAGAAGCAATATAATGGATAAACTGAGCTACAGTTTATATTGGGGTAATGACTATGAGACGGAAAATGAATCGGATTTAAATTACTGGATGGTAACTTTATGCGTATTTGTTTTCATCATAATGATGGGTGTGTGCGTATTTATCTATACCCGAAAAAGACCGTTTGACCTTGAAGAAATAAAAGATGCTCCAAAAATCGGTGGCTGGCTCATTGTTGCAGGCATTGGAATTGTGGTTTTACCGTTTACCTCGCTATTTACTATAATTAAGGCAGAAACATTTAGTCAAACTGTTTGGGATAACCTTGATCGTTACGATAGATTTACAACGTTCATTTACCAACTCTGTTTGCTTATGGAAGCGGCATTAAACATGTGTATGATTGCATTTAGCATACTCGTGATATTTTTATTTTTTAACCGCCGAAAAATATTTACAAAATATTATATAGGACTGAAAATAGCCGCTATTATTGTCGCCATTCTAGATTTCGCATTTCTGTTTGCAATGGGTAATCATATAGGTAATCAACTCTTTACCGCCTCAGATGCTACTGCGTTAATTAGAAAAATAATCATTTATTCGCTTTGGATAGCTTATTTTATTAAATCTACCCGCGTAAAAAGTACCTTTGTATTTACGTATCCGGCATCAGCATGGAGAACGGCTGTGATTAAAGACATAAATGAGAACTTCAGGATTAACAACCTGAAGATTGAAGAAGCTATACCTGATAAGCTAGAAAGAATAGATATAAAAGAAAATGAAAGATTTTAAAAAATATACCTACATACCTGCCCCACCAGAAGAAGTTTATTTAGCCCTTACCAAAGAAACCAGCATAAAACTATGGACTGGCGCTGAAGTAGAGTTTGAAGAATTGCCAGAAACTGAATTTTCTTTCTGGGATGGAGATATTACAGGCAAAAATATTGAGTTTGTTTACGGTAAACAGATTGTTCAGCAATGGTATTTTGGAGAAGAAAACGAACCTTCTATTGTAACCATAAAACTTCACGAAGATAAAAAAGGAACTTCACTAGAATTTAAACAAACCAATATCCCTGATGAAGATTATAAAGATTTTACAGATGGGATCCAGGAATATTTCTTGGGAGGTTTGGTAGATTTCTTTGACGAATAAACAAAAAACTAAAAATGAAAAATCAAATTATCGCTCTTCCTTCTTTACTTTTTCTTATCACATTTACTTCATGCACATCTTTGCTTACCCCAGCTATACTAGGGAATAACATGGGCTATATGCCAAAAGCAATGGGTGCAGACAGTGTTAAAACATTAACAAATGTATCAGCAAGTTATGCTGGTTCTACTTCACCAAGCGCTGGTACGGGTTTCGAATTGGGAATGGCAAATATAAGCCAGTCGCATACTTTCAAAAAATCAAACATTTCTTATGGTATTTTCGCTTATGCTGGAAAAGCATCAGGCGGAGACAACGACAACAATGCAGAGAATTTAAAGAATTATCTTCCATCCTTTCAAAAATCGATCAGTGGCTTTGGTTTAAGATTTTCTGCTGGCTTACACAACACCTCAGCTAACGGAAATACAGATTTCAGGTACATTAACTTTGAAAATGCACTTAGCTTCGAAGGTGGAGCTTATACCAAATTTAGACAAGAAGTATACAGCAACCCTATTCCAGATTACGTAGCGGTAACAAATAGAAAGGTACTTTGGACAACAGGATTATCTACCGAAGTAATCTGGAGAGCTAGAAATGACCACGATATAAGGCACGCATTTAGATTTTTTCTTGGTGGCACACCTAATTTTGCAAATAGTTTCAGATCTGGCGTAAAAGCTTACGATGAAATTAACGGGAAAAATTCATTCGGTTGGGTTTTTAACTATTTCTTGTACATCAAGCGATTTTCTTTTTCTTATGAAATGGCTGACAATGTTAATTATGCGCAAAAGATAAGTCTCGGTTATTCATTTCAATAAAACATAATCGACCTGATGCTGTTCTGATATAAATAAAATATTATGAACAGAACATTAGGAATTATTTTAATCGTTTTGGGTATTGCTATGCTCATCTGGACTGGCTTCTCTTACACTAAAAAAGAAAAAATTGTTGATGCTGGCCCCATTCAAATATCTGCTGATAAAGAAAAATCTGTCAATTGGCCTCCTTATGCAGGTGGTATTATTCTGGTAGCTGGTGTAATTGTATTTGTAGCGTCGAAGAAGAAATAATTGATTTGTCATTCTGAGCCTGTCGAAGAACTTTGAAGCATTTCGACAGGCTCAATGTGACAATTTATATCTCGTAACTATAAACCGATCTTATTGCATCCCTTAAATTATACTTCGAAGCCATCACCTCTCCATAGGCGCCAGCACTACGGATGGCAAAAATATCACCTCTGAAAGATTCTGGCTGCTCCACTTCTTTACCAAAGCAATCGGTACTTTCACAGATGGGCCCCACAATATCGTATTTAACGATTTCGGACTTCGAACCCGTTGCTCTGGATTGACTAAGATTTTCGATTTTGTGATATGCTTGATATAAGGCTGGGCGCATCAATTCAGTCATACCGGCATCTAAAACCACGAAGTTTTTCTTCTTTCCGTTTTTAATGTAAAGTACACGGGTAATCAATGAAGCCGATTGACCAACCAATGCCCTGCCCAATTCAAAATGTACTTCCTGACCAGGTTTAACAGTCAAAAATTCATTAAAAATCTTAAAATAAGATTCAAAATCAGGAATCTGGTGATCAGGATTGTAATAATCGATACCTAAGCCGCCACCAACATTTAATACTTTTAGGCTAAAACCTTTATCTTCAAACCAGGCTGCAAATTCGTTTACACGCACACAAAGGTTTTTGTATACATCCAAATTGGTAATCTGCGAACCAATATGAAAATGGATACCGATAAATTTCAGGTTTGGTGATGCTTTTAAAGTTTCGGCACATTCTGGCAAATCCCAGGAGTTGATGCCAAATTTATTTTCGTCTAAACCAGTGGTGATGTTGTGGTGGGTATGTGCATCCACATTAGGATTAATACGGATAGCCACCTGAGCTGTTTTACCTTTTTTACCGGCAAGTTCATTTAGCACTTCTAATTCCTGGATAGATTCTACGTTAAAGCAGAAAATATCAAGATCAAGGGCTTCGTTTATTTCTTTATCCGATTTACCTACTCCGGCAAAAACGATTTTTTTGTGATCGAAACCTACTTCAACCGCTCTTCTCACCTCTCCTGCACTCACGCAATCTGCACCGAAACCAATTTCTTTAATCTGGTTTAACAGCACGCTATTGAAATTCGCCTTTAGTGCATAGTGGATATGAAATTGATATGGAGCCGCTGCATCTGCGCAGGTGCGCAAGGTTTTTTGCAACAGATCAGTATCATAGTAGTAAAAAGGCGTTTCTATATTGTTAAACTTTGATATATCTTTATCGGCGAACATGTTCAAATTCCTTATTATAATTTTAATTTTATTCTTTGGTCTAATTTATTTAGGTAACTACCTGGATTTAAAGCATGGAAGAATTACCCAGAAACAATACAATGGAAAAATCCGGTTCTTTATCGTGTTACTTTTCATTGTGCTGTTCCTCTTATTTATCAAAAAATGAAGATAGCAGCCGCCATATTTATTATTCTTATCCTTTCTGCAGGATTGTATAACTCTTACAAAAAACATAAAAACGGTTTGCTACCGGCAAGCTTTCTGGCTTTTCACTTCCTTATAGGCTTTCTAGTGGCTGTAGGCACTTTTTTCCTCTTATTCGAATAATCTATTGTGCAGGCTTCTTAAAGCTTCGGTTTTATACTCACTTAATATTAAAAGCGAAACGTTGTAGTTGCTTCCACCGTAAGAAATCATACGGATCGGAATGTGTTTTAAACCCTCTAAAACCCTGCTGGCGAAACCATGCTTCTCCGAACCGAAATCGCCCACTACACATACAATACTGTGATCGGTATCTACTTCTACTGTCCCGAAACTTTCCAGTTCTTCAATAATTTGAGGTAAATGGGCTGTTTCATCGATGGTTAACGATACGGCAACCTCAGAAGTGGTAATCATATCGATCGGTGTTTTATAACGCTCAAAAACTTCAAAAACCCTGCGTAAGAAACCATAAGCCAACAACATACGGCTCGATTGGATGCGGATTGCCGTGATGCCATCTTTTGCTGCTATTGATTTAATTTTTCCTTTTTCGCTATCGTGGGTAATCAAAGTACCTGCAGCTGAAGGCTCCATCGTGTTTAACAAACGAACCGGAATTTTATATTTCTGTGCCGGGAAGACCGATTGAGGATGCAAAATCTTTGCTCCAAAATAAGCCAGTTCAGCTGCTTCATCAAATGATAACCGGGCAATTGGCTTGGTGCCTTTAACAATACGTGGATCGTTGTTGTGCATACCGTCAATATCAGTCCAGATTTGAACTTCTTCTGCTAGAATAGCTGCTCCCAACAAAGAAGCAGTATAATCGCTTCCTCCACGACGCAGGTTATCCACTTCACCAAAACTATTACGGCAGATGTATCCTTGTGTGATGAATAATTTATTGTCTTTATGCTTCTCTAAAAGCGGCGTTAGGTGTTTTGTAGTGAAAGGAATATCAGGTTCGTTATCTTCATCCGTTTTCATGAAATCTAAAGCCGGCAATAATATCGATGGTACACCGATTGATTTTAAATAGATATGGTATAAAGTTGTAGATAACAATTCACCTTGTGCTAACACCACTTTTTCTTCAATTGAAGTAAAAATATCATTCGCTAAGCCAGCTAAGAAACCGAAATGATAATCGATCACTTCATTTCCCTGCTCCTGAAATTCGGTAGCAGGCAATAACTCAACAACAAAAGTTTTATATTTCTGATATAGATTTTCGACGCACTCGCTTCCCTTCTTCTTATCTCCAGCTAAAAAATAATTTGCAATTTCTACTAAACTATTTGTAGTACCAGACACGGCTGATAATACTACAATCTGCTCTTCATTTGGATTAACGATATCCAACAACTTCGTCATGCGCTCAGGACTACCTACGGAAGTACCCCCAAATTTTAATATTTTCATTTACTTGCTTATTGTTTTTAACGGTAATGAAGCTATCATAATTTATTTATTTACTTTTGGCTATAGAAAATTATGATGTTTTCATTTTTAAATACTGGAATATGTAATTTTCTTTATTATTGTATCGGGGCGTGAAATTAAACAAAAGCAGCTTAAAAGCAACACCCTCAACAAAATAAAATTTGGATGGGCTGAAATAAATACGTTTCAACCAAACATCATTCATTAAAATTTGTTCAACACCAGATATTAAATTTAAAAAACAGCTCAATGCAGGCAATTGACCAATCAACACAAGCTACAATTAATCAGTGGTTAAGTGGAAATTATGATGAAAATACCAAGGCAGAAATACAGGCCCTTGTAGATAAAGATGCAACTACCGAATTAACAGATGCATTTTATAGAAGTTTAGAGTTTGGAACAGGTGGTTTACGCGGCATTATGGGCGCGGGCTCTAACCGTATAAACAAATACACTATTGGAACGGCTACACAGGGATTAGCCAATTACCTAAACAATAAGTACCCGAACGAAAAAATCAAGGTTGCCATTGCCCACGATAGTCGCAACAACTCTGATTATTTTGCTAAAATTACAGCAGATGTTTTCTCAGCAAACGGGATCCACGTTTATTTCTTCTCTGCATTAAGACCAACTCCAGAACTTTCTTTCGCTGTACGCCATTTTGGCTGCAAAAGCGGTGTAATGTTAACAGCCTCGCATAATCCTAAAGAATATAACGGTTATAAGGCTTATGGTGCTGATGGTGGCCAGTTTACTTCTCCTGATGATAAATTGGTGATCGATGAAGTGAATAAAATTAAAAGCATTGACGAAGTTAAATTCGACCGCGTTGATGCCAATATCGAACTGATTGGCGAAGATGTAGATAAACTATATTTAGATGGAATCACTGCACTTTCGATTTCTCCGGAAGCCATTAAAAGACAGCACAATTTAAAAATTGTATATTCTCCTATCCACGGAACTGGAATTACCCTGGTACCAAAAGCTTTGGCTCAGTTTGGTTTTACAAATGTAACCCTGGTTGAAGAACAAAGCACGCCAGACGGAAATTTCCCTACCGTAGTGTATCCAAATCCAGAGGAAAAAGATGCATTGACATTGGCGATGAATAAAGCAAAGGAAATTGATGCTGATTTAGTTTTGGCTACCGATCCTGATGCTGACCGTGTAGGTATTGCAGTAAAAGATAATAATGGCGAATGGGTACTGCTTAACGGCAACCAAACAGGCAGTTTATTAATCAATTACCTATTATCAGCCTGGCAAGACAGCGGCAAATTAGATGGCAATCAGTTTATTGTGAAAACCATTGTAACCTCTAACCTGATCGAAGAAATTGCCAAAAAGAAAAATGTAACCTACTATAATACCTTAACCGGGTTTAAATACATCGGTCAGTTAATGACGGAGTTAGAGGGTAAAAAATACTTTATTGGTGGTGGAGAAGAGAGTTATGGTTATTTAATCGGCGATTTGGTACGCGATAAAGATGCGGTGGTTTCTGCGGCTTTTATCTCTGAAATGACTGCTTATTATAAAGATAAGGGCGCAAGTTTATACAATGCATTGTTAGATATGTATGTAGAATATGGCCTTTATAAAGAAGACTTAGTTTCACTAACCAAAAAAGGAAAATCAGGTGCTGAAGAAATTAAAGCCATGATGGTTAAATTCAGAGAAAACCCTCCCGCAACATTAGGCGGATCAAAGGTCTCAGTGTTAAAAGATTACGAATTAAGCCAGGAAACTGATTTAGCAACCGGAAAAGTAAGCAAACTGGATTACCCAACTTCTGATGTTTTACAGTTTATTACTGAAGATGGCAGTATTGTTTCTGCGCGTCCGAGCGGAACCGAACCGAAAATTAAATTCTATTGCAGTGTAAATGCGCCATTAGCTGATAGAAAAGATTTTGATTCAGTTAACGCACAACTTGGCGAAAAAATCAAAGCGGTAATGACTGATTTACAGGCATAGTTTTATCTCTTTTGAGATAAAAAAGATAAACACAGATGAATGATTTTCATCTGTGTTTTTTTGTGATTTAATCATTGAAGTTTTTGAAAAAATTGGCCAAGATAATGTTGCTATTTCTGATAAGGATTTTAAATTTCTGGAAAACTTCAAACTATACAAAGTTTAAACCTACCTCCTAGAAGTAAGAAATTTGCGTCTTTCTTATTTTTTCTTTGCTGCAACCAATTTCTTTAATACTTTTGCAGCGCAATACCATGTTCAAAAAAATCTTAATATATCTTATTATTACATGTACCGTTTCTAACGGGGCCATGCAATTGGTAATCTATTCTGGTTATAAAATGAACAAAGAATACATCACAAGTGTATTTTGTATCAATAAAGAACATCCTGAATTGCATTGTGATGGGCAGTGTTTCTTAGCTAAAAAACTAAAAGAGCTTGAGGGCAAAAACAAACAGGCTCAGGAAAACCTTAAAAGGGTTGCAGAGGCTGAACCAAGATTTCAGACCATTGCATTAAACCACCATCTCCCCTATTTTATTATCACTTCAGAAAATCTTTACATCGAAAAACCGGTAAAAGATCTTTCCATCTCTATTTTTCATCCACCGAAAACGGTTTAAGTAAATCTTTTTATTTTGCGATCGTCACCTTGTTCCCGATAAATCGAGGTCAGGGGCTACCATGTATATTTCAATAAGATGCTGAAATAAATCCGATAGCTATCGGATCAGCATGACGATCCTATTAAAATTTTCTTAAATACTTTTTACTTATCCAATTTTCTTAAAATGAAATTATCACAATACTTTTTGGCATTGTTATGTCCTATTATACTATTATCCTCTTGTAAAAAAAGCACCGACGAAGTTGCTGCAGATACCAAATCTACCTTCTCTATTGAATTCGAAAATCAGGTAAACGGAAGTCCTTTGGTTTTAAACACCACAACTTACAAAAATGCCAAAGGCGAAGATTTTAAGATCAATGTATTTAAATACTATGTAAGTAATATCAAATTGAGCAAGGCTGACGGCACCACTTACCTCATTCCTGAAAGTTATTTCTTAATTGACGCTTCGAAAGCAGAATTAACTAACATCACGCTAAAAGATGTACCAACAGGCAATTATACCAAAATAGAATACACCATCGGGGTTGATTATGCCCGTAATTTTGCTGGTGCACAAACTGGTGCCCTAGATCCGATCAACGGCATGTTCTGGACTTGGAACAGCGGTTACATATTTGTTAAATTAGAAGGAACTTCACCACAATCTCTCGCACCTGGAAATACACTTACCTTCCACATTGGTGGCGTTACCGATCCAAACAATACCATTAGAACTTTTGCTACGGAGATTAATGCGGCAAACCCGCTTCGTATTAGAACAGATGGCAAACCGAATATGCACTTCATTGTAAATGCTGCTGCATTATTTACAGGTAAAACCGATGTGAGTTTTGCTACTTTGAATATGACTATGGGTGGGGCAAATTCCGTAATTGTAGCCAACAACTATGCAAATGGACTATTTCGTTTAGATCACATTCACAACTAAATGTTAAGGAAAATAACTGTCTTCGCAATGCTTTTTTTAAGCATTGCGTTGATGTATGCCTGTAGTAAGAATGAAGACGAGGTAACACCGGAAGAAAAGAAAATTACCTTTTCGGTTCCTGCCAACTTCCCTACTCCGGTATACAATTTCGAAGATAATAAATTAAGCAATGCAGGTTTTGCACTGGGCAAGAAGTTATTTTACGAAGCCCGCTTATCGGCCGATAAAAGCGTTTCATGTGGAAGTTGTCACCAGCAATTTGCTGCTTTTACACAACTTGATCATAAAGTGAGTCATGGCGTAAATAATTGCCAGGGAAAACGGAATACGCCTCCACTTTTTAATCTGGCCTGGCAAAAAGCCTTCTTTTGGGACGGTGGTGTAAAAAACATCGAAACTTCTCCGCTTAATGCCATTACCGATGCCTGCGAAATGGGTACTGATATACAAACAATCGTTGCGTTCCTGAAAAACACGGCTCCTTACCCTGATTTATTTAAGCAGGCCTTTGGTTCAACAGAAATCAATTCGCAGCTGATTTTAAAGTCGATTAGCCAATTTACGGCAGTACTGGTTTCGGGCAATTCGAAATACGATAAAGTAATGCGCAAAGAGAGCGGCGTTTCTTTTACCTCTGCAGAATTGGCGGGTTACAATCTGTTCAAAGAAAAATGCACCTCCTGCCATGCAGAACCATTTTTCACTGATTTTTCTTATCGCAGTAACGGATTAGACCTGGTAAGTACCGATGAAGGGCGTTCACACATTACCGGCGTAGCTTCAGACTTTGGAAAATTCCGGGTACCTACTTTACGCAATATCGAATATACCAGCCCATACATGCACGATGGACGCTTTTACAGTTTGGACGAGGTTTTAGAGCATTACAATTCTGGCGTAAAAGCCTCAGCAAATCTTGATGTACAATTGAAAAATGGCATCCTTTTAAATACCACAGAAAAAGAGCAGATTAAAGCTTTTCTAAAAACATTAACAGACAATGAATTTATCAAAAACACATTATACAGCGAGTCGTAAACTATTGATTTTAGTTTTCATACTCATGAGCGGTCAGGTTTTCGCCTGCGATATCTGTGGCTGTTTTATGGGCATCACCCCTTATTACAACCGCAATAGCATCAGCGTTTTATACCGTTACCGTTCGTTTAGCGGTTACGAAGGACAATCGCATTCATTATTCCCGAATGGAGGAAATTTCTTTATCCCAGCGCGAAGTCAGGACTCACCAATAACCAATCATGCGGGCAATCCAGATGATTATGAACTTTACCGTTCTTTAGAGGTTAGAGGCAAATATTTCATCAATAGTAAACTGGAAATCAATGCCATTTTACCCTATGTATCCAATAGTGAGCGCTATAATGGATATACTTCCTCTATTTCTAGCCTGGGTGATATTAATCTGTATGCAGGTTACCATCTCGTGCAAAAGCTTGAAGATAATTTTAAACAACAATTGATTGCTGGGGCCGGTATAAAATTGCCAACAGGTAAAAACGATTTTAAAAATACGGCAGGTATCCGTTATTCATCCTTGATGCAGGCCGGAACAGGAAGTACCGATGGTTTTGTATACCTGAACTATATGGTGGGCTTGGGCAAATTTGGGGCGAGTTTAAATACCTCGTACAAGGTTAACGGAACCAATAGCCGCGATGAAGGTATTGCTAACAGCACGACCAGTTTCCTAAATATTTTTTATACCCAAAGGGTTGGTAAGGATGTTCAGGTTATGCCATCAGCGCAGTTTTTTTATGAATATTCTGGCGGAGAAAAATACCAAGGCCAAAAAACCGGAGAACACGTCATGAATAACCTGATGGGCGGTGCAGGTGTAGATGTTTTTTATAAAAATGTAGCACTAAACGCTGGAGTACAAAAAAACATTTGGGAAGCTGAAACCGATCACCCAATGAGTGCCGGAAAGGTTTATGTTGGAATTACTTATAATTTTTAAATCACAGTGTATGAACAGATTAAACATTTTGTTGTTAAGCATAACAACAGCGCTTCTTTTTTCCTGTAAAACGGAACCTGATTCAAAAGCGATACGCCAGGAAGTACTGAACATCCACGATAAATTAATGATTGATGGAGAAAAAGTAATGAAGAATAAAATGAATTTAGATAAGCTCCTGCTTTCAGATCAGATTAAACTTGCTCAGGATTCAGTTCAAAAAAAACAAAAAATCAATGATTTAATTATACGATTAAATGCTGCCGATGAAAAAATGATGGATTGGATGCACTTCTTCAAAGACGATTTTAAAGGAAAAACCGAACAAGAAGATCTTGATTATTACAAATCGGAAATGGTGAAAATAAGAGCCGTTGAAGATGATTTTATCAAGATTACGAGAGAATCAGATTCGTTGATAAACGTATATCAGGTTAAATAAAATAGTCCGGAAGTCAGAGGTCCGAAGTTTATGAGCATACCAAAACGTTGGTCTTCGGATACCAGACTCCATGCTTTCAAAGAAATTTGTAAATTAAAAAGAATTCAAAATGAAAAAATTAAATTTCGCAATAATCCTAATTGGATTAACAACCTTGTCATTAAAATCAAATGCGACACCAATAATCAATGTGTCACAAATAAGCCCTATCGATTCTGCAAAGAAAGCAACGGTAGATCCAGTCTGTAAAATGAAAGTAAAAGCTGAAACAGCTAAAATTACCGTTTACAATAAAGTTACCTATAATTTTTGTTCAGAAAGCTGTAAACAGAAATTTGCAGCAGAGCCGACGAAATACATTCATAAGTAAAGTCAGAAGACCGGAGCCGAAAAAACATTTTGAACATTCAGACCTCGGTCTCCGGACTCCTGACCTCAGACTTTTCAAACAAATAACCTTCTAGACCAAATTACCTTGTATATTTACACTTTTAACATAAAATCATGAATAAAATTACTGCTTACATCGCAACTTGTCTGCTAGTTGTTTCCATATTTACCGCATGTAAACAAGAGAGAAAACTTCCTTTTTATGGCGAACGTCATGCCGAAACCGTTAGAGATGCAGCTGGAATAGAGAAAATTGACACTGTTTACCAAACTATTCCAAATTGGTCTTTCTTAAATCAAGATAGTATAGTAACAACAAATAAGGCAACAGATGGTAAAATCTACATTGCTGATTTTTTCTTTACTTCTTGTACCACCATCTGCCCTACCATGCACCGCAACCTAATGACGGTTTACAATGAATTTAAAACCAATCCGGATGTGATGTTTGTATCACATACCATCGATTTTAAATACGACAGACCTCACGTGCTGAAAAAATACGCCAAAAAACTAGGTGTAGACGGCCCAAAATGGCTATTCCTTTATGGCAGTAAAGACAGCGTTTATACCCTGGCAGAAAAAAACTATTTAGTAGCTGTTGGTGAAGATAGTACGGCAAAAGATGGATATATCCATCAAGGATACCTGGTTTTAATCGATAAAGACAGACGGATCCGTGGTGCTTATGACGGCACTAAAGAAGAGCAGGTAGAACAATTGAAAAAGGATATTCCGGTTTTATTGGCTGAATATAAAAAGTAATAATCTAAATCGTCATTTCGATCCGATAGCTATCGGATGAAGTACAGACCCGAACTTTCGGGAGAGAAATCTATATATAGTCAATTAAAAAGTTCTCGACTCCATTTCATTACGCTCGAAATGACGATTTTACAACAAAACTCCATGCGCAAGTACATCATCAATTCAATCTTTTTCCTTTTTATTATAGGCATCATTGTATCTTGCCAAAACCAAGAAACAATCGATCTGCAGAACTACATGTCGAACGGAAAAGATATTTATAAAGCCAAGTGCCAGAATTGTCACGGCGAAAATGGTGAAGGATTGGGTGAGCTTGCACCTCCATTAACCGATTCGGTATTTTTAAAAACAAACAAAAACCGCTTAGCTTGTTTTATCAAAAACGGTGCGAATGAATCTTTGATTGTCCACGGAAAAGAATACAAAGAAAAAATGCCCGCTTTCCCTGAACTTGCTGATATTGATGTAGCACAGGTAATGGTTTATATCACCAATTCGTTTGGCAATAAGCAGGGATTTGTGCCTTACTCGGAGGTTTCAAAAGATTTGCAGAATTGTAAATAAGCAGATTCTAATTATTTTCTATTTCGGCTATTTTTCTTTTACAGAGTACGTCACCCTGAATTTATTTCAGGGTCTTAAATATTAATACAGATGCTGAAATAAATTCAGCATGACGATAGCCGGAGATAAATCTTCGTGTTCTTTGTGCCTTTGTGGTTAAAAAAACTCATCTTTGCGCAAAATGCAGGTTGTTCTATCGCTGTTTCGGGTAAAATCGGAAGAGAGGAAAGTCCGGGCAACGCAGGGCATCTCGCTTTCTAACGGAAAGGGGTTCAGGAATGAAAACCTGAATTACGGATTAGTGCAACAGAAAATATACCGCCCCGATTTATCGGAGTAAGGGTGAAAACGTGCGGTAAGAGCGCACGAGCATTACAGGCGACTGTAGTGGTTTGTAAACCCCGGGAGTTGAAAGACCAAATAGGCTAACGTACGTAGGGCTGCCCGTCCGATGTTAGTGGGTAGGTCGTTAGAGATAAACGGCAACGTTTATAGTGGATAAATGATAGAAATCCTGAGCAATCAGGAAACAGAACCCGGCTTATAGACCTGCATTTTTTTATTCACTTAATAAAATATTTTTTGTTTCGTCGAGTTTGGCCACTTCTGCTTCTCCCAAAACAGGAAACTTCAGGTCCAGGCTTTTTAATTTATCTTCAATAATTTCACTTATTGCCAACCGGGCAAACCATTTTTTATCGGCAGGTATGATATGCCAAGGCGATTCTACTGTGCTTGTTTCGTTAATTGCGTCCTGATAGGCCTCCATATACTTATCCCATAAAGCCCTTTCTTTAATATCACCAGATGAAAATTTCCAATTTTTAGTAGGATCATCAATCCGCTCTAAAAAGCGTTGTTTCTGTTCATCTCTGCTCACGTTTAAAAAGAATTTCAGAATTACTGTTCCATTGGCCGTTAAATGCTCTTCAAAATTTTTAATACTCTTATAACGCTGTTGCCAAAAGCTTTTATTTATCTTTTTTACATCATTAAAACCCGGAATATTTTCGCTTAAAACATATTCAGGATGTACCTTACAAACCAAAACGTTCTCATAATGCGAACGGTTATGAATACCAATCCTGCCTCGTTCTGGCAAAGCCTTATAATGCCTCCACAAAAAATCATGTTCATATTCTTCTGATGTTGGCACTTTAAAAGTATAAACCTGGCACCCCTGTGGATTTAGTCCACTCATTACATGCTCAATTGCGCTGTCTTTCCCTGCGGCATCCATCGCCTGAAAAATAATCAGAACAGAATGTTTTCCAGATGCATATAATTTCTCCTGTAAGTGATCAAGTTCTATTTTCGAATTCACTAATGCATCTTTAGCTTTTTCTTTATTATAACCGCCAGTATAATCTGTTTTATGGTTTTTTAAAGAAAATTTCTTATCTCCTTGTACAATTAATCCTTTAAATTCGTTTTTCATAATCATGTATTGTTTTTAGATAAATCGATGCATCAATAATTTAAATATAGAACTAAAAAATAAGTAAATTAAATACGTTAATTTGCATATAGAGTTTTTTATATTTAACGCCACAGCTTTTACCTAAAGATCATCTTATCCAATATGTTTAAAGAGATAAAGAACAAGTACTTACGTTATTCTACAATAGTTTTATTTTTTATAATAATTTTCTTTTCTGCCCTTCAATTAAACTTTTTGTGGCTATTTGGCTACTCACCAAGTGTTCGAGATATTAAAGCACCTACCCTTCGTGTAGGTTCGGAACTTTACACTGCCGATGGAAAACTGATTGGCAGATATTTTAAAGAAAACAGAACGCCTGTAAATTATAATGAAATTGCGCCGAGTGTAGTGCAGGCTTTGGTTGCTACCGAAGATGTGCGTTTCTACAAACATTGGGGGATTGATGTACAAGCGGTTGGCCGTGCAGTTGTTGGCTTAGGAAAAGATGGCGGGGCCAGTACCATTACCCAGCAATTGGCAAAAAACCTTTACCGTACGCGGTATAATAAATCGCAGGGATTATTAATCAAAATACCTTTGGTAAGAACCTTAATTGTAAAACTAAAGGAATGGATGACTGCTGTAAAGTTAGAATCTAACTATTCTAAAAATGATATTATCACCATGTACCTGAATACTGTTTCTTTCGGTAACAATACTTATGGGATAAAAACAGCCAGCCGGATTTATTTTGATAAGGAAGCAAAAGATTTAGCTACTACAGATGCAGCCATGCTTGTAGGGATGTTAAAGGGTACAACATTATATAATCCAACAAAAAACCCGGCAAAAGCTTTAGAAAGAAGAAATGTGGTGCTTGCGCAAATGAACAAGTACAAGTACCTGAGCAAAGATAGTTTAACCGAATTATCCAAAGAGCCGATTAAACTAAAAGAAGGTAAAATGCAGGATGGCAGCGATGGCGACTCTTATTTAAGGGCTGCTGTGGCAAAATACTTGGAAAAATGGTGTACTGATAATGGTTACGACCTTTATGAAGATGGATTAAAAATTTACACTACAATCGACTCTAAACTTCAAAAATATGCTGAGGAAGCAGTTGCCGATCAGATGAGGATTTTGCAGCGCAGGTTTTATAATGTGTGGGGGAACGAAGATCCCTGGTACGATTCGGAAAAACAAAAGGTTAATTATCCCGACAGGGCGATGAAAAACTTGCCGATTTACGCACTTTTACAAAAGAAATTCCCTAACAGTCCAGATTCTGTTACAGCTTATTTTAATAAAAAGAAAAGGATGCAGATCTTCACTTACAAAGGCGATCGTGATACTTCATTCTCCACTTTAGATTCTATCCGTTATTATGGTAAAATCATGAATACAGGAATGATGACCATGGAACCCGCAAGCGGTAAGATTAAAGTTTGGGTTGGTGGCATAGACCATAAATTTTTCAAATACGATCACGTTAATCAATCTAAACGCCAGGCAGGTTCTACTTTTAAACCTTTTGCTTATTTAACGGCATTAGAACAAGGCATGAGTCCTTGTGATAAATTTACAGATAAACCTGTTAAAATTGCTTATCAGGACAAAGGTGAAACGAAATATTGGGAGCCAAAAAATGCCGATTACAGTGTTTCGTACCGCGAAATGAGTTTAAGGTGGGCAATGGCGAAATCAGTAAACACCATTACCGCTCAGGTAACCGAAAAAGTGGGCTGGGATAATGTTGTAAAATATGCACACGAGTGCGGAATCGATAGCCATCTAGAATCTGTTCCATCTGTAAGTTTGGGTTCAAACGATGTTACAGTTTACGAAATGGTAAAAGCTTATGCTACCTTCATGAATAAAGGCATCAAAACTGATCCCATTTTAGTTGAGAAAATTACTGATCAGGATAATAATGTAATTGAGGAGTTTAAAGCTAAAACAAAAAGGGTTTTAACAGAAGAAATTGCCTGGTTAATGACTTATATGTTCCGTGGTGGTATGGAAGAACCAGAAGGTACATCGCAAGCGCTATGGGAATGGCCAGATCTATTTAGGAAAAACAATCAAATTGGCGGTAAAACAGGTACTTCTTCTGATTATGTAGACGCCTGGTATATGGGTTTAACCAAAGATCTGGTAACTGGTGTTTGGGTGGGTTGTGATGAAAGAACTGCACACTTTAAAAATGGCGAACAAGGAGAAGGCTCAAGAACGGCACTACCCATTTTCGCTAAGTTTATGGAGAAAGTATACCTCGATCCAAGCTCTGGTTATACTTATGGTCCATTTCCAAAAGCAACAGTTGATATTACCAGAACCTACAACTGCCCCAGCCCACGGATTATTAGAGATACCACATCAACCGATAGCTTAGCGGTAGATTCAACAGATTTTACCGTTCCTGAAACACCAGAAACGGTTGTTCCTGTAACCGTTGAACCTGAAGTAAAAAAAGAGGAAAAGAAAGTTGAAGCTGTTCAAACTCCTCCAGCAGCTACTGTTCCTTTAACCAGAAAGGAAGAAAGAGAACTGAGAAGAAAACAACGTCAGGAAGAAAAAGAAAAGAAAAAGAACGAGAATGAGAACAATCAGCCTTAGTTTTTATCGCAATAAATAACCAGATACATTAACTATCTGCGTTTTTGAGTAGAAAAATTCTAAAAAGTGTTAAAATTTTAATACTGTTTTAAACAATTGCTATTTTTATTTCCCAAATCTCTTACAATTTCATTTTCGCAAATTATTGAACTTCATTATTAAAACCACACATATGAAAATAGGCTCTACTTTATTAAAGCGATATTCTTCTTTATTGCTCCTGCTTATTCTTTCTTTTTCTGTTAAGGCCCAATATTTCGGACAAAACAAGGTAAGGTATAAAAAACTCGACTTTAAAGTTTTGCAGACACCTCATTTCGAGATTTATTACTATATCAAAAACGAGAAACTTTTAAAACGGTTTTCACAAGATGCCGAAACCTGGTACAAAATGCATCAGGAAGTTTTTAGAGATACTTTTTTAAAGAAAAATCCTATTATTCTATATAATAACCATCCTGATTTCCAGCAAACAACAGCACTTAACGGCGAAATTGGAATTGGTACCGGTGGAGTTACAGAAGCACTAAAAAACAGGGTGATTATGCCTGTTATGGAGCTAAATAGCCAAACAAGACACGTTTTAGGTCACGAGCTTGTTCATGCTTTTCAATACCACCTTTTGCTCGAAAAAGATTCGATTAGCTTAGAAAATGTTGGGCAAACACCACTATGGATGGTTGAAGGTATGGCTGAATACTTGTCAATCGGAAAAAAGGATGCATTTACTTCCATGTGGATGCGCGATGCCATGTTGAACCGTGATATCCCTTCGTTGAAAGATTTAACCAACTCTAATAAATATTTCCCTTACCGTTATGGCCAGGCATTCTGGACTTACATAGGTTCTCAGTACGGCGATACCACCATCGTTCCGTTGTTTAAGAATACTGCAAAATATGGTTATGAAAACGCCATCAGGTATACTTTTGGCTATGATGACAAAACATTGTCGGGTTTATGGAAAAATTCTATCGATGCACATTATAAGCCGATGTTAAAAGCAGATAGTTCGCAGATCAAAATTACGGGTACAAAAATCATCGACAATAAAAATGCAGGCAATATGAACGTTGCCCCTGCCCTTAGCCCAGATGGAAAATATTTAGCTTTCATGTCTGAAAAAGACCTTTTTGGTATTGATTTATTTCTTGCAGATGCCAAAACCGGAAGAATTATCAGGAAATTAAGCAGTCAGATTTCTAACGGTCATATTGATGATTTCAACTTTATAGAGTCAGCTGGAGCATGGTCGCCGGATAGTAAACAGTTTGCCTTCAGTATTTTCAGCCATGGTAAAAACCAGATGATGATTATCAATGTTTCAAACGGAACTACGGTTTCTCAAACAGCGATGGATCAGGTGCAGCAATTCGGCAATTTAACATGGTCGCCAAATGGAAAAGATGTGGCTTTTTCGGGCATGGTTGAAGGACAGAGCGATATCTTCTCTTACAATTTAGACACTAAAACAATTACTCAAATTACTAACGATGTATATTCTGATTATGCACCTAGTTACTCTCCCGATGGTAAAAAATTGGTATTTTCATCAGATAGAGCGGCAATTCAGGCGAATGTAGTTAATGCAGTACTGCCTATAAATCTAGCTGTTTATGATATCGCTTCTAAAACTGTGAGCAATTTAAATGTTTTCCCAGGAGCAAATAACCTAAATGCACAGTTCTCTTCAAACAGTCAAAATATCTATTTCCTTTCTAACAGAGATGGATTTAGGAATTTATATAAATACAATTTCGCAGATAATACAGTAGATCAGTTAACTGATTATTTTACAGGAATTAGCGGGATTACCGAATTTTCGCCTGCAATTTCAGTTTCTACAACTGATGATATTGTGTATAGCTATTATCGCTACCAACGTTATACTTTGTACAATGCTAAGTTAAGCAGTTTCAAAGCGAAACGAATTGGTAATCAGGAAGAAAATTTTGATGCTGCTATCCTTCCCCCAATGGAAAACATTGGTGTAAACATCATCAATTCTAATTTAAATAATTTTGACCGTTTCGAAAAAACCGTAGCCGATTCGATGAGAACTGTGCCTTACAAACCGAAATTCAGGTTAGATTATTTAGCCAATAGTGGTGTTGGTGTTTCTACCAGCCGTTTCGGAACCGGTGTTTCAGGTGGTATTGTGGGTATGTTTAGCGATATATTAGGCACCAACCAGATTATAGCAAATTTATCGATAAACGGAGAAATTTACGATTTTGGTGGCTTGGTAGGTTATATCAATCAGAAAAGTAGAATCAATTGGGGTGCTGCCGTTTCGCATATCCCTTATGTGTCAGGATTTAGGTCTTATGGATACGAAAATATTCCTACAGGTGATAACCAAACGGTTAATGCCTTAGCAGATAGAACAGATATTATTAGAACTTTCGAAGATCAAATCCAGGTTTTTGGAGCTTATCCATTTAGTAAAATACATAGATTTGAATTGGGCGGTGCATTTTCGCATTATAGTTATCGGATTGACAGATATAGCAATTATTACAATTCGGCAGGTTACTACATTGGCCAAGACAAAAGCAGGATTTCTAATGATGTTGCTTCTCAGGACTACGGCATTCCGTTTAATTCTTTTACACTTTATCAGTTAAATGCTGGCTTCGTTGGTGATAATTCTATTTTTGGCTTAACTGGTCCACTGGATGGTTTTAGATATCGGGTAAGTGGCGAAAAATATTTTGGCACATATAACTTTGCCGGTGTAACTGCAGATCTCCGTAAATATTGGAGAGCTAAGCCAGTAACATTTGCCGTAAGAAGTTATAACACCCTAAGGATTGGTAAAGATGCAGACAGGCTTTATCCAATGTATTTAGGATATCCTTATTTAATCAGAGGATATGAGTCGAATTCGATTTACAAAAGCACCTCTGCTCAATCGTCAGAATCTTTCGATATTAACCAGTTAACAGGAAGTAAAATAGCCGTTTTTAACTTCGAAGTACGCTTACCTTTTACAGGGCCTAAAAAGTTAGCTGCAATATCTTCTAAATTTTTATTCTCTGATCTGAATTTATTCTTTGATGCAGGATTGGCCTGGACAAATGATACCAAGGTAAAGTTTAAAAGTGAGCCGACCTATACGACAGAGCCTGTTTTAGATAACAATGGTTTACCAGTTAAAGATGAAAAAAATAATCCCGTTACTTATCAAGCCACAACAGAACGTGTACCAGCCATGAGTGTTGGTATATCTGTACGGGTAAACGTTTTTGGCTATTTTGTATTAGAACCTTACTATGCTATTCCCTTTCAAAGGAAAGATGTTAAAACTGGAGTATTCGGTTTAACATTTGCACCAGGATGGTAAAAAGAAATTAATTGCGAAATTAAAATATGAAAAAAATATTTTTAATGGTTTTATTGTCTTGCCGCTTGTTGGGTTTTGCTCAAACAATAACAGAACCAGCTAATAATCCAAAAGAATGGTCTCAAGCTACAGAGCCATTTAGAATTGCAGGTAATCTGTATTATGTTGGCACATATGATTTAGCTTCTTATTTAATTGTAACTGAAAAAGGAAATATATTAATAAATACAGGTTTAGCTAATTCGCTTTCAATAATAAAAGAAAATATAAAAGCTTTGGGATTTGATTATAAATCAATCAAAATTTTGCTCTTAACCCAGGCCCATTTTGATCATTTGGGTGCAATGGCTGAGATTAAAAAAGAAACTGGTGCAAAACTGTATGTAGATGAGAAAGATGCGGATGCCCTTGAAACCGGCGGAAAATCGGATTATGAGCTTGGGAAATATGGCATAAGTTTCAAACCTGTAAAACCTGATTTCTTATTGAAGAATAACGATAAAATTAAATTAGGCAGCACTACTTTAACGATGCTTCATCATCCTGGGCATACTAAAGGATCGTGTAGTTTTATATTTGATACGAAAGATAAAAATTCTAGCTACAAAATTTTGATTGCCAATATGCCATCCATAATTGTTGATAGAAAATTCTCAGAAATAGCATCGTATAAAGATATCCAAAAAGATTATACTGAAACTTTTAAAGCAATGAAAAAGCTTAACTTTGATCTTTGGGTTGCCTCTCACGCAAGTCAATTTGATCTCCATGATAAACGTAAATCAGGAGCGCCTTACAATCCAAAAGTTTTTATGGATAAAAGTAATTTTTTCAAAAATCTTCAAGATCTGGAAGATGATTTCCTCAAAAAAATAAAAAATTAGCCTTTTCCTAACTTGTTAAAAGCGATTAAAATATAAATAATCGCTTTTTTTATGGAGATAGTTTATTTCTTTTAGTTTAATGAACATAACAATTAAGATAAACTCGTAAATGATAGTTTAACCTGGTTGCTTATATTCCGATGTAAAAGAATATTTTCGAAATCGAGCCCTATAGTTAAATCAATCCAATCTGGATTACATGATCTTACCAAGCGTTCTTTTTGCATGCGTGTAAACCGACTAATTGATTTAAAACGCAACAAAGCTTGTGCTTCTGTTTTAAACTCTTCAAAATAAACCAGGCGGGTTAATTGTTGCCCATTATCAAAAAATAAGTTTGGCATCTGTTTGTAGAAATCCAGTGTTTTCATTAAATCAGAGCTCATGCCCACGTGCATACTTGTACGATTTCTGTCGGTAACGATATAAACAAACTTTTTCATGATCTTATGTTTAAAACTTAAAACTAAACTATTTAGTATACCCTCTTGCAATTCAAAATAATATTACTAACTTTATGAGCATAAAATTACTAACTATTTTAGTAATTCCAAATTTATTTTAAAATTTATTTTTATGTCAAATATTTCAAATAATTTAAAGTACCTCAGGAAGAAAAAAGGCCATACACAGCAAAATTTCGCTGATATCATGGAAATCAAGAGATCGCTCATTGGGGCTTACGAGGAAGACCGGGCAGAACCTAAATATGATTTACTAAAAAAAATAGCCGAATACTTTGATCTTACCATTGATGAATTCATCAATGAAAAAATATCTGACAGCTGGAAACCGAAGCCAAAAAGCCAGGGATCTAACCTTAGGGTACTGAGTATTTCTGTTGATCAGAAGGATCGCGAGAACATCGAATTGGTTCCTGTTAAAGCAAGCGCTGGTTATTTGAACGGTTTTTCCGATCCTCAATATATTAGCGACCTACCGAAATTTCAACTTCCTTTAGCAGCATTAAGACAAGGTACCTTTAGGGCTTTTGAAATTATGGGCGATAGTATGTTACCTGTTCAACCAGGCAGTGTTATCATTGGTGAATACCTGGATAACTGGAATGAAGTAAAAACTGGTGAAACGTATATCGTAATTAGTAAAAATGAAGGTGTAGTATATAAAAGAGCGGGTAACCGTTTCAGAGAAAATAAAGATTTAAAGCTGATATCAGATAACAAGGTATACGATGCCTATACAATTGCTGCCGACGACATCCTCGAAATCTGGAAAGCCAAGGCATATATATCTACCTCACTACCAGAACCTGCTCCAGATCCAACGATGGAAACCCTGACACAGATGATGGCACAAATGCAGAAATCAATCTCTCAGTTAAATAAAAATTAACACTTTTTAACAAGTGCTGATTAAACTGTTTGCCTTTTTATGCATCTATTGTTTTAACAAACACATAAAAAAACATAACATGAAAAAGGCAATTTTAACAATAGCAATTGCAGTAATGGGATTAACCGCTGCATTTGCCCAAGACACTACAAAGAGAGTAAGGCGGACAATGCCTAAAATGACTGCCGAGCAAAGAGCAGAAAAGGTAACCGCCAGATTAGAGAAACAGCTAAGCTTAACCGCTGATCAAAAAACCAAAATTTACGCCATTGAATTGGAAAACGCAAAGAAAATGGAGGCCTGGAGATCTGCTGATCAAGGCGATATGAAAGGCAAAATGAAAGAACGTAAAGCCGCTATTGATGAGCAAAAAGCTAAAATAGATGGCATTTTAACTGCTGAACAAAAAACCAAAATGGATGCTTTCCGTGCCGAAGCTAAAGAAAAGGGTGAGAAAATGAGGAAAGGAATGGGTGGAAGAGGTAAAAAAGACAAAGCACCTGTAGTCTCTAATCCTCCTGCACAAGGATAAATAGCTCAAGTATTAATTAATTATATTTTTGAAAGCGTTCCGATTATTCGGGGCGCTTTTTTTACTTTTGACCAATGAGCAAAATTGAACAGTTTCTTAACGGCAAACTTCAGGAACGAAAAAATAACCTTTCGATCAGAAATTTATCGATTAACATCCCTCCTTTCGATTTTTGTTCTAATGATTATTTAGGTTTTGCCAAGTCCGGTGAATTAAAAAAACTGATTGACGATACCATAGCCACACTACCCCATTACCTGAACGGAGCTGGTGGTTCACGACTGTTAAGCGGAAATACTGCATTTACTGAAGAAACCGAACAGCTTATTGCCGAATTCCACTTGGCTGAAAGTGGATTGATCTTTAACTCCGGTTATGATGCCAATGTAGGGTTATTATCAAGCATCCCACAACGCGGCGACACCATTATTACTGACGAATTGATTCACGCCAGCATTATAGATGGCTGCAGGTTAAGCCATGCTATGCGTTATAAATTTCTTCATAACGATATAAACGAGCTTGAAACCAAACTGAAACTGGCAAAAGGAAACATATTTGTAGTGGTAGAAAGCGTTTATTCTATGGATGGAGATATTGCACCATTAATAGAAATATCTAACCTTTGCGAACGCTACCAGGCCAACCTGATTGTAGATGAAGCTCATGCTACCGGAGTTTTTGGCGCAAACGGCCGCGGATTGATTAACCAACTTAACCTGACCAGCAAGGTATTTGCACGTATTGTAACTTTTGGAAAAGCCTTAGGTGTACACGGAGCAATTATTTTAGGAAGTAAAAACTTACGCCATTACCTTATCAATTTTGCAAGATCGTTCATTTACACCACAGCTGCCCCCATTCATAATATAGTTGCAATTAGATCGGCATACCAACACTTAAACAAAATTGATCATCAGCTGATTCATCAAAAAATTGAATTATTTAGAAAATTGTTAAAAGAGCAAAATATTAATGCACTTGATAGCGAAAGTGCTATTCAGGGTATTTTGTTTTCATCAAATGAAGCGACTAAACTAGCTGCTACAGCACTGCAAAGCAAAGGTTTCGATGTACGGGCAATATTAAGCCCAACAGTAGCTTTGGGCAAAGAAAGGCTCAGAATCTGTCTTCACAACTTTAATACCGACGAGGAAATTATTTCGTTGGTTAATCATCTTAAAGAATTAAATTAAATGGCTAAATATTTTATCACAGGCATTGGAACGGGTATCGGAAAAACATTAATCAGTGCCATTTTAACCGAAAAACTAAAAGCCGATTATTGGAAACCAATCCAATCGGGAGATTTAGATACCAGCGATAGCATAACCATAGATAGTTTAATAAGCAATACGCAAACCGTTATCCACCAGGAAAGCTATAGGTTAACACAACCTCTCTCACCGCATTTATCAGCGAGACTAGATGATATTGAGATTGATCTGAACAAAATCAATATGCCTTTAACGAATAATGATTTAATTATTGAAGGGGCTGGCGGTTTAATGGTACCCTTAAACGAAAATGAGCTGATTATCGACCTGATCAAAAAGTTGAATGCTGAAGTGATTTTGGTTTCGCAAAATTATTTAGGCAGTATTAACCACACACTTTTATCAGTCAATCTACTTAAACAATATGAAATCCCTGTTAAAGGCATCGTTTTTAATGGTGAGGAGAATACAGAAACCGAAAGATACATCCTCCAATATACCAAAATAAAAAAACTAGGCAGTATACCGAGCTTTAGTCATATTGATAAAGAAAAAGTGAAAGCAGCTGGGCAAAGCCTTTTTATTTAATAAAGTCCATAAACCAGTTATAGTCTGTTTTTTTGGAAAGTTGCAGTACTGCTTTTAAAGTTTAGCCCTGTTTTTTGCTTGCCCCGATTTTATATTGGGACTGCGTCAACCAGGTTTAGAGATGTAAAGTCGGTGCAACTATTAATAGTTTAATAGCATAATGCAGGATTTATTTATTTCTTGAGTATATACCTCCAATAGTAGCATTGGCCGTGCCACCTAAACCCGATCCAAGCGGGATGCTCCCGATTTTTCATCGGAGCAGAAGCGAGAGCGGGATTGCTGTTAACTAATGCCTCCATCTATGCTTTCCAAACACATGGCCATCCAACAAGGCCGCAAACAATTATCGCTATAAAAATTATCGCTCAGTTAAGTAACCAGACTTCTTAAGAAAATCGGCCCAAACCTGGTATCCGGCTGGAATAAGATGTAAACCATCTTTGGTAAGCTCAGCCCTCAAATGTTTGTCCTGATCGGTAAAATTTGGATATAGATCGATAACTGTTACATTTTTAGCCGCAAATTTTCTGATTTCATCATTTAACCAAAGAATATGTTCGTCTTTGCCATAATGGTTTTTAAATTTTTCGAAAGCACTGTTCACTGGCAATAGTGTATTGAAATAGATATGCGTTTTCTTAGAACCTTTTCTGATTCTGGTAATCATTGTTTTATAATTCCTTAAGATCACACTATCTGGAATATTCCGGGAGATATCATTTATGCCAATCAGGATAAAAACCTTTGTTGGTTTACCATCAATTACATCTTGTAAACGTTCTAAAACACCAAAAGTAATATCGCCCGAAATCCCCCTGTTTTTTGCCTGTGGCAGATCTAAAAGTTTAGCCCAATCCGTTCCAGCGGTAATGCTGTTACCCAAAAAGACGAAATCTGTTTTAGATTTTGGATCGGCTTTAAATTTAGCCACCAGCTCAACATATTTCCCCGGACGGTAAGTGCTGTCCCATTTTACTACCTGAGCCGTAGCTGCTGTAAAACTCAGGGTAAATACAACAACGGTTACCAATAACTTGTAAAAAAGTGCTTTCATATTATATTTTTATAAAGACTAAAATACTACTTTGCCTGAACTAAAATATCCGGGTAATCAGAAATAATACCATCCACATTTAAGGCTTTTAATTTCTGAATATCAGCTAAGGTATTGGCAGTCCAGGGGATAATTTTTACACCATCAGCATGTGCTTTTTTAACCAGTTCTTCGTTTACCATTTGCCAAACCGGACTTAAAATAAAAGGCTTATAACCTAAGTCGGCAATATTTTCTTCATATGTTTTTTTATTGGCAACCAAAAAAGAGGTTTTCATTTTTGGATATTTTTCGTGAATAATCTGGATCGTTCTTTTATCAAAAGATTGGATCACTACAAAATCAGCGATTTTTTTCTTCAAAATCACATCCATTAAAAATTTAACAAACTCTTCGGGTTTAGGGTTGGTAATGCCATCACCGCTTTCACTACATTTAGTTTCGATATTGTAGAAAAACTGCTTGCGATTATTTGCCTTAATATCGTGCTGAACAGCATCGATGAGTTCTGAAAGTAAGGGAAGGTATGTTTTTTCTTTCTTCTGTTGAGGAAACAATCCGTAATACTTCGTACCTAGATCAAACTGTTTAATTTCAGCGTAATTCATTCCAAAAATCGGATATTTCTTGGCATCTGTTACAGGAATGTCTTTCCCTTCCGGCGTAAGCATAAATGCCGGGCTCAGATAATCGTCGTGTGTTACCACAACTTTACCATCTTTAGAGATATGGGTATCCATTTCCAAAGTGGTAATTCCTTCTATTTTCATAGCATTTAACATTGCCAAAATGGTATTTTCAGGCATAAGCCCTCTTCCGCCACGATGCGCCTCTGCGCTAAATGCCGGAAATTTAACTTCCTGACTAAATGATTTAACTGCAAATGCAGATAACAAAATAAAAATTGCTGTTGTATTAAGTTTCATATTTAGAAGGGATTAAGCGTAATAGTGGCGTCGGATGTTACCATCCAACAGCACAATTATAGTGTTATCAGGTGTTATCATCTAACGTAGTTAATTAAATCTATATTAATTTTACTGATTTATAATAGCGTTGGATGTTGCCTCTTTATGCTATACCATTAATTGTCAGATGGTAACATCTGACATCACGTTAGGCATCCACTTCCGCCTCAAATTTTTCTCCGAAGCGGTCTGTAGCCACTACCTTAACTTTTTTAACTGATGGTTCGAAATGCGCCAAGAACAAGTGATCAGTTGATCTTGGCTCTACAAATGGGCGTGGATTTGGCAGCTTATCGCCCTTATACAACTTTAATGCCAGTGGATCATAACCATCTTGTTGTGCCAGTAAGCCCATTGCTTTCCCATCCAAAAAATATTCTACTTTCCATTCAGGATCATAATTCCAAACGTTGGCAATTAACCTTTTCTGATTGGTTAAGGTATCTACATAAATATCAAGCTGCTCTTTTCTATCCCTTCCGGTAGATTTGTAGTACCATTTCAAATTGGTCCCATCTACTTCGTAAACGCCGTAGCCACGTGGTGTACCATCCTCACAGATGGGGCCTGTCCACCAGCCACCACAAACGGTACCATGGTTATGTTCGTAAATGCCGTTCTTGATTACATTTTTATTAAAATGCGTATGTCCTGACATGATATGAACGTTTTTAAAATCTTTTAACACGGCATAAAAATCATCTTTATTTTTAACGGCATTATGTACCGGAATATGCAGGCAGATAATCAGTAATGCATCTTTAGGCACCAGCTGCAGATCTTTGGCCAGCCATTCTAACTGCGTTGGGGTGATGTATCCGTCGTAAGTTCTTTCTACGCCCAAATAACGTACATCATCTAAAACCACATAATGCGCTTTACCTCTGTTAAAAGAGTAATAAGTTGGACCATAATGTGCTTGAAAAGTCCGGTCAGAAGTATCATCACCTCCTTGCCTGTAATCCTGATCATGATTTCCTAATGCCTGGAAAAATGGAATCCCGATTTGAGCAATAGCCTCATCATATGCAGGAAAAAGATCAAAATTATCCCAAACTAAATCTCCAACACCGATTCCATGAACAGGTGTTTTCCCCATTGTTTTTACTACTTCTCTTGTGTCAGGAACTGAAGTTTCCATCATTTGCTGAACATCCTTTTTATTCTTCACCTGAGGATCTGCCCAAATGATAAAGTTATGTTTGTTATCGTTTTGTTTTAGTGGCTTAAGATCGAAGTTTAATTTACCAGCAGTATCTGGTTTATAATAATGGCGTGCAATGCTGCTTTCTGTTTTAAACTCGTAACCCGAAGGCGTGCTTATCCAAACAAAACGGGCAAGCTCATGAAGTTTAATTTCATAGTTACCGTTTTTATCAGTTTGCACCACACTGTAACCATCAGAAATAACCACACCGGCAACAGATTTACCTTTGCTGGTTACCGTTCCGCTTACCAATCCATCAATGGCGAATAACGATGATGGAAACGATTTTAAACTAACAAATAAGGTTGTGGTTAATAAAGTTGATTTTTGTATAAATGATCTTCTATTCATTATGAATGATTTTTTACTTACAGCAGAAGAATATAAAATAATTTCTTCCGCAGATGACAAAGATTTTTATAGATATTTTTAACTTTTTATAATTTATTATCTTATTTCAGTTGCGTTAGCAGGCTCAATATCTGTAAGTGCTGAGGTTTTAGTTAAAAGAATTGGAGTTTGCGTTCTTGCTTTTACCCATTTATTTAATTTTGTATCATAAGCACCGCCTAAAAGGTAGAAATAGCCTAAATCTGCAGTTAAATAGGTTAACGATTGTGTATTTGTACCTGCTCTGTAAAAAGGTTGAGGAACTAAATTTTGGGGATTAATGACATCGTAAATATCAGTATTACCAATTCTGTAACCTCCACCATAATTAGGGGCGCCGCCAGATTGATATAAAAGCCCACCAGTACTAACCCACAATACATCGATAGGTACAGTAGCTCCGGTAACCTCAATACCTCTAAATACTGCCATCCCGAATGCATTACCACTATTTGCCATTAAACCGGTGGTGGCATTACCAGTAACTGTACTAGCTGAGTTAAAACGATCGCTCACCTTATTATAATCTAATGCCCTAATCCATTTTGATGAGGCAATTGATGTAGAATTAGCGCCGTTAATTAATTTATTTATACCACCAACATAAAAAAATTCGCCTTTGCTTACAGTGCCAGAAGTTAGATTTATTTTGTAAGTACGCTGCTGGCCAGTTGCCCAACCTTGTGCTGGTACACCCGTTGGTACAGATGCTCCAGCATTATTAGAAACTATTAAAGAAAAAGGCGTGTTGGCAAAATTAATATCTTTAGTAGCCCTGAGCTGAACGTATTCATTGTTGCCATCACCACCATTTACATCACTTATAAAGCCTGAAATTACACATTCAGGAGCATCAATGTTAGTGCTTAAAGCGCCAATATCATTAGCATTAGTTATACGTAGTTGTGGAAGTATTTTATCATTAACGATTTTATTGATTATTATCCCTTTATAATTACCAGAATATGGTGGCTTTACAGATGCAAATGACGCTTTTGGATCGGTATAGAATCCGAAATCATTTGTACCATCATTTAAAACTTTATCACCTGCTAAGGTTTCTGTAGCAGATAATGTTGGATTGAATGTGCATTTATAAATAGTTAGCAAAGTACATTCGTACCTATCTGGATAAGTAGCTATTAGATTGCCATATCCTCTCGAAATATATAAAGTTTTACCTGAAGCAATTTTAGTAACATCAGCAGCAGTTTTGCCCATAATTTGTAACGTACCATCAACACGTTTCAACACTCCACCTTCAATTTTAACGTGAACAGAATCGCCAGGAACATATTTTGCGGCATCGACACCAATGTTTATGGCAATACCTCTTAATGAATCTAGCCCACCAACAATTCTAGTATTTTGAATGATGAGCAAACCCGGCGGCAAATTATTGGTAGAATGATTAGAAATTACCTGCCCTTTAACCATACTGGCTCCACGCATATTTTCGGTTGTAAGCGTTACTTCGGTATTTTTATAAATTTTGCGTAAATCAACATTTGGGATAAACATACTCGGTGTTGATAATACGTAATCGGTATCTCTTTTACAACTTATTATAACTGCAATACACCCTAGTGCAAACAGCATATTTCTTATTATTTTATTCATAGCTTCTTAACTCAATTTTAAATAATTATGGTTTCTGCCACCACATTAAGGTATTTATGTCATCAGCA
>NZ_LMZQ01000009.1 GCF_001442625.1 Pedobacter ginsenosidimutans | reverse complement strand
AAGTAATCGAATTCTGTCCGCGAAGGCGCACGTTATATCCTGAACCTGGGTAACCTGTTACCGAAGAGATATCCAATCCTGCAACCCGGCCTTGCAGGGCTGCCAGGGGATCTGCTACAGGCTGGTTTCCGATCTGTTTGGCACTCACTGTGGTTGCTGATCCCGTATTGGTCCGTTTGGTTGTGGTCCCATATCCAACCACCACAACCGCATCAAGGGTTCCGGCCTGCGGCGATAAGCTGATGTCTATAGATTTGCCCATCTGTACCGGTCTTTCGGCAGCAGAATAGCCAACGTAGCTAAAAATAAGAATATCGTCGGGAGAAGCCTGGATTTTAAAGGTCCCGTTAACATCGGTTATCGTTGCGGCAGTTTTTCCCTTTACTTTAACCGAAACCCCTGGAAGAGCAGCACCACTTTCATCTCTGACCACTCCCGTGACCTCCTCAAAGTTGGTGCTGGTCTCAGTGGTGGGCGCCAAAGACTTGAATATGATAATACTGTTGTTGAGCAGTTTATAATCAAGGCCCGTGCCTTTTAAAAGCTCGTCGAGGGTCTGTTTTAAGCTCCGCCTTTTCAAGGTGAGAACAGGTGCTGTTATCCCTGAAAGCACCTGTTTTTTATACGCAAAGCGAAAATCGGTTTCGCGCTCGATCTTTGCAAAGGCCTGCTGAAGGCTGCCACCGGAAAACCCTAGTGAAACATTGGTTTCCTGCAGGCCCTGCGCCGAGCTGTTGGTGGCATAGAGGCTGCCCATGGCAAAGAGAGAGATAACCAATAAGATCGCATTTACTTTCATGAAAAATCTTAGTTTTTGGGTAATAGTATAGTGATAAGTCAACGGGGGCTGACTTGCAAAAGGTGTATTTTTATAATACATTGCATTGGTTTTAGGTTGTTCGATATATAATTTAAAACTGTTGTAAGCCCCGGTGGCCGCCGGGGTTTACTTAATTCTTCTGCTATATCATGTGGGCGATATTTTTTTCTTCATTAAATTTAGTTTGTTTTTGATTGGTCATTAATTTTCACATCCGGGCCCGTCGATCAAAAGCTTACCCGCTTTGAACTGAAAGGATGCCCCGGTAATATCGGCTAATACTTCAGTTACCTGGCCGATTTCGTTCCGGTCTAAAAAGGCAGCGGTAAAGCGGCACTTTTTCACCTTTTCATTTTTAAAGGAAACCTCAACGCCATAACGTTTAGCAATGAGTGCTGCGGCCTGAGCAAGGGTAACGTCGTCCATAATCAGATCTCCCGACTTCCAGGATATGGTCTGCTCAGCGTTTACTGTATGTTTGAGTGAGCTCACCTGGCCGCCCTGCCAGCTCAACTGCTCATTAGGGGTCAGCACCGCCAGGGTCTCACCCTTTTTTTGCACCATCACCTTCCCCCTGATTACCGTCACCGTTACAGCTTTTTGTCCCGGATATGCTGAAATGTTAAAAGCGGTGCCCAGCACGGTGGTGCTAAGCTCGCCCGTGTGGATTACAAAGGGATGGGCAGCATCATGTGCCACATCAAAAAAGGCCTCTCCAACAAGTGATACCTCGCGTTTCTTTTTGCCTTTGAAGCTCCCAGCATATTCTAAACGGCTGCCTGTATTGAGCTGAACGGAAGTCCCGTCTTCAAGTTTGATCCATCTGTGCCCGCTGCTCTTCTCTACTATTGGTTTCATCGGCGTTTTTTCCGCAAAAACGACTGGCCGGGATGCAGGCCGGAGCGCGAAATAGGCAACCGTACAGACTAAAAGTATAGATGCGGCATAACCGATCCAGCTAAAGGATTTACCTTGCGGCCTTAAAACGGTGCGGGCCTTGATTTTTTGATAAAGCAGTTGTTCATCCATAGGGGCATCCTGTTGATTTCCCTGCAGAAAATCGGCCTGGAATGCTAATAACGCCTCGTTCCACTCCTGCTCATGCCCCCCACTTTGTATTAATGAGAGCACTTGGGAAATTTCTTCCTTAGATGCCTGATCCTTGATATATTTTAAGAAAAGTTGTTTAATTGCTTGTTCCAAGATAGACGGTGTTTAATAGTATAACACTTTGGAGCCACCCTACATTTACTCAGGGAAAAAATATTTTTTATTTCTGGGGTAAAGGGCTGCAAAAAAGAAAAATCTCTGATTGTTAAAACGGCCGAACAATAAGCAACACTACGAGTGCACCGTTGCGAATGAGGTATTGTTTGATCGAACGGATGGCCTTGACCATCTGACTGTTGATTGTCGCATCCTTTAGCCCGAGTTCCTCGGCAGCCTGTTTATAAGAATACCCCTGCCCATGGCATAGTTCATAGATTTTTCTGCGCTGTGAAGGCAGCAGTTCAATTGCCCGCGAGATAAATGCTTTTGTTTGCATGTGCTCGCTATAGGCCAGGCCATCTTCACACTTATCAAAGGCATGCCTTGCGATCTCATCGGTAATTATGGTCTCTCTGGCTGCTTTACGGATTACGTTGAGCGATAAATTCCTGGCTATGGTAAATAGATAGCCCTGAAGTGATAATTCGGTATCCAGATGAGCAGAATTTTCCCATAACCTGACAAAAACTTCCTGTGTGAGGTCTTCGGCAAGCACTGGAGATTTAAGGATCTTTAAAGAAAAACTGTAAATACGATTTACATGCAATTGATAGATAAAGGAAAATGCTTCTTCACTTCCTGTTTTAAGCTTTAGCAACAACTCTTCCTCTGAATCTTTGACAACACGCATGGTCTACAAAATTAGTAGATTTAAATTAAAAACATAACAGCTTAACGTTGCTATCAAAATTAAAAATTTCGGTGTCAAATCAGGTTTATCTATACCTTTTTTACATTTTGATTTCAGTGCTGGTCGGAACAGACAGATTTGTTTATTTGTGTGCATCAAGCTGGCCTTCACTATTGCTGCGTCCAGTGCCATTTTGTTCTATTAAGTTCCCCCTGATTGGGTCAACCCGGCTGTTAAATTATTGATACAATTGCGATAATCTGTTAATCTATAAATTGAAGGATACCAATACTTCTATATTTATTATATCGATTAAACTAACCTGTTATATTGTGAATGATGAACGCGATTCACTTCAAATTACGTAAAATCGTTCTATAATTACCCACTTTTGTATCACTTGCCGACACTTATTTAGCTGAACTTTGTCAATGAATTTTATATCAATATTAAACAGATAACAATGGCAAAGACAATTTTTATAACCGGGGCATCCCGAGGCCTCGGCCGCATATGGGCAGAAGCATTTTTGAAACGGGGCGATCAGGTGGTGGTTGCAGTAAGAAACCCGCAAGCTTTAACTGAACTTTCAAAAGAATATGCTTCAACATTGCTGGCTTTGACGCTCGATGTTACCGATAAGGCTGCATGCTTTGAAGCTGTCGCAAAAGCTAAAGAACATTTTGGCACCATCGACGTACTCATTAATAACGCTGGCTATGGTCATACCGGGGCCATAGAAGAGTTAGAAGAGCAGGAAATACGTACACAATTTGATACCAATGTTTATGGTTTACTATGGGTAACCCAAGCAGTTATCCCGGTTATGCGCGAACAAAAATCAGGTCATATCATTCAGGTGTCAAGCGCCTTGGGCCTGCTCGCTTTTCCTACTTTGGGACTATACAGTGCTTCAAAGTTTGCTGTTGAAGGTATTAGTGAGGCCCTGGCTGCTGAAGTTAGTGGTTTCGGTATCAAGGTTAGCATACTGGAACCAAACGGTTTCATGACCGATTTTGCTACTACCTCCGGGATGCAAAGCAAATCATTGGCTTTTTATGATGAAGTAAGAGATAAACTTGCTGCTGGCAACAAAGCAGAAGACTGGGGAGTGCCTGAGGCAACTGCGGCGGCCGTACTGAAATTGGTTGACGCGGAAAATCCTCCGTTAAGACTGATCTTGGGCAGGGTTGGTATCCAGTGGATAAAACATGTTTATGGCCAACGGATGCAAACCTGGGAAGAATGGCAGGACGTGTCTGCTGCTGCCCAGGGAAATTAATGTTATATTAGCAGTATCTGTTTATACAGGTACTGTTTTTCTTTTAAAAGTATATGAATCACTTCGATAAAATAAGCAGTTTCAGTAACGCCATCGGCATAAAAGCACCTGAGCATCCGCTGTTTAGCATTTCCTTCGGGAACAAAGACGAGTGTGGAGGTGACAATATAGAATTCTCTGCCAATTTTTACATCGTTTCTTTCCAGCAACTGGAATCGGGGGACATTAAGCATGGCAGAACAAAGTTCGACCATGACCGGGGCAAGTTATTGTTCATTAAACCCCAGCAGACGGTAACTTTTAAAAATATCAAGTTAAGAGATGAATGTTTTCTGATATTGATCCATGAAGATTTCCTGGCGGGTACTGCGCTGCATCATGAAATTAAAAAATATGGCTATTTCGACTATGAGACCAATGAGGCTTTGTACTTGTCGCCCAGCGAGGAGGCAATGATCTGGAACCTGGTCACCACAATGGATAAAGAATACCGCAATAATACTGACGACTTTACCAAAACGATCTTACTTAGCCATTTGGATACACTACTGAAGTACGCACAACGTTTTTACAAACGGCAATTTACTAACCGTGCCGAATTAACAGGAACCGTAACGACTAAATTTCATGAGCTGCTTCAATCTTATTTCGAAACAAAAAAGACCCAGGAATCGGGCCTTCCCACAGTGACTTTCATGGCAGAAAGATTAAATTTTTCATCCCGGTACCTGAGCGATGTGCTTAAACAGGAAACAGGAAAAACTGCCCTTGAACTTATCCATCTTTATATCATTAACGAAGCAAAGAACTTATTAAAGGAGGGAAAGATGAATATTGCGGAGATTTCTCACTCACTGGGCTTTGAGAACCCTACGTACTTTTCCAGACTATTTAAAAAAGAAGCCGGAGTTTCGCCTAATTATTTTAGAGATCAATCTTTAAATTAAGCGCGTTATTTTTGACCGATTGAATAGGCTCTGCGCTGATGACAGAAGCACTTAAAGCCGTTGATCGTGATGGACTCATTGCATATCCCGAATCTTCAAATCCTAAAAACATCTCGCTATATCAGCGTCATGGTTTTGAGGTTATCGGCGAAATTCAATCTGGTAATTCACCTATTTTAAGGCCCATGTTGAGAAAAGCACAATAAATCAACAGCTTTTTTATTTTATTGCATTTGGATCAAAGAATGCTAAAAACAAAAAAGGCTTTCTTTACCATAAAGAAAGCCTTTGCCAGAAGAATCTCCGCTTAACTTAGGATAATCTGGTAATTTACATTTACTCTTTTCGGATAATTGCTTTCCTCGTTGTTTAAGGAAACAAATGCCGCATTACCATGAACTTCATTTTTCAATGCATGTTCATAATGCGATTGGATAGCTTCTTGATAATCGTGCTGAAGGTTTTTCGTTGTTTCGGCTAAAAGATTTCTATCATTCAGGTTTTCCGGCAATAACGTAATATCGCAGTTTCCGTCACTGATTTCTTTGACTAAGTATTTCATTTTTGGCTTTTAAATCTTCGTTTCCTGTTTTATAAATAAGATTTCGAGAACGGTCAAAAATATGGTAAGTCTTTAGTTTGTATGTAATCTAAAAGTTAATTTTTTACTTAAAATGATGTATTAATTTAAATGCAAGCTCCATTACTATCGCTACATTTTAATTTTATCACGATTAGCATGATTACGAGTCTGCCTATATTTTTTCCCGTTTAATTACAGACACCTTTAAAACTAGCCGTTGTGCTTTCGTCAAAATAGATCGAAACCTTTTAGTCCTGCCTTTGTTAATCAATCATAAGTTATTTATTTACAACATGTTAAATATACCATAATAACCTGATGGAGAACGAGAAAATGAAAAAGATATTAGTGGTTGATGATAATCAGGAAATACTGGAGGTTATAGAATTAATTTTAAGACTGGAAGGCTATCAGGTAAGTGGACTTATGGACGCAAGTTATTTTAACCAGCGGATTAGCGAATTTAAACCCGATTTAATTTTGCTGGATGTGATGTTAGGTGCCCTTGATGGGCGAAATCTTTGTAATCTACTCAAAGCAAACCAGTTAACTCTGCATATTCCTGTAATCATGATTTCGGCCAGTCATAACTTAAGCGATATACAAGGCATTATTTGTTGCCCTAATGATTTCATCGCTAAACCATTCGATATCGACAACCTCATTAATAAAGTAAGTGCACAGCTTGCTGCTTAAACTACATTAAGGTTTTGCGTTAAAATAATTGCTTAAGAAAACGCTCTGAAACTTAATCGCATTGGCCCAATAATCCCAGTTGTGTACACCGGGCCTGGTGGTAAAATCGTGAGGAATGTTGTTATACAAGAGCTCATCATGTAAACGTACATTCATTTTATAGAAAAAATCTTCAGTACCACATTCAATCGCAATAGCTAGCGATCCGGGTTTAATGCGGTAAATCATATCAATCACGGTGTTCTGTTTCCACCGTTCAGGAAATTCATCCTGCGCGCCTAATCTTTTCGAGATATTCCACCCATTTGGAAAAGGTTTAATATCTACACCACCACTCATGCTGCCTACGGCACCATAAACATCCTGATGTTTAATGGCCAGGTATAGTGCACCATGCCCACCCATACTCAAACCGGTAATGGCCCTGCCTTTTTTTTCAGCAATGGTTTTATAATGTTCATCAATATAGCTAACCAACTCCTTAGCCACATAGGTTTCATATTTCCATTCGGGATCTACCGGACTGTCGAAATACCAACTGGTTACATTACCATCAGGGCACACAATAATAAACTGGTACTGATCAGCCAGGTTTTTAATCCCTGGCACTTTTTTAGCCCATTCAGCATAGTTACCACCAGCACCATGGAGCAGGTAAACCACCGGAAAATTTTTTCCAGTTTTATAGCTATCGGGTTTAATTACCACTGCCTTTATATTTTTGTTCATCGATTTGCTAAAGGTTAAGGCGGTATCTACTTCCGCAGCGATCAAAACATGGCTAAACAAAAACAAACAGATGGCTATTAAAAAGCTATTTTTCATGGGTAGTTTTTAATTATTATTATGATACGGTGCTAAATTTATAAAATAACTGGATATTGTTTGCTATTTCTGCGGATTGAAACCAAAAAATAATTATGCCTGCTCATCTATTCCTTAAACAGCTAAAAACTTTAAAACAATTTTATTACCTTTTGGTTGTTGAACGGTAAACCCATCTAAAAATGCTTAAAACCTACCCATTTTACATCAAAGCTCCTGTAATTCTTTTAGGATTAGTAATTACAGTATTTATGATGAGTGTGCTGAGAGACATTCTTGTGCCACTTGCTTTCGCTGCGCTAATTGCGATATTACTTAACCCACTTACCAATCGTTTTGAAAGAAAAATGCCTAAAATACTAAGCATTATGCTCGCTATGATTATCGGTATTGTGGTCGTAATTGCCATACTCTATTTCCTATCCTCGCAGGTTGCCCACTTTTTCGACGATCTGGAAAGCATTAAACACAAATTATCGCAACTCTTAGAAGAAATCAGAACCTGGCTGCAAACTACCTTCGGTATCTCCTCGCAAAAACAGATGCAAATGGTTAACGATGCTGCAAATGGAAGTAAAGCTTTAATCGGCCAAACCTTAAGTGGCTTAATGGGCGTGCTCAGTGTCGTTTTTTTGATCCCTGTTTATACCTTTCTGATCTTGCTCTACAAAACATTGATCCTTAATTTTATTTATGAAGTATTTTCAGAGGAGAACAAACAAAAAGTTGCTGAGATTTTAGGCGAAACGAAAGCAGCAATACAAAGTTATATCATCGGTTTATTGATCGAAACTTCAATTGTTGCGGTAATGAATTCTGCGGCCCTGCTGATCCTCGGTGTACAAAATGCCATTTTAATTGGTGTTATAGGGGCAATACTGAACCTGCTGCCCTATATCGGCGGTATTATTGCCATAGCCTTGCCCGTATTAATGGCAACTTTAACCATGGATGGTTTTACCACCCAGTTATTAATTATAGGTGCTTATGCTCTGATCCAGTTTATCGATAACAATATCCTTGTACCGCGCATTGTGTCGAGCAAGGTACAGATCAATGCCCTGATTTCTATTGTAATTGTATTAATGGGTGCCGCACTTTGGGGTATACCCGGCATGTTTCTTTCCATTCCATTTATTGCAGTAATGAAAATCATTTTTGATCGGATTGATGGACTTAAACCCTGGGGGAAATTGCTGGGCGATAATATCCCAACTGAACATATGGGGCAGGTGAAAAGGTTTAGAAGGAAGAAAAAACTGGTTACTGATAATTAATATTCCTTTTATTTATTTGAAAACGGACATTCAGTAATTCTTCGGGAGCAGTAGCCCCGTTATCCGCTAATTCCAATAAAATCGGAACCGCTGCTACCGGGTTTAGAAACAAAGGCTGATGCAGGTAAGCACCCAGCCAAAAATAGTACCACCAAACGAGCCACCTAGATCCGATAGCTATCGGATGGAGTGAGCACGACCTGCTATTCGGCGATCAACTGACTAACGGAACGCATAAATTAAGTGTACGGATCAGCGATCAGCACAACTCAAAATCAACAGGTTATGCCTGTCGCATTGTTTACTTTTTAGTAAACACTAATTAAGATTCTTTAAAACAAGCGTTTATCAATATATCGTCCCCGTTTGTAACGGGGATGGATGAGAGTAGCGATTTTATCGCCTTTGTATTTGCTATCTCGCAAAACAGATTTCTGATCTGCAAATAAGTTGTTATATATTTGCTCTGTACATAGAAAATCGATTTAGTTTAATTAAATAATATCAATTTTCATTTGCTTATATAAACAAAATCCTCATGAAAAACATCAAATTAATCATCCCAGCGCTTTTAGTATTGTTTTCTGCCTGCAGCGAGGCCACCAGAAACACGGCAAACAGTAAAAGCGAAAGCATACCTCAAACTAATGCTAATAAGACCGATTCGCTCGAGGTTAAAATGAAAATAAATGGCAATGTAGCTGCCGGCGACCCACTGTTGCTAAGGTTTGTAGTGTACAACAATACTAATAGTGTAAAAACTTTCTGTATCTGGCATACACCTTTCGAGCCTTTAATGAGCAGTTATTTAAGCATTACCAACGAAAAAGGAGAAGAAGCACAGTACAAAGGCGCAATGGCCAAAAGAGTAATGCCGCCGCCTGCATCGAGTTATTCGAAGGTAAACCCAGGTGATAGTCTGGTTGCAAATGCCGATTTACTTAAAGCCTACGACCTGAAAAAAGGATCGAGCTATAAAGCAGTTTACACGGGCGGAAATATGAGCGGCTTAATATCTAGAGACACAGTTACCTTTATTTATACAGAACTGCACTAGCATTCAACCCCGGGTTAAATAACAAAAATATTCGCTAATTTTTTAGTCATTCGGCTTAATTGGTTGTATGGAGATGCACACAGGTAATTTTAATTAATTACCTGTGTGCATTCTTTTTATCTGTGATTAACCATCTTTAATTATAAAGCTTAACTAAACAACAGTGGCATACTACCCCTTATTTTGTCGCATTTACTCTTTTTGAGTTGTTAAAGTTCCTATAACTTTATTAAAAAATTAAACACCTTAAAACATGGAAAATAAAACATCAATCACCGTAGAAACGACAGTAAATGCACCTGTAGAAAAAGTTTGGGAATTTTGGAATAATCCGGATCACATTACTAAATGGGCCTTTGCCTCACCAGATTGGCATACCCCTTATTCAGAAAACGATTTAAAGGTTGGTGGTAAATTTAAAAGCACTATGGCGGCAAAAGATGGCAGCATGAGTTTTGATTTCGGCGGAACCTATACCACTGTTGATCAGCATAAAAAAATCGAATACACCATGGAAGACGGCAGAACAGTAAGCATTATTTTTGATGCACTGAGCGAACAAACCAGGGTAACCGAAACTTTCGATGCCGAATCTACCAATCCGATCGAAATGCAACGAGGTGGCTGGCAGGCCATCCTGGATAATTTTAAAAGTTATACAGAGGAATCATAATACCTTGTTATAAACAGGCTGTATCATATTTGAAATTCCATCCGTCCTTCGACAGGCTCTCCGGAGGAGTCCTTTGGACAGGATGACAATTTAACTGTTATGATACAGCCTCTTCTTATTTCTAGCGGCAGAAACTGTCCCTTTTTACGCCTTAAGTAACAATTCGATTATTATTTGATTCGCATAATTTTTGATTTGAACCGAATACTTGGATATTGCGATCATAATTTACATTTGCCGTGTAAATTATACACTATGTCTCGTATATCTTTATTTTATTTTTCGTTATTATTATTTATCAGTCTATCCATCGGCGTAAGTGCACAAACGCTTAGCCTTAAACAAGCTGTTAACACTGCATTAAACAATTATGGCACCATTAAGGCCAAAGATAATTATGCCAATGCATCAAAATCATCTATCCAACAGGCCAAAAGAGAGTATCTACCGAACTTCAGTTTAAGTGCCCAACAAGATTATGGTACCATTAACGGCCAAAACGGACCGCAATATGGACTTGGTGGTTTGGGAACAGCCTCATCTGGTCCTGCTCTAGACAAACAAAACTGGAATGCCGCATTCGGTGGGCTTTATCTGGCCAATGTAAACTGGGATTTCTTCACTTTTGGAAAAATCAGAGAACGCATTAAAATTGCCGATGCTGCTTACCAAAGAGACAAAAATGATCTGGAACAAGAAAAATTCCAGCAGGAAATCCGTGTTTCTGCGGCATATTTAAATTTGCTGGCTGCACAAAGGTTAAGCAAATCGCAACAGAAAAATCTCGATCGCGCTGTTACCTTTAAAAATACGGCCGTAATCAGGGCTAAAAATGGATTAATTGCAGGAGTCGATTCTTCTTTCGCAAAAGCCGAAGTTTCCAATGCCAAAATTGCTTTAACAAAAGCTAAAGATCTGGAGCAGGAACAGGCCAACCGTTTGGGCGTGTTAATGGGATTAACCGCAACCTCATACGAATTAGATACTGCCTCAATTACGCGTATCCCTGGCAATCTGCTCGAAGATACAACAATCAAAAGCTCACATCCGCTGTTAAAATTTTACCAAAACCGGGTAGATGTTAGCCAGCAACAGGTTAATTATTTCAAAAAATTATACTACCCTACGTTTAGTTTATTCGGTGTAATGCAAGGCCGTGGTTCGGGTTTTAGTCCAGGTTATGCCTTAGATCAGGCTGCTTATTCAACCAGTTATACTGATGGTATAAACCCTACCCGCGGAAACTATTTGATTGGCATAGGAATGACCTGGAACCTGTCAACCTTACTAAAAAACCGGCCGCAGGTACGTGCACAGGAATACATTAGCCAGGGTTTAAAAGAAGAATACAACCTTGTTGATCAACAACTTAAAGCACAGTTGGCACTTGCAGAAACTAAACTGACCAACGCTTTAGCCAATTACAGAGAAGCACCTATTCAGGTAAAAGCAGCATCTGATGCTTATCTGCAGAAAAATACGCTCTACAAAAACGGGCTCACCACGTTGGTAGACCTTACACAGGCCCTGTTTACGCTAAACAGAGCTGAAACTGATCGGGATATTGCCTTTACCAATGTTTGGCAGGCCTTGCTGTTAAAATCGGCAGCACTCGGAAATTACGACATATTTATCAACGAATTTTAATCTGGCTATATACATGAATTTAATACGTTTCGCACTCCGCAAGCCCATATCCATCTTAGTTTTAGTAGCTGGATTGTTCTTTTTCGGTATAGGAGCCATCAATCAGATCAAGGTTGATATCCTTCCGCAGATGAACCTTCCGGTAATTTATATTGCGCACCCTTTTGGGGGTTATACTCCCGACCAAATGGAGGCTTACTTTGGTAAACAGTACGTTAACATCTTACTTTTTGCAAACGGTATCAAAAGTATCGAAACCAAAAATACGCAGGGTTTAATGTTAATGAAGCTAACCTATTACGAAGGCACCAATATGGCCCAGGCAGCTGCAGAACTAAGTGCATTATCTACCAGGGCGCAGGCCATTTTCCCGCCAGGTTCACAACCGCCCTTTGTTATCCGTTTTGATGCTTCATCGCTTCCCGTTGGGCAATTGGTATTAAGCAGCCCTATCCGCACCAACAACGAACTGCAGGATCTGGCCAATACTTATGTGCGACCTAGTTTTTCAGCTATACCAGGCTTGCTCTCTCCTGCCCCTTTTGGAGGTAGTCCGAGAACGATAGAAATCAATGTGAATCCGTCACTTTTGCGTTCACATAACCTAACAGTAGACCAAGTGGTTGAAGCCATCAGGCTAAATAACCAGACCGCACCTTCAGGAAATGTGAGGATAGGCGATAAAAACTATATCACACCAACCAATTATACCATTAAAAAGGTTAAAGATTTTGAGAACATTCCCTTATTTAAAGGCAGTGTACAAAATTTGCAGCTCCGAGATGTAGCAACCGTTAAAGATGGAGCCGATTTAGTAGCAGGTTATGCTTTAATCAACGGCAAACGCTCGGTGTATTTAAGTATTGCCAAATCTGGAGATGCCTCCACCTGGGATGTGGTTAAAAACTTAAAGAAAAACCTACCGAATATCCAAAATACCTTACCGGAAGATGTTAAGCTTTCTTATGAGTTTGACCAGTCTGTTTATGTAATCAACGCCGTAAAAAGTCTGATCAGTGAGGGCGCAATCGGTGCGATATTAACAGGTTTGATGGTTTTACTTTTCCTGGGCGATAAACGTGCGGCATTGATCGTAATCCTCACCATCCCAACATCTATTATTGCCGGTGTTTTGTTCCTGAAATTATTCGGACAAACAATCAACATCATGACCCTGAGCGGATTGGCTTTAGCCATTGGTATTCTGGTAGACGAATCGACGGTAACGATAGAAAACATCCACCAGCATTTTGATATGGGCAAACCCAAGGCCCTGGCCATTTGGGATGCCTGTAAGGAAATTGCTTTCCCGAAACTGTTAATCCTGTTTTGTATCCTTGCCGTATTTGCACCTGCCTTTACTATGACCGGCATACCAGGGGCACTATTCTTACCCTTAGCATTGGCAATCGGCTTTTCGATGGTGGTTTCATTCCTGTTATCACAAACTTTCGTACCAATTATGGCCAACTGGCTAATGGTTGCACACCCTAAAAAAGGTAGTGAACACCACCCAGGTGTTACACAGGATGAGGCTGATTTTGCAGCAACCGGCATTACACTCGAATCGGAAAAAGATACCTTGAACCAAAAAAGAGTACTGGTTGAGCGTGAAGATTTTAGTGGCAATGGCAAAATTGGTTTCTTTGATCGGTTCCGGAACCGTTTTATGCGTTTCCTTGATCGGATACTGCCTTACCGAAGATCTGTTGTTTTGGTTTATCTGGTGGTAATTATCGGTTTAGCAGCACTATTACTGGCTAATATTGGTCGCGATGTTTTGCCAAGAGTTAACTCAAGTCAGTTTCAGTTGCGTTTACGTGCACCTGATGGAACACGTTTAGAACGTACCGAAGAAAAAGCGAATGTGGTTTTGGCTGAGCTGAAAAAAATGGTTGGAGAAGAACACATGGGCATTTCTTCTGTTTATGTTGGTCAACACCCTGCCCAGTTTTCGGTAAACCCGATCTACCAGTTTATGGCAGGTCCGCATGAAGCTGTTTTCCAGGTAAGTTTAAAAGACTTCGAAGAAGATATGGATGATTTTAAAGATCAGTTCAGGGAGAAAATCAAAAAAGTTCTGCCTGATGTTAAACTTTCTTTCGAGCCGATAGAGCTAACGGATAAGGTATTGAGCCAAGGCTCTCCTACCCCTGTTGAAGTGCGTATTGCAGGCAAAAACAAAAAGCTGAATGAAAAGTATGCAAACAAAATCCTCGCAGAACTAAAAGAAATACCTTACATGCGCGATGTTCAGCTCGCACAGCCCATTAAATATCCATCGTTAAATATCGATATCGACAGGACCCGTGCTGCACAGATTGGGGTAGATATGGCCGATATTTCGAGATCATTGATTGCTTCAACTTCATCATCCCGTTATACGGATAAAAATATCTGGTTAGATGAAAAAGCGGCTTTGCCTTATAGTGTTCAGGTTCAGGTACCACTGAACCAAATGACCAGTAAAGATGATATTGGAGAGATTCCGCTATTGAAAAATTCGGCACGACCAGTTTTGAGCGATGTTGCAAAAATTACCCCTGATACCACGGCTGGCGAAAACGATAACATTGGTGCTATGCCTTTCTTATCAGTAACGGCAAACCTTTACCATATGGATCTGGGTGCAGCATCAAAAGATGTAGAAAAAGCCATAAAAGACGTCGGCGAACTGCCAAGGGGATTAAATGTTACGGCCATCGGTCTAAGTAAAGTATTAACAGATACTCTAGACAGTTTACAATCTGGTTTATTTGTGGCTATAGTTGTAATTTTCCTGATGCTGGCAGCTAATTTCCAGTCTTTTAAAGTTCCATTGGTTATTTTAGCCACTGTACCAGCAGTTATTTTAGGCTCACTATTGTTATTAACCATTACCGGATCAACCTTGAACCTGCAATCGTATATGGGGATTATCATGTCGGTTGGTGTATCTATCGCTAATGCGGTATTGCTCATCACCAATGCAGAGCAACTAAGAAAGCACAATGGCAATGCGCTCGAATCGGCACGGGAAGCCGCAGCATTACGCTTACGTCCAATTATCATGACGAGTATTGCGATGATTGCGGGTATGTTGCCAATGGCCATCGGTCATGGTGAAGGTGGCGGAGCGGTTTCTCCCTTGGGCAGAGCCGTTATTGGTGGTTTACTGGCCTCAACATTCGCCGTACTCATTATATTGCCATTGGTATTTGCATGGGTTCAGGGAAAACAGACTACCGATTCGATGTCGCTTGATCCGGAAGACGAAGAAAGCATCCATTACATTAAAGGTTTACAAGAAAAAGAATAAATCATCATCACAAATGAATACGAAGATATTTTCAACAGGATTATTAAGTACAGGATTTTTAGTGTTAACGGCTATGTATGGCTGTGGGCGCTCCGAATCGAAAGTGACACCCAAGAAAGAAAAAGAAACAACTATAGCTACCTTCGATCTTAAAAAAGAGAAGTTATCTACCAAACTGAGTTTGCCAGGCGAATTAATTGCTTTGCAACAAGTTGATCTGTATGCTAAAGTAAGCAGCTTCGTAAAAACCTTAAAAGTTGATATCGGCTCAGAAGTAAGTAAAGGTCAATTGCTGATGACTTTGGAAGCACCTGAAATGACCTCCCAACTCGCGGCAACGCAGTCGCGGATAAAAGCACAGGAAGCCATTTATACTGCAAGCAAAGCGAATTACAACCGCTTGTACGAAACCAGTAAAACCCCTGGAACGATCTCTACAAACGACCTAGACCAGGCGATGGCGAAAAAAAATGCAGACCTTGCACAACTTGAAGCAGCAAAAGCGGCTTACAAAGAAGTGGGTTCAGTTCAGGATTATTTAACCATCAGGGCACCCTTCAGTGGCATTATTTCAGCAAGGAATGTGAATTTAGGCGCCTATGTTGGCCCAACGGGTAAAGGCTCTGATTTACCTCTATTTACTTTACAGGATCAGAAAAATCTGCGCTTGGCTGTTTCCATTCCAGAAGTTTATACCGGATATTTAAAAGCTGGTGATGAGATTAGTTTTACGGTTAAATCTTTGCCCAGCCAGACCTTCAAGGCCAAAGTAAAACGTTTATCAGGCGCATTAGATTTACGCTTGCGTGCTGAGCGTATTGAAATGGATGTACCAAATGTTTCAAAAGTTTTATTACCGGGAATGGTTGCTGAGGTGAACATTCCACTTCCGGCCAATGCCAGCACCTTTATTATTTCCAAAAAAGCTTTATTGGATACCAGCGAAGGATTATTCGTGTTAAAAGTAGCCGATAATAAAGCCGTAAAAGTGGGCGTAAAAAAAGGCCGTGAAACCGACGATAAAGTAGAAATTTTTGGCGATTTAACAGAAGGTGACAAATTAGTGGCAGAACCAACCGAAGAAATGCACGAAGGAATGACGATTAAACCATAACTTTACTTGTATTAAGCACTTAAAATATGTTATCAAAAAATCAAGAGCTTTCTACCCTTCAAAAAAAGGAAACATTAGAGGATTTTTATAATAAATTAAAAATCACAAGGCCTGAAATTCCTACGCCAAGTTTAGGGATGATTAATGATATCGGGCACTTTAATGTTTTTAACCGGACTACTGTTTGCAGTAATGTACCATCTGTTTTTAGCCGCAGAGATTTTTATAAGATTTCGCTGATCATAGGCAATGGGATTTTGCATTATCCTGATGCGCAGATTGAAATTAAAGGACGGGCGTTACTGTTTACCAATCCGAATATTCCATATTCATGGGAAAGTACTTCGCCAAAACCTGCTGGTTTCTTCTGTTTGTTTACCGAAAATTTTATCCATAACCGTAACGAAACCCTCCGCGATTCTTTATTATGGCGGATTAATGATAGCCCTGTAATCCACATTAGTGAAGAGCAGGAAGTTATCTTAACCGATATCTTTACTAAAATGATGAAAGAAATGGATGGCGATTACATCCATAAATACGATCTGTTAAGAAACTATGTGCAGCTTATCGTTCATGAAGCACTAAAAGTTAAACCTCAGGATGTTGTTTTTAAACAGAATAATGCATCTGCGCGTTTAACTTCCTTATTTATCGAATTATTGGAAAGGCAGTTCCCAATTGGTTCTACAGAGCATATTCTGGAGTTGAAAACAGCCCACGATTTTGCCTTCCGCTTATTGGTGCATGTAAATCACTTAAACCATGCGGTAAAAGAAGTAACGGGCAAAACCACTTCTGAGCACATTTCTAGAAGGATAGCAACCGAAGCAGTGGCTTTGCTGAAACATACCGAATGGAATATTGCACAGATCGCTTATTGTTTGGGTTTCGAGTACCCGGCAAATTTTAATATATTTTTTAAACGTCAGATGCAATGCACCCCAAAAGGTTTTAGAGCAAATTGATCATAATCGTATTAAACCTAGTCGTTTAACAAGTGAAGCGCCAATCCTTAAATGAGGAAACGGCGCTTTTTTATTGACCGATAACTAAATGGTCCATCATCCCTGGTAGTTTCGTCATTTCGACTGAAGCCAACCGATTCTTCACCGGAAGCGGAATGGAGAAATCTATCAAGTTAGATTTAGCTTCACTAAGCACTTCGTGGTTCCCAACTATACTGCGCTCCGTTCGAAATGACGAAACTTGAAGAATTATACCTCCGAAGAATATACTAGAAAGGTCGTCATTTCGACTGAAGTTAACTGGTTCTTCACCAGTTGCGGAATGGAGAAATCTATCAAGACAAATTAAACCACTTAAATCCCCCATTATTCATCCCACTCATTTATAACTTCAGTTAAATCGTTCCAATTCTTATTAAAATTATTAATTAGCGTTTCTTTCTTTGATCTATTCCATTTTTTTAATTGCTTCTCCCGATTGATGGCCTCTTCGATCGATTGAAAATCCTCGAAATAAACACAATAAATCAAATTATACTTAGCAGTGAAGGAATCGGGATAAATTTTATTTTGATGATCGTAAACACGGCTTCTTAGATCGGAGGTTACGCCAATGTATAATGTCGTTTTTTCATAATTGGTCATGATGTAGATCCATCCTCCGAGTTCCATATTTATGAAATTACAGAGAAAATCGTTATTTCAACTAAAAAATATCTTCATTTAGATTGTAGTGCAACCAGTATTCGTCGGTTGCAGAACTGAAAAATTTAACGCAATAGATTTCTCGACTGCGCTGCGCTCCGCTCGAAATGACGAAACTAGGGGAAATAGGCTTAATAGCGAATTGTAGCATAGAAAAATCGTCATTTCGAACAAGCGTAACGAACCTGGAATCCATGGGGAGGGTCGTCACCCTGAACTTGTTTCAGGGTCTTATCAATAATGATTTTCAAAATAGATGCTGAAACAAGTTCAGCAGGACGCATCTTTGAATGAGAATCTCCTGTATTAGCAATTCCTTTTAATCCACCACAGCTACGTGATCGCTTTTATCAGCATCCAATACATATCCATAAGGATCAATAGCTATTGTTTTTGGTTTACGGTCGACAATGATTGAAAGTTTGGTTTTACGCTGGTTAATTTGAAACTTCCGGGCGTATACAGGTTTCGTATCAGCTTCCCAAGCTATTTCCAATTGATCAAAACAGGCCACATCCACCTCAAGATCGGGCAATTGTTTGTTGCCACTACTTAACCTTTCTGCATCAATTTCAAGATCAATTTTAAATTTTCCGCTACTCTGCTTTTTACAATTGATCACTTTAATACCCAAATCATATGTAACCACCTCATTAAAACAATCGGTGATAAACTTTTTATGCTTAGGCAAAGCTTCCTTTAAAAGCGCATTAACCAGATCGGTTGCTGTAGCTTTTGGCTTCGGGTTTTCATGATCGACAATAAGCTGACTCAATATTGCATTGAATTTCTGCTCTCCCATTAATTCTTTCACCGCATACATCGTTAATCCTCCCTTTTGGTAATGTACATAAGGCTGATCTAAGGTTTTGGCCAAGGGTAGCTCCTTTTCGTTATTATTCCGGTTTAAAAAGTAGAGGTTATTATCGTAAGCCAAATATTTCCTCAAATACATTTTGCCAAAAGCCTTTTCAATCAGCACATTTTCGGTGTATTTAGCCAACGATTCGGTGAGCATGGCATAACCTGCACCATCAGCAGGAGCCAATATATTTGCCCACCATTGGTGTGCAGTTTCGTGCGCAGTTATGGCATAACTTTGATCAATAGCACCTTTCTGACTATAATTTCCCAGGAAATTAATGTTCTCTGCACTGAAAACTACTCCGGGGTAAGCTGTTGCAGCACCTTTATATTGAGGAATCTCGGCAATAGTTAATTGTTTTAATGGATATTTAGCAAAATTCATATTACCATAATCTAAGGCATCTTTTACGCCTCTAAATATACTTTTCAAGTTATACTCTTGTCCAGGCTGATAATACACCCTCAGATCTACCCCCTTGTACTTTTCCTTTTTTACTGCATACTTTGCACTACTTAAGGCAAACATAAAATTTATGGGGATCGAAGTTTTGTACTTAAAATACCTTCGGTTATTGGTTATCCAGTTCTTTTGCAATTCACCAACGGTAATCACCTGCTGATCAATAGCCGTAGAAATTGTGGTTTCTAAATCGATCAGTTCATAAGTATTATTAAAATTGGGCTTGCTGGCTATTTCGGCTAAACCAGCTTTTTTGCGGGCCCGTTTATCTTCACGCTCAAAGTTATAGCAATAACCAAATTGAGGTACAATTTTCTCCAGTTCAATATAGGCACCATTTTTTACGATCGAGTTTTCGCTATTAAAGGGAATAAATCCAGAGCGGATTACTTCAATTGAAAAATCCATCATGACTTCTTCATTAGGTTGCAATGGTGTTTTTAAAGTGATAAACTGCTGATTAAATACTTCATCTCTTTCGCTTTTTTCACTTCCTTTAATGGTTATAGAAAATGAATTTACAGCAGGGCTCATATAGGTCCATATTTTGGCAATAGGCAATTTTGATTCATTTTTTAGGCGATAGGCACCTTTAATGGTATATTTTCCTTCGTTAGGATATAAATCTACATTGGTTTTAACAGCTTTAATTACAGGTTGGGGCAGGCCTGCCAGCGCTTTATATTTCTGCTCATAAGCCAGGCTCCAATCTAAGCGCTCCTGTTTATTTTTATATTTACCAACGATATTGGTTTGATGATAAATAAATGCCCCACAGAAAAGCCAAGCTACCAATGCTAAAACAGTAATCCATTTATGTTGCTTAAATGCTAAACCCACTGATGCGAATCTCGCACTAGTCTTAATTTCAACCGAACGCTGCCACAGCCCAATGGTTAAAACAGCAACAACAATTACAAAGGCCAACCAATACAGCATATACCAGTTAAATGCGCTCGCATAATATCCAAAACCATTAAAATAAGAATGTAATAAATCAGGTACTGTTGCAAAGCGGAAAAGATAGTGTGCTAAGCCAAACCTTTCGGCATACGAAACCAGGAAAACAACAATCATGCTCAGCAACATACCGAGATACTTGTTCGCACTTAAATTCTGGATAAAAATTATAAGTACCACAAAAAGCAACAGAGGGAATGCGCTGTAATAGTACAACGATAAATATAGGGGCAATTCGATCTGGAAATAGCCATGTGTAAGCTGCAGAACAATACCAATCCCAATATTTAAAGTGACGAGGATAAAAACCAGTGCAAAAAGACTCATAGTTTTTGCCATCCAGAAAGCTGAATTCTGAACAGGTGTACTGTAAATTAACGGATGAATATTTACTGCTTTTTCTCTGCTAATGGCTTCTGCTGCGTAAAAAATAATCAAGACCAATCCAAATTTCATTGAACGTATTTCTTCGATGATGATGCCTGTTGCCGGATAGCTATGAATACCATAAACACCACTGAATAGCTCGTCTTTTAACTCTACCCCAAATATAAAAACCCACAACAAGAGCATTACCATAATAGGGATGTTTTTAAACAGGAATATCATTTCGAGTTTAAGCTGCGCGAAAAACGTGTTCACATGATAACGAAAACCATTTGACAATACGGCTAAAGCACGATAAGGGATTAATTTAATCTGTTCTACTTTAACTGTCTTAATTTTTACCTGCCGTGGCTGCTGCAAACGAAAATTGAATAAACGGTAGGTAATCAGCACTAGCAAGGCTGTAAAACCAATCCACAGGAGCCTGTTGAGCAAAAATGCGCCCTCTAACGGGAATAATTGTTGATTGCGCTGTAGATCCGTCCAGGTTCTGGTTTCGCCAAAAAACGAGGCTAATGCAAAAGGATCTAAAAGTATAGGTAAAATATCGGGACTACTTGCTTTCATTGTCGAGGTGGCCAGCAATGGCGAATTGCCAAATATCGAAGCAAGCATATACAAAATGTAAATTAACACACCTACCACATAAATTGCCCTTACATTTTTGGTTAATATGGCAGTACAGAATAAAATACCTGCAGAGAACAGTACATTAGGTAATGCAAAAACTAAAAGTGGTTGTAGAAAGTAAGTGATCTGAAAACTACTTAACCGATCGGCATCGATAAAGAAAGTGCCAACGTAAATACCCAACGCCACCAGCACGAGTAAACTAAAAACTGAAATGATGAGGCCTAAAAACCTTACGGCAAAATAAGGGAGTTTTTTGATCGAAGTAGTAAAAACAACTGCTTCCATTTTATACATACTGTCCCTCAGCACCACATTAGCACTAAATAAGGTACCCGAAAAGATAGAGAAAAGCGAAAGCAGGGCGATGATGTTGGTGATGACATATGGCGAATTTTTATGCACGTCTTCCGAGCCAAATCCACCCTGTACCACACAGAAATAGCCCAAAATAAAAAACAAAAGGGCGGCTACTTTGAACGATATCTGCCCGAAATGGTATTTCAGTTCAAATTTTAGTAAATCTATAATCATAGCCTAACCTCCAGATTTTGATTGGCAGAGCCAAATAATGAAGAAAAATACACTTCTTCCAAACTAGGGTAAAGAGGTTCGAAACCTGGTACAGGAAATTGATCTGCCAGTATAAATACGTTTAACCTACCCGAAATAATCCTGGTAGAAATTACATTAAAAACGGATGAATATTGTGCCAGCTCTGCCTTATCGATTACCCTTCGCCAGATTTTTCCATCTAATTTTTGGGTTAAGTCTGAAGGTTTCCCTTGTAAAATCAACTTTCCATTGGCCATCACGGCCATTTCAGCACAAAGGTCGTTCACATCCTCTACAATGTGGGTGGATAAGATAACCACACGGTTGGCACCAATTTCACTTAACAGATCATGGAACCTGTTCCTTTCCTGTGGGTCGAGACCTGCGGTGGGCTCATCAACAATAATTAACTGCGGGTTGCCCAGTAAAGCTTGCGCAATGCCGAAACGCTGTCGCATACCACCAGAAAAGGTGCTAACAGACCTTTTTCTTACTTCAAATAAATTGGTCTGTTGCAGAAGAGAAGTCACTTGTTCTTTTCTTTCATTTTTATGCTGCAGGCCTTTTAACACAGCCAGGTGGTTTAACAGATCAAGCGCTGAAATTTTAGGATATACACCAAAATCCTGCGGCAAATAACCCAGTTTATTCCGCATTTCCTGCGGATTTTGCAGCACATCATTTCCATCAAAATGAACCTGACCAGCGTCTGGTAGCTGTAAGGTTGCAAGTGTGCGCATAAGCGACGATTTACCTGCGCCATTCGGGCCCAATAAGCCAAACATGCCATTTGCAATGTTCATGGTAACATCATCAAGGGCCTTTACCCCATTTTGATAAGATTTTGTAAGTTGCTGTATTTTAAGCCGTGCCATATTAATTAATATAAGATGGACGCAAATTAGACAGGTAAAACCACAGCAGATAATTTAAGTGACCAACGCATTTAAAATGATGATCAAAGCATAAAATAAGGTTAAAATTCCTTTCATCATCAAAAACGTGCCTTTCATCATCTAAATTTTATGTGAACTTCAAACTTTCATAACTTTAAAGATTGTTGAAAGATTAGTCACGCTGAGATTGTCAGGCTTAGCGGAGTCGAAGCCCTCATACAATTAGATCAATCAAAAAAGATTGTCCTTCGACTACGCTCTCCACAGGAGTCCTTTGGACAGGATGACATCTTTTTTAAATAATATTATCCTATTTTAACAAAATGCTCAGTACAAAAAATTTCAGCTACAACTATAAATACCAGGATTTTTTCATATTTGTTGGCCTTTTGTTGTGGATAGCCATTTTTAACACTTACAGCTTAACCACCAATATTTGGTTTACCTATGCCAGCTGCATTTTGGCTTTGGGTTTCTGTTTGCTCCCTGTACTTATTTTTTCTTTTCTTAAAACCAGACTAAAAAGCGTCCTCAGTCGAAATCGATATGTTGCTCACTGGTGCACTTGCTTCTTCATCCTGCTTCCGCTTTTTACTGATATTGCATTTTACCTGCAAATTGCGAAGCTTGACAATACTGTTTTTATTTCAACAGCTTTGGCGGCAGTCGCCCTCGAAATCATGTTGATTGCTAATCAGTACTACCAGAAAAAAGTGCAGCACATTAAATGGATCAAAAAAATTGGCCTGGAAAATGCCGTCCTCATTACCATCATTCTACTTGCTGCAACCATTTCCGTAATGGCCGTTTCGAGTTTAGATAACCCGATTTATCAAAGGAAAGGCTTCCGTTTGGTTGGTTTCGAATTCGACATTAAACTGTTGTTGTTCAATTTTGGGACATTTTTAGGCTTCTTTTCACAATTCCTGATTATGTATTTATGCGGATACCTGCTTTTCCTGATCAATAGCCGTTTACTCGTATCTAAAATACTCAAAGAGAAGGGTTTGTTCATTTACCTTTTAACACTTTCTGCCATTATTGCTGTTCTTTATCCCTTATTGGCCCAATTGTTAATTTCGCTGCCTATTAACACGGTTTTTGGCCGAAGTATATTCGTAACTAACCCATTCGAATTGGAAAATGCTTTTGGTGCCTTTGCCATCATGCTCATCAGTTTACCTATAGTTTTGGCGATGCAATGGGGAAAACAAAATAATAGGATTCTCTCTTTAGAGAAAGAAAAATCGCAAACTGAACTTGATTTATTAAAACAACAGCTTAATCCACATTTTTTCTTTAATACGCTTAACAATCTTTATGCTTTGAGCTTGCAGAAATCGGATAAAACACCCGAAAGTATTTTGCAATTATCAGAACTGATGCGTTATACGATTTACAAAGGGCAGGAAAAAACAGTTAAACTTTCGCAGGAGTTGGATCACATTGATGATTACATCCAACTGCAACAAATCCGTTTACAAAAAAACTTAAATTTTGAATTTAATAAACAGGTTAAAAATGATCAGGTAGATATTGCGCCCCTCTTGCTAATCGTGCTTATCGAAAATGCATTTAAACATGGTATAGAACCTGCGGATGATACTGCCAGTTTGAAACTATCATTAATCAGCAATGATAACACACTTGTTTTCAGTTGCGAGAACTCCTTCGACCCTGAAGAAGTAAACGAAATTAAAGGAATTGGGATTGATAATTTGAGAAAGAGACTCGAATTGCTTTATCCTAACCGTTATACATTGGAAATTACCACCATTGCTAATATCTTTAAGGCAGAACTCAAACTCCAGTTAACATGAGCTTACGTTGCTTAATAGTAGATGATGAACCTCTTGCACACGGTGTAATAACCGAGTATGCGAAAGATATTCCCTTTATTAACATAGTTGGTGATTGTTACCGGGCTACAGCGGCCTTAGATTTTTTGAATAAACAGCAGGTGGATTTAATTTTCCTGGATATTCGGATGCCCAAACTAAACGGCCTGGATTTTTTGAGAACCTTACCACATAAACCGCTTGTCATTATTACCTCGGCATATGAAGAATACGCTTTAGAGAGTTTTGATCTGGCCGTTTGCGATTACCTGTTAAAACCCTTCCGGTTCGACCGTTTTTTAAAAGCCGTTAACCGGGCGCTGGAGTTATACAACCTTAAAAAACAAACTGCTGGTCCTATTGAAACCGAAAAAACAGAGGCTAAAAGCTATGGGCAAATCTCTATTAAAGCAGACAAAAAATACATCCTGGTAAAAACCGAAGAAATACAATACCTGGAAAGCCTGGGTAATTATGTTAAGGTTTGGAAAAACGGTGATTTTCTGCTAACACCCAGAACATTGGCCAGTTTTGAAGATCAGTTACCAGCCGGTTATTTTATCCGAATTCATAAATCTTTTATTCTCAACAAAAAATATGTCGATTATTTAGAAGGTAACACCATTGTGCTCAAAAACGGTCAGGAGGTTCCTGTCGGTAAAAATTATAAAGGGATGATCAAACAGCTGCTCGATATAGAAGATTAAATTTAACCAATCTTTAACCAACCTGTAATACTCATCCTTTTTTTATTGGTAAGCAAAACCTCGTGTGCCAGATCTGAACTCTTAAAGAAAACACTTTTACCGTTATTGGGCGAGATATTCTGCTCCTCATCAACATGGTAAATGCGCAGCTCTCCTCCATCTTCTATTTTCCAATCGCTGTTCAGATACATAATCATCGAGTATTGCCGGCTCCCGTTGTGCTGAAACTGATCGATATGTTTTTTGTAGAACGTGCCCGATTCGTAAAGTGTATAATGAAATTCGTATCCGGTGATACCCGTATAACAGGTACGGTTTAGATAAACCACAAATTCATCCATCAGGTCGAAGAAATCATTTTCGTGTTGGTTGTTATGCGCTCTATCTAACCAGTAAATCACATCACTTCTAATCAATTTATCCTGATTAATAATCGTATCGTTGCCTACACCCGCATTTAAAAGTTTTTTATTTTCAAATAACCCGATCAGGTTATCTTTAAGATGGGCCGCTAAAGAAACACTTAAAAAGTTCTCGGCTATACCCACTTTATCTACGATAAAACTATCGATAAGGCAATCAAATATTTTTTTCAACAGATTGGTTTAATCTTAAAACAACGTGCCTAAGGGGTGTAAGGTAGTCTTATTTAATGGCTAATCTTAAAACTAATTGTTAAATTGCATACAAAACTCAAATCTCATGAAATATCTATTTACGCTCTTACTATCAATTTTTTCTTATGCCATTATTTTCGCCCAAGACACGTCAAAATCTGTTCAAAAAAAAGTAGTTAGGGTATCCACATCAATGTTGCGTACTAATCTCGACACTAACAGAATTGTATATGATGAAACGGGGAAAGCACTCCGCTATTATCAGTATAGCAAGGTGATGAATACCGGAGAATATTCAATTAACTATGATGGAAATCCATCTCTACCAACAACTAAAGCCTTTTTAAAGAAAATATCTCAAGAAGAACAATTCAAAAGATATGAAATGATAAAAGAATTGATGAAAATTAATAATTCTGCTATCGCTGAAGGCAAAACATTAGACATTTCTACGCTAACTGCATTTTATGAAAAAGAAAAGATTGAAAACAAGGCTATTGTTTTGATATTCTGGTATGCAAACTGTCCTCCTTGCACAGAAGCCTTTGCAGATATTAGCACCTTTCTAAAGCAGGTAGATAACACAAAAGACTTATTAGTCCTGGCAATTACAACTGACGATCAGACAGTTGCTACAGCTAAATTAAAAGAAAAACCTTTGCTATATGCAGAATTAATTAGCTCGGGCCGTGCTATTGCCAATGCTTATCAAATAAAAAGCTATCCGTCATATATTGTCACCGATAAAAACCATGTAATCAGATATGCCATTGCAGGTAGTTCACAAATCACCATTCCTGGATTAAAAAATGCTATAAAAGCTGTTTTACAACAATAATGAACATTTTCCCCGCACAATACTCTACCTTATCAGCCACTGCCTTAAAAGATCATTTAATTGAAGCTTATCGGTTAGATCCATCTACAACCTGCCGATTACTCATCAGAAATGTAAGCGACACCTATATTCTGGAAAATGAAAGTCAGAAATATATCTTCAAAATCTACCGCGATGCACACCGCAAACGCAATGAAATTGAAGCTGAAGTAGAATTGCTCAATATTTTAAGGAAAAACAGAAACTCAGTGTCCTACCCCTTAACTGATGTAAATGGGAAACAAATTCAACAGTTTAATGCTATAGAAGGCTTAAGAAACGGTGTACTATTTTCTTTTGCTGAAGGAAAAGTGATTTTGGATCTGGAAAACGCACACCTTATCCAATTGGGACAAGATATTGCTAAATTACACCGAACTACCGCTTCAATTAAGCTTAGTAATCCACGTCCTGTATTCAACTTCGAAACCACATTATTTGAGCCACTGCGCGATTTAAAACCTCATTTTGCAGAAATGCCTGAGGAATTTGAATACCTGACCAGCATTGCCGATAAAGTGGTTAAAAAGTTCGAAGGATTTGATACTTCAAAGTTCAGCTATGGTTATTGCCACTATGATTTTTTCCCTAAAAACTTCCATTTTGATGAAGCAGGAAAAATTACCTTTTTTGATTTCGATTTTGCAGGTGAAGGTTATCTGATTAACGATTTAATGTCGTTCCTTAACCATTATTTCTTCCATCAATTGAATAACCTAATCTCCAAAGAACAGGCAGAAAAAGATTTCAATACCTTTTTAAATGCTTACCAGCAAGTTAGGCCGTTAACTGATGACGAATTGAAAGCTATTCTCTATCTCGGGATCACCTTTCATATTTTCTTCCTGAAATTCTTTTATGATAATTACGATGATTGGTCGAATGCCTTCTTAACCCCTCGATATACGAAACACCGTGTAACGCTGATTAAAAAATGGGAAGAAATGTATTGTAACTTTTAGGCAATGCTACCCCAAATCTCAACATCCTTGTTTATCTTGTATGGTAATTCAAAATCAATAAGATGGATCAGAAAATAATCAACCTGTACGATGAGTATACCCATAGCCAGGTAAGCAGAAAAGACTTTATGAGAAAACTGGCTATCCTGGCTGGTAGCACAGCATTGGCCATGACTATTCTACCTATGCTAGAGAATAATTATGCCGCTGCAGCAGATTTTAACAGTGATGATATCGAAGTTGAAAATATTACCTATACTGGTGTTGATGGTGAAATGAAAGCTGTACTGGCCAAGCCAAAAGGCAAAAAGAACTTAGGGTGCGTACTGGTTATTCATGAAAACAGGGGCTTAAATCCACATATTATTGATGTAACCAAACGTGTTGCCGCCGAAGGTTTCCTGGCCCTTGGTGTTGATGCGCTTTCGCCGCTTGGTGGAACCCCTACGGATGAAGATAAGGGACGCGAGTTGATCGGTAAATTAGATCCTGAAAAGAATTTACAGAACTATTTAAAAGGATTAGACTATTTACGCAATAGAAAAGACGGCAACGGTAAAGTAGGCTGTGTTGGTTTTTGTTGGGGCGGTGGAATGGCCAATAAATTAGCGGTTAACGATCCTAAACTGCAGGCAGCTGTTGCTTATTACGGCGCGCAGGCCAATGTGGCAGATGTTCCTAAAATTAAAGCGAGTTTAATGCTGCATTATGGCGGCTTGGATGAACGCATTAATGCCGGGATTCCAGCTTATGAGCAGGCATTAAAAGACAATAAAATTGATTACAAAATTTACATCTACGATGGTGTAAACCATGCCTTTAACAACAATACCTCACCTACGAGGTATAACGAAGCCGCAGCAAAACTGGCCTGGAGCAGAACAATTGATCTGTTTAAACAGAAACTGGCGGTATTAACGAGGTAGTAATTTCTATCACAAGATCGTCATTGCGAGAAGGCTTTTTCAGCCGACGAAGCAATCTTAATGCGAAAGGATGATTAACAAACGTTTTAAGATTGCTTTGTCGTTCCTCTCCACAATAACGACTTCTCTATTTTGGAAATCTGCGTTCGGTGTTTCACAGGTGCTGCAGCCCCGCCATCGCTTATAGTCCTCACTGCGTTGCGGGCTATTCCGCTCTGTCGGGTTTATTTAACAAAGGTAGGCACATAGAATTGGAATCTCTTAATAGTACCACTAACTCTGCCCCTTAAACCCGATTGCAATGTAAAGCCCACAGCGAGGCACGAGCGAGGACTTGGAATAAAAAGCGGGACTGACAATACCAAAAAAGTACTGGAACTGATTTCCAAAAAACTTAACTAACCTGGCATAAGCCCTTACAGCAATGACGATTTCTTGCGACAGTGATAATTAATCCGCACGATACTTCTTAGCTGCGCTCAGGTGTCTTAGGTGGCAAAAACCAACCCTAAAACAAATCCGTCTTCAGCATGGTCTTCAAAATATTCGATTGTACATCGAAATTATTGAGGTGGTTTAGGAAATTAATGTCCGATATTTTACCGTAACTATCTTCTAACAAATTAACAACCTCATTGGGAATTGCCGTTTTTAAAACCGCAGCATTACTTTTTAACTTATCGTTTTTATATTGCAGTTCTTGTACAATCCGCTCCCGCTCTGAAAGGTTATTAGACATATCCAAATCTTTCAAAATGGTTAAATCGCAGAACAAGAACAGGTTTCTGCTTGGAAAAAACAGGTAATAACTGTCTATATCTAAAAATTTATATACTTCAATTACCAGTTCACCCGATTTTAAACCAATATAAAATTCGGTCCGAAAATCGTACTTACACAATTTGCCCATCAGTTTTTTCTCGATGGTTGCATAAACATTGGTATACACCTGTTTACTTTGAAAATCAATCAGTTTAGCAAATTGATCGGTGGTGAGATCGAAATAAAAATCGTTGGCGTATTTAGAGCTAAAAACGTTGATATTTTTGGAGAAAGGAAAATCGGAACTTAGATCAGAAAGCACACTAAATAGTTTCCGGAGCGATAGGTTCACTTTTAACGATTGCTTTTGTTTATCCTGCTGATAACTTTTCTGATCAACAAGCGCACCTGCCATGCGGTCGATCAGCTCTTCATTCAGGTCAATTTCATCGTAAATAAGCGATACGTTTTTCTCATTGCTCTTTTTAATCTTTTTGAGCAGTTCGATCACGCTATCGGTAAACTGAAGATGGAAAAGATCTAATTTTTCGATCTCTAATTCTTCGTTGTTGGCAAAAAGTTGATGAATAACCTGGCTTCTTAAATAAATTTTATAAATCACCTCATCATCAAAAAACACAGAGAGCAACTGTAAACGGTTGATCTCTGCGCTTGATTTTTTGATAATATTTAAACGGTATTCATCCATATTTTAATTAACTCACCCTCGTAACGTTCTTTTTCAACTCTGTTTCCAAAGTTTTAAGTTCGCCATCTAACACTCTTCTACTCTGTGCACCCGCTTCATGGATCTGTTTAACCTCATTAAGCGTTTCAATCAACGATGAAGTGGTTTGTTTCAAGGTTTCCAAAGATACTACTGTTTTTTCATTCTCTTTGGCTACATCGATACTGTTTTGTTTTAGCATCTCAGCATTTTTCTGCAAAATAGTATTCGTGGTATCCGAAATTTTCTTCTGCATCTCTACGTTGGCTTTTTGCCTTTGTAAAGCAACAGCAATGGTCAATTGGTTTTTCCATACCGGAATGGTTGTAGATACAATCGACTGTGCTTTTTCTGCAATTGAAGTATTGTTGTTCTGTACCACACGGATTTGCGCTAAAGATTGCAACATGATGAAACGAACAATTTTCATGTCGGCCAGTCTTTTATCCAAACGGCTAATAAAATCCCTTAAATCGGCAATTTCATAATCCTGGTAATCGGCAGGTCGGCCTTCCATCTCAGCAAGTTTGATGCTCAGCTCGTTGTATTTCATCTGTCCGGCAATAATCAGTTCCTCCATTTGGTGAATATAACCTACATTGCTATCGAACATGGTTTGCAGCGAACTGTTGTCTTTAATGGAGTTTAACCTTCCAGCTTTAATTTTGTTGGTGATTTTATCAATATTATTCACCACCACATCATACTTCTGGAAAAGTTTTTTTACATCAACAACAAGGCTTTTTAAAAACGGGATTTTAGAAATAAAGTTCTTAAATGCACTTTGCTCCAATTCTGAAACATCGATATAATTCAGTTCGGTAAGCAGTTCGTTAATTAAACCGCCAACTTCGCCACTGTTATAGGTCCGTACAGACGATAAAAACTCGTTACTGTATTTCTCCATTGAGTTTTGGGCATCGCTTCCGTAATTCAGGATAGAATTTACATCTGATGGTTCTAACGATTTTCCAATCTCATTGTATTTAAGCGTTTCCTCTGAGGTTATTTTCTCGAGATCCACATTGCCATCTTTATCCAGTTTAACCGGAGTAAGGGCTTGGGTAACGTTTGGGTTGGTTTCCATAGTTTGATTAATTACCAGCCTTATGGCTTATAAATAGTTTTGAGTTACGGTTTTAACGGTCTCTTCGAGTTTCTTATCTTTGGTTGGTTCGCCAATGGCATTAAATTTCCATTCGCCGTTTTTCTTGTAAAAAACACCCATTACCATCGATACGTGACCAGCAAAGTTGGCTCCGTTAGCAATATCGAATTTAGCAAAAACTTCGTTAACACGTTTTGTTGTGCCCTCATAAATGCGGATTGACGCAAAAGGGATCGTACCAAAATCATGGCCCCTAAAACTATTCAATACAAAGGCAACATAGTTTACATTGGCATCCAACTGAGAGAAATCAAGTGTGATAATCTCGTTATCTAAGCCATCATCGCCGCCCATATCGCCGGTTAAATCATCGCCGCTATGTTTTACAGAACCATTTTTAGACTTTAGGTTACCAAAATAAACGACCTCTAAAAGTTGTTTGTTTTCGTTGTATAATGCACAGCTTCCATCTAAATCTACCGCTTCTTTTGATGATCCGAAACCGAAAAGGCCTTTCTTTTCAATGGCGCCCCAGTTAATACCTACACAAACATTCTGAAGTTTGCTGCCATTACTTTTTTCCAGACTGATACGTTGTCCTTTTTGAAGATTTATTGCCATAATATTATTGATATTTGTTTAAATAATCCTGTAAACCACCTTTCATACCTACGCCAACAGCTTCAAATTTCCATTTGCCTTCGCGCTTGTAAATTCTTCCAAATTCTACTGCTGTTTCGATAGAGAAATCTTCTTCTAATTCGTATTTTAAGATCACCTCATTGGTTACGGCATCAAAAATACGGATGAAAGAGTTTCTAACCTGACCAAAATTCTGTCTTCTGTTATCAGCATCGTGGATGGTTACCACAATACAGATCTCGTTTACTTTAGCATCAGCTTTGGTTAAATCAATTTTGATCTGCTCATCATCGCCATCGCCATCACCGGTTAAGTTATCACCTGTATGCTCTACCGAACCATCTGGAGAAACCAAATTATTGTAGAATACAAAGTTTTCGTCTGAAATTAGTTTTTTCTGATCGTTTAGTAAAAAAATTGAAGCATCTAAATCGAATGCAGAACCTGTTGAAGAGCTGTTGGTATCCCAACCTAAACCTATTGTAAATTTAGGAGCATCGATATTTTCTCTTTGCCCCTTTTGCAAATTAATAGCCATATTTAAATTAATTTATAATTGTTGTTTTTGATATAGTCTTTTATAAGATGTAAATTTTTAGAATACGCTTCTATGGTATGGTAGTTATTCCCTAAGGACAGATCGTAAAGCTGATTGATAAAATCGGTACTTCTACGTTCTAAAAATAGATTAAAACTGCTCGAAGTAGTATTTAAAATGTATTTTACAATACGGGTATTAAACCTGAAATTGCCGCTATCGATAATTTCTTCCAGATCAAAAATAGATTTGATCTGATGGTAATTCAGAAAATTCTCTACATTGGGATGGATATTTTTATTGACCAGTTCGGCGAAATAAAGCATATGCATTTCATTCTTTAAACCGTATTCCTTAGCCATTTTTAAGATCATCCGCTCATGGCTTCCGGTAATTCTAATATCATCCAGAAATAAAAGTGTTTTACCCGCGAGAAAATCTTTATCAATGTGGAATGAATCATTTCCAATCAATGAAAGCCTTTCTTCGGCACTTAACTCACCATAATCTTCTTTATAAGTAATGGTTCTGTGCACTTTGGTTTCCTGTACCGCCAAGCCACCATTTTCGACCAGCCAACGGTTAAGCTGGCAAACGAAATAGTTTTTCATGGCGAAGGTTGCCGTTGGAATAAAACTATAAGGACTAGAGATAACCACAATCTGATCGGTAATTACATTATCAGCTAAATAATAGCGGATAAAGCCATCGGCGAGGTCTTTTCCAAAAGATCGGGCCACCAGGTCATCGCCAAACTTAAAGCGACTGTAATCGTCGGCACTAAAGCCAAAATCGACTGTATTGTCTATTTTATGGAGTGAGAAATTATACGGTATCATAGAGTAGGTGTGAGATAGATAGGTGATTAGAATTGATGAGCATACTGTTAATTCCCATTGCTTCTGCCCCACGAACATCAGCATGCGGGTTATCGCCAACATGGATTACATCTTTTAACATTAACTCCGGATGTTTTCTCCTGTCGATGGTATCTAACATCAACTGAAAAAATCGGGTATTGGGTTTAGACATCCTTACTTCATCAGAATACAGTTGAAAATCGATAAACTTATCGATCCCCAAATGATTGATTACTTTTTTTAAGGTTTTCCCTTTTATAAAACCAGTATTGCTTAAAATATTGGTCGAACTTAAACCCGTTGACTTAAGCTGTTCCAATACGGTCAAAGAACTATCGCTATATAGCAAAGGCATGTGGGTAAAAACCAGTTGTTCCATGTCGTGATCAATCTCCTGCAGATCTACATCATGAAAATTGAAATCATAATCATTGATCATACTGATGATCATTAAATACATTTCATCAGCATCCACATTTTTCCCTGTCCGCTCATTAATGGCGTTTACCATTAAATCTACCTGACGAAAAATAACAGCAATTTCTGCTAAATTTTTATGCTTAGTATTAAATTTCTGGTAAAAATATTGTGTCCGCTCCTGTTTATACGCTGGATTTGATTTAATCAACGTTAACCAAAGATCGAATGAGTAATGTTTGTAAAAAGCCATTGCACCCTGTTTCCTATAAATTCTAATATTACAAATTTGATTGTAATATTACCAACGTTTAATTGTAAGATTTATCACAGATAAGCCCTATAATTTAAGATTTATCCAATACCTTTTCGGCATCGTCCGAAATGATGATATCGCTTTTGTGTTTTTTGGGATAGTTAAACAATAAGGACGTTAATACTGGTATAATGAAAATGGCTACCGTAAAGATAGAGACAAAAAGATCTGTTTTTTCACCTTCGATAGCATGAGAAATAGGCGATTCGGGATAGAAATGTGTTACTAATGATGAAGTAAGTTTAATTCCTAAAACAGCAATTACGATGAATGCTATCGTTTCTAAAAAGGTAAATTTCTCCATCAGTTTAACAAAAGCCTGTGCCACAAAACGCATAGCCAAAATCCCGATAAAAACACCAATATAGATTAACCAGATATGATCGGTAAAAGCCACAGCAGCAAAAACATTATCGATAGAGAAGGCCAGATCCATTACCTCTACTAAAGCTACCGTTGCCCAAAAATTCCCCATTAAGCCAACAGTAGATTTATAAATCCAGCTTTTGCTTTTGTCTACTTCCTCTTCTTCTTCCTTGCCTTTATTGTTCTTTTTTCTAAAATAATCGAAAGCCAGGTACAACAGGTATAAACCGCCAAGTGGTTTTAGCCACCAGATTTTAACCAACCATGCAGCCAGGAACAAACAGATCCCCCTAAAAACGTAAGCACCAATAATACCATATTTTAATGCCTTTTCTCTTTGCGATTTTGGCAGATCCATTACCATAGTAGCCAAAACAGCAGCATTGTCTACCGAAAGCAAACTTTCGATCACAATTAAATTCAAAATAATTAATAATCCGGCCTGTATATCGTCACCTAAAATCGTGTGCAAAAAATCCATTGAGCGAGTGTGTATGTTTTAAATTAAAGTTTTAGTTGACAGCAAAGAAACAAAATTTTATCAATCCCGATGCTTCAATCTTTTTTATTTATTGAAATGTTTTACTGATTAGATACTTAATCAGTAAAACTGTTACGTAATAGGATTGAAATTTTATTTGTTGATCTCCAATTGATAAATATTACCTTTTTCTCCTGCAAGAACAACCTGTTTACCTTTTTTTGCTTTTTGAACGGCATTAAAACTTTTATCAGAAATGTGTTTCCAGTTTTGACCGCCATCAGTAGAAATATCTGTTCCTGAAGTACCTGTAGCAATTAAGGTTTTAGCATTAATATAGGTTACACCCGACCGGAAGCCTAAAACCGGGGTAACTGGCTTTTGCCAGGTTTTGCCTCCATCGCTCGTTAAAAGAATATTATTGGTATTTTCTTTATCTTTTACATAGTTTCCGCCAACAGTTACACCAATTTTTTCATTCAAAAAATCAATGGAGAAAGGACCTGTGCTATTTTCGCCCTGTAAAATAGAGCATTTAAATACCTGCCAGTTTTGTCCATAATCCGGAGAAAAGTAAATGTTGGCTACTGCTCCACCTGATGCAATCCAGGTTTTACCACCAGCCAACGTTTTAATGGTTGTTCCACTGGCCGCAAAACTCGCCTCACCTTTTGATAATTTAGTTTTGAGGTTTGCAGATATATCCTGCCAGGTTTTACCTGCATCCAGGGTTTTGAGCAACTGCATATTATCATTAATAGGATCGCCAAAAATGAGTCCTTTATCTTTATCCCAGAAACCTACCCCATCCAAAAATATAGCAGAATCTACATTTTTATAATTTTCTGTCCAGGTTTCGCCTCCATCTACTGTTTTCAGAATGTATGCCGGCGATGCAATGCCCACAATAATGGCTTGCTTATCGTCGAAAGCCTCGATATCCCTGAAATCGATTTTTTCGTAGCCCTTTGGTTTTAACCATTTCCAGGTTATACCACCATCAGTAGTTTTACCTACCGATCCATTACTACCACTTACCCAGGTAACCCGATCTGATACGACACTTAAACCCCGTAAACTGGTTTTGGTATTCTCGTTTAAGGGTTTAAAGGAATACGACTGTGCAGTGCAAAAAAAAGGTGCCATTAAAAGGCACCATAGAATTTTCTTCATCTATAAATTATTTTACCCGTCTAAAAGTTTCTGATCGGCCTAAAAGAGAAATACCTACATAACCGCGAACGTTTAACACATCGGTACTTTTTAAAGACATATTACAGCTGTATGTTTTGCCACTTTTCGGATCGTAAATCGTTCCATCAGTCCACTTACCATCATCGTAAACAAAATCCTTTAATATTTCCAGATTCAATAAAGCACGCTTTTGTAGCTTTTCGTCAGGGTTTTTAGCATCTAATTTAGGTTTACCATTTAGATTGGGTTCCTTCATCCAGGCTAATTTCCCATAATATTTATCGCCTTTTTTATAAATTTCTATTTGCCCCTCACCCGATGGATTAAGCCATTTGCCTACAATAGCATCTTTGTTCTGTGCAAATGCAGAAAACGATACTGCAACAAAAAGCAGCATTAAAAATGGTAACTTTCTCATATTTTTTATTTCTAGTTAGTTTCTAAAGATAATAATTACACCTTATATGGAAACACTAAATAAAGAGAAAAATTATGAGAACTTTTGAAAATCCTAAAATTTACTTTGAAACGATCGGTAGGTACTTGGCACGATATGCATAAAGCAGGAATAAGTTAAACAGGAGCATTACGGCAACCATTGGTAAATCTTTCGGACCTAAAAACGCATGGTAAAGAAAAATGTTTAAGGTAACCGGGAAAATTATGAGTGCAGCTAAAGGTGCTGTACGGCCAATAAGCAATAGTATACCACTAACCAGTTCGGTTATTTTGATCAATGGAAAAAGGTACACAGATGCCATCAAGCCAGTCATAAAACTAGTTTGTGCCGCTGTCATTTCCGGAGCCTTAGGCATTAAATTAAGAAAATAGCTTACAGAAGCAAAAAGATACATGGCGGCTAATAGCACGCGTACAATAATAACTGCAATTTTCATAGTGGTTTAATTTTTGGTTTCTAAATTTAAAAATAATAAAAGTTATTTATAGTTTATTGGGCATTTGTTCATTAGTCATTAGCACATTGGGCATGGGTACATGGGTGTAATAATAAGTTAATCTGTTTTGGTTGATGGTTTTATGGTTAATAGCCATAGTCCATTAACCATGAGCTACTGACCATTTATATTATCTAATTCGCTCTTTATATTACCGCACCCGTGATTTATATTATTGTACCCGCGATTTATATTATTGCACCCACGATTTATATTATTGCACCCACGATTTATATTACCGCACCCGCGATTTATATTACCGCACCCGCGATTTATATTATTGTACACTTAATTAATAAAATACCATGAACTAAGGACTCAGGGCTCCCCCCCTATTATTATCAAGTGTTAATTGTTGCCATTGTTTTGTTGTTTTTTCCCTTTGGGATGTTAATTGTTATTTACTTTCTATCAGTTTAACCCAATTATTTACCAACTGCTCAAGCGCAGATTGTTTTGCTTCAATATCGGCCATACTGTGAAACCTTGCTTCACGCCTATCTTTCCAATTACCTTGTAATAAAGATGGATCTTCGATCATATTTCCATCGTAAAAAATAAAAATGATCTGCACATATCCTTTTGCCCTAAGGTTAAAAGCAGCCAAATCTTTTATATAAAAAAAACTTGGTGAATTCCACTTCACTCTTTCTTGCAGTTTAGGATTTGCATTCAGTATGATACTTCGTAACCGCTCGACCTCCTGTTTAAAAGGATGCTGGAGTTTTTCCATGTAATTATCAACCTGATCTGCTTTCTGCTTGTGCTCCTTACTGCCCATTTTCAAGTTTTGTTAATTTGATATCCATCCATGGTACCCAGTTTTTACCATCAAACTGTTCCCATGTCCCTTCAATAGTATTTGTTTTAAAATTCCCTTTAAATCTTTCTGTATCGGCAAATATTAAAATAATATCATCGTAAATTTTAAGGGTAGATATGGAAATATTGCCTTCATTATCGAACGATTGCGACCTAAAAACATCCTCCATATCATCATAGTGCGTAATTTCCAACGATCGGATCTTTTTATCACCAAACATGATATCTACCTGATGCATTAAGAAAAAACCACCATCAACCCATTCGTAGGTATCGGTTCCAGTGATTATATCACCTGATTTTGTTAAACCTTCTGTTTTCCATTTGCCGATATAGGGATTTAGTAGATTAAGCCTGTTGTTTCTCATAAATTTAATTAAAAATCAATTGCTATCCAGCTCATTGTAAATATTCTTTAACTGATGAACATGTCTTTGTGTATGATAAATCACGAAATAAATTGCCTCCAACCGGGTTAGAAAGCCATATCCGGGCAGCTCATAAGCGGTACATGTTTTAGTTAAATCCAAACCAGTTATCGCATCTGATATCCCCTCCCTGATCTGCTTTAAACTTTTTAATAATTCAGGTTGATTATATGTCCTGTCTTCAGGATAGATCTCTTTAGGCGAATTGTACTTCACATTGAAATTCAAAAAATCTTTTCTGATTTCTTTTACCATTAAATCTGCCGGTTTATCTGTTTCGGTTACCGGCCCATTAATCACCTCCAGGAAACCTGAATTCGACAAAACCAGGTGCTCAGCCAATTGGCCTGCAGTCCAGCTCCCTTCAAAAGGTACCTCGTTGATCTGTGGGGAATCAAATCTCGAAAACTCATATTCTAATGCCGACAAAGTTTCATCGGCTTCTCTAATTATTTTTTCCATAGTTTACATATAATTCATTCCAGGATAGTTTAATAACCTGCGCCATAAGGCAATCTGCCCGATGCAATTGGCTTCTCTATAACTGCTAAAGCTGATCATTTCAAACAATGTGATCTCCATTCCGGGGATATTGAGTTTCTCTTCCAGTTTCTCATCAGTAGCCTGGGTTAAAGCCTCCTGTAACTTTGGAGAAATTGCTGCCCAATCTTTAATGAAATCTGCGAGTAAAGGATAAGTGGCATCATCTACAATCCCTTTGTTATTGGCAAAAAGTTCGTCGGTTACGGATGGAATATCGATACCAAATGATTTGGCCAGAAAATAGCGGCCATGCACCACACTCCCGGTAATCCAGGCAATGTGATTTGCTTTCGTATCTAATCTTTTATGTGCATCCTTTTGGTCTATCCCATCTAAAGCCCTTACTAAAAAATCTGTTTGCATTTCGTACAACACTATAAAGCCGTACATTCTGCTACTCTTTGGGGTGGTTTTCATATGTTTATTAATTAGTTGATTAACTGAAAATAAAGTTAGTTGTTAATTTAGCTGAACACCGTTGCCGTAAAAGTCAATCTTAAGGGGCATTTCAGACAATTTTTATATATTTACGATACTTAAATTTTTAACCAAATGATACAAGTAGGTGTTTTACTGCCCCAAAATTTCAGATTATTAAGCATAGCGGCTATTTTGGATGTATTTGATACTGTTAATGGATTTTATCGGAAAGATGGCCTCGAAACTCCATTTAACATTAGTTTAATTACACTGGAGGATAAAAATTACAATTTTAGTGCGCATCCTTGTGTGCCCTTGCAAAAAGCTGCACATCTTGATCTTATTTTGGTTCCTTCATTTGCAACCAACGATATTAAAGATTCCATCGCAGCAAACCGAAACTATATCCCCTGGTTAAACAAACAACATGCAGCAGGCGCAGAAATTGCTACTTTTTGTACTGGTGCATTTTTACTTGCAGCATCAGGATTGCTGGATGGTAAAGCGGCTACCACACATGTTGATGCCTGCTCTGCCTTTTCTATGGCATTCCCCCTGGTTCATTTAAAGGCTGATAAAACGGTAACACAGGATGGAAAATTATTTACAAGTGGTGGAGCAACCTCTACTTTTCATTTATTGCTGCATCTTTTACAGCTTCATTGTGGAAAAGATATGGCCATTAAGGTGGCGAAGATTTTTGCGATCGATATGGACCGTGTAAACCAATCATACTTTAGCACCTTCCAGCCTATCCGTCATCACAATGACGATATTGTTGCCTCTGCTCAAGAAAAAATTGAAAACAATTATCAGGATGTAGCTACCATCGAAGAGATGATTAAAGATATTCCTTCCAGTAGAAGAAATATTGTACGTCGTTTTAAACAGGTGATTGGTATTACGCCTATCGAGTATCTTCAACAAACCCGTATCGAAGCAGCTAAAAAGTTATTAGAGCAAACTGCTCAACAAATGACAGAGGTAATTTATAACTCCGGCTACAATGATCCCAAAGCATTTAGGAAAGTGTTCAGAAAATCAGTTGGGATGACGCCTACTCAATACCGCGATAAATTTCAAGCGAGGTAAACAGATACCGAGGAACAGCAGAATGACAAATCGACACTACAAAACCAACTATATAAATAGTTTTCAACATTAAAATTAATTATGTTAATAATTAATATAAAATAAATGCATCGCCCTATATAATTTAAGATAACTTAACGTTATAATTACACTAACCAAATAACTATTTATATGAGCACATTCCTTTTAATCACAGCGGTATTTTATATTGTTTCCTTTGGATTAATGTTGTACTGCTATTTCTCCGCTGAGCAGATTCCCAGCGATGATGAAAAATTTTAATCAGTTCTTTTCCCGTCATCAAAGTTAACGTCTCCCTTTAAGCCAATACATTGAACTTTCTCACAGAAAGACAATGAAATGTTATGGCCAAACTGACCACTTTAAAAACATCTTTTTATTTATTGGCGATCCACTTAATCAGGTAGGGTGCAGCTCCTGTATACCATAAAACTGCGGAGATTAAAAATATAGCTATCAGGATCCATAAAATCGGCCATCCTTCAAACTTATGTTTTGAACCAGGGGTATAAGACTCATTAAGGTTATTATGGTCATTGTCCATCCTATCGCCCTTTTTCACCGGTTTCGGATTAGAGATATTGCTCATAAAATATTCAGTTAGAAATGCAAACTTAAGCTATAAACCTATAAATCAAAAATTAGTTTTAACATTCTTATGTTTTAAAATCGATAAAGGATAAAAATCATTAAAACTTCAACTATTAATATTTGGTTTTGAGCAAAACTAAGCAGAAAAACTTAAATAAAGTGGCAAATATTGTAGAATTAGGAAGTCATATTTTAAAAAACAGACTTCATTGGCTATAGCTATTGCTTAGAAAAGGCCTGCTGATATTTCAACGGTGTTTTACCGGTTATCTCCCTAAAGTATTTATGGAAACTGGTAAAGTTGTAAAAGCCGCAGTCGTAGCAGATTTCTTTAACGGTTAGATCATTTTCGATCAATAACTTACAGGCCTGCCCTACTCTAATCTCGTTCAGAAACTGCGTATAAGTTTTTCTACTTTTAGTTTTAAAGAATTTACAGAAAGAATTGGGACTAATTTTAGCTACCGCAGCAATTTCCTTTAGTTCTATTTTATTTTTGTAATTGCTGATGGTATAGTTATAAATAGATTGGATCCTGTCTTTTTCGTTCTTCAGAAAGTTTGGCTTAAACCCTAGCGAAACTAATATATTTTTTTCTTCACAATTGGCTATTTCAGTTAATACCTCAAGTATTTTTATAATCTTCATGGTACCCGTAGCCTCAATAATCTGTGGCATTAAGCCGGCAATTCTCTCTTTTGAGGCGCCTTGCAACTGAATTCCCTGTCTCGATTGAAGCAAGACTTTTTTGATCTCCTGATTTTCGGGAAGGTCGAGAAAATCCTTACCCAAAAAATCCTCCTTAAAATGAATCGCATAAACATCAACCGGCTCACCAGCTGTTTCATCAAAAAATTCTGGGTCGAAGCGCCAGTAGTGGGGCAAATTGCTCCCGAGCAGAACAACATCACCATCCTTGAAATTTTTAATACTATCGCCAATAAACTGCGTTCCCCTACCTTCTTTAACGTAGATCAATTCTAATGCAGAGTGGTAATGCCAACGGTTGTTTATATCAGGCATAATGTCTCTTCGAGCGCTAAAAGAATCTACCGAATTAGTAGATACATTAAGTAAATGCGGTTTCATAAAATTTTAAAAAATCAATCTAATATGCAAAATTATTTTGCAATGTAAAAAATTGAGCCAATATCATTTAATAATTAGATCATAATGTTAAATTTTTATTAACGCTTAACGGTTTAATTTGTAATACAACATCTAACCAAAAAGAACCTGCTTAAACCATTATAACCAAATAAAACATGAGTCACACTCCATCAACGAACTTTCAGGTATCCGATACACCAAAAAATGGCAAGGGATATTTATTTCCACTAATTTTGGTCACCAGCCTCTTTTTCTTCTGGGGTTTTGTCCACAATCTCGATCCTGTATTAATTCCGCATTTACGCAAAGCTTTTCAACTAAACGTTTTCGAATCTACCCTGGTCGATTCTTCGGTTTTTATCGCTTATTTTTTATTGGCGCTACCTGCAGGCTACATTATGCGCAAGTATGGGTATAAAAGTGGTATCATATTAGGTCTCGTTTTATTCGCCATCGGCTGTTTATTATTTATACCCGCAGCCAATACTGCACAATATATATTTTTCTTAGGTGCACTTTTTATTATCGCCTGTGGTTTAACCTTCCTGGAAACAGCGGCAAATCCTTATGTTACCGTACTGGGACCACCAGAAACAGCTACCCAGCGTTTAAATTTCTCTCAGTCTTTTAATGGTTTAGCTGCATTTTTAGCACCAGTACTTGGTGGTAAATTTATTTTTACCGAAGTAAAATATACCGATGCCCAATTGGCGAAAATGTTGCCTTTAGAAAAACAGGCTTATATGCTTGAAGAGGCGTCGACGGTAAAAGCGCCTTATCTAATTTTGGGTATCCTGATTATTGTTGTAGCCATCCTATTTATTTTCACCAAGCTGCCAGATATTAAGGAAGAAGAAAATGCCCAGGAAAAAAGCAGTTTTGCACATGTATTGGGCCATAGCCATTTGCGTTGGGCCATCATCGGTCAGTTTTTTTATGTAGGCGCACAGGTTTGCGTATTGAGTTTATTCATCAGTTTTGTAACCTCTTCTGCAGGTATTAGTCAGGATGCAGCAAAATGGTACGCTGGTGCGGCAGGCCTGGCTTTTATGATTGGCAGGTTCGCCGGAACTTTCTTCATGAGATACGTAGCTGCCCATAAACTATTGATGCTTTACGCATTAATCAGTGCTGTACTTACCCTCGTATCTATTTTTGCAAGCGGCATGATTACCGTTTATGCTTTAATCGGTGTCTCTTTCTTTATGTCGATCATGTTCCCAACCATATTCTCATTGGGCATAGCAGGTTTGGGTAAAGATACAAAACTGGGTTCATCGTTAATTGTGATGTCTATTGTTGGTGGTGCTTTTTTACCTCCGATATTGGGGTTAATATCAGATGCTACACACAATATACAATATGGGTATTTGGTACCTTTTATATGCTTTTTAGTGGTTTTCTACTTCGGATGGAAAGGATGGAAACCCAATCACATTGAAAAAGAAATTAGTTTAGATTATAAAATTGACAATGAAAAAATTAGTCATCAAGATTAACAATGCTGATAATGTTTTGGTTGCGTTACAAGATTTACCTAAAGACACCAAAATAGTGCATGAAGGGAATACCTACGTTACTGTTGATGAAATCCCTGCCAAGCATAAATTTTTTATGCAGGATATGAAAGCAGGTGATGAGGTAATGATGTACGGCGTTTTGGTTGGAAAGGTACAATTTGATGTAAAGGCTGGTATGCGGATGAATGTAGAGAATACCAAACATGCTGCAGAGCCATTTGCCTATCGCAATGTTAATTACAAATGGGAAGCCCCCGATGTAAGTAAATATACCAACCGCAGCTTTAATGGTTATCACCGTAAAAATGGCGCAGTGGGCACCGCAAACTATTGGTTGTTTATCCCGACTGTATTTTGCGAAAACAGAAATCTGGATATCATTAAAGAATCGCTTTACAGTGAGTTGGGTTATGCGGTAGATGATAAATATAAAGCTTACACCCATAAACTGGTTCAGGCCTTTGAAAAGGGAGAAGACATTAATCATATTAGTTTTGAACCTAAAGTAGATAAGGCCAGCCGTACCTTTAAAAATGTAGATGGAATTAAATTCCTCACGCATAATGGGGGTTGTGGTGGAACACGTCAGGATGCTGATACATTAAGCAAATTATTGGCGGCCTATGCCCATCACCCCAATGTGGCTGGTATAACGGTTTTAAGTTTGGGCTGTCAGCATTTGCAGGTTGAAGATTTTAAACGCGACTTATTTGCGCTCGATCCCGATTTTGATAAACCACTTTTAATTTTCGAGCAGCAAAAAGCGCAAAGCGAAGAGCAATTGATCCAAAATTCAATCCGCAGTACTTTTGAAGGATTAATGTTCATTAATAAACAAGAACGTGCAGCAGCCCCACTAAGCAAAATGTGTGTGGGTGTAAAATGTGGTGGTAGCGATGGTTTTAGCGGTATTTCTGCAAATCCAGCTGTTGGTTATTGTGCCGATTTATTGGTGGCTTTAGGGGCCAAGGTTTTATTGGCCGAGTTCCCTGAACTTTGTGGCGTAGAGCAAGAAATGATCGACAGGTCTGTGGACCGTCCAACGGCTGAAAAATTTATCCGCTTAATGACCGAATATGATGATCTGGCGCATAAAGTTGGCTCTGGCTTTTACATGAATCCTTCTCCAGGCAATATCAAAGACGGTTTAATTACCGATGCGATTAAGTCGGCAGGTGCTGCACGTAAAGCGGGCTCCGCTCCTGTTGTAGATGTTTTAGATTATACAGAACCTGCCACTAAACCTGGCCTAAGCTTGGTATGTACCCCGGGGAATGATGTGGAAGCGACCACAGGTAAAGCTGCTGCCGGAGCAACCTTAATTTTATTTACTACCGGTTTGGGTACGCCAACAGGAAATCCGGTTTGTCCCACCATTAAAGTGGCTACCAATTCAATCCTGGCCAAACGCATGAGTGATATTATCGATATCGACACAGGAGCAGTAATTAATGGCGAAAAAACCATTAACGAAATGGGCGAAGATATATTAGAATACTGTATTAAAGTAGCCAGCGGCGAAGAAATTCCTAAGGCGGTACAACTCAATCAGGATGATTTTATCCCCTGGAAAAGAGGTGTGAGCCTTTAATTCCATGGAGGATGGACAATCGATCCGTCATTTCGACTGAAGCGCAGTCCCGAATTTTCGGGAGAGAAATCTATAGAAGCAAGGCTAAATACCCCTCTATGTTCCCTGTGAAAACTCTATGTTCTCTGTGCTTTTAATAATAAAACAAAAATATTAACCAAATATGAATTTAAATTTAGACGGCAAAATAATCCTGGTGAGCGGTGGCGCAAAAGGCATTGGCGCAGCAATTGTAAAAGCTTTGGCCATTGAAAATGCTTTTCCCATTATTATTGGCCGTAACGAAAACGACAACCTGAAAATGCTTCAGGAAATTACAGTTTTAGGCTTAAAAGCCGATTATTTTACCGCAGAGCTCACCATGCCCGAAAGCTGCAAAACCATTGTTGATGCAATATTAGCAAAATATGGCAGAATAGATGGCCTAGTGAACAATGCTGGTGTTAATGATGGTATTGGCCTCGAAAATGGCACTTATGAAGGTTTTATGGAATCGTTACATAAAAACGTGGTGCATTATTACCTTTTGGCTAAACATGCCTTACCTGCACTTAAACAGAGCAAGGGTTCTATTTTAAATATTGGTAGTAAAACTGCAGAAACCGGACAAGGTGGAACTTCGGGTTATGCTGCATCAAACGGTGCCAGAAATGCCTTAACGCGTGAGTGGGCAGTAGAATTATTGCCTTTTAGCATTCGTGTCAATGCGATTATTGTTGCTGAAGCCTGGACGCCGCTATACGAGAAATGGATCAACTCTTTCGAAGACCGTGATGAAAAACTGAAGAACATTACAGATAAAATTCCTTTCGAGAACAGAATGACCAGTGTGGATGAGATTGCCAACATGGCTGTATTCTTATTATCAGATAAATCCAGTCACACTACAGGCCAACTGATCCATGTGGATGGCGGTTATGTACACCTGGATAGGGCACTTTTGTAAAATATTTATACTCAATTCAACAAGACGCGTCATTCCCGCGCAGGCGGGAATCTTAAAGCACTAGTATTTGGCATTAAGATTATCTTCGATGAGCACGTTGTGGTTCCCAATCAACCCGATAGCTATCGGGTTGGGAATGACGTAACGCGCTTAACCAATCTATTTCTTTTTCCTTTCCTCCAGATAAGCATGCCATAACAACATTGTAGCAATGGTTCGGTGAGGTTTAAATTGATCAGCTACAGCCAATATTTCTTCTTTACTTAGCCCTGCTTCCAAGCCTTTTACTTTCTTTAATGAGTTAACCGCAGCCAAATCACCGATCGGAAAAACATCGGTATGGTGCAAAATAAAAATCAGATAAATATCAACCGTCCAATCGCCAATACCTTTAATTGTTTTAAGCTGGTATCTGATGCTTGTATCATCCATTGTTTCCATTTTGCTTAAAGACAATGCTCCACTGATCAGGCTTTCGGCCAAATGACGAACATAAATCGTTTTTTGCCGACTGAAATAACAATCTCTTAATTCCTGATCGGTAAGTAGCAATAAGCGTTCAGGCACAACTTCTCCTATTTTTTCTTTCAGTTTATTTAAGGCAGCCAATGCCGAAGCCAAAGAAACCTGTTGTTCCAGGATAATATGTATAAGTGATTCGAAAGTATTCGGTCTCGACCAGAAAGGTGGGTATCCATATTTATCCAAGATGGATTGTAAATCTGCATCGCTGCTGCCTACTAAATTACAAAACTGGTGGAAGTTGGTCTGATCAAAAGTTTCGAACATTTTTATGGATGTTGAATTGGAACGGATGAATTTTGTATATTCAAATATAATACAATCAACAAATTATCCATTTTAATCCCGTTTTAAGATGAGATGGTTACTTTTGTCGGATGCTAAAGATCGGAATAGCTGAAGACGACCCTAAAATTGCTGAACTTTTAAAATCGGCACTCGAAGAAAACGATTACCAGGTGTTTACTGTAGCCAACGGTATTGATGCGCTGGAGCTTTTCTTGGGCGAAAGCTTTAACCTGTTCATTATCGATGTGATGATGCCGCGGCTTAACGGTATTCAGCTTTGTAAACACATCCGTGGAAATGCCGTGCAAACGCCGATTTTGATGCTTACCGCTTTGGGTGCTATTGATGATAAGGTTACAGGCCTAGAAGCTGGGGCTGATGATTACCTGGTAAAACCTTTCCACCTGAAAGAACTCCTGGCAAGAGTGGCTGCACTTTTACGCAGACAACCTATCGTTACCGCTCAAACTGACCACAAATTATATTTCGAAGACCTGGTGCTCAATACTTACAGCAAAGAAGTCAGCCGTGGAGGAAAAACAATCGAACTTAGCGCCAAAGAATTTGTGTTGCTCGAATTGTTTATGCGCAATCCCAACCGTTTACTCTCGCGGCAATTTATAGCAGAGCAAGTTTGGGACATCAGTTTCGAAACCGGAACCAATGTAATTGATGTGTATATCAATTTCTTACGAAAAAAGATCGAAAAGGGTTTTGAACGGAAACTCATCCACACCAAAATCAATATGGGTTATATCCTGAAATAATGAAGATAAAGGATCGTATAGCATTATATTTTACACTGATCAGCACCTCGTTGCTGTTTGCTGTACTCTGTACCGTGTATTTTACTTTCATGAAATTTTTGGAAGCAGATTTCTTCGAGCGCCTTACCGACCGTACTATGGTTACGGCCAAACTTTACCTCGAAGCCGACGAAATTAGCCGGGATGCGTTGAACAATGTGCGCCACAAATACCTGCAAAAGTTAAACGGCGAAGTTACCCGCATTTACGACAATAAAAACAGGGCCACCTTTATTGGCGATTCTGCTCAATACTGGACCAATTCTACTATCGATGAAGTTCGCAAAAAAGGCCGTTTAAAATATACTGATGGCCAGCGGCAGGTAGTTGGCATTTATTACAAAGATAATCAGGGCGACTTTGTAATCCTGGCTTCAGCAGATGATCAAGGCTCGCACAACAGGCTCGATAAGTTATTGAAGATCATGATTTTCATCTTCATTCTAATTTCCCTAATCGTGCTATTGTTGAGCCGGTGGATTGCACAAAATATGCTAAAACCCCTGCAAAAGTTTATGCAGGAAGTAAAACAGGCGGGTTCGCAGAACATGGAGTTCAGGGTAGAAGAAAAGCACAACAAAGATGAAATCAACCTGATTGCCAAAAGCTTCAATCATTTAATGGAAGAACTGGAACAGGCTTTTATTTTACAGAAAACCTTTGTTGCCAATGCCTCTCACGAACTTCGTACACCCGTAACGCGGATCATGATGAATGCTGAGTTGGCTTTATCCAAAGAAAGAGACCATACAGCTTATGAAAAGGTAATTGCTTCTATGCTCGAAGATGCCGAGAAAATGGAACACATCATTACCGGATTGCTCGCTCTTGCAAAAATGGATCTGGAACTGATCAATTCTCAACTTATTCCAATCAGGTTAGACCACCTGCTTCTCAAAATACAATCAGACTGGAAAGCACAGAAAAACCTTGATCTTAAAATTACTTATCAAAATCCAATTGATCCAAAACCTGAAATATTGGCCAATGCTGTACTATTACAAATTGCCTTGGATAATATCATTTCGAATGCTTTCAAATTTTCTGACAATCAACAGGTAAGCGTTGTTGTTGAAGCAACTGAAAATGACTTTCTCATTCACATTACCGACAATGGAACAGGTATCGCTACTGAGGAACAGGAAAATATTTTCAAACCCTTTTATACGCGGGCAAAAGATTTTGGCCGTCAAGGTGAAGGAATGGGACTTTATATTGCTCAAAAAATTATCGATCTGCTAAAAGGTGAAATAACTACCACAAATCTTGAAAAAGGAGGTTGCACTTTTACGGTGAGATTGACAAAGCTTTAGTAGCTATTTATTACTTCATTCTAATTTTACAACTCAATCGTCACCCTGAATTCATTTCAGGGTCTTAGCGACAGAATAGATGCTGAAATAAATTCAGCATGACGATTAGCGTCCCAACTTTAATTCCCTTTTAATTTCCGTTTAATCCCCCTTTAATTCGGCAAAGATAGCTTTGCCATATGAGAAGAATATGTACGTTGCTCATTTTCTTTTTGGCCATCAGGCCTGGAGCAACTTTTGCACAAACCGATGCACTAAGCTTAACCCTTAGCAAAGCAGAAAGCCTTTTTTTAAAATACAATTATGATCTCCTGGCCAGTAATTACGAGATCGATCAGGCAAAGGCCGAAATTATTACCGCCAAACTCTTTGATAATCCTACGCTAGAATATGAAAATCTGTTTTACAACCACGAAACAAAGAAATTCCTGCAAACCTCTTATGCTTACGGACAATACGCGGCTTCTATTTCGCAACTGTTCAAACTTGCTGGCAAACGCAATAAAAACATCAAACTGGCCCAAACCGGGGTTAAGCTAGCCGAATATGAATATTTCGATCTGATGCGAACATTAAAATTCGAACTGGTCAACACGTTTTATAAAACCTATTTCTCTGCACAATCAGTTAAACTGTATCAGGAACAGATCAGCTCTACCGATCAATTATTAAAAGCATATAATATCCAGTTAAAAATGGGCAATGTTGCCACAAAAGATGTCATCAGAATTAAATCACTGTTAATCAATCTCAAAGCCGAACAGGCGGGCTTACTGAACGACCTGGAAGATCATTACAAAGACCTTAAGCTACTCTGTGGCTTGGATGCCAATATTTCACTTTCTTTAATTGTAGATCAAGCAGACTTTAAGAACGGATTGCTCGATAAAGTCCCTTACAGTTGCTTATTAGATTCGGCCAGAGCCAACCGCGCTGACCTTAAATTAGCCAAAACCGACCTGCTTTACAACGAGCGCAATTTAAAACTGCAAAAGGCGATGGCCATTCCTGATATAGAAATTGGCCTTAGTTATGATTTAAAAGGTAATTATCCTGAAAAATATACAGGTTTGGGCATCAAAATTCCCATTCCACTTTTCTCCAGAAACCAGGGTGAAATTAAAAAAGCCCAAGTTGGTATAGCTGCAGCCGATATGAACATCAAAAAACAGGAAGCCCTACTCGAGAATGAAGTATTTAACAGCTACAAAACCGCTTTACGCAACGAAAAATTATACGAAGAGATCGATCCTGCCTTTAGTACCGATTTTAATACGCTTATTTCTGCCCTCATTAAAAATTTCAAAGCAAGGAACATCAGTCTGATCGAATTTTTAGACCTCTATGATGCCTACAAAGAAAATACACTGCAACTGAATAAACTCCAATTCGAAAGAATGAGCACCCGTGCTGAGCTCAACTATGTAACCGGTTCTAATATTTTTAAATAAATCTCATGCAAAATCTCTATAAAAACACTGTGCTCATTGCCACAAGCATTTTAATATTTGCCTGCAACGAACATAAAACGACCGCGCCAAACGATAAATTTGCCATCACCGATTCCCTGATTAACCGCTTGCTGATTGATACCGTGCAACAGGCCAACAGCAAAACAGAACTAATGTTTTCGGCCAAAATTACAGCAGATGAAGAACGTCGCTCAGAACTTTTTCCGATGGTAAGCGGCATCGTAAACCGCGTTGGTGTAAGGTTGGGCGATCAGGTTGTGAACGGACAAACGCTGGCCACGGTAAACAGTTCTGAAATGGCCGGATTTGACAAAGAGGTAATTACCGCAAACGCCGAACTTAAAAATACTGAGCGATCGTTAAAACAGGCCGAGCAGCTTTTCCAAAGTGGTTTATCCTCGGCAAAAGAGCTCGATGAAGCCAAAAACGATTACCAGATTAAAAAAGCAGAAGCCAAAAGGGCTAACTCCGTATTAAAACTCAATGGTGGCAGCAGTACCGGATTATATGCTATTAAATCGCCCATTAATGGTTTTGTGATCGAAAAAAACGTAACACAAAATATGCAGTTGCGCAGCGATAACAATAAAAGCCTCTTTACCATTGCCGATCTCTCCAACGTTTGGGCTATGATCAACATTTACGAATCGGATATTTCGCGTGTTAAAGCCGGCGATGAAGTGAGTTTATTTACCCTCTCCTATCCCGACAAAGTTTTTAAAGGAAAAATAGAGAAATTATATAATCAGGTAGATCAGGATAGCAAGGTAATGAATGCAAGGGTTGTGATCCCAAATCATGAATTTTTATTAAAACCAGGTATGCTCGGAACGGTAAAAGTTTCAGCAAATTCGGCCATCGATCTTCCGGTATTAAACTCAAGGGCAGTTATTTTCGATGAAAACAAAAATTATGTGCTAGTCTTAGGTCAGGACCACAAAGTGAGGATCCAGGAGATCGAAATCGGGCGGAAAACAGCCGACAAAACCTACATCAGCAAAGGTGTAAAGGCCAGCGATCGCATCATCGCATCTAAACAGGTTTTCTTGTTCGAAAGTTTAAAAACTCAATAATTTCTTTTCATTCCTAGATTTCAAAAATGAATAAATTCATAAAAAGCATCATAGGCTTTGCACTGAAGAATAAATATTTCATCTTTTTTGCCACTTTTATCTTAATTCTGGCAGGTTATTTAAGCTTCAAACACACCACCATTGATGCGTTTCCTGATGTTACCAATACCAATATCACCATCATTACCCAATGGCCGGGCCGAAGTGCCGAAGAGGTAGAAAAGTTTGTAAGCAGACCTTTGGAAATTGCCATGAACCCTACCGAAAAACGGACCAGCATCCGTTCTTCTTCCCTATTTGGCTTATCCATCGTAAAAGTAAGTTTCGAAGATGATGTAGATTATGCTGAAGCACGCGTACAGGTAAACAACCACCTCGATGAAGCAGACCTGCCCGAAGGAATCCAACCCGAAGTACAGCCGCCTTACGGGCCTACTGGTGAGATCTTCCGTTATACCTTATCTAGCGACACAAAATCTGTGCGTGAGTTAAAAACCTTACAGGATTGGGTGATACAAAGAGAACTTTTATCTGTTTCGGGCATTGCTGATGTAGTAAGTTTTGGAGGCGAGGTAAAAACCTACCAGATTACTGTTGATCCACAAAAAGCCATCCAATATGGTGTAAGCGCGAAGGAACTCTTCGAAGCGGTATCTAAAAGCAACATCAATGTGGGCGGCGATGTAATTGTACAAAGTGGTCAGGCTTATGTGGTGCGCGGTATCGGCGTGCTCAACAATATCGACGAAATCAGGAATGTGGTGGTTGATAATATTAATGGCACCCCTGTTTATGTTAAAACCATTGCCGATGTGGCAGAATCGGCTTTACCAAGGCTAGGGCAAGTTGGTCGCGACAAAGATCCCGATGTGGTTGAAGGCATTATTGTGATGAGGAAGGGCGGTAATCCAAGTGATGTAATTGCCAGGCTGAAAGAAAAAATAAATACGATCAATGCCAGTATTTTGCCTGATGATGTAAAAATCAAACCTTTCTACGACCGTGAAGATCTGGTTAACTACTCCGTACACACCGTGATGGGCAATATGCTTGAAGGGATTTTATTTGTTACCCTGATCGTATTCCTCTTCATGGCCGATTGGCGCACCACTTTAATCGTTTCTATTATCATTCCTTTAGCACTTCTTTTTGCATTTATCTGCCTCAAATTAAAAGGCATGCCAGCCAACCTGCTTTCGATGGGTGCAATTGATTTCGGAATCATTATAGACGGCGCCGTAGTAATGGTTGAAGGAATTTTCGTCGTGCTGGATGCAAAAGCAAAAAAAGTGGGCATGGAAAAGTTTAATAAAATGAGCAAACTCGGTTTTATTAAAAAAGCCTGTCTAGAAAACGGAAAAGGCATTTTATTTGCCAAACTGATCATCATTACTGGTTTGCTCCCCATTTTCACCTTTGAAAAAGTAGAAGGTAAAATGTTCTCTCCCCTGGCCTGGACTTTAAGTTTTGCCTTATTGGGCGCTTTGATCTTAACCTTCACACTTGTACCGGCCATGGCCAGCATACTTCTAAAAAAGGATGTAAAAGAGAAACACAATATCTTTTTAGAATGGATTACCAAAGCAACCCTTAAATTTTACGATCTCTGTTTCAAAAAAAAGAAACTGGTTTTTGGAATTTCTATTGTAGTGCTGTTTTTAGGTGTTTTTAGTTTTAAATTTCTGGGGACAGAATTTTTGCCCGGTTTAGATGAGGGCTCCATTTATGTGCGTGCTACCGGCCCTTTGAGTATTTCGTTGGATGAGACCAAAAAACTTTCCAACGAGATGAGAAAGATCTTTTTAAGTTTCGAAGAGGTAAAACAGGTGATGTCGCAGACTGGCCGGCCAAACGATGGAACGGATGCAACGGGTTTTTACAACATGGAATTCCACGTGGATATTTACCCCCGAAAAGAATGGAAACGGAAACAGACAAAAGAACAGCTGATTGAGCGGATGCAGGAGAAATTAAAGCGCTTTCCGGGTATAAGCCTCAACTTTTCTCAGCCAATTTCTGATAATGTAGAAGAAGCTGTTTCAGGTGTAAAAGGATCAATTGTAGTGAAGCTGTTTGGCGAAAACTTCGGGTACATCGAAAAGGAAGAGGAAAAAATAGAAGGTATTTTAAAAACGGTAGAGGGTATTGAAGATTTAGGCATACTCAGGAATCTGGGGCAGCCAGAATTACAGATTAATCTCGATCAGAAAAAAATGGCCTTATATGGCGTAAGCACAGCAGATGCCAATGCAGTGATCGAAATGGCGATCGGTGGTAAAGCCGCTACACAGATTTATGAAGGTGAACGCAAATTTGATCTCATCATCCGTTATCCCGAAGATTTCAGGAACGACGAAAGTTCGATCAGTAAATTACGTATACCTACGCTATCGGGTTCAAATGTTCAATTGGGCGAAATCTCAAGTATCCGCAAAATTACCGGACCAAGTATGATTTACCGCGATAAGCACAAGCGTTATGGGGCAATCAAATTCTCGATCAGAGGCCGTGATATGGGCAGCGTAATTGCCGAAGCACAACAAAAAGTAAATGCAAAAATCAAATTGCCACAGGGCTATCAGCTCGAGTGGGCCGGTGATTTCGAAAACCAGCAAAGGGCTATTGCACGTTTATCGCAGGCTGTTCCGGTAAGTTTGTTGCTGATATTTTTTATCCTGTTTGTGCTTTTCGGCAATTTTAGGGATGCGCTATTGGTACTCAATAACGTTCCTTTTGCCATGATCGGTGGCATATTGGGGCTGTTGGCCGCAGGTGTAAACTTTAATATTTCAGCAGGCATTGGTTTTATAGCATTATTCGGTATCTGTGTGCAGAACGGTGTGATCCTGATTACCCGTTTCAAAACCAATATCACCGAGCTGAAACACCACGCCACCTGGACTTTTACCGATGCCATGCGTGATGGGATTGCCAGCAGATTTAGGCCGGTATTAATGACGGCCTTAATGGCCGCTATTGGTTTAATGCCAGCAGCACTCTCTACCGGAATCGGTTCCGAAGCCTCAAAGCCATTGGCCATTGTAGTTATCGGTGGGTTAATTACCAATACCTTATTTAACCTTTTTGTGTATCCGATTGTGTTTTATTGGTCGTACAGGAGAAAGGTACATAAAGCGATGAGAGATGTAAAAATATAAGATTGACCATCGAAGATGTAAAATGGACGATGGATTTCAATGTTTAATTAACTAAAAAACAGTTTTCAGTAGCGTTTTGGGTTTCTGTACCGTATAAGCTATAAATTAAAGCTTTATGAAAAAGATATTATTACTCCTTTTAGCGTTTGCAAGCGTTATTCATGTATCCTGCAAAAAAAACAACAGCAACGGCAGTAATAACGATGGGCCTGGTGAAGTTTATGGTAAGTGGAAACTCACCGAAACGATGCAGGATCCTGGTGATGGAAGTGGCAGATATAAAAAGGTAAGCGGCCAGACCAAATATCTTATTCTAAACAAATCGGCAGATAAAGCCGGTAAATTTGAAGGCGATGCACTTCCTGATTTATTTTCGTTCAGAATTTTGGACAGTGTAAAAATGGAGGTTTACAGCAACACCTATAAAATGCCGATGATTTATCAGTACAAGGTTTCGGCAAAATCGCTACAGCTTAACCCTCCTTGTTTCGAAGGTTGCGGGTACAGGTTTGTAAGGGAATAATAATAATGTTGTAGGTAAGCTTCTTAAAAAGATTAATTTATTTGAACTTAAATTCAACAAGATGCTTCTTAATACAATCGTCCAGCTGATTCGATAGCTATCAGATCAGCAGAACATTATTCTTTATTCTTTTTCAAACAGTTAAACTATCCCAAATTACCTGATAAACATCTGGTGCTTGTAAGGTTTTATCGATTGCCTTTGAAGTAACCAGAACAGGTTTAAATTGATCGGCTACATTAATGCTGCCATGCGATCCTTTAACCAAAGTGGCATCAAGTGGAATTACATCCATTACATAACGGAAGCCAGCTTTTTTCCTTAAAAGTTTATACCCTGCCCTCAATTTAGAGGTCATGAACATTTCTACAGGATCGTAACCTGGTTTCTTATGGATATCAACCACCCTGGCATAATCCGGAGCTTTAGCATCATCAAGCCAGAAATAATAGGTAAACCAACTGTTTTCTTTCGCGGTAAGAACCAGATCGCCAGAACGTTCGTGATTAATGTGGTGTTTCCCCTGTTCTGCCTTATCAAGCACCAATTCAATATCAGGTACACTTTTCAATAAAGCCTTTACCTGCTCAGTTACACTTTTATCGTTGATATAAACATGTGCTACCTGATGATCCGCCACGACAAAAGCTTTCGAAGCGCCGGGATCGAGTAATTCCAGTCCTCTTTCTTCCCGGATCTGGATTAAACCGTTTTCCCTGAACAAACGGTTAAGGTGGATTGGCTTATTTACCGGGGCAATGCCATATTCGGAAAGCAAAATGATGCGAGCGCCCCTACTTTCGTAAAAACGCACCAATTCTTCTACCACCTGATCGATTTCTTTCAGTTCGGTACTGATTTTATCAAGTTCAGGGCCAAACTTTTGCAGGCAATAGTCTAAATGGGGTAAATAAATCAAGGTAAGCGTAGGATTGTGTAGCTTTTCAGTTTCCATCGAAGCATCTGCAATCCATTTTGTAGATTTAATATTTGCACCAGGGCCCCAGAACTGAAACAAGGGGAACTGCCCCAATTTAGCCTGTAAATGGTCGCGCAGTTCCGCAGGTTGCGAATAACAGTCCGGCAATTTACGGCCATCGGCAAGGTAATTTGGCCGTGGCGTTACCGAAAAATCGGCTGTTGAGTACATGTTGTACCACCAGAACATATTAGCACAGGTAAAATCCGGATCTTCCTTTTTAGCCTGATCCCATATTTTTTCCGCATTTACCAGTTTGTTAGACTGCTTCCAGAATTTAATTTCAGCATCAGCATGATCGTACCATCCATTTCCTACAATACCGTTTTCTGAAGGATATTTACCTGTAAGATAACTCGACTGCACCGCTGTTGTAACTGCCGGCAATAAAGGTTCTATGGTAGTTAAATGGTTCTCTGCAATATATTTCTGAAGAAAAGGCATATGTGCTCCAATTACGGACGCAGATAGGGCTACGATATCGATAACAACGGTTTTATGCATGTTCTTATTTATAATAAATTTTTAACCCAGGCCAGTTCCCTGATAATTGAATCGTTCAAAGGTGCTTTTAAAGCTGTTGGTAAAACTTCCCAGGTATAGGTTTCTACTTCTAAATGAGCGGTAAAAGGGTTGTTTTTTTGCAAGTTTAATACCTCGGTAATATCCGACTGTGTAGATTGGATCAAACCCATATCTTCAACAAATATGGGTACATGAAAATGTGCCCGCCACTCCTCTACTTCAGGATTTTCACCCGCTGCCAGAGCATCAGAAAGGTCGGGATAACGCAACAGCGAGCCATCATTTTTTCGTGCAATTACCTGATGGAGATAAGTAGGTTCATCAAAACGGCCTAATTGAGCCAATACGGCTGTTCTTTCTGAAACAGATGCTGGCAATTTAGCTTTTAGCGCGGCACTGATCTGGATTTTTCCAATCTGAATACCTTTCTCCTGCAATTCATTGATGATAGCAGTATGCGGTTCATAACCGATTGCGAAATGGCAAACATCATAACACAAACGGATATGCTTTTTGATCAGATTTTCTGCATCAATCGCATTTAAACCTGATTGCGCAGCAAAATATGTTTTCCCAATTGGTAAAAGTTCGTTTTCAAACCAGTTGATAAATTCGGGACCTGATTCGAGAAAACCATCAGGTTCTGGTTCGATATCGAGATGGATGATTTTACCTGTCTTTTTATAGATTTTCGCTAAGCCTTCGGCGACTTCTAAAATATGTGTACTCGCAGTAACTGTAGCTTTTTCTCTTTCCAAAGCATCTTTAAACCAAGGTTTGTAGCTCAATGGCGAGGTTGAAATGCCTCCATCCATATCTTCGGGGAGTAACTGCGAAAGAATTTCTGCTAAACGGAGTGTATATTCAACGCGATCTCTCGTCGTCCAATCGGGCGCATGTACCTGATCTTTAACCCTGGTATGATGAAAACCGCCATATGGAAATCCGTTCATCGTAAAAACATATCCACCTTCCTGCACAAGCCACTGCTTAAATGTTTCCAGATGATTTTCTTCCAATAATTCAATACTGGCGAGATTGGAAAGACGCAAACCTATACCCATCAGTGCCTCTGGCGACAGTTGCGCTTTCAATACCGGAAAACTATCTTTCAACACGTCAAAATGTGCCATCCAGCTTTCGCCTGCATAAATGTTGGTACAGAAGGTTAAATGTCCGGAAGTTAATTTCATAGCTTAATGTTGAATAATAGCAGTTTGGTTATTTAAGATTTCGGCAGCTTGTTTTAAAATGTCGGCATCAATTTCGTGAACTTCCTCTCCACTACCCAGGCCTGTAAGTAAGGTGATGGTCAGCTCCCCGCCAAGATGCTCCCTAAATTCTTCAAGCCCATGCAAAATTGGGCTATTGCCTTCGATAACCTGTAACAAAGGATGCGTTAATTCGAAACCAAGTTGCTGGATCAGGCTGATTACCCTTTGCGCATCTTCGGCACTGATCCTGCCCGATAAATTGGAATATACGGCATCTAAGGCTATGCCCATGGCAACAGCTTCACCATGCCGCACTTCAAAATTAGTCAGGTATTCCAGTTTATGTGCGCTCCAATGGCCAAAATCCAACGGTCGGGCCGAACCACTTTCAAAAGGATCGGCACTGCGGATATGCTCCATATGGAGTTTTGCACATTTCCAGATCTGGTAGTTCATGGCGGTTATATCCCGCTGTGCAAGCGCTGTGGCATTCGCTTCCAGCCACTCAAAAAACTCACGGTCTTTAATCAATGCCACTTTAATTGCTTCGGCAATGCCTGAGCGCCAATCGCGATCGGATAAAGTGCTTAAAAATATTTCATCGTTAAAAACAGCAACCGGGGGCGAAAAAGTGCCTAAAAAGTTCTTTTTATTAAAATAATTAATCCCATTTTTTACGCCAACACCCGAATCGTTCTGCGAAAGCACGGTACTTGGAATCCTGATGTGTTTGATACCTCGGTGCGCAACCGTAGCCGCATAGCCCACCATATCGAGTACAGCGCCACCACCAATGGCAGCAACAAACGAATGCCTGTCGATCCCATGAATATTGATGGCTTCTAACACCTGATCAAAATAGCTAGTGTCGTTTTTAACCTGTTCTCCCCCCGGGATGATCAGGATATCCTGAACCAACTGCGTTTGAGAATATTTTGCAAAATATGTTTTAATCTGGTTATTAAGTTCTTTGTGTGCATTTGCTACACCTTCATCAATTACAAACAAGATTTTCTTTACTGCAACAGCTGGATTCAGGTTAACTAAAAAACTGTTCAAAAGTTCGTTTTCAGGCAAAAAAAGCGATGAAGTAAAGAAAACATTGTAATTATATTGTACCGTAAAGGATTGATGTAAATGTTCCATATCAATTTGAGAATGTGTGTTTGATGGTTTAAGTAACGGCGAATAATTTAGACAGCCACATGGATAACGGCAATAAAGCTGCAATGATAAAAGCCAAAATCAGGGCATCGAAAGTTACGGCCCAGGCTGCATCCATCAAAATAAGTGAAATTACGCCAGCTTTTACCGCCCCGCCGATATTTTTACCGATAGGCTCCTTTATTGCTTTTAAAAGTGGCCTGAAAATCATAAAGGTAAATGGAAGCAGAAACAGCAGCGACCACAGCAACCTATCGTTTACAAAAGCAAAATAAGCAATAGCACAGATCACAATTGCATACAGAAAGGCGGCCAAATATAAATTTTTAGTATGGCCTCCGTGAACTTCGCCACGGCTGGTCATGGTGATGGAGAAAATATAAATTACCGGAATAACCGCTAAATAATAATGGCTTTGAAGCATTTCTGGCACAATACTCAAACCCAATAGTAAGTTAAAACCACGGCATAAGCCCATATTCAAGGGTCCGAAAAAAGGATGGTGCTTGCCAAATTTATTATAAAGCAAGGCGAAAACGGCTACCAAAAGTGCCAGGAAGCCCGAAGTTAAACTATTTAATGCAGCTAAAGCAATTCCGGCAAAGAGTAATAAACTTCCCAAAATGGTTGCATTTTTTAAGCTGATCAGCCCACTGGGTATGGCTCTTTCCGGACGTTCTATTTTATCCAGATCGGCATCAAAAACATCGTTAAAAACGATCCCCCCTCCATACAAACAAGCTGTTGATGCGGCCAAAAACGCAATAGATAACCATGGAATAGACACCCCACTACTTAGGACACCAGAAATGGCAATTCCTGCCAGAATATCGGCTACAGACGTAACAATATTGGCAGGGCGCATCATGCGCAGATAGACAGTTATTTTTTTCAATACTTTAGCTAATGATGATCGACGATTTATCTGCTCTTGGCTGTTGTCCGCCACGCAAAATGGTATTACCTTCAAATTTCTCGGTAAGGTCTACATTTTTTTGCGCATTGAAATCGGCTTCATCTAGCTGCCCACTCTGTGCAAATGCGGTAATTGCATTGCGGTAAGTAACCAGCTCAATATCCTCATCACTTAAACCACGCATTTTCATTAAAGCAGCGGTTTTTGGTACCGCCAAAGGATCGCTGATGCCCCAATCGGCAGCAGAATTTACCATAATACGTTCTGCGCCATACTGCTTTACAATTTCTACCATTCGCTCGTTACCCATTTTAGTAAACGGATAAATGGTAAAAGCAGCCCAAAAGCCTCTATCTAAAACCTCTTTTACCGTTTCTTCGTTATTATGATCGATAATTACGCCATAAGGATCAAGGCCATGCTCCAAAGCAATATCCATACTGCGTTGTGTACCTTTTTTCTTATCGCGGTGTGGTGTATGCACCTGAACAGGTAAACCTGCTTCTTTAGCAAGCTGAAGTTGTAATCTGTAATACTTTTCTTCAGCTGCAGTCTGATCGTCGAAGCCGATCTCGCCTACGCCAACTACACCTTCTTTATAGATAAACAATGGCAATATTTCCATTACCTGTTCTGCCAGGCTTTCATTATTGGCTTCTCTTGAGTTAAGACCAATGGTGCAATAATGTTTAATGCCAAATTGAGAAGAGCGGAAGCGCTCCCAACCGATTAAGCTACTGTAATAATCTCTAAAGCTATCTAATCCGGTACGTGGCTGCCCCAACCAAAATGCGGGTTCTATCAAAGCAACAACGCCTGCATCGGCCATCGCCTGGTAGTCGTCTGTTGTTCTCGAAGTCATGTGAACATGTGGGTCGAAGAATTTCATTCCCTTTACCGCACTGATATCGAACGCTTCAGGCTCCCCCATCAATGCTTTATCTCTTTCAATTGAACTACTGCAACACATATATTTCTGTTTTGAATTTCTAATGGTTAAAATGAATCCCAGTTTAAGTTTCCTTCCGAGAGGGCCAACTTAAGTTCAGGAAAAGTGTTAATATAATCCTTTGCCGGCTGATAATCAGACTGTGCGACAGCAAGTGCAATGGCGCGTTGTTCAATCTGGTCGTAATGCTGTAAACCGACTTTAAGGGTCTCAAAAATTTCAGCATTGATAAATTTGCCAACCAGGCGCCAAAGCTGTGGGCTTACCTTTCGTTTGGCAGCCCAACGTTCTTTTGCATAATCTATCAAAGTTAGTGCAAGTTCCAGATTGGCACGTTTATCTAAACCAACGATGAACTTAATATTTTTTTCGGTAAAAAACGCTTTCAGCACCAATTGGTTCCAGGCAGCTTCATCCAAATTTTCTGAAGGATAAGGATTGTTTTCCATTATCGCTTCCAAAACGGAGCCGATATTGCTCCTGATCCCTTCAGCACACCGTTTTACCCAAATTTCAGGATGAGCTAAAAACGGCAAGGCCGAATACAAAGCCACCGCCTCATTCATTTCTGCCGACAGGAATAACCGATCGACGGTTGCGTAGCGTTTCTCCTGGTCTATCGAATTTAAAGTGCTCAGCAACCAAACGCGACAAAGCCTATCGATGGTCCAGTTACTAATATAACTGATCCCAGCCTCTTTTATTAAAACCTTTTGGTCATCGTTAAGTTGAATAAGCGATTTCCCGGTTTTGCGCGGCACCATCACAAATGCCTGACTGATTTTATTGCTTAGATCAGCTGATTGTGTTATACTTTCCAACCAATTTTGGCCATCTGCAACTACATTGCTTTTTATAATAGCTGATAAAGCTTTTTGGATAGCCATCGTATCATCACCTTTCATAAAGTATCTAAATCTATTAGCTGGTAATACCTGCCGAAACAAAATAATTGATCAACAAAGCCCCCGCAATAATCAACAGGCCAAAAAATTCCCGCGTTTGTTCGATATAAGGTTTTGTGGCCTGCATGCTCTGCACGAGGCTCTCGCGTCTGTATTTGGTAATCCAATCCCGCACACCATCTTTTGCGAAGAACAGGATAGCAGCATAAATTAAATAGAAAGCAGTTAAAAACAGATAAGCGAAAGGATAAAATTTACCCGCCGCAGCCAATCCGCAGCATATTGCGGCACTTAAATAGATAGACACCCAAAGAAAAGCATCGTTATCATTTAAATTTACATAGGCAAAGCCTAAAAACGAGATGCAAAAAATAATGTTAAGGATAATTAAAAGCATTTTAAGTTATTTGGTTTAAAATAAGCTAAATCGATTTCCCGATTTTTTTCATTGAAAAACAAAGTTATTTAAACTGAATGCTTTTTTTGCTTAAAAATTGTAAATTATATACTGCTATAAAAGTTTTTTTTTGATTAAAAATGGCCTTACCATAAATCTAAAAACAACTGATTTTGAGCAATGGAAGCTAACAAATTTTCAAACCAGGTTTTTATCTTTCAGCACATCCAAAACCGTTTTTTTTCATCCATTCGTAGCAACTTATAAACCAGCCATCTTTATTTTCAACATCATAAATACCAAAACCATGCCCTCCTGTTTGAAGAATATGTAGTTCAGCTTTAACCTTGGCTTTGAGTAGTGCATCGAAAAACTGCAGACTATTTTTCACCGGGATTACATCATCATCAGCCGCATGAACCAAAAATGTTGGCGGTGTAATATCACTAACACACTTATTAGTACTATATAAACTTAACGCTTTTGCTGTAGGTTTTTTCCCTAATAAATTTTCTCTGGTGCGCGGTATATCCGGATCATAAATGATAACGGGATAAAGTAAAATCATAAAATCGGGTCTGAGCGATATATGCTCTCTATTATCTATTACTACCCTGTTTAACTGCGTGCCTGCTGTTGAGACTAAATGCCCCCCTGCCGATAGCCCCATCATCCCTATCTTATCTGCTTTTATATCCCATTCGCCTGCTCTTCTGCGTACCATTTTAATAGCGGTCTGTGCATCCTGCAATGGACCGATCATTTTGTCGTTCATAATTCTATCGCTGGGCAAACGATACTTCACAACAAAGGCAGCAACCCCCAGCGCGCTGAATGCCTTAGCAATTTCAATGCATTTTTTTGGGGCAAGAACAAAATAACCACCACCGGGAAAAATGATTACTGCAGTTCCGTTGGCTTTATTCTTATCCGGAAAATAGGCCTGCATGGTAGGGATACTTACATTTTTAGTCAGGCCATTGCTGTCGGTTTCTTCAATGTAATCGGCAGGGGTTTTCTTTGCATTTGGTACCTGCCCTTGATAAAGTGGGATAGTAAGATCCTGGGCACAGCAAAATGAGGAGGATAAAATATAAAAGAAAAAAATAAAGGCTCGTTTCAAGGGAGTTGGGTTTAATTGTTTAAAATTAAGCCCGATTTAACAATTAACATGTGCAAAAATGCGCTATTTATGCCTGTGTTTTTCTGAACATCAAAGGTTGAAAACCATAAGCTGATTTAAAGGCCCTGCAAAAAGCACTCACGTTTTCGAATCCACAGGACCAGGTTATTTCATGAATGGGTTTATCTGTATTTTTAAGCAAATCAACAGCCTGTTTAAGTTTTATCTGAATCAGGTATTGATGTGGCGTAACCTTAAATACAGATTTAAACTGCCTGATGAGCTGAGGAACTGATAAACAAGCAATACTACCCAATAATTTTAAATCGGGCTTCTCCATAAAAGTTGAATGAAGAAAATCCTTCGCAATACACAGACGCCTGTAAATTTCGATTTTTGAGCTTGGCTTTATGGCCGATACACCTGCAATTTTTTCGGTGTCGGATTTAAGTGTCCTGATCAGGTATCTAAGTAAAAAAAACAGCTGTTCTTCAGCACCATCGTCATAATCATTATTTTCGAGACCTGAAATAAGCGTTGCCAGTTGCAACTGTAATTCAGGATCGATATCATTCAATGTTTGAAAAAACTCCGGTTGTTCATTATTCCTATAAAATGGATTATCCAATAATCCCACTTCACTTTTTAAAGTATCCTGGAATACCTGTGCGGCAAAATCTTTCTGAAAAAAAACCGATAATCCCCTTACCTTATCCATGGTATCAATTTTACAGGAATAATTTTGTTCATCGTTGAGGATCAGGAACTGTCCAGGCCGAATGGCCAGCTTACGTTTATTAATACCATACCACTCCTCTCCTTTTAATATCGTTTTGAAAGAAAGGCAACCCACATGATCATCACAAAAACTATAACTGCTAACGGTATTAAAAACAACATTTTGCACTTTAAACCGTCTAAAATGAAGATCCTGATCAAAATCAGGATTGGAATGATCTGGTAGTGAAGTTAAATACATCTGCTGATAATATTTTTTCGATTAAGATTAACACAAGATAATAACTGTTGCATTAAAACGATCATTTTTGAGCAAGTTACTGCTGTGAAACATTTGTTTCTTTCTTGATTCTGGCATACAAAAGCAGCAATACGAAACCTAAAATACTAAAAGTTGATTCAATGATTAACCATTGAGAACCGAAACTACCCAAAGGTCCATCAACCCAAATGGTGATCAACCTGGAAATAGAATAGACAGCCCAAAAAAGCAAAAGAAAAAAAAGCGCCTTCCTGATATTATTCAACAAAAGGTAAATCAGCAAAAAGGTAATCAGCAAACCAACCCCTCCATATATCCCCCTGATAGAACTTATAGCATCTGTATTGGGCAATTGGGTTGACACTAAATCCATCGTTGCCTGCGGATTCCAAATGGATGAGATACTAACATAAGCTAAACTCAGGATAGAAAAACCGATGTAAACCTGGCTACAGGTTTTAATAATTTTTTGTGCATTCATAATCAATATTTTTTATTGGTAATGAGGCAAAGGTGTTTGCTTTTTTATAATTAAATCTTGATTGAAGTCAAGGTTTTTTTAAACGCGATAAGGTTTCGGCGCTCATTCTTAAATAATTTGCAATGTGTTTAAGCGGAATCTGCTGAAAGAGTTGTGGGCTCCTGCTCAAAACCCGGTTGTACCGTTCCATTGGGGAACTGGTTAAAATATCAATTTCACGTTCAAGCTGTTGTACAACAAGGTTTTCTAAAATTTTCATCCAAAAGAGCTGATTCTTTTCAGTTTCTAAAAAATGATCAACCTGCTGCCTTGGTATAACCCTTATTACTGTTTTTTTAATGGCCTGAATAAAATAATTTGAGGGTTTACCGGTTAAAAAAGAATCCATCAAAACAATTAAATTACCCTGGTAACCAAATCTGATCACTTGCTCTTCATCATTATCCAAAACAAATAATCGTAAACTGCCACTTTCGATATAATACACATTTGTATCGATACTTCCTTTTATGCTTAAAAATTCATTTCTGTTAATGGTAATGGTTTTCACCGAAAGCTCAACAAATTCTCTCATTTTATTTTGTATGGATGATATTAAACAGCGCAATTATTTTTTACCGGCAATTTAAAAATCGTTTGTATCATTCTGGCAATTCCTACCAGGTGAATGCTATAATTGAGCATTTCTGCACATGCTTAGAAAAACATACATGATAATTTTGAGCAGTTTAAAACAGAAATATTAAAAAATCAATCTATGAAATCAGTTAGTAAAAATTTATCATTATTGTTCTTTACATTAGTATTAACCCTCGTATTTTCCTGCAAGGGTAAAGATAAAGATGTTCCGTCAAATAATTCGGATGAAGCTGCCGCAACTAGAGTTGTAGGCACCTATAAAGGGACAGTGGATATCACTTCAACCGAATATTTTAATGCAATTATCCAGGTCACAAAAGAGAATGGCAACAAAGTAAAGGTTACAGCAAAACCTGGTGAGCCTTATTCCAATGTAACATCAAAAATTTTCACTATAAAAGCAATACAGGGTTCAAATGATGCCGAGGCGATTGGGGCTCCGGAAGGAACATTGGTATACGACCACGCGGCAAAGAATATCGTTATTGTTACCCTGCCAACCGCATCGGGCGACATTACATTTAATTTCAGAGGTACAAAACAGTAAAAACGAAATTGAAAGCCCCTCAGCCGCTCAATTTATGGTTAAAAGTATATCGACTATTAGCGTGTTCATTAAAATATTCAGGTTATAACAGTAACCTGGCTATTTTATCTATACCTTTTATATATTTAAATACACCTTAAGCTTAACCAATGCACCTAAATATCAGCACAATAAAATCGCTTAACCAAGCTGTAATAAAAAAAATCATCCGTTTACTTCTCCTCTGTGCAATTCCACTATTTAGTTATGGCCAGGAAATTATCATTCCCAAAAAAAACCTGGTAGATAAAAAGTGGATTAAAAATCAAACTTACCGAATGAACTGGTCAATGCTTAAAGATACGACCAGGATTATAATAGGCATTGTAAATACTAAAGTTATGGCGTTGGATAATAAGGTACAAGTAATTACAGAAGTAAAACTAAAAGGACAAGCCTCCTCATGGATAGATTCTACAATTGTACGTAAATCAGATCTTTCGCCGATCTACCACTCCAGCTACAATGCACAGCGTGATATGGTTATCCGTTTTGATAAGGAAATTAACGGCTTTTATCGGGATAAAGTAACTCAAAAAACCACCGAAATAAACCAAAAGTTACAATCAAACTATTTCGACAGTAATTTTTACCCCATGCTAATCAATTGGCTGCCTTTAAAAACAGATTATAAAGCCGACATTAATATTTATGATTACAGTCCTAAAACGACGGGTGGGATTGTGAAGGTGCACCTACTCGGTGTAAAAGAAGGGAGATATCTTACCGCTAAATCAGGGGAAAGAAAAGTATGGATCGTGGAGTTAACTGATGATATTGGTGGTACGGGTGCAAAAAGCATTTATCAGATCGATCAAATAACCAGACAGCTTTATAAACAGGAAATAAGCATAGGTGCCCGTAAAATGGAGATGGTCTTGTTGGAAGAATAATATGTTAACTATAAAAGCTCAGCACCATTGGTATTATCTCTAATGATCAAAAACAAGTTTTAGAATATTCGCAAGCACAGGATTATGGTCATCGGCACGCCAATTAATCAATATATCGGTTTTAAAAGGTAAAGAGATAAACCGTAGATCGGGACTTTGGTGGTGCATATAAGAATCTGGCAAAATGGCTATTCCCAGTCCTTTCCGTACGAGTGCAATAATCGTAGATCCAAATTCGGAATGTAGAAATACATCAGGAACAAAATCGTAAGATTTGAAAAGTGCCTGAATAATCTCGCTATAGCTACTACCCTCATCCTTGGTAGGCAGAATAAACTTCTGCACTTTAAGGCTTTCCGTTGATAAATCTTCAATTCTTTTAAAAGAATGTGCTAACGGAACCACCAGAGCCAGGTGATCGGAGTATATTTTTTTTGATTTAATACCCTGCTCACTCGTAATATCCCTCGTAATGGCCAGGTCAATCTTATAGTTTTTTAGAAAATCCAGTTGATTTTCATATAAAACCTGTACTAACTTAATTTGAAGCTGTGGAAATGCCTGCGTAATCTTAGCCAAAATATCGGGCATGATAGAAGCCGATATGGAATCAGGATGTGCAATGGTAATGGTTCCACGCTCGCCTAAATGGATCTGTTTGGCAAACTGATGGATATATTCGAGTTCATTTAATTCGACTTCCCACTTCTCTCTTAAGAATTTACCTGCTGGGGTGAGCTTCACATTACGTTTATTGCGCTCGAAAAGCTGCAGCCCCAATTCATTTTCGAGCGACTGAATCTGGCGTGTGAGGGCTGACTGTGTGATATTTACCTTTTCTGCAGTTTTCCAATAATGAAGCTGTTCTGCCAGGGCCAAAAAATACTTGATTCGCTGAAGATCCATTAATGCAAAATACGCATTAATAAATGAAAAAATAGCATTTAATTACATTTAAAGAGTTGTTACATTCGTACCATGGAGCAGATCATAATCGAAAGGGTAACACTAGCTGATATCAAAAAATTACAGGAGATTGGGAGAACAACATTTTCTGAAGCTTTTGCAGCGGTAAACACGGAGAAAAACATGAAAGAGTACCTCGAAAAAGGCTTTTCGGAAGAAAAACTGAAAGCGGAACTAAGTAATCAGGATTCTCAGTTTTATTTTGCGCTGCTTAATGGAAAAGTTATTGGCTATTTAAAGATCAACATTGGACAAGCGCAAACCGAAAAACTAAATCCTGATGCACTTGAAATTGAGCGGATTTACCTCTTGAAAGCATTTTACGGTCAAAAAGTTGGCCAGCTACTTTATCAAAAAGCCATTGATGTTGCGCTTAAAATGCAAGCCAGTTATGTATGGCTGGGCGTATGGGAAGAAAATTACAGGGCATTAAGATTTTACGAAAAAAATGGCTTTACACCTTTTGGCAAACATAAGTTTTGGCTTGGAGATGATGAGCAAACAGATTTGATGATGAAAAAAGTATTGGTTAACGATAATGAATTAAAAGTATCCTAATGGAAAAAAGAAATCTCTTTTTGATTTTATTGATACTGGGTACTGCGTTCTGGGGAATTTCATTTTCTGTTACCAAGCTTGCTATCGGACAGCACCAACCTGTTCTGTTTTTGTTCTACCGTTTTTTACTCGCCACAATGGTTTTATCGGTTATTTTCTGGAAACATGTAAAGAAACTCGATTCAACAGCGATTAAAACAGGTGCCAGTTTGGCTATTCCACTGGTACTCGGCATTTATTTACAAACATTGGGTATTACACATACCTCGGCATCACAATGTTCATTTGTAGCTGGAATAACAGTGGTGATGATTCCGGTGATTAAACTTATTATTTATCGAAAACCTGCAGCACTAAAAATATGGATTGCGGCATTCACAGCGCTAATTGGGCTTTTTGTAATATCTGTTACTGATAAATTCAGTATTGGAACCGGAGATTTATATACCATTATCGGTGCTTTTTGTTTTGCCATATATTTAATCCAGATCGAAAAGGAATCAACATCGGGCGATATCATCCCTACCATTGTGCCCATGTTTGCCACCTGTGCCATATTAACTTTTCTATTAACGTTTATTCAGGGAAACGCCACCTGGATTCCGCAACAGGAAACATTTTGGATTGGTATTATTTTTTGCGCACTATTCTCAACGGCATATATGTACACCATATCGAATATTTCTCAAAAGTACATTAGTGCCGAAAGGGTATCTATCATCTATCTTTTCGAACCCATTTTCGGAGCCTTTGCGGCACACTTTATTTTGGGAGAAGAAATTACATCGAGGTTATTGATTGGAGGCGGAATGATATTTTTGGCAACACTGATCTCAGAACTTAAGTGGAGAATGCCAAACCGGGTTGCAATGCTTAATGTATCGAAGGAGAAAAAATATTAGGCTTAGTTTAGAGCCTGTCGTTTTACCATTCCCACATTCGTGGGAATGGCCCCTGATTTTAGGAATCTGTTATTGATAGCTGGTCGATACACCACAATGATTTTTTTAATTAGCTGCAACTTAGCTAGCAACTGTGAAATTAATATTTTTCCTGAAATACCTAATTTAATATTAGTTATTAATCAAATCATCGTTATTTACTCCCTTTTTCCTGGTCAGGTTTTCTTTTAAAGTTCCGAAGTTGTAAGTAAAACCAACATATGTTACCCTATAAGGAGACCTGAATGTTGATATGGTATTAAAATTAGCATCTTCTGTAAATGCACTGTTCGTTCTCCATTTATTTAAAAACCTGTTAAAATTAACTGTTGTACTTAGTTTCTCGTTAAAAAATTTATAACCAAAGTTGATTTGATAAAAAGGGAAAGTATTGTAGGTATTAATAAGGCTATAAGCTTGCCTGTCTATTCCCCCATTACCACTAATAGAGAATGACTTAAATAATTTGTAATTGAAATATCCGGCTACTTGCCAGCTAAAACCTTCTTCTTGTTGTGTTACTATTATAGTATTTTGAATTTTATTATAACGAAGTGTAGCGTTTACACCCCCGCTAACCTTTTTTAAAGAAGTAGATAGTGTAACCAGCGCACTTACTTCCCTATTTTTACCAACATTACCATACTGGGTTGTACTTACCCCATTAATCGCATTGAATGTGGTAAACTGTACAATCATATTTCCAGAATATGATGCATTTATACCAAAGGTGATAAAATTAACGCCTTTTAGCAATCGGTTTTGGAATGATAAGGTATGTATGGTCTGTGCGCTTAAATTAGGATTACCATAAGAAATATTTAAAGGATCATTATTGTTGATAAAAGGATTTAACGTATTGATGTATGGGCGTTGTAACCGTTTGGTGTAGCTGAATATAACGGTATAATTTTTACTCAATTTGGTATTAGTGGAAAAATCTGGGATTAGGGTAGTATAATTTTGCCTTACACTAGTGTTTGAACTAAAGAAATTACCATCTACAACAGTATTTTCTACACGGATACCTGTACGGAAATTTAGTTTTTTTAGTATAAACGATAAAGAACCATAGCCACTATAAACCCGTTGTTTGTACGCAAAATCATCAGAATTGTTATAGTCAGGTTCAAACGATGAGTTCTCGTCTGTTTTACTCGAGCTTAAATAATTGGCCTGTGCATTTCTAAAAATAAACTTCGCCCCTGTTTCTAATTTCAACAGCTTGGTAAACGGCTGAATAAAATCGGTTTGGGCAGTATATTCTCTGTTTTTTGAATAACTTTCGTTGTGTCTGAACAGCGCTGCGCCAGCGGTATTCATCAAACTATTATTTAATCCCTCAATCTTGCTAAATTGTCCATTAAGCCTAAAACTTAACTCTTTATCAGGCTTATTTTTAAATTTTTTAACAAAATCAGTCCCTATACCGAAGGAGGGCGAATTATTCCGAACATTTTGATCGAAAACACTTTTTTGCTCAACCAGATTTTCAAAGCTGGTTGTAATATCCTGTGCAAATCTGTTTTTATTGTTTCCGCCACCAATGTTTGCATAAGCAACTACGGTTTGCAAGCTATCAATATTGTAACTTGTTTCTAAAAGCCCATTATTTAAAAAACGGTCTGTAATGCGCTCACCTTCTAAAAACCTTCTTTGATAAACAGATGGTTTCAATGGTATTGTTTCGCTTGTTACCTGAGACTTGTTGCTATAATTTCCGCTCAGAAAGTAGGTTCCTGTCATCGCAAATTTTCCTGCACGGGCACTAAAATTGGTACTTGTTTGGTAATTTATATTCGAGTAGTATGCGCTCAAATACCCATTATAACCTAAAATAGATTTTTTGGTAATGATATTGATCAATCCTCCAATACCTTCGGCATCATATTTAGCAGAAGGTGCAGTAATCACTTCAATTTTTGATACCACTGCTCCAGGAAACCCGCGAAGTGCATCTTTGGTGCTTTGGGCAAACATTGCAGTTTCACGTCCGTTAAGCAATACTTTATAATTTGCCTGCCCATTTAATTGCACATTACCTTCCCCATCTACACTTAACATAGGTATTTTCCTGAAAATTTCAGTAAGGTTTTCACTTTTGGCAGACGGATCCTGATCAAGATTATAAACGAGTTTGTCTTTATCTTGTGTAATCAAAGCTTTTTGAGCGGTAACATTAATTTGTGCTAATTGATTGTTGGAGGGCTTCATTAAGAAAACCGCTGCAGGCATATCTTTATAAACTTTCAATGTTTGCTCTAATTTAATGTAGCCAAAGAAATTTATAGAAAGCAGATAGGAACCCGTATCAGCACTAATAGTGAAATGACCGGTGGAATCAGAAAGGGTATTAGATACAATTGATTTAGATAAATCATTTTTAGTTAACCTTATAGTAGCAAATGCGATGATATTTTGATTTGCATTATCTTTTAAAATTCCTACAAATTTCACTTTATCTTGTGCCTGTAACCCTAAAACAGAAAAAAAAGGCAGGATAAAAAACAAACAATATACGAATAACTTCGTATATCTATTTATGATAGCATAGAGGTTAATTTGGTTCATTTTAAATAATTTTTTATTTGTGCTTTAAATAGACAACCATAAATAAGAATCTTGCGTCTAATTTTTATTGAGATTATTTTCACGTGTTAGCAGAAAATTTCAAGAAACTTACCATTCCATTCTGCCTAAACTTACAGTTCCACTCATATTAACATTTGTTAAACGGGTGTAAGAACAGTCTAACTGTTTAAGTTTTCTTAAGCCATATATATCGAGCTCAACCAAGGGGTTATCTCTCAGAGACAATTCTTCAAGATCATTAAACTTGCTAAAATCTAATTTTGCTAATTGATTTTCATCTAACCTGATCAGCTTTACCGCAGGGCATCCTGTTACTTTAAACTCGGTTAGCCTGTTTTTTTGAAACTCAATATGCACAAGTTTTGGAAGATTTGAAATGCTCACTTTATTAACTGCATTCTGTAGCATGTTTATATCTTCGAGCTTTTGTAGTCCTGTAAAATCTATTACACTTATTTGATTCTGATGGATGTATAAATTTCTGAGGTTTATCAATCCCTTTAGGTTCACGCGCTGAATCTGGTTATTGTAGCCAAAGATCTCTTCTAAATTTTTCATTCCTTCCAGATCCAGTACCTGTACCTGGTTATTCCAAAAGCTTAGCTCTTTTAGGTTCGTGAAATTTTTAATACCCACCAACGAGCTAATACCTGCCTGATCTAAACTGAGCTTAGTTGCTTTTTGTGCTTCAGCTAGCTGAATTTCGCCATCCCCATTAAGATCAATACCCAGAATAATCAATTTCTTCTTAAAATTGGGATCCGGAATTTTTATCGTTTGAGCAATGGCATTAAATGATACCATCATTCCCATAATGATAAAGTACAGATAAATATATTTCTTCATTGTTTTTCTCATTTTAATTGCTCACTACTACATTTACTACTGCGCCAGCTTCTTTAACCTCAAAAAAACCACCTACTTCATTTTCAATAAAAACATCGTAATGCTGATCCTCATAAATAGGCGATGAACCCAAAACATATCCATAAACATTATAAGAGGTGCTTGTTCCGGTTTGTACGGCAACAGTTTTTTGCCTGGCAAATGCAATCCAACTAATAATGTAATATTTCCCGGGTTTTAGGTTGGTGAACTGAAACGTTCCCTTATCATCCAAAAATCTGCCTTCTACCCGATAAGTAAATGCAACAGCGCTCATAGTGGCCTGTTTTTTACGGCTATTGAATTTTTTCTTCAACTCCAAAAATTCAGTAAAATAAGGTGTTACCGGGAATAGCAAAATCTGGCTCCCTTTAACGCCAAAATTATCTTTTCCCTTTTTTTTCAGTGTGGCGGTGCCCTGGATAACAGCGGTTCCTTTTTCCATCAATTTGGCCGTTTGCGCCTCATTAAAAGGAATAGTAGGAAGAACCCATTCAGGAGCTTTTTGTGAATAGCATAGCACACTACAGCACAAAAGCAACGTTTTAAACAACAGTATTTTTGATATTCGTTTGTTCATCATTTTTTAAACGTTTTATATGCCTAATTATATAATTTAGTAGCCTACAGTAAATATATTATCTCGATTCAATAAGCAAAAAACCCGGATAACTTGATAAAATTTATCCAGGTTTTTACCATGGGCGATTAAGAGACAGTTATTAATTTTATTTAATGCTTTTTACTCAATTAAAACCTGGCTTACCGTTTATAGATAAACTTGAGCTTTGCTTTTGCGAAATCAACGGTTTTGCCGGCATTTTTTTTAATTTCTAATCTTACAATATAATACCCAAAGTTAAACTGAAACATTATCAGTATTTATCCCTGATTCCGGGGATATTTGATTTTATTGCTATGCTTGTTTCGTAATGAACAGTATAAAAGTTTACCAGGTATTATAGCTGAATTGTGTAGTTTTAGCTATGTTTGACCTCCATAATCCATGTGCTTTTAATGAAAAAAACCGCTCTATCCTGCTTGTTTGTGGTTTGTGCTCACCTATCATTTGCGCAATTGCCCATAACCGATGCACACTATCCAGATAGTTTGTTAAAACTTTCGGCAAATACCAAATCTGATAGCGTAAAAGCGCGTTCACTATTCCTTTTATCAGATTATTGGTCAGACAGGGATACCTTAAAATCTAAAAAATTCCTCGCAAAAGGTTTAAAATATGGAAATAAATATCCTTATGTTAAGGCGCTTTATTATTATTATCTGGGCGGATATTATTTTTTGACCAACAGTTCGAAAAGCGAAACAAATTATTTGAAGGCCGACAAACAGCTATCGAAATTTAACAGTAAAGAGGCATTTCTTTTCAGAAGCAAATGTTGGATGAATTATGCCATTTTAGAATTCGATGTTAAAGACAACTCCATTATGTCTATCGATATCTTCATAAACAAAGTTATCCCCCTGGTAAAAAAAACAGGCAATATTCAACATCTGGCAGTAAATTATCACAATATAGCGATGATATTTATGGATTGCCAACAATACAGCAAAGCAGAGGAATATCTCCGGTTGTCTATTTCGTTATTGGAAAAACAACCCACCGTATATATCAATGAATTGTACCAAAACCACATTAGTCTTAGTCGAAATTATTTATATCAAAACAATACATTACCTGCAAAAAAAGAATTAGACAAGGCTAAAGCTTTTCTTATTAAAACTACAGACCCCATAAATTATATGAAATTCTACATAGTGGAAGGAACATATTATACAACAGCCAAAGCATATAATAAAGCATTACAGGCTTTAAAAAAGGGGGAAGCGCTCGCTGTGCAGGCAAAAGAATACAATATGCAGCGAAATTTATCTTTAGAGATGTATCGGCTATTCACAAAGCAAAAATCATATCAAAAAGCCTTAACAGTTTTAAAAAAAAATGTAGAAGGCCTTGTTGTGCATAAGCACTCGTCGGATGATCAGATTTATTACTTTGAACTATCAGAAACCTACAGCAAATTAGGTAACAGTAAAATGGCCTATGCCTGGCTTAAAAAATATAGCAAATTAAAAGATAGTATAAATGCCCAGGAGGTTGAACACAAAATAAATGCACTTGAAGTAAAATTTAAAACAGCAGAAAAAGAGAAAAAAATAATTGCCCTTAATGCCGAAAATGAAAAAGCAAACCTATCAGCAAAAAACAGCAAGCTGTTAAGCTGGCTATTTGGCATAGCTTGTTTGTTTTTATTGATCGTTGCCATTTTGGGGTGGCTTTTTTATAGGAGCAGTAAAAAATTAACGGTACAAAAAGATTTAAACCACCAGCAACAAATAGAAGATTTTGACCGCAGGCAAAAAATTAAAATTGTTCAGACCATGTTAAATGCAAAAGAAGAGGAACAGAACAGGGTTGCCCGCGATCTGCACGATGGATTGGGTGGAACGCTTGCAGGAATCAAAATCAATCTTTCTCATTACGCCACAAAAAATAAAAACAATGATGATCCTGAACTTTTCCGAATCATGGATCAGATGGAAGATTCGATAAATGAACTGCGCCGGATAGCGCACAACATGATGCCAGAAATGTTACTCAAATTTGGGCTGGAGGAGTCATTAAGGGACCTGTGCGCATCGTTAACATCTGAAAAACTGAACATTGATTTTAAATACCTGGGCGCTAAACATGCATTTTTGCCACAACAGCAAATTAGCATATACCGCATTATACAAGAGGCGATGCACAATGCCGTTAAGCACGCAGCGGCAAAAAACATTTTGTTGCAGTGCTCACAAAACGATAATATATTTTATATCACCATAGAAGACGACGGCAAGGGTTTTGATCCCGCCTATTTAACTAAAGGTATGGGCATTCAGAATATAAAAAACAGGGTAGCTTATTTAGATGGTGAAATGGAAATTTTATCGGCTGAAAATAAACCAGGTACTTCTATTAATATAGAATTGAATGTTATTACTTAACGACTATTTGCTTAGATCTTTAACATAAGCAATTTACTAATTATGATTTACCCTATAGATTATCAATAAGAAGATTTTTCATTATATCAACCCATATTTTATAGCCAGGTTTACCACCGCCGACATACTAGCTACTTCAAATTTTTCGATCAGATTTTTACGGTGACTCTCTACCGTATGAGGACTGATAAACAAATGTGTGGCTATTTGCCCTGTGGTTAGCCCTTTGCCTACCAGCTCCAGCACTTCTTTTTCTCTACGGGTAATGTGCGGTATTTCTATCAAATTGCCTTTTTGGTGGCTGTACATAATCTCTTTCGATTTGGTGCACAGGTATTTTTGGCCACTTAAAATGGTCTGAATGGCCGATATGATCTCTTGGCCTACGGAGTTTTTAAGAACATAACCATTTGCACCGCTTTGTAAAACACTTTTAATTACTGGCCGTTCATTATGCATGCTCAGCGCAATAATACCAACTTGATTATCGGTTTTTCTTACCTGTTTACATATTTCTACACCGCTTATATCCGGCAGGCTAATATCAAGCAATACCACATTTGGCTTTAAATTGTTTATCCCCTCTAAACCTGCCTGCCCGGTATCGTAACAGGCTATTACCTCCATATCATCGCGGTTAGTAAGCAGGTTTTTTAATCCGTCGGATACAATAGGATGGTCGTCTATAATAATTACTTTAGTCATTTTAAATCAATTAGCTAATTCCATTAAGTAATCACTCCAGAAGTAATATTCTTTTCTCATTTAATATCATCAACTAAAATATCAGAAATATACCAATAAGCACGAATTAAAAGCATTGCATTTTTCAACCTTTACAACCCTTCTGCAACAGGTTCCGGATTTAGAACAAACCGTTTGTTCTTTACATTAAAATTAACATTAAGGTATCCGCCAACCCTGCCGATCTGATTGGAAATCAGAAAATTATTGTCTTTCCCTGTTGTAATGTTATCGTAAATGATGGTCATGATATTGCCTGTGGGCGTTTCAATATGTTCAAAATTAAGTGTCTGAAAGGTTTTATTAGTTTCCTTATTGATGATCTTTAATTCGCGCATGTGCGCTTCGGTAGATTTGCTCTTTTTAGCATAAACACCGATAAAATAGTAATCCTTCAAAGACGGAAACTGAAGGATCTGGATATTATCGAACGCTTCATCTGAGAGATCACTGAGTCTGTTTACAAGCCGGAGATTTACTTTCAGTTTACTTTTACCGCGGCTCCAGCTACCTGTGAGTTGCTGAGGTGAAAAATTAAGATGAAAAGTGGCAGAAACCCTATCATTAATGCCAATTTCATAAATTTTAATCTCCTGGGTACTTTGGTTAAAAACTCCTTCAAACCTGATAGGATGATTAACTTTATCGTATTTATATACTCCAATAACATTATAGTGTTTTTTTGCAGGTTCACCAAAATAGCCTTCTTTTATCTGAAAAGAAAAAGTAACCGGATACCGGTCGATTAAACCCGTGTAATTGTAAGTATTGTACCAACCGGCAAAGGTTTTCACCGATGTTAAAATAAGGGTGGCCAACAATACAATAAACTTAGTTTTCATGTTTAATTATTTATTTTTTTTTTAGCGCTGCCACAATGCCTGGCAAAATCGCTCTATTTTTATTCGATGACATAAAAAGATCATTGAACATTAAATCTGTTTTGGTTCCTGTATACTTAGGTATTTAGACCTGAAGCCAGATGGAGGTTCGCCGGTCTTGATAAAAAACAACCTGCTGAAATAGGCAGGATCGTCATAACCCAGTGAATAGGCAATCTCCTTTGCCGTTCTCTCTGTATGTACAAGCAATCTTTTTGCCTCCAGGATAATCCTGTTTTTGATGATTTCGTTCGGCTGAGGAAGTTTAAGCCGCTTGAACCTATGGGTAAGGGTTTTGGGGGCCATCACCAGCAGATCGGCGTAATCAGAAACATTATGCTTTTCTTTAAAGTTTGCTTCGACCAATTGGGTAAACTTCCTAAAGAACTCAAGGTCGTTGTTCGGTCTGGCCACCATCACCCCATCCAGGTGTTGCACCTTCCATAATCGGGTAGACTTGATCAAAAGCTGTTTAAGATAAGTCCTGATCATTTCTTCCAGCGATCCGTCTTTCAGTTCAAACTCATCCTCGATCCTTGAAAACAGGTATTCAATAAATGTGGCATCCTGCTGGGGTATCACCGTCATTGGCATATTATTGATGTTATTGAACAGGAGCCCATCGCAGGCAACTTCTTCATCATTCAACTGTATACAATAGAAATCGCGGTTATAGAACACCAGACGACCCGATTGTTCACCAAGTTTTTCGATGCTGAGTACCTGATTTGGACTGATAAAGAACAGCGTTGGACCAGTAGTGTGGTAAACGTTAAAGTCTACTTTTATTTCAAATCCTTCATTAAGATAAAGCACCTTGATATAGGATTTGTATGCTTCAGAATTGATGGCCTCGATACTTTCTAAATCAACATTTACCATGCCGATGGTTTTAAGGTTTACATCAAAAATGCTTTGTTTCATGAAAGGGTTAATAAAATGGATTAAAAAATAAAATTACCATTATTGGTAACGATTTCAATATTTGGTTAAAACAAAAATTACCTGCGGGCATTTAAACCTGCAAGTAATCTTATCTTATAATTATTTTTTGGCAAACTGCTCAAGCTCCGAGTTAAATTTATCCATCTCTTCTACAAAAAGTGCGTGTCCGCTGTTCTCGAATTTCACGATATATGAGTTTTTTAAGCCTTTATGCAATTGCTCAGCCAAGGCAAAATCAATCAGTTGATCTTTTGTACCCTGAAATATGGCTACTGGGATGGTTATGTTCTTAAGCACCGGACGCAAATCAAGATCACCAAGGGCACTGATAGATTCGGTAACTACATATGGACTTGCAGATAAGTTGATATTTTCAAGCCATTTCTCTGTATTTTTTTGAAGTGTGGTTCCTTTGGCCGCAAATGCTGCACCTAATCCACCTATCAGATCTTCTCTGTTGGTCATGGTTTGTTTGATCAGTGCGGCAGCACCTTCCTCAGATATTCCGTAATTGTAATCTGCACGTTGTTTCCAAGATGGGGCAGCTGCTGCAAATAGTGCAAGTTTGCTTACATGTGCAGATTTATACTTATTTACATAATGAATGGTAACGGCACCGCCCATAGAAAAACCACCCAATACAGCATTCTCTATTTTTAAAGTATGGAGAACAGCATAAATGTCATCAGAAAAAACATCGAAATTGTACTTTCCATAAGGTTTATCAGATTTACCGAAACCACGTAGTGTAATACCGATTACCCTGAAACCTTTCCTTACCAGATATTGATACTGATATTGGTACATTTCATCGCTAAGTGGCCATCCGTGGATCAATACAATAGGTTGACCTTCGCCAAGATCGGTTACGTGAAGTTTTACACCTGGCTCAACTTCGATATATTCCGACCTTCCGGCTGAAGCTGGGACTCTTCTGCTTTGTGAAAAAGCGAATTGGCTTGTTAATAAAGTCACGATTAAACTTGCGATTAAGAATAGATTTTTCATTGTTATTTTTTTTAAATTAATGTTTGAAATATTTGTTGTTTGTTGACAATACAAAGATGGGGAGAACGCCAGGCCCAGGGAATGGACAAACGGACAACAATCTTGTACATTTTTCCCATAAAGGATATTTATGGTACTTATTCTAAATCCTTATCAACGAATGATTGGATTTTTATCCTATTCCACCTAGCATACTTAATAATACCAAAGCAAATATCCCGGGAACATTTAATTATAGCAATTACGGAAATACCAATTGCATAGGGATAAATTTTACGCTATCTGAATCGTAATACCGTACTTGTAGGAAACTATAGTATGCCTGAATTTTGTATAAAAAATATACAATGGAAAAGGAATTTAATTTCAATAGCGAACTATCTGGCAAGATTGCCCTGGTAACGGGTGGAACCAAAGGCACCGGAAAAGCAATTGCCGAAAGGCTACTGGCAGCCGGGGCACAAGTAATCATCACTGCAAGAAACCCGCCTGAAGAGCCCAATGAAAAGCTGTATTTTATTTCGGCAGACCTGAGCAAGCCTGATGGAACAGCAAAAGTAGTAACAGCGGTATTATCAAAATTTGGCAGGCTCGATATCCTGATCAATAGCCTTGGAGGTTCAGAAACTCCGGCTGGTGGTTTTGCTAATTTAACCGATGAACACTGGGAAGAAACATTGCAAACCAATCTTTTAGCGCCAGTAAGATTAGACAAGGCATTTTTGCCGCAAATGATTAAACAAAAAACAGGTGTGGTTATCCATATCGCATCCATTCAAGGCAAACTTCCATTATATGAAAGCACACTACCCTATGCGGCAGCAAAGGCCGGATTGATCAATTACAGCAAAGGACTTTCTAATGAAGTTGCTCCAAAAGGAGTTCGGGTTTTAACGGTTTCTCCGGGCTGGATCATGACTGATGGATCAAAGAGAATGATGGAACGCATATCGCAGACCAAAGCAATTTCGATAGAACAGGCCACACAAAGTGTAATGGATGCACTTGGCGGCATTCCATTCGGCCGACCTGCCATGCCAGAAGATGTGGCAGAAATGGTTGGGTTTCTTGTTTCGCCAAGGGCAAGTTATCTTACCGGAACCGAATTTGTAATTGACGGAGGTACCATACCCACCGTTTAAAATTACAACAATACCAGCCTGGGTTGCATTAGGGATGAATTTAAAATGCTGAACTAAATCAACCTGGGCATAATTTAGCTAGTACGCACTCAGAATCAGGATAACTGCGGATATCCTTTCAGAATCACACGCTTCAAACTGTCCTGATACTCGTCTCCCCAATTTCCAATAGCGGCGATCACCGGGATCAAGGTTTTGCCAAACGCAGTAAGCGAATACTCTACCTTTGGCGGCATCACCGGATAGATTGTTCTGATAACCAATTCATGTTCCTCGAGTTCCTTTAACTGAATATTGATTACCCTACGACTTGCATCTGGTATTTTGCGTTGCAGCTCACTGGGGCGCAAATAACCCTCGTTAATAAACCACAACAAGCGCATTTTCCATTTGCCATAAAGCACCTCTCCAACTAAATCGAGTCCACAGTTTAAATTGGGAAAAGTTTTTTTCTCGTACATCTAACAAAGATACATGTAGGCCATTAATGAAACAATACGGATAAATTTTTCCCTATTCGAATCGTAATGCCCTACTTGTGCATCACGCCAGTACCACCGAAATTTGTACAACAATAAGTTAATCTAAAAATAAATATCATGAATTTACCAAAATTTATAACAGACTTCATTGAAGCACAGAACAACCATGATGCTGTAGCGTATTCCTCACTTTTTTCAGAAAACGCCGAAGTATTCGACGAAGGAAAGAACCATATTGGAAGAGCAGCAATTCAAAAATGGATTGAAAATTCGAACCAACAATATCAAGCTACTTTAAAACCGATTAGTTATAAGGAAGGTGAAAAGGGTTCGGTATTTACAGCTCAGATTTCAGGAACATTTCCAGGTAGCCCGGCCATTCTTAACTTTAATCTCGTTCTTCAGCAGGGTTTAATCCAATCGCTTAAGATTACCGGCTAATGTTAAACATCCAGGGCCCATAAAATAGTAGCAATGCCGCAATATTAGCTTTACATACTTGCAGCATTGCTAATTGCTATTCCCCATCACAAGACTAAACCATTAGCAGAAATACATCAAAAATGGTAGTTAGCTTTTTGATCGGTTTTAGATTAGTTCCATTTGCACAGCCATTTTAACCAAAGATGCAATATTACGAGCGTGAAATTTAGAAAGTAGATTTTTTCGATGCGTATCTACTGTAGTTACGCTAACAAAAAGTTTAATGGCAATTTCATTATTGGTTAGGCCATTAGCGATAAGTTCTAGCACTTCCTTTTCTCTTCTGGTTAGAATTATTTTAGTGCTTTCCTTTGTTCTAAGCATTTGAAATGCATCTCCACTTAAATAAGTTTTGCCTGCATTTACTGTAAATATGGCCTCTAATAACTCATTTTTTGTAGCATTTTTAAGCACATAGCCCGATGCACCATTTTCAATTATCTTTTGAATAAAACTTTGCTGGTTAAAAGTGCTCAAACCTAAAATATGTATGCCAGGGTATTTTTCTTTGATCATTTTGCAAAGATCTATTCCACTCTCTCTACCTAAATTAATATCCATTAGTATTACATCGGGTTGATGGTGTTGCAAAAAGGCAAGGCACGATTCACCAGATGTAGCATGCCCCTGCCATTCTATATTTTTTTCATTTTGCAGTAACGAACGAACGCCCTCAATTACAAGGTAATGATCATCTACAATCAACACACTTACTCCATTCATAATTTGAACTCGATTAATACCGACGTGCCTTTATCGGGCTCAGTTTTAACATCTATTTTCCCCTTTAAAAAGTCGACCCTGTTTTTCATATTAGCCCAGCCAATTCCGTGTGTTTCGGTTAATAGATCTGGGTTAAATCCTTTGCCATCATCTTCTACCGTTACTGTTATGGTGTCATCGCTTTTGGCCAGTTGTACAATAGCAGTATCAGCCGAAGCGTGTTTAATGGTGTTATTAAGCAACTCTTGTACTATCCTAAAAATGGTTATCGAAGTTGTGTTATCAAGGTTAGCCGTCTCCATTCCAATAGATTGATAATCCACCTGCAATGCGCCTGTAAGATTTATATCTGTACAAAAATCTCTTAAGGCCGTATCTAAACCAAATTTAACAAGTGCTTCTGGCATCATATTATGAGCTATTCTACGCATCTCTTTAATGGAACTATCTAACATATCCATACTTCTATTAAATGCCATTGCATTTTCTGGTGTCATAACTAAATTTCCCTGCATATGTCCAAATGAGTGTTTTAAACCTGAGAGCATACCGCCCAGGCCATCGTGTAAATCTTTAGCCAAACGTGTTCTTTCCTGCTCCTCTCCTTTTAATACGGCCTCAGTTGCAGTAAGTTGCTTTTCAGTTTCTAGTTCGTTAATGCGTTGCTGCTGTATTTTTTGACGGTGTTTGTAGTTGCGGTATACCATTGCGAAAATGAGAATCAACAAAAGCGCACCGCCAATTAGTATATAATTTAAGGTGTTTTTTTGTTTGATAGCCGCTTGTTGCAGCCTGATCTGACTGTCCTTTTTTTCAGTTTCGTATTTTTTTTCGAGATCTGCTGCAGATTTAGCCACTTCTTCATTCAAAGCGGTTCTTTCAAGTGAATCTGCCTTGCGTTGTGCATTCGAAGAAGTGATGAAGTCGCCCTGTGTGGCGGAAATGTAGGAGAGCAGGCGATAACCGTTCTGCATCTCATGCCTGATGGAATCGGCTTTGGCAATAGAAAGTGCCTGCTTCACATAAACAAGGGCTTTCCTATTGTCCCTGGTATAGTAATGGGCAGCAGCAAGGTTATAATAAGCAGTGGCTAATAGCTGACGGCTATTCATTTCCCTGGCAAGTGCAAGGGAATGTGCAGCCATTTCCCGCATTTTATCATACTTACCTAAAGAAGAATAAAAATTAGTAATGTACTTATAGATGCTTGCTTCGGCAAAGCGGTCGTTTAGCTGCTTTGAAGAACTGAGCGCCTTGTCATAAAAATAAATTGCACTGTCGGGTAATCCCAGTATTTCATATTCCTGGGCAATGCCTGCATATAGTCGGTTCACATAGCCAGCAGTAATATTGTACCGCTTCCTAAGACGCAGTCCGGTCAATCCTGCATCCAGGGATTTTCGGTGTTGCCCAAGATCGGCATAGGCATTACTAATACTAATGTATAGGCCAACCATTTTGGCAGTATCCTTTACTTTTTCAGCTTTTGCCTGAGCCTGCAAAACATAGTCCAATTCCTCTTGATATCTGCCAAGATATTGATAACAGATAGACATCATATTGAGCATCGCTATTTCAAATCCTGGTTGTTTTAGATGCCGTGCAATCATTAAACCCTTTCGACTCTCTTCTAATGCCTTATGGTGTGCCCCCTGCGTAAATGATACCACGGCCACACGTTCATGATACAGATAGCGGCCTCGTTCATATGATAATTTTTCGGCGAGGCTACCTAAGAGCCTCAAAAAATGCCTGGCCGAATCCAGATTATTTTTCTCATAGTATTTGGCCAAATGGTAATAGGTTTTAGCGCAGTTTGTGTCTTGCCTATGAACACGAAGTAACTTTAGCAAACTATCCTTTTCATTTGTTTGTGCATTTAGATTAAAGGCATACAAAAAGCATATCAATGCAATAATTCTTTTTAGATACATGGCTTTAGTTATGGATACAAATAAACCGAATTGTTAGCCTGATAGCACTCCCCTTTTTACAGGATTTTTATTAAAGCTACAAAATATCTTTCGCCAGGAAAATAACCTGGTTAGCCCTAATTCAATCATTTTATAAAAATCCTGTTTTTACGGGATAAGATCGGCTGACACAGCCACCTAAATTAGCCTCGAGAAAAACATATCCGAAATAACTAAAAACCTACAACATGAAAACTAAAAATTTAATGCTGACAATACTGCTTCTTGCAGGAAGTATTACAGTACAAGCACAATTTCTTAAAAAACTAAAAGAGAAAGTAAATGCAACAGTAGACAGGAAAATAAATGCCACCGTTGATAAGGCAATCAATAAAACAACAGATAAAGTTGTAGACAGCTCCTCCCGAAAAATTGAAAAAATGGCGAAGAATATAGGTAAAGGGAAAAAAGATAAAAGGAACGCTTCAGACAAAACAAATGAGAACAAATCCGTTCCGGAAACTGAAAAACCAATAGTACAGGACAGTACTACCAGAAAAGATCCCAATAAGGCTTGGAAAATCAACGACATATGAGTATGAAAAATTGTAAAATAGTTAGGTCCATACTGCTCATGGCCTTTTTATTACTGCCTGCATTACTTGTTGCACAAAAAAAGTCGGGCAAAGAAAAGCCACCTACCAAAAAAGAAATGGAAGCAGCAATGAAAGAAGCAAAGGGTATGATGGATGAGATGATGAAGGAGATGAGCCCCGAGGATAAAAAGATGATGGATAACCTAGGTATTAAAATGCCCGATATGAACAAGGCGGTTAAAAATATGCCTGCCATATCAGACAAGAAACTTGCCAAAGCGTGGGAAGATGATAAGCTTATCGTACCTAAAAAGGATGCTGTTAGAATTGCAGCAATTGCAAAGGGCGTAAACGCTGCTCAGATTTCTGCATATGTAAAAGCTATACAGACAAAACTAAGCGCTGCTTTAGAAGCAAATACAGTTATGCTGGCTGATAAAGTGTATAGTAAAATTAAAGCAAAAACAAAAAATGGCGAAGACGCCGATGCAATGGCCAGTGCATTTTGGACGAGCGGCCACCCGGAATTAGCTGTTTATCTGCTTGGTAAAGTATGTACCGATTATCCAGCACAGTATAATGCACTGAGTAATTATACTGCAGCGCTTACAATGTTAAATGGCGAGCACTTAGCTATCCCAATCTTAGAATATCTTCATAAAAGCTTTCCTAAAAACACCACAGTCATGAACAACCTTGGCCAGGCATGGTTTGGACTCGGCGAACTGCAAAAAGCAGAAAACTACTTGGATAGTGTTACTGATGTATACGTACATCATCCGCAGGCAACCTTAACGCAGGCAGCCATTGAAGAAAGCAAAGGCAATACAAAAAAAGCTGCAGAACTTGTCAAGAAGTCTATCAAACATGCTTACACAAGGGAAAAAGAAGAGAAGCTGGCAAAGTTGGGAGAAAAGATAAGCAGCATCAACTTAAGAGTTCCGTTCAAGCCCAGCTCCGATCCGTTGGGGCTAGGCAACACCAAACGCCCCGACTATCCTAATAGTATTGCAGAAATAAATGCGCTGTTGCCTATGTGGGAGCAATTTAACAATGGTATAGCAACAGCCATTGCAAAAGCAGAAAAAGAGCTGGCAGATGAAACAGCATTGTATGCAAAATACATATCTACAACGACAGGTAAAGTAATGAGCGCAATTCAACAAACTATTAACACAGGTGTGGTCACTCCGATAAATATGGAGCCATTGCACGCCCGCAAAGCTGGCTTACAAGTGCAGCAGTTAGAAAAATATTACGCTGCAAAAATGAAAAAGCTTACCGAAAGCTATATGAAACTTCAAACTGACCTTACCGCGATTAGAAAAAACAAAAAAATCCCTCCGCCAGAAGCTCCCTGCACAGCACATCGGGACGCTATCAATGCGATGTTGAAAGAGTTGAACACCAGGAAGAAAGAATATGATGAAGAGGCCCTCACGCTTTTTAAACATTATGCCAATGACTTTGCGTACTGGGCACAGTATACCAGTTTGGATATTCATTCCTTCAAAATAATTGAACTGCAATTTCAACTGTTCTGGCTGCAGAAAAATAGGGAGCTTCAACCTTTGGATATGCAAGATTATAAAAACGCCTATGCAGACTGTGAAGAGAAAGCAGAAGCAAAGCCAGGTAAACTGGCGGAGTTTGATGATGTGGCCTGTAATTACAAGGCTGAAGTTGACTTAGGCTATGTAACGTACAAGTTTAATTGCAGCCATAGCAGCATGACCATTGAATTTAATGATAACGCAATTACCTTCAAACACCTGGGCAACACCTACATTGGCAGCACAGTAAAAATAAAATCGGGCGCAAGCGCCAAAGGAAAGCTTGGTCCGCTGGAAATCAAAGGAGCCATTGGCAGCGATTTTACCTATGAACTGGATGAAAATAATGAGCTGAAAGACTGGAAAGGAACCGCAAATGCAAGTGTAGAAGGCTCGGCTGGTGTGGATGAGGAACCCATTAGCGGCGAACTTACCGTAAAACAGGAGTTCGAGCTGGAAATGAGTAAAAAAGCGGGTGTCGGTGATTTTACGGCCACCTCCTCTGCAACCGTAAAAGCGGGCATAGGCAAACAGGAATTAGAAGCCGGAATACAGAAACAAATCAGCCTTATCAGTGGTCATGGCTCGGTAACCGGTACCGGTATCGCCAAAGGAATCATCATCAGGCAGTGGTAAAATATCAATCATTAAACAAATAGGAATATGAAAATTAAAGCTTTGCTTGTTGCCCTGTTTACTTTTTCTTTCGCAAATGCCCAGCAGGTTGACAATCGCGGAATGTACGATAAAAAGGATTTTGAGCATATTGAAATCGGATGGTTAAATCCCCTAAAAAACGAACCTGCCAAACCCATTACTGAAAATGGCTGGAGCTATCCTGTAAACCAAACTGATATGGGCATAAAAATTGGTACTTGGTTGCAACAAACCTATACACCTATCGGACTATTAGGCGAGCTCAAACTGGACCTGTTTAGGCCCCCTGCTTCTAAATACAAAGGCACAAAATATTATGGCGCAGATGAGGCTGAAAAAGACAACCGTTTGGCACTACCCAATTCCTATGGGGCGCTGGCTAAGTTTCATCTGTGCTTATCTAAAACAAGCACACATAAATTCTTTCCAACACCCGGAAACCATTGTTATACCCGGCTTGACATCATGGCAAATAATGTAGAATTGATTACCAAACAGGTAATTGCGCTTTCTACTCCTACCGACTATTATTGTACCATGCCTGATTATACCGTTGGGCAAAAAGGGGAATATGAAAAAGACTGGCTCGATGAAATGACTGCTTATAGAAATTTTACAGGCAGCCCGAACCTGCAACCTTACCGGCATTACCTGTTCCCGGTAGGCAACCAATTATCTTACGTGGTAATTATGACGAGGAACAGGCAGCCACTTCCTTTTGAGCAAGTTACGGTAGCTGAACTTTTACGGCAATTAGAAAGTCAGTTTCCCAAGCTACATCAATTTGCATTAAACCGAAAGCTGATTTATGAAAATTACCTGGAAAACGCAAAAAAAGGAATGCAGGTACTAAAAGAACAGTTAAAGCAGCAGGAAAACAAATTCGTATATTTTAATACTATAGAACGACAGATAGATATCATTGATTTAGCTAATATCGGTAGTAACGGAAAATTACCTAACTGGATACAGACCGAAAAAAACACTCAAAACCTTGACCGATGGGGAAAAGCAGTTTCTTCTTCTACCAATTACCCATTGCTGCGATTAAAAAAAGGAGTAAAAGAAGATTGCGCTGCTGGTGGTCCGCAATGGCTCGTGTTTAAGATGGATGGACCTATTAATGCGGGATATGGCGGAGCTGTGCAACTGATGGATAATTTTGTCAACCGTTTTAATTATGACTACGTATATCGTTATTTTTTTGGAAAGGATAAAGTGATTGAGCCGTATCAGCCCCTTGGATTGTCCTTTAAAGAAAAAGAGCAGCGAGCCTCGGCTGCGTCAGAACTTTCTGCCGCAGCAAAGAAAAATGCTGCTGATAAAACTGTATTGTTCTTTGAAGATTTTTCCAATACAGCTGTTGGCGCAGCACCACAAAGCTGGAAAACGCAACGAAGCGAAATTTCTGGGGAACAACCGGTAGTAGCTACACTAGATAAGGTTGAAGGCAAGTGGTTGAGGTTGAAAAGAAATGCAGCTCCGAAAAATTTCCCGCAAAATATAAATGGAGATTTTGAGCTAAGCTATGATCTTCTGGTGCAAAAGGGCGATGTGCCATGGGGCACACCAGGAATTGACGTTCAACTAAAGTTTTCAGGCAATGCCGGAGAAAAAAATGTCATCTTAAATGTGTCGCCGGGTGATATGAACCGGGCAGATGCCGCTGGCTGGATAATGATTAATGGATTGGCAACCTGTAAGGTATCCAACTATTATTCTGTGACTGGGTTCACTGGCAGCAAGCCAGTTAATAAAGCTACCGTGAGCCTACAAAAAAAAGGGGAAAGTATATTGATCACGTGCAACAACAGCAAGGTGTACGAATGCAACACAGCTTTTTCACCCGGCATGGTCTTAAAGGATCTCAATTTTTACGTGAACGAAAAAAATCAGTTCTACATCAGCAATATTCATATCAAGAAATTATAATCCACTATGAAACATATCTCAATTTTTATGATCTGCTTATTGCTTACAATGCAGGCATGTGGGCAAAACGAAACCTTCGATATCGTATCTTATACGACACCAAAAAACTGGAAAAAAGAACTTACCGACAACCATTTGGTCTACTCAAAAATTGATGGCAATAGCTGGGGGCAAATCGTGATCTACAAAAGTGCTGTAAGCACGGGAGATGCCGAAACCGATAACGAAAAGGAATGGAACGGATTAGTATTGGGCTTAAAAGCTATAGAAAATGAAGAAAAAGCTAAGCCAGATACGCTAAACAATTGGGTTGTAATTAGCAGAAGCGGCATTTGGAAATACAATGGCGCTAATGTATCTACCATCCTCACTACGTTTAGTAACGGGAAAGTATATTTAAGTGCCATGTGTAATGCAACTGCATTGCCATATCTGCAAGATTTTCAGAATTTATTGCAAACGTTTCAACCCATCGAAAGAAATGAAATAAGTCCAAATCAAACATACCATACTGTAAATGGGCAATTTAAATATGATACTACCAATTTTGATGACGGCTGGATAAGCGCCATCAAAACAGACTGGGTTGAGGTTACCAAACCTGGTACACGCATTTTTATCCATTATCCTAACCAACGGGCAGATGAGCATAATTTTGATAAACTTAAAGGCGATGAGCATGCCTGGAATGCATTGGTAGCACCGCGATATCAAAACATCACCAACTTTCAGCAAAGAGGCCTGCAGGGCTCGCCATCCATTACTTTTCTAACTGCCAATGGGGTTGAAAAACAAACTGGCAAAAATGTTTTCATTGTATTCTATAAAAAACATTACCAACAGGGAAACGGACGGTATTTGGAAGTAGTTACCAATAGTAAAACTGATTTTGAAAACGAATTTGGCAATAATTACATCAACACCTCCAGTTGGGATTACCTTGAACAGAGCAAATCTTGGGATAAACTTGCCAAGATGCAATGGCGTAACAAATTTGCGGTGGCTAACACAGATCTTGCCGGCAAATGGTCATCGTCAGATTTTGCATCACTCTCTTATTATTATGTAAGCAGTGGCCGTTACGCAGGTAGTACAGCAACTGCCACTTCAGACGAATTTAACTTTCTAAATGCAAACCATTACAGCAGTCAGCATTCGGGTGCATCGGGCCAAGTTGGCAACATGGGTTTCTCTACGCAAAAATATAATGGCAGGTACGAAGTTAAAGATTGGAAGATCACTTTTACCAACCGTTTTAAAGGTCAGTTAGAAACATTTAATTGCCAGTTTGAGGCTGTAAAAGGCGGACGAATATTGGTACTTACTGATAACAACAACACCATAAAAGCTTTGGTAAAACAACATTAAAAAATCCCCTTTTTACAGGATAGCACTCAGTTTACAGCGAATTAACTTTATATCATTATGCAACTTAATCGATAATCTTATGAAACCTCGGTAAGCCGTCGCTACAAACAGAGATGAATAAGAGCTTATCGAAGCTTTATTACCACTTAAAAACAATTTATTCAAATGAAAATATTAACAAGCCTACTATCGTTATTTCTATTGCTTTTTACCAGTGTAAATGCTCAGCAAAAGACGATGGTAAACATAAACCGACCTGTAGTAACGAGACAAATTGCCTTACCAGATTTGCAGGTAAGCATTAGCAGTATCGAACACGACAAAGGCAATTATCTCATCAATTGCACTTTAAAAAACACTGGTGCAACCAATGTAGATCTAAGTAATGTTACCATGCAGGGCAGTATTGTATCTGATAACGGCCAATTTATACAAGCTGGTGGTGGCACTAAATTGGTAGATCAAGGCTCACTGGAACCTGGGGCTGAAATACAATTTAAAATAGGGTTTACCCCAACAAAAAAGCTAATTAAAAATACAGCCTATTCCTACCAGCTAAAAGCCGACGAAACCAATAGCGTTGCAGAACACAATGAAAGCAATAATCTTGCTACTGCCCCCATTATTGGTTATACAGATATAATGGAAACTTTAACAAGTACCTTGGCTGGACCAATTCTTTCTACTACAGCATTTCCGGATCTTACTGTAGAAATTACCAGCATCTCTGCAGAAGAGTTTCATCATAAAATATATTACAAAGTAAAAAACATAGGCACCGCTGCGCTAAATGTTAACATTAATGGCTTGCGGTTACTTGGATCAGTATGGTGTACCGAATTAAGGGCCGAGTGTTTAAGCACTGATGTAAAAGTACTGCAACCTCATGCTGTGCTCACACCTGGGCAAGAAATAAATGGCTATATCATACTAGAAGGCAGTAGACAGAGAAGTTTACTGAAAAGCTTTCAAGAGTACATGTACAAAATTGAAATAGACAATATCAAGGACATTCATGAATTGAACGAAAACAACAATACTGCAGAACGAAAATTTAAGGCAATGTAACCCATTGATTTACCTGTTTCAAAAACCTAATTTATTTATATAAAGATGAAAAGGAAACTCTGTTTAATGCTGTTCACAATAAATGTAATAAGCACTTTTGCTCAACAAGAGACTTTTGACATTGTTACCTATACGCCACCAAAGGACTGGACATTAAAGCAAAATGCCGGCAACATTTCTTACTCGCGTGTAGATGGTGGCAGCTGGGGACAAATAGGCATTTATAAACACAGAAATAGCGAAGGCGATATAAAAATCGATTTTGATAAAGATTGGAACGAACTGATATCAAATGGCAAAAGCATTTCGTCAGTAGAAAAAACCGAACCTAAGCTTACGCATGGCTGGTCTATAATTAGTGGCAGAGGTATTTGGCAATATAATGGCACTAATGTAGCGACTATACTTACCGTGTACAGTAATCAAAAAAATTGTATGGCTATAGTGTGCAATGCTACGGCAATGCCTTATCTCAAAGAATATCAATCGCTGCTTGGCTCGCTAACTATTAGCACAGCAAATATTACCATACCAAGCACAGAAAATCATGCCTCTGCTATTGTTGGGCTTTGGACAGATTATAGTTTAGAAAGTGCAGGAAGAAGTTTTAATGGTGTGCCGCAATACACAGCAGGTTACCTTAGAAAGGAATATACTTTTAACAAGGATGGCACTTACATATTTAGAAATAAGCAGTGGATTACTAAAACAAAGGATATCCTTTTTAGCTACGAAACCGGCACTTATGTTGTAAAAGGCAATGAGCTAAACATTACACCTGAAAATGGAAAAGGAGGATTTTGGGAAAAGAAGGCAAGCTCTTTAGAATGGGGCAAATATGTAAAAGCACTTAATTATAGATTAGAAAAAGTAACCTATGCTTTTAAAATAATTGAGGACCCGAACTACGGCAATACCATAGTGCTTAGTGCATCTAAACCTACCCAAAGAGATGGTGGAAAGTTTAATGCACCCGATGACCCTTATGCGTTTCATTATAGCTTTAGAAAACTTGCATCACTTATCGATAATCCACCTGGTTTAAAATAGGATTGTAAGTAGAATTAACGACTGACTATCAATTAATTAAAGATTATCTATTTTTGTGTTAAAGATAAAATTTGATAAAAATAAAGAGTACAACTTCCTGATAATTAGGTTTTGTACTCTTTATTTTGACTTCCGGTACCGATCAGCAGGAATACTTTGAATATTTAGATCGCTTTTTATTGCTCATTGAGCCTATAATTGAGGATTTGGAACGGAAAAATTTCATTTAGTTTTTCTATAAAACAAAGTCTTGTCAGATCATGTATACCTTGACAAGACTATTTTAGAACAAAAAGTTGGCAAATATGAGAGATGCAGTTTTGGTTTATATCGAAGTTTATATAACCTCAAGGTTCACATAATAAAACTAATACTTTATTTGAATTAACTATTGAAAACAAGATCAAAGCGTCTTCAAAACACCACCATCAGCCCTCAAGCTAGCTCCATTTGTAGCTAAAGACAACGGACTGGAAAGATAGGCTGCCAGGTTTGCAATTTCTGCCGGGTCAATAAAGCGTCCTAACAGCGAATGAGGGTTAGTTTGCTGCATGATGCCAGCTTTTAGCTGCTCCACACTCATATTTTGTATACCTGCAATATGTTCAACGGTTTTAGCTACTCCATCAGAATAAGTCGGCCCGCCTAAAATAGTATTTACCGTAACCTCTGTACCTTTGGTTAATTTTGATAAGCCATTGCTCACGGACATCATTGCGGCTTTGGTCATTCCATAGTGTATCATATTATCCGGAACATTAACACCCGACTCACTGCTGATAAAAATGATCCTTCCCCTGTTCTTGCTGAGCATCTTCGGCAATAATGCCCTTGATAATCTTACGCTGCTCATGACATTGATCTCAAACATGTGATACCAATCGTTATCGGTAGTTTGCGCAAAATCTTTCAGGTCAAAAATCCCGACATTGTTAATCAGAATATCGATATCATTTAATTGACTTAACAGGGCTTCTATCTGTGCTTTAACAGAAAAATCAGCTGCGATCCCGGATACAATCGCATTTGGAAATTGTTTTTGTAACGCCGCAACTGCAGCATTCATTTTTGTTTCTTCACGACCATTTATAATGACCTCAACCTCTTCGGCCAATAATTGCTGCGCAATGGCAAATCCAATTCCCTGTGTTGCGCCACTGATAAACGCCCTTTTTCCTTTTAGTTTTAAATCCATCTTATTTTTATTTTTGTATCGATCAATACACAATTAGTCAAAAAAAATTTAACCTATAATATCCAGCTGCATTTCTACTTGCGCTGCGAGTACTTTTTCATCAGGATAAATTCTTCTGAGGGTATTAAGGCCACACCAGAAAGTGATCAGGTATCTACCCAAAGCTTGCGATGATAATGGGTTTTGCAGGTGACCGAATTCCTTTTCTCTTTCAATTGCGTTCACAAACATCTGCTCAACATCTTTTAGTATTCGAATGGCATCTGCCTCCAGCTCATCATCAATAAAAGTCATTTCTACAACTGTATTTGCTATGATACAACCTCTAAAATGATCTGTTTGGTTTGCTTTGGCTATACTCCTGAAAAAGTCTTTTATCAACGCCAGCGGAAACTCGCTTCTTTCCAGTATTTTTCTGAAATCATTAAATGCTTCCCTCCGCTGTTGAATTGCTGCGCTGAAAACTTCCTTCTTCCCTCCTTTAAAGCTGTTGTAAAAACTACCGGAACCTACTCCGGTAGCGGTCAACAAATCGTTTAGCGAGGTTGCCGTATATCCTTTTTCCCAGAAAATCTGTTGCGCTTTGCTCACCAACTCGGTATTCTCAAATAATGTAGGTCTTCCTTTCATTGATATAATCACTTTTGTATTGATCAATACAAAAATAGAAAATTCAACTGGTTATCAAAAAAAATGGGCTGAATTAATTAAATGATTGCCGATACTGCAAAGGAGTTTGCATGGTTTTTTTCTTAAATAACTTATTAAAAGACTGAGGATACTCAAATCCAAAGCGGTAAGCAATTTCGCTAATATTAAGGCTTGTTGTAGAAAGTAAAACTTTTGCTGCCTCGATGATATGATTGTGGATATACTGCAGGGTGCTCTGTCCGGTGAGGCTACGCAACATATCACTTAAGTAATTGGCAGAAAGGTTAAGCTCATCGGCAAGTATTTTGACACTGGGAAGCGTAAGCACAGCCTTTTTATCGTTTTCAAAATAGCCCGTAAGAATTTCTTCTAACCTTGTTAAAAGATCGTGATGTACAGCCTTTCTGGTAATGAACTGCCTGTTGTAAAAGCGATTTGAGTAACTAAGCAGTAGCTCTACATGCGAAACCATCACATCCTGGCTATATTGATCGATACTGTTTTTTAGCTCCTGCTGCATTTGTTTCAGGAGGGAGAAAATAACTTCTTCTTCTTTTACAGATAAATGAAGTGCCTCTGCAACCGAATATGAGAAAAAACCGTAATCTTTAATACGCTTCGCTAAGGGATAATTCTGGATGAGCGCTGGCTTAAATACCAGCATGTAGCCATTAACCTGTTTTCCGTCTGTTTCTCGTACCGAGAACACCTGTCCTGGTTTAGTGAATGTCATGATCCCTTCTTCAAAATCGTAGTCCTGTTGCCCGTAACGGAATTTGCCGTTTGTACCAGTTTTTATGGCTATGCAGTAGAAATCATTCGTAAAATGCTTCCATACATCACTGTGTTTGTAGCTCAGCAGTGCAAAATCAATCACACTTACCAAAGGATGATCGGGCTTTGAAAGTGCAAATAAACGGTGCAGTTCAGAAATCGAACTGATCTGGTAAGGTGATTGATCTGTCTTCTTCATTTCCTCAAATTTAATCAATTAATCGAAGTTGGTGGAAAGTGACAGGTGTTTCCATTGTTCCATTTCAGCTTGCTCCTTATTCCGGTGTTCCAGGATAGAGCTATAGCTGTCTGGTCCAAGTATAAGGTGAACGGGAGGTTCTTCTGCTTTTACGATTGCATTCAGTGCTTGTGCCAGTTTTTTCGGATCGCCTGGCTGGTGTCCGTTAAAACTGCTCAACATGGCTGCATGCTCTTTTTTACCGTAACCGATCACATTTTTTTTGGCCACAACCAGCGTATGATCAGACATGAAATTAGTACGGAACATACCTGGAGCCACTACAGTAACCTTAATGCCAAAGGGTTTGACTTCTTGTGCCAATGCTTCTGAAAGACCTACAACAGCAAATTTAGCCGCATTGTAACTTCCGGTATTGGCGTAACCCATGTAACCCATATTTGAAGCAATGTTAATGATGTGTCCAGATTGCTGTTTTCGGAGGTACGGCAGCACATGACGAATAATGTTCACTGTTCCAAAAACGTTAACCTCCTGCGTTTTACGGAATTCTTCTTCAGAAATTTCTTCCAAGCTCCCCACCAGATAATAGCCGGCATTGTTTAATATCACGTCTAGCCTTCCAAAATGCACAATGCTTTTGAATATGGCATCGCTAACGGCTCCATCGTTAGTAATATCTAATGCCAGAGGAAGAAAGTTTTCGCTAGCTTCGCCAAGGCTGCTCATGAGTTCGTTAACATTCCGTGAAGTAGCTACCAATTTGTCGCCGTTTGCCAATACGAGTTTGGCAGTTTCAAGCCCCATCCCTTTGGATGCACCTGTGATAAACCATACTTTTTGTGTATTCATTTTTTTAATTTTGATTGTGGCACAAAATTCGGCGAACACGGACTGGTAAAAGTATCCATTTTACAGACATATGTATCCAATTTCAGGATCAGTGAATTCAGGATGAATGACTGAGTTTTAGCTGAGCGCTACAACCATCCATTGGTAGTCATCTAACTATAACCTGTTATAAACGAGAAGTTTCTAATGCAATATTCTGCACCTGCTATCTTTGAATAAGAAATGTTCAAACATAATCTTCTACCCCCGTAGTTGTAAAAACCTTTAAAAGGAATACTTTAACAATACTGAGATAGCATAGAAGACTGATTTGACATTAAAAAACCGTACTTTGAACAAATCAAAGTACGGTTGTACCGATCAGCAGGAATACTTTGAACATTTAAATCGCTTTTTATTGCTTATCGAGCTTATTATCGAGAATCTGGAAAGAAAAGGATTCATTTAATCAGGCATCAAAAATCAAGGTGATTTTAAATAAATATACCGATTAATGTAAATATTCCTTTTTCATTTTTATAAAGGCTGTCTATTTTTCTGGTTAAGATGACAGCTAGTATGAAAACGGAAAGTTGGTAAGATTTATAAAGTCACGCTGCTGAGGATGATTGGATAATTTATAGGCAAAACCATAAAGTTTCCTATAATATGGGCAGAGAATAATCCATCTGCAACCGTAAAGGTACTTGTATCGACAAAACCCGCACTGAAAGCCATAATCCGGGATGAATAGAATACAGCATCTCTTTTCATCGTTTATTAATTTAATTTGTGCTATCTCACAAGAATAATTTTGCCTGTATGCGAGCCGTCTTCAAGCAATCGATGCGCTTCTGCAGCCTCTGAAAAAGCGAATGTTTTAAAAATAACAGGTCTAAACCGTTTAGATTCAATCAAAGGCCAGACATTTTTCTGGATCTCTTTTGCTAATTTTTTTTTGAATTCATATGTTCTGCTTCTCAGTGTACTTCCTGTGATGGTCAAGCGTTTTGTCATCACTTTCCAGATATCAAGATCGACCCGGCTGCCATCGACAGCGTTAATATGAATCAATCTGCCTTCCGGATTCAGGATATTTATATTTTTGCTTAAATAATCGCCACCAATCATATCCAGAATAACATCTATACCTTCATTCTGAAGTTCGGTTTCAAAATTCTGAGTTCTGTAATTAATGTACGAATCAGCACCGAGTTCAAGACATTTCTGTCCTTTTTCATCAGAGCCAACGGTGACAATCACTTTTGAGCCCAAAGCTTTAGCTATTTGAATACCTGTAATTCCAATCCCACTATTTCCACCGTGGAGCAAAAGGGTTTCCCCGGGTTGAAGATTTCCTCTTTGAAACACATTAGACCAGACCGTAAATATTGTTTCCGGTAAACTTGCCGCTTCAGCAAAGCCTAGATCAGCAGGAATTGGCAAACATTGTCCTTCACGCACACTCACATATTCCGAATAGCCGCCACCTGCTAGAAGTGCGCAAACTCTGTCTCCAACTGCAAAATCAACGACATTAGGGCCACATTTTACAATGATCCCGGAAACTTCCAATCCTGGGATTTCTGTAGCAACATCTGCAGGAGTTGGATAATTTCCTTCACGTTGTAAAACATCGGAACGGTTGAGTCCGGCTGATTTTACTTCGATTAAGACTTCGTCTCCGGATATTTCCGGAATTGGGTATTCTTGTAATTTCAGTACTTCAGGAGCGCCATACTTTGTAATAACTACTACTTTCATTTTTTTTCAATTTTAATTTCAGATTATTTTAAACTCTTTTCCACGTCAATTTGTGAATCACCAATTGACAATTACTGTTGAAGGGTTTCTCACTTTCAAGATGCAAAAAACCATCTTTAAAATGGACAATCCGGTTTTGCGTTTGCCCCGTCCAGTTGGGAAAAAGCGAAATATACATCCTGTGGCTCACTATCTGTTTTTCATCATCCGTTTTGAACGGTCCTGAATACGCAAGATAGGTTGAAGCTTCCTGTGTATATTCTTCCGGCGTAGCATTGGTCCAACGTTCCTGATGAAAGTTTATACGGTGAGTATCCATAATTTGTGCCGACATATAACCGTCAGGATTATACAGAATCAGTCCTTTCGGATTTTTGCCCATAGGATGGGTCATCTCACCGCCAGTGACAGGAACTTCGATGAACTCAACCAAAGCCCAGGTTCCTATAAGTTTATTAAACAGTGATTCCATAATTTTAAATAAAATGAGCGTACCGGAATACGCTCATTATGTTTTGAATTAGAAAGGTTGATTGTATTTTCCTGTCAACGCTTTATTTTCGATACTTTTTGCAAAGTTGGGTGTTTCTTCGTGGTTGTGGGCGTCAGAAGCAGCTTGTCTGGAAGCTGCGGCATCAGCTAGATTCACATTGTGTTCTTTCAAGTATCCAAACATTTCCGGTGTTGCCGTTGCGTGAATTTCGTTCGTATACAAGGTAGTGTTATCATCAATTTTTGTAGCCTTCAGTTCCCATAGAACTTGAACTTTGGTGCGACCTCCTTTTGTGATAGAATCTGATACTGATAACATTCTGCAGTAATCCGGACGGTGCTCTACAGCGACATAATGCTGCACCATCAGCGCATCACCAATTGTTTCTACATTTAATGATACCGGTTCGCCATCATAAGTTGAAGAAATGGCTGCGCCGATATGTTGGGTTGAGCATCGCTGATATTCAGCATCAGGAAGGTTTAATAACCAATCTGCGATGTTTACTTTTTCGATAGGTGCATTGATGATTGCCGTAACTGTAGAGTGAGACAATGCATTTTCTGGTGTTTGCAAAATTTCCATAATGTTTGGGTTTTAATTCTTTTAATTTGATGATATAAAGCTACCACCAACCCATTTAAAATGAATTTACTCTTCGATGAACAGGCAAAAAATGTCGTTAAATATGCAAAAAAACACATGGAGAGGTAAAAGCCAAAAATGATCAATGGTTTGAAATGAAATCCAACTGGCTAATAAACCTGAATTTTGGCATCAACAGTTAACTCCCAGCGTTTTTATCCTATTATAACCCATAAAAAAATCACTGCAATTTTACAGTGATTTTCTAAACTCCAACATGCAATAACTTAAAGGAATATTTAAATCCCATCATTTAAACAGCCACTTTTTAATCAGCTTGGTATAATTTGGCATTACCACATAAACCATCAATAATACAATACATCCCGAACTAACTAAAGCATCAAAATAGTGATTTACCGGAATGTTTACCCATCTTAAAAGTGGAAATAGTAAAATTGGAATGACGAGTGATAAAGGATAAATGGCTGACCAGGTAGCAAGAAACTGTTTCCATCGAGCAGGTGATTTGTTATCCTCATTTTCCGCGTTGAAAAGAAAATCCAAACCGGATTTTATCTGATACCGATCATTTTTTCTGAAAAAAGGATTCGCTTTTTCAATCAGTCTTTTCCGTTCTGGAGATTCCATCCAGCGCTTAAGATGATCGATGGTATCAAAGCGGATAATAACTGTATAAACAAATGTCAATTTAGGAATCGGCCTTACGATCTGTAAATCGATAAAACCTTCCGAATGTTTAGAAATGGGTACGATTTCATCTAACCATTTTTCATATTCTTTTTGTTTACCCGCCAAAATATGGTGGGTAATTACTACTGACGCACCTGTATTCTCCATGTACTGATAAATTTTAATGGATTAAAAAAAGCTATCTAATAATCTTAACCACCTCTTTTTCAATTAGTTTATAATTATAATCAGGCAATACTATTTTTTTTCAAAATTGTTCCAAGAATATTCTTGCTTCGGCAGTTGCATGAATCAGCGTATTTTCCAACTCTTTTATAACCAGTTCTGTAGTTGCATTGGATTCAGAAACCATTTCAAGTATATCTAATTTCTCTTCTAACAAGTTTAGTAATCCCATCATGGCAATACTGGTTTTAAAATCGTGGGCCCTCAGTTTTACGGTTGCAAAATCATTTTTTTGATATGCAGCTATAAGCTGTTGCAAATGATTTGGAATGTGATCAATAAACTGCTGGGTAACTGTTTTTTCAAATGTAATATCGCCACCGCTAATAGACCGCATATAATTTAGGTCTAAGAATTGAAAGCGGGAAGCAGTTTCTTCAACTGCTACTTTTGTTTGGTCTAGCTCCTGCAATCCAAAATTAGCTATCAGTTTAAAAAGTTCTTCTTCTTTTATAGGTTTGGAGATGTATTCGTTCATCCCCCTACTCAAGCATTTTTCTCTTTCGCCCGCCATTGCATGTGCCGTCATGGCAATAATGGGAATATCTAATTTCAGGACTTCACGAATCTGTTGAGCTGCCGTATAGCCATCCATTTGTGGCATTTGGATATCCATCAACACCAACTCATACTTTTGATGGCTAAGCTGTTCAATGGCCTCTAAACCATTGGATACGATATCAAAATCGATGTTCCACTGCAGTAACAAATGTTCCATTAAACTTTGATTGATAGCATTATCATCAACCACAAGGACACGCAAAGGAACATTTGATCTGTCTTTAAAATAAGCTGTATCCACAGCCGCTGATGAACTAATTTGGTCTTGAGAAATAACATAGGGAATGTAAAAATGGAAGGTAGTTCCTATTCCCTGTTCACTGGTAACTTCAATATTTCCATTTTGCAACTGTATTAAATTTTTCACGATTGATAAACCGAGCCCGGTTCCACCGTAATTTCTGGTAACGGAATCTTCACCCTGGTTAAATCTTTCAAAAACTTCGTTTAATTTTCCTTTATCAATCCCTATTCCTGTATCAGAAATCTTGAAGCCAAGAGTTACTTTGTTCTCTATCTGTTCTTTTTTATAAACTTCAATGTTGATTTTTCCCTGCTGTGTAAATTTGATGGCGTTACCAATCAGGTTAACTAAAATCTGTGTAAGTCTGGTGGCGTCACCGGTTAAAGTATCTGGAATGGAAGCGTCAACTTTGCTGGATATGGTTAAGCCCTTTTCTTTTACATGTTCCAAAAAAAGTGTTTCCACAGAATTTATTAATCCATTGATACTGAAAATTCCCGGTGTGATGCGCATCATTCCAGCTTCAATTTTTGAAAGGTCAAGTATGTCATTAATAATGGCCATCAAATTTTCTCCAGACCGTTGAATTGAGGATACAAATTCTGTAGAAGTGGCATCCAAAGGTCTTTTCAGCAATAGATTGGTAAAACCTAGAATACCGCTTAATGGTGTTCTAATTTCGTGACTCATATTAGCCAGGAAATTTTCTTTTGTTTGTGCAGCCACTGATGCTTTCTTTTCAGCCACATCCAATTCCTTGATTAATAAATGTTGTCTGCGAAACTGACGGATAATATGAAAACCTATGACTGCACCACTCAAAACAATTAAAATCAACAAGTAAATATCATACCTACTTGACTTTTCCCCCATTTCCTCGCTCCTTTTACTCAGCTCAATCATATGCAATTGCCTACTTCTATAAATTTTAGCCGTAATGGAAGTAATTTCGTTGGAAATTGTTCTTGCACGGGGATTAGCGATGGAACTTTGATCATCCATATTTCCCAAAGTAAGGTAGCGCCGCAAAAGTGTCTCTTTTACGACCTTTTTATCCAGTGCAAGTACACTTAGCCGATGTATTAATTTTTCTTCGTTAACATCGGCATTATCTCTCGAAAGAGAATCCAGAAAGCTTTCGATCTGATTAATTTTTTGATCGATTCCTTCAAGATGTGAAGTATCATTAGTAGCGATAGATGCCCTTATCCTACTTTCCACCCCCAAAATATCACGATCGATTTCCCTCAAGTGGTTACTGGAACGCAACTCGTGTAAAAGTGTATTGTTATTTTTTATCAATTCCCTGGTATTGTTGGCTGAATTGATCTGCAAAGAAATTAACAATATTGAATCGGCAATGAACGTAAGCATAATCAAATAAGCGAAGCGCTTATTGCCCATAACTGTTGAAATGTTAATCATAAATTAAAATATAAGTTGATAATTATGAATGTTTGAAATCAAACTAATCATACAGTAGAGCTTAAAAAGGCATCATTAGTTATTGCTTAGAAAACATTCATTCTGGTATTAAGTGCTTTTCGGTAAGCATCGGCAACGGGGATAAATTTTCCATCGATGATGATTCCGCCATCCTGAAGTGTATCGATTTTACTAACGGCCACAATGTATGAGCGATGAACTCTGATAAAATTATCCTTTAACAGACGCTCTTCTGCAGACTTCATGGTGCCATGAATCGCAAACATCCTTTCTTTGGTGTAAAACTTCACGTAGTCACCCATTGCTTCAGCGTAAAAAATATCATCCAGTTTCAATCGCCTGGTAATATTAGCATCTCTTACGAACAAAAACTCATCTTTCTCATACCTCACATTCTCCTTTCTACTATCAAATATTGCCTGGGCTTTACTCACCGCTTGTAAGAATCTGGCAGGGGTAAATGGTTTGAGGATATAGTCTGCGATATTTAGTTCAAAAGCTTCTAATGCATATTCCTTTTTGGATGAGGTAAAAATGATAATGATATCCTTGCCTGACAGGCTTTTTGTAAGTTCAATCCCATTCATCTCTGGCATTTCGATATCCAGAAATATCAGATCTATTTGATTTGTCTGTAAATGATGATAAGCCTCTATTGCATTTGCATAATCATTTACAATGATAAGATTTGGGATTTTTTTTGCCAAATGTGCCAAGGTGGTTCTGGCGATATCATTGTCATCAACGATTAAAGCTTTCATAGAGATAGTTATTTATGATTTACATCAAATATAATTACTCTATTTTTAATTTGACGCCACAGGATTTAAATTACCTAAAATAAGAACGGATCATCCAGGCCATTTCTTCATGAGTTTCCATTAGGCCTGTAATGAAATCGCTTGAACCATAATCTTTGTATTTTTCTGCAAAGGGGATAATATTTCCACGTAAAAACTCAATAATACTTTCGTGGTCTTTTAAAAGATCTTTCATAAAACCTAAACCATCATTTGTTCTTTCGCTGTATTCAGCAAGATGCGTAATTTCTAAATAATTTTTCATTGTTGCAGGTGCATAATGGCCAATTTTTCGCATGCGCTCAGCAACACTGTCAATTAGTTCATCCAGCTGTTTGTATTGAGCCTCAAAAAAAATATGATTGGCATGGAAGTTATCACCAGTTACATTCCAGTGTGCATTTCTTGTTTTGGTGTAAAGTACAAACTCGTCGGCTAATAATTTTGCCAATTCCACAGCAACTGCATCTGTGTTTTTTTCGGTAATTCCTATATTGGTTTTCATCTTTTAAAATTTCTAATTTTAAGCTGTATTGCTCTTAATTCATATTTAAAGGTCAGTAAGAATCTGATAAAGATCACAGAAATTTCGTTGAGTAGGCAAAATCAGTCGTTGAAGAGGGGATTAAAAATGATAGTGCTGCAGTGGAACTATCAAAAAAGGCAATATGTAATTACAAAAGTGTATCTCCATAATAGAAAAAACCAAGCTAAAGGATAGCTATGAAAAATTAGTTCTGAACTAATCTCCGCCTCCCCTCTTACCAGACTGAACCATTACCATAAATACTTTGAACAAGGCGAGAGTAATTGAAAACAATAATTTGGCATAAAAAAACCGGACTTGAATAGTTCAAAGTCCGGTTAGTACCCAAGAGGAGATCTGATAGCTATCGGATCGAACTCCCACACCCATACAGGCGCCAGCCCCTCAAGCTGGTGCGTCTACCACCCCAATAGCTATCGGGGTCGCCACCGTTATCTATACAGCATAATAAGCCTGGTTTGAATATCTTCGTATTTTTTTAGGTTTTTTATGTAAGTTATGCTTTTCATTTTTTTAATATGTAGTTCAATCAGCCTAGCTTGCTGGTATGCCAAATCATTGATATGAAGAAAAAGTTCCCAGTCGGTAGCTTTACTGGTAAAACTATCAGTATAAACCCCTTGTAAATGTTCATCTAATCGTTGGGATAAATCTAAACAACTACCAGTATAAAAACGGTTCAATTTTTTTGAAAAAAGAATATAAACTGATGCCATATAACGAAAAAGAGTTTGGTAAAAACCAAACTCTTTGTACCCAAGAGGAGATTCGAACTCCCACACCCATACGGGCGCCAGCCCCTCAAGCTGGTGCGTCTACCAATTTCGCCACCTGGGTATTTACTATTTAATCATTCCCGAAGGCGTCTACCATCCCGATAGCTATCCGGATCGCCACCTGGGTATGAATTGTTGCAAATATATAAATTAACCACAGTGCGCTGCAACATTCACAAAATATTTTTTGAACTGAAATTCCGGAAAGCAAATCTTAACATGGTAAACCATATATAGTAACACCAAACTCAATTATATATAAATAGCAGTAACACGACTTCCTAGGGTAAACTTATTTCAGTATAGGACAGATACAACAGCGAACCTATTTAGACGGACTTTCGACGGATTTACGTCGGGGTTTCGTCGGACTTATGACAATTGAAACCGAATAAAACCCGACGTAAATCGGAAGCAAATACAAATTATTTGTTTAGTAATCAGCAATTTGCTATCTTGTTGTACACATAAACTAACGCAATCATGGGAAAAATAGAAAATGGAATTAACGGTGGATTTACCGGAACGGTAGGTGCCGTAACTGGTTATTATCTGAACGGGAAATGGGTCATCAGGAGCAAACGTAGAAAATCGATAAAAAACAAAATAGGCAGTGCAGATCAAAAGGCCTGCAGGTCGCGTTTTACAATGATGCAAACCTTTTTAAGTCCGATTGTCGATTTTGTGAGAATTGGTTTTAACATGGAATCGAAAAAGCGAATGATGACTGCACATAATGCTGCAAAATCTTATAACATGTTAAACGCACAAAATGCAGCTGGTGAAATCGACTACGAAGCCCTGCGTTTGACCTTTGGAAATATCAGCGGTGCAACGGACGTTAAACTTGAACAGGATGATATGGGTGTGCATTTCAGCTGGTCGGATAATTCCAATGGCGATTATAACAGGAAACATGACCAGGTGATGCTCCTGATTTATGACCTGGAAAACAAAACGGCTATCTACGAAACAGGGGGTGCCAGACGGTCAAAAGAAAGGGAAAGCCTGGAAATTCCTTCCTTTTATAAAGGAAAGGCATTTCATACCTGGATTGCTTTTATTTCAGATGACAGAACGGAAATTTCAATGAGTACCTATTGTGGCACTTTTATTTTTTTATAGTAGCGCAATTAACCGCTATACTATGATTTTAACATTCAAGAGATAGTCCATCATATGCCAGCCTGATGTTTGCCGGCAATTCTTTTTCTACTGCCGCATGTAAGCCTAAATTATGGCTGATATGTGTAAGGTAAGTGGTCTCCGCACCTACCCTTTCCGCAAAGGCAATGGCCTCACCTAAAGTAAAATGAGAAATATGTGGTTCTTTTTGTAAGGCATTCAATACTAATATTTTTGTTCCTTTAATTTTTTCAAAACTTTGCTCAGATATGGTTTTAGCATCCGTGATATACGTAAAATCACCAATCCTGTACCCTGTAATGGGCAACAAATGGTGCATCACTTCAAACGGAATAATTGTACTTTCGCCAATTTTAAAATCTTCGCCATTGGTTACCGTATGTAAATTAATCTGTGGCAAACCATGGTATTTAGTCTCGGCAAAAATGTAATAGAACTCTCTTTTTAAAGCCGCTTGAACCCTGTCTGTCGCATAAACATCAATTACCTTATGCAGCAGGTAATTAAATGGCCTAATATCATCTAAACCGGCAATGTGGTCTTTGTGTTCATGGGTAAACAACACCGCATCCAGATCTTTTACCTTTTCGCGTAAAAGCTGGTAACGGAAATCAGGCCCGCTATCTACCACAATGGTTTTATCAGCTGTTTCAATTAATATCGAAGTCCGTAAGCGGTTATCTCTTTTATCGGCAGATAAACAAACTTCGCAATTACAAGCAATTACAGGAACGCCTTGTGATGTACCAGTCCCTAAAAAAGTAACCTTCATCTGCTTAAACTTTCCTTTCTATAATTGTAATGCTGGAGTTGTATCTTCATTAAAATAATTCGGTTTGCTGTAAGGATAGGTAGAATTGGCGCTGTTTTTCTTCTAACAGGTTTTCGTCTGTATTGGTTTGCTTAACCAAAGTTACCAATGCAGCAATTTTTCCTTCCAGATTTGAAAATTTGTTTACCACAACAACCTTATTGTGCTCGAGCAGGCAAGAACCGGTTTTAAAATTCCCTTTCTCATAACGAACCTTATAACCCATAGCAAAAAGCAGGGTTTCTAATTTCTCTAAGGTATGGTTTGTTAGTGGCAATGACATTGGAAACAAACTTAGATAAATCTGCGCAGCATTCATAAACACATGATGAAAAATTTATCAACCACTATGTTCATTTCTAATAATCGGCGTCATCTCGACCGTAGTGTTCCAAAGGAACTCCTTTGGAGGAGAGATCTTTTAATCTAGTTCAAAGATCTCTCTACTGCGCGTTGCTCCGGTCGAGATGACGATTCATTGTAAACCTGTCATCCAGCTCCTCTGTTTTGGCTAAATACTAACTTCTATCAGTGTCGGGAATCGTGTTCGCTTCTGCCAGTTTTATTAAAATGCGCTGACCTCATTATTATTCTATTTTTTAAATGTTGGCTAGAAACCATTGTTTCTTAAAAGGACCAAGCCACTTAAACCCGACAGCAGCGGCAGCGCCCGATTCTTCATCGGGCCTATAGCGAATGGCGGGACTGCTGCAACCTAAGAATTACTGCAAATACTTTTCAAAAAAGGCAATATATGGCCTACGATACACCTAAAAATCTGATTTCAATAAAACAAAAAAAGGTTCAGCTGTTTCCAGCTGAACCTCCAGGTTTCATCCCGCCGAGGCGGTAATAAATTATTATCTTAAATCTACCACTTCAACACCAGGATATTTTTTGGCATCGAAAGCAAAAGTAGTTTCTGGTACATTTACATTAGGCGAAAAAGTTTTTACATTGTAAGTGTATTTGTTTCCGTTTTTATCGAACAACACCACATTTGCAATTTGTTTAGCAGCCTTATCGATACTTAAACGCACTTTAAAAATCGATTTTTTAGCATCAACAGGTGTTAAATCAATCATTTGATAAGTTTTAGCACCAGCTTTTTCTTCTCCTGTGTACACATATTTAAATCCTTTTTCGTAAACCGTAAAAATCTTTGCAGGATTAATGGCATCGCCGCTATTATCCACATTGCTCACCTGCACCTCTTTGTCTTTTTTCAAATAAGTCCATTGGCTTTTACCATCACTAAACAATTCTTGATTGGTCATAGCCACTTTATACTTATTAGAATTGGCTTTAACATACAAAGTACCTTGCTGGGTTTCTTTTACTTTTGCCTTTGGATTATCCAAAGTGAAGGTAAAATCTGTTTTTACAATATTATACGATTTGTATTTTTTACTCACCTCAGCTAAAATGGCTTTAGCTTTCGCATCAGTTTGAGCATAAGTTGAAGTTGTAAAAGCAACTACAACCATTAATGCTGAAATTAATTTCTTCATCTTTTCTTTTTTAAATTTTTCCTTTGAAACGTTAGAGTAGATTTTTTGGTATTGGTTTAATCTAATCTTTGTCATTCATACTATTCAAGAACTGTTCCAAAGAATATTCATCCGGATACAAGACTTCGCGCGCCTTACTTCCTTCAAAGGGACCAACGATTCCCGCAGCTTCCAATTGATCGATAATCCGGCCAGCCCTGTTATAGCCTAATTTTAATTTACGCTGTATTAATGAGGTAGAACCCTGCTGATGCATCACAATCAGTCTGGCAGCATCTTCAAAGAACTTATCGCGTTCATTAGGATCAAAATCGGCCTTACTGCCCTCCCCTGCTTCATCTATATATTCTGGCAGTTGATAAGCATCGGCATAACCGCGTTGGTTTCCAATATACTCCGAAATCCGGTCTACCTCAGGTGTATCAACGAAAGCACACTGTAGCCTGATTAAGTCGCTACCTGTAGATAAAAGCATATCACCTCGGCCAATTAACTGATCGGCGCCACCACTATCCAAAATGGTTCTCGAATCGATTTTCGACAATACCCTAAAGGCTAACCTGGCCGGGAAATTGGCTTTAATGGTACCTGTAATAATATTTACCGATGGGCGCTGCGTAGCCAGAACCAGGTGAATACCGATTGCCCTGGCCAATTGGGCCAAACGTGCAATTGGTGCCTCCACCTCTTTACCAGCCGTCATCATTAAATCGGCAAACTCATCTACCACTAAAACAATGAATGGTAAAAAGCGGTGGCCATTATTTGGATTAAGCTTGCGCTTAACAAACTTATCGTTGTATTCTTTTAAATTCCTAACCTGTGCATCTTTCAATAAATCGTAACGCTGATCCATTTCGATACAAAGTGAGTTCAATGTATTTACTACTTTTTTGGTATCGGTAATAATGGCATCGGCCTCTCCCGGTAGTTTAGCTAAAAAGTGTCTTTCAATTCTATTGAATAAAGTTAGCTCTACTTTTTTCGGATCGACCAGTACAAATTTCAGTTGTGCAGGGTGTTTTTTAAACAACAGCGAAACCAGAATGGCGTTAATACCAACCGATTTACCCTGACCAGTTGCCCCTGCTACCAATAAGTGGGGCATTTTAGCTAAATCGGCTATAAAAACCTCATTGCTAATGGTTTTACCTAATGCAATAGGCAAATCCATAGTGGTTTGGCTCCATTTTTCGGTATTTAGAATACTGCGCATAGGCACCATTTCTGGGTGCTGATTAGGTACCTCGATACCAATTGTACCCTTTCCTGGCATTGGTGCGATAATACGGATACCTAAAGCTGCTAACGAAAGCGCAATGTCATCCTCCAGGTTTTTAATCTTCGAAATCCTTACCCCAGGGGCCGGAATAATTTCGTAAAGGGTAACCGTTGGGCCAATGGTTGCCTTAATCTTATCAATTTCGATATTGTAATGATTAAGGGTTTCGACAATTTTATTTTTATTGGCTTCCAGTTCTTCGGCATTTACCGAAATTTTATTGGTGCCATAATTTTCGAGCAAATCTATTGTTGGGTACTTATAACCTGATAAATCCAGTTTTTCATCATAATTACCAAACTGTTCAACCAGATCATCCGATTTTTTTTCTTCTTCAGTTTTTTCGATCGTAAAAGCAGGTTCCTTTTCGGTTTCAATTGGTGGTTCTACCGTTAATGGAAGTGTTGTTGCCGCAGCAGTAGCAAGTGGCAGATTGGTAGCCAAAGGCGATAGTACAACAGGGGCAACAGCTTCTTCTTCCTCTTCTTTTTCTTCATAACGGCTCGGCTGTAATACCACGTTTTGTGGCTTACGCTCGTTACCTACTGATTTATCGCGTACCGGAAATTCAATGGGTGCTGAAGGTTCTTCGAAAGTTTTGTTCTTTACGGCTTGCTCTCTGATATCATTTACATAATCTGGAGTTTCATTATCCAGGTAAACCTCTTTCTCTTTACGCTCCGGAAATTTGAAATCGATGTTATATGCGATGATTAAAATGGTTAATCCCGCAAAAGCGATTAATCCGGCAACACCAGCTGCGCCAATTTGGGCACCTAATAATTTATTGCTCCAATACCCAAACTCGCCTTCTAAATAATGCGGCGATTCTGACCAAAAACTATGTGCAAAACCTAAGGTTAATGATATGAACAGTAAAAAGAAAAAGCTATAACCTAATGTTTTAGAGATAGAAAGGATTTTAACTTTAAATAATAAGCGGTAGCCGATAATAAAAAAGGCTAAAACGAACAGGAAAGATGCAATACCGAACCATTCGTAAATAAACTGGTGCGATAACAAGGCACCAAACTTACCTAACCAGTTTTGAACTACAGGTATAGAAACACCAGCTTCTTTTAGTTCTTCTGTTGTTTTAAAAAGATTGCTCCAACCACCATTTGCATCGATTACATAACTCTGGTCGTCTTGCCAGGTAAATAAATACGAAGTAAAAGCAATTAAAAAGTAAAGTGACAATATCACAAAAAACAGACCTACAATTTTAACTGCGCGGCCATCTGCCAGATCGAAGCTTGGCAAAAAATCTCTTTTTTCTTTCGGCTGCCGACCTGATGATGATCTGCCGGGTGCACTTTCTGCACCTTTATCTCTGAATGTATTGGTTTTAAACTGGTTACCCCTTACCGACATTTTCTATCCTAAATAATTTAATATTGAACAAACTTAGATAAAACTGCGCAGCATTAACGAAAGCCTAACAAAAAAAATAATCACAAATTGTAAGCATTGCTGTTAGGACTTTTATCATACCACTCGCTATTTTCAAGAAGCGCTAAATTTGCACCGCTATCTATTGGTTTTATAATCTGCCTTAAATTAAATAAAAATATTCATCGGGCATTAAACCTTAAACAGAAATTATTGTCTATTATTTTAACAACACACAAGTTGTTACGTTTTTGTCAAATGAAACGGATTTTGTTTTAGGTTTTATCCCGTTTTGCCTGGAGAGGTTAAACGGGATTTTTTATTTAAAGACATTCAAAACCAGAGCGCGTAAGACTAACCAATGCTTAAATAAACTCAGGTGACTGAGGTGGTTCATATTATTTTGAAAGCAGGGCGCTGTGTATTTCGGTTATAGCAGTCCTGCTATCATTTCTCCCGACTTCTTTATATCTGTCCGTAGAGTTCCGAAGGGCTCTACGGATTAATAATAGAAAAGAGTCTGTGACTCGTTTTAATTGAGTTTATAAACTCAGTTTTATTCTTATATCCATAGAGACGCTATGCTTAACTCTACGGACAGAGCGGTTTTGTCAAATGAAACGGATTTTTTTTAGGTTTTATCCCGTTTTGCCTGGAGAGGTTAAACGGGATTTTTTATTTAAAGACATTCAAAACCAGAGCGTGTAAGACTAACCAATGCTTAAATAAACTCAGGTGACTGAGGTGGTTCATATTATTTTGAAAGCAGGGCGCTGTGTATTTCGGTTATAGCAGTCCTGCTATCATTTCTCCCGACTTCTTTACGTCGGGATCGTTCTATCAGGTTTATTTAATTCAGGTCTGTAATGCTTAGGCTTTAAGATTAGTTGCTAATTAAACCTGTGAGGTTTGCGTTAGGGATTGTAAGGGTTTAGTATCGATCCTTCATCGGTACCGGAGCGAAGCGCAGCCCTGCAAAGCCCGACCCTTGCGCAGCTTGGGTAACGCCCATATTAATTAGTAATTGACAATTTTTGGCTGATGGTTATTTTAAAGCACCTTGAAGCTTTGATTTTTGCTAATTTGCCTTACACTATATATATTTAAGCATTAAAGTTTACAATTCCTTAATTTTAGTTAATTTAAAGCGATTTTTGAAACAATATTATGGGCATAGCGCAACTCGAAGAGCAAATTGAGGCTGGAAATTTACAAGCAGTAAAAGAAATTTTGGTTGAAAATCCAAAATTGGCAAATATTGATACTTCTCATCACATTTCGCCATTGTTATTAGCCTGTTATTATAAAAAACAGGAAATCGCTGATTTAATTGCTGAATTTGCAGATGACCTAACCTTGTTTGAAGCTTGCGCAGTAGGCAAATTCGATGCAGCATCGCAATTAATATTTCAAAGTCCTAATAGTATTAACGAATTTTCGGAAGATGGATTTACACCGCTAGGCTTAGCCTGTTATTTCGGCCATGAAGATCTTGCCCGTTTTTTAGTTTTGAAAGGTGCGGATGTTAACCTGCCATCAAAAAATGGATTTAATGTATTTCCGATCCACTCGGCAGTTGCAGCTAATAATTTCAATATCACTAAAATGCTGTTAGATGCGGGCGCATATCCGAATGTTTGTCAGAAGGCAGGCCTCGCACCCTTACATACCGCTGCACAATTGGGAAACATAGAATTGATTATTTTATTGTTAGAACACGGTGCCGAAGTTTCTTTACGCATGGAGGGCGGAAAACTACCAGCAGATTTAGCCGCAGAAAAAGGATTTAACGAAATTGCAGAGATTTTAAGAGACGATGACTAAACAGTTTTCAATTGGAAGTTTTCAGTTCTCAGTTTAATCAATTGCAAACTGGATACTGTCAATTGCCTACTGAACAGTTTTCAGTTTGTAGTTCACAATTTTCAGTTGATTTAACTGTTAACTGGATACTGTTAACTGCCTACTGGACTATTCCCATATCCTCGACCGCATTCTTTTCATATACGTTCTGATATCGAGCACAACGGCTGCCAAAAAATAGAACAATATTGGAAAACCCACCGCTAAAAACGACGAATAAATAAAAAACAAACGCACTTTAGCTGTGCTCATGTTCAACTTGTTAGCCAAATAAGTAGAAACGCCAAAACTCTGTTGTTCAAAATAGGTTATAATTCTCTGGAACATTTTAAGCTTATTTTAAAAATCTTAATAACAATACCACAAGATAAAATTATTGAAAACCGAAATCATGATTTGATTTCCAAACTCTAATTTAGCAATAATAATCGGTTAAATTTTCAATAACATATCCGATCTAGATTATTCCAAAACCAATTTTTCGAAATCCTGTTTATCCTCGTGTTTAATAAAAAGCGTTTGTTGTTCTTCCAGTCCTGAAAACTTTTTGATCAGTTCTGCCTTAAATTTATGGATATCGACATCTTTGTTTAAAATAACAGTTAAGGCATCGGCATTACCCCTAACCTCAATAATCTGATTAGGATATAGTTCTTTTAGCTCGTGTGGAAATTCCATAATTTAAAAACAGATTATAGGGTAGAAAGTTTTGTTTGAAATCAGCATCTGGTTAGGCTTGCTTTAAAATTTTTATTCCAATACCACAATATAGACATTTTTTCTCATCGCAGTATTGCTTTTTCAGCTGCAAAATTCCTTGCGAAGCAAATGCATGATCCATCTTCACTCCTGCTCCGGTAAATTTATCTGTAATTGCATTTTGCTCAGCGGGCAAACGCTCCAACAATTTTATCGCCCTGCTAATATAGTATTGTGTAGCCGTGTGTTTACCATACGCGAATAAAAACAAAGCCACGGTATTTAACAAAACATTATCAATGGATGTTTTCCCAATCTGTGTATTTACACCAGAAGTTTCTTTTTTAAAATGATAATGTGTTTTCCAGTAATCGTTTACCGGTAGGTTTTCAAATAAAACATGCAATTGAGCGATATCTTTGATCTCCATAATTTTAGAAAAAAGATGATTGGCTTTTACAATTAACGCTGCAAATTGCGCCAATCTGATCGTAGGAAAGTTTTGCGGCCTCATCCGCATAAATTTCCACATCGAAACTTCCACAGGTTTTATATTATATTTCTTTCGAAGAAACTGGAATTCAGCCTTTAGTTTTTTAGGATATTCTTCTTCAAACTGATCGTTTAAAAAACCAGCGGCACCAAAAACCAGCGCTTCAATTTGGTTGGGGTTATTTTTATGCTTGGCATAAATGTGCTGCGAAACGGCTTTGGCAAATAACTCGAAAGGTAAAGCATTTATTTTGAATCCAAAATTACGCGCCAGAAAACGGTAGAAAGTCTCATCCCAATTTCCATTCAATTCATTTAAGGTTTCAGTAACGGCTTTCGTTTTTTGCTCGAAACGCTCTATTAAGGTTCGTGATAAAAAAGAATCGACAATTAATTGATCTACTGTTCCAATTTGTGCAATGCAAGGAAAATCAGTTAGTGTGAGAAATAGGTTTTCGTATTTTTTGATAAGATCGGCAGAGATACGGTGTTTTAATTCCAAAACGGGCAAAACAGTATTGTCTATTCTTTTTATTTCCGCATCATGTTCATAAACAATATGTAGGATTACATTTTCGTAGGCGGGATTAATCTGATGATTGTGTTTTAACCAATCTGACGACCTGAGATGAATTTCTACATTACCAGCCCATGTGGTATTGCCAATTTCGATTTTCGCGTTAAAAAAATCAGGACCAGCATTTTTATTTAGCAAGCCTGGATTGATAATTTTCAAGTTTTCTCCAGCGGTAGTTTGCAGCCCGCTATAATCAAACGACCTGAATTGCCATACATAATGAAGAAAATCTTCTGGAAAATTCATTTTTCAAGGTAATGAATTATTCTGAAAAGTTATAAAAAATTACATATTTTGTCACCTAAAATTCATGCTGTAGTCTTAATTACAATACATAGCTTAAGGTTAAGTTGCTTTAACTTCGGCTTTCTTTTTATAATTGGTAATAAAAACCCCTGCAATAATTAAAACGGTTGCAACTACTAAGTCAATACCTACCTTTTCATTTAAAATTAACCAGCCTAAAAATATGGCAATAATGGTATTGAAGTAAGTTAAGATAGAAACTTCGGATGCTGAAACCTTTTTCAGGGCATAATGATAGCAGAAATAACCCAAAACAGACCCGAAAACAGCTAAATAAACTGTGGCAAATATGCTTTCTGTTTTCCAGGAATTTACATCGGCCTTGCCAGAAAACACCATTGCTAAGCCCAGCTGAATAATAGCCGAAAACACAAACTGGTAAAATAGATTTAAGAAAATATATTGAGGCTTACCACTGTGTTTCTTCGAATAAATGGTGCCTATTGTCCAACCTGAAACGGCAATTATCAATGATAAAATCCCATTCCGGTAACCTGGTTCAAGCAAATCATTCAAGCCATCTCTAAAAATAAAAACAATACCTAAAAAACCGATAAAAACGCCAATAAATCCCTTTAAACTGGCCTTTTGAATCCCCAGGAATACACATCCGAGAAATACGAGCAAGGGAGAAGTGGCATTAATTAAAGAAGCCAATCCACTTGGAATAGTCTTTTCGGCAACGGTTGTCATGCCATTGGCAATTACCACCATTAAAATAGACAATAAGATCTGTCGTTTAAAGCTCGGCCATCCAATCCATTTTAATTCATTCTGTTTAATTAACAGAACCAATATAATTATCGAAGCAACAGATTGGCGAATGGCCGTTACATACCAGGCCGGAATGCTTTCTACTGCAACCCTTATTCCTAAATATGTTGTACCCCATATCAAGGCCACGCCAAATAGGGCGAGTATAAGTTTTAAGTCTATTTTTGATTTCATGAGCATTTTTTAACCACAAAGAGCACCAAGTTTGGCGCAAAGGGGCACAAAGTTTTAACCAAGCGGCATTCATTTGAAAACAGGTAACTTTCTTTGTGGCCTCGGTGGTTAAAGCAAAAACTATTTACCTAAACAAGATCAGCGTTAACTAGGATCTGCTCCATTTCTTTTTGAAGTTTCAGCGCTTCTTCCCTGGCCTTTTCTGCAAAATCTTCTCCCTGGCTGGCATAAATAATGCCTCTCGAAGAATTAATCAGCAATCCGCATTGTGAATTTAGGCCATACTTGCACACTTCATTCAAATCTCCTCCCTGTGCGCCAACACCCGGTACTAAAAGAAAGTGATTTGGCGCTAATTTACGTACATCACCAAAAGCGGCGCCACGGGTTGCTCCTACTACATACATCATCTGTTCATCTGTAGCCCAGGTTTGCGATGTTTTAAGTACTTTTTCGAAAAGTTTATCTTCGCCAATTTCCTGCAATTGAAAATCTGCATGGCCAGCATTCGAGGTTAAGGCCAAAAGAATTACCCACTTATCTTTAAAAGTTAAAAACGGTGTTACCGAATCGCTCCCCATATATGGTGCTACGGTAACCGAATCGAAACTCATATCTGATGATGCAGCATTGAAAAACGTTTCGGCGTACATGGCAGAAGTATTGCCAATATCGCCGCGTTTAGCATCGGCAATAGAAAAAATATCCTGAGGAATATATTTCCAGGTTTCGATCAAAGTTTCCCATCCCTTCTTCCCATAACACTCATAAAAAGCAGTATTGGGTTTATAAGCTACACATAAATCTTTTGTGGCATCAATAATCTGTTTATTGAATTCCAGAATTGGATTTTCATACTTCAATAAGTGTTTTGGTATCTTATCTAACGAAGAATCTAATCCGACACATAAAAATGAACGTTTTTTTTGTATCTGCTCGAAAAGTTGTTGCTTTGTCATATATGGGCTTATTTGCTGCAAATATGAAGATTTTTAAGTTTTCTGAGCGACAAAATAATGCTCACATTAATTATTTTTATAAACATTTTAAACTTTTGCTTGCAGATTACGTTTCAAATACATACAATTGCAACATAATTTCTCAACCGTTTATCTGAATATCCCAGAAAAATTTATCAAGACTTGTTTTTTGTTACCATTTTTTAAAAGCACATTTTGCTTTTTATTCAGCTTGTAAACAATTATGAAACAATTTGAGCATTTTCCATAATGAACTCATTTAATGTTTTATAGCCTTAAGAATTTATACACAATGAAACTGCCGGGCCTACACTAACACAAATATATTTAAGCCTGTGTAGATTTATAACAGAAAACATCCGTTATAAACAAATGAAAAATTTCTTGAAACATATATATTTAGAATGTTTAGTAAAACAGAATTAAATGATAAGCTCACAACAGAATTACGTGAGCTAGCAAAAAGCTATGGCATTGAAGGTGCCGACTCCCTAAGAAAAATCGACCTTGTTGAAGTACTTTTACACCAACAAGAAATTATAAATGCTGCTAAAGCTGGTGCAGATCCTTATAGCGAAATCGAACCTATTGCAGCTACTCCTGCGCCTAAAACCAAAGCTACAAAAGCACCAAAAGTTGCGGCAGCTGCAGCCGCCGCTTCTACAGTGGCAGCTGAAAAACCAGCTACTCCGGCTGACAAGCCTGTTAAAAAAAGAGCAAGGTTAACGAAAGATGAGCCCGCAGCGCCAATTGAAAGAAGAAGAGATGCTGTAACGTTATTTGACGAGCCTCAGCATCAACAACAGCCAGAAAGACAACCAGACAGAATTATCGAATCTGAAGAAAGTGTAAAACCAATCTCAGCTTTAATAGAAGAAAGTGCAGAAGTACTGCCGGTAGCTCCGAAACAAAAACAAGAGCCTAAAGAAAAGCAGGAAAAACCGCAGCGTGACGAAAACCGCCAGCAAAAACAACCGGGCGGTGGCAATCACCACAAAAACGAAAACAGTTACTCTAACTTAGATTTCGATAACGTAATTACAAATGAGGGTGTTTTAGAAATTATGCCTGATGGTTACGGTTTCTTACGCTCAGCAGATTACAACTATTTAACTTCTCCTGATGATATTTATGTATCGCAGTCTCAGATAAAACTTTTTGGCTTGAAAACCGGTGATACTGTAAAAGGTAGCATCCGTCCGCCAAAAGAAGGTGAAAAATATTTCCCACTGGTTCGCGTAGAAACCATTAACGGCAGAATTCCTGCTGAGGTTCGCGACCGTGTTCCTTTCGACTATTTGACTCCACTTTTTCCAACAGAAAAATTAAATTTATTTACGGATAACAGCAATTACTCTACCCGTATTATGGATTTATTCACACCAATTGGTAAAGGACAGCGTGGTTTAATTGTAGCACAGCCAAAAACAGGTAAAACCAACCTGCTTAAAGAGGTTGCCAACGCGATTGCCAAAAACCACCCGGAAGTTTATTTAATTATCTTATTAATTGATGAACGTCCTGAAGAGGTTACCGATATGGCCCGTAGTGTAAGAGCAGAGGTAATTGCCTCTACTTTTGATGAACCGGCCGAGCGCCACGTTAAAATTGCCAATATTGTTTTAGAGAAATCGAAACGTTTGGTAGAAAGCGGACATGATGTGGTAATCCTTTTAGATTCGATTACACGTTTGGCCAGAGCTTACAATACAACAGCACCGGCATCAGGTAAGATATTATCAGGTGGTGTTGATGCAAACGCATTACACAAGCCAAAACGTTTCTTCGGTGCAGCACGTAATATTGAAAATGGTGGTTCATTGACCATTTTAGCTACCGCATTAACCGATACAGGTTCTAAAATGGATGAAGTTATCTTCGAAGAATTTAAAGGTACAGGTAACATGGAGTTACAATTAGATCGTAAGTTATCTAACAAACGTATCTTCCCTGCAATTGATATTACGGCTTCAAGTACCCGTCGCGATGATTTATTGTTAGATAGAGATATTTTACAACGTGTATGGATTTTACGTAACCACCTTGCCGATATGAACAGTCAAGAGGCGATGGAATTTGTTCAATCTCAAATAAAAGGAACAAAAAGTAACGAAGAGTTCTTAATTTCGATGAACAGCTAAATTAAGGTTAAGGGCTGGAAGGTTGAGGGTATAAGGGTTTTCCCAGCGACCTTCCAACCTTCCAACCCTCCAGCCTTCCAACCGTATGAAAAAACATTTCCCTAATGCGATTACCTGTGCAAACCTTTTTTCAGGTTGTATCGGAATCGTTTTTGCATTTAAAGGCAATTTAGAAACTGCAGCCTATTTTGTTATTTTCTCCGGAATTTTCGATTTTTTTGATGGTATGGTTGCGCGTTTATTAAATGTAAAATCGGCAATTGGAAAAGATCTTGATTCTTTGGCAGATATGGTAAGTTTTGGGTTCTTACCAGGGGTAATTATGTTTCACTTATTAAAGGCCAGCGATTATTCATCTGAATATCTTCCTTATCTTGGATTTATCATTACTATTTTTTCGGCACTTAGACTAGCCAAATTTAATAATGATACAAGGCAAACAGAAGATTTTATTGGTTTGAATACGCCTATGAATACTTTGTTTATCTGTTCTCTGCCTTTTATTGCCAACGATTATCCTCAGGTTATTGCTTCCAGCATTTTACTGATTGCCATTACAGCAATTACATGTTTTTTACTGGTGAGCGAAATAAAAATATTCTCTTTAAAATTCAGCGATTTAAGCTGGGCGAAAAATAAAATTAAATTTATCTTCCTTATCCTATCGGCTATATTAATTGCTTTTCTAAAATTTGCAGCAATTCCTTTTGTCCTGGTACTGTATATTGCTTTATCAGTATTACATTTTAGGGGCACTACGGCTAATCATAAAATATAATTAAGTTTTTCCCGCAGATTAAGAAGATTAAAATCGCAGATCAATACGCGTTAGATTAATCCTTTAAAATCTGTGTTCCTTTTCTGCGAAAACGAAAGGTTAATGTGCTACAGCTTTTTAACCTCGAGCGGATCTTCGATATTGTGACAGATGGACAAAATCGTTTCTCCCAGTACAGGGTGTACCACCTCTGGTGCAATTTCAGCCAAAGGTTCCATTACAAATTTTCTATCCTGCATATGGGGGTGAGGTACCTGAAGTTTATCCGGAATATTGATAATTTCATTTCCAAAAAGGATCAGATCGATATCAATTAACCGTTCTCCCCATTTATCTTTCCTTACCCTGCCCAATTCCTGTTCGATACCTAATGCACGTTCTAAAACTTCGAGTGCCGTTAAACGGGTTTGTAAACTTACAGCCTGATTTAAAAAAGCAGGTTGGTTGGTTTTACCCCATGCAGCGGTTTCATAAAGAGATGAGATGGCTATCACATTACCAATTTTATCGTTCACCAGTTCGATTGCTCTTTTCAAATTCGCCTCCCTATTGCCTAAATTCCCACCCAGTAACAAATAAGCCGTGCTGTACTCTAAAGCTTTATTAAGCATCATGTATTTTTATATCTTTACAACACAAAATTAAAACATTTAAATGAGAGAATTCTTTAAGTATTTATTTGCCTCTATGCTGGGCTTTTTCATATCAATAGTAATTGTATTTGTAATCTGCTTCGTAGTTGTTGTGGGTTTAATATCTTCTATTGATAGCGACAAAACCGTTGTTGTGTCTAACAATTCGGTACTATTCCTAAATCTAGACCAGGCCATTACAGAACGTACACCCAAAAACCCATTCGGAAACCTGCCAATTGTTGGTGGTGAAGAAAAAGATGGGATTGGCTTAAACGATTTTTTAAAAGCAGTACAAAAAGCCAAAACAGATGATAATATCAAATGTATTTACCTGAATGTGAGCAGTCCGACCGCAGGTTTTGCTACTTTGCGCGAGGTTAGGAATGCGTTGATCGATTTCAAAAAATCTCACAAAAAAATTATTGCATACAGCGAAGTGTATACACAAGGTGCTTATTATTTAGCTTCAGTGGCCGATAAAGTATATTTAAATCCCGAAGGTGCTTTAGAATTTAAAGGATTTAGCTCTGAATTAACTTTCTTTAAAGGAACTTTAGAAAAAGTTGGTGTAGAAATGCAGGTCATCCGTGTAGGAAACTATAAAAGTGCTGTAGAGCCTTTTATTTTAGATAAAATGAGCGATTATAACCGCAAACAAGTTACAGCTTATGTTGGCGGATTGTACAATACCTTCCTGACCGATATTGCACAAAGCAGAAATATCCAAAAAGATAGTCTTTATAACATTGCCGATAATTACAAAGTACAGCAACCACAAGATGCCGTAAACTTTAAAATGATCGATGCCCTGAAATATAAAGATCAGATTTTAGAAGAACTGAAGGGATTATCTGGAAGAACCAGGGGTGAAAATATCCGCTCGGTTACGATTAACGATTATGCCAAAAACAATACAGATACTGGCGAAGGAAAAGATAAAGTGGCCGTAATTTATGCCAACGGCGAAATTAGTGGCGGCGAAGGTTCTGATAACCAGATCGGTTCGGAACGTATTTCCAGGGCAATTAGAAAAGCACGCTTAGATGATAACATTAAAGCGGTGGTTTTACGTGTAAACTCTCCTGGCGGTAGCGCCTTGGCTTCAGACGTGATCTGGAGAGAAATTGTATTAACCAGAAAAGAAAAACCAGTTATTGCATCGTTTGGCGATGTTGCCGCATCAGGCGGTTATTACATTGGTTGCGCTGCCGACAGTATCTTTGTGCAACCGAATACCATTACAGGCTCAATCGGTGTATTCGGTATTATCCCGAACTTCCAAAATTTAATGACCAACAAACTGGGAATTACATTTGATGGCGTTAAAACTGGTAAATACGCCGATATTATGACCACTAACCGCCCTATGACTGCAGGAGAAAGATTCATCATCCAAAATGAACTAAACAGAATTTACAGCGGTTTTGTAAGCCGTGTGGCCGATGGCAGAAAGAAAAGCAAAGCATATATCGATAGCATCGGCGGTGGCCACGTTTGGATCGGTACAGATGCCGTTCAAATTGGTTTAGCTGATCGAATAGGAAGTTTTAACGATGCCATTAAGGCTGCCGCTAAAAAGGCTAAATTAAAGAGTTATAAGGTTGTAGAATATCCAGATGTAATTGATCCATGGAAATCATTAATGGATGAGGGTACAGACAGGATTAAAACCTATTACACCAAACAAGAACTTGGCGATAACTATATGCTTTACCAACAAATGAAAAAGGTAATTGCAAGCTCTGGCATTCAGGCCAGAATGCCGTTCGAAGCAGTAATTAAATAATAATTAACCCCGCAGGTTTTGAAGGCTGAAGCGTTTAAAAACCTGCGAGGTTTATATGAAATTATTCATCTCACATCTAAAATCTCCGATCTCACGTCTTTCCTACTCTATCACTTTCCATTCGGGATGCAAAGTAAGATAAGTCGCATTAACCGGAATATTCACCTGATGAACAGTTAAGGAAATACTTTTCCCTTTTAAAAATTCAAAGCCAATTCCATCTTTTTTGGCATCGTAAACCGTAACGGTATCTTTATCTTCATTTAAATAGGCAGAAAGTTTTTCAATGGTTGGGAACTTCAATTTCGCATCTTCCAAAGTGCTCCCAGTTGTCAGGCCATCTTTTGTTTTAAATTTATTGGAGGTAATTCTAATCTGTTTTACATCTTTTACACGCATGCTCGTATCCCGATAAGAAGAATATACAGCAATTTCGTTACGGTGTTTCGCGGTAGAATCGTTACTGTACCAAATCCCCCAGGCTTTCCCCATTGCGGCATCACCGGCATTTGGCCTTCCTAATTTTCTACCTACCTCTTCCATATCTTCTCCAAGTGCAATTTCTCCAACTGACCGACCAGCGACAATCAGGAAGCGCTCATCAACACTTTGCATTGGGGCTGATGCTAAATTACTTAATGAATCGGTATTGTGATCTGTTTTACTGGTAGATTGACAAGCGGCTACGCTCATACTTAATCCCAAGAGGGCAAATTTTATAGATTTCATGATTGTAAAACAACGCTTTAATAAATTTGTGTTTTAATTTTATGAGCACAAGAGGGATTTGAGGCATTATTTCCTAATTTTACCGTTTATGGAAAATAAGACCATCGCCCGCACCTTACGCCTTTTATCGCAGCTTATGGAACTGCACGAAGAAAATCCTTTCAAAATTAAATCTGTTGCAAATGCCTATTTTAAGGTAGATAAATTACCCTTTGCTTTAAAGGATAAACCTTTAGATGAGCTGGATAAAATTGAAGGTATTGGTAAAGGACTGGCTTCCAAAATTATTGAACTTCTCCAAACAGGAGAACTAAAAGAGCTTAACGAAATTCTAGAGAAAACACCAGAAGGTGTAGTAGAGATGCTGGCCATAAAAGGCATTGGACCAAAAAAAATATTCATTATCTGGCGTACCTTGGGTATAGAAAGTATAGGTGAATTGTATTATGCCTGCAACGAAAACCGCTTAATTGAAGCCAAAGGTTTCGGTTTAAAAACCCAGGAAGAAATTAAGAATGCGATCGAATTTAAACTCGCGGCCAACGGACGGTTTTTATACGCGCAGGTTGAAGGTTTTGCCAAAACTTTATTTACACAGCTTGCTGATTGGACTGGAAAAATTGACAACAGTGCCATTTTGGGCTTCACCGGTCAGTACCGTCGCGCCTGTGAGATTATCGATGAACTGGAAATTGTGATCGGTGCGGAACAAATTGATGCCCTTAAACAAAACTTACCTGCTTTCGAAGCACTCTCGTTGATTGAAGCAGAAAATTCTTTCATCTGCACTACTGAAGCTGGTTTCAGGATAAAAATTTATGTAGTTGAAAAAGCTGAATTTTATTTACAATGGTTCAAACGCACAGGAAATGCCGAACATGTAGAGCAGGTTTTAGCATTAGCAGGCAATGGTCCTTTTACAAGTGAAGAAGAAATTTACAGCAAAGCAGGTTTATCTTTCATCGTTCCTGAACTTCGTGAAGATTTTGATGAAATTGAACTGGCGAAAGCTGATAAACTCCCTACCTTAATTCAATATGAAGATTTAAAAGGCAGTTTGCACAACCACTCTACCTGGAGCGATGGCGTACACACCCTGGAGCAAATGGCTGTATATTGTAAAGAAAACTTAAATCTTCAGTATTTAGGGATATGCGATCACTCTAAAACCGCTGTTTATGCAAAAGGCCTAAACGAGCAACGTGTTTTTGGTCAACACCAGGAAATTGACGAACTAAATAAAAAACTCGCTCCCTTTAAAATCTTCAAAGGTATTGAGAGCGATATTTTAAGTGATGGCTCATTGGATTATTCGGATGATATTTTAAAAACATTCGATTTTGTAGTGGCTTCTGTACACAGCAATTTACGCATGGACGAAGCCAAGGCAACTGCACGTTTGCTAAAAGCTATTGAAAATCCATACACTACCATTTTAGGACACCCAACTGGTCGTTTATTGTTAAGCAGAGCCGGATACCCTATAGATTATAAAAAAATTATTGATGCCTGTGCAGCAAATAAAGTAGTAATCGAAATTAATGCGAATCCCTTACGTTTGGATTTAGACTGGCGCTGGCACCGTTATGCTTTAGAAAAAGGTGTATTGCTTTCTGTAAATCCAGATGCTCACAGAACCGAAGGTTTCCATGATATGCATTATGGTATTCTGGTTGCCCGCAAAGGTGGTTTAAGTGCTGATAAATGTTTGAATGCTTTTTCTTTGGAGGAGATAACAGCGTATTTTAATAGTAGAAAGGTTTAGGGTTTAGGGTTTAGGGTTTAGGGTTTAGGGTTTAGGGTTTAGGAAAACCATGCCCGAAGTCATCTTGTTTTAAATCTCGCAAATAAATCGGTGGAATCTCTAAATCTGTGTAATCAACCCGTCAGGAAAAAATCAATCTATTTAATATCTTTGCCCCATGATAAGTGAAATTGCCAACCGCATATTTAATCAAGTAATTACAGACTACCATAAGTTTGATGATATTGACCATCCGGTTGAAAACCCATATGATGCCGAAAGTTTAGAGCATCTTTTTTACGTTAAAAACTGGATTGATACGGCACAATGGCATATGGAAGATGTGGTGCGTAACCCTCAGATTGATCCTGTTGAAGGTTTGAGCTGGAAAAGACGTATTGATGCACAAAACCAGGTACGTACCGATATGGTTGAGTTTATTGATGGTTATTTCTTAAATCTTTATCAGGGAATTTCGGCTTTGCCTGATGCTAAAATCAATACAGAAAGCCCTGCATGGGCGATAGACAGGCTTTCCATCCTGGCACTAAAAATTTACCACATGCAGGAAGAGGCTGAACGCGAAAGTGCCTCCGTTGAACACCGAGCACAATGCCAGACGAAATTAAATGTACTGTTATCGCAACGCGAAGATCTTTCAACCAGTATTGATGAATTATTGGCAGATATTGAGGCAGGCAAAAAATACATGAAAGTATATAAACAAATGAAAATGTACAACGACCCTAGTTTAAATCCGGTGTTGTATAATAAAGCATAAATTAATCAACCACCAAGACACGAAGAACACAAAGAATAACCTTGGTAATTTTGTGCCTTTGTGGTAAACAATATATGGCCGCAACCCAAAAAATTATCGTTTTACGCTTTTCGGCAATGGGCGATGTGGCCATGGCAGCCTCTGTTTTACGCGAATTTTCAGAGCAAAACCCCAATACAGCGCTCATCATGGTGAGCAGACCTGCCTTTAAGCCATTTTTTGATGGCATTCCAAACCTGATTTTCCATCCTATTCAGCCTAAAACCGTTCATAAAGGAATTGATGGTTTATACAAACTCTATCAGGAACTTCGCAGTTATAAACCAAATGCAATAGCCGACCTGCACGATAATTTGAGGAGCAGGGCAATTTCTACTTTTTTTCGTTTAACCGGAACAAAAATTAAACGGATAGATAAAGGAAGGGCAGAAAAAAAAGCATTAACACGTACTACGAATAAAGTTTTTAAGCCCCTCCGTCAAACGGTAGAGCGTTATGCTGATGTTTTCCGCGAATTGGGATTTAGTGTTAAGTTAAATCATAAACTAGCTAAATCTCCGCAGGAAATTCCAGCCAATGCGCAAGATTTATTTGTTAATAAGGCAACAAAAAAAATAGGCATCTCCCCTTTTGCGCAACATGTTTATAAAGTATATGCTTTAGAAAAAATGGAAGCTGTAATTGCCACATTAAGCGGATTAGGTTATGAACTTTTCATATTTGGTGGTGGTAAAACAGAACAAGCAGTAGGCGAAAAATGGGCGAAAACGTATAAAAACGCCCATAATTTAATCGGTAATTTTAACTTAACGGAAGAACTTGCCATTATTTCAAACTTGGATTTAATGTTAAGTATGGATTCATCCGGCATGCACATGGCATCACTTGTTGGTATACCCGTTGTGTCTATTTGGGGACCAACACATCCATATGCCGGCTTTTTGGGTTACGGACAACAGGAAAGCGATTGCATCCAGATTGATCACCCTAACAGGCCAAATTCTATTTATGGAAACAAACCCTGCCTTTGCGGTGTTGAAAACTGTATAGACTTAATTAAGCCTGAAACAATTGTAGATAAAATTAAAGAGAAATTAAATGGCTAAGCAATTACTTTTGGTTCGTCACGGTAAATCGGACTGGGGAAATTTAGATTTAAAAGATTTCGACCGACCGCTAAATAAACGTGGCAAAGAAAATGCACCGGAAATGGCAGAAAGATTGATTAATAAAGGCTTCAAATTAGATCTGATTGTAAGTAGTCCGGCGAAAAGAGCCAAATCTACAGCTAAATACTTCGCAGAAGCCTACAATATAGACCATATCCAATTTGAAGAATCTATTTACGAGGCCAATACCAGAGCCCTGCTTAAAGTGCTTAACGGATTAAATAATGGCGCAGACCATGTAGTAATGTTTGGTCATAACCCAGGTTTTACAGATTTTGCGAACGAATTATGCGATGCCGATATTTACAACATTCCTACTGCAGGCATGGTATTAATTTCTTTTCCTTTTGATTCGTGGCAAATGGTAAGCAAAGGAACAGGAGAACTGGTGTTTTTTGATTACCCGAAGAATAGTGACGAAGTTTAAGGCTTTTTACCATTAAGAGATTAAGAACATTAAGGCTTAAATTCATTACAGTTTGGCTTCAGCCAACTGCATAAATACTTAAAACAGCTTTAGCTAATTGGCGATGGAAGGCTTCTCCCGACAAGCACAATCCACAGTTAAATAAACCCGGTAGCAGCGGCAGCCCCCGATCCTTTATCGGGGCTATAGCGAATAACGGGACTGAAGAAGCCAAGAACTACTGAACGAACATTTTCAATAAAAATCACCCACTTAATTATCACAATTTAGATAAGCATATCACAAATCGAATAATTTTATTAACTTTGACTATATAAAACGAAAATCTGGCAATAGACATTTCGGTGAATTCATAACCTAAACTCTTCTGGTTATTTCATAATTCGTATCGCCAGAAAATTTATCCATTAATTTATCTGAACATGAGTTTTGACTATAATACTACGCGTAGCCATTTGATTTTATCGGAATATGGCCGTAACGTACAAAATATGGTGAAGTATATCTGCGAATTACCCACCATTGAAGAACGTAATAAATATGCCCAGGCGGTTATCGACCTGATGGGTTTTTTGCAACCACATTTACGTGATGTTGCCGATTTTAAGCATAAACTTTGGGATCACCTGCACATTATTTCTGGCTACCAGATTGATGTAGATAGCCCCTACCCTAAGCCATTAATCGAAAATGCTTACATTAAACCAGCGCCCCTGGCCTACCCTCAACAAAGAATTACCTATAAACACTATGGTAAAACCGTTGAGAATCTGATCGAAAAAGCCATGCGCGAAGAAAATGCCGAAATTAAAAAGGCAATGGTTCAAAGCATCGCAAATTTTATGAAAATGGCTTACGTTACCTGGAATAAAGATAATGTAAGTGATGATACCATTATTAAGGACTTAAAGTACCTTTCTGGCGGATTGTTATCACTTGATGAAGGTGTTAACCTGGCCAAAGTAGAATTTAGAGCGCAAAACCCTCGCCAAAGTAATAACAACAACAATAACCGGGGCAGGAGCAACAATAATAACAACAACGGAAAAAACCGTCAAAATAACAACAACAATAACCGTCAACGCAACAACAACAATAAACCTAAATATTAAAGGTGAAGGGTAAAAGGCATAAGGTGGAAGGTTAAAGGCCGACACTATTACTTGATACCTGATACTAAATACAAAAAATATGAACGCATTTGAAATAACAGGCGGAATTAAATTAAAAGGCGAAATTACCCCTCAGGGAGCCAAGAATGAGGCTTTACAGATTTTATCGGCTGTATTGCTTACCGAAAAGAAAGTAACCATCAGTAATATTCCCGATATTAAGGATGTTAACAAGCTGATTGAGTTACTTGGCGATTTAGGTGTTACCGTTGAGCGCATCAATAAAGACACCTATACCTTTGAAGCTAAAAATATTGATTTGAATTTCTTTGAATCTGATACTTTTAAAGCTAAAGGTGGTGGTTTACGTGGTTCGATTATGATTGTTGGGCCGTTGTTGGCACGTTTTGGTAAAGCAGCAATCCCGAAACCGGGTGGTGATAAAATTGGTCGTAGAAGACTGGACACACACTTTATAGGTTTCGAAAAATTAGGCGCAAAATTCGTTTACGACAGCAAAAAAGCTTTCTTTAATGTAGATGCAACCAATTTAAAGGGTGCATATATTTTATTAGACGAAGCATCGGTAACCGGAACCGCAAACATAGTAATGGCGGCTGTTTTAGCAAAAGGCACTACTACGATTTACAATGCGGCCTGCGAACCCTATTTACAGCAACTTTGCAAAATGCTTAACCGCATGGGGGCAAAAATATCGGGCATTGGTTCTAACCTGTTAACTATTGAAGGCGTTAGCGTTTTAGGTGGAACTGAGCACAGAATGCTGCCGGATATGATCGAGATTGGCTCTTTTATCGGTATGGCTGCAATGACAGAGTCGGAAATTACCATTAAAAATGTTTGTTACGATGAACTGGGTGTAATACCAGAGGTTTTCAGAAAACTGGGCATTAAATTAGAGCGCCGTGGCGATGACATTTATGTTCCTTCTCAAAAACATTACGAAATCGATACTTTTATCGATGGTTCAATTTTAACCATTGCCGATTCTCCCTGGCCAGGTTTTACGCCTGATTTGCTGAGTATTGTTCTGGTTGTGGCTACACAGGCAAAAGGAAACGTTTTAATCCACCAAAAAATGTTCGAAAGCCGTTTATTCTTCGTGGATAAACTGATCGATATGGGGGCTCAAATCATTTTATGCGACCCACACCGCGCAACCGTTAATGGTATAGATAAAAAATATAAACTTCGTGGAATCAGCATGACTTCTCCTGACATTAGGGCTGGAGTTTCATTATTAATTGCAGCTTTATCTGCAGAAGGTAAATCGACCATTTATAACATCGAACAGATTGAACGTGGCTATCAGGATATCGACACCCGTTTACGTGCCTTAGGCGCGCAGATTAAGCGTGTAAATGCCGATGCGCCGAGCCACTAAGGTAGAAGGTTTAGAGGTGAAGGGTTTAAGGTAAAACCCAAAGCGAAAATAGCATAAAGAAAAACGTCCGGGCAATAATTACCCGGACGTTTTTTATTTTGGTCACTTTTTAAGGGGAATTGTCATGCTATAAAGATCCTGAAACAAGTTCAGGAGGACGATCGCAGGAATTAAACCATCATTAGTCTTTCATTACCCCGATATTCCAGATGCCTCGGTTTGTGTCCTCACAAACCGAAATGAATTTTACCCCGATATCGCATTAATAATATCGTATTGTGTGATAATTTCGATCTTTCCAGATTCATCTTCTACCAATACAGCCGAGTTTTCTTTATTGATCAATGAAGAAATTTTATCAATTGAGGTGTTCAAATCAACAAAAGGGAAAGTAGCCGTCATAATTTCTGAAATCGGTGCCGATTTTAAGCCTGGATTTTCAAGTAATGCACTTAAAATATCACTTTCGGCAATTTTACCTACAATCATTCCTTGTTGCGTTACCGGAATTTGAGAGATATTCATCGATTTAATGGTATTGATGGCCTCAAGTACCGATTTTTGTGCATCAAGTGTTACAATCTCTGTGCTTTCTTTTTTGGCTAGGATAGATTTAGCGGTTAATTTTTCATCCTGTAAAAATCCGCGTTCGCGTAACCAATCTTCATTATACATTTTACCCATGTATCGGCTGCCGTGATCGTGAAAAATAACGACAACAACATCTTCTGGCTTAAGTTTATCTTTTAGCTGAATTAATCCGCCAATGGCAGCACCTGCAGAGTTACCTACAAAAATACCCTCTTTGCGGGCAATATCGCGTGTCATCAAAGCAGCGTCTTTATCTGTAACCTTTTCGAATAGGTCGATTACATCAAAATTTACGTTTGCCGGAAGGAAATCTTCGCCAATTCCTTCTGTGATGTAAGGATAAATTTCATCCTTATCAAATATGCCTGTTTCTTTATATTTCTTGAAAACCGAGCCATATGTATCGATTCCCCAGACTTTAATATTTGGATTCTTCTCTTTTAAATATTTCCCGGTTCCGGAAATGGTTCCACCAGTACCCACACCAACTACCAAATGGGTAATTTTTCCTTCTGTCTGCTCCCATATCTCAGGACCAGTTTGCTCATAATGAGCCTGTGAGTTGGCTAAGTTATCATACTGATTAGGTTTCCATGAATTTGGAACCTCGCGTTCTAAACGCGAAGAAACAGAATAATAAGAACGGGGATCTTCAGGCTCAACATTTGTAGGACAAACGATTACTTCTGCACCAAAGGCACGTAAAGCATCAACTTTTTCTTTCGATTGTTTATCTGTAGTGGTAAAAATACATTTATAACCTTTAATAATGGCCGCCATAGCCAGGCCCATACCTGTATTTCCGGATGTTCCTTCTATAATTGTTCCACCAGGTTTTAATTTACCGCTTTTCTCGGCATCTTCAATCATTTTAACCGCCATGCGGTCTTTAATTGAATTGCCTGGATTAGTAGTCTCTATTTTCGCCAGAATTGTTCCCGGAACTCCTTTTGTTATCGTATTTAATTTTACCAATGGCGTGTTACCAATGGTTTCTAAAATATTATTGTACCACATGTTGCAAAATTAAGCAATGGCATTAAGTATTTTATAAACTATATTTTATTTGAAACATAATTTCGAAAATCATAAATTAAAAGAATTTAATTCCATAATCTATAATTATGATAGGCATTATAGATTGATTATTGGGCAGAATGCAATTTCGAAAGTAGATTCGTCATTTCGACTGTAGTGAAACGGAATGGAGAAATCTAATATCTAGTCCTCGTTACCCCAACTTGTAAATTTTTCCCGGTAGCGAAACAATAATCCCCTGCATCTCTAATGTAAGGATTACGATTGCCAGTTTACTTTGCTGAATATTCAGCTGAATGCAAAGCTCATCTATAGAAAGTTGGCCGCTTTGTAATGCATCAACAACCCGCTGTTCGTTAGGGGTTAGGCTAAGGTGTAACGTAGTTTGCGCTTCCTTTTTCTTTTCTCCCACTTCATCATCCCAACCCAGGTAATAAATCAGATCATGAGCATTATTTATTAACCCCGCTCTATTGGTTTTAATCAGGAAATTACATCCTTCCGAAAAAACATCATTTGTTCTACCTGGAAAAGCATACACATCTTTATTGTAAGAATTTGCGATTTCTGCGGTAATTAATGCACCTCCCTTTTTTGATGCTTCAACTACAATGGTAGCATCTGCAATCCCTGCAATAATTCGGTTTCTTTGTGGAAAATTAGTCCGATCCGGATTGGTAAGGATTGGAAATTCGGTGAGCAGGCTTCCATTCAAAACCATTTTTTGAGCAATTGTTTTATGAATTTTTGGATACATTCGATCTAAGCCATGACCAAGCACACCAACGGTAGGAATATTATTTACCAAGCATTCTTTATGGGCTGTTATATCAATTCCATAAGCCAATCCACTCACGATCAAAACATTGTACGGCACTAAAACTTCGCACAATTCCTTACAGAGATTTTTCCCGTAGCTTGTTGCATTGCGGGTTCCAACGATGCTGATGATACGCTGATGGTTAAAATCAACTGTACCTTTGGCATAAAGCAGTATTGGCGAATCGATACAATTCTTTAACCTTTTGGGATATTTTTCATCAGAGAAAAACAATACTTCTATTCCATGTTTTTCAATAAAATCTAATTCTTGCCTGGCCCTTACCAAAGCATCGGTACTACGAATAGCTTCAATTGTTTTCTCTCCAATACCCGGAATCTGCAAAAGCTGCTTTTTGCTCGCAGAAAATACATTTTCGGCGCTTCCACAATAGGCAAGAAGATTTTTGGCCGTTACCGGACCGATGGATTTAATAAAAGTTAAGGCAATTTTATGGAGCATGCTCATGATCTGTTAAGGTTAAATAAATGCGGGATGATTTATTTCCTTAAAGCAAGCTTAAAAATCAATATCGATTAAACTTTTTAACGGAATATGAATATTATTCTTTAGCTGTATGTATTTTTCTGTAACAGCCCAAACTGTAGTATCTACACGTTTTGGACCAATAGTAGTATTAAAAGTAATGACGGCTTTTGCTTTAAACTCATTACCCAGCCGTTGTGCTTCATCAAGTTTTGTTTTTAATTCAGTAGTGTGATCTTCTTTTGCATTGATGATGTTTAAATAACTGATATGTTCCTTTTCTACAATTTCTATTGGCATGGTATCTCTTTAACGATTAATGTTAAACAAGCTTATCAATTTTTTATAAAAAAAACAACAATATTTACTCAAACAATGTAATAATCACATAAAAAGGGCCAGATTTGAAATACAAAACCGGCCTTTTTAGTACGATTTATTGCTAATTACTTAAATTTCAGCTTTCTAGTTTCAACCATGCCCTTAAATTCATGATCCATCTTGCCTGAAAGATCTTCAACCTGCGTTTTAGATAGCGGTGAGGTGCTACTAATGGCATTATCCTTAAGTAAAGATGAAAAACTACCGTTAGCAGAATAGTATAAAGCCTGAGCCAGCATTTTTTCTGAGGTATCTCCAAAATCTTTGGTTACATCATCAGCAATGTCTTTATCAACGGCTATTCCATCAAAATAACCACCTTGATTCAATTGGTTTTTAGTTTCAAACTGTGGAATATATAAATCATTTTTATCTATACGGATAGAGAAAAAGCCAACAGGTTTTCCGTAAGTTTTCTTGCCTACCAATTTAACATCTATTACGGGTTTCAAATTATTAATTAAAAGTTCACTGGCAGATGCGGTACCTTTGGTAACAATAAAATAAACCCTTGTTAAGCCATTAAGCGAACCACGTTTAGCAAAAACCTCCTGGTTATTTGCAGCTATGGTTGGGACAAATGGATAATCGAAATACGAATATAAACGGGTAACGTTATCACTGCCTGTAGCATAAAACTTCTGATTTTGTAGAATAGTTGCTTTATTGTCTTGCATAGTTTGGGTCCAGTAAGTGGTATACATTACTTTACCGTTTTGGGCAGAAGGCGCAATTAGGTTGGTAAAGGCTTCTGATGTTTGTACCGATCCGCCACCATTATACCTTAAATCTACAATTAGCTCGGTAATACCGTCTGTAGTAAATTGAGTAAAAGCCTTATCTAACAAAGGCGTAGAATTTGTGGTAAATGTGTTAAAAACAATATACCCTACCTTTTTAGCGCCAACGGTATATGTTTTACTAAATAAAATCGGATTAACATTATACTCTGCCCTAGTTACGGTAACATCCTGAGTCGTGTTATCAGGTTTTAAAACTGTTAATGCAACTGTTGTGCTAGAGCCAAAAATGGCATTTACCACATAATTAATACTGGCATCACTCGTATTAATATCTGAACTGCCGTTAATTTTTGTAATCTGATACCCTCTTTTTAGTCCCTGACCGGCCGCAGGTGATGCAGCATAAACATATTTAATCCTCAAATCGTTATCTCCTGCAAAAAACACCGAAAATCCAAAATCACCATTCACGCCACCCAACTGACCAGCAACAGAACCATCATCTATAAAAGAATATTTAGGAGACGTTGACCGTTCTACATATTCATATGGTTTGTTTGTTTGCGGATTAATTGCAATCTGAGTCATTGCATACAGCAATTTCTCATTGGATGAAAAGGCTCTTGGATTGAAACTATCGTAACTTGGCAAGCTTTTATTCCAATAATAAGTTTGTTTGGCGTACAGAAAGATAGAGTCTTTAGTGAGTAGTGCCCGATCGCTGGTTGGTGTTTGCAACAGATTCGATTCACCACCGGCATCAGCATCAGGATTATTATTCGATTTTTTACACGATACTGTAAATCCAACCACAATAAGCAAAGCACACAAAAATGTATTTTGCGAAATAAATTTTCTAAGCATATTTATCTGTAAATTTCTAGTGACACAATATACGGCAAATTAATTAATTTAGATTGTTGCTCATCAAATTTATTTGCACCAACAACTAACGCTTGGTTAGGCGATAAATTGTTGCTGTTTAGTATGTTCTGAAAAATTTCTGCTTTAGTTAAGCCTAGCTCCTCAACAAAATATACGGTAAGGTATTGCTCTAGCCCATTCCACTCTGTTTGCTTAACTTTATTAAGTTGTTGCTCAGGGTTGCTGGCAGTTACAATAAATATTTGTTTGCGGTCTACCACAAGTTCTTGCATAAACTCAAGCATATTTTTATAAAGCAAGAGTTTTAAAGGTAAACGGGCATTCTGATGCAGAAGATCAAAATTATGTTTGTACTTCATATCAATGGCAAACTGATCTGCTGTTTTCTCAAAAAGTTTTTCAGTACCATTGCTTTCGTATGCTGCACGCATAAATTCAATAATAGGCTGCGCACTTTTCTGCTCGGTATATTCTATAAACTGTGCAAACAGATAATAAACCTGTAACAAATAATCTTTCTCTGGAAATAGCACATCATCCAGTTCAAAAATTACGATCTGTTTGTCCTTAACGTATTGATATGCATCCATATTAAATTGTAAAAAGTTTTAAATCATCAGCATCGTTATAACCAAATACTCCGTTTAATTTAGGAGATAAATTTGCAGGTATAGAACCCTCTTCAGTTGAAAAAATCCGATCACCGTGAACAAACACCACAAAATTTTGATATGTAACCTTTTCTTCAGTTAAATAGTCAGCAATTACATCAGCATTGGGCAATAGTACCTGAATTCCATATTCACTAAAAAGTACAGCAGATTTAGCCAGTGGCTCAAGCTCATAATGGTGCAAAGGGATAATACAATCTATGGCCTCGGTAATGCAAAAATTTAATAGGATATGAGCGATACTGTCTTTATTTAATACACCTAACGATGAAAAGGCATAATTTTCAGTTATAATCCCCGGTACATCACCATAATCGGCAAGTAAAACAAAATGACTGGGAAATGCTTTCATCAGCTTCAAAGCCTTAGCATTGTTCCCTCCTGTTATCAGTATTTTCAAAGTGTAATGATTGAATGAATAAATTAGTGATTGATAAAATGAGTGATTGATAAAATGAGTGAATGATCGAATCTAGTTAGAGCAGATCATGATCTTATACAATTAAGCCATCCTTCATACTTACCACACGGTCGCTGGTTTTTGCAAGGTGTTCGTTGTGCGTAACAATTACAAAGGTTTGATGGAAATTATCGCGCAAACTTACAAACAACTGGTGTAATCCGGCTGCATTTTCAGAGTCTAAATTCCCTGATGGTTCATCAGCCAATATAATTGAAGGATTATTGATCAGCGCTCTTGCAATGGCTACACGCTGCTGCTCACCACCAGAGAGCTGATTGGGCTTATGCTGGGCTCTGTCTTTTAGTCCGAACAGATCTAATAGTTCTAATGCCCTGCTTTCGGCCTGTTTTTTATTGGTTTTGGCAATAAATGCCGGAATGCAAATATTTTCAATGGCACTAAATTCTGGCAGTAAATGATGAAACTGAAATACAAAACCGATGTTCTGATTGCGGAAAGTACTCAACAAATCGCCATTCAATCTATTAACAACAGTGCCTTTTAGTTCCACAGAGCCGACATCAGGTCTATCCAATGTTCCTAAAATATGCAATAAAGTACTTTTACCTGCACCAGATGGCCCAATAATACTTACAATCTCCCCTTTTTGCACTTCAAAATTTACGCCTTTTAAAATTTGTAGATTTCCGTACGATTTTCTTATTCCAGTGGCTTTTAGCATGCTTCAAATTTAATAAAATGGTTGGTTAGTTCAATAGTTCATCATCAATGGTTTATTGGTTAATAGTCTAATCGTTCATTAGCCAATGGTATACCAGGTTTTAGTCATTGATTACTCCAAATTAATTAGCATCCTAATTTGAGTAGTTCTTTAGCAATATTTCAACAGGCGATAATCCATTGGAAATTCATTATTGGTAATTCATTAAATGTATTTTTTAAACACCCAGGCTATGAACCATCTAACCATGAGCTATCTGTCCATTAGTATCAACCAATTAAAAACAAAAAAAGATTTGCATATATCAATTTTCTATTTAACTTTGAAAAACAAAGCACTTTTAAAATGAGCACTCAAGAAGAACAATTAAATGCCTTAAAAGATATCAGACAAATGATGGACAGGTCATCGAGATTTATTTCTTTGAGCGGTTTATCTGGTGTTTTTGCAGGCGTTATCGCTTTAATTGGGGCTTATTTTGCAAACGATGAAATTAACAAATTCATCGGCAAACGTGGCTACGGTTACGGTGTTGACGGAGAAATGGACCTGGAGTTTAACCTTATAAAACTTGGTATTTTTGTTTTGGTGATTGCTTTAGCTGGCGGCGTTTTATTTACCTATAGAAAAAGTCAGAAAAACAATCTTCCAATTTGGGATAAAACCTCGAAAGCACTTTTAATTAATTTATTTGTTCCATTGGTTGCTGGAGGTTTGTTTATTATCGCTTTATTGATTAACCATCCGAACACTTATGCTATTGTTGCGCCAAGCTGTTTAATTTTTTATGGTTTGGCACTTATTAATGCCAGTAAATATACTTACAGTGACATTCGCTACCTGGGGCTTTGTGAGGTAATACTTGGATTAATCTGCATGTTTTACGTAGGTTATGGCTTAATTTTCTGGGCTTTTGGCTTTGGTGTATTGCACATTGTTTATGGTCTTTTAATGTATTTTAAATATGAGAGAGGTCAGTAAGGATGAAAAACCCGATAGCAGATTTAAATAAAATATTCGATAGCCGGATCAGGTTGGGCGTAATGTCTATCCTGGTGGTAAACGATGAAATTGGCTTTAACGACCTGAAACAAATGCTCGAATTAACAGATGGAAACCTGGCCTCACACCTGAATACTTTAGAGCAGGCAGAATTTATCAAGGTACATAAAGGTTTTATCGGCAGAAAAACCAGTACCACCTACTCTATCACGGCTTTGGGCAAACAGGCCTTTAAAGCACATTTAGATGCACTTGAAAAAATGATCAAAAAACTATAATCTATTTTTTTTTAACCATATACTTTGAAATTCAAAGCACTTTTAAAACATGCAAACGGAAGAAATATTAGCACCTCAAATGAATTATCTAGGCAAAAGGCTGGCTTACTATTCTGCACTTATCGGCACGTTAATGCTAATAACAAACTTAATATCAGACTCTTTTTTTCTCATGATCATAGGAGCTGTTTTTACGCTTGGTGCAGCAATTGTAAATCTCTTTGTGTTAGCTATAATTCTAATTGAGCTCATTTGTGATCAAACTTCCTGGAGAAACACTGTTGCAACCATCATCTGCATGCTATTAAATATTCCTTTAGTCATTATCTACCTACTCATTATAAGTTACTTCAATTCTTAAACCTTAAACAAAATGAAAAATAAATCCAACCTCTTATCACTCTCCGTTTTGCTGGGTGGCCTCTTGTTCACTTTTCTCTTCTGGCAGGAAAGATTAGCACTCAATTTGCTTATTTATAGTATTTATTTACTGGCTATTACTTTTATTAACCCCGATGTAGTTAAAAGCAATAAACTAAAAATTTATGGTTTAGCACATCTTTTGGCAGCGGTACTGGTAGTGGTTAATAACTCCGATTTATCTGTTGCCACCTATTACATCAGTTTACTATTATTTATCGGTTTTAGCCATAACCAACAGATCAGAACAATTTTCACCGCTTTTCTTGCCAGTATTTTACAAATGATTACGGTACCTTTTAATGCAATACGGCATCTAAGTAAAATAAGCATAGGCAATTTTAATCTTAAACCTGTTTTTAAGTTAATCAAGTACATTTTTATACCTGTTATTGCCGTAATCTTTTTTGCATGTTTGTATTCTGCAGCAAATAATGTTTTTGCACACTATGCCGAAAGCGTATTAACGAACATCGGACAGTTTTTCGAAAATATCCTTCATTTCTTTTTCAAAGATTTAAGCATCGGACGTATCATGCATTTCTGCTTCGGATTAGCTTTAACAGGAGGTTTATTACTTGCATTTTTTGATAAAAGTTTAGAAAAAGCAGAACTGACATGCAAGGAACAATTAGTAAGGATCAGGAGGAAATTAGGTCAAAAAACGATCTGGTACAATATTGTAGAAACATTTAGCGGCAACCTATTAACACGAAAAATGGCTTTAAAAACCGAATATATTGTCGGCATAATTTCATTTGTTGCCCTTAACCTTCTATTGCTGTTATTAAATGCCATCGATATTACCACACTTTGGTTCGGTTATAAACCTTCGGGAAATTTCTCAGGAGAGCTACACCAGGGCACGAATACACTAATCTTTAGTATCGTAATGGCCATGGCTGTAATCCTTTACTTTTTTAGGGGAAATCTAAATTTTTATCGCAAAAGCAAAACGTTAAGGGTGCTTGCTTTTACCTGGATGATTCAAAATTTTATCCTGATTATATCGGTATTTATCCGCGATGGTTATTATATCGAATTCCATGGTTTAACGCATAAAAGAATCGGTGTATTGGTATTTGCCATTCTCTGTATCATTGGTTTGGCCACTGTTTATTTAAAGGTAGCCAAACAGAAAACTATATTTTATCTATTTAAAGTAAACGGGAACATCTGGTTTGCGTTATTACTTGCTTTTAGTACCATTAACTGGGATGTTTTAATCGTAAAATACAACCTCAACCATGTTGACGCCGTTGCTATAGACCCTTATTATTTAACCTCTTTATCAGAAAAGACGCTCCCATTTTTAGATAAAAACCGTTCAAAAATACATCCTTCAACCAATAACGATTCTGAAGTTGCCAAAGTAGATCGGCCAGAAGAAACACTGATGAGAAAATTGGACCAAAGAATCGGTTATTTCAAAGAACGTTACAAGAAGTCGGACTGGTTATCGTGGAATTTACAGGATTGGAATACGGCGGAATATTTTGGGTTAAATAAATAAAATCATGTTAAAGAATCTGCTAGCGCTACTAATAATTTTTCTATCCATTTTGCAGGGGCCATTTATATATTATTACGGAGGGGGTTTTATGTCCTTTGTATTTATACTACCATACCTTTTTATTGGACTTATTCTGTCATCATATTTACTATACAGTATTATAGCTAAAAAAGGTATAACCACAAAATTCCATATAACAGCATTAATTTTCGGCGTTTGCCTAGGTACTATTTCACTTTTTAGTGAAGACTATTTTGAAAAAATTGATTGGCATTTCAGAAAAGGACAAAGAGAAGAAATCATATCACGGATTAAAAGTGGCAGCATAATATACGATGCTAACAAATCAGTTCATCATCTGGACGAATTTAAGTACGCACTAATATCAAATGGAGGAAATGACATTTCAATATCCACAAATGAAAAAAATCAGGTAATGGTAGAGTTTTTCATTAACCGTGGCTTTTTAAGTCATTATTCAGCATTTGTATATACAGATGATCCGAATGAAATTAAGCGCTTAGAAAAAGAAATTCAATCTTCTTATAAGGAAAATAATTTTAAAATCACAAAAAACTGGTACCGCTTAAATTACTAACAGACAATTACAATTAACCTCTCGCCTTTGCTAAACTTTTGTTGGGTTTAGTTTCCCGGTGCAATTTCGCACCGGGGAAAGCAAAGGTTTAATTTTTAACTATTTAAATTGTATATTAAAATATAAAATCATGAAAAATCAAGAAACATTAAATTCAGGCAAACCAAGAATCATCATTATCTTAAGCGTAATAGCATCGATATTAGCCATTCCTTTAATAGCCATGCAATTTACAAATGAGGTACAGTGGGACTTAAGGGATTTTGCGGTGATGGGTACATTATTGCTAAGTACAGGTTTAGGAATAGAACTTGTGCTAAGAAATTTAAAAGCCGGTATTTTAAGAACGGTAATACTTGTGGTTATTTTACTGGCATTATTCCTTATCTGGGCAGAATTAGCTGTTGGTATATTCGGAACACCATTTGCAGGAAGTTAGCACATTTTAAAACAAATGTATAATGCCGTTTCCGAATACAACCTAATACGGCAATCTTAGACCGATAAAAATTTATTGGCTATATTCCCCCTAAATCAAAATTAACAACAATGAAAAAAACAATCTCAATAACATTATTAAGTTTTACCATACTGGCATCATCCTGCACTGAGGAAAGTAAAACCATTTCTACGGGTGAAACAAGTAACATTCAAACGAAAAGTCAGCCTAAAATACAATACGATTCTCCAATTATCATTAGTAAAACAGATATTCTGCTATATCCATTAAGATTAAATGATGGCGATTATGAAAGTTATAAAAGAGACGTGAATTCCAATCATTGGAACCTCATCTTTCACAATGTTATTTCAGGTAAAAGCGAATTATTGACTAAAGAAAAAGTTATTATCAACTCCTTCAATATTGGTCATTCAGACCATAGTCCAAATAATCAAAATACTTTATCCGATCAGTTTATCTACTATAATATCACCGATTCGGACTATGATGGCAATAAAAAACTAACAGACAAAGATCCTGGTAAACTTTACCTCTCTAACCTCGAGGGAAAATCATTTATCCGGATATCTCCAAACAACTACGATATAAGTAGCTGGAAAATAGACGACAAACATGATTTAATATTAATGGATCTGATAAAGGATACTAATGGAGATAAAGTATTTGATGATAAGGATGAAGTTGAATATTTTACATACAACTTAAAAACAGGGTCTTTAAAAGCTGTTTTCGATAAGAACTTTAAAGATGAAATTAAAAATTTAGCAAAAAAAGTATTGTAGAATAGCTTCATCTGCTTCTTTATTGAGGTTGAGCCCCAATAATCGGCTTATGTACCACATCGCTTTTCCCGATTAACATAAAACGTTCATTTTCTGAAAAAATCGGCGATTGCTATTTGTTTAAAGGGTTTGAAATTGTAGCTTTGGGCAAATTTTGTAGCAAATGAATATTCACGAATACCAGGGTAAACAAATATTAAAAAGTTTCGGTGTTAACGTTCAAGAAGGAATAGTTGCCGATACTCCTGAGCAAGCTGTTGAGGCTGCTAAGCAACTGAAAATAGATTACAATTCTGACTGGGTTGTGATTAAAGCGCAAATCCACGCTGGTGGTCGCGGTAAAGGTGGTGGTGTTAAATTAGCCAAAAACCTTGAAGAAGTTAAACAACGTGCAACCGATATTATTGGTATGCAATTGGTTACTCCTCAAACCGGCCCTGAAGGTAAATTAGTGAGTAAAATTTTAGTTGCTCAGGATGTGTATTATCCAGGAGCTTCTGAAACCAAAGAATTCTACATTTCGGTATTGTTAGACCGTGCAAAAGGCCGTAACATCATCATGTACAGTACCGAAGGCGGTATGGATATCGAAGAAGTTGCAGAGCATACTCCACACTTAATTTTCAAAGAAGAAATCGATCCTAAAGTTGGCTTACAAGGCTTCCAGGCACGTAAAGTAGCTTTTAACTTAGGCGTTAGTGGTGCTGCACACAAAGAAATGGTTAAATTTGTAACCGCTTTATACAAAGCCTACGAAGCAACTGATTCTTCAATGTTCGAAATCAATCCGGTATTAAAAACTTCTGATGATAAAGTAATTGCAGTTGACGCTAAAGTGAATCTGGATGAAAACGCTTTGTTCCGTCATCCTGATTATGCAGCAATGCGCGATGTTACAGAAGAAGATCCTATGGAAGTTGAAGCAAGTGCTTCTAACCTAAACTTCGTTAACCTTGATGGTAACGTAGGTTGTATGGTTAACGGTGCTGGTTTAGCTATGGCTACCATGGATATTATTAAATTGGCCGGTGGTGAGCCTGCTAACTTCTTAGACGTTGGCGGAACTGCCAATGCACAAACGGTTAAAGCGGCTTTCAACATCATTTTGAAAGACCCTAACGTTAAAGCAATTTTGATCAACATTTTTGGTGGTATTGTTCGTTGCGACCGTGTTGCGCAAGGTGTAATCGATGCTTATAAAGAAATCGGTAACATTCCAGTGCCAATTATCTGCCGTTTACAAGGCACAAATGCCGAAGAAGCTAAAAAATTAATTGATGAGTCTGGCCTTCAGGTTTACTCAGCAATCGCTTTAAAAGAAGCAGCTGATTTAGTAACTAAAGTATTGGCTGAACAAGCGTAATAAGCTTAAAGTAAAAAGACTAAAGCATTTAATCATATTGTACAAACCTTTCAGTGAAAACTGGAAGGTTTTTTTATTCCCCTCTTTTAGAGTGGTGTCCTACCTTAAGAGCCTAATAAATGGACGCTTCAAAAAAACATCATAGTAGCCAAAAATTATTTTGAAAATCAGGGGTCCCATTCTTTTCGGCCCCGAAAGCCCTGCTATCACTGCAATCTTTTTGCGATTGTCAGTCTGAGCGGAGTCGAAGATCCTGCAGCAAAAAATATTTTTGTTCTATCAGGTTTATTTAACACGGGCCTGTCGTACTTCGGAAAAAAAAACCAACGTTAAACTTCCGAAGTTTTGCTCCACGCTGCCCTGTCAGAATCGGAAGTTAATCTACGCGGAATTCCAAAATATCTCCGGGCTGGCAATCTAAAGCCTTACAAATCGCCTCTAACGTTTCCAAGCGAACAGCCTTTGCTTTACCTGTTTTAAGTATCGATAAATTAGACATCGTAATCCCTACCCGCTCACTTAATTCAGTTAACGACATTTTACGCCTGGCCAACATTACATCTAAATTTACAATTATGGGCATGGGCTTATATCGTTAAATCGTTTTCTTGTTTAATTAACACCGCATCCTTAATAACTTTGGACAGGATGATAATGATGATGCCTATTCCGACGTTTTGAAAGTTTACAGGTCCCCCAAAATTAAAGTGAAGGTCAGCTCCACCTTGATTCGAAAACCCGCTGATTAATTCCTTTGTTTCTAAGCGAACGGCAGATATAATATTCACGTTTATGAATATGCATATCAATTCAAAAAACTCTACAGAAATCAGTAATATGCCAATTAAAGAAATTAATTTAAAACTTCTCTTACAGAGAAAATCTCCTGTGAGATAAATATTAACTAATTTGATCAAAAGAATCAATAAAAGTATTATAGCATACATACGAATTTGAGCGTAAAAGAACCAAAATGCATTGTAAATATTGTTTTTAGAATGAAATTTTAAAAATACCGGACCATTCATTCTTAAACCATTATCAACAGTAATTTCATTTTCTTTACCGAGGACTACTAAAGTATTTATAACCTTCCTGATCACAGGAGAATTATTTAGTACTTCTCTATCTGATTTATAATAATAAGGATGAACCCTCTTCGACCGCGTTTCAAAACTTCCATTTTTGTACCATATGGAAGTATCGGGAATGGAAATGCTTAAAGACAATGGTAAATAAGTACCTGGCCCACCCATATCGCCCATTGCCCCACCACCCGGTATTGACATATAACGTTTCGTATTAAAAAGATATGAACCCAGATCCATTACACAAGTAAAAGAAACAAAACAGATAAGAAGCATTAAAAATGCCCTTATCACTCTTGCAAGTATTTTATATTTCATAATTATATCGTTAAATCGTTTTCTTGTTGAATTTCTATTCCTCTGTTTACAACCTGTACAATTATAAAAAGTACAACAGCCATAAAGAACCATACATCAGCTCCATCCATATTTAACGATCGGAGATTAGCATCCATAACCCCTTGCTCTGTAAGCCAAACCGTATAATTATAGCCTAAATGGGCAAAAAAACCTATCCCAAGCGCTAAAAAAACCTGTATCAGAATAAAATGCTTCAATTCTAAACTGAAAGGCTTAGAAATACTGAGTTTTTTATCGATAAACAATTTCACAATTAGATAGAACATGATTGTTTTTAGCACAGCAACAATAATCATAACGAGTGTAATGACCAGGAAATACCCCTGATCAAATTTGTAAACACTTGACAAATAATCTGCTCCATCCCAAAAATTCTTCACACCCTGTGGGTTTATAAACGTTGTAATAATTGTATTAACAATTACCCCACCGGCTTCGACACATAAGCCCATAAAAATTATCCAGGAAAGTATCTGTAATACTTTCAAAATCTGATTGGTTGTTATTTTAATTTCCATAATTACATACTAGTTTAAAATGTAATGTCCGCGATTTATTTACTGTTTGAATAATTAAGCCGATTTCTTGTTTTGATTTTTATACATACAACCTGACAAAAACTACATGATCAAAAACCCCCAATAATAATGGCTTTTGTTATTTGCTTTAAATAGTTGAAAAATTAAGAAACGTCATATTTATTCAATCATTTACAGTACAAACATAAATAATAAATTATTATAATTCAAAATATATTTATTGATTTACAATAAATAATAATCGAAAAACAATTATAATATAGCTATTGAGGCATACGATGACAGAATTTTGTTTGGAATGATTTTTGCTATAAGTAAAACTGTAAAAAACTTGTGCAAACAGTAACATTTTCAGCATTTTATCCTTTCGGATTGCTATACAATTTCGTAACTTTGCACACTCAATAATTAAAGAGCACACAATTCGTATAAATGAGACAACTCAAGATAACGCAATCCATTACCAACCGTGAAAGTCAGTCATTAGATAAATACCTACACGAAATTGGCAAAGTAGATTTAATAACAGCAGAAGAGGAAGTAATTTTAGCAAGGAAGATTCGTGAGGGCGATCAGGCTGCATTAGAGCGATTGACTAAGACCAACTTGCGTTTCGTTGTATCTGTTGCAAAACAATATCAAAATCAGGGCTTAACTTTAGGTGATTTAATCAATGAAGGTAACTTAGGTTTAATTAAAGCGGCAAAACGTTTTGATGAGACTAAAGGTTTCAAATTCATTTCTTATGCCGTTTGGTGGATTCGTCAATCTATTTTGCAGGCAATTGCCGAGCAAAGCCGTATTGTACGTTTACCTTTAAACCAGGTAGGATCGTTAAGCAAAATCAGTAAAGCTTTCTCTAAATTAGAGCAAGAATACGAACGTGAGCCTTCTCCTGAAGAACTTGCTGATATTTTAGAAACTACAGTGGATAAAATTTCGGACACTCTTAGTAATTCAGGCCGTCACGTATCAATGGATGCTCCATTTGTTCAAGGTGAAGAAAATACATTATTAGATGTATTGGAAAACCACGAGCCAAATACGGATAGCTCATTGATTAATGAATCTTTATCAGAAGAAATTAAACGTTCTTTATCTACCTTAACCGAAAGAGAAAGAGAAATTATCGTTTTATTCTTCGGCTTAGGTTCTAACCATCCCCTTTCTCTAGAAGAAATTGGAGAGAAATTTAATTTAACCCGTGAACGTGTTCGTCAGATTAAGGATAAAGCCTTACAGCGTTTACGTCATACGTCAAGAAGTAAAATCTTAAAATCTTATTTAGGATAAGAGACTAAGTTCACTGAAACAAAAAAAGATCGGCTATTGGCCGATCTTTTTTTGTTTCAATCATTTGCTTATTAAGATCCTGACGAGTTAAGAATGTCAATTATTCTAACTTAATACGTCATGCTGAAATTATTTCAGCATCTTTTCCAATTCGCTAAAAAGATCATGAAACAAGTTCAGGATGACGATTTCATCCTAAAACAACAAATGTTTCACTGTCAATCCATTATTAATCAACTGTTTCAACGAATCAATACCGATTCTTAAATGTGTTTCTACGTATTTTTCAGTTACGCTGCTATCGCTTTCGGCGGTTTTAACACCTTCAGGTATCATTGGTTGATCGGAAACTAAAAGCAATGCGCCAGCTGGAATTTTGTTTGCAAAGGCCGTAGTAAAAATTGTAGCAGTTTCCATATCTACAGCCATAGCCCTTAAAGTTTTCAGGTACTTTTTAAACTCTTTGTCGTGTTCCCAAACCCTACGGTTGGTGGTATAACAGGTTCCGGTCCAATAATCCCTACCATGGTCGCGTATGGTTGTAGAAATCGCTTTCTGCAAGGCGAATGCTGGCAATGCAGGTACTTCCGCCGGCAGGTAATCATTTGATGTACCCTCTCCCCTAATTGCGGCAATAGGCAAAATTAAATCGCCTAATTGATTTTTCTTCTTCAAACCACCACATTTACCTAAAAACAACACTGCTTTAGGTTTAATGGCCGTCAATAAATCCATCATGGTTGCTGCTAATGGACTTCCCATGCCAAAGTTGATAATTGTAATGCCATTCGCAGTAACGCTTTGCATAGGCTTATCTAAACCCATAACCGGTGCATTATCGTTCCATTCGGAAAACATGGTTACATATTTACTGAAATTAGTTAACAGAATATAATCGCCAAATTGATCCAAGGTTCTACCGGTATAACGTGGCAACCAATTTTTAACAATTTCATCTTTCGATTTTAATCCTGATTTAACGGGAGTTTCTACCTCTTTTACTTTTTTCGATTTCTCTACTATTTCATCGTCTTTTTTTACGTCTTTTTCTTCGTTCATATTCTTTAGTTTTGAGCATAGCGCCTGGCGCTTAGCGTTAACAATATTGTATTAAAAAAAAATCCCCCCGCTTTCGCGAGAGGATTGAATTTTTAAGCGGCCTGCAACTTTTTAAAGTCGGCCTTTTCAAATTTCTCTATCGCGTAATCGAGATTGATATGCAGTTCCTTGACATCCGTCTGCGTTGGTGTATCAAACATCGCATCTAACATAATCGCTTCACAGATCGATCTTAAACCACGCGCCCCCAGTTTATATTCCATTGCTTTATCTACAATAAAATTTAAAACATCTTCATCAAAAACAAGCTTTACGTCTTCATAGGCAAAAAGCTTCACATACTGCTTGATCAATGAGTTTTTAGGTGCAGTCAAAATGTTTCTTAAAGATTCTTTATCCAATGGATTTAAGTGAGAAAGAACCGGTATACGACCAATTAATTCTGGAATTAACCCAAAAGATTTCAAATCCTGAGGTGTAATATACTTATAAAGATTTTTAAGATCTAAAACTGTCTCATCTTTCTTTACCTTATAACCTACCGCCTGCGTGCGTAAACGGTTGGCAATTTTACGTTCAATACCATCAAATGCCCCACCACAGATAAATAGAATGTTATTCGTGTTTACCGGGATCATTTTCTGATCTGGGTGCTTACGTCCGCCCTGAGGTGGAACGTTTACAACTGTACCTTCTAAAATTTTCAATAAAGCCTGCTGAACACCTTCTCCTGATACATCACGTGTAATGGATGGGTTATCACTTTTACGCGCTACTTTATCTACCTCATCAATGTAAACGATACCGCGTTCGGCAGCCGTTACGTCATAATCAGCAGCCTGGAGCAAGCGCGTTAAAATACTTTCAACATCTTCACCTACATAACCTGCTTCTGTTAAAACAGTTGCATCGCAGATACAGAATGGCACATGCAAAATTTTAGCAATGGTTTTGGCCAAAAGTGTTTTACCGGTACCGGTTTCGCCCACCAACATGATATTTGATTTCTCGATCTCAATCTCGTCTTTATCAACTTTTTGATTTAAACGTTTGTAGTGATTGTAAACAGCAACAGATAATACCTTTTTAGCATCGTCCTGACCAATAACATACTGATCAAGATGTTGTTTAATTTCAAGAGGCTTTAATAAGTTTATCGCCTCTTGAATATTTTTTGTCCCTTTGGTCCCTAATTCTTGCGCAAGCAATTGATTGGCCTGGGTTACACATTTATCGCAGATAAACGCATCCATGCCTTCAATCAACATTAATGTTTCATGCTTGCCAGAATGGCAGAATGAACAACGGGATTCTTTATTTTGTTTCGCCATCTTTTTTTGCGTTTCTCGATAACACCTCATCAACCATACCAAATCCTTTTGCCTCGTCAGCTGTCATCCAGTAATCGCGATCTGAAGCTTTCTCTACCCAATCATATGTTTGTCCAGAGTGCTCTGAAATAATATCGTATAATTCTTTTTTCAATTTCAACATCTCTCTTAAGTTGATCTCCATATCAGATGCTACACCTTGTGCGCCGCCTGATGGTTGGTGAATCATTACTCTTGAGTGAGGTAATGCAGCACGTTTTCCTTTTGCACCTGCTACCAATAAAACGGCTCCCATTGATGCGGCCATACCTGTACAGATTGTAGCTACATCTGGTTGTATATATTGCATGGTATCATAAATACCTAAACCTGCATAAACCGAGCCACCTGGCGAGTTAATGTAGATCTGAATATCTCTATCGGCATCTGTTGATTGCAAAAACAACAACTGAGCCTGAATGATATTTGCATTCTGATCATAAATCGCATCACCTAAAAAGATAATACGGTCCATCATCAATCTAGAGAAAACATCCATTTGCGCTACATTCAACTGGCGTTCCTCAATAATATACGGTGTCATGCTCTTAGGGTTCAGATTAGCCTGAGCAATAAATTTATCTACGTGTAAACCGCCAATCCCCTGATGTTTAACGGCAAATTTTCTGAATTCTTGTGAATCTATGTTCATGGTTATAGAGTTTGGCGTTTTGCGATAAGCGGGTTAAGCCTAAACCAAATACGCAAGTTATTTTAATAAATATTTTCTGAAGTTGGTTAATTTCCGTGCCAATTTATCTAATTCTTCCAGATAATCATTCAGTTCTGTGTCAGAAATATATTTTCGCCGCTCTAAAACTACTAAAATATTTGCATTCTCGAAGACAGATCGATGTGCAATATTCAGATAATGAGCGAATTCCTTATTGGAAATAGAGCCTGAGCCCCCGGCAATATTATTTGGATATGCTAAGAGCAGCCCCATTGAGCTGCTCTGCAAATCTGTATTTTTTATCAACTGACAATCGGTCAGCTATATCAAGTAATTTATCAGTTATTGCTATTGATAACTGCCAACTTCAGCCGATTGAAATTTAATTGAGCAATAGCACAATCATTATCAAAGCGCCTTACGCTAAACGCTTATTTTTTATCCAGCGCAATAAACTTATCGTAATCAATATCTTTTTGCTCTAAAGTTACAACAGATTTGATTTGTTCGAAAGTTTTTAATGCTTTTACCTCTTCGAAAACACGGTTTGCATTTTCTTTTTCCTGTAAAAACTGAACGGCATATTGAGCCAATTGATCTTCTGGAAGTGGGCTTGGGCTATACATTCTAAACTGCGCATCTAATTTAGCCTTAGCTGCCTGAACTACATCCTCATATTTAATTTCGATGCTGTTATCTTTGATGATTTTATTTTCGATTAAAGTCCATTTAAGGTTTTTAGCGAAATCATCATAACCTTCTGCCAACTCTTCGTCGGTTAATTTTTCGTTTGTAGCTTTTAACCAGCGACGTAAAAATTCGTCAGGCAATTCGAAATTGTGTTTAGTTAAAAGTGCTTCATAAATATCGTTAGATAATTTACGCTCAGCATCTTGTTTAAACATACCTTCTACTTCTTCGGTAATTTTTGCTCTGAAACCAGCTTCGTCAGTTACCGTACCTTCACCAAATAATTTATCAAAAAACTCCTGGTTTAAATCTGACTCTTCTAAACGGTTCACATTTTTAACATGAAGTTTGAAGTTTGCTTTTAACTCAGCAGCTTCTTCTTCCGAGATATTTAAAGCTTTTGCAATTACCGCAGCATCTTCTAATGCTTTTTGGATATCGATGGTTACTTCATCATCTTTCTTTAAACCGATCAACGATTTAAGGATTTTTTTATCTTTAATCTGATCTAAACGAACAGTTGCTGTACTGCTAATACCGCCTTCAACAGCAGTACCATCTGCAGCTACCTGAGTTAATTCAGCGTAAAGTACATCATCATCAGCCGAAACCTCAGGATTGGTCATTTTACCATAGCTACGACGGATATTTTTGATACGGCTTTCTAAAGTTTCTTTATCAGCTTTAATTACATATTCGGTAAATTTATCTTTAGATGAAAGATTTACATCAAAAGCAGGTGCTAAACCTAACTCATAATCAAATTCGAAATCATCTGTATTATCCCATTTAAATTCGCGTTCATCGTCCATTTTAGGAAGTGGTTGACCTAAAATTTCTAATTTTTGTTCTGCGATGTAGTTAGATAAGGTATCGTTCAACAAGTTGTTAACCTCTTCAACCAGGATACTTTTGCCATACATTTTTTTAATGTGGGCAGCAGGAACCATTCCTTTACGGAAACCAGGTAATTGTGCTTTTTTAGCTTGATCTTTAATGGCTTTCTCTACTTTTCCAGTGTAATCAGCAGGTGCGATTTTGATTTTTACAACAGCATTTAAGTTGCCGGTTTTTTCCTGTGTAATATTCATTTTTATGAGATATAGTAAGATGTGCTTTAGACGGGAGATATGAGATATGAGATTTGAGAAGAAACCATATATCGCCACAACCGGCACAGCACATCAATTTTTATTAATCAATGTTTTTAAAAACAAAACCGTTCCGATGTTTAAATCGGAACGGCCTTTATCTTGTTGTGCGGAAGAAGGGACTCGAACCCCCACGCCGTGAAGCGCCAGATCCTAAGTCTGGTGCGGCTACCAATTACGCCACTTCCGCAGTTAGGATGTTGTAAGGACTGCAAAGATAGAAACAAGATTGGATAATCAAAAGGCATTGGCAATATTTTATTGATTATTTCGATCAAAAACCGCTAACTCTTTAATTTTTAAGGAGAAAAATTTCAATAACAGGGCTACTAGAAGTTTTTGTGATGATCTGTAGGGACACAAACCACGAAGACTTGTAACTTAAAGCAGGATTAACGAGTAATGAAACTTAGCCTTTGTTTTCAGCATAAATTAAGCATTTATTTTTTTGGAAAGCAGGCTCGGTAGCGTTTGGGCTAATGCAGCCCTGCTCTCCGTTCTTTCCGATGAAAAAATCGGAACCACTGCGATCAGGTTTAGGTGGCAAGGATAGGTGAAGAATTAATGGTTAAAACACCAAACGTTCCTACGGAACGAAAACGCCAGTTTTACAACTGGCTACCGTGGAATCGTCCCTCTGGGACGGCCAGGAAATCTTCTTTTAGCTATTTTTTGCAGTTTATAGAAAGAAAACCAATTAATTATATAATTGAATATATAACAAATACACCATCCGTGTGCGTCTGTGGTTAAAAATAGCTGAGCAGTAACACTAATTACAAAATTAATTACCTATGCCATAAAAAAACCGTTCTGATGTTTAAATCGGAACGGTTGATCTTGTTGTGCGGAAGAAGGGACTCGAACCCCCACGCCGTGAAGCGCCAGATCCTAAGTCTGGTGCGGCTACCAATTACGCCACTTCCGCAGATAGGATGTTTTAAGGATTGCAAAGATAGAAACTAAATTGAATAATCAAATCTTTGCAATCCTTTGTAAAGAAACAAAATTTAATTTCAATGGTCGTGCGTACATCTTTGCAGTACCTAAGCACTGTCCGTCATTGCCAGCTTGACTGGCAATCTTAATGCATTAGAAAGTTAATGAACCATGGGTGAAGCTTTAGGATTCCCGTTTTCACGGGAATGATGCCATTGCCTTAACCTGATAGGTATCAAAATTTCACTAGAGTTACATCGATAAATTCAGGCCCGCCTTCTAATGGATAACCAGAAACCTTTTTTCCTTTTATGGTAACCTTCTTATCTAAATAGGTATCAAGATTTATGCTTGCACTTTTTAAGGCATAAGTTTTATTGTCGGTTTTTAATAAATGTGTACCGTATTGAAACGTAGTCATGCCTAATTTTTCAATTGTTCCACTTGCGGTAACGGTACTGGAGTTTCCTCCGTTTTTCATTGAACTGCAACCAGAAATTACGGCTACGAACAGCGATAGTATTAATATTTTTTTCATCGGATTATGATTTGTTTTTTATTGGTGACAGTATGATAACGGGATGATTTAGCCGTATGCTACAAATTATAAAAATTTGCCTTTAAAAGCTAATAATTTGCTTCTGAAACTCGAAAAAGTATTGAACGGCTTTAACCAATCTGCTTCCATACCAGCTAAACATTTCTCCATCCACCAATATAATTTTTGCTTCAGGAACGGCAGCTTGTATTTCTTCAATATGTTTTTCGCCAAAGGGATAAGGTTCTGACGAAAGCAGGATCAGTTCGCAATTTAAAGCTCTCAGTTCTGCTAGTGTAACCGATGGATAACGTTTTTGCGTAACTACATTAGTCATACCATTGATCAGCAGAATATCATTGATAAAGGTATTTTTCCCAGCAGCCATATAGGGTTTACGCCAGATGAGGTAGGCTACCTTTTTATCAATATGCTGTTGAAGTGCAAGTGTTTTCAGATCATTAAATCCAGCAGAGATTAAATGATTAAGGTAACCGGCTTCTGGCTCTCGATCTACAAGTTCCCCTATCTGGCCGATAGTCTTCATGGCATCATCCAAAGTAAAAATGTCGCTCATCCAAACCGGAAAATCTGTTGCAAGCTCTTCTATATCACTTTGCGTATTTTCTTCTTTGTTGCCAATAATCAAATCGGGTTTTAAATCTTTGATTAAATCGATGTTGAGCTTTTTCGTTCCACCAACCTTGGTTCTTTCTGCAAATTTTTCTATCGGATGAATACAAAATTTGGTCAATCCGATAATTTCCTTATCCAATCCTAAATCAAATAACAATTCTGTTAGTGAGGGCACAACAGAAATAATCAGTTTAGGTGGGAAATTGATAGAAATTTCACTGCCCATTTGATCGATAAATGATTTTTGCATGTGGCAAAGTTAATTTAACCACGGATAAAAAGGATAAATACAAATAGAAATTATTACCATTCCAAATACGTACTTATCCTCAGCCTTTTTGCTTAAATAATAATTTGGGTCTAACTTAATATAGCCACATCTTCTTTTACTATCCCATCTGCAATGTGCAAAATCCTATTTCCGTATTGTGCATTTTTTTCGGAGTGTGTAACCTGGATAATGGTAATACCATCTTCCTGATTTAATTTTTTAAACAACGTCATAATTTCTTCTGCCTGTGCCGATTGCAAGTTACCCGTTGGCTCATCGGCCAGAATTATAGATGGTTGGGCGGCCAATGCCCTTGCTATACCAACCAATTGTTGCTGTCCGCCTGAAAGTTGATTAGGGAATAAATCTTTTTTGGCAACAATATTAAAACGGTCTAACAAGTCGGCAATTCTACTTGCCCGCTCGGAGCTACCTACTTTTTTGTACAGCAATGGGGCTTCAATATTTTCATAAACGGTCATTTCATCAATTAAGTGGTAAGCCTGAAAAACAAAACCAATATGATTTCGGTAAAGTTCAATACGTTTACGCTCATTCAACGAAGTTACATCCTCGCCCAAAAACTCATACGAACCATAAGTTGGTTCTTCAAGCATACCAATAATATTGAGCAAAGTAGATTTCCCTGCACCCGATGGGCCCATAATGGAAACAAATTCACCTTGTTTAATGTTGGTAGTAACCAAACGCAACACGTAGTTTTTAATGCCTTTGTTTGCGTAATATTTTTCGATGTTATTAAGTTGTATCATATTTTTTCAAGGTTGATGGTTAGAAGGTGGAAGGTTGATGGATTAGGTACATTAACCTTCCGCCATAAAACCTTTCGCCTTCCTACCTTTATTCATATTTAAGTGCATCAATGGTATTGGCAACTGCTGCTTTATACGAGCGGATGCTTACGGTAATCAATGTAATGACCATAGAAATAATCATGGCAAATACAAAAGGCCAGATATTCAAATCAATGCGGTAGGTAAAAGTGGCCAGCCATTTGGCAACAAATAAATAAGCAAGTGGCCAGGCTACCAAATTGGCAAGAAAAACCATCAATAGAAATGAACCATTTAACATTTTAACCAATTCTAATGTAGAAGCACCCAAAACCTTTCTGATGGCAACTTCGCGGGTTCTCTGTGTAGCCACGAAAGAGATCAGTCCAAATAAACCGATAAACGAAATAAAAATGATCACCCCGGCAAACACCTTAAAAAGGGTCCCCATTATTTTTTCGGTTTGATAATATTCACTGATTTTATCATCCATAAAAGTAGATTCATAAACATATTCGGGCAGTACTGTGTTCCATGTTTTTTCAATAGCCCGCATAGCAGGTAAAATACTTTTACTATCAAGCTTTACAGCTATAGTGGTGTACGATTCTTTGTCGCTGTTAATCACAATCGGAGAAATAGGCTCGTGCAAACTCATATTGTTAAAATCTTTAACTACACCGATAATATTGCCTGTTTTGCCATTGATCCTGATGGATTTCCCAATCGCATCGTTATAGTTAACTACATTGAGCTTTTTTAGCATGGTTTCGTTTACCACAATATCTTTGAGTGTATCACTCTTAGATAAGCCTTTACCAGCTATAATTTCTAAACCAAATGTTTTAAAATAGTTTTCATCTCCTGTTTTGGTGTTGGCCTGAAAAGTTGATTTTACTGTTCCATTGTAATTGAAATTACTTTGGTTATTAAAATCAGAAGAAGGTGCTGCATCGCAATAGCTGGTTGATAATACACCTGGTATTTTATTGATCCGATCCTGCAACGTATGATATCGGGTAAATGCCATGCTATCAGAAGGAACATCAACCAGGGCTACAGCCGTAGGAATAAAACCAAGGGGTTTCTCTCGCATGTAACTCATTTGCCTTAGTATAACCAAAGTGCCTATAATCAAAATAATAGTGATTGCAAATTGAACTACAACAAGAATCTTCCTCAAACTTAAACCCGCGGTATTCGCGGTAATTTTGTTTTTAATAGCTAATGCGGGGCTATAACCAGACATGACCATTGCTGGATAAAAACCAGCCAAAAAACTAACCAGCAATACCAAAACAACCATAAATACAAATATGATGGGGTGCTCGATAATGCTAAATGAAATATGATCTTTAAATAAGCTTTGCATGCCCGGCAAGGCTACTTCTGTTAAAACGCAACCTACCAGTAAGGAAATAACCGTTATCGTTAAAGTTTCTGTTAAAAACTGTACAATTAATTGCCTGCGCAAACTACCCATTACTTTACGTACACCAACTTCTTTTCCCCTGCTTACGGCCTGTGCAGTAGCGAGGTTGATAAAGTTGATACATGCGGTCAGCAATAAAAAAGCACCAATTATGGCCAACCCATAAAGTTCTTTTTTCGGCATTACTTTGTTCGCAAAATTGCCCAGATCTGCATTATAGTGAATATCTCTTAGCTGTTGAAACCGATGACTTTCTTTCGAAACATTATCTCTTTTATAGTATTTAGTAATAAACTGAGGGAGACTTTTACTTGCATCCTCAATAGAAGCCCCCTCTTTTAGTAATACATAACATTCAGAAGTAGAAGAAACTGTGCCCCAGTTAGTCGACTCTGGCCTTGCCTGGTTTAGATAAGTTTTATAAGAGATGATTACTTTAAGTGGGAAAGAGCTGTTATCTGGTGTTTTTTCTATAATACCGGTAACTTTAAGATCTACTTTGTTCTGAAAGTTAATGCTCTTTCCAACTGCTCTGTGCCAATCTCCGAAAAGTTTATCGGCCATCTCATCTGATAATACAACAGTATTAGGCTGACTTAGTGATTGGCGTGGATTTCCATCAAGCCATTTAAAGCTTAAGATCTCAAAAAAATCCGGCTCTGCATAATGTACACTTTCGGAGGTTTTAATCCTTTCTTTTCCGGATTCGTCTTTTACTTTAATGATTCCACCACTGGCCTGAATAGCTGCAACTTTATCAAATTGCTGTTTAAAGTCATTTCGCATAGCTGCCGGAAGAGGTCGTGGTGTACCTGCAGATTCGAAAAAATTATCAGGTGTTGTCCAACCGCTTATTACACGGTATATACGGCTTTCGTTTTTAAAGTTTTCATCAAAACTTAGCTGGTAGCGGATAAAAATAAAAATGAGAATGCAGCTTGCCATTCCGATAGAAAGCCCCAAAATATTGATAAAAGTATAACCTTTATTTTTCCAAAGGTTTCGCCAGGCGATTTTCAAATTTAATTTAAACATATCAAATTAATTAGTACAATGAAATCTGCAAATGTTTATGCCAATTTTATACCAAGAGCAAAACAAATCATAAACAACTCAAAATCAATAATATAAAAACAAACGAAAAGAAAAAATGTCCGTTTATGAACAGTACCTGTACGGTACTGAACGGAGAATAGCGCTAAGCGTTTGGGGTTAGGCGATAAATTCGCACTGATCGCCAAACGCCCAAGCGCAGGTCTTATTCATATTTAAGTGCATCAACAGGATTTGCTTTTACAGCACTGTTGGCCTGGATACTTACAGTTACAATAGTTAACAAAATGGTTAGGACTGCACTGATTAAAAAAGGAAAAAGTGGCAGATCGATTCGATATGCAAAGGTTTCGAGCCACTTTTTGGTTAATATATACGCCAATGGCCAGGAAATAATATTGGCTATAAGCACCATAACAAAGAATGAACTATTAATAAGTTTGAAAATCTGTAAATGACTTGCACCAAGAATTTTCCTAACTGCAATTTCCTTCATTCTACCAGTGGTAATGTATTTTGCAAAGGCAAATAAACCCAGTATTGCAATAAAAATGGTGAGGATTGCAGCAGCAAAAAATACAGACTGTAATTGTTCTTGTTTTTTAAAGAGTTTACCATACATTTCATCCAGAAATTGGTAACGGAAATTATCTCCATCCAACTTGTTAATTTCTGGCCATTGCGATTTTAAGGTACTGAGCACTTCAGACATCTTGCTTTCTTCTATTTTTAGCATAATTTCTGTTTTAGGATTTCCGCAGGGATCATTTATTGCGTAAATGGTAGGCTGTACTGCTTTCTCAAATCCAAGTGCTTTAAAATCTTTTATCACGCCTACAATCTTATATTCTTTATTCTGGCAGCCTTTTATAGTTTTACCTATAGGGCTGGTTAATCCATACTTTGCTACTGCAGCTTCATTAAGTATAGCAGAATTTGCCGTATCGGTTTTAAATTCTCTGGAAAATGTTCTGCCTTCTTTAATCTTAATATCTAATGTTTCGAAATAATCAAAATCTACATCTGTAAAACTTAAACTCTGTTCTTTTCCATCAACAGTATATTTATTTTTCCCGCTATCAGAACCATCTGGCAAGGCATTGGTAACGGTAACCGACTTCACCCCTGGAATCTTGACCATTTTATCCCTTATAGGATCGAATTTGCTTGGCGAAACGAAATATGCGAGGTTTTTAATGTACACCACTTGTTCGGGTTTGAAACCAATATCCTGGGTACGCATGTATTTTAGTTGAGAATTGATGATGAGCAGACCTATAATAAAAACTACCGCTACGCTAAACTGAACCACTAATAAACTGTTACGCAACCAATAGCTCTGTTTACTGGTTTGAAAATTGCCTTTTAAAACAAGGGCAGGCTTAAATCCAGATAGTACCATGGCAGGATAGATACCAGCTATCAGCGTAATAAAAATTAATATAAGTGGCAATTGCCAGAATAAGGCACTATTGGCTACCCAAATGGATAAATTGACCACGAACAGGTTATTAAATTTTGGCAAGATGATTTCGGCCATAATCAGTCCTAATATCGTCGCTGCTAAACACTGTATTAAAATTTCGGTTAAAAATTGAAAGGCAAGCTGAAAGCGGTAAGCACCCATTACTTTTTTAACACCTACTTCTTTTGCCCGTTTGGTAGCCTGTGCTATACTTAGATTGGTAAAGTTGATACAAGCGATGACCAGGATCAAGATCCCTAAAACAGACAAAGCTATGAGTACTTTATAATTGGCATCGGTACCAGCCTTTGGTTTAAGGTGTTGGTTTTTTAAAGGATCGAGAAAGGCTTTTGTTGCTTTAAAAGTTTCATTATTAGGGTCTTCTCCATTTTTTAGCATTTCCTTTTTATAAAGCGTATTAATTTTAGCTTCAAGTTCCTGGATATCTGTGCCTGGTTTTACCTGGATATATGTGCTGTAGTTGTTGTATCCATAGTTTTCGCCTATCCCAACTTCTTTCATCAATGAAATGGCATCGAAAGTAATATTAGAATGGGGATCGGCAAAAATACTCCCGCTCAACTTACCTGTCATATTAGCAGATTTACTCCCAAGCCAGATCATTTCAGGCTGGCCGTTTTTATTATGTGGGAAAAGCGTTTTATAATTTTCGTTACTGAGGTAAAACAGATTTTCGGTTGTACTTTCAGGCTTAGTTAAACCGACAGTGGGTTTAATGTTGAACATTTTTGCTGCAGCATAATCGAGATAGAGGCATTTACTTAAAAAAACAACGCCGTGATCGCTGCTAACCGGAAATTCAAAAAAGCTCATTTTCATGGTACCAACTGCAACTACTTCTGGCATTTCTGCTTTAATAGCTTTACCCAATGGTGGTGGAGTATAATTGGTCTTAAAATCGGGCAATTGCCTCCCTACTATGTAAATTTCGTTGTAGTTTGGATTTTCCTTGTCAAAACCTGTTTCATAGGTAAAATACATGGTTACCAAAATAAAAGCAGCCAAGGCAATAGCTAAGCCACCAATATTTATGGAGGTAATTACCTTGTTTCTCCAAAGGTTTCGTAGTGCAATTTTTAAGTTTAATCTGAACATAGCTTTAAGGTTGAAGGTTGAAAGGTTGGAAGGTTGATGGGCCAGGTGTTTAAACCTTCAGCCTTATTACCTTCTAGCTTCCCGCCCTTATTCATATTTAAGTGCATCAACAGCGTTTGCTTTGGCCACTTTAAAGGTTTGCAGGCTTACTGTTAAAATGGCAATAATTACCGAGGTTAAAAGGGCAAGCAAAAAAGGCCATGGATTAATGGTAATCTTATAATCATATTTCTCAAGCCATTTGGCAACAAGAATATAGGCTACCGGAATAGCGATCACATTGGATATGATTACCAGTTTCATAAAATCTTTGTTCAAAAGAACCAGGATATCTGAAAGATTGGCGCCTAGTACTTTACGGATACTGATTTCTTTACTGCGCTGTTCGGCGGTATATAATGCTAAACCCAATAAACCTAAGCAGGAAATAAAAATGGCAAATCCTCCAAAAATGTTCGAAAGGACGCCAAGTAACCTTTCACTCCGGAGTTTTTCGGCCATGCCCTGACTAACCAGTTTCACTTCAACCGGATAAGCAGGATTTAAACGTTGACTTATCGATTTTATCGCTTCGATTGAATTAGAAAGTGACTGCTTGGGATTAAGTTTAAGCAGCAAAACCCGACTCGTTTTAACATTGTAATAATAAACTGTTGGCTGTATTTTAGAAGCAAGCGATTCGTTAGAATAATCTTGCACTACGCCCACCACTTTAAGTGGCGGGTTATCGCCCCAATGGATAACAGTACCCACAGGATTTTTTAGTCCCATTATTTTAACAGCAGTTTGATTGAGTAGCAGAGATGTAGATGTATCAGCCGAAAATTTAGGATCAAAATCTCTCCCTGCAAGAATCTTTACACCAGTTGTTTTGGCAAAATCGAAACCTGTACTTCTATAATTAATAATCGAGACATCATTTTTGGGCTTGCCTGGCCATTGAATGTCGCTAGTAATTGAACCACCATCTGTAAATGAGCTAGCATACTCTGTTGTAGCAATTGTAGCACCTTCCCGCTCCAATTCATTTTTAAAAGTCTGCAATTTCTGCGGCTTTGTCCACTCTCCTTCTAAATCGATCTGTGCCAGCGCAGTTTGATCAAAGCCTAAGGGCTTATTTTTAAGGTGCTGAATTTGGCTGTAAATTACAATTGCCGAAATAATCATGCAGATAGAAAGGCTAAACTGCACTACTACCAGTGTTTTGCGGATAGATAATGAGCCCGTGGAACCTTTAAAGCCTTTTAATACCTTTACGGGTATAAATGATGAAAGGTAAAATGCAGGATAACTGCCGGCAAGCAAACCAGTTACCAGTACCATAGCAAGTAATATGCCCCAAAACTGATAAGCATTGTAATTAATTTTGATCGAGATATCGAGCAGGTTGTTAAAGTAAGGCAATGAGACTTCGAGCAGTGTAAAGGCAATTAACATGGCTAAAAAAGACAACAGCATTGACTCTACCATAAACTGTCCCATTATTGTATTTCGGGTAGAACCTAAAGCCTTTCTAACCCCTACCTCACGGGCACGTTTCTCCGACTTAGCGGTTGAAAGATTCATGTAATTGATGCAGGCGATAAATAATACACAGATGGCCAGGAAAACAAATAATCTTAACTGATCAATTTTACCCCCCACCGATTTCCCATTGTCAAAATCATCATATAAGTGAAATTTGCTTAAAGGAAAAAGAAAAGGTTCGTAGGTCATTTCTTTTAAATCGGGTTCTTTGTTTACGATGAAGTGTTTTAGTGCTGCGTTTATCGCATCTAAAGAAGCATTATCTTTAAGTTGAAATAAGGTTAAACAGGTAATTGATCCCCATCCATTTTCTTTTTCGGAAGGATTTTCTTGTTCGAAAAAAGCCCATGGCTGTAAAACATCAAACTGCATGCTTTGATTTTTTGGTAAATCTTGTATTACAGCACTAACTTTTAAGCTTACCCTGTTGTCGTATTTAATACTTTGTCCGATTGGGTTCTGATCGCCAAATAATTTCTTTGCTGTAGATTCGCTTATCAATACATTATTAGGCTCGGATAAAGCAGTACCCGGATCGCCGTAGATAAATTTCTGTTCAAGGATTTTTATAAAATCGGGATCTACATTAAATCCTATTAATTTAAAATTATTCCGGTTATGGCTATATAATTTCTGGCCATTGTTCATCGAAATACGGGCCGCACTTTTAATACCGGGTAATTCTGAAACCCCAGCTTTGGCCAGTTTATTCGGAACGGCCATTGTGGTAGCCAGTTTGCCATTAAATTTTAAATTTAATGCAGCAAAATATACCTTATCGGCATTTTTATATTGCTTATCGAAACTCCATTCGTAGTTAACGTACAAAAGTAACATTAAACAACAGGCCATTCCGATAGCTAAGCCGCCTACATTGATCAATGTAAATCCCTTGTTCTTCCAAAGGTTACGTAGTGCTATTTTAAAGTTTAATCTGAACATGAGATTTATGGTTTAGGGGTGTAGGGTTTTAGGTCTGGGCGCTTTAACCTTACGCCCTCAACCTTCTAACCTTTCACCTTATTCGTATTTAAGTGCATCAACAGGATTAGCATTAGCCGTTTTATAAGCCTGAAAACTTACGGTAATCAATGCCATTAGCAAAGTTCCAAAACCTGCAATGGGCATAATCCACCATGATATTTCGGTGTGGAATTCGAACTTCATCAGCCATTTATTCATTAAATAATAACTCAAAGGAATAGCGATTACGATAGCAACCACAATCATTTTCACAAAAGAGAACGACAGCAACTGCATTAAGTTAAATAATGAGGCACCTAACACTTTGCGCACGCCAAATTCTTTTGTTCTTTGCTCAGCACTATAGGCCACCAAACCGAACAGTCCCAGGCAGGAAACAAAAATGGCCAGTCCGCCGAAAAGGTTTGAAAGTATACCCAAGGTTTTTTCGGTATTGTATTTTTCAGCGTATACGTTATTTAGAAAATTGATTTCAAGCGGATAGGCAGGGTTTATAGATTTTGTGATCCTACCGATATTTTCGATATTACTTTGAAGGCTGTTATTTTCATTCAAACGCATGGTGATGTTTCCCGTTTGGTTCTTATCGAAGAATACCACCATTGGATTGTTCGATTTGTAAGGAGAATCCCAGACATAGTCGTCGAAAACACCTATGATATTAAATTTATCCCCAAAAATGGTAATTGTTTTACCTACCGGATTTTTATAGCCAAAAACCTTAACAGCCGAAGCGCTCACCATCACAGCGCTGGTATCTGATGCGAAATTTTCTGAAAAGTCTCTCCCACTGGTCAGTTTAATACCATTGGTTTTAATAAAATCGTAGGTCGTAATTACCTGGTTAAACAACTGGTTGTTTGTAGCTTTCAACATTCCATCCCATTCAATACCTGCAAAATTTCGACCATGATGTGATAAGCTAACTGAAGATTGGAACATTGAGGTAACCGCCCCAGATTTTATCAGCTCAGTACGCAGCAGTTCATATTTTGTTTTCAGTTCGCCATCCTGCGGCATTTCTACTAAAGCGTTCACATCAAAACCTACTGGCCTGTTTTTAATGTACTGAATTTGCTTATAGATAACCAAAGTAGAAATGATAAGAATAATAGCGAAACAGAATTGTCCTACTACAAGTACTTGCCTTAAGCTAACCGAAAAGAAACCGCTGGATTTAATTTTTCGTTTTAAGGTTTGTATCGGGTTAAAAGACGAAAGGTAAAACGCAGGATAACTGCCTGCGATTAATCCTGTAGCTAAAACAATCCCAAGAATACCCATCCAACTGGTGCTGTTGAAATAAGAGATATTCAATTTTATATTCAACAGGTTGTTAAAGGTTGGCAAAAAGATCTCGAGGATGGCAATCGAAAAAATCACCGCTATAAACGTAAGCATCATCGATTCGGTCAAAAACTGTACAATCAGTGAGCCTCTATTAGCACCAATAGTTTTCTTGATACCAACCTCTTTTGCACGTTTTTCTGATTTGGCTGTAGCCATGTTCATAAAATTAATGCAGGCAATTAAAAGAATTCCAAAAGCTAAGCCAACGAATAAATAAATCTGTTCTATTGCGCCACCGATACTTTTGCCATCTTCGAACTTGCCATATAAATGTAGCTTAGCCAATGGGAACAATACCTGCGATTGCTGATTATTTGTATTATTCTCTTTCTCTATCTGATTGATTTTCTGGTTAAGCAAATCTAAATTTGCTCCATTTTTTAACATCACCAGCGTTATAAAACTATAATTGCTCCAGTTTAAATCCTTGGCGCTCCGATCAATCGTTTCGTATAAAGACCAAGGCATTAAATAATCAAATTTATTGGAGCTATTATCAGGTTGATCTTTAATTACGCCAGTTATATTCAAATCTAAACGATCTTTAAACCGTACACTTTTATTCAGCACATCAGCTGTTCCGAACAATACTTTAGCAGTAGATTCCGTTAAAATAACAGAATTCGGATTACTTAAAGCTGTACTGGCGTTACCATAAATAAATTCATAATCGTACATTTTTAAGATATCAGGCTCTGCGAATTTAGATTGACGTTTAAATGCATTTTGTCCGTTAGCTATTAAATTTTTGCCTCCATAGTCCATCCTTGCCATGTACCTAAGTTCGGGCAAACTTTGTTTAATTGCCGGACCGAAAGCAGTGGTTGAGCCTTCAAATGTTCCGGAAATTTTACCGTTATCGCCCGGAATATTGGTCATAGTGGTGAAAACGTTAGCCGATTCTTTGGCCTGCTTATCAAAGTTCCATTCATAGGTAACATACAAGAGCAGCATTAAACAGGCAGCCAAGCCAATGGCTAGCCCAATTACGTTAATAAACGAGCTTACCTTATTTCGCCAAAGGTTACGCAGTGCAATTTTTAAGTTTAATCTAAACATAAGGTGTAAGGTTTAGGGCATAAGGTTTAGGGTCTTGACGTATAAACCTTACGCCTTCTACCTTAAACCTTACACCGTTATTCGTATTTTAAAGCATCTACCGGGTTTGCCTTTGCCACTTTAACCGATTGAATACTCACGGTGAGTATGGTAATGATTACCGAAAGACTAATTGCGGCTATAAATGGTAAGGCAGAAACAGAAATGCGGTATTCGTATCCCGAAAGCCATTTGTTAATAATAATGTATGCCAATGGAAATGCAATTACATTGGCTATTGCAACCAATTTGATGAAATCTTTGTTCAATAAAGTAAGGATGTTGGCTGTACTGGCGCCCAAAACCTTGCGGATACTGATTTCTTTTTTGCGCTGCTCGGCCATAAATAAAGCCAAACCCAACAACCCGAGACAAGAAATGAAGATGGCAAAGCCTCCAAACCAGTTTGATAGTGTACCTAAAAGCTTTTCATTTTGAAACTTTGATTGGAAATTTTCATTCACAAATTTAACTTCAGTTGGAAAAGCAGGATTTAGTTTTTTTGTAATTTCATTTATTTTATTAATAGACGAGGTAACATTGCTTTGATCATTTAATCTTATAATTATGGTGCTTGTTGCCTGCTTATTTTGTGCAATAATTAATGGTTTCGGACTTTGATAAGGCGACTCCATTACATAATCCTTCACTACCCCAACAATGGTTAAGGGTTGGTCCCAGCTAATCACTTTACCAACAGGGTTTTTCATACCCATCACCTTAACTAAAGCCTCATTAACTAAAACATTTGCAGTATCTACACGGTTTTTCGAAAAATCGCGCCCAGCAAGAATTTCCATTCCAGTGGTTTTAGTCAAATCAACCGTTGTAAATCTGTAGTTTACCAGTATTTTTTCATTCTCATCTTTACCTGGCCAGCTTACTGCATACGTATTATTACCGCCAGCAGTTAACGATTGACTGTATTCTGTAACTGCAGTTGCAGCACCAGATTTTAGAAGTTCATCTTTTAGAATATTACGCATACCTGGGTTGGCAAATTCGCCTTCAGCAGGGATCTGAACAAGATTACTAATGTTATAACCAATCGGTTTATTCCTGATAAAATTCAGTTGTTGATAGATAACCGCTGTACAAACAATCAAACATGCAGCAAATACAAACTGAAAAACAACTAAATACTTGCGAATAGATAACGATGAGCCACCAGAAAGCTTAAATCCTTTCAATACTTTAACCGGGTCGAATGATGAAAGGTAAAAAGCTGGATAACTACCTGCAATAATGCCAGTTAATAATGTTAGTCCTAAAAATACGAACCAGAATTTCCAATCTGCATAATTTATTTCCAATGAGATTCCTAACAGGTTATTGAAATATGGCAAGCTTACTTCTATTAACACAAAAGCAACCAGCATACTTAGCATAGTAAGTAAAATTGATTCGAACATAAACTGGCTAACCAGATTATTCCTTGAGGAACCAATTGCTTTACGGACGCCAACTTCACGGGCTCTTTTTTCTGATTTTGCTGTAGAAAGATTCATGAAATTAACGCAGGCAATCAATAGAATACAGAGAGCTAAAAGAAAAAATATCTTTAACTGGTCTATCCTACCGCCTACATTTTTGCCATTTTCGAATTTTTCATATAAATGCCATTTAGATAGTGGATGCAGAAAAGGTTCTCCATTCGAATTCTTATCATTGGCCTTAATCATGCCATGCATTTGACTATTAGCTTGTTCGAAAAAAGAATTATCTTGCAACTGAACAAATAATACGCAGTAATTAGAAGTCCAGCCACTGGTTTTTGTCCAAGGGTTTAATGTTTCGTATAATTTCCACGACATTAGGTAATCTATTTCCAGGCTACTGTTTTTCGGCCTGTCTTCAATCACACCCTCTACTTTTAAACTCAGATTATTTTCGAGTTTTACAACCTTATTTAAAGGGTCTTCGTTACCAAAAAGGTTTTTCGCCAGGGTTTCGCTTAAAATTACGCCATCAGGATTTTTCAGAAAAGTATTTGGATTACCCTTCAAAACCTTGTAATCAAACATTTTTAAAAAGTCTGGGTCAGCAAACACGGCACTTTTCTTAAAGTTATTCTGATGGTAAGAAAGCATTTTATATTCTGGATAAGATAATCGGCCAACCTTCGAAACACCCGAAACTTTAGAACGTACTTCGTTTTCCATTAAACCCGGCACCGCAAGAAAGCTGAAAGTTTCTTTTGCTGTTTTCTGATTATTATAAACCAGGTAGGTTTTACCATAATCGGTAAATTGTTTATCGTAACCGTACTCGTAAGCAACATAAAGCAATAAAACCATACAACTGGCCAAACCAATGGCCAATCCACCCAAATTAATCAGGGTAAATCCTTTATTTCTCCAAAGGTTTCGCAAAGCGATTTTTAAGTTTAATTTGAACATGGTAGTATCAAGTATTTAGTATCAGGACATGAGCTTTCAGCTTTGGTCTTTAAGCTTTTAGCTTTTATTCGTATTTCAAAGCATCAATTGGATTCGCTTTTGCCACTTTAACCGATTGAATACTCACAGTGAGTATAGCAATGATTACTGAAAGACTAATTGCGGCTATAAACGGCAATACAGATATAGAGACGCGATACTCGAAAGCTGAAAGCCATTTATTTACAATGATATATGCTAACGGGAATGCTATAAGATTGGCAATGGCTACCAATTTTATAAAATCTTTATTTAGCAACACGAGGATATTGCCAGTGCTGGCACCTAAAACCTTACGGATACTGATTTCCTTTTTGCGTTGCTCTGCCATAAAAAGCGCCAGACCTAATAATCCTAAACAGGAAATGAAAATTGCGAAACCACCAAACCAGTTTGAGAGTGAACCTAAAAGTTTTTCATTTTTAAATTTCACTTCAAAAGATTCGTTTACAAATTTGCGGTTAACAGGATAATTGGGTTCCATTTGCTTTACTAAGTCATCAATTTTACCTAGTGATGAACTGATGTTTTGATTTGGATTTAACCGTACAATCATAACCCTCGCATCGTCTCTTTGATTTACCCTGAAAATCATTGGGGCCACTCTTTGATAAGCACTTTCTACCACAAAATCTTTTACTATCCCAACTGTAGTTAGTTTTTTATCCCAGAAAGTAATAACCTTACCGATCGGGTTCTTTAATCCCATCATTTTCACGGCCGCTTCATTTAACAATACACTACTTGTGTCATTAGGAAATTTCGCAGAAAACTCCCTACCGCTAACCATCTTAGTTCCAATAGTTTCGACAAAATCATATCCTATTGTTCTATGGTTAAAAGAAATAGCCTCGTTCGGATTTTTACCTTCCCAACTTACACCCGTTGTATTATCTCCACCTTCAGTAAAATCTGTACTAAAAAAAGTAACATTGCTCGCGGCTCCTGATTCTAATAGCTGCGTTTTAAGCAATTCTAATTTAACAGCATCATTCATTTTACCGGCTACCGCTATTTGAATTAAATTGGATTTATCGTAACCAATAGGCTTGTTTTTAACGAAATTAAGTTGCTGATAGATTACTGCTGTACAAACAATTAAACTTGCCGCAAAAACGAATTGGCCAACCACTAATACTTTCCTCACCGAAACGGATGAATCTGCTTTAAGCGTAAAACCTTTTAAAACTTTGATAGGTTCAAAAGAAGACAGATAAAGCGCTGGATAACTACCCGCAATAAATCCGGTTAAAATCATCAGACCCAATAATGTTAACCAAAATTGGCCATTATAATAATCGATTGTTAATTTAATATCTAACAAACTATTAAAATATGGCAAACTAACCTCAATTAAGATAAAAGCTAAAACTGTGGCGATAAATGTAATGAGCAGCGATTCTAAAAAAAACTGATTAATTAACGAATTACGTGTTGATCCGATTGCTTTACGAACGCCAACTTCTTTTGCCCTACGCTCTGAGCGTGCAGTAGATAAATTCATAAAATTTACACAGGCAATTAGCAATATGCAAAAGGCCAGCAATAAAAATATTTTAAGTTGGTCTATTTTACCTCCTACCGATTTACCGTTTACAAATTCATCATATAAATGCCATTTGGTTAAAGGATGTAATAAAGCCACTGACAAATTATCTTTTTGATTTCGCTTGTAAATACCATGCATCAAATCATTTGCAGCAGTAAAAAAGTTATTATCCTGTAATTGAACAAGCGTTAAACACATATTATTTCCCCAATTGACTTCCTTCACCCAGGCTTCCCGTTTTTCGAACAATGCCCAGGGCATTATGCACTCAAAAGTTAAACTACTATTTGCAGGTGCATCTTCTATTACGGCTTCCACTTTTAATACTTCCTGATTTTCCAGCTTTACCATTTTATTAATAGGATCTTCATTTCCAAATAATTTTGTTGCAAAAGATTTGGTAAGGATGATGGTATTTACATCTTTTAAAGCTTTTGCTGAATTACCTTCAAGAAATTTATAATCCAATATTTTAATAAAATTTTGGTCGGCAAATATTGCAGTGCTATTTATTTTATTATCACCAACGGTAATTAATTGTTTCCTCGGATAAGTAGTGTGAGAAGCATATTTAACGCCAGGGATTTTTTCTTGCACTTCTTTAGCCATCACATTTGGTGTCCATGCCCAGCTAAAAGTTTTACCGCTTGCCTTCATATTTTGATAAACTACATAAGTTTTATCATGATTGGAGAATTGTTTATCGTAACTCCACTCGTATGCAACATATAATAACAAAATCATACAGCTGGCCAAACCAATGGCTAATCCACCGATATTAATCAGGGAGAAACCCTTGTTTTTCCAGAGGTTTCGCAAAGCGATTTTTAAGTTTAATTTGAACATATTTTTGAGGTTGAAGGTTTGAGGTGTAAGGCTTAAGGTCAGGGCGCATAAACCATGCGCTTTACCTCTTACCTTTCTTGTGCCAATCCCAAATCTCCCTATCCAGGAAGATTATTGGGCGGCTATTATTAACTAAACTAAAATCTTTTTAGAGGTTGAAGGTAGGAAGGTGGAGGGTTAAAGTTTGATATAACTCAACCTTCTACCTTAAAGCCTTCAGCCTTCTCTCCTTATATCAGCTCTTCGCTTCTGCTTTTATTGATCTTTTCAGAAATCACATGCCCATCTTTAAGGTTGATGATTCTGTTTGAAAAACTGGCATCGTGACTGGAGTGCGTAACCATTACAATGGTAGTTCCGGTTTCATTCAGTTCGCAAAGTAGCTCCATCACTTCGTTACCGTGTGAGCTATCCAGGTTTCCGGTAGGCTCATCGGCCAGAACCAACTTCGGTTTGGTAACCAAAGCCCTAGCTACTGCTACCCGTTGCTGCTGTCCACCTGATAACTGTTGTGGAAAGTGACCACTGCGGTTTACAATATTCATTCTTTCGATAATTTCGTTTACCAGTTTCTTGCGTTCTCCAGCAGGAATTTTGTTATAAATTAGTGGCAGTTCAATGTTTTCGAAAACAGTTAATTCATCAATCAGATTAAAATTCTGGAAAACGAATCCCATATTTCTTTTACGGAAATTAGACCGTTCTCTATCGTTAAGCGTTAAAAGCTCGGTATCGATAAATTTATAGCTTCCACTTTCAGGCTTATCCAATAAACCCATTACATTTAATAGGGTAGATTTCCCACAACCCGAAGGTCCCATGATGGAAACAAATTCTCCTGCTGCAACATGGAGATTAATGCCATTAAGTGCCGTAGTTTCCACCTCTTCGGTCTTGTAAACTTTTTCCAGATTTTCTATTTTAATCATAGTATCAAGTATTATTCTAGTATCAAGTATTTAGTATCAGGTATCAAGACCTGGTTATTATTTTCTAGTATTTAGTATCAAGTATCAAGACCTGAGTGTTATTTTATTTCTAATTATTTAGTCCTTTTTCAACAAACTCCAAATTTATTTATTGATCTCCACCTGATCGTACTGGTTAAACTGATCGTAAGATGAAGTAATTACTTCGTCGCCTTTCTGTAAACCATCCAGTATTTCATAGTACAGATAATTTTTTCGCCCGATTTTAACGTTTTTCTTGGTTGCTTTTCCATTGTTTACTACAAATACCCAAGAGCCGCCTGTACTCTGAAAAAACTGTCCCTGGGCAAGAAGCAGCGATTTGCTATTGTCAGACAAGGTTAATTTTGTTTGTAACGATAATCCGCGACGTAAACCTTCAGGTGTTGCACCCTTAAAAACCATTTCTACCTGAAACTGACCTGCTGTAACTTCAGGGATTACTTTACTCACGATTAAGTTATAAGTTTTACCATTAAACTCACAATTAGCGGTTTGTCCTTCTTTTACCCGATTGATATAATATTCATCTACACCCGCCTGAAGTTTATAACCCTGCAGCACGTCAATCTTTCCTATCATTTCGTTAGAATTATACGATTTACCGATTACCGGATCGTAAGAAGACAACTTACCAGATACAGGCGCCTTAATGGTCATATTTTCGATGTTTTTGCGGATCATTTCCAAACTTTCGTTCATTTGTCCCATCGATTGATCGATCTGGGCCAACTGCATCTTTCTGCTTTGGTTTTCTTGTTTAATCGCTTGACGCACAATTTTCAGTTTACCCTGGTAATATTCGTAATCCTGATTCGATTTATTAAATTCCTGTAGTGTGATTACTTTTTTAGCAAAAAGTGAGCTATCTAATCTATACTGACGGGTTGCTGTTCTTAAGCTATTTTCTACATCTAAAACATCCTGATTTAAAACCCTTTGATTTTGCTCCAAATCCAACCGCGATTTACGCAACTGGTTAATCTGCTCGGTAGCTGCTGTTTGACTTGAGGTATAACTCAACATGGCATTTGAGTTGGAGATTCTTAATAGTGGGGTTCCTTTAACTACCGAGGCACCATTTTCAGTAAAAATTTCGGCAACTGTTCCACCTTCTGATGAACTTACAATTACCGAAGTTAACGGAACTACACTGGCATTTAATAACACTACATCTTCAAAATCACCATATTCTACTTTACTGATGGTTAATTTATCGGCATCTGCACTGTAAACTTTTTTGAGGGATAAAGTATAGCCATAAATTACAACTGCCACAAAAGCAATTGCTCCACCTATAATCAACAGGGTTTTAGTGCTAAATCTTTTTTTCTCTATTTTCTTATCCATGTGTTCGGTTATACTGTTTGGATTCACTAATAACCAAGCTTGTGCCAAAAGCACAAAACATAATTAAAACACTGATAACCAATAAATTAATAGCTATCCTATTTTTTACATGTTCATTATCGGACAGTTGATGTGCGGGAGCGGACAGTTTTGGTATTTTAGCAGGGTGAAAAGGCCTCTCCCCTTTATCCCCTCTCCTTGAGGAGAGGGGGCATGGAAAAGAAAAAAGCAAGGCACAGACATTTGGCTAGGTATTAAAGTGATATTGTTATACGCATAAATATAATGTTATGGAAAACTATGGGGATGACCTTTTTAAAGGTGCTAGTGGCAAACTCTTCGAGTTTTCTAAAGCATTAAGAAAAGCTAGTACCGAAGCTGAAGATATTTTATGGCAATCTTTAAGACGAAAACAGCTTAATGGTTTTAAATTTAGAAGACAACATCCTCTAGATAAATATATTGCCGATTTCTACTGTTATGAGGCTAAATTAGTGGTTGAGGTTGACGGAGAAATTCATGACAAATTAGACATTAAGGAATATGATAAAAGCCGAAGTTATGAACTTGAAGAACTTGGAATAACTGTAATAAGATTTACAAATGAAGAAGTAAGTCGTAATTTGGATATGGTTTTGAATGTAATTAGGGGGTATTTACGAAAATAAAACCTTTCCTCTCCATCCCCTCTCTGCAAGTAAGGGGACAGCAGACAACAACCACCACTACTTTTAATAAGGAAAGGTTAAAAATAAATAAAAGGAGTTATGCTGGGACAATTGGGTTCAACCCACTTAACATTGAATCCCTCTCTTAAAGGAGAGGGACAGCACTAAAAAACAATCACCACTACCTTTAATAGGGAGAGGTTAAAATAAAGAGGTTATGCTTGACGCCACAGTTTTAATTATAGATGATGATGACGATATCCTGCTTAGTGCCCGTTTGTTTTTAAAACAGCAGGTAAAGCAGGTAATTACATGTAAATCGCCTAAAGAGATCAATGTTTTATTGAGCAAAAATGAAATTGATATCATCTTGCTGGATATGAACTACCAAAAAGGCGCCAGTGATGGCCGCGAAGGTATTTATTGGCTAGAACATATTTTATCGATTGATAAAGATTATGTAGTCATATTAATGACTGCTTTTGGCAATGTTGAACTGGCAGTAAAGGCGATTAAAAAAGGAGCTACCGATTTTATTCTGAAACCCTGGGAAAATGAAAAGCTATTTGCCACCATTTCTTCGGCATCTAAGCTCCGTGAATCGACCAAAAAGGTAAAGAAACTAGAAAAAATACATTCATCGCTCCAAAAAGACCTTACCCGTGGTTTCGAGAATATTGTTGGGCAGGCAGATGAAATAAAGCAATTACAGAATACGCTCTTAAAAGTAGCACCTACTGATGCCAATGTGCTTATCCTGGGCGAAAACGGAACGGGAAAACAGGTTTTTGCTTATGAAATCCACGGTAATTCGCAAAGGAAAAACCAGGTGTTTATGCATGTTGATTTAGGCTCATTAAACGAAAATTTATTTGAAAGCGAATTATTCGGTTATGCTAAAGGTGCTTTTACCGATGCAAAGGAAGATAAGCCCGGTCGTTTTGAACTAGCCGATGGAGGAACGATCTTTTTAGACGAGATTGGAAATTTAACATTACCACTTCAGGCTAAACTCTTAAGCGTTTTGCAAAACCGTACAGTTACCCGTTTAGGTGAAAGTAAAGAACGTAAGGTGAATGTTCGCTTAATAACGGCCACCAATATGCCCTTGAATGAAATGGTATCTAAAAACACATTTAGGCAGGATTTACTTTTCCGCATTAATACTGTTGAGCTTTTATTACCTGCCTTACGTAAACGTGGAACAGATATTCTACTTTTAGCCAATCACTTTATGCAGGTTTTTAGCTCGAAATATCATAAAGACATACGAAAACTGAGTAATAAGGCCCAAGAAGCACTTTTACAGTATAAATGGCCGGGTAATGTACGCGAGTTACAACACGTTTTGGAAAGAGCCGTTATTATGAGTGATGGTGCTGATATTGCAGAAGAAGATTTGCAGTTAAGTCCGCAGCGCTACGCACAGAACAACGCTATACCTGATGAAATGGCTCTTGAGGATATGGAAAAAATGATGGTGCAGAAAGCAATTGACAAGCACAAAGGAAATATATCAAAAGCCGCAGCAGAACTCGGTTTAACCAGAGCTGCACTGTATAGAAGAATTGAGAAATTCGGGATTTGAGGCTTAAGGTATAGGGTTTAAGGCATAAGGTCAAAGGACCTAAAAACTAATAGATCTGAAGTTTAACTTCGTATGTTCATGCGCTAAACCTTACACCCTAAACCTTCCTCCTTATACCTTTAAAAATATGTTTTATCAACGTTTTACTTTCCGTTTAATATTTCGCCTGCTGATTATCAATCTGCTGGGCTATCTCCTATTTTACCTGATTAAAAATACCCAGCTTTGGTTTACCATCATTGGCGTAGCTTTAATTTTACTGGGTACGATTATTTCCCTTTATTACTATATCAATCAGATCCGGTCAGATATCAACCGCTTCATTTTAGCCGTTAAAACGAGAGATCATACCCTAAATTTTAAAAATAAAGTAACTAAAGGCAGTTTCCCTGAGCTATACGAATCCTTTAGCGATATTTTACAGGTTCATAAACAGATCAGATTGGAACAAGAAGCCATGTTTCAGCTGATTAAAACCATTTTGGAACAGGTTCCCGTTGGCGTAATCGTGGTAAATAATACCAATCAGAAAGAGAGTGAAGAGGTTGCATTTTTTAATCAGGCTGCTTCAAATCTTTTAGGCATCCCAGCGTATAAATATTGGCATAGGGTAAAGCAACACCTCCCTACCTTTGCAACAGAAATAGAGCAGATTTTAGCTGGGGGAAAAAGGTTCCTGGAGTTGAAGATCCAGGATAAACTGATTCAACTATCAACCGAAGTTATTCCATTAAATCTTTACGGAAACAATTATACTATTATCAGTTTCCAAAACATTAAAGATGAGATTGAGCAAAAAGAAACAGAAGCATGGAATAGGCTAATTGGTGTAATCTCACACGAGATCTTAAACTCAATTACCCCAATAAGTTCATTATCGGATACGATCAACCGGATGGTAACCGATAAAAATAACCTCACGGAAGATGAAATGGATGATCTGAAAACGGCACTACAAACTATACAAAGAAGATCTTCTGGTCTATTAGATTTTGTAAAGGATTATCGTCTAATTGCCGAGCTGCCTACACCAAACCTCGAATCGCATACCATTGGTGAAATACTGAAACACATTAAGGTATTGATGCAACCATTTGCCAAAGTTAAAAATGTGGTATTGGATGTAGAACAAACCTCGTCAAAAATCACCATTCAGCTCGACCTAAAATTAGTTGAACAAGTGCTGATCAACCTCATTACCAATAGTATTTACGCTGTAGAGAACAGAGAACACCCACACATCAACGTAAATTACCGGTTAGAAAACACCAAATTATATATTGATGTTACCGATAATGGAAAAGGCATCGATGCCAATGATCTCGAAAAGATTTTTGTTCCATTTTACACCACCAGGAAAAATGGATCAGGAATAGGATTGACCATTAGCCGCAACATTATGAAAATGCATAGAGGTAGCATAGAAGTTGTTTCAATGCCAGATAATGGCACTACTTTTTCTTTGGTATTTAATTACGTTTAATCATTTGAATGTTTTTTTGGCCTAAAAAACCAAACAAAACCCGTTTAATATGCTTTTAATGATGTGGATACATCAAATACAAGCATGAAGACAGTTATAATATCGAACAGACTACCCGTTAAAATCATCGAAGAAAACAACGAATACACCCTTATTCCAAGTGAGGGCGGCCTCGCCACAGGATTAGGAGACGTTTATAAATCAGGCAATTCCATTTGGATCGGCTGGCCTGGCATAGAAGTACCGGAAGAACGTCAGGAAGAAGTTACTCAAAAACTTGCCGCATTAAACCTTTACCCAGTTTACCTTACGCAAAACGAAATCAACTTATATTACGAAGGCTTTTCAAACGAAGTATTATGGCCAGTATTTCATTACCTTGTTACTTATGCACATTACGAACAAAGTTATTGGGACTGCTACCGATCAGTTAATGAGAAATTTGCAAAAAGTGCCATCCAGGTACTCAGCAGAAGAGATAAAATCTGGATTCAAGACTACCAATTACTCCTTCTTCCAGGTATTTTAAGGGAAAAACTCCCAAATGCTACGATTGGTTTTTTCCAGCATATTCCTTTTCCATCATACGAAATATTCCGTTTAATCCCTTGGCGCGAAGAACTATTGAACGGCTTAATTGGTGCCGATTTAATCGGTTTTCATACCTATGACGATGTTCGCCATTTTATTAGTACGGCAACACGTTTGCTCCCTGTAAATTCATCATCAAACATACTCAGCAGTAACGAAAGGCAAATTGTTGTGGAAGCTTTTCCAATGGGGATTGATTTCGATAAATTTTCTGGTTTAACCGCAACAGAAGAGGTAAAAAAAGAAATAAATTACTTTAGAGCAGGCAAAGAGGGTATGAAAGTAATCCTTTCTATCGATCGGTTAGATTATAGTAAAGGCATTTTAGAGCGGTTAAAGGCTTTAGAACTATTGCTTCAGCTCCACCCAGAGTATATTGGCAAAATTGAGCTTTTTATGATCGTAGTTCCTTCCCGCGATACGGTACCGCAATACAGTGAATTAAGAGACCAGATTGATCAATTTGTGGGTAATTTAAATGCGAGGTACCGCTCCGTAAACTGGATCCCGGTAAATTATTTTTATCGTTCATTTCCTATTGAAGTTTTATCAGCGCTTTACGCTACAGCAGATATCTGTTTGGTTACGCCTATGCGCGATGGAATGAATTTGGTAAGCAAAGAATATGTAGCCAGCAGGAATAATAATGATGGTGTGCTTATTTTAAGCGAAATGGCGGGCGCATCTAAAGAATTAACAGACGCAGTAATTGTTAATCCGAATAACCTGGGCGACATTATGGAAGCCATTGTAACAGCGCTTAAAATGTCGCCGTCAGAACAACAAATGCGTATGAAAGCCATGCGTACAATTGTACAAAAATTCAATGTTAAACATTGGGTTAACAATTTTATTTTAAGATTAAACGAAGTGAAAGATTCTCAAAAATCGTTATTAACAAAACATGCAGTAAATGCTATTAATGAAGTGATTGTAACTAAATATGCGCAAACGCAAAATCGTGTGCTATTTTTAGATTATGATGGTACCCTTGTAGATTTTACCGGAAATATCGACGATGCTTCGCCAGATGCCGAATTGTACGATTTGATTGAGAACCTAACGCTTGATAAGGCAAATAAAGTTGTAATTATTAGTGGCAGACGAAATGAAACCCTCGAAAAGTGGTTTGGACACCTAAAGGTAGATCTCATTGCGGAACATGGTGCATGGCAAAAATCGTACGGAGATAAATGGAACAGCCTGCCACTTTTAACCGACCAGTGGAAACAAGAAATAAAAACGTTATTGGAAACTTATACAGACCGTACCCCGGGATCGTTTATTGAAGAAAAAAGTTACTCATTGGTTTGGCACTATCGGAAAGCAGAAGAAGGACTTGGCGATTTAAGGGCCAATGAAATTATCAGCCATATGAAAATTTTAGCAGCAGATAAAGGCCTTCAACTCATGCCGGGCAACAAGGTAATTGAGTTTAAAAATATGGAGGTTAACAAAGGCAAGGCTGCCCTAAACTGGTTATACGATAAAAACCCTGATTTTATTTTGGCTCTTGGCGATGACCATACCGATGAAGATATTTTCAGGGCATTACCAGATGATGCTTTTACCATTAAAGTTGGCAATAACATTTCGGAAGCAAAATATTACCTAAATGATTTTAATGAAGTGCGAAAACTGCTTTGGAGCTTAGTAAAAGAAGAGTTTGTAGGTCGGAGTTAATAGCCTTAGCGTCATTTATACATAGATCGTCATTTCAAGCGGACCCGATAGCTATCGGGTGCAGCGTAGTCGAGAACCACGAAGTGCTCAGCGAAGCTAAATCTAACTATATAGATCTCTCCGTTTCACTGTGTTCCAGTCGAGATGACGATATTTTTAAGTTAGTCGGGATTTGCAACCCCGACTCTTGAATTGTGGATTTGCAACCCACTTGCTACCTTACAAAAATATTGGCCTATCCAGTTTAATTGCAATGCGATAAGCCGCATTCATTAAACCAACATGACTATAGGCCTGGGGGAAATTGCCCCATTGGCTACCCGTTTTAGCATCAACATCCTCACTGAACAAAAGAAGGTGATTACAATATTTAATGATATTTTCGAATTCTTTAATCGCTTCATCCGTACGGCCAACGCAGGCCAAAGCTTCCACATACCAAAAGGCACAGATTAAAAATGTTGTTTTTGGCTTGCCAAAATCATCAGCATGTAAGTAACGGTAAAATAGCCCATCTTCCGTTTTCAATTCCTTTTCTAAAGCTATTAAATGATCTTTCGCCCGATCTGAAGCCGGATCCAAATAATTCATCATGATCAACTGTAAAGTACTGGCATCTAAATGCGTGCTTCCTACGGCATTGGTGTACACTTTTCTTTCCGGATCGTAGCAGGCTTCTATGTGTGCTGCAGCTTTATCGATTAAAATCTCCGCACGCTTCTCGAAATCCTCGTTGCCAATAGTTTTAGCCATTTTTAAAGCAGCCTGTGCTCCTGCCCATTGAAATAGGTTACTATAACAATGTACATTGGCGATATTCCTGAATTCCCAAATTCCGGCATCCTTTTCATCAATTGTCCGTTCAATTTTAGAAAGCACACTTTCAATCCACTTTACCGAATCGCTGCGTTCGGAAAAAACAAAACGGTGGTCGGTATAAAGTGGCAACATAGAAATTAAAACCTGACCATAAATATCATTCTGAATGTGTTCGTAGGCCTGGTTTCCTATTCTAATGGGTTGCTCGCCTTTATAACCTTCCAAATGACTTAACGTATGCTCGGTAATTTCTCTTTCTCCTGCAATACCATACAAAGGTTGATAGCGTGTATCTTCAGCATGCGAAATATCAGAGAGGTAATTAAAATACTTCTCCATTTCTTCAAAATGGCCAATATGATTAAGTGAAGTTAATACATAATGCGAATCTCTTAACCAGCAATATCTATAATCCCAGTTTCGGGTACTGCCGGGCGATTCTGGTAAACTAGTGGTACTGGCTGCTATAATTGCACCGGTATCTTCATATTGATGAATTTTCAGCACCAAGGCCGATCGGATTACAAAAGGCTGGTAAAACCCCGCTATAGATGAGTGTTTGATCCATAATCGCCAATAAGCAATGGTTTCGCGGAGAAAATTTTCGGCTGTACTTACTACGGGAGCCTCTAAATTTTGGCCATAAGTCATAATGAGGTATTTAGCCTCATTCAGTACAAATGCCTTTTCGTCAAAAATATAAGTGAGCGATACATTGGTACTCAAACGGATATTTTCATCACAACCCAAATAATCAATATGATTACTGCCCCTACTCGACTTCATTTTACCTTTCCCATAATCGCACACCGGCTCGCACTTAATGGTAATGCGCGGGTTCCCTTCCAAAGGTTCGATCTTTCTGATGAACATTAGCGGTTTAAAATAGCGATCGTATAGGTGAAAACGTGGTGCAAAATCTGTAATCCGGTATTTCCCGTCTTCGGCAGTAATTTCTGTCCTTAAAACATTGGTATTTTCAATATAATATTGAGTGGACGTAAATTCGCCTTGTGGTAAAATCGAAAACTCTCCTCCTTTTTTCTCGTCCAATAAACTGCCAAATACAAAAGGGCTATCGAAACGTGGCCAGCAAAGCCATGATATATCAGTATTTTTGTTTACGTGTGCAATGAAAGCGCAATTTCCTATAATTCCTGTTTGATAAAGATGCTGTTCGGCCATAGACTATAATTTTGTTTATTTACTAACAAGCCGATCGGAAAAATGTTAGGAAGAAATGTCAAAAAGCCCCTATAAGTCTTAAAAAACCAATTAAGCTTACAATAAACGATAGGTATCTTTAGGACTTAAGACCTTATAGGTTTTAAAAACCTATAAGGTCTATTCATAAAAAAGCCAGCCCCGAAAAATCGAGACTGGCCTAGTTAATGAATAATGATTATTTTAAATTACTGTTCCACTAGGTACAACAGCACCTTTTTTAATTACCACAATACCATCTTTAACGGCATAAAGCTCAAAGTCTCCATCTTCCAAATGATCACCGCCATTAATTTTTACATCATTGCCAATGCGGCAGTTTTTATCGATGATGGCATTATTAATAAAACAACGGTCGCCAATACCTATTAGCGAATTTCCTTTGCCCGTTTCATCCTGTATCTCTTCTAAGGTTTGGTACCTATCGCTGCCCATAATATAAGCATTGGTAATAACCGTATCCTTTCCAATCCTTGATCTGATCCCTAAAACAGCATGTTCTACTTTGCTCGCCTGAATAATACAGCCTTCAGCAATAATCGTTTTATCCAAAGTGGTACCCGAAATTTTTGAAGGGGGCAACATCCGCGCCCTGGTGAAAATAGCGTGGTTACTATCGAACATATTAAATTTAGGAATTTCATCCGTTAAGCCCAGATTAGCTTCAAAAAAAGATGAAATATTTCCAATATCAGTCCAATAGCCTTCGTACTGAAAGCTTAAAACCCTGCTCTGAGAAATTGCTCTAGGCAAAATCTCTTTGCCAAAATCCTTTTCTTCTTCGTTCTCATTTAAAATATTGATCAGGTACTCGCGGTTGAAAACATAAATACCCATCGAAGCCAGGAAATTACGCCCTTCGCCCTGCATTTCTTCACCTGTATCCGAAACCCAATCTTCTAAACCTGTTTTGGGCTTTTCGATAAAAGAGGTGATCATGTTTTCTTCATCGGCCTTTAAAATACCAAAATCTGTTGCATCCTTTGCTGTTACCGGAATAGTAGCAATGGTAATTTCTGCATTGGCTTCGATATGTTTTTCAATCATATCCTTAAAGTCCATCTGGTACAATTGATCTCCAGATAAGATTAAAATATAATCGAACTCGTGCGAAACAATGTGATGCATACACTGACGAACGGCATCAGCCGTACCTTGAAACCAACCTGAGTTTTGTACAGTTTGTTCAGCCGCCAAAATATCAACAAAGGCCGTACTAAAATGGCTAAAGTGATACGTGTTTTTAATGTGTTTGTTTAGGGATGCTGAATTAAACTGGGTTAACACAAACATTCGATGAATTCCAGAATTCAGGCAATTTGAAATCGGAATATCTACCAATCGGTATTTACCAGCAATTGGAACTGCCGGTTTAGAACGTGTTTGTGTTAGTGGCGATAATCTAGAGCCCTGGCCACCGCCAAGGATAACGCCTAAAACTTTGTCAGTCATGTTTAAGCTTATTTTAATATTTGGTATAATTCTATATAATTTAATGCTGCGTTATCCCACGAATGGTCTATCTTCATCATTGTTTTTCTCACTGCTTTAAAAGCTTTCTTATCGTTATATAACTCAACAGCACGGTTAATGGCGTGAGTAACATCCCAAATACTCGTTTGATCGTGGCAAATCCCAAAACCTCCGTCGCCTATGTCAATTACTGTATCCTTCAATCCACCAATCCGGCGCACAATGGGAACAGTTCCATACCTTAACGCATAAAGCTGATTTAAACCACAAGGCTCCACTCTCGATGGCATGATCAGAAAATCTGCACCAGCATACATTTCGTGCGAAACTTGCTCATTATAACCAATGTAAGCATTGTATTTACCAGTAAAAATGTCTTTCAGTTGATTTAACCGGCCTTCCACCCAGTTATCGCCTGATCCTAAAACGAGGATATTGATATTATCGCCATGCTGTTGTAATGCCGTATAAAAAATATCGGGCAATAAATCGGCACCTTTTTCATCAACCAATCTACCGATAAAAGTAAACAGGGGTTTTGACGGATCTAATTGAAAAACATCACAGAGGGCTGTTTTGTTTGCCAGTTTACCAGTTTCAACTGTTTTTAAATTATAACCTTTGCTCAGCATCGGGTCCGTTTCCGGATCCCAAACCTCACTATCGATTCCATTTAATATCCCTATTGATTTCCAGCGCTCTTGTCTTAACAAACTTTCTAATCCACGGGCATTGTTCATCATCTCCTCCAGGTAGCTCGGCGAAACCGTAGTTACTTTCCAGGCGCATTTAATGGCTGATGCTAAAGGGTTAATGGCATCTTCCCAGCCCAGTAAACCACCTTTCCACAAATCGAATGCTGGAATATAATATAATTTATCCCACCCAAACTGACCTTGATATTGGGCATTATGAATGGTTAAAACCGTTGGGACACCGCTAATTGCTTTATATTTTATGCAATTTGAAACCATAAACGGAATTAGACCTGTATGGTGATCGTGGCAATGAAGTATATCCGGACGATGCTCCCATTGTACAATCCAATCAAGTGTAGCAATCTGGAAAGCCACAAATCTTTCTGTATCGTCGCTATAGCCATATACATTTGGGCGGTCGGTTAAGCCCTGAATATGGATCACGTATAAATCAAAGCCTAATTTATTGGTTTTTTCTTTTAAAATGCGGTACTGAAAATGGTGATTACCGTAGTTTGCCCATGCATCGTAAGTTACTTCAAATTCGCTTTCGCGGATAAATTTAGTATCGTACGCAGGAACAACCACTTTGGCAATGTGGCCTAATTTATTTTGATATTTTGGTAAGGCCCCTACTACATCGGCTAAACCACCAACCTTTGCAACTGGGTAACACTCGGCGCTTATATGTATAATTTCCATCAAATATTTGGTGTAGATAACCTAAGTAAGTTACTAATTGTTTTGAGTTTTGCAAATAATGAAAATTATATTTTTAGTTAATTATTCTAGGTTTTTTTTAGCATGATTGGCTTAAATCTGCGGGAGAATCCTGCCTATGGTTTCCCGCTGATTTCGCAGATATATGCAGAGGTTTTTGAAAGTAAGTGGGTTGGTACTTTATGGCGGGCTACAGACCTGCTTTCTGCTATAAGTCCTCACTACGCTCCGGGCTTCCACTTCATCCGATAGCTATCGGATCAGGCTTAAAAACAAGGAACTCCTTCTACCAAACGCAAAAAACCGCTTAAATCCTTAAGCGGTTTTTAACAACAAAACAAATATATTTTTGGTTTAAAAATATCTTAGTATTCTTCAGCGATAATTTCGTAGAAATCGCGGATCGGCTGAAACTGTGGGTGTAATGAAACCACATCTCCAAAAACCAATAAAGCCGGAGCAGTTATTCTTTTATCTTCAACAATTTCAGCAATCGTATCAACAATACCCACTGCAATTTTTTCTTCTGGTGTAGAACCATTTTGAATTACCGCTACTGGCAAAAGGTTTTTATTTTCCCCCTGAAATATTGCAGCAATTTCTTTTACTTTTTCAATTCCGTTTAAAACGACAATAGTAGCTTTGGTTTTTGCTGCTATGTATAAATCTTCAGAGATTTCACCTTTTGAGTTTGTTCCGGTTACTGCCCAAAAACTTTCACTCAAATCTTTATAAATCATCGGGATCTTTTGCAAACTTGGCGCACCCGTTGCACTCGAAATACCCGGAATAATTTCGGTAGGGATACTGTACGATTCTGCAGCATCTATTTCTTCATACCCTTTTGCAAAGAAAAACGGATCGCCGCTTTTTAAACGTACCACGTGACCGTAGTTTAAAGCGTAATCAACAATTAGTTTATTAACAGCATCCTGGGAAAACGATTCATCATCTGAACGTTTGCCCACGTAAACTTTCGGAATACCATCTGGCGCATGACACAATAAAGCCTCGTTCACATTTGCATCATATAAAACAACATCAGCTGTTTTTAATGCTTTAACACCTTTTAAACTAAATAAATCCGGGTCGCCAGGACCTGCACCTATTAAAGTAATTCTTGGTTCAATGTTCGCTTTTTCTACTTTATTCAAAATCATAACAGATAATTTAAGCTCGTTATACGTTTGTTAATAATACAAATATATAAAGTCTATGGGAATTGTAGTAATTTATTTTAAAATAATTTTATTAAGCTTTTTAGTAGGTGTTGATTTAGGAAATTTTAGTTGTTAATGAGGGACTTATCTTCCTGAACGCGGTGGAGAATCTTTGTTCTGACACATAGGATCTACTTCAAAAGATCCTTCGACTCCGCTCTCCACAGGAGTTCTTTGGACAGGATGACCAACTGATTGGAGATTCCGTGCATTCTGTATATCCATTTCAAAAACTAACCAAGGGTCTTAGCGAGACGCTAAGACCAGTAGTGGGGGTGCAAATAATTTTTACTTTTTAAACCATTTAAACAAGACTATAAAAACCAATACGGCCAAAATCGTTATTATAATATTTCCTATAGTATGGTCAAAGTGTAATCCCCGTTTATAATCAATATTGAAGGAATAGATTACTTTAATGAAAATCAAAATAACCACTATGCTGACGAAAATTTTTAAGCTTAAAGATTTCATTTTACCTGAAAAAATCTAGTTTTACTTACAAACCACTTCTTGAAAAACAAACTTGCCTGCTTCAAAATTAATGGGTTTCCCTTTAATAAAATAAGATCTACCAAGTGTGGTTTCTATTTGTCCCACCCCCATAATTAGTTTTCCATCTTTCTTTAAAAATGCCAATGGATTGGTGTAAACTTTTACGGTGTCCTCGCCAGTTTTGAAGCGGTAATCTACCAATAAGGTATCGCCGTTAAATTTTCCGTTTATGGTACCATTATTATGCGGTTTCTCGGCATAATTAACCAATAAAGAGCCCGTAACTTTACCAGAGGCCAGTATTTTCAAATTCATGGCTGCACTGTCTTTCTCAAAACCTGCTGCATAACAGTTCTCATTAACCAAAGAATCGGTTTTAGTTTTAGCGCCAGTAGCTGTTTTATTGTTTTGGGTACAGGCATAAGCAAAAGGGATTGTTGCCAAAGCAAGGTAAAGGATATTTCTTTTCATGGTAACTGTGATTTATTGTCTTCTAATCAATATACAAATACGATGATTATTTTCCATCATTTCCATAAGGGAAATTTACATCAGTATACTATTTTCTGGTATTAGTACAGGAGGCAGATCAGTTTCATCAAGCATATCCCTCATATCGATTTCTATTGTCCGCGAGATATTGGTAATGGGTACATCATTGGCACTTCCTTCAAAAGGATTTGTAGAACTCTCGCCAACAATATCCAAAGAGTTAAAAACCCAGGTGAGTAAAATTGCAAATGGAACATTTAACCAGATGGAATAACCCTCAATCAAAGTACCATTGCCTAATTTGTTAAATTCGTTTAATAAGCCATAGGGCACCAAAAACACAAACAGGTTTAACATAATGGTTGCTATTGATGAAAAATGACGTGGATATGGAAAGTTTTTAATTCTTTCGGCTTTACCCTGATTATCGTAGAAACTTGTAATAGAATTTTGCAACGATTGTAATTGTAAATCGGATAAGTTTCCGGCAGTTGCCAATTTATTAATGTGGCTCGATTGCAGAGCCATTAATTGGGTGGCCTTATTCTTCTTGTTTAAAATATATTTCAACTCATCTGCTGAAAGGTATTGCGATAGGGTATCTTCTAACTTATCAGTTTTTTCGGAAACATGATACAATCTGGCGTACTCAATATTACGGGGGTCGTTCGCGTTTTCCCATGCCCTTGGCTCTCTTAACTGAAACCGAAGGGCAGTTAACCAGGCAAAATGACGGTAAAAAATGATCTGAACATCTGTTGTTTTATCCTGAGCTGCTAAGTAATCGCGTACCATTACCCCGAAGGCACGGCTCGCATTTATAATTCCGCCGTAAATCTGCCTGGCTTCCCAAAGTCGCGAATAACTGGCATTGTTTTTAAAACTAATAATAAAGGAAACAGCGGTACCTAAAAGTGCTACCGGAACCCAGGAAATGGAGAGAAAGGTAAACTTACAAAAATGATAAAGTACAGTAGGGATAATTGCGAGAATGGTTAAACGGTAAATATCTCGTCGGGTCCATACAATAAATTCGAAGAAGGTATATTTCTTTCCAGCGTGCATAGTTTTTGGTTTATTCGGAAAATTATCTGAGGGTTTTAAACTAAGATATAAAAAATTTAAAGCGCCTATCTTTAAAATGTTTAAAAAATCGTCAAACGAAAAACGGGGCTGCCCTATCTGGCGCCCCGCTGAAATTGCTTTCACTTTAGATTAAAACCTAAAGTCTTCATTATTATATTTGGTTGTGGTTCTCTACTGTAAGATTTTCAGGATTGTATGATTTCCGGACCAATAAGCTGAAATAAAGATCTCATCGTTTCACAATTTTCATCATCCATTTTTCCACCATTAAGGAATTAAGAAGATTAAGATTTTATCTATATTCCTTGAAGCTTTCGCTATTGGTCATTGAAAATTGGTCATTGATCAATTTCCATTATCCATTTTACATTTTATTCTACTGCTGCCCTGAACATCAAAGCGCCAACGGTTAAATTTGTGCGCGTATCGACCAAAATAGCTGAACCATTTGCCCGGTTATCATCGTATAAATCGAATGCCAAAGCATCAGCGGTTTTAATAATCACCCGGCCAATATCGTTCAATTTAAATTCGTCAGCAGCATGTTTTTCAAGTGTATTGATATCAACTTTATGCAAAATCTCACTGATTTTACAACGGGTGATTTTACTGTTGTGCTGAATATTGTACATGATAGAAGTATCTAACGCACGGCCATCCATCCAGCAAAGGTCTGCTTCAATCAGCTTCGATTCTTGCGGCAATGCCGAAGCATTTACAATGGTATCGCCACGGCTAATATCTACATCATCTTTCAAGTGAATAATAACCGACTGGCCAGCGTGAGCTGCATCTGGTGTCTGATCAAAAAATTCAATTTTTTCAACAGTAGAACTCGCACCACTAGGCAATACGGTAACTTTATCATTTAAGTTAAAGGTACCACTTAACACCCTACCTGCATAACCACGGTAATCGTGCAATGCTTCTGTTTGTGGACGTATTACCCACTGCACTGGCATACGGGCCAATTGAGATTTATCCAAATTGTCGGTATCAACCTTCTCCAAGAAATGCAGCAAACTCTCTCCTTCGTACCAATCCATGTTACCTGAATTTTGCACAATATTATCGCCTTTTAAGGCACTAACCGGAATATAGGTTACATCAACAAGCTTTAATTGCTGAGCCAAAACCTTATATTTCTCTATAATTGCGCTATAAACGGTTTCGCTATAGTCAACCATATCCATTTTATTGATACAAACCACTACATGTTTAATGCCCAATAAAGAAACGATATACGAGTGGCGGATGGTCTGTTCTACCACGCCATTACGGGCATCGATCAAAATAATAGCCAGGTTGGCAGTAGAGGCACCCGTAACCATATTTCTTGTATATTGAATGTGGCCAGGTGTGTCGGCAATAATAAATTTGCGTTTTTCGGTCTGAAAGTATTTATAAGCTACATCAATGGTAATACCTTGCTCGCGCTCTGCTCTTAAACCATCGGTTAAAATGGCCAAATCTATTGTTCCGTCATCATTTTTGCGGTTAGAGCTCTGTAAAGCTTCTAATTGATCGGCCAAAATAGAATCTGTATCGTATAACAAACGGCCGATTAAGGTACTTTTACCATCATCTACACTGCCTGCTGTGAAAAATTTTAATATGTTCATTTTTTTAGATATGAGATAATAGATTTGAGATATTAGACAGATGCAAGGTTCTCAAATCTTACATCCAAAGGCTCAAATCGCTCTTAAAATTTTAATATGTATTCTTTTGATTTGAGATAATAGATTTGAGATGTTAGACAATTTCAAAAGTCTCAAATCTCACATCTCAATACTCAAATCTCTCTTTAAAAATATCCTCCTTTTTTTCTGTCTTCCATTGCGGCTTCAGAAACTTTATCATCCATACGGGCACCACGCTCTGAAATTTTAGAAGCGCTGATTTCAGAAATAATATCATCAATCAAAGTGGCATCCGATTCTACCGCAGCAGTACAAGACATATCGCCCACGGTACGGAAACGAACCTGTTTGCGTTCTACCACATCTTCATCATCCATATTTAAAAATGGCGAAGCTGCCATCAGCTGTCCGTTTCTGGTGATACAATCACGTTCGTGCGAGAAATAAATACTTGGCAGATCTATTTTCTCTCTGCGGATATAATTCCAAACATCTAATTCTGTCCAGTTACTGATCGGGAATACACGGATATTTTCTCCTTTATGGATTTTACCGTTGTAAATATTCCAAAGTTCAGGACGTTGGCGTTTTGGATCCCATTGGCCAAATTCATCACGAACAGAGAAAATACGTTCTTTAGCCCTTGCTTTTTCTTCATCTCTACGCGCACCGCCGATGCAGGCATCAAACTGGTACTTTGCAATGGTATCGAGTAAGGTTACGGTCTGCAAAGCATTTCTACTGGCATTTTTGCCTGTTTGCTCTACAACTTTACCCTGATCTATTGATTCTTGCACAGATCCAATGATTAATTTCTCGCCAATTCGCTCTACCATCTGATCGCGGTAAGTGATGGTTTCTTCAAAATTATGGCCTGTATCAATATGTACTAAAGGAAAAGGAAATTTCCCCGGACGGAAAGCTTTTTCTGCCAAACGAACTAAAGTAATTGAATCTTTTCCACCCGAAAATAATAAGGCTGGTTTTTCAAACTGACCTGCTACTTCACGTAAAATGTGAATAGCCTCGGCCTCTAGTTCATCTAAATAATCAAAATTATATGTACTCATTTCAATTGTTGGAATGTTTAAATGTTGAATGATTGAATATTAAATTCCTCAATTATTCAACTTGTTATATTTGTTGTTGTTATTGTTGTTAAAAATGTTTGGAAGGTTTGAATGTTGGGATATTCCAATGTTTCATTCAATAAGGAATATAAACCTTCTATCTTTTAGCCTTCTACCTTAAGTAGCATGCAAACCGCATTCTTTTTTACTCTGGTCTTCCCACCACCACCTACCGGCCCTAAAATCTTCACCTGGCTGTACTGCTCTTGTACATGGGGCACAACCAATACTCGGGAAACCTTTATCGTGCAGGGTATTGTAAACAATGTTATTTTCTTTAATGTATGCTTTCACATCATCTAAAGTCCAATCGAATATAGGGTGGAATTTAACCAATTGGTTCCCTTCATCCCATTCTAAATCGTGCATATCTTCGCGGTTGGCACTTTGATCGGCCCTGATTCCTGTTACCCAGATCTCATTACCTTTTAATGCTCTTTTTAAAGGTTCGATTTTACGGATGTAACAACATTCTTTTCTATTTTCTACCGATTCGTAAAAGCTGCTCGGGCCTTTTGTATTCACCATATCCTGCAACAGCTCATTTTGCGGATAATAGGCATGAATGGGTTTATTGTAAATTTCTAAGGTACGGTTCCAAACGTAATAGGTTTCGGGAAACAAACGTCCGGTTTCTAAAGTAAAAACCTTGATTGGAATATTATTTGAAAAAATTAAATGTGTAATCGCCTGATCTTCCCAACCAAAACTGGTCGAAAATATAATCCGGTCGGCATATTTATCTGCTAAAAATTTCAGTTTATCAATTGTACTTAAACCTGCCAGTGCTACTTTTATCTCCTCTAGGTTCTCCATCACTATATTAATTTTAAAATAAACATAATTACACTGCGTAAGCTTACAATCATCACGATAATCCCCACGGCAACCATAATGGTTTTTGCAGAAATTTTGTTCGATACTTTTGCAGCAATCGGTGATGCGATTGCACTACCAATAATTAAGCCTACAACAGCTTCCCAATGTTTGCCACCTAACATAGTAAAAAATGTAAGCGAACTTAAGGTGGCGATAAAAAAGCGGCTGATTTTTACCGTTCCTAAAGAAAATAATGGGTGACGGCCACCTGCAATTAAGCTCGATAATACGATCGAACCCCAGCCACCACCAAAGGCAGCATCGATAAAACCACCAACAAAGCCCAATAAGCCAATCTTTTTAATTTTTTGATCGGCTTTTTTTCTTTTCACATTGAAGGCTTTCATTAAAATGATTCCGCCTAAAAACAAGGTGTAAACAGCCACAATAGGCTTCACATAAGCACTATAATGTTCTAATGAAGAAAGGATATAGGCACCTAAAACTGCACCGATTATAGCAGGAAGGATTAAAATTTTGAATAATTTCCAGTTTACATTACCCATACGGTAATGCATCCAACCTGCAATTCCGTTGCTCATTACCTCAGAAATGTGAATGGCCATACTTGCCGATGCAGGAGGTAAACCCATCGCTAATGAGAACGATGCAGTAGTAACACCATACGACATGCCAATTGCACCATCAATTAATGCGAATAAAAACCCTGCACCTAAAAACCAATAGAATAAAGGATCAATATTGATCAGAAAAGTCTGAAATTCTGGCTCGGTATTCCACAAAGAAAATCCGATAGCACCAATTAGTAAAACTGAGGCCGCCCAGATTAACCATTTAATGTTCCGTTCGGCAAAACTTTTTTTAGGGTTAATTAAACTTTGGGTAACCTTATTAAGTTTTTTAACCTTTGCAGAAAAATCCCCGTTTAAAGTTTGGCGCAAAGCACTCATATTCTGCAAAGTTTCATCCAGTTCTGCAGGTAAACCTTCGTTTAAAATCTGCTTTAAACGTTTGGCAATGGTTGGCGATTTACCGTTTGTAGAAATAGCAATCTTTAAATCGCCTTTTTGCACAATTGATCCCAGATAGAAATCGCAAAGTTCAGGTTTATCAGCCACATTGATCAACAGGCCACGCTCATGCGTAACCTTTCTGATCTCTTCGTTTAAAATATTGTTATTGGTTGCTGCGAAAACAATGTCAATGTCATTAAGATCGTCTACATCGAAACTTTTCTGCTTAACTTTTATCAGCGGATAATTTGCGATAAGCGCATAAACTTCTGGTGATACCAGCTCTGCAACAATCGTAATGGTAGCACTATGGCTATTATTTACGATCGCAGTTAATTTCTCAAGTCCAATATTTCCTGCACCAATTAATAATGTACGCAGCTTGTTCAGCTTTACAAAAACTGGAAAAAGCTGGTTACCTTTTTCTTCTTCAGAAAAAGATGCTGCATTATCAGGTTGGTTAGGCAATACTTGCATATTGTTTAATTAATTTCTTAAATGATGGATGTAATGATACAACTTCTCCAAAAATTAATAAAGCAGGTGCTTTAATATTTTCTTGCTGTACTAAACTTTCTATAGTTTCAACCACGCCAACAACTAATCTTTCATCTTCTGCAGATCCGTTCTGAACCACTGCGGTTGGTAAATGGTGTTTACCTGCAGCTTTAAAAATCTCCACAATTTTAGGTAATTTTTTAAGTCCCATAAGTACCACAACTGTCGCATTAGAATGTGCTGCCTGATAAATATCAGCCGAAACCTCTCCCGAAGTGGTTGTTCCGGTAATTACCCAAAAGCTTTCGCTCATACCACGGTGTGTAACCGGAATCTGCTGCAAGCCTGGTACACCAATAGAACTCGAAATACCAGGGATAACACTCACCGGAATGCTGTATGAAGCTGCATAATCCAATTCTTCATAACCTCTGCCAAAAACAAATGGATCACCACCTTTCAAACGCACTACATGACCGTAATTTAAAGCGTAATCAATCATTAATTTATTAATGGTATCCTGAGGATAAGAATGCTCACCTGAACGTTTTCCTACATAAACTTTAATGGCTTCTGCCGGAGCATGCTCCAATAAAGCTTCATTGGTTAAGGCATCGTACAAAACCACATCTGCAGTTTGCAACGCTTTAACCCCTTTCAATGTCAATAAATCAGGATCTCCAGGACCTGCCCCTAAAAGGGTTATCCTTGATTCCACGTTTAATCTCTGCTCTCCCATGTTATGCGTTTACTAAGCTCCTTTTCGCTTTAATCTGATTTAAAAATTGTTTTGCTTCTTCGAAATATTTCTGAGCAAACTCAGCTGTTGGTTCATTTTTATTGATCTGTAACACCAGGTCAGAAAAATTGGTCGATAAATTAAATTCTCCAGTTTCTACATAGTGGTTATCAAATTCGCGGATTACACCTACCTGTGTGCTGCTGTTTACGCCTTTATCTAACAGTAAAGATTTTGCAGCGCTTACAAAAGTGCTGTAAGTATGATAAATGGCATCGGCATAAGCACCTTTATCCAGGTTTTGCTTTGCCCAATCAAATTTTTCATCAGCTTCTAACAATAAAGTAGCAACTAAATCGATCACTACACCGGCACACTCGCCTACACCAATTGCAGTCACAAACTCTTCTACATGACCCCAATCTACAAATTCTTCTGTTTTAAGGTTAGTTAAATCAGCCAGCGGTTTTAACAACTGATAAAAATGGTCTTTACCTTTTCTATCATAATATTGGTGAAAGTTCTCATCTGCCAGGTTATTGGCTTTAAAATCATTCAAGATGAAATGTAAAACACTTGTTGCTCTTTTAGATGGCACTTTAATTACACGTTCTGCTACTCTACCCACACCATTACCTACAGTACCACCGCCCAACATCACCTGAACTGCCGGAACAACTTTTCCTTCAGCTTTTACCGAACTTCCATGGAAACCAATCTCAGCCAAACCATGCTGACCGCAAGAGTTCATACATCCACTGATTTTGATCTTGATGTTTTTCTCATAGATAAACTCAGGGAAATCGGTATAAATCACCTCTTCCAAAACTTCGGCCAAGGTCATTGAGTTCGAAATACCCAGATTACAGGTATCGGTACCAGGACAAGTGGTAATATCGGCTAAACTATCAAAACCTGCTGTAGTAAAACCAATTTTATTTAAAGCCGCATATAACGAAGGTAATGCTTCTTTGCGGACAAACTTTAACAGCAACCCCTGGTTTTGGGTGATTCTGATTTCATCGGCCACGTATAATCTGATGGCATCAACAAAAGCCCTTGCTTTATCAGTTTTGATATCCCCTACCTGAACTTTTACATAAACGCCATAAAATCTGGCTTGTTTTTGCTCAATTACGTTAGTGGCTAACCAATGTTTGTAATGGGCTTCGTTTAATATTTCTACCGCAGGGTATTCTTGCGCTAAAGGCAAAGTTGGCTGAGGTACAGTATTAATATCTATTTTAAAGGTTTTTACTTTGTTGGCAATACGCTCTTCGGCAACCAAACGTAAAACTTCTTCTAAACCTAGTTTTTGAACCAGGTATTTTAAACGTGCTTTATTACGGTTGGTACGTTCGCCATAACGGTCGAACACACGAAGAACAGATTCAGTAAACGGAATCAATTGATCTTCAGGCAAAAATTCGTGTACCGCATTGGCCAAAAATGGTTGTGCCCCTAAACCACCTGCAAACAAAACTTTAAATCCACGTTCGCCATTTTCGTTAATTTTAGGAATAAAACCTAAATCGTGAATGTAACTAAATGCAGTATCTCTATCACTCGAAGAAAATGAAATTTTAATCTTTCTACCCATTTCCTGACAGATCGGGTTACGCAAAAAGTAAGCAAATACCGCTTGCGCATAAGGCGAAACATCAAAAGGTTCTTCAGCATCGATTCCAGAATTTGGAGAAGCCGTTACATTACGTACCGTATTTCCACAAGCCTCGCGAAGCGTAATATCATCCTGCTCTAATTTAGCCCAAAGCTCTGGAGTACGGTCTAAACTCACATAGTGAATCTGAATATCCTGACGGGTGGTTAAGTGTAAATTTCCACTTCCATACTCATCAGCAATATCTGCAATACGTAACAACTGCTTAAAAGTTACCTTACCAAAAGGCAATTTAATACGCACCATTTGTACGCCAGGTTGTCTTTGACCGTAAACACCGCGTGCTAAACGGAGGCTTCTAAACTTTTCGTCATGGATGGTTCCATCTCTAAAAGCTTTAATCTTATTCTCTAAATCGATAATGTCCTGCTCGACAATCGGATTTTCGAGTTCTGTTCTGAAACTTTGCATATGTGTTGTTAGCTTTATTCAAAAAATGCTTCCCTATTACCGAGAAGCATTCCATATTTTATACTTAAAATTATCTGTAGGCTCCTATTACTGCGTTTTACAACAACACATTATTTGCATAGCGATTAACTTGTTAGGTATAAAATTGAAATTCATATGCCAAATATATAAAGTATATAGGAATAGTCGTAATTTATTATGAAAAAATTTACATAAATAAAACGTCATTTCGACTGGAGCGTAGCGAAATGGAGAAATCTATAAGTTAAATTCTTTAATTATTAGCTTAAAACTGCTAACTGAAAACTGATTTGAGCCGATACTTAATCGGTACTGAACCCTTACAATCCCTAACACGGAAGTGAGACCTTATAGGTTTCGAAAACCTGCGAGGTCTGTTTCCCGATTGTGCTACTCTCTCTGTTAAATAAACCCGATTGCAGTGGTAGCTGCCGGCTTCACGCTGGCACTACAAACGGAAAGCGGGACTGAAAACCCCTATGAAAAACCGAACTTTCATTTCCAAAAAAAATCCCAAACTCAATGAATGAATTTTGGGATTAATATTTTAAAATCTGCCACGTGTAAGACATATCTTCATAGATGCTGAAACAAGTTCAGCATGACGGATTGGGCCACGTGAAAATAAATATTATAAATTAACGATACCGATTTTCAGATTATCCTCTCTACCGATTACGTCAGCAATGCTGGTTTCGGTTAAAACCTTAAGGGTAGCATCTCTAACATCGATAAAGGCACTTCTGATTCCGCATGTTTTCTCGTCTACACACTCATCACATTTGTGGTAAAAGTTTAAACTTGCACAGGGAACCATGGCAATAGGCCCATCCGTTACACGCATTACATGTACCAATAAAATCTCCTCAGGTTTTTTGTTTAGGCTATAACCACCGCCTGCACCTTTTTTACTGTATAAAAAGCCAGCGTTACGCAGATCGAGCAGAATTTGCTCCAGGAATTTTTTCGGGATATGCTCCTCCTCTGCAATTTTCGAAATCTGCATTGGTGGTTTATCTAAATTTTTACCGAGCGCAACAAGCGCTTTAATGGCATACTTTGTTTTTTTGGACAGCATATTCGCACAAAGCTAATAAAAGAAAGTAAATTATAAAATACGCAACAGGAAGTTGATTTTAATTCAACATACTATGATATTCATAAATATAACGCATAATTACGATAATCACTTTAATCAAACGAGCGTAAAAATAATCGGTAACCGTAACAGTAGCTAATTACCGGCGTTTAAACTCTATTTTTACCACATATTCTGATTTACAGATTTTTAATAATGAAAAGAAAACTCAATCTATTGCCGCTCATCATCGTGGCCATTATATTTTTTGCACTTAACGCTTACGTTTTGTCGGGCCTGGGTACCATTAATCAATCTACCTGGCTCAGTCCTATTTTCTGGGTTTTTATTGTGGGGCTAACTTTTGCTTTGCTATACGCCATACAGCAAATGCGGATCCAGGGAATGAACAGGTTTTTCCAGATCATCAGCCATGCTTTTTTAATCATCTTTGCCGCAGAGCTCGTGTTCGCTTTTTTCCTGCTACTCGGTGATGTTTACCGCTTGCTGTTAGGTTTGTCGACCAATTTCCAGCCCGAAGGTTTTCACATTTTGGGCCGTAGCAATTACTGGGTCGATTTTGCCTTTGTGATGTTCTGTTTAACCATCGCCTTATTCGCTTATGGCATTACCCAAGGAAAATATGCTTACCGCGTAATTAAACACACTTTATATTTTAATGATCTTCCTGCCAGTTTTGATGGTTTTACCCTAACACAGATCTCTGATGTACATGCGGGAAGTTTTACAAACCCTAAAGCCGTGCAAAAAGGCATTGATATGATTAATGCCCAAAAGAGTGACCTATTTGTTTTTACCGGCGATCTAGTGAATAATGCTTCATCGGAAATTGTGCCTTATATTGGGCATTTTTCGCAGATTAAAGCCCCTTTCGGACAATTTTCTGTTCTGGGGAACCACGATTATGGTGATTATATTAAATGGCCTACGGAAGCAGATAAATTACAGAATCTGAATCAGTTAAAAGCTTACCATCAAGAACTTGGCTTTAAACTATTATTGGATGAACATGTAGAATTGCATAAAAACGGCGATAAAATTATACTCGCCGGAATAGAAAATTGGGGGATTGGTTTTGGAGAACGTGGAGACTTAAACAAAGCGCTTTTGAATACTTCAGTTAACGATTTTAAAATCCTGTTATCGCACGATCCTTCGCATTGGGATGCGCAGGTAAAAAATTATCCTTCAAAAATCCAACTTTCGTTGGCTGGTCATACACACGGCATGCAGTTTGGCATCGAAGCTTTTGGGATTAAATGGAGTCCGGTAAAATACCGTTATAAACATTGGGCGGGTATTAAAACCGAAAATGGAAGATACCTTAATGTAAACAGAGGCTTCGGTTTTCTTGGTTTTTCGGGCCGGATTGGGATCTGGCCGGAGATTACGGTGATAGAATTGAAGAAGAAATAAAACCGTTATTGCCAACTATTCTTTCTAACAAAAAGGTCGTCATCTCGACTGGAGCACAGCGGAATGGAGAGATCTATTTAGATAGATTTCTCGACTTCGTTGCACTTCGCTCGAAATGACGACCGAAAAAATCTAATCTAATAATTAAGCGTATACGTTAAATTATACGTACGGCCGCGGCCTGCATAATAAAAGGTTTCTGGTTTTGCCAAAGCTTGATACAACAATACCGAACGTTGGCTCCAAATGGTTTGGTAATTTTTGTTTAACAGGTTTTGTACACCAAATGATAAACTTCCGGTAAATAATTTCACCGAACCTAATAAATCAACAGTGGTGAAGCCTTTTAACTCATTTTGCACTACAACATTTCCGACTGCAGCATAACCTTTCGAATCAAATGAGTGGAAAGCCTGTGCCTTTATTCCAAAAACTTTTCCGTTATAACCCAGATAACCCGCAATTTTTGATGGACTTGCAACAGTTACATCCTGTAATGACCAGGTACCATCAGCATTTTGTTTCTGTGTTTTAATGTACAAGCCATTTACACCAGCTTCGAAACCATTTTTCAGGTTTAATGATAATGAACCTTCAACACCTAAATTCCTTACATTTTCATCAAAAACTTCAATATTGAATGTGTTATTGGTTTTTACATTTTTATCAGATAAGGCATAAAAACCAGCTACCTGCGCATTAAATATACCTGTGCGGTAACGGTAACCGGCTTCGTACTGTTCTGTTTTGATACCGGTTAAAGGAGAACTTCCAACATTGATCGAGTTACCTAAATTATAGTTGGTACCTACCAAGGTATAAGTACCCTGTCCGTAATATTTTGCCGGATCTGCCAGGTTAAACCCTTGCGAGAAATTAAGCCATGCTTGTTGAGCTGCGTTGATTTTAAATACCAAACCACCGTTTAGCAAGTTTACATCGTAATGGTTTTCACCACCAGCAATAGCCGTAGCTGTTCTACCTACACCATAAGCCAAAGGTACAGAAGCAGCGGTGCCTACAAAATCACCAACTTTCACAAACATACGTTGCTGACGCACACCTCCCGACAGGCTTAAGAAGTCGGTTACTTTAACCTGTGCCTGCAAAAAGCCTGATAAACCATTTACCCTGAAATTAGGATAACGGGCAATAGTGGCTATTGTGCTATTATTTAAACCACCTGATGCAAAGGCTTTTGTTCTATCAAACAGGGCTTGCTGTGCGTTAAAATTTTCGTTGTCTGCATCAATACCATAAGTAAGGTTCAATCTGTTCCAGTCTTTGTTCAATACCAGTTTTAATGCGCTGTAGTTTGTATTTTGGATGGATGAACCACTGTATAGTCGCTGTGGTATTGCCGCCTGCCCTGGGAATGGGTGAAAGCTAAATTGTTCGTTTCTTGCTGCTGCCTGTACATAAAGTGTTTGCCCACCCAAAATGTCGCTAGCCTGATAATTGGCATTGATATTGGCTCTTCTTGTTTTTGGATCAACATCTGATGAGTATCCGTTTCTCATTTCTAAAAGTGCAGGATTTGATAATAATCCACCATAATTTGCGCCCAAGAAAAGATCTTTATCGCCACGGTAACCCGAATTGTAATATTGAGCATTCACGGATAGTTTTTGATACTCAGTCAATTTAAATTCGCTACTTCCGAAAAAATCGAACGATTGGTTATACTGTAAATCGGTTTGTGTAATATCGGTAAAGATCTGTTTTCCATCTGCACCATAAGCTGCATTGTTTTTTTGGAAAGCCATACCAATGCGTCCGTTCCAATCTTTGCTCCCGCCAGAAATGGCCTGTGCTACACGTACATCATGATCACTTTTTTCTTTTAAACCGCTGCGTACGCCAACTTGTGTAGTAAAACTTGGTTGACTATCCTGTCCCTTTTTAGTAATAATATTGATAATACCACCTGTTGCACCACCGCCATAAACTGCACTTGCTCCAGATAAAACCTCGATACGCTCGATGTTGAAAGGATCTATCGATTCGAACTGACGGCTTACACCACGGGTACTGTTTAACGATACCCCATCAATCATCACCAATGCATCTCTGCCACGTTGGTTCTGTCCGTAGTTGGTGCGTCCTTCCGGACCGGCATCCAAACTCGGAATTAATTGCGCTAAGGTTTGTTTAAGCGGGATTCCGGCCCTGGACTGTTCCTGAATTTTCGCACCGTCTACTACCCAAACGGTACCCGGTATCTCGCTAATTTTGGTCGGTTTACGCGATGAAACCACCACTACCTCCTGCATGTTCGATGTTGGGCTTAAATAAAGGGTTAAATTAACGGTCTGATCTTTAGCCAGGCTCACTTTTTGCAGTATGGTCGTATAGCCTACATAACTTACCTGCAATTTGTAAGCACCTTCGGTTAATTTCAATTCGAAGCTACCATCAGCAGCTGTTGTAGCCGAAGCATTTTTGCCTTCAACTTTAATATTTGCCCCCGCAAGCGGAGCGGTTTCGCCAATTACCTTTCCGGTAACGGTTTGTGCTTTACCTGTTAAAATAAATCCACAGACAAGGATTGCAATTAAGTATAGATTTTTCATTTACTATTATTTTTTTGCGCAAAGCAATCATTTATTTAGATCAAATCCAAATAAAATATTTTAATTTTCTGTTAAGTAGAATACTAAAACGGTTAAGTAGTGTTTCATAAACAACTTATCAACAATGTGTTAAAAATATTTTAAATATTATTTTTAATCAATCTAAATAAAAATATACCTTAGCGGTCGAAATTATCGATAAAAAAAACTGCTCAAGCTATTCTCTCACTTAACCAGATTTATTAATAAAAAATATCAGCTTAAAAGGCTCGGTATTTTATAGCCTTTAAACCTTAATCTTTTGAAAAATTGAAAAACTAATGTTTACATCAGACCTCGAAAAACATGAACTTATTGATTTCCTTACGGAAAGTCCAACCAAGGAAATCTTTCACCACGAAAATGAAGCAGAGTACCTGCATGCAATGGGAAAAGTTACCCAGGCGGTAAAAAAATTCCTCAACAACAATCAACAGCCTTTTAGTGGCGTATCGCCGTCAAAATTAAAACCGCTATTTGGTTCGATTGAATTTGAAAAAACGCATGACAATTACGATGCTTTGCTTAAAGAAGTTGAACAGCTTTACACCAGCCATGCGGTTGCCTTTCATCACCCTGCTTATATCGCCCATTTAAACTGTCCGATTGTGATCCCAGCAGTAGCTGCCGAGGTCATGATTTCGGCCATCAACTCATCAATCGATACCTGGGATCAAAGTGCCGGAGGTACATTAATTGAGCAAAAGCTAATCGAATGGACCTGCGACCAGATCGGTTACAGCAAAAAAGCAGATGGTATTTTTACTAGTGGTGGTACCCAGAGCAATTTAATGGGGCTTTTATTGGCCCGCGATCATTATTCTACCACAGCACTAAACCACAACATTAAAGTAGAGGGATTGCCCCAGGAAGCAGCTCGTTTCAGGATTTTTGTTTCCGAAAAAGCGCACTTTAGTATTCAGAAAAATGCTTCCCTTTTAGGTTTAGGCGAAAAATCGGTGATCAAAATCAAAACCGACCGCAGCTTTAGAATAAATACCGTTCTGCTGGAAGACGCCATTAAACGGGAAATCGCTCAAGGTAACATCCCTATTGCCATTGTAGGCACAGCAGGAACTACCGATTTCGGAAATGTTGATCCGCTGAAAGAACTTGCTTCCATTAGCAAAAAATACAACACCTGGTTCCATATCGATGCAGCTTATGGTTGTGGCTTGCTGTTAACCGATAAGTACAGGAGTTTGTTGAATGGGATCGAACTGGCCCATTCGGTTACGGTTGATTATCACAAATCTTTCTTCCAGCCGGTAAGCAGCAGCGGTTTCCTGGTACGGGATAAAAACTTTTTCAACCTGATTACACACCATGCCGATTATTTAAATCCAAAAGATCATGATGAGGATGGCTTACCCAATCAGGTAAACAAATCGATACAAACCACCCGCCGCTTTGATGCTTTAAAACTCTGGTTTACGCTAAGGATGATGGGCAGGAACAAACTGGGTGGTTATTTTGATACTATTATCGAAACCGCAGCCAAAATTGCCGATCTGTTACATTTCGATAGTGATTTTGAGCTGATGAACGAATCAGATATCAGCGCCCTGGTGTTCCGCTACCGACCAAAAAATGTGCGCTTAGATGTTTGTGCCATGAACCAGTACATTAAAAAAGCCATGTTTAACCAAGGAAAAGCTTTGGTTGCCGGCACCAAGATCAACCATCAATTCTACCTCAAATTCACCCTACTTAACCCGCTTACTACCATCAGCGATATTGAAAACATTATTAAAATCATTAAAAAACATGGAAACGAATATGTTAGACTCAATCAGGCTTCAGCAGATTTCAGAAGAAACTAATTTTAATGCACTCTTAAACAGTTATTGCAGAGAATTTAATAACTGGAGCCGTTACATAGGCATACCTAAATACGATGAGTCTTTAGCAAACTATTTGATTACCACAACCGATCGCCTGCATATCAGGTTTGATTTTACAGCCATAGGTTTCGAAGTATATGCACCTTTAAAATTTTATGCCGACAGTGGCAGGCACGTATTTAATTTCCCGATAATCGAACGTGATGTTGCTACAGATGCCATCAGTCCGATCAGCATTTACAGATTTATGGAACTCGCTATCCAGTTCAGTGCTGAAGAATTTCCTGAAGTTGATGCCAACCTGGTAAAACAACGTTTAGCCAATAGTGTAGAAAATCTTGAAGCATTTTTATCGTTCTTCAAACAGAATGGCAGACCTACGAATTTTGCTAAAATGAATTTTATTGAGGCAGAGCAATCATTGTTTTTAGGTCATAATGCGCACCCACTTCCTAAAGGGAGATCTGGCTTTAACAGTAAAGAAGAACTTTTTAAATATTCGCCAGAAACCCAGGGTCGTTTCCAGCTGGCCTATTTCCTAATTTCTGCCGAAAATATTGTGGAGAAAAATGCGGAAGGTTTTGACATGACCGATCTTTTCAGAATTGAATTGTTAGATAGTAACCATGTTGAAACCATTCATTTACTCGATCAACACCCAGACCATAAGGTTGTACCCATGCACCCATGGGAGGCCGAATACCTGCTTACCCTACCTAATGTAAAATCAATGCAGGAAGAAAAACTCCTGTTTTATCTCGGACATTTTGGAGAATTCTATACACCAACATCTTCGGTAAGAACGGTTTACAATGCATCGAGCGATTGGATGCTTAAATTTTCGTTACACGTAAAAATAACCAACTCGCAAAGGGTTAACCTGGTTAGAGAGCTTCACCGTGGCTATGATGTAAGTAAACTTTTAAAAACCGAATACGGCAAAACGGCCAAAGCCGAATTCCCTGAAATTGAATTCATTACCGACCCCGCATTTATCACCGTAAATTATAAAGGCGAAATCATTGATGGTTTCAACATCAGTATCAGGCACAATCCTTTTAAAGGAGAAGGGGCCGAAAAAAATGTAACGCTTTTAGCAGCGCTTTGTCAGGATGCTTTGTTAGGTCAAAAACCAAGAATTGTAAACATCATTGAAGAAGCAGCAATTAGCAGAAACAAAACGATTGCTCATACTGCTGTAAACTGGTTTAAACAATACCTGCACCTTTGTGTTGCACCGATTGTTGGGCTTTACAACAATTTTGGGATGGCTTTTGAGTTCCACCAGCAAAATGTGATGGTAGAACTGGATAAAGATTTTTACCCTGCTAAATTTTATTTCAGGGATAACCAGGGCTTTTTCTTTAGTGATGCCAAAGCCGAGGCATTAGAAAAAGCATCTCCTGGTATTGCTGTAGAAAGCGGTTCGATTGTACCAAATGCTTACATCCTGCCAAAACTCACCTATTACCTGCTCATAAACAACATATTAGGTGTAGTGAATGCCATTGCAAGCAATAATCTCGCGGATGAGAAAACCTTGATCGATCTCGTTTATCTGGAGTTTAAACAGTTCGAAAACAGCGATACCACTGGCTTGGTTGACTATATCATTAACCGTCGCAGTTGGGAGGTAAAAGGTAACCTACTTACCAATTTATGCAATATCGACGAGGCCAGTGCACCTATCGATAATCCAGCTATTTACCGTGAGTTCCCGAATCCTTTATCTAAATATTTCTTCTCCGAAAACCTGATCAAGCCTCAAACCAAAGATGTGCTCTACAGCAGGTTTTTCCCTAAAGAAAATGTAACGATCAACATCCGTCCGTTTAATATAGACCGCGATCTCGAAATGGTTCACGATTGGTTTAACCAGGAACATGCCAAACCCATATGGAAGATGGATGGACCGATTAAAGGTTTAGAATTATTTTACAGGACATTATTGCCCAACGATTCATCGCACAGTTTTATAGGCGAAATAAATGGCGAACCTACATTTACCATAGAGCCTTACTGGCCAATGCGCGATGGTGTAGGCGCCTGCTACGAGGCCTTAACGACCGATTACGGTGCACATTTGCTGATTGCGCCAACAGATAAAGATAAAAAATTCAGTTTTGAAACCGGTCAGGCTTTAATGGATTTCATTTTTGAACAACCCGAAGTAGGTAAATGCATTGGCGAAGCAGCTGTGGAGAGCCGCGCGATGCACATTTTTGTAACCAGATTGGGCTTCAAATTGGAGAAAGTGATCAAGATGCCTTACAAAATGGCCAATCTTACCTTTTGTCACCGTGAATGGTACTGGGAAAAATTTCCTGAGGCAAAGGCATATGCTATGGCTAAATCATCAGAATTTGAAACGGAGGAAATTTAAATGCACAATCAAAAAATATACGACATTGTAGGGATCGGTATAGGTCCTTTCAATCTGGGTTTAGCTGCATTATGTGCCCCTATCAGTAGCTTAACGACTTTATTTTTGGATCAGGCGAGCGAATTTAACTGGCACCCCGGTATGATGTTAAGCGATGCCACGTTACAGGTTCCCTTTATGGCCGATCTGGTTACCATGGCCGATCCAACCAGTCCGTACAGCTTTTTAAACTATCTTAAACAAACAGACCGCCTGTATAAATTCTATATCAGAGAAGATTTTTTTGTATTACGAAAGGAATATAACGCTTATTGTAAATGGGCGATTAATCATTTGCAAAACTGCCATTTCGGACAGAAAGTAATCAGTATAAATTACGTTGATGGTGTTTATCAGGTAGAAAAAGTCGATCAATCAAACGGAACCAGTGAAACCATTTTCACTAAAAAAATAGTGCTTGGAACAGGAACGGCACCAAAAGTACCTGGTTTTATTAGGCCAGCTGAGCATAAAAATGCCATACATTCTTCAGCATATTTAAAGTTTAAATCTACGCTGTTGCAGCAAAAAACGGTAACGATTATTGGCTCAGGACAGAGTGCTGCTGAGATTTTTTACGATTTATTGCCTGAAACCGAAAATGGATTGAAATTAAAATGGTTTACGCGACCTGATCGCTTTTTCCCGATGGAGTATTCTAAGTTGACACTTGAACTTACATCGCCCGAATATGTAGACCACTTTTATAACCTTAGTGATGCCAAACGCAAACAGCTTTTAGGAAAACAAAATTCGCTGTTTAAAGGCATAAACTTCGAACTGATTAACCAGATTTTTGATAAACTATACGAATTGAGTGTTGATGGCGAAAAGGTAAATGCTGAATTGATGCCGAACTGTCAACTGAACAATTTAACAGTAAACACCGAAGGCAAATATCAGCTCGATTTTTATCATACCGAAAGTGAAAAGGATTTTGCTGTTGATACAGATTTTGTGGTGTTGGCAACAGGTTACAAATATGATGAGCCTGGTTTCTTATCAGGAATAAACGACCGCCTCGCACGTAATGCCGATGGGCTTTTCCAGGTACACCGCAACTATGCTATTGATGTAAACGGAAACGAAATCTTTGTTCAAAATGTTGAACTGCATACCCACGGTTTCGTAACACCTGATCTGGGCATGGGTGCCTATCGCAATGCATCCATTATCAACGCCATTTTAGGCTTCGAAATCTATAATGTAGAAAAACGGATTGCTTTCCAGCAGTTTAGCATAGCAGATGAAATACAGGAAAATGAATTATCTAACGCAGCGCTTCAGTTATCCGAAGATTAAACCAATATTGCTGGTCGGGATTTGTAATCCAGACTAAACCAAAGATTTGTCACCCTGTCCATAGGACTCCTACGGAGAGCTTGTCGAAGGACTTAGTTAAATACTGTTGAATGTGTTTCGACAGGCTCAACATGACAGTATCTCACAGAGAACACAATCAACTCTGAACTAACACAAATAAAAGATTAATACTATGAATTACAACAATTTCAGCCACATAAAACCTTTAAAAAAAGAAGTTTGGGATAAGGTAAACCGCAACTACATCGCAAAATCGATCGTAGAGTTGATGCACGAAAAATTAGCCGAACCAATGCTGATCAATACAGATGAACAAGGAAATTCTGATTTCCGCCTCGCTACCGATTCTGATGAGATCTATTATACTTTTTCAGGTCAGCAACGTGCTTTAGATTACCTGCATATCGATAAACAGAGCATCAAAAAATTTGTAAACGGTGAAAGTGTAGCCGTGAACAATGCGCCTGCTTTTTATACCGAACTACAGCAAACTTTCGGCATTAAACCCTTTACACTTGCCCATTTTGTTGAAGAAACCCTAAATACTTTATATGCCGATGCTTACATTCATCAAAAAGGCAGGTTAACCGCTGATGAACTGGCCAATGCTGATTACCAAACCATCGAACATCAAATGGATGGACATCCCTGGGCCACCATTAATAAAGGACGGATCGGTTTTAACCATAGCGATCAAAGCAAATATGCGCCAGAAGCCGCTCAAAGAACGCAATTGGCCTGGTTAGCGGTACATAAAACAAGAGCAGAATTTAAAAGTATCGAAAGTATTTCTCCATTCTCTTTTTATAATGAGGAACTCAGTTTAAAGCAGGTTCACGATTTTAATCAGGTATTAATCCAACAGCAGTTACAACCTGAAGATTATTTTTTTATTCCTGTTCACGAATGGCAATGGAACAATAAAATCGTATTACAACTGGCACACGACATTGCCCATAATTTAATTGTACCTGTTGGATTAGGCAATGATGAATACATGTGCCAAAACAGCATCCGTACTTTCTTTAATGTAAGTGAGCCTAAAAAACATTATGTAAAAACGGCCATTTCGATTCTAAATACCTCGATTTTCAGGGGCTTATCGCCTAAAAAACTGGCTATTGCACCAAAAGTGACGCAATGGGCAAAAGACATGCTTCAAGGCGATGAGTATTTAAAACAGACACGTGTGGTGCTTTTGGGCGAAGTGGCAACAGTAGCTTATACCCATCCACAATACAGTGAAATTCCGGATTCTCCATATCAGTATCAGGAATTTTTAGGGGCGATTTGGCGTGAGAGTGCCGAAAATTATTTGCTGGAAGGCGAAAACATTATGACCATGGCGAGTCTGCTTTATGTAGATGACAATGGAAAAAGTATGGTTGAGGCCCTGATAGAAAAATCTGGCCTGGATGCAGAAAGCTGGTTAAATGCCTATCTGTCTGCTTATTTAAAACCAGTGTTAAGGATTTTTTACAAACATGCTTTTTTCTTTAGTCCACATGGCGAAAACACCATTTTGGTGATGAAAAATGGTGTACCGGAACGGATTATTATTAAAGATTTTGTTGAAGAAATTGTATTAACAGAAGAATCGAAAGCTAAGTTACCGAATGATCTGGTAGATGTTTTAAGGGAAATCAATGATGAGCTGGCACCTTTATTTATCCTTTCAGGGATATTTGATGCCGTTTTCAGATACCTCAGCAATATTTTCCACAGTTATGTGGGATTGGATGAAAAGCAATTCTGGCGTCAGGTGGCAGATGTAATTTTAGAATTCCAACAAGAAAACCCAGAATTGGCTCCGAAATTCCAGAAATTTGATCTGTTTGTACCCGAATTTATCAGAGTTTGTATCAATAGGGTACGATTATTAACACATGGTTACAGCGAAAGTACTGATGTTCCTGTTCCTGAGTTAATCGGAACGCTGATTAATCCGGCTGCAGAGGCTTTGAAAGAAGATATTCTGGCTTAATGTGCAGTCAGATGGTAACATCTGACACCACGAAAAAATAACATCAAGTAAGGATCGTCATTTCGAGCGGCCCCGATAGCAATCGGGTGCAGTGCCGTTGAGATGACGATCTTTCTATGAGATCATATCTCTGTCGTTCCTTCCTGCAATGGCGATCTGTTTACTTTAAACTACAAAAATAGTTTATATCGATAAAATCATTATCTTGCTCTATAAATTATTGCATTGATGAGAACCCTATTATTGATCTTTTTATCGACACTTTTATTCGAAACACCTACGATTGAAAAAGACCGCGATCGCTGGAAACCTTATTATACCGATACTGCTCCTACAAAAACTGCCGATAGCTGGTTTCTTCCTTTTGATGTGGCTAACCGAAAAAAAATAAATAATATCAAAATCATCAGCATTTTTGGCGATCATAGAGATAGTTATGTTAAAGGGCACATACACACGGCTATTGATATTAATCCTGCACAGCCTAAAGCAAAACTGGTTAATGTTTACGCCATGGCCAATGGAATAGTCTGCTCTGTGCATTTGGGCGAAAACCAACGCACAGTTGTAGTAAAGCATAAACTACCTAGTGGATTAACCATGTTTACCACCTACAAACACCTGAAAGAAGTTTATGTAAGCAATGGCCAGAATGTTGATCAAAACACCAAACTGGCCAGGTTATTTACGCCTCAGGAAAGTAAAAAATATGGGGGCGATTACCATCATCTTCATTTAGAGATCAGAAAAAAATTTGATGATTATGGCTGTGCAAGCTGGCTAACTTTTAACAATAAACAACTGAACGAACGGTTTTATAACCCTCAGGTATTTATAAAAGAACACATAAAATAGTTGTAAAATAAAAACGCGCATTTCCGAGTACTTGAAAATGCGCTACGAGACAATTAAAATAAGTAGTTATAAATATTGTTAGTGTCAGAACAGAAATATCTGATATAGCATTAAATCTCAATAAGTAAATTTAGGTTTGCCGTTATCGCAGGTTACCCCCTTTGGCTGTATTACCAATGCACAATCAGAATATACACCGTATTTTTGATTGTAATCAGCTTGTAGTTTGGTAAATTGTTCAACCTTCTTTAGAAAGGTACTTTCATCTATTTTTACAGAATAAGCAATATAACCTGATGCGCCTCCGCAAGCTTTAGATCCAATGGCCGTGAATTTCCATTCGCCGGCATTTTCACAAGTAAACTGCTGAGCCGATTTTTCGATGTCTTTGTAAAGCATTTCTAATTCTGACTGATCAACATTCCGCATGGGTTCATCGCGATCTTTACACGCCCACATCAAACTTAGAATCAATACAATTGAGGTTAAAATAAATAGCGTCCGTTTCATCCTTTGTTACTTTTAACCTAAAACGGGAATTTAAATAAAAACGCTACATTCCTTAAGACCTATGAGGTTTATTGGCAAGATGCTTAAGAAACCTCATAGCTCTGGAAGTTTTACAATTAGTTTACCGGAGGAAAATTATAAGGTTTCCATGCACGAAGCACGCTCAGTTCTTTCTGTGTTTCTTCACTTATGCCTACGCCCCAGGTATTAAAAAATGGAGCTAAATTTCTTTTTACCACATTAGAATACGTTTTTACCCATAAATCGCGTTTTTGCTGATCGTTTAAGCTGCCTATACCTGGTCCGATTTTTTGGTATTCCTTAAAAAACGCTTTAAAGCTTTCCCATCCAAAACCTTCCTGCATCTGGCGGAACATAATCAATCCTAAAAAGGCATCACTTTTCCATTTTTCATAACTCGCACCTTCGGCAAAATATTTTTTCATCATTTTTTGCGTATTTGCACTTGATACACCCGTATGCGAATCGTCCCGTCCGCCCATTAGCCTATCGAACATATAAATCGAAAAGAAGTTGTTGCTCACTTCGGTAGTGCCGCCAAAAACCCAGTTCAGATTTTGCATGTTGTGACCAATTTCGTGGAAAAAGCCCCAGTTTGCACCTCCCTTGCTGGGTTTCATCAGCAATTCAGGATTGGCCATAATTTCATTCGAGAGCATTTTTTTCGTTGGTGAATGGTGGATCATGATCGGATAACCGCTGTGCATGTACCCTCCGCCAATATGCTCATCGGGCACCATACGTTGAGCCCTGTAAAATGGCGCTGGCATATTCGCCAGATCCAATTCTCCAAGCACAACTAAATCCCAAAGTTTTAATACTTCTTCAGGGTTTTTGATGGTTTGTAATACACTATCAGGCAATGTTAAAATCACATTTTCAGTAGCCATTTCGCCCCAAGGTGCTTTATTGTTTTTTAATTGCCCCTCCCAATCGCTTTGCGTGCTTTTGCCCAATACAAAAAGTGGAGCTGCAACAGCATGGCTAATTTTGAAATCAATTTTTCTACTTTCGGCCTTAGGTTTAATATTGATGTAAATCAGTCCACCGAAAGGCGACGCTAATCTGTTTTTACCAATAACCAATTGCTGTTTCTTGGTTATAATTGGCATCCTGCGCCAATCTTCCTTGCCTGCTACCCAATAGTTTAAGCGATCGCTATGCGCACCGACCTGAACTTCAAGCTCGTTTACATTGGCATTTTTGGGTACATCGATCTCAATGTACTCACCAGCTTTCGCATATAAACCCGTACTGTACATGGTCGCGTTATCGTAACCAGAGTAACCTAGGGTAGATACAATTGAGACTAAGCTATCGGCCATTTTTTTATGTTCGATGCTGACCGTTTTATTTATAAACTGAAAACCTGTCTTTACTGTACCTGGAAAAAACTCAGCTGATGGTTGTGCTTTTATGTTCTTATAATCGTTACTTTTTAGGGTTTCATCACTCCATTTGGCAATGGCTTTTCTAAATACGGTATCGCTTTTAGAAAGGGTGTGCTGTGGTGTAATGACAATTGTTGCCGGATCTTTTGCTACATCTTGCGCAAAGGTGGTTAAGCCTGTTGCTATTAATGAAAGGGATAATAGTGATTTCATTTGTGTTTGTGTATTTGGTTTGTTGTTATTTGAGTGTTATGCTTTTTTTAGGCGGAAAACCTTGGTTTCATGAACAGTTACCTCACCATTCCACTTGTTATTTTTGCCAATTACTTTATGTTGCCATAAATCCCTGATCTCATATTTACCAGCCAGGCCTAACTCAGCAAAATTTATTTTTGCATTTTGGGCAGCTGTCGATTTATTTAAAATCGCTATTGCGAAATCTCCATTGGCTAAAGGACGAACAAAAACATCCCAGCTATCGGTTTTGATTTTTCTTTCGGCCTGTTTACCCAAAGCGTCTTGATTTAATGCAATTATTTCTTCATTTGTAAAAATGGCCTTTGCCTCATTATCCATTTTACGGATATCGCAGCTTGCATATAGTGGCGAATTAAGCATACTGTACAAACTCATTTGACTCTGATATTCAGCCTGGGTACAACCTTTACCATTAAAAGCTGATGACGGGCCTTTTGTGCCATGTAAACCTGCCACCAACATATCTCCATCGTTCCATTTACCTGGACCCGAAAAACTTGCCAATCCGGCTGTTTTATCTACTACATTGTAAATACCAACGCCACCCTTACCCTCTACATCATTCCATTTGTCTCTGATATCGTAAGTGGTACGCCAGCTCTGTCCGCCAACCTGCGCACCCCAGTTCCATGGTTCGCGTGGCCCCCACTCGCAGATTCCCAATACAATTTCTCTACCCGATTTGCGTAGCGCCTGGGCTATTTTACCGTAACGGGCTTTAGCAGTTTCAACATCTTCTGGTGCATTGCAATAGTCGTATTTTAAATAATCGATCCCCCATGATGCAAAAGTTTTAGCATCCTGATCTTCGAAATTTAAACTTGCGGTATAACCACCACAGGTTAAAGGAGCAGCATCAGAATAGATCCCCAATTTCATCCCTTTGTTATGCAGGTAATCGGCCAGGGCTTTAATGCCTGAAGGAAATTTCTTTGGGTCGGCAATGATTTTGTTTTTATTATCGCGGCCACCTTGCCAACAATCATCTAAAAAAATATATTGATAGCCTGCTTTCACCATCCCACTGGCAACCATTGCATCGGCCATTTCTTTAATATCTTTTTCATTCGGATTTTCGGACATGATGTTCCAACTCATCCAGCCCATTGGTGGTGTTGCAGCTAGTTTTGATTCTTGTGCAAAGCTGATTTGAGCAAATAACAATAAGGTTAAACAGATTTTGATAAATTTCATATTATTTTGGTTAGACTTCTGTATTAAAATTTTTTATCCAAATCATTACTTGGCATAAAGCAATCCGATTGAAAAAGATTGCTTCGTGCCTAGCAATGACGAATAATGGTTATTTAGTTAATCGGTTTGATATAATAGCTGTACTGGTAATCTTTAAACGGGATCTGGTATTGAATTAACGGCATAGAACCCCAACTATCGATCCCTTGAACACCTAGTTGCTGCATATCCATGTGCACGTAAATCTGATTGCGTTTTATCAGTTCGCCAGAGTGATATTGTTTTTTCTCTGCCTCTGGATCTAAATCTTCTACCGAATATGGCAGTGCATTAAAGCTCAACAACTGATCTGCAAATTCGAAACGTAAGCCCTTGCCTGCTTTATTGGTAAAAGTTACCCAACGCACATCGGTTTTATTGCCACTTTCCTGAGGACGTGCATAAGGGAAATACTGATCTCCAACTGTTGATTTATAAGTACCTATTAATGAGGCTGTTTTTCTATCTACATAATTTTCGCCCGGACCACGACCATACCATTGGATGTTGCTATAATCATTTTTCAACTGCAGATCGTTACCGATACGCATTAAACTTTTGTAGTTGCCTGTTACAGCTTTAAATTGATTGTTTACTTTAACTGTTCCATCAGCAGATACATTAAATTCTTGTGTAGTTTCTGCATCACCTTTAAGTAGTGACGATTTAATGGTTAGGCTAAAGCCATCAACAGTTGAATTTACAGTTGATTTAATGTTACTTGCGTTGTTATCCTGGTACACATTACGCCACATACGTAATTTGGTATTTAAGCCTGCACCAATATCGTTGTCGGTTGGTGCACGGTAAAATCCAGGTTGTGGACCCGAGGCTAGTAATTCTTGCCCTTTGGAAACATAGCTTGTTAACATTCCCCTAGTTAAATCGAAAGTAATTGTAAAATCGCTTCCTTTAACCACTGCTTTTTCTGCGGTCTGCTCAATCTTTAAAGCTTTCTTGTTGCCACTATAAACATTGGCTTTTGGCGCTCCGGCTAATGCGATCTGCTCGTAAGCAATTTCATAACCTTTTTCTAAAAATGGCTCAGCTGTTTTTAAGCGGTAATGCACATTTAAGAAATATTCTTTTCCCGCAGCATAATTCGTTTTAAATGGCATGCTTAATAGCTGTGTTTGGCGCGGACCAATATCCAGATTACTTACCACACCACTTTGAATCACTTTTCCATCTTCTACCAGTTCCCAGTTTAACTGCACATTACTGATATCTTTAAAGAAATAGCTGTTGTTTACATTGATCTGGTTGATACCGTTGAAAGTAGTTTTGATATATTGATGTACTTTTTTCAATTCCACAGCCATCGGCGTCATTCCGCGGTAGGCCGTAACAACACCCTTTACACAAAAATCGTTATCGCTAAAGTTTTCGTCAACGGGGCCACTTAACGGGAAATCGCCACCATAAGCCATGATGCGTTTGCCATTTTTAACGGTATCGATTGCCTGATCTATCCACTCCCAAACAAAACCACCCTGTAGTTTGGGGTTGTTCTCTATGGCATCCCAATATTCTTTAAAATTACCCAAACTGTTACCCATAATGTGGGCATATTCACTCATAATAAACGGACGTGTTTCTTTATCCTGCTTCGAATAGCGCGGCAGATAATTTGGTGAAGGATATTGCGGAACAATCATATCTGTATTGAAATCGCCCTCAGCTCTTTCGTATTGCACCGGGCGGAAATCTTTTCCTTTAAGCCATTGATAAGCCTCGTAAAAGTTAACCCCATTACCGGCTTCGTTACCTAACGACCAGGTAATTACCGATGCATGGTTTTTATCACGCTCATACATTCTGGTAATGCGCTCAAGATGAGGAATACGCCATTGTTTATCGTTGGCAAAAGTAGTTTCCAAACTGTAATAACGGCCATGTGATTCGATATTGGCTTCGTCTATTACATACAAACCATATTCATCGCAAAGTTCCATCCAATAAGGATCTGGTGGATAATGGGAATGACGAACTGCATTTACATTCAGTTTCTTCATCATTTCCATATCTTTTTCCATATCGGCATGGGTTAAAGTATGGCCTTGTGTGGCATTATGTTCGTGCCTGTTTACACCTTTTAAAAACACACGTTTACCATTAACCAGTAAATCGCTGCCTTTAATTTCTACTGAGCGGAAGCCTACGCGTTGTGGAATTACCTCGATTATCTTATTGTTTTTATCTTTTAAAGTGATGTAAAGCGTATATAAATAAGGAATTTCTGCCGACCAGTTTTTTACATTACTGATCTGTGTTTTAAAAGAAAGATCGGTTTTATAATTGCCAAGCACTTTTTGGATTGTGGTGGCATCTTTCCAAACATTATTTCCTTTGGCATCAACTAAATCGAGTGCTACGTAAAAACTATCTGGGCGGCTATGATTGGTACGTTGATCTATTTTATAATTTTCTACCGCTAAATCTACATTTAGTAATCCGTTATTATAAGTGGCATCTAAATTACCCACAACTTTAAAATCGCGGATATCTAATTTTGGTGTAGAATATAAATAAACCTCGCGCTCTATTCCCGATATGCGCCACATGTCCTGGCATTCTAAATAGGTTCCGTCACTCCATCTGTAAACCTGTAGTGCAATGGTATTTTCTCCTGGCTTAACATATTTGGTAATATCAAATTCAGCAGCGAGTTTACTATCTTCACTATAACCTACTTTTTTACCATTTACCCAGATGTAAAAAGCAGATTTAACAGCACCAAGGCTGATAAACACCTGTCTACCGCCCCAATTAGTCGGAATATTGATTTTCTTCCGGTACGAACCTACCGGATTATTATCTGCAGGAATATCGAATGGTGGGTTCATTTTTGCGCCTGTTAGCTGTCGGCCAGCAAATTCGTATGGTTGGTTTACGTAAATTGGAAGCCCATAACCATTCACTTCCCAGTTGGCAGGTACTTTAAAATTATCCCAGCCTTTATCATCAAAATCTACTTTATAAAAATCGGCAGGCCGTTTACGTGGGTCTTTTACCCAGTTAAACTTCCAGGTACCGTTTAATGATAAAAAATATGCTGATTTTTCTTTAGCTCTTTTAGTTGCTAAATCCTGGTTTTCGAAAGCAAAAGCCGATGCCCGCATAGGCAAACGGTTTACCGAAACCACTTCGGGGGTTTGCAGTTCGGAGGGCAGATCTTGTGCGCTGATTTGCCCGGCAATAAATAATGATGTAAATAAAATGGTTAATTTTTGCTTCATTCTGTGTGTATAATTTTGGTTTGTTGCTCCAAATTACTGATGATTAACTGATAATGATGAAATTGTTTTAGCGCAAACGTTTGAGTTTTAAATATGTTACCGAGAAGTTAATTTATAAGCGTAAATCACCTCAGATATTGCTTTGCAAATAGCCTAAAACAGAAAAAACCCTTGCCACCTCTGGCGGAAAGGGTTTCACTAACTAAACTAACTACTATTTTAAGAATTCTAACTCAAAGTTTTTGAGGTAAGGTTTACCGTCAAAACCGAAATCAGGAAGGATATTAATTTTCATCCAATATAATGCTAAAGCAGATACATCACTTACCGTTGATGGGATTGATAAAGATGATGTAACTGGCTCAGGTGTTGTACCTGGAGGATATGAATTACCCAGGTTCGCCCAACTGTATACACCGGAAAGCGACATGTTATAACCAACAGGTGCTTTATTGAAAAACGTACCTTCAGTACCTTCATCCATTGGCCAAAAGCCAATTAAATTGTTATAATTAGGGTGTTTGGTAATGTCTTTCAGGCCAACATTTGCCTTTATCACGGCATCGCTTAGCGCTACATTAAAAAATGCTAAGTTTGCTCCGTAAAATGGAGTTGGCGTATCAGTGTCTCCTGTTCTATGGCCTATCCGGAGCAGCTCACTGGTAGTTAAACTTTTTCTGGCTAATATATCGCTTGTAGCTTCCAAATTCCCATCAACATACAACTTAAGCGTTCTGGCTGTCGCAACTCCCTGTGTATTAACAGTAGTATTAATACTCATGGTTAAAGTGTGCCAGATGGTTCCTGGTGGAGTGGTAGAATTTACCTGTAATTTTCCTGAACCGCCATTCGTTGTTCCCCCGACGGTAACCGACCATTGATCGCCATAATGACCCCATTGCCATCCCGTAATACTTGAACCATTCAAATTGGTACTTTTCCCAAAAAATGTAGGATAATTTACATTGGTCGAATTAAACTTAGTTTCCATTTGAACAGTAATGCTTTTGGTATCGCCTACATCATAAAGACCATTATCATTTGGCGTAACCGCCCTTGAGGTATTGGTGCTAAAAAGTACAGGATTAAAACCTGATTTTTTTAACTCAAACGGTTTAAAAGCAGGGTGATAAACTAAAGTAAAACCATTTGTTGGATTTGCACTACTACCTCCATGATTACTGGTTAATATCACCAGCCAATCTTCGTTTACATAATTTTTTCTTGCTTTTAAAGCTGTTAAAATATTACCAACGTATTCATCGGCCTTTATAATCGCATTTTTATAGTTGGCATTGGTAGCCACGTAGCCTCCATTAACGCCAGCCGCTTCAACGTCTTTAAGGTTAACAAATATGGTTCCCAAACCTGTTTGGCTATTTAGAATGCTCACGGTACTGTCTTTAACCGCTATATCAGTTGATACAACAGGGGCAAAATCTGCATTTTTCATATAATTCCGCAAATTAGTCCAAGGGGTAATTAAAGCAGTTTTTACCGATTTGTACTGTGTAATGTAATCAAATACATTCCGGTAAGATACAATGGTGGCATGTTCATCAATACCCGAACCTGCTGCACGTTCGAAATTATCAGTACTGATCTGGTGTTTCACAAAGCTGGTACCGGTTAACATGGATACCCAACCGGCTGCATCAGAAGCTGTTTTTAAAGTATTATAAGAATATTTAGCATTCTTTTGCAGGGTTGTAATATTGGTTGGTGCAACAGTCTGCAATTCTGAACCTGTTAGTCCATCGATGCTGATGACCAAAATTTTACGCTGCCCCGCAGAGAGTGGCTTTAGGTCTTCGTAAATTGCTGGTGGATTAGCATATTTTTTACAGCCAGAATATGTTAATAGGCCTATTGCGCAAATACAAAGCAGTATATTGTATATTTTATGGTTTGTTTTCATAATAGCGAGAGTTAAGGTTTAATAAGGTTGCACTCTGATAAGTTCGCATACGTAGCATTAGCACCGCTTTTAATCACCACTTTTACAAACTTGGCACTCACGTTACCTCCAGGGAAGTTAAAATTATAAACTGAAGTATTTTGTGGTAAAGTGGTGGTGCCCACACTTACATAATTCACATTATCGGTACTGGTAAATATCTCTACATCTTTTACATAACCACCGCTATTATTTTGCCTTTGGGCAAAAGTTACACCTTTAACTGCTATAGGAACAGGTGATCCGGTACCTAGAACAATATTGATGGGATAGCCCAACGTGTTTGTAGAGGTTGCCGTTCCATAGTTTGAATGCCAGTAAGACGCGGCAGAAACAGCTCCATCAACCAGGGCAGCAGTTGTTCCATCACCTGATTGAACTGAACTTACCGATACCACAGTGGTGTTGTAGGTAATTGTACCCGTACCCCCTGTTTTGTTTAGTGGATTGTAAGTCCATATAGCCGTTTTTAGCAGCGGATATTTGGCATTTACTTTTGCTACCACTGCATCACTGATCAAAATTCCCCATGCACCGAAAAAAGGTGATAAATCGGTTTTGGTATAATCAGATAGTTTTTCGTACACAAAGTTATGTTTGGTAATGTCGTTTGTATTTAAACGCTGCGCATGGCGGGCCTCAGTATATAAATAAGTCATCGCACCGTAACCATACTTCTCAAAAATCTGTACAAAAGGTGTCATTTTCATAAAAGGCGCTTCATCCACGGTATTCATGGCAGCATCTGTATCAAAGTTTTTGGTTCCTGTACCACTTGCATAAGCGATCGCTTTAGGAAAACCGCTGGAAACTGCCGGGTGTAGAATATTGTAATTGGCTCCAATCCTATTGGCTACTTTAAAGCTGAACAGGTTGTTGGTGGTTTCGCCCAAAGTGCTCCAGCTCCACACATTTGCTTGTTGACAATTGTGTCCAAACTCATGATAGGTACCCCATTGGCCCGAACTGGTAGAGATTGAATTTAAGCTGGTAAAACTGGCAAACCAATAAGAATCGTTTAAGCCCACAAAAGGAAAACCCGAGTGGCCATAACCTAAACTAAGCTGAATATCGAGTACCCCACGCCACTGACTTTGAGGGCTACGGTCTCTAATATCGGGTGCATTATCTGATAAACCCATCCAGGCATTATAATCCAAGTCAAAAACATCGTTCCATTTGGTAAATACTGCTGTAGGATTGGTAAAAGGCTCGTTTGAATTAAAAGTAGCGATTACTTTATCCCTGGGAATGGTGAAAATAACACTTTTAGCCCTTAGCTCTAACCAAGGCACTTGCGAGGCTTTAACTTTAGCTACCCAATCGACATCGCTGGTTTGTCCCAAAATAAAATCAGGCGATACCACAGCACCAGTAATGGTAAAAGTAACCGGGTTAGCATAAGCGAAAGTAGCCAAAATGTAAATATGACCACCGTAAAGGTTACGGATATAATTTACACCAGCAACCAGTTTTTTCCTGTTATATATCACCGGATCGCGAAGCAAGGGAGATTTACCAGCCAGGTTATCCGTGTGTGCACCAATCTGTACAGTTAAACCATCAACCCCTGCCGGAACCACAAGTTTGATCAGCTCACCCGGGGCAGCATAATAACCCGTGCTGTATTGTGGTGACGGTGCCTCAGCAATCCTTAAATTTTGTGCGGTTTGATCGGTAAAATTAAGGTTAATTGTAAACTGAGCATCTTTTACCCGAGGTTCTGTTTGATCTACCAAGCCCGGGAATACCCTTGCCTTGGCGTACATCGACTTATCGATCAGTTTCATATTGGTATCGATGGTTCCTTCAGATACATTCTGCGAATCATCAGGATAACCATCCGGAACTTCATAGCCATACTTTTTACAAGCAGTAAATGCCACTAAAAGAGAAAGGCAAAATATTTTAGTTAATTGATTAAATTTCATTTTATCAATATTTAATGTTAATTAGTCGGTAATGAAACAGTTGGGATATATAATCTGCCTGTTAAACCCCATTGAGGTGAAACAGCAATATTTAACCAATTGTATATGAGTAGTGGAATATCGACACCATTAGGTACAGAAAGGTATGCTGCAGGTGAAATATCGGGCGAGATGTTTGTCGAAATTTCTTCAAAACCGGCAAATGTTACGTTACTGCTGTAAGTAAAATTGTTTCCTTTACCCGATTGATCTAACATCGTGGTACCGCTTGTTTCATTTCCTGGCCAGAAACCTAGCAAATTGTTATAAAACGGCGTACTCGGTTTAATCTGCGTTCTCATGATGGCGGCTACATCAGTTGCAGACATGTTTACATTAAACAAGGCTACATCCCTGATTAAAAGATTGGTTTGCGTATCGCCATTGGTACCTACGTCACCACCTAACCTAAGTGGAATGTTGTTATCTATATTTCTTCCGTTTATAGATCCTGAATACCTGGTTAGCCCATCAACATACAAAGTAAGTGTTCTTACACCGTTTAACAGGCCAATGGTAAAGGCTACAGTGTGCCAGCGTCCATCACGGATATCGATACCAAAACCCGGACGTGGGGTGCCGCCCCAATCTAACTGTGCAGAGTTTGCACCGAACAAAAAGCCCCATCCGGTAGACGAAACAGAGTTAAAAGCATTTCTTTTTGCCAAAAACATTGGATAATAATTGGCCTGCCCGTAATCATCCCTAAATTTGAACATAAAGGTAAAATCTCCTGTGGTACCAAAATTACCAATCGCGGTATTATTTTGAATAGCGGTAACATTAGAATTGGTTGTTGCGATAAAACGTGGACCCGTGCCTACAAATGGATAGCTATTGGGATCTGGCTGTGAAATCAATGCCGACGAAAAGCGGGGATTATAAAAAGCGATATAGGCATTTCGTGAAGGATCGTTAAAAATATTAGAACCAGGGGCACCTCCAGATGGACCTCCACCTTTATTTGAGGCAATTACCACCAACCAGTTTTCTCCGGAATATCCCTTTCTTGCTTTTAACGCGGTTAGTATTTCGCCGATGTAACCATCTATGCTTTTTATAGCGGCTGCATAAGCAGGCGTAGCAGCGGTATAACCATTAGCTGCTCCGGCCGTTTCAGCATTGTGAAACTGCGCCACTACCATTGATGGATTGTTAGTAGTTAACTCCGTTACTACCGCAGTTTTTACAGCAGCATCGTCTGCCACATTCTGTTTTACAGTTGCATCGGCTGCCAGTTTATCATTAAAAGCTATTGTTGAGGCAATTGAAACTGTTCTGGCATTATTGAGCGAACTTTTAATCCTTGTGAAAACCGTAGGAGTAGTTTGTAGGTTTAAACCCGAAAAATCTTCGCTGGTTACATTGTGCTTGGTATAATCGTAACCGGTTAGCATGGTTGTCCAGGCCGAGGCATTGGTAATTACGTTATATTTATTATCAGCCAAACCTTCGTAAGTGTAAGTCGCTTTGGCATTAATCTGAGCCAGATTGGGAGGCGCCAATGCTTTTATTGCTGCACCAGTTACGCCATCCAAAACGATATAAAGTACCTTTTTACCGGCTCCTAAACCTAGTGTATCGTTTCTGAAATTTTGTGGCAATGTATTTTCAAAATCCTTATTACACCCAGTGGCCATAAGGAATAGCCCAAATACCAGGCAAAAGCCCAGATATTTTAAGGTTGCTGTTAATGTAAATCCTTTTTTCATCTCTTTTATATTTGAAAAACTATATGATCAATTGGCAAAATTTAGGCGTATGATATTGTGTGGTAAGGTGCCGTTAAAACGAAGAATATCGCCCACTAAAATCACCTGCGAACCCGTAGCAATTGTAGTTTCTACCATATCGTAAATTGCCCCCTGAAAACCACCGGTATTGTTATACCCTACAGCTAGCTGCCCGTTGGCTTCTAAAACCATAAAACCCTGACGCAGGTAATCGCCATATTTATTAAAAGAGCCACTTACAATAATTTTCCCATTGTTAAGCTGCCCCACAAAATTGGTAATTCCACCCGTAATGGGCTGGCCAGTAAAGGTTGTTACATTAGAGCCATCGGCATTTAACAGGTTAATACCTGATGCCGCTTTACCATTAAAACTGGTAAAAGTACCTCCTACCACAATTTTATTCGTGTTAGCATTATACCTGATTGAAATAATGTCGCTATTGGCACCAGAACCTGCATTAAAACTGTTATCTACGCTGCCATCAAGGTTTAACCTTACAATTCTATTGGCCTGTGTTCCATTAAACGTACTAAATGTACCCACAAGGATCAGCTTTCCATCGTTCTGCATCATAGCATCTAAAATGACACCGTTAGCGCCAATTGCACTTTGACGGGTTGATTTGTTATAGTGGAAAGTAGAATCCATCGTACCATCCATATTTACCCTTACCACCTGGCGCATACGTGTATAATCGTACACTTTTTCATCATAACTGGAGTTTGGTAAATACATGCGCTTGTAGTTATTAAAGTTACCTACAAGATAAACCTGCTCATTAAATACAAAGGTTTTTCTAACAAAGCCATCAACACCTGCATTAAAGGCTGCAACGGTATCGCCATTTTTATAGGTCTCCTGAGGTTTAGGATTAATTACATCCCTGAGGATCAAACTATCTAATGTACCATTGGTATTTAGGCGGGCGACATTGTTTAAAGTTTGACGGTTGATACGGGTAGAGTTAAAACTGGTAAAACTACCGCCAATGATATATTTACCCGCCTGTGATCCGGTTGGGATACGGGTAATAGAATAGATCGATTTATCGGCACCACCTGCTCCCTTTCCAAAGTTAACGCCACTGGTGGAGTAAGCTCCATTGCCTAAAATCTGCGCAATGCCTCCAATGGGTAATTTTTCGGTTCCATTTAGTTCAAAGTCGTTGAAGGCACCACCCAGAAAATAGTTGCCCCCAGGTAAAGCCTCGATATCGTATATAGTACTAAGGCTAAAGCCATTGTTGTTGTTATTTGTTGCACCATTAATCACTTTCCAGCTGGCATCAACACTCACTTTACCACCTACTTTAACAATTGGTCCGAAAAAACTTTGTCCTTGTGAAGTAATCCACATACTGCCTGTACTAGCTGTTAAAGGAACTTTGAACGTTAAAGTGGTATCGTTGGTAGATCCAGTAACCACTTCGGCTTCTATTTCATTTACATATACTTTAAAATCGTTGATGTATTTACTAAGGCCTTTTACCCTTACGGTTAAAACATCTCCGGCATTTACCACATCTGGTTCGATTGTTTTGGAAATGAAAGTGAGATCCAACGGTTTCTTACCTCCGGCATAAGGATCTTCGCCGAGTCCCTTTTCCTTTTTGCAAGAAACAAAAGCCGTTGTTAAGCATATTGCCCAGAACAAAAACAGCTTAAATTTATATTTTATGTTAGTTAACATTTTATTCAATTTATGGATGAGATAATAAGGCTATTTTGTTGGTGGATTAATACCCGCGGATATGGCCTGCTCGATAAAAATATTGGTATTAAAACCAAAATTATGTATGATTTTAGTCAACACATGTAATACACCGTTGGTGGGCTGAATATCAGACGTAGCAACCGGAATATTGACCAATGATACCTGAGGGTTGGACAGATCGGGAATATAAGCAAGGTATAACTGACGGTAACCCGCATAAGCTACTCTCGAAAGTTCTTCTCCTTTGTCGCTTAATATTACGGCATCGTTAAAAATTACTCCGATGTTCATAATCCTGCCGCTATAAGACGTATAACCCTGACCCGGAAAAGCGAGGTAAGATAAAGTATCGCGCTGAGGATAATCTTTTAAGCGGTTGCTGCCTTTAAATATATATTGCGATAATATATTTTTCCAAACTTCGGGTTTGATCTGCGATAATTGAGAAACGGTATCTTTACCTGTTGACCTCAATCTAATATTTAAAGCTTTAACCGATTTAAAAACCGAACCGCTTGGCGGTGCAAAAAATGTAATATTCTCTTTGCTTACCACGTCGGCTAAACCAGCCAATTTGATCACCGTTAGAGTCGAATCGAAAAATGGTTTCTTCTCTTCCATGTACTGCATCATGTTTCCATTATATTTTGCTTCGTGTAAACCCGTTTCCATATAGTATTTTTTACAGCCGGTTAAAACTGACAATACACAGATTACTGAAAATAGCAGTGTTTTATAATTCGTCTTCATATCTATTAGTTCCAATAATTATTACCGATTAAATTTGGGTTTGCGCTACGCTCGGCAGCGGTAATGGTAAGCGGCCATGTCCAGGCACCTGCGTTTAGGTTAGCTACCGACATTGGAGCATTGGTAAAATCAGAATTCAATACCCGCTTTGTTCTTACCAGATCGAAAAAGAACTGCCCTTCGCCAATTAGCTCCCTGCACCTTTCTCTATAAATTTCGTCTTTTAAATCCTGTCCGCTCTGCGTAATCAGTGGCGCATTGGCTGTTACAGTTACCCTATTTGCAAAATCTCTTGCTCCGCTTTCGTCGCCAAGCTCTGCAAGGGCTTCAGCAGTTAATAAATAGCAATCAGGTAACCTGAAAATAATGGCACTATCATCACTTGTGATGGATATTGCGCTGCCCGATCCGGTTGAATAAATATTTGCAAATTTCTTAAACTGGAACGCCCCGCCTTGAGCATCATAGTTTTCAAACCAGGTGGTTATCCTTGCATCTGCAGATCCCGGAGGATAAAGTTTACGGATATAATCGGTTGAATAAGCTATAGAACTTTGCGTTTTGGTTACATTGCCCTGATATGGGTAATGCGATAAATAATAGGATAAACCCGCTGGTAAAGAAAATCCTTCGCCATAGTTAAAGTCCTGTAAAATGCCGAACAGGTTCTCAGAACTTCTTCCTTTAAAAATTTTCAGGGTATTGGCAGGGGTAATTGGCAATATCTTATAATTACTATAAGTATCCAGTTCGGTAGCCAGTGTTTTTACCGCATCATAATATTTGGTTTTAACCCCGGTATCCCATGCTGCAGCCCACATGTTTAAATGCATTAACAGTGCCACTGCCGATGCTCTTGTAGGCCTGAAACCGTTAGATGTTGCATCGTTGTAGAAAGTAGGCAGATCATTTTTTGCCGCAGTCATATCTTCGATACACCTGTTCAATACCGTTACCTGCGGCGTTCTGCCCTGAGGAGTACTGTGGTAAGCATCTGTATAATAAATAGCATCGCCAAATAATTTACAGATAAACATGTAACTCAGGTTGCGCAAAAACACAGCCTCAGCTTTATAGCGTTTTTTATCAGCATCTGGCAAACTTGACGAAGGCACTTTATCAACTTCGAAGTATAAGATGTTGGCCGCAGCAACGACATCATACCATTCTTTCCAGCTCATTATGTTTTTCATCATGCCATTGAACCTTCCAGAACTGGCAACAAGAAATTTCATATTGTTACCTGTAAGTGCATTAAAGGTATTTGCACCATCGTTACTTAAACTCCCTATGGCAACCTTATTCCCCCTCATTTCTAATGCGGGGAAGAATGCGCGGTCATCTTCATTAAAAAAGGTTGGTGTTCCTGCCACTTTTGATTTTAACCTTGAGTAAATCCCGTTTGTAAATCCCTCCACATCTTCACGTGTTTTCCAAAAGTTATTTCCACTCTGTGCTTCAATTGGTGTTACATTTAGAAATTTTTTGCAGCCAAAGGCAGTAAAAACCAGTGCAGCAATCAGAATTATGTATTTTGTATTTTTCATCTGTCTAATTTTTAAAACTCAATGTTTAAACCTAATGTAAACTGCTTTGGTGAAGGATAACCTCCTGAGTCATCTCTACCTAAACTGGTCACATTTTCAGGGTTTGGACCAGAGTAGCGTGTAATAAAGCCGAGGTTTGCTGCAGTAGCGTTGATACTTACCCTGTTCATTCCGAACCTGCTGGTAAATTTCTTATCAAAGATGTAATACACTTTAATCGAGTTTAACTTAAAGTAAGAGCCATCTTCCTGAAAAGCCGTTTGATTTAACCTAAAAGGATCGATAATACCAGCACGCACAAAATCAAGTGGGTTGGCATAAGTGGCATTCTGACCTGGTGCACTCCAATAGTTTAGCTGATCCAGTGGCACCAAACTGCCTAACTGTTTGAAATTAGCATAGTTCTGTAATTGTTTACCTAAAGGGTTATTGATGATATCGCGAACGAGGGTAAAGGAAGTATTTACCTCTATACTCCAGTTTTTCCATTGCAGGTAGGAATAAAAGCCTCCTGTTATCTGCGGCTGCGAATTACCCGCAATTACCCTATCGTTACCATCAAGTACATAATTTCCATCCAGATCGGTAAAAATAGGATCGCCTGCTCTAAAATAATTCAAACGACCAGTGCCTCCTACGCGGTAAGGCAAACCTGTATTTGGATCAACCGGAACCTGGGCATTGGTAGAGTAAACACCTTTTGTATTGTATAAGTAATTAGATAATGAGTTGGTACCTAAGCGGTAATAAGTGTCTTGTTGTAAGGCTTTATCATAATAAATAAAATCTCTCAAATTATCAGGCAATTGTGCCAAAATTTCCCTGTTGATGGCCAAGTTTGCTGATACTGTCCACTTAAACGGGCTTGTAGGACTTAGTGGGCGGGCAGTTGTTTGGAATTCCCATCCGTAGTTTACGTTACTGATTTCGTTAGAGGCAACTGTTTCAAATGAATTGGCACTTGAAATATCCTTGTATCTGAAAATATTATCATTTTGTTTATAATAGGTATCAAAAACGAATGAAAAACGGTTTTGGAACAAACTAAAATCAACACCAGCGTTGTAAGTGGTTGCTCTTGTAGGCTGTAAATCTAAATTTGGCAACCTTTTTAGATCCAATATGATAGAATTGGCATTATTATAACGGTTTCCTCCTACATATTTACCATAGGCATCAAAAACTCCACCTACGGGTTGTATGTTAGAACCATAACTTAAACGGATATCGGCATAATCGACCCATTTAATGTTCTGTAAAAACTTTTCTTTGTTAAAGTTCCATTTTAAGGCAAAAGATGGATTGGCAACATAGCGGGCATTTTCACCATTGGCCGAGTTGGCATCTAAACGGTAATTAATATCCAATACATATTTTTGTTTGTAGTTATAAGAAAATGCACCTGCAAAAGCTACGCTCCTGGCATCATTATAATCGATAGTTCCACCCAAAGAGGTCAGGTAGTCCGTCATATTGGTTAAAGGCCCCCTTAATTGATCGTTAACTCCTTTTTCGTTCAAAATAGCATCAGCTTTAAAAAAGCTCGAGTTAATCTCCGTAAAAGCAAATAAGTTAAATGTATGCGAATCCTCACCTGAAGCATCTTTTAAACCATATACATAAGAGAACTGGTTACGGTTGTACAACTTGGTGGCACGATCGTCATAAGTATAATATTTAGATTGATTTCCGTTTAACGCCGCTGGTGAAAAATTATCTTTAGTACCGGTGCTATTGGTATAATTTAAGAAAGTGGCAATCCTAAAGTTCTTAAAAAGCTCATATTCTGCATTAATGGTTGCAAAGGTTTGTAATGATTTATTATCGTTATCCGTTTGCAGTTGTGCCAATACACCACTTTGAGACGAAAATAAGGATGGTGAAGGTAATAAGCTTGAGGCTTGACCTGTAGTTGACAAACCACTGTTTAACAACCCATTACCGCTACCTGTTTGTTGTTTTTGGATAGAATTTTGCAACTGCCCCACCAATTTAAATTTAGGACTGGGGTTATACTGCATGTTCATATTGAGGTTATACCTCGAGTAGCCTGTATTCTCCTGAATCCCGGTTTCATCATAAGCTCCTAAACCCACTTTATAGTTAAAAGCCACATCACCGCCCGAAATGTTTACATTATGGGTTTGGTTAAAGGTGTTTCTGTAAAAATAGGATTGCCAGTCGGTCGAGTTATTGAAATATGCATTTAAACTATCCGCTAAAACGGGATTATAATTGATCATATCTATGGCATGGGTGTAACTGGTATCATTCTGCAAAATCTGATCGATCCGCAATAAACGCTCACCTTTACCTCCAATAACGCTTCGTAATTGAGGAACCATTGAAAAGAAAGATGCACCCGTATAACGGACTACCGGTACTTTAGAATTACCACGTTTAGTGGTTACTAAAATAACCCCATAAGCACCTCTCGATCCATATAATGAAGTTGCAGCGGCATCTTTTAATGTGGTAATGTCTTCGATATCCTCTGGTGGGATCTGCGAGATAGGTGATACACCCGGCCCTGCCTGTTGAAAACCGTACGAATAATTGGTATTGTCATCAACAGGTACCCCATCAATTACAAACAGTGGTGAAGTTGGGGTTAAGAAACTCGAACTTCCTGACCCTGACACATTGATATTCGAAATACCACGTAAGGTAATAGAACCTCTAAAACCCGGTGCACCAGTATTATTCTGAATGTTAAGACCGGCAACTTTACCTTGTAAAAGTGACATGACATCACTCGCAGGCTGTCCTTGAATATCCTTACCCGAAATGCTTACAGTAGAACCTGTAGATAAAGTTCTGGTTTTGGTTTGATAACCTGCAGTAACCGTAACTTCTTTAAGGGTAGCGTTATCGCCCTGTAAAGTCAGATTAATGACGGTTCTTCCGTTTATCTTGATGGTTTGTGTTACGTAACTTAAATATTTAAAGGTAATTTCTGCATTTGATGCTACGGTAACCCTATAACGGCCATCGCCATCGGTTTGGCCCAAAACCCTGCCAGCACTTAAAATGCTTACGCCTGGCATGGTTTCTTTCTTTTTCGATTCGCCGTCGTAAACTGTACCTGTAACCGCAATTTGCTGTTGCGCCAGGGCGAGATTGTGCAAACCAAAAATCAATAAAATTACTATGCTGTAAAAATACTTCATTGGAAATATGTTTTGTTTAGATTTAGTTTGTTTCATCAGTCGTTATCAAATTTTGGTTTGTCGTTCTTGAACTGAAAGATAATTTCCCAATCTCCCTCCTCGTAGATCTTGAAATTTAAGGCGAGATAACAGTGGAGTAAAACCGCACCAAATGCCTGCCTGTCGAACCTGAATACTACCCTTGCCGCAGCACCATCTGTAGTGGTATATTTTGTAGGATATGCGGTTAAAGGAATCGGATAAGCCACATCAAACTTCACTTTGGTGGCATCTTTTACCATATTGAAACCATGTACCAAATTGCCCCAATCAGTTAAAGCGAACTTATTTGGATCGATAACCTGAGCAAGCGTATCTATAAATTTGAAACTGATGCTATGTCCGGAATAACCAGGCAACCCTTTTGGCAGTTTATTAAACACCACGGCTACATCACTTGATGATAAGAACTGATTGGTTCTTGTACCGGTAATAAATAAACCTGCAGGACTAACAGAGGTTGATGTCCCCTGTCCTGTTATCGGATCTAATGGCGATGGCTCATAAGGACGTTCGCGCAGTGGACTAAGACGGAAATTCTGAAAATATTTCCTTCCACCGGTATTCGACATTTCTACATCAAAAACATAACCCGAATCTGGTTGTGCTTTAATCATATTCGAATTGGCTTCTGCCCACATTAAAAACTCACCAGAATGCGGACGTACTTCAAACAAAGGGTGGTTTTCGATTACACGTTTGGCCTCAATTTCGGCCAGCGATTTTTCCGTGCCATCATAAGCTGTTTTCCATACCTTAACAGGATAAAGTTTGGTTAGTTCAGGAGCAGGCTCGCCACCAAAGGTGCGCATGTTCACAATTTTAAAATCCAGAGGTCTGCTTGAGTTACCATAAGTAAAATTGTTGGTAAATAAGGTATTTCTACCCAATGTAGGCTGATATAGATATTGTGTGTACTGACTATCATTAGCGATAGACAGTCTATTATCCGGTAAATTTTTCTTGCACGACACCAATACGAGCATCATGCCTGTTAGCATTATCGCTACACTAAGAAAGTATTTTTTAGTTTTCATCTTCATAAGGCTATTGGTCTAATCTGTATGTAAATTCATCAAACCCAAAATTGTGCAGCGGGGTTAAAATATTTATGGTCGCATTATTGGTTTTGATGTTAATGGCGTTGGTATTGGTGGTTACCCAGTTAAGCCTAATGGTTGAGCCGTACATATCGCTATATTCGAGTGTTGTGGCACCTCCACCCACAAAACCTGATGCATTTGCCTGTAGCGCTTTTACATGCATAGGATAATTGGAGGCTACTGTTGTAACCGAAATACCATCAACCGTACTGGCATAAGTAGCAGATGTTAAGTTTCCCCTTACAATATATTTTGAAAGCATGAATGCCAGTTCCAACGGATCTGCGGTGCTTAAATAAACAGGCGCTTTCCCTTCCGCTTTTCTGGTTTGGTTCAAATACTTAACCGATGAAGCGAAATTTTCATTTACCGGTGCAAACAAGGTTACTTTCTGATTGGTTAAAGAATCCTTCAAAAAAGGAAAACGGTCCAATACCAAAAGCAGCGAATCAAAAGTGTTCGGTTTCGATTTTAAATAATCCACTGCGGTTCCTTTATAGGTTTGTACCGTATTGGTATAATCGTAATAAGGAGAATCGTTTTTTTTGCAGGCACTTAAATAAATACCCATTACGGCTATTAGCAACAATATGCTATGCTTATATAATTTCTTTTTCATGATCTTCTGATTGATTATTGCCAGTATGGATTTTGGGTAACCGATGGATTTGCATTGATTACATCTTGAGATACCGGCCAGTAAATACCTCCTGCACGCTCAAACTGCGTGAATGTAAGTGACACACCATTTTTCTTGATGAAGGTGCCGGCAGCATTTTTAAGCCTGTTGTAACGTACGATGTCGTACCATCTCCAGCCTTCGCCCATTAACTCTCTTCTGCGTTCTTCAAAAATGGCATCAACCAAATCTTTGCCAGATGCAGCGTTATAAGTAACCGTTCCTCTTAAATTGGCTGCTTTATTCAGTGCCAAAATGGCTTCATCACGCTGACCCAATACAGCACAGGCTTCGGCCCTAAGCAAGGTAATTTCTTCGATTCGGCTAAACAGCATGGTAGAACTAAACAGGGTTAAGTTACCAGAGGTTTGAGCCGTGTAAATCACTTTGATTTTGTTAAAAATGGGCTGCTCTGATGGGAAGTTGTAAAAATAATTTGTACGGTATAAGCCTGTAACAGGGTTAATGCTAAACCTTAAATCTCCTGGATCAGTAAATATTTTAAGGATACTATCCTTTGGCACAAACATTTCAGGCTGTGTTTTAGGGATAAACGGCGATGCCAGGGTTAACTGCTCAATATGGCCGTTAGCAGTAGATAAACCATTACCTGCCTCAAATGGAAAACCTACCAATACCGTTGCGCGTTTAAAAGCAAATGGACTATAGTAGTTTACGTTCTCAGTAAGGGCGTCCATATCCAGATAAACAATCCCGTTAGAACCACTTCCGTTAGATTTGGTATAGTTATCTAATACGAATTTTGAATAGGTAGCTGCATCCAGGTAATTGCCCTGCCAGGCCGCAATGTGGGCCAAAATAATATAGGCCGATAACCGGGTAAAAATATTGCCGTTCCAGCTTGCCCAGCCTGCACCATAATAAAGGCCAGGCAAAATAGGATCATCGCCGCCATATTTAAAAGGTACCACCTGCGCTGCAGCCAATAGCTCGGTTGTTGCAAACTGTAAAACTTTATCTTTAGCTGTTCTTGGCAACTGTACAAAATCACCATCGTGCGATGAGGTTAACAAAGGCACATCGCCCCAGATCCTTACCATATAGAAATAGGCAAACGCTCTTAATATTCTAGCTTGTGCTACATCTACATTATTGTTTATCTGCGTGTACCGCGAATCTAACGGTATAATCTGTTTAGAGCGCTCAATAAATAAACTCGCAGCATTAACTACGGCATAAAACCTGCGCCAGTTGGTAATCCTGTTAATTACTGGGTACTGTGCATTTAACTGCCCTGTAACAATAGATTTAAGATCTGCCCTGTTGGTGATCTGAAAATCGCCCTGACGTAAATCGCCCATTAACCAATGGGTATTATCTGATACCGTAGCCGAACGCATCAGGCCATATACCGAGAGTAAGTTTGCGCGGGCATCTTCCAGCGTTTTCCAGTTACTTTCTTCGGTAGCTAATCTTGTTGATTGTACATCATCAATTTTCTTACAGGAGAAATTACCCACACCAACCATGGTTAGTATTAACACTAGAGTAACCGACCTGTAGATACTAATTTTATAATTAGAATATTTCATATCAATAATGGTATATTTTATAAATCGAGTTTGAAGCCTAAAACAAATGTTCGTGGGATGGTGATATTTGCACCGTCATATATTCCATTGTAATTGATCAGTTCTGGATCAACACCTGAAAAATCGGTCAGTGTAAATACGTTTAAGGCTGTAGCATATAAATAAGCTCTCCTGATTTTTCCACCGGCTTTTTTGAATAAACCTGTTTTACCAAAATCATAACCCAGGGTAACCGATCTTAATTTCACATAAGAAGCACTTTCTAAAAACAGATCCTGATCGGTACGGTAAGCATCTACAGGGCTCCATGGATTGTATATCGGATAATTTTTCTCGTTATCGAACGATTGCCATGAAGAAACTTCTTTAACCGAGTTGATATCGTTTCCAGCCTCGCGGTTTACAAAACCGTAACGGGTTGCCTCGTATTGGTTAATGGCTTTTTGTCCCGCAGCAAAAATGAAATTGAAGTTTAAATCAAAGTTTTTGTAAGCAACGGTATTATTCCAGCCGCCCACAAATTTTGGTAATCTATCGCCGGTTAATACTTTGTCTTTACTATCGATGCGGTTATCGTTATTGTAATCAACCCATTTCGGATCACCGGCTTTTAAAGGAATACCGTTAAAAGTTCTTCCGGCAGGTACTTCAGCATCGCTGTTATAAATACCTTGGTTGGTGTATAACCAATAACTGCCTACCGATTTTCCTACCTGTAACTTATTATCGTTCTGGTAAATTAATTCGTTTAAGCCCTCTGGCAATGCAGAAAGTTTATTTTTGTTATAGCTTAAATTTAGGCCAGTATTCCAGGTTAAGCCATTGCTTTGTTGTAACACCGCACCATTAACCAAAAATTCTACCCCTTTGTTGTTGATATCCATACCCGATTTATATTGGGTGGAATAACCTGTTTCAACGGCTACAGGCAATCCGATTACGCTGTTTTTATCTTCACGGTTATATACCGTTATGGCAGCATTGATGCGGCTGTTTAAAAAAGATGCATCCAAAGTTACACTCGTACGATCTGCATAAGGTAAACTGATGTTATAACCAATAAAACCACTGTTGTATGGGCGGTTAATACCCAATAGGCCGCCATAACCCGGTATAGTTGGCTCTTCTTCCCATCCATTTTCTGAACGGTACTGTGGTCCTGCAGCAAAACGGTCATCCTGGAAAACCCTTAAAGTTCTGCCCCAGCCTGCGCTTAAATGTAATGCATCAATTACGCTATTGCCTTTTAGAAACTGTTCTTTTAAATTCCAGTTGGCATTAAATGCCGGGGTAGTTACCCAACGGCTATCTGGCTGACCATTAGAGGTACCATCTCTTCTCAATAAAGCACTTAAGGTAAACAGGCTTTTATAAGCGTATTTTGCCGATCCATAAAACGACATTAAATTATTACGCTCCTTATCTATATACCTGAATACATAAAAATTGCCATTAGATAGTACGTTGAGGTAATCTGGGTTATCAGTTCCATCTTTGGTAGGGTTACCATCTACAAAAGTCAGTTTTACATAATCATTCGGGCCATTGTAGGCTCTTGCATAATTATATTTGTAGGTATCGCCCTGTAAACTCTGTCCAAGTTCCAAATCAATAACATGGTTTTTATTGATATCATATTTATAGCTAATACTGTTGTTGAGTGAAACCCTTTGGCTATAACCAAAATAGTTAGAAATATAACTGATACCCGCCAGCAAGGTTGATGGTATAAAATAATCCCTGATCCCTTCATTGTAATTGAACAAACCTGTGGTAGAGATTACAAATTTATTCACCTTTGCACTTAAGGTCAGGTTTCCGTTTAATACTGTAGAACGGTTGTTATCCACATTTCTATCATTTTGAATTAGGTATGTAGCGTAAGATTCTGCATTTGGAGAAAGCGGGCTGCTTAAATCGGGGATGTAGCGTGTTTCGGCAAAACGATCTCGCAAACTTTTGTTCCTGCTACGGTCTAAACGGGCCGTATTAACCGTACTTGAAACAGTAAGCCATTTAAAAGGCGCCATATTGATCCCGAAAAACAAATTGTACCGGTTTAATCCTGTCTCATCAGCGTTACCGGCATTCTTAGTCCCTGAACCAAAAAACCTGAAATTTGCCCTTTCCGTTCCACCTGTAATCCCTAAATCGGCAGAAAATGTCGGTGTATTCTGGTAATATAAATCTGTCCAGTTTGAAGGGCCAAAATACGCCACATTTGTAGAATCTCTTAAATAAGAAGCAGGGTTGCCTGTTGGATTGTATTTTTGATAAAACTGGTTCCTGAAATTGTTTTCATAAACCCCATTAATGGTATTTACCTTTGGCGCGGCTACATAACCAAAATAAGAATTTAGACTGATGTCTCTCAGACCCGCCTTTGCATTTTTAGTAGTAATGTATATAGCTCCATTAGCCGCATTTGGTCCAAGTTTGGCCAGTTCGAAGGGATCTTTAATTACAGTAATAGACTGAATATTATTGATATCCACCTGTGATAAAAGATTGGTTGCAGGGCCAATCCTATTGTAGTCGTATTTCTGTACATCAAATGCAAAAGGATTATCCGCAACCAGAGGCACTCCGTTTAAATAAATTGCCGGCTGTAAAGCATAAATATCTTTTTTATTAAAGAGTAAACCAGAGGTACCTTGTATAATAATGCTTTGCTCAGTTCCAGGTTCGCCGTTTGGTTCCTGTATGTAAACGCCAGCCAAATTACCTTTGATAATTTGCTGTAATGATAGATTGGGAACAGGTGTTGAGGAACGGATGTTAACTGTATCACGTACTGTTTTAAATTTCTGTAGTGCTCTAATCATTTGACCAATTGTATCGGTTTTAATGGAATAGGCGGACGAATCTTTTTTAGCTTTAGTAGTATCTTGCTGAAGAACAAAATAACTGCCGTTAGCCATTTTAAGGCATACCCTGTGGGCATATAAAGATTGCGATCCAAAAACAGATAAAAACAAGGCAATACAAACGCTTGTATAAATTTTAACCATTTTATTAGTTTAATTAAAAGTTTAAGTGTTTAAAGAAGAAACTCGATTGTTAAAATGCAATTAAGAAATTGTCTCTATCCGAGATTTTGGGCAAAGCAATGCCTGAAGACAAAAAGTAAAATTTTTGATCATGGAATGTGGTTTAAGATTGATTAATATTAATTCTTAATGCAACCTATCGTGCATAAGAATGATTAGTTTTTGTTTGCTTGTTTGTTATATACCTTGGTTAGAGGTTCTTTGGTTATTTTATTTATTATTTGTTTTCTTGCTAGTTGACAAGATTCTTTATGCTCGTAATACTAAAATAAAATATCGGCTAGTTATGATTTGTTAATGCAAGGTATATATTAAGAAAGTTGTTTTTTATTTTTTCTTAACGCAAACGTTTGCTTAAAAAATGCGTGGTAAATAAAGCCATAAATAGCTATACACATTGAACAGCGGTATTAATCAACTAATTTTTATACTTTTTATAAACGATATTCTAATAACGAATAACTGTTAAGGAAAAAGCTTTAAATAACAGTTTGATTGGTTATTGAAATTAGGCTTAAAGAATCATATCCAGGCTCGCCTATACCCAGAAATGCTATACCGTTTTTATAAATTTTGTAATTCTAAAAAGACATTACGCAAATTAAGCGCAAACGTTTGTTTTTTTACACAAAACAAGCCCCAATACCCCATTAGGCAATTTTTTCTTTAAAAGCAATTAAATAAAATATACTATTTTTAAGTAATTTCTGTTCTTAATTATCAAAACACCAACATATTAAGCTACTTTAAAAAAACTGCTGTTTATAATCTTGAAAAACAATAAATAAATCGTTTTATCAGTTGTATTTTTTTGTAGAAACAATACTAATCGATTTCATAAATTAAGCTTTCTCTTAGCTACAGCATTAGTGTCATCAAAAAATACATGAAATAATGTGTCTAAGTAGAAAATTTATTAAGTAAGTCTATTCTCTCCTAAAACACGCTTTAACACCGCTTCCGATGCGGCTTCACAGAAATCGATCCCAGAATAATCGGGGTTGTAACCACCAATGTACGGAACGGCCATAATATAGATTCTTTCATTCACCTGCCCCGCTTCATTAACCACCTGAAAATGATCGTTAATGGTGATACCAGGCACATTTAAAAAGTAAGTATTGCCTTTCCTTGTCACCAGATCATTGTGTTTCATTTCTGATTTTCCGTTCTCAGCAGACTGGAACTGCAACATAGCCGGACTAACCGTTCCATTGTTAATCAAGCTTTTAAAAGGAAAATCCTCAAAAGAAAGGTGTGGCTGTCCAATACAATCGATAAAGGTATCGAAGTGAACGGTAATCTTCTTATCACCTACCGTGTAATGATAATCTGCGCCACCTGTTTCTAATGGTTTAAGTTCTGCGTCATCTCCAACGGCAACAATGCTTAACACACCCGCTTCGTGCAGTGCCAATAATTCTCTGCACGAGCTTTGGGGTACAAATGCAATTACAATAGAAATAAGGGGCATTAATACTTTTTGAAGCCGTTCCATATCTTCGGCAGAAAGGTACTTTGCAGGATAGTTCATGGCAAAACTTAAAACGGCTAAGGCTTCTTTCCAATAAATAGATTTCCGCTTTTCTATAGATTTTTCTGCCTCCTCGTATTCTTGCTTAAAAAGATCGAAGGGTTCTATTTTTTCTCTAAACGCCATCATGGCCCCAACAAACTCCTCGAGGTTCATTTCTTTAATCTGCTCATAAAAAGCAGGATCCTTTTCAACAAACATTTCCTTGAAATTCTTTTCAAATACAAAATCCAAGGGTAAAAATCCTCCATTCTTACCTATACTTTCCTGAATTTCTGCTTTGCTTAGCGTTTCTTCCTTTCCTAAATGTGAATCTTCCAGATGAAAGCGAATTGCAGGTAATAAACCATTACGCGAATGCATTACAATTTTAAAGTCCTTGCTTTCTAAATGATAGGCGTAGGTTCCATCTTCATTATCTGTAAACTTTCCATTTTGCCTGGCCAACGTTCTTAAGGCATCAATCGCCGTTAACGATGAACCCATAATGCCAACAGCGTGGTTAAGTTTTAGCGCTATTTTTTTAGGTGGGTATGGAGAATCGAAATAATTGGGAATCCTGCCCTCATATTTTTTAGGCCAATTGTGCCCGGTACAGATAATAACCTGATCAAAATAAAGTTTATCATGATTTTGAACACATACGGCTACTGTATTGTCATCAGTGACATCAATAATATCTTCTACAATGCAATTTAAGTGGACATTGGTTTTGATTCCTTTTTTAGCCGCAGCTTTTTTCAGGAGATTAAATTGGGCCGATAGGTATTCACCAAAAAACAGTCGGGGCAATACTTTGTATTCGTTAAATTTCTCTTTACTGATGTTAAACTTTTTTAAAATACTTTTTGGAGCAATTTTCACCCAATCTTCAATGGAGTTAAAGATGACCGGAATTTCATTATCTGATACGTTAGTGATATGTTCTACATTTGCACCTTCAACGCTATAGGGCATGCCAGCGCCCAAATAATTTTTGCGTTCGAAGATGTCTATTTCAAAGTTGGTGGCTTTAGTTTCAGTTAATCTTTTGTACATAAAAAGACCGCTAGGCCCACCGCCTATAATAGCGATTTTTATTTTTGCTTTTTTAGTATCCATTTATCGCTGCATTTATTTGTGCCCCTTAACTCGTCAGTTCATATAATCTTAAAAAGATGAAATTGTTTTGCTTTTTGTCACAGAAATACGGAATAATAGTCCTAGTTGTCATCCTGAGAAATAATTTATTTTATAAGGGTCAATATAAATGATGTTTGTAATGCTTTTAGGTTTTGGAAATGAATGTCAGTATTCCATGGGGTGTGGTAGTCCCGCTATTCGTTCCAGCCGATGAAGAATCGGCATCCACTGCTATCGGGTTTATATTGAAAGGTTTGTGCTGCATAATCACCAGCTTTGTGTTCTCCGCGCCTTCCTCCTTGTGCTCTCTGTGGTTAAAAGAAGATGTAAAATCACAAACCAATTCTGATTAACGCTGTTAAAGAAAAGGCAAGCAATTAAATATGGATACACAGCAACCAAAATTATACATGCTTTTATTGGGATCGAAAGCACCAAAAAGAAATGTAGAACAGCACGATTATTTCTTCGGCATCGCCCACTCGCTTAAGGCGCTTGTTCCCGAAATTAGAGCGTTTTGGCCCGAAGCAGGAACCAGTATCCATATTGATGGCTGGAGGGAAGTGACTAAGGTGGATAATTATGAAATCAACATTAAATTAAGAGATAGTTCTACAGCTCTTTCTACCGACAAGCTATTTTTCATTAACCTTGGTGGCTACCAATCGAACCAACTATACGAACAACATTATATTGTTTTATCTGTTCATAATGAAAGGGCCAAGGCTATACAGGAGGCAAAGAGAACGGTATTCTTTAAAACCAATTCGATAAAAGGAGCCAATGCCCATATTGATGAAAAGTATGGCATTGATGTAGATGATATTTATAAAATTGAAGATATTTTAAGCGAAGAATCGAAACAAAAATACCATATCGAAATAAAAACATCTTCAGGCGATTTACCTGAAGATGAAATTCATTTGGGTTATCTTAAACTAGATAAACTTTAATAGCATTATTTTTTCGACAGTTTTTTTAACCATGCCACTACATCAGCAGCTGCTTTATCATTTTCGAAACCCATTTCTTTTGGTAAACGTCCGTTAACATATTCGTCATACAACCATGGGTCGGCGATGGCAATTACCGTTCCTTTACCATACTTAGCTGAAGCAATAACTGTTGCATTAGCCGCATTTTTCAAAACCGGTTTTGCAGCATTCCTGGTTTCAATAGCGCAAACATCTTTCATAAATATTTTTTGCGCCGTTTTAAATACAGGATTATTTTTCGTTGAAATAGCACCATCTTCAAAATGTTTATCATCAATAACATGATTTTGCATTTCATTGCTAAAGTGCATACCAAATACATTGGCTAGTTTATTAAAGTGAGGTAATTCTACGTTTGCACTATCGTTAGCAAACATCACCAATATGCCTCCTTGTTTTACCCATGCAGAAATTTCAGTAATATCTGCCGCCTGTATATAATTTGGTTTTGGATTTTCTTTTGGTCGATCGGGATCTACAATTAGATATACATCAGTTCCTTTTAGCTTGGCTGCAGTAGGAGCTGTTTCTAGAGAATCTAACTTAAAGCCTTGTTTCTTAAAGATATTTCCCAAAATAAAGAAATTTCCATAATCGCTTTTGCCCCATAAATAATGAAAACGCTCTACCTCTCCAGTTTTATTTTTTCGGGTTTCGCGATTAAAAAAATAATCTAAAGTAACGGTTTGTGCACTCGCCAGTACAGATGAGCAAATTAAAATAAAAAGTATGCAAACTCTAAAAAGCATTTTCATAAAATATATCGGGTTAAATTGTAAATATCAATAACCCAAAAGTATAAAATTTAACTATAATCAAATTGCTATAATCAACCACTATGGCATAATTAACTGCAAAACTTACTCCGTATCAAACTAAATTGATTTACCACAACAATCTTCAATTTAACTGTTTTAGAGCCAATGCAGATGATCGTGCTCTCCATCGTTTTTTTTCTTATTTATTTTAAGACGTTTTTTGTACAAAGCCACTAAAAAGAAAGCAATTATCAGAAAGGTAGCGCCTATCTGCGCTATGCTTTCTAAATCGAGATCGAACATATCGTTTGTTTTATAGATTTAACTATTAATTTACCCTTACCGGTTCTCCTTTCGCCGTTATGGCCACCGTGCTAGTCGCCATAAACCCCTGAGGGATCTTAGGTTCTATCCAGGTAGATTTGGGTGGCAAAAACTCACCCTTTTCTGCAGCGGTAATAAATGCATCGGCTGTCATCGGAAAAAGAGAAAAACCAATTGACGTTTCATCGTGATCCAGCGCTGCAAGAAATTGAGACCATTTGCAATCCGGAAAGCAAGTTAATCTTTCGTCTTCCTTTGGGTTATTGATACCAAGCGCAGCTGACAGAATTTTATCTTGTAAAATCACCGTATCTGGCACTTCTGGCAATGCAATAGAAGCTTTATTTAAATCCAGTTGATACCATTCGCCTTTAAAACAAAGGCCTAACCTGTTCTTCTGATCAGGTTTATAAGCTTTGTTATTGGGGATTTTTGAGATGTAATAATACTGTTTGAGTTTTTCCATCAACAGTGAATAAGAAATATCTGCCCCCGAAACCACTCGATGAAAGGCACCTATCGAAATTACATCGGCAGAAACAAATAGCGAACTGATCTGCTGAGGCGAGTTCTTCTGCAACGAACAGGCTGCTTCCAGGCGATGATGACCGTCGGCAAGGTAAGCCGCATCAAGTTTCATAAATTCCGCAACAAATTTTTCAATAACATCTTCTTCCAATACCTGATAAAGAAAATGTTCCATCTGCGACCATTCGCTTGCCAAAGGTTTACGCGTACGCACTACAAAATCAATAAGCGTATCTAAGATTTTGTCTTTTTTATGGACCAATAAGATTGGTGACTTTTGCGTTGCCTTATTTTTACGGTCTATTTTAAGCGATTCTACTTTCGATGATACCGTTTCTTCGTGCCTTTTAATTGAATCTACTGGTGTTCGAGAAAGATCGGTAGCGGCCCAAATGCCCCTCATTACACCAAATTCGCTACGGAACTCATAAACATAAATAGCTGGCCGATCATCCAAAGGACATCCGAACAGATTAAGCAAGTCTTCAAACGAAAGCTGCTCATTTTTATGCACCTTACCGTATACCTGATCAGAAATCATCAGATCAAAGATGTCTTTACCTGGCTGTAATGCCTTTAATGGAGAGATTTTTATCATCATTTAACGGATTATCCGAGTTCAAGAACTGTTTTATCGCTGTATATTTTTTCAAAACTGGCCATCGCACTTACCAATACTTCAACACTCGATAATGGAAGCGCATTGTAAAGTGAAGCCCTAAATCCACCAACTGTTCTATAGCCTTTTATGCCTACAATTCCCTGGTCTGCTGCAAATTTTAAAAACCCGGTTTCTACCTCTTTATTAATGGCTAAAAAAGTAACATTCATTCGAGAGCGATGCCCAACATCGGCCGTACCGTAAAAAAGTGGATTCCGATCTATTTCGGTATATAATAATTTTGCCTTTTCTATATTTTTTTGTTCTATTCCGTTAACACCACCCTGATCTTTAAGCCACAATAAATTAAGCATGGCCACATAAATAGAAAAAACTGGCGGTGTATTGTACATGCTCATATTATCGCGGAATACCCGATAATCCAACATTGATGGGATTTCTTTTTTTGCCTGATCAAGAAATTCATTTTTAGCAATAACGAGTGTCATTCCTGCTGGCCCCATATTCTTTTGGGCACCTGCATAAATAAGATCAAAATCGGTGATGTTAATTTTTCTGGAAAAAATATCTGATGACATATCGCATATCAACGGCGCACCGGCAGTAGAGAAATCGAATATCTCTGTCCCCTCAATCGTATTATTTGAAGTACAATGCAGGTACGCAGCTTGCTTATCGTTATTAAAATCAACCGGGATGTAAGCATAATCTTTATCTTTCGAAGATGCAACTAGCGCTACTTCGCCAAACAATTTGGCCTCTTTAATGGCTTTTTGTGCAAAATAACCGGTATCAAGATAAGCGGCTTTTTTTCCTTTACTCAAAAAATTCATTGGAACCATAGCAAATTGTGTACTGGCCCCACCCTGCAAAAAAAGCACTGAATAGTGATCGGGAACAGACAATAACTCGCGCACCAAAAGCTGGGTTTTAAGTACCACATCTTCAAATTCTGGCGATCGGTGAGAAACTTCTAAAATAGATAAACCCATCCCTCCCCAATTGATTACAGCCTGAGCAGCTTGTTCCATTACAGATGACGGCAATATGCATGGGCCGGCACCGAAATTGTGTTTTTTATGCATGAGAAAAATAATATTCGGTTAAATTAATTACAGCGTAAAGATCAGTAGTTAAGCAAATTATACCGCAACAACTTATTTTTTTGGTAAAAATTATTTTTTATCAAACCCTAAACATCCTAAAAATTTGGTTTAGTACACGAGGAAAATAAGCTGACAGAATATAATTTTTATTTGCACTCCATAATTTTTACTATTATTGTAATATATACACTAAGTATGTTTTTAAAAAACGACAATAAATTATATAAATATACCTTATTTTAACTATTTTTAGGCTGCACAAAAGCGAACAAAAAAGAAACAGTTATACACTAAGTATTTACATGCAACCTCAAAAAGTTGATCAGACTGATATCGAAATCCTAAATCTTTTACAACGTGATGGATTATTAACCTATAAAGAAGTTTCGGGAAAGCTTAGAAAAAGCATGACCCATATTGTAGACCGCATTAAAAAACTGCGGTCAAATGGCTACATCAAATCAACAGTTGCCATTGTAGACATCGATAAACTGAGGTCGCATTTTATAGCCTTTCCTCACATTCAGCTTACCATACATTCAGAAGATATTGTAAGGGCGTTTAAGGCCGAAATGGAAAAATACCCGGAAGTGATGGAGTGTTATCACCTTACCGGGCATTTCGATTTTATGCTTAAAGTGGCCATGCCAGATATGGTTTCTTACAACAATTTCCTCAGGGATAATATAGGCGCACTGGCTTATGTAGGAAATATCCAGAGCTTTTTGGTACTGAATCAATCAAAGGCCGAAACGGCCTATGCTTTGTAGATTGGTTAGCCGGGTTATCGATTTCAAATTAGCTACCTAATCCTCAATATCCAGTTTGAAGTGGTCCAATAAACCCGAAAGGTTATTCGACGAAAATCTGGCTTTTTTGATGGTGTTCAGCGAAGGGTCGAAAGAAAAATTCCTTGCGGTGCGGAAATCAGTTTTCTCCAGAATTGTCCTGTTAAAAGATGTGGCCGTGAGGTCGCAATTATTAAAAACAGCTGAAGATAAATCTGCCGATTCAAAATCGACTTCCTTTAGTGAGCAGTTAATAAAATTTGTTTTCCTGAGCTTGGTACCATAAAAAACAGAATAATCCAAAATGCACCCCTTAAAAGAAAAGGAGAACATAAATTTATTGCAGGTAGAAAAATCAATACCCAATATTTTACAATCTGTGAATGTAATGTTACTAAAACCTGTACCTGTTACCTGAGTGAGCGAGAAATTACAATGGCTAAATTCACAGTCAACAAAATCGTTATGGCTCAGCTCACTTTTAGAAAAATCGCACCTTATAAATTCGCACTTAATAAACTCTCTCTTTTGCAGCTGTTTACCGCCATAATTGATATCGGTAAAAGTTTTATTTTGATGAACGGTTGTTTCAGCAGGTTCTTGCATAAAAATTAGCGCTAAATTTTAATGGGAAGTTGATTTGGAAAAAACATTGAGCACCACTACCCCCGCAACAATAAGACTAATACCAATAATGGCTCCAATATCTAACTTATTTTTAAAAACAACAACCGATATTATTGCGGTTAATACAATACCCAGACCTCCCCAAATGGCATAAGCCGTGCCGAGTGGAATCGATTTTAAGGCAATGGATAAAAAGTAAAAACAAAGCAAATAGGCCACAACTGTTATAGCTGATGGAATGAGTTTGGTAAACTGATTGCTCGCATTTAAAAAGCTCGAACCAACTACCTCTGAGATAATGGCCAGCGCAAGAAAAAGATATTTCATACTTAAAGTTTAATGAGTGTTTCTAAAATCTGTTGTTTTTTCTTGTCACTGATATCATAAACACCCAGATTATCCGAATACCATAATCCATCAGCAACAAGCATCACAATCAGGTGTTTTATACCTTGCCCGCCATCATCGCCATTACCAATATGGGTACTAAACCATTCATCCCAGCCTTTACGGTACTCTGCATTGATGAGAATAACCTGAGTGATAATTTTCATCGTCCTTCTATAAAACAGGTCGTTACTTTTATTAATAATAAAGCGCAGGTAAGCCAAACTTCCCACCTCCTTACCCGATGACTTTTTTTCTTCTACAATCCACTCGGTAAGCTCAGCCAAACTTTGGTTCATCAATTCTTTTAACAGATCTTCTTTGTTACGGAAATGGTGGATAATGCCCCCCTTGCTCAAACCCGTTTTATCGGCAATGGCCTGAAAAGTAACACGATGCCAATCTAATGCGCCGATTTCTGCAGCTGCTGCTAAAATAAGTTGTTTGCTTACTTCAGGCTCTTTTTTTCTTTTATAGGGATTTTCCATACCACAAAGATACCGAACGTTTGGTTTGTTTACAAATTATTCTTACGTTTGCATTGACAAAAGATCAGTTTCAGCTATGGATTGGTCTTGAAAATCCATTAATTATTCCTAATATATGTCCAGATACATCACCATCATCTCTACCATTATCGAATCGGGCAGCGATACCGGTTTAATTGCTTTGGCTGCTGCAGGGTTGCAGGATATTTCAGAATGGTCTATCGATCTAGAAGATTGCGACAAAGTAATCCGCATTGTTTCGGCAAAGGATATCAGCAATGAGTTTTGCGAAAAACTGGCACTTTTTGGGATAAAAGCATCGGTAATGCAGATTTTTGATGATCGTTATCACCTGATGTAGTGCGCTAAACCTGTCAAGTGGTAACATCTGACAGCACGAAAAACAGCCAACTGGAAATTGTTAACTGTTTATGCCCATTGCGTAAAGGATAATATTTACCCCGAATTTGGTATTATCTTCAGCTAAAAAACGTTTGTTCCTGAAATCGTAATCCCACTCGCAGCCATAGTCTTTATTGCTATAAAGTACCCCTATTCTATTGTTAATGGTAATCGCTTTCAGGTAATCGTGTACCAGATCATCACCCCAACCGTTTAACTCGAAAGAAGTAGTTGGCGGTCCCTTCTCAAACTT
>NZ_LMZQ01000008.1 GCF_001442625.1 Pedobacter ginsenosidimutans | reverse complement strand
ACCCAGTCGCCTATATTCAGTTCCAGTCCCTGTTGGTTGCCTGCAACAGCTACCACATAATATTTGCCCTTGTTCCCAGCAGCAGCTGGAAGCGATGGGTTATTGGCAGATGCATCATAGTTGCCCTGATAGTTCACACTACCGAGAAGTGCTTCGCTCAGCTGCGCCAGGGGGATCTTGCCATTGCCATCAAGTGTGGCAATGCCGTTGCCCTGCCCTTTTTCGGACTGGCCCACCTTACCGTCAAGTTCGGAACGGAGACCCGTAACCGTTTCTATGACCTGGGTTCCGGTATGGTGTTCACGTGCCAACAGGTAGCTATCGCTCTGGTTGGAAGTTGCACCGTCATGGATACCCGCAAGCTTGTCTTTTTCTGCGCTTGAGAAATCTTCGGTGGAAAGCTGTTTGCCAGCAACCTTATCAACCTTGGTTGAAAGACGCTCATTTACATCCACCATATCGGCCTTCAATGCCAGTGCAGCCTGTGCAAAAGTGCTCAGAGGCTTGTCCAGATCAGGCGTATTGTCTACATTACCGAGTCCTACATCGTTCTTATCAAGCACAACATCCCCCGATAAAGGCTTGCCGTTTACCTTTGTCGTATTTAAAACAACCTGGTCAATATTGGCCTTTTGCGAAAGTGCTGCCTGGTTGCTGGCATAATGATCGGAGATCTCGCCCTCCAAACGGTCACGCAGAAGCTTTACCAGTGCACGCAGTTCGATACCCTGGGTCTTGTTCAGGTTGGGCTTTAAAGGGCCTGACGACTTGATGACATCATCAATATAGCCATCTTCAATTGGTGGTATGTTCGACATAGTTTTTCTCTATCGGGTTAATGGCACACCACAGCTCCGGGGGGCCATGGCGCTTTACTTGTATTATAGCCTATGGGCTAATATCTTAATCTCTTTAAATGGCTAATCATTTGCCTTAAACACCTCTAACAGCCTGCCTTTGGCAAAAACGGTAAGCTGCTTGTGGTTCTTGATAAAGCCCTTTAACAATTCGGCATCCGTATTGTCAAGCTCAACCTCACCATCGTTGAAGATCTTGATCGCCCAATCGAAGAATTTGATCGGCTCGGTTACCCCTTCGTTCGCCTGGGCTAAAATGTTGCTTAGTAGTTTATTTAAAGTTTCACCTGATTCTGATCCATCTAAATTTAATAGTGGCTTGTTAAAATTTACTTTCATGTTTTTTATATTTTATTGTTTATTTCTCAATGTTTTTTTTTTTAAAAAAATAATATGCTCTATTAACCATTTGCCCTGCTTTATTTACTTATCCTAATCTTTTTATGCGAACGCTCTAATTTTAGATATTTAAAACTGAAGTTGATTTGGAAAATCCCTTTTCCGAAAGCAGGAACAAAACTGCCAAGAATAGTTTTGACGAGATTTTTCATACGTTAGTGGTGATGGATTCATTTGGTAGATCATAATATTACTACAATGATGTTGTCTGTAAAGCCCCAGAATTATCAACCGTAATCCTGAATCGGCTTCCATTAGGAGATCGCAATATTATACCTTTCGAAAAATCATTGATTTCAATTTCTCCGTTACTTATTGCTAAATCACCACTTAAAATTCCTCCAACTAATGACAAATATGAGCCTTGAACATCACCTAGTCTTAGAACATCATCGGGTTCTATGGGCGCTAGAAAAGACTTAAAGTGTTTTCCGCTTGCTTTATTAGTTATACTATAAGCGGAGAAATTATCTCCTCCAATATATCCGCCGAAAATCATTCCATCAGAACCATGAACATATCTAAAAATATTTCCATTAACTGTTGAAATTATGTTGCCATTCAAATCACATTCACCATTAACAACTAAGTTGCCTCTTATAGTCCCTCCTGTTATAGGCAATGCGTCTCCTTGTAATAACACAGTCTTGAATCCTTCATCTTCTCTATTTACAGCTAAATCGCCGTTTGCAAAACTTATATTTGTAGCAGTAGATAAATAATGGTTCTCTGTTGATAAGTATAGGGGCTTATGTTCCTCTAGCCCAAAACTATTAATTGTAGTTAGACTTCCCCCGCTACCTATATTTGCGTTTCCTGTTACATTAAGACTATTAAATTCAGCATCTGTCTTTTCCTGTACATATTTTCTATTGTTGTTTGGGTTATACAGTCCATCTGCATTTGCTGCCCATCCTGCTCCAGTTGCATCATTGTAAACGATAAAACTTCCATCATCGTTGGCCTTACTAAAAAATGTGTTGTTTAAATCAAGGCTTTTATAAAAAAGACCTCCATTAACAGATATATCACCGTCTAGATTTATATTAGCTACCTGTGGTGCTGATGGAGATGCCTGAATATATTGTTCGGTCGGAGAATTTCCACCATGATCGTTAAGGTCCTTTAACCTTACAACATCATTATCCTCTATAGGCGCACTATATACTTTTAACGATTTAGCATATTCCTTATCCCCAATAGTATCATCAGTAGGCAATATATCATTTCCAGTTTGCGGACCTATAACATTCTCATTATAAGTATTCCACTTATAAAATGTTCCCTGATAGGATTTTGTATATAATGCGATTCCCCCAATTCCTCCAGCTGTTTTCACCCTTAGTCTGAACCAATATCCATAAGGGTATACATATTTTACTTCAAGATCTACATCTCCACCGCCATTATATTGTACACCTTCATTTACGGGCAACACCGTAAACCAATTCCCACCCCTAATCGTATCAGAAAATAAGGACCATTTCTTATTTATAGAGCCATTATAGCTCGTAACGGCGAGCTCAATGCTATTGGTAAAATAACCTTCTGAGAAATGGTTGCCTAGGATAACAAAATTACCTACCTGCTCTCCGTCTACATCGTATTGTTCGGTTATTTCTTCAATATAGCCATTTTGTGTATCACGCTGATTATAAGGATTAATGCTATACAAAACCCTTTTTTGCTTATTTGAAAAATTTGAATTAAGCTGCAGTGGGCCAGCTTTGGTTTGAGGCTGTTCAGAAGTATCAAGAAAACCACTGGTATCCAACTTAAATTCTGGATACCCCAATAAATACCAACCTGTAATTATTCCACTTATGTCTATTACCTGTTCATTAGTACTAATATCTAATTTTATTTTTAATCTTAAGCCCTCAGGTGTTTCATAGTAAAACCGAAGATTATCAGCTACGATTTTATCAGCTATGATCTCTGTATTCTGGCTCTCATCGTTACTTGTTTTAATTTTGATAGTAACGTAGTCAAATGTTGGCACTGGTGGCTGTGCATTCGGCGGAACTGTTGTCTGCGAAAAATAAAACCCAAATCTTCTTCCGTCCTGTTTTTTTAGTTTCACAGTAAAAGCATCATATGGCTTGTATTCATTATTCTCCAAATAATAACCTTTATAAGTAAATGTTAAGTTCTCGTCATATTCATATCCATACAGTGGAAAGGGTAATATTATCCCTTCCAATCCAATTATAGGAGCAGGGTTTCCGAATTCTACATTAGGAATTGCTAAACCTCCCGAATAAAATGTATTAATATTATTATTGATAAGTGATTGATAAAGTATCCTATTACCATATTCGTCTTTAACATATACAACATCTCCAATAGCATAACTTTTTGATGGATTGTATTCATTAATAACAACTTCGGAATCTTCACCGCTATTACTACTTTGTATTTTATCGCGCATCAGTTTAATCAGCTCCCTTAATTTAACACCCTGTGTTTTATTTAGGGTAGGGTTAAAAGCATCTGGAGCTTTTATAATTTCATCAATATAAGCATCGGTTATGGGTGGAATGTGTGGCATAATTTATTTATTTCAGTCGAACGATCGTTTTTTATACAGATTAAACAAAGCCCTTTCATTTAAAACGGCTAATTTATTATTCAATAGTGTTTACAGCTTTATTTTTTGATGCTTCTACTTTAATTAATGTGATTTATTAATTTCAATAATCTTTCATTCTCTTGTTCAAATTTATGTTCCCTTTTTATCAGCTGATTATCTTTGTTTCTTTCATTATAATCTTTTTGGTAGGTTAGAAACGGGAGAGTGATACATACATTAGGCAAAAACCTACTCACTGAATCTATATAATCTTCCTTTATATTTAGAAAGAATTTATAAATCGATTTGTTATATATTACACCCTGGCTTCCATAAAAAAAAGTACAATATGGAAGCTGTTTATTAGCTGATTTCCTTAATTGTCCAACACTAAAACTTCCAGTACAGATTATTGAAAAATCAAACTCATTTTGCTTCACTAACTGATCTGGATTAAATGGTCTATATAATCTTACATCATCTTCTAAAATCAGAATATTGTCTTCTTTAATATTTTCCATAATGATCCGTTGCACTGTTAATAAAACATTAATATGAGGAATGTTAACGTTTTCGCATTCCACTACCATTGGATTTAAGCCGTACATATTTAAATGCTCTAGTGTATCGCATATCCTGCCATTCGCAGACCTAGTTATAATGAATTGTTTCATTAATCTAGTCCCTGCAAGGGAGAAAATATAGAGAAATTATTCATCATCGTTCCTAAATTATTAACGCCAATCCAAGAAATCAGAAGTGTATAATTATCTGCTACGATAACATTATCTTTTACATCTTCACTAGCCAATAAAGCAAGCGCTTCACTATCATAATGGGAAAGATTTATTTCATATGGATTTATAATTTGAAAATTATTGACATTATTAAAAGATGGTAAACCATTTTTAATATATAATCCCTTAATATTGCTATTTCGGAATGAGATTTCATCTGTAATTCCGTCGATCGCCAATATTCCAACAAAACTGTTGGAAATATTAATCTTAAGGTCATCATAGGTTTCTGGAACAGAAAAATTGAAACCTGCGGCTCCATATAGCCCTCCAACGTTTACTGTTGAGTTACTAACACTGTTATAGCCTAGTATTAAAGGCTGTTTATTATATACATCTAAACCAACAGAAAATATTTTGACATTGTTAGTAAAATACAAACTACCATGAGAATTATCATCTCCGATCCAAAAGCCTCTAAAATCGAAATTGATATCCCTGTTTGTGAAAGAATCTATCCTTCTGTATATAAAACCAGTTTCTGGGATCAATCCATTCATATAAAGCCAATCTTCTTCCGAATATGGTTTAATATTACCATCATAATCTACTGCACCAGCCAAATAGAATATTTTATCCTGTGGATAAATGGCACTGTATGCTTCTGTAGAAAGTTTGGAAGATGTTAATGCGAATAACATTATTGGCTCAAAATTATCGGCTCTTCGGATGTTGCCGTTAGCTAATTTCCAAGTTGTTTTATAATTAGTTAATAAATAATGTTTTCCAGGGATAAGTGCATTAGCAAATAACAAAGATGTTAGTTCCTGATGGGTAACCTGAATAAGATCTGCATCAGTATTGCTATCACCGCAACATTCTTCCATTTTATCACGCATTAGCTTTAACAACTCGCGCAACTTTACTCCCTGTGTTTTGTTTAATGCTGGGTTAAAAGCCTCTGGAGCTTTTATAATTTCATCAATATAAGCATCGGTAATTGGCGGTATCTGTGGCATAAATAATTTTCTTTAGTAATGTTTATTAAACAGTTAATTCTTTATCGGTAAGGTTAAACAGCCCTGAAGCATTTTGCACCTGTACTTTAAAGCGGTAATAAAGTTTATCACCATCTTCATCTACCCGTATCAACGGGGCAGGCAAAACATATTCCATATCAACCGATGAAGTTGGTAGCTCAACACCATATACTTTTTCCCAGTTACCACGGTTATTTTGCTTAAATACGTAATAGTTGGCCCGATTGGCTGTAGCAGACCAGGTCAGTTTGTTTCCAACCTCATCATAAAATAATTCGGGTGCCTCGGGATTTAAATAATCAGGCAGTGTGATGGCTATTACATCGGTACCTAATGACAATACTTCTTCTTCCTCTTCTTTTTCATTGATAATGGTTCGGATACCGGCCAGGCGATAATAAACAGTATCGCCAAGTGGTGCAACTGTTAAATCGCTAAAATCGTCGGTAACTTCATAACCTTCAATATTCTCAGCTACAATATCACGGTCTACATGGTATTCCATACCTTGAAGGGTAACGGTCTTGTCTTTATCTTTTGATCTGTAAATCCTGATTTTCGAAATTCGGTCTTCAGGTGAGATCGGCGCAATATTAAATACAACCGACGCGCCGCTTTCTGCAGAAAAAGAATCGAGATTAATTGCAAACGTGGTAACCAAAGGAGCTGCAGAGGCAAGTGTTTGTAAAATGGTTACGGGCCCAGCAAATGGACTTAATAAGCCTGGTTCTAACTGATTGGTTACCTCTACCCCGGCAAAAAAATATAACTTTCGCGAAGCCCCGCTTAAAAAGTAATCGGTAAAACGGATATAGGTGGTATTGGGCTGCGATGGTTTATTATATTGCCTAATCATTGGAAAAGGATTAAAGGCTACATCTGTTGCATCGAGCAAATTGCCATCCAGATCGCGGATTACAGGCAATGCATTTTCGGTCTGCAGGCCCTGTTTAATAAAATTCAATATCGGGGTCTGCTCCGTTAAGGGCAATAAAGTTTCCTGTATTGCAGCAAAATATTTTAATTTTTTAACCTCCAAACTGTCATGTGCATCATCAACAAGCCCCAACTTATCCGGAACTGGAAAACCATAAGAATTTGGCGTCGCAGGAAATTGTTTAAATGAACCCGCAGTAGGCGAATCAAAAGTTAAATTAACCAACTCTAAATACCTTTGACTGTAAAACGGGTCCTCATCAAGATCTCTAAGTGCTTCTAAAATCTGAGCTACGGTGCTTGGTTTGTATAAGGCTTCCAATACATCCTCGTTGGTTGTTCTGTAGAACATAAAACCAAATGGAGCACGTTTTATGCCATTTACCGTTGGTGCAATTTTAACATCAAAAGTAAAAGAGGCTTTTCCGGTGGCATCGGGACGTACTTTTAAACCAAATGTACCTGGTGCTTCAAACTGTACGGGTTCTTCAATTTTACGGGCAAGCAGTATGGCAGGCATTGAAACATCAGAAACACTATTGTTGCTTTCGGGTCTGCTATCTATCGTTTGTAGGCCAAGCTGCGTGCGTTTGTCGTTATCATTTCCAACTGGAAGGATATTTGTGCCGTTAAAGGTATGAGTGGAACCAGGCTCTGGGAAAAAGTAAACCCGGTAACCCGGATGAAAATTTACCGGAACGGTTAACACAGCAGGTGTCGAAACCCGGATAGGGTCGTCCTGGTAACCTGGATCGTAAACATACAGTTCTAAAGGTTGTGTTTCTTCGATTCTAATTACCTCCAAAAGTTTTGGTTCCGGGTCTTCATTTAGGGTTGGTACCCTGATTAATCCTTTATACCACTCTACATGCGCCTGTCTTAGCTGATCGGGCGAATTCTTATTGGGATCATTGGCATCAAAAGGCAGGTTAATTTGAGGGTGATCATTCAAATTGCCTGTATTGTCGAAGCTAACCTTATAATAACCCAATAAGCCATCTGGATATTCACTTCCAAACAATGGGGTAACAGTTGCCTGATTATGAATCCCCCCTACCCAATAAATGGTTTCTCTACCTTCCGAATCAGCAATACGTTCAATATGCGGGCTATTTGCATCAGCAAAACTTTTTAACTGAACGGTTTCCATAACCGGCTCCCAATTGGCGGGATTACTTAAGTTTTCGGCAACAGAAAATCTGCTTCCAATTTCGGGGAAGGTTGCAATTTTTCGGGTAGAATAAGTGCCTGGTTCATTCTCATCATCTACCACGCTACTCTCATTAGTGCTTTCAACGATAATCTCTACCCCGGCACTTCCATTTACCATATTTTCTACACGGTATTTACCGTTCGGTGTGGCTAATAAGCTATTGGTAAATCTAAAAAAATCGCCAGGTGCTACAGTCGGCGTTATCAAAGTACCATCAATCTGTTTATAGCTGCCGACGATTAATCTAATCAGCTTTTCATCAGGTTCATGGATGATATCCTTTATCTGCCCTGTTATAGTTAAGGGTAATTCCGGGTTAAAATAAGCTTTAACATGGTCTGCTTTGATCAGTGTATTAAGCTGTGCGGCCGACTGATCGATCAACCTGGTGGCATCCAATATATCCAGCCAGTTAAAAGTTACGCGTGTAAAACCAATGTCTTGTCCGGCAAAAGTCTGTTTACGTCCGGCCAACCAGCTTTGTTCGGCAGTCGTGGTAAACAATAAAGGATCTTCTTTTTGAACATATTGTACTGCAACATCACTTGGCGGTAATAGTGTGTTTACCGCTTCGAACTCGGTTACATCGGTATCTACCTCATCACTTAGTGTAGAAACCCTCGAGAACCAGTTTATACCATAAATGGCATAAAAATGTTTGCCAGGTTGCTTTTCAAAATGGGTAAACAAACTCAGTACATCATCTCTTAAGGGTTCAGGCTCTAATACTCCCTGTGGGTTGGCATTATCATAAGCATAATATTGATATTCATCAGGGAAACTGCCACTGGTGATTTCGGGTTTCACATAGGCCAACTGGTTTTCTGCACGGTATTCCAATCCATAAAAAACAGGCTTGGGATTTTCGAAAATATTCAGGTTTTCAACGACATTCAGATCCGAAAAGAAATCATGGTCAACCAGTTCGTCAGGGAAAGGCACCCTGCCTATATTAACTACTCTTGCATAATCGAATTTTGCATAACCTTTATCATCAAGCATACTATTCATACTGTCGCTGTCATCTCCCAAAAACTGGTAAGCAACCGGCCTCATTTTAGGTTTCTCTGGCAGCAGGTAATCGGTTTTGGTAACGGGTAAACTGGTGTATACATAAGTAGAAGTAGCAGATGAGTTTAAACTGCTTTTATTCGTATAACGAACCTGATATATAAAGCCATCATTGTCTATCGGTGTATCGATATGTCCCAGTCCCAACATCCGCGCAAAATGATAATCAAGTGCCTGCAGATTGATAATATCCAGGTAACTGATTGAAAAACCCTCGTTCTGTTGTTCCGGATTTACGTTGGTGATTATTTCCTCTGCCCTTGGGTCCGTATCGCTTAATTGAAGGTAAGTGCTTAGCGCTGCTTTTACCGAAGGATTATTGTTTCTGGAGGTTAACCATTTATCCTGATAATTGGCCACTTTTACGGTAGTACCATCGTTAAAATGTGGCCAAAGGTGATCTATAGGATAGGTTTCATTCTCTAAGCGATCGAAAACAACAGCATCATCTAAAGAAATACCAAAACCATTTCCTACTTCCATCCAGTCTGTTTCCTGACGGGTAATTAAAAAATCGTGGTAGGTTGAGAAATAAAAGTTCTTAATGACAGCATTTGTTGATTTTTTTATCGAGATTTTAGCAATATTATCAGCTTTATAAATCTCAATCTTAGCACCAGCGTTATCCAGCACCATCGTTTTACGTACTTCGGTCGTATTTTCGGTATCGGGATCATTAACAATCTGCGAAAGCATTTTCACCTTAAGTACTGCCTTTTCGTTACTGGTATTATTAAAATGGAACCCCACTGAATAGCTCGTTTTACCTTCTATTTCTAAAGTAATGGTTTCATTGTAGGAGGATAAAAACCTATAATAATCCAATAAAGGATCAATTGTTCTGGCCAGTTGCTTATAGGTATTGGCATTATCAAATTTGAGTTTTACACGGTTGGTGATTTTTTTCCCATTAACAGTATTATTAATGGTATAAATCCATTGCCTGGTTATAAAATTTATTACCGGACGGTTAAATTCTAAATCAATAGATACAGTTGGAGCGTCTATATATTGCGAACGGAATACCTTGACATAATCATCCTTGCGGTTAAAGCCTGACAACTGATTGTTTTGAGCATTATAATAGTCTCCTTTAGGCAAATGGTTATCTCCCAATACACCGGTAAGGCTCCATCTTAAATGAATACCCTGGGCAATGCCGTTGGCACCGTCAGAGCCAGCTGCCTGAAGGTAAATACCACCTGTATTGTTCAAATAAGTATCATCATCCGGGCCACAAGGGTTTAGGCCTAATTGCGCCAACAAATCTTTTATCGCTTTAAAGGCAGCCAATAATGCTTCCAATGCTTCATTTAAAGCATAACGGTCTTCCTCACTAAAGGTATCTTCACTATAATTGTTAATCTCATCGAGCATATTTAAAATGCTCTTAAAAATGGCGCTGTAACCTGTACCGCTGGTATCCAGGTAGCCTACATAAAAATCATCAAACAGAAAATCTTCCCCATCAAAATCACCATAAAAGTAATCCCAATTGCTTGGTGGATTGATCACCGGAGCACCTACATTAAAATCTTTTTCAGAAAAATTCTTTTCGCTAAAATCACCCCCGATATAAACGGTACTATCAGGGCTGGTAACTACTTTTAATACCCTAATGGTTATTACATATAATTTTTTTAATACATCCTGCTCAAGTAGACGCAACAACCGCAGCAATTCTGCCTGGTTATTTAAGCCCCCGCTTACTTCTAAGGCATGTATAGCAAAAAGACAGTCTGTTATACGGGTATAATCGGATGAATAAGCATTGAAGTTGTTCTCAGACGTCATTTTTGAATGTATTTTATTAATTATTGTTCATGTTTTAATTCAACAGACTGCTAAAGTGTTATTGGGATTGTTGGCCCGTTATAACTTTCGAAATCTGTTTCATAATCGTTACCATTAAATATTTTGTATTTAAAGTGCAACTGTGTATCACCAACCGGCATATTTAATGCTGCATTGCTGATAAACACAGCCGAGGTATCCTTTGCATGGATATAAATAAATGTTTCTGGTGGAAGCACCGCCTGTCCCGAAGGGATAAGTGATAAACCAACCGTATTATTTAAAGATCCAAGAGGCAGTTTTGGATTGTTAAAAGGTTCAGGGTTCCTCACCAATATCCCCAATAAACGTCTGCCTGAATCAACAGGATCGATATTGATTACCGGATGGATCACCGTGGTTTCAATCGGCTCGAGGTTCTTAATTGCCAAACCACCATACACCAAACGATCGTATTTAGCGGCATACCTGATTACTTCCGAATCATCATTTTCAGGATTATCGTCAATCAGGTTTTTAATGACCCCATCAATTTCGGTCTGTGTAAAACTTACCTTCAGTGGATAAACCGCATATTTTTCTGCCCCAGGGGTACTATCCAGCACAAAACTTCCGGCCTGTTCTTCAAAGGTGCTGAAACGAGATGTTTTAAAATTAAAACGGTGGATCTCCGCCCTTTGTTCAGCCTCGCCCAGTGGTTGATATACTGCGGTAAATAAAGCGGTATACAAACGGTTCGGCTCAAGGTTAGGAAAATGGTATGCACCCTGCTTTTTACGCTTTTTAATGCTTACCGGGTTTACGTTGCACGAATCTTCGAGCGCCGCACGGTTCATAAAATACAGGATCTGCTGATCTGGAGGTAGTTTCATGAAATTGGCATTGGTAATCTCCTCATCAGGCAATTGTTCCCAGATTAATTCGGGGCTTAAAATTGCGCCATAAGGATCCAACAGCTGCATCTGCAAAGTACTCTTAACAGTAGGCAGACCTAAATAGCCGTCCCAATCAGAGAACATGGCATTGAGGTAAGGTTTAACAAACAACAGACTTACTTTCGGATCGTGGCAAAATACAGGTTTGCTTAAATCGTAGCGGCTTTGTGCATCAGGGAAAGAGCGTTCGTAATCGATATAGTGTTTTAAATCGGCCAGTTTAAATGCAGCCGCTTTATCCTGCGCTTCCAGCGCTTTATAAATGGCATTTTTCTTTTGGAAGTGTCCAATCGGTCCAACGGTTTTAAAACCATAAATATGGTTCTTTTGTACGGCTGCCCCTACGTTTCCTTCAACCACATCGCGGGTTTTAACCACAATGGCATAAGTAGTATCAGGGCGCCATACTGGTTGTATCGTTTTATTTAAGTTATTGCTCAACAATTCTGCCTCATCAATAAAACCTGTGCGGGTAATGTTATTTTCTTCCAATCTACGTTGCAACACTTCTGTTAAATAACTCAACTGATTTAGGTTCGTTATTTTAACTACGGGAGCAACAAAATCCAGTTCAGAAAGGATGGCTTCACTTGCTTTCAGCCTTTTATCAATAAAAATATCAATAGTTCCGGTGCTACGGTTTACCGAGATCAGGATCTGTTTATATTGTTTTTCTGTTAGTTTACCAGTATCACAGTTTAATGTATATTTTTCTGAAGCAACTATCCCCGAATGACCAAGATCCTGATAAGCGGTAAACCATACTTTGAATGACGGAACAGCTTGCTCAGTACCATAAACAGCATCGGCATTGCCAGGTGCATCCTGATACAGATGCAGGGCATAACCTTTTTTCTTACCTGTTACGGGATCTTGGGTAACCCTTGTCAGAAGCGTACTTACACCAGTTTCGAAAGGATTAAAAACAGCCGTTACCTCAATGGAAAAATTTCCTTCTTCTACTTTTAATTCAGGTTCAAAAGGAATTAAAAGCGCATCGCTATTTGCGGTATAAGAATAAGCCTGGTGTAACTGCCACTCGTTACTGGCAGTTTTCTCATAAAAACCGTTTATCATTTCGGGGTTTCCGGTTACAATAGCATTCTGATTACCCACTACAGGCACACGGTTATCCATTGGCCACTGGCCAACCGCCCCTGCTGGCCTTTTGTAAGCTTTACTAAACACTCCTCTAACATTAAAGGCTTGATTGTAAATGGCTGCGTAAACCAGTGCTTTATCGGCATCAAACTCATGCCCGTTAGGAAAAGCAGCAGCAGAAATATAGGTAGCCGGTAAAGCAAAATAACCTCCTAATACAATATCGCCTTCAAAATTCAACGGATACTTGCTTTCGAAATGAATCACCACTTCGTTAATAGGCAAGCTTAAATCGTTATAATTTAAACTGGTATTACTCTCAGTATCATCAAGATATTGTGTTAACACTTGTACATTGTACTTCACCGTTTTTGGCACTAACACCCTGCCCCTTGTAAACGCACCATATTGTAAAAGTGTTTGTGCGTAGCCAATTCTATATTGATGCTGTATATAATCCACACGTAGCGTATTGTCATTGGCTCCAAAATCGAGTGAAAGCGTAGTCACGGGTTCGGGTAAGATCAGACTTAAAGAACCGCCACTTTGGGCCACCTGCAATACGGCATTACCAAAGCCAGCATCTTGCTGCACGCGTCCTTCAATGTCGGTAAACTTAAATGCAACGTTTTTAATGTAAAAGGTTTCGGCTTGAGGATACACTTTATCCAATGGCTGGCCAATCCAGTTCACAATATTCTGCTTTGATATATTTTCGTAACAGAAAAGGTCTTTCCGCTGAAAGTTTAAAGCATCAAGATCGGCTGCCGAATTGCTCATACCATTACTATAGCTAAACATATTCTGCGATAATACCCTGATCTTATTGTACCGGTTAGGTTCGTTAAACTGCCAGTACGCATTGTTCAATTTACTAAGGTCTATGGCTCCTGCGCCTGTATTATCGGCACGGATAACGGTTACGGCTTCATAAATATGATAAGGCTGCCAGCTACCGTTTTCGTTCCAGGCATAAATTTCGAGGCCAAGCAACTGTAATTCGTGCCGTACCTGACTGCTGATTCCTTTTTGTGGTGGCAGCATTTCTATATAACCATCGGGCAATTGATTACCTGCCCCGCCAATAAGTCCTGCCACTGGTTTTACCGGTTTTAACAGATCGATATCGATAAAACTATCCAATGGTATAGTTACATGCGTTAGCGCATTTTCGTCATTAAAGTTATACTGCCAGCCGCCTGCCCCTGGTGCCGGAATATTTACCGAGCTCCCTGTAATTTCGTAATTTACATAGTTGATCGGGAAGGTTTCGCTTGAGAGCATGTTGGTTGCCGCAGCAGGCATATAGCCTGTTGCAGGATCGGGCAGGCTTAGTACCGCTATCGGAGCAAGCAATGGCCCTTTATTGTTATTAAACTGCCAGCTTAGGGTTATTTTGATACGGCCCAGTTTCCTTACTGGCCACGGCAAGCCTAAATCGAGCTCTAACGAACCATAAATACTAAATGGATTTGGTGCCTCGAAACCTAAGGTTACAGTAATCGAAATATTAAATTTAAATCTCAGGATCCGAATATAGGCATAACCACCCATTCTGATGTAACCGCCTATCTGTATCGGTTTAAAGCTGATGGAACCACCCAGATCGACAAAGGCACCAAAACCGAATTTTACAATCCAGAAATCGGCACTAAAGTCAAACCTGGCCCCTGCCCCTGCTTTTATACCTCGCGAGGAGATCATGAGGTAAGCATAACCTTGGAAAAGAGTAAGTATTCTTGCCCTGATCCTTTCGCTTTCCGGTTGGTCTTTTCCTACGTTAAGGTACCAGCCCGATGCATTGTTAAAAAAGAAAGCCAGTTCGAGCTTACCACTTAGACTAAATATTGCCCCATCAAAAGAACCACCTTCTGGCAAACGGTAGTTTACACCCAAACTGGAGATAAAGGACTTGTCATCTATGACAATTAACGCACTAAATGGCGGGTCTACATCTTTATTTAAACCAATGCGTGAGCGCAGCACACCTGCCTGTCCTTGTAGCATAAAAAGGTTAGGTAAACCCAGGTATAAAAAAAGCTTGGTCGAAAAAGTAAAACCTTTATCGAAAGAGGTTGCTATAGATACCCCTGCCCCAACCGAATAACCCGGTTTATCAGCAAACTTATCCAGTTCTATCCCTTCTCTGTGGGTAATGTTACTTTTGGCTTTATAGTATTCCCACCAACTGGCCGAATCTGGCAGTGGTGGCGTAGTGGCGGATTTGGAAGCCATATAATGCCTGCCAATGATCCCTCTGAAACCGTATATGCCCAAACCGGTAGCACCAAGTGGAATCGGACCGGGTAGTTCCATCCCAATATCGACAACAAAGGACGGTACGCTGGGTTTTAACCGCATCGCCGCAGAACCTGATAAACGGAACTTGGGCATGGAGAAACTAACGGCCCCTGTATATTCTGATCCGGCATTAGATCCTACAATCGCAGGATCAGGGTTGCTCATCCTCAGGTAGCCGTTTAGTATAAAAATAGCTTCTTCCTTGCTAACATTCCCCGGTATAGTAAGGTCGATCCCAATACCATCAATACTGGTAAAACTATCGAAAGGTTTATCCGTATCGTTGTTATCAACGGTAAAGTAGTATTTTATGCCATTACCCGTGGCGTTAACACCAGCATTCCCTGTATTGATCATCCCATCAAAACCAAAGAAACGGTATTTCCGTTCTATACCATTTAACTGTTTGGTATAGGCACCAAAGGCAATCTGGCTTACCTCAAGGTTAACCGGACCAACTTTAAGTTTAAAGGCTTTTGGAATGACAAAACTGCCACCGTCAAATTCAATATCTCCATTATCCCAGATCCTTAATTTCTGGATCTCGATATTTTTGGGTAATACCTGTCCTAGCCCAGGTATATCGGCTATAAAATCCAAGGTTCCGGCAATCTGGATATAAAAACCACGTGCTTCCTTGCCGAGGTTAAAACTTCTGATATTTAAAACAAATACATTTGGCAGGGTAATCGGCAATAAACCTTGCTGTGGCTTAGCGGTAAGTTCAAAATCACCGTTATCCTGAATGTGTACACGGATATCGATTATGGCCTGCTGTCCTGTAGTATCCTTAAAACCAGGAATGGTAAGTTTACCAGCAATATCCGACGCTACAATGGCACCTTTTTTAAAGGTGAGCGAAAACAGGTTCAGCTCAGCTTCAAACAAACCAAAATCGTAATATAAGGCACCATTAGATGCCAATGAGATTCTACCTGAAATACCACCGGTACCAATAAGCAAATCTTCGCCGATTAAAGCAACACTGTTTTTAGTTGTGCTTTTTTTACCAAACCGGCTTAAACCAATTGTAGCTTCCTTTACATACAAACCTGTAAAATCAGGACCATATCCTGCGGCATCAGCCTCAGCTATATTTCTTTTTCTGCTTAAATCCAGTTTGGCACGCTCTATTCCTATAAACAGATTCGTATTGCCAATCTGCGCATATTCCGGTACCAGATTACCTACAAATTCTACATCAGCACCTATACCCGATTCAGTATCGGCATAAAACGTGGCCTCGCCAAAAGTAAACATCGATTTGCGACCGTCGTCTATTATATCGCCGTTGGCGTCTACTGGCTTTAATATGTTTGGGGGAAATTCTATCCCTGCCGATAATTTTAAAGTGGCCTTAAGTTTTGGCGTAATCAGCTGTTTAATGTAATCTTCAATCCCATTTGGCACCAAACGGTTGTAAAACTGCTGAAGCCGCCCACGTGTTTCCTCCTCTCCGGCCTGTGAAATATAGATCCCAAACATCACTGCTGAAACACTTTTAGGAATACTTATTTCGTTATTAATCAAGGTAACCACCTTATCAACCGTTGGCTCTTCACCTGGTGGAAGGCTTAAGCTGGTTCCGTAAACTAGATTTACAGCATCGAGCAATTGCTCAAATTTGGTTTCGGTCTCTGTATCCTCAACAAAATAATTCAGGATATGTGCAATTACTTCATCGTCAGTAATTTTAAAAACCTGAAGTCCGAGTTCATAAAAAGCTTCCAGTGTAAAGGCGAAATTCTGGACTTTAAAAGCACGTAAAAAGGCCAGCATCTCCCATTGGTACTGTAAAGAAATGGGGAAAGAAGAGATATTCGAATCGCCATCCTGATCGGGATTGAGCACCAGCCGCATACCAAAAGGCAGATCAAGGCCTATATTATTGGTTACAATATCTAAACTATAAAATGCCGAATCGCCGCGTTGACTTTTTGAATACTGAAGATTTTTATAATGAATCTTATCCAGCAACAGGTTTAAACCATTTTCGGCAAAGTGCAAAAACTCCGGCAAGTCATCTACAGTGATCACTTCAGATAGGGCTGGATAAAATCTTCTGGTTACAACTTGATTGGCTGGCATGTAATTAATTTTATGCTTCGGTTCTTAAAAATAGGCATGCCCCTGTAATTTAGCCTATTCCAAAATGGATTACCAAGACCCGCTATTAACAAAAGCAACAACTAAAAATACAGCGAATACTACCCAAAAGAAAGGCTGCAAAGCATCGTTTAAGTATTCGCAAGCAACCGTTAAGTATTGGCACATTTTGACCCATTATTTAGAGTTTAGTCAAGAGTCTTAAGTCCGAAGCAAGAGTCAATTAACCAAGCAGTAATGACCAATAAACTAGTGAACGAATTAACGTTAAAATAGCCCTGAGTCTGGAGTCCAAAGCTGAATAATCGAGTATACAATTAACCGATAATCAATCATCAATAAACTAATGATCAATGAACTAATGACTAATGAACCCTACCTATTTGTACCAAAGCCAAACAACACCGTTAATGCGGCCACGAGGTTTCCATTTTTGGTTACTGTTCCGTCGAAATTGCGGCCGAAAGAAAAGATGATTTTTTGATTATCAGCCAATGCATAATCGGCATTGGCTACCAGCCGCCACGAAGGTTTTGCTGTACCCGATGTGAGTATACTGCGGTAAAGCGCCTCAGCACCTCCGCCAAATTTGCCTTTGGTAAAAATAAAACGCAAACCGGTATCGAAAGTAGACAGATTGGCGATACTGTTTTTCATATTATCAAGCGCAAATACTTCATCGGGGTTGTACAGATAACGGGCCAGCCCCAAAACAGAGCTACCATTGGCCCAGTTGTAACCAAACGTTGTCCATACGCCCGAGTTGAATATTTTAGAATTATCAAATCTTTTCTCTCTAAACTCAGTACTTAAACCACCGGCAATATCAACCGACAGGCCTTCGCGGTTACCGGTAAAAGTTTTCGCATCTTCCTGTAAATCGGCTTCGAGTTTAGATTGCTTAGCCAGCTCTGCCCGTACTTCCTCTTTAAAACCCTTATTCAACTCACTTTTTTCGAGTTCATTTTTGGCAAATTCGCTTTCAGGATCTTCTGCCATGGCTACTGCGTGCGTTTTCTTTTCTGCTTCGGTTAAATGCGGCAAGTGCGAAATCGAATCGAGCAGGTAAATATTCCTTTTGTCTAAAAATTCGTAACGTATCGATTTCTTTTTTTCTTCCAAACCAATTTTATATATCTTAAGCAATGCACGCTGTTTCTCGTATATGGAGGATAATTTCTCTCTGGTTTCTTTATTGTATTGTGGCCTTACAATAGAGAATTTTAAGCCCAGCGCACCATAGGTACTGGTGGGTTTAAAATTATTGAATGCCGAATCGGGATTGCGCAATGCAAGCGATACTACAAAACTCTGCCTGAAATAATCTTTAAATCGGGTTGATTGTAATCCGTTTTTCCCAGTGGTACTAAAATCTGCACCTTTATTGCGGAACAGGTAAAAAGGGGCAATATCTATTGCATAACTGGAAGGAAGTTTGGTATAAGATGAAGTAGCCGACTGTACCGAGAGCATAAAATCACTTAAGTCGGTCGGTTTTTCGATATCTGATACGGCGAAGCCCAATAAGGCCGAAGCAGGCGAACTGGGTGCTTTAAGCAGATCGAGTTTTACTTCTTTAATTTCTTTGTTGTTTTCTGTTTGTGCAAAAGCTGTTGCACCAGATATGGTGAGGAGAATTATAAGTAGATATTTCATTTTTGCTAAAATTGATAAAAAGTGATTTCTGCGGTGTAAATGGCCGAAGCTCCAGGTTGTACTTTTTCCTGCATTTTATAACCTTTGGTCACAAAGCCACCTTCTAATAACACATATAAATCGGTGTCGTTATGGTTTGGGGAGGTATCGGTAATTACAGTAATAATACTCAATACCTTTTTATGAAGGTTATTATTTTGTCCAATTACCTGTTGATGGAGGTCTCCGGGGTGATCCTTTAAAATGAGGTCTTCGTCCAGGGTAATTAAACTGGTACCAGTTTGTTCTATTCCGCCAATAATAAGGCTTAATTTAATGTCTTCCGAACTTCTGTTCAAGATATAGGTTTTTACAATATCGTTACTCATGGCAAGGGCTTATTTAGATTTAATGATCAAGCATTTAGCTTATTGCAAATTAACAAACCTAAGTTACGATATCGTTAACACTAATAAAATACTTCAGTAATGGGGATTTTATTGGAATTTAGTTCGAAGTCTTGAGTCCAAAGTCGATGATGCGGGTTTAAGAAATAGCTGATAAAGACCCTTCGACTATACTATCAATGACAGATACTAAAAATCGGCGTCATCTCCATCGCTGTCGAGATGACGATTTATCTTAATCTGTAATCCAACTCCTTCGGCGCGCGCGCGCCAGTGGGGTGATTGTAATTTACAATATAAGAAAATGACCAAAAATAAAATTGTACTTTCTTAAATATTTTGGTAGGCTTGAATATCGATTGTAAATAACTTTACTCGTAAAGGATTTACTTTGCTATACTTTTATTTAAGAGACCGATGAAATTACGAGCTCTTAAATAGAATTTAGTACGAATTGCTAAGCTACATTGCACACGCGGCACGCGTGCGCTAGCTAGGGGCATAAATGAAGGCAGTTCTGTACTTGCAGTTGATAGTTCAGATGTTGCAGTCGATAGTTCAGACGTTGCAGTTGATAGTTCAGGCTTTGCAGTCGGTAGTTCTACACTTGCAGTCGATAGTTTAGACCTTGCAGTTCGTAGTTCAGACCTTGCAGTTCGTAGTTCTATGCTTTCAGTTCATAGTTCTACACTTGCAGTCGATAGTTCAGACCTTGTAGTTGGGAGTTCTATACTTGCAGATCGGAGTTTTGAACTTGCAATTGGCAGTTCTATATTTGCAGTTGGTAGTTCAGAGCCTGCAGTTGATAGTTCAGGCGTTGCAGGTAGTTCTGTGTAACGGGATGTTTTAAGTAATAAAACCCGAGGCTTGGCTGTATTGTTGATTATTTTCGGATTGAGAATGAAGAGTCAATTGAAGATTGTACAAGAATCTCTTCATTCTCCTAGTATCCATTGATTTAAGTATTGTCCTTACCTGCGCTTTGGCAGTATATTAAGATCAATAATGAAAGCACAAGTCATCCAGCCCCGCTAGCCTAGGCACTAAGACTTGCGCTAGTAGTGGAGCTCTTAAATAAACGAGAGTGTGAATTGCTGAATTATATTGCACACGCGGCACGCATGCGCTAGCAAAGGGGCTCAGGAAAGTTACTTGAATTACCTTAAGAAAAACACACCGAATTATTTATTTATAAAATCAATCCACTCATCTAAAATTTGAATCATATCAGTAAATGAAATTATTAGTTTACCATCTATAATCACATTTGGAGGAGCAATTTCTATCCCATCATCATCACTGGCACTATCACTATCAATGGCAAAATATTGTTCATAATATTTATTACTTTGTGCAGCTATTATACTTTCAATTAAACCCTCACATTCAACTCTATGCATAAGAGTAAGTTTAGCTGCTAATCTCTCATACGTCTGATTATCTCCTATAGTATAACTAGTATAACACCCATATTCAGTATATCCATCATCTATCGATTTCTTGAAAAACAAATTATATTCTTCTCTTTTAGTCATAATTATTACAATTTTAAAGTGAATATTGATAAATGATCAATATAATTTTTACTTAAATAGGTGTCAAAATTCCTCATTATAATTTCAACTCTAGTCCCATCAGAGAGGAAAGACTTATATATAATTTCCTTCTTACCTGTAACCATATCTATGGTTCTCCAATTACTTGTTACTTTTTTTGATTCAAATGCAAAAGCCATCTCTTCCTTAATTCTTAAATCAGACCAGTTTGGATTCCAAATCGTGTGCAAACTTTTCCCCTCGCTGGCGCACGCGTGCCGCGTGTGCATTTTCGTTTATCCCAACTCTTCCAATTCTATCAGCCCCTTACCTCCACTATAATCTATTGCACTGCTATATTTCCAATGCCAGGCCTCGTTAACAAAACCTGCTGTTACCGGATTATCATGCAGGTAATCTGCCTTTTGCTCAATAACTACCGTACTCCACAATTCTATGGGTTTATTGTTGTGTTGCCAAAATTGATATCCTTTAACGTTACTACTTTTTAAGCCTGCCCGCTCAAACATCCAAAGCATCCATTCTTTTCTGCTTTCCTGACTGTTTTCTTTAATTGCCTTGACAATTTCTTTGGAAGTATATTCTTTTATTCTGCCCAATAAAATAGCTGGATTATGATTTTTTGCACTAAATATTAAATGTATGTGACTTGGCATAATGCACCAGCAATAAAGTTCTAAGCCTAGGTTTTTCTTGCAGTAAATTAAGCTATCAACAACAATATCGCAATATAAATGCCGCACAAATATATCTATCCAATGTACTGTTGCAAAACTTACAAAGTATAATCCTTCCTTATTATAAAATTTATATTTACGGCTCATTTCTTTAGGTTTTTCACATGTGACACACCTGTGCCAGTAAAAGTTTTTACGCTTTATTTTTTATAAAATACAAGATGAATTAACCATTTTAGCTGGGTAGCTGGCCAGATAATGGCTTTATTTTATAGAGATGATTGTAATTTACAATATAAGAAAATGACCGAAAATAAAATTGTAATTTCTTAAATATTTTGGTGGGCTTGAGTATCGAATATAAATGGCTTTATACTCGTCAAGGATTTCCTTTTGCTATACTCCTATTTAAGAGACCAATGAAATTACGACCTCTTAAATAAACGAGTGTGTGAATTGCTTAATTATATTGCACACGCGGCACGCGTGCGCTAGCGAGGGTAAAATATTACTATTCTATTTATTGGATAAGTCATGTTTATAAGGGAGCGAGAGTAAAAAGTTCTTCCACTCTTGTAAAATGTCTAAAAAATCCTGTAAAGGTATCACGATATCTGCTCCCCCTCCTTCGTTAAAAACGGCCCTAGCTGGTGGAGAAAATATTTCTACTACTACCTCATAACTCCCAATAATTGTATAACCATTAGTGTTAGAATTAAATGCATTAAGGCTCATTATTTCATCAACAACCCAATCAACTCCATCTGGCCCTAGAGAGTCCATAAAACTGGCGACGTCTCCATTAATAGTTCCATTTGAGTCTGTATCTGAATAAACATTCGGTCTTTTTCTACCATCATCACGAGAAAAGACTCTAAAATTCAAATGATACTGTTTTGCTTTATTCATGTTTATTAAAAATTTAATTGAAAATAACTGTAATGATCATTAAATGTATTTTGAAGATTATACGCCATTGCTAGCCCATTCTGGCGCAAGTCTTAGCGTCCCGGCCCTAAGCAGTGGCCCGACTTGTGCCCTGGTTAAACCAATAGATCAATGCCAATCAATCCTTAGTGTGAATTGCTGAATTATATTGCACACGCGGCACGCGTGCGCTAGCAAAGGATTGTAGTTTACAATATAAGAAAATGACCGAAAATAAAATTGTACTTTCTTAAATATTTTGTTAGGCTTGAGTATCGACAGTAAATGGCTTTACTACTCGTCAAGGACTTCCTTTTGCTATACTCTTATTTAAGAGACTGATGAAATTACTACCTCTTAAATAAACGAGTGTGTGAATTGCTTAATTATATTGCACACGCGGCACGCGTGCGCTAGCGAGGGCTGTGGCATTATGAATATTGAACAATTTTATTTAAACCATCAGGCACACGGATGCGCTAGGACGAAAATTAATTTCCTTCTAAAAATTCCTTCCAAGAGCTCAATAATTCTCTCAGATCATAGAGTGGTAACATCTCGTCATCATCAAAGTACAACCCATCAGGATACAATTTAGCATAAATAAAATCTGTACTTTTAGTTGTATCCTCTACTAAGTCAAATTGACCAGATAGACACCGATCAACATCATCGATATATTCCTGAATAAGTTCAGGCGCACTATATTCTGATATATAACTTGCTATATAACTTGTGGATGTATTTGATATTAGCTTTGTTCCATCGGCCTTTTTAATGAAATTAAATCCGTATTTGTTCAAAATTTGTGTATTCATTTCTTTATTTTAGAAGTTAGCTGGATAAATTGATTTTAATGTTCCTGATCTTATATTCCCATCATAATATTGAAAATGGATTACATGTCCATCAGTTGCTTTACCAGAATATAAATTAGATATTATACCCTCTTTATTCACTTTAGTAATGGGTGCATTTATATTAATAGTCGTGTAAGCATATGCCATTTCTTCGTTAATTCTTTTAGTACTATAATTCTTTGGCCAAAAAACATTATAAGTATAATCTTTGACTTTCAGATGATCTGGATGCAATGGACTATTCGGTGGTGTATTTGCCTTTTTGCTCCAAGGTTTATTGGTAATATCATCAATTTTGTCATACATGTTTCGCTCTATTTTGCCTTGTTGATAACTAGCATTTAAATCTAAAGGATTTGAATACTTAGGTTGTCCTTTAAAGCTAATTTCGCCGGGTCCAGGCGGTGGATTTTTAATTTTGTCAAGGTTATGATATCCAGAAACATTTGCATCATTATAAAATCCCCCCCCTGATTGTATCGGTCGTTGTTTTCTCGTTAATGTAGCCTCTCCATTATGAATATGTCCTAATAGGACGCTATCATTTTTTATTCTTTTATAGGATTTTAAAAAATTTATTTCTTTTTTATATACTAATAGAAATTCTATTTCGTCCCATTCATCGATCAACGTAATATCGGAATTAAATTCCTGAAGAGCTATTTTATTCCCTTTAAAATCAAAAGCAAATTCATATGCTTTTTTTTCATCCGTAAGCTTTAAAGCAGAAATATGATCTCTAACATTAGGATAATCTGAAAGTTCATTTAAAAATTTATTTATATCTTCTGCTATATCGGCCAATTCATTAAGTAATTGTCGTTCAGCGTTTGGCAAAGATGCTGCTACATCAGCTGGCATAGATTTTAACATTCTCTGGCTCGCTCTTTTTAGAAGTCTTCTACTTAGTGCATCTGCAGAAAGAGAAACTAGTTCTAAAGCAAACAGCCATTTGTTTACATCTTGACAAAAATTATACTTTTCAAATTCAGGAGTTCCCTCTGCGGGTGGTAAATCGTTGTTATAGTATATGGCACAGCTATCGGTCGCAATTTGATAGATTAAGCTCGCAGCCGAAGATAAAACCTGAGCTAAAGAAGTTAAACTCCCAACGGCTTTCCACAATAATAATTCTTCAGCAGAACTTAAACCAGTACCAATATTTTTAAGTACTGAGAAGTATCTTAAATATCTTAAACTTGCAATCTCCCCTATCCCAGTGAAAAACAATGCAACATTTGCCACAGTTCCAATAACCTGTTTTGCGTCACTGTAATCACCTAGGTCATCTACATACTGTAAATAAAAAATAGGAATGCAATTATTTACGAACTGTGCATTATTGGGACTATTAACATTAGATATTCCCTTTATTGGCATCTTAATTATTGTATCATCATGATTGGTAGCTGCTAAAGCAATCGGCTGATAAATATTGTAATACCCTGCAACGGTGTCTGTTACGGTATCCAATGCAACTATCTTGTGACCATAAAATTTAAAATTATAATTATCCGAATACCATAAAAGAACTTTCTCTGATCTATAATTTAGCAGTAAAGGTGCTGCTTCTTCGTGAAATTTATGGGTTACCTCATAATCGTAATCCGCTCTATATGTTGTATACTTAAATTTTGTTAAGGCATTGGTAGCAATAACTTGATCCGAATGGGCAGGATTATATTCACTTTCCAACCATAAGCCATATACAGCATGTACAAATTGGCCTTTCTGTCCCCTGCCGTCATCCCCAAATAGTGTGGGATCAGTAATTTTTCTATATAAGATTTCATAGTAAGTTAAAGATTCCTTAGTTACATTGGGATTTGAAGAGACAGAATTTAAAAACTTCAAAAACATGTTAATTTCTTGATAATTAGGAGTTCCTTGTATTTCCCTATAAACCGAGCGAACAATTTTTACGATAGCCTCCTCCTCTTTTAAATTCAAAGTTGGAGAAGAAAAGAAGTTTGTCCAACCGCTCCTCTTTCCAAGAATCAGGTCCATTGCTTTTATTTTAAAATCGTAGCTTAAAGAAGCCAGTTCATCAACTGGGAATATATTAAGAATGGCAATAGTTAATTCATCAATATTGATGTCGTTATAATTTTGTTTATAACGTAAAAGCCAATATCTAAATTCTATCAATTTCAATCTAAATCTAGCAAAGTATTCTTCATTATAAATATTATGATATTTTGGATCAATTTCACCAAAAGGTATTGTATTATATCTATTTGGAAGATTCAAGTGAACATTAAATGCCTCCATTATTCCCTTGGTTGTAAGATAATTTATTAAATCTACATCCGAGATAATAATGTTAAAAACCTGAACTATTTCTAATAATTCATCTATTTCACCTGTCGTTAAATCTCTTAGCTGTTTATTGGCGCCGAGAATTTGTTTATTGATTATAAAAAAATAATAAGGGACTAAAGAACTATTAATACTCAAATATAGATGATTTATATCAGCGTTATTTGGCTTTTCAAAATCAACAGTCTCAATAATTTGTTTAATATCTTCATAATTAAAAAACTTATATTTAACATCTATCTTTAAATTAGAGCTGTTGTTCCCATCAGGCTCTAGCACAAGATCCTTGTAAGCTATAACTATTCGATTTTGGCTTGGATGATAGTTAAGGGGATAATTATATTCGAAAGGAAAGTTTAGATATCTCCTGTCGGTCTCAGTAGCATTTCTTCTTATATTATCCTTATTAAAATCCCAAAAGTTATTTTCTAAAAAATAACCTCTGAATTTAGGTTCTCCATTTGATATTACTTTTTGATCGAAAAGAGCTAAGTAAGCCTTATTGTTCTTCACAAATCTTTTTAACCGTCCATTTGGGAAGAAAAGCATGTTCTGATCTGATGGATCAAAAATTTCTTTATCGCTAACTGCTGATAATGGAACAATATCGTTATTAAATAAAATTACCGAATCTGCCATTTTTATAATTTATTATCTATAGTTACCATATTTAACTCTTGTAAATAATTATCTTCTTTCATATACTTACTATATGCACTTGTAAAATGATATTTCCGCTCCAGCGAATAAACCATCACATCAGTTGCGGGCAGGTATAATTTCAGTTCTCCTGCAGCCGTCTCCCCCACTATACCCGCTTTATATTTTTGATAGATGATATTCTCAGCAGAAATAAGCTCATTTCCATCTATAAAAAGATCAATCAAGAAAAGTCTGGCATTCGTTAAGCCATTAGTAACTATGAGTGATTTCAATGAATCATTCTCTTCCTGGGTTAGCCCCAAAATGATCTTATTCGGTGTGCTGCCATCTTTGGCCAATAACTGAAGCCCGGTAATGGTTTCAGTGCTATCAGTAAATAGCTGTAAACTATAGTAAAAGGCATCGGGTAATTGGTAAGTTTTGCTATCGCCAACCGCCCCCGAAACCGAAGGATTGGATTTGGTATCGGGTGTAAGCGTGCCAGTTACCGAAAGTGCCGAGTTTAATACATCAACGGCTTCGGTAATGTAGGTTACCCGTTTTAACAACGGCGTAAGCGGATCATCGGTTTCAATTACATCATTAATGTTTAAGGTTTGTACGGCAGAAATACCCAGCTGGGTCTTATCATGATAATGGCTGATGAGTTTTACCTTTTGCGAAGAAAGTACGGCATAATCGCTATTTTCTGTTGCTTTTAACAATGGCGTAGCATTAAGCTGATCGAATACATCATCAAAGAAATTGGGCAAGCCTAATACGTTTGTGGTTACATTCTGGTCATCGGTTTCCTGCCCTAAAATATAAGGATAGTTATATCCCTGGTAAATGAGGATATTAAAACTGGCTATATTTAAACCGGTATTTCCAGTGGCCACCGCTGGATTAGTGAGGGTAATGGTTTTGGTAAACAAACTGGGTGTACCATCAGTAGCGTTAGGGGCTTTTAAAGCTTCTGCATTTAAAAAGTTTTCTTTTGCAGCAAGCACTGTGGCTACCTGTCCGTAGAACATGCTATTTGCACCATTATCCGTTACCAGTTGCAAAAACAAGGAGTTACTTGCAGTAGCGGGTGTATGCGTGGCCTCATCTATTAACAAAGGCCAGCCATTGGTACCATAAACATGTTCGGTTAAACCTGTTTCTACGGTGCCCAGTTTTAAACTTTCGGTACCGGTACTGTTAATTAAATAGTTGCCATAAAAATTATACGAGCGGCAACGATCGCTCTGGATATAGAGGTAAAGTTTGTTTTTGGTACTAAACTTACTTACTGCCGCAGTGTATATGGCCTCGCCCTTGGTAGCAGTCCCGTTAATGTTAACCGAGCCATTGCCACAATGAAAACCATAAAAAGCAGCCACATCTAAAAACTGTGTAATTTGCTCTTTCACCAGTTTCTTTTGAAATTCGTCGGTAATCGTCGCCAGGCTGATGCTTGCTCCTGCTGCCCTGGCATAGTTAAGGTCGAAATTAAATTCGGCATTAGGAGCCGGCAACTGGTAATCGCCATAATTGAGCACCACATCAATGCCGCATTCGCCAATAATGAATTGGCCTAATGAGGTACCTTTGGCTACCATGGGTAGTTCGAAAGCGGTCTCCTCTTTTTCTACAAACTGGCCGGCATTATCTACATATTCAGAATCCTTAAAGAAAAACTGGTCGAGTGGCAAAGTAGCAGCCTGCTGCGTGGGATCGAAACCGATGTATTTGGCCAGGAAGGGCGGTACATTTTCATTTTTGTAAAAACCTGCAAAACTCTTATTGATCCCTTTAATAAAACCAGATACATCATTGCCATCTGCCAGTACATTTTCGCCGTTAAAGAAATCGCTCTTTTTTAAGCCACGGTAAACAAAATAACGGATATTAAGCCCGTTAATGGGCTGCTCGTAAGGGCGCAATATTAAGTTTACCACCTCGCTACCTACTCCCTGTGGCTGGATTAATACCACACCTTTACATACGGCAAAAGCCTGAGCCCCGGTACTGGTAAACTTAGCCGTAAGGTTAAACTCATTTTCTGAAACGGGCCCAAAGGCTTGCGCCGTCGTTTGGCTGACCGAAGCAGGATCGGTAAAAAAGTACGATGTGGGAATAAATGGAGTCATGCTTAAAAATATCTTAGCTAAATGAGTTTATTATAAATACCAGTTTTTGGCCAGCCAATCGGCAATGCGTACAAGCGCCATTTCATTACGGTCTACACCTGGCTGCTGTGATATTGAATATTTACCCTGTGTAGGGATGTTTATCCGTGTGGTCACCTTATCCTTATAAGTGGTTACCACAAAGTTTTGTGCATTAATACCACCTGTAAAATTTACCCGGGCCACCACAAGCCCCATGGCGGTACTAAATTCGTAGGTATCGTATTCTGGCCGCGTACTGATATCTTTAAACTCGCCGATAAGCGTCAGGCCCTGATAAATCTGCTTGCCCTTGATGTATGGTGTACCAAGATGGTTTCTTTCTACCAATTTATACTCCATGGCAATGGGCGGGTTAACGCTTTTTTTAGCTAAAAATTCAGTAAACATTTTTGGATCGATTTGGTTGTTCACAATGATACCAGACTGGCCGATCAGGGTGGCAAGTGATTTTTCAGGTCCCAGTTTACTCAGTCTAAAAATAGCCTGTTGCTGATTGGTTAGAAACGATAAGCGGTAATAATAAGAACCATTGTTATTGCTATTTTCGGCAAAATCGGTGGCAATGGCGGCAATGATCAGCTTTTCACCATTAAGTGCATATATCTCATAAGTACTGGTCAGACCAAAATTTTCCTTATCCTTAATTTTTACAATTTTGGCTAACTCCTTTCCATCAACCTGTATGGTTCCATCTTTAACGGCTACTTTTTGAGCCATTAGGCCTTGCCAAACCAATAGGCAACCCATTAATATGGTAACTGCCTTATATTTGATTATTTTTTTCATTGTGAGCTATCGCTAAAGTTTTTCGATTTCTAATTCAAGCAGTGAGAAATTAAAATTGGTAGTATTGGTTTCTTTTGCGCCCTGTTGCTGGTTGAAATAGGTACGTAGATTAATCCTTGTTCTAAAATTGGCCTCTTCGTTTGCAACCATATTAAAGTCCATACTAAAATTGATATCAATAGGCAGGGTCATACCTTTCGAGATAACATACTGTCCTGGCAAACAATATTCTGCGGCACTATAACCACCTGCACTATTTTGCCCTGGTGCAATTAAATTAGTTTCGGCCCCTCCGGTACGCGTAAACAAGAAGCTGATGGTTTGTTCATGATCGGCATCGCCACCTACCGGATTACAGGCAATGTTACCAACCAAGCGGGCCTTTACCCGGTATACACCTGTAGCAGGTACCTTGAACATTCGGGTATTGGCACCCCATGGCATTAAATTAGTGGTGCCCTTCGTATTATCTATTACCACCGACTGGTTATTCATGGTAGCGTAAAACGCAACCTGCTGTGCACAATTCCCAGAGGTATAACCTGTTGTCATGGTAACAGGATAAGAACCACTTGTGCTCGATTTAAAATGATAGTTTGGCTCTACTTCACATGTTCCATGATCATTGGCATATTGCTGTTTGTTATTGTCATAAAAAATTCTTGCCTGTGTATCAGCATCTGCCTGGCTTACCGTCGAAGTGAATGCACCATAAGGAAGAATATACAATACATCAGAACCCACAAAGCCAGTTCCGCAGTTATTTCTTTGCACCTCTTCACTAATCTGATTAGAAAGATAAGTACGTGGCGGAATGGTATAGGTTAATGTATCGGCAGGCACATTGTAATTGAAACGGATGATGGTAAATAAATCATTCTCCTCATAACTGCCATTTGCACCCGGAACACTATAAGAACTAAACGAACTGTAACCTACTGTTTCCCCACCTGTTACACTTGGCACATAACTACCAGCACTGCCGGTCATGATCATTTTAGCTTCTTTAGTTTTTAAGCTGAAAGCTCCGTTTAAACCCTGATCTGCTGCACCGCGGCCTTTTATATAAAATACAAAGTCTGTTGTGTTTGGATATTCGGTAATCAATTTAGCCAAGTTAAACTCAAAGCGCCAGTTGGTAGATGATCCCGGGATCAGATCTGATGCCAGCATATAGGCATTTTCAGCAATCACCGATACAGGTATAAAATTATTTCCGGTAAAAACAGACTGATGGTTAACGGTCACTTCAGGATTATCGATCAGGCCGATTACATTCAGGCTGCTATCGTTAAATAAATCCACTACCAGAACAGCAGAATTAAACTGAGTAGTATTTTTAACGGTTACCTGTTTAGTAACGGGCGCACCACTTACAGGTGTTGCGGTAATGGTAATGATTTCATCGCTAAAACTGTTATCATTTTTAACTGTAGTTAATACGTTTCCGTTAAAACTGCCCCCTCCGTTAACTGTAAAAGTATATTTATTGGTTAAATCTTCTACAGTACCATCAGAAAATTGCTGTAAAACGAGATAAGTACCTGATTCGCCCTCGTTAATGACATCTGGGCCCTGAATAATGATCGCAATTGGTGCTTTGCAGGTATAAAAAGAATGACTTTTAATGCCAGACCAGCCCTCACTGCTTAATACCCTTACCCCTATTTTATGGCCGCCGCAATATACCTTACCTGCAAAACCGGCACTACGCTCATCAATTACGAGTACATCGTCTAAATACCATTCATAGGCTAAAATACTTTGTTCATCAGCAGGATTACTAAAATCAACACTAAAATTAACAACGGTATCGCTAAAATATAGTTCACCACTTAATGTAAACGGTGGACCATAAAGGCAAAAATGATCAGGCATCGGTTTCTGGATTAACTTTACGTGTTTAAGCTTTTTCGCTTAAAGTAATAGTTAAAAATAGATCGAATTGTACCCAAACCGAAATGCAAGAAGCAACGTTTAAGTATTCTACGCTAACCGTTAAGTATTGATATATTTCTAGCCATTATCCGCATCTGTTAAATTAATTTTCGGATGAATGGAATCGCTGATGAGTTCCATTAAATTTTTAAGGGAAATGGTAAAAGGAACTGTGATCCGATCAAGAAGATAAAGATTCTTCTTTTTCCGGTCGATCTTATTTACAAAAGTTTTGTTAATGAGATAAGTTTGGCTGATCCTGATAAACTGATTGGAAGAAAGTTGTGTACAGATTTTAGATAAAGATTTGGCCAGCGTATGTTTCTGCCCGTTATGAAGGTTGATATGGGTGTAACAACCATCAGACTGGCAAAAAACAATTTCATCAAACTGTACAACATGAATATAGTCACTGTTGGAGATAATAAGCTTTTGAGCTGAGTTCTGTGTAGAGAGCATAGTGTTTAATCAATTATAGGTTTTCATTGTATGTGTTATTTGTGTAAAAGGTTAAAAAAACTGAGCACACGCAACCTCATGGGTAGATTAAGCCATGATTAAACATTCCTGTTTAATATGTTGACGACTAAATTATTTTAAAAACCTTTAAGGGTAAAGCATTTGTAAATCAGTAGAAACCAACTCAAAAGAGACCAAAACAATAGTATTAGATAATAACAAAAACGCAATTAACCATACATAATGGTCATAAAACGTATCATATTTAACACAACTAATCAGTCTAATTTCTGAAAGTTTAAACTACGTTACTATAGTTAGAAACTCTTTTTTAACCCATTTATTATCCGAAGAAATTTTAAACCAACTATTTTTTTCGTCGATGACAAATACTTCCTGGTTTTTGTAGATGGAAGCAACTTTGGGATAGTCGATTCCGGGGCCACTGCGTACATTTAAGGTATTGGCATTTACAGTGTAACGCGTTACATCTTTTGTATATGAACCATTTACCCAATTACTGGCAGAAGAAGAAATTTTATACCATCCATTTTTGATTTCGTAAACCCTAAGGATAGCACCCAGTATAGCCGATTCCCTGTCTTTTACGATATTACTTTTGGGATTGGCCTCTGTTCTGATGTTTAAAGTATCCGAAGTAACGTATACATATTTTAGTACGGGGATATTTGGAGGCAAAACCGCTGTTTTTAAAACATTAGCTACCAGGGGCAGAAAGTTATTTTCGCAGTCGCTTACCTTATTTCCACCAAAGAAACCAGTACCCGGACAGGTTTTATTATTCTTGGCACCATTGTTTCGTTCTCCTGTAGAAAGGTTAAACCAATGGTGGTAAACAATTTTGTCGCTATTAACAGGAATACTAAATTTTTTACATAAAGCGGCAGTGATCCTTACGATGGTCTCTTTATGTTCAGTTGTCATCGTATCCTTACCCAGATCGAAATTACCCAGATTTTCTATGCAAATAGCGTTAGAATTAAAGCCAAAAATACATGCGGGAGTTTGTTCCAAACTCCTCCCTGTTAAAATACTGCCATCAGGGAAGGTAGTAAAATGTTGTCCGATATCCATCCAGCCGTTATTGTTCACATGATAATTTTTCATGGCAAGCTGTAGCTCAAAATGGTTGTCATTTTTAAAAGAGATATAACTTGGATTCCAGGTATGGTGTTCCTGGATGTAAACAATTGTCTTAGCTACTTTTAGCTTCGAGAGCCATTGTTCAAATTCTGAGATGTTAAGTTTTGTAAAGCCAAATTTAGATGTCATGGTAGCAATTTTTGTTCTTTGAGTAGATTTATTACTGTCTAGACGACGATTTAAACAATAATGAATGCGCTAAGAAATTTACAGCTTTTTTTCACAAAAGATAATATTATTTTTCAACGCCAATATGGTACCCGGGATTCCAAGTAAATTAATCCAAATGGGAAGAAAAAAATGGGAAAACTGACGTTTCATTAAGAACAAGATGAAAGAATAGATCAAAAGTTACGATATACTTTACAAACATTTTGTAATGGGCCTGTTGTTCTTATCTTTGTGAGCAATTTTGATGTTGCCATTATTTAGTCGGATTAAATCAGTCTATAAGAAGAGAAATTTTCAAAAAGACTTTTAGCCTTCTTTTATCAATCTTAGCATTAACTACTTTAAAAACAATACATTATAATGTCTGACGAAAAAATAATCTTTTCAATGGCAGGTGTAAATAAAATTTACCCTCCACAAAAACAGGTTTTAAAAAATATTTACCTTTCTTTCTTTTACGGAGCCAAAATCGGTGTTATCGGTTTAAACGGTTCTGGTAAGTCATCACTTTTAAAAATTATTGCCGGTTTAGATAAATCTTACCAGGGTGAGGTGGTTTTCTCACCAGGTTATTCAGTAGGTTATTTGGCGCAGGAGCCGATCTTGGATCCTGAAAAAACCGTTCGCGAGGTGGTTGAAGAAGGCGTTGCCGAAGTAACTGCTATTTTAAAAGAGTACGAAGAAGTAAACGAAGCTTTCGGCTTAGAGGAAAACTACTCAGATCCTGATGCAATGGATAAACTGATGGCAAGGCAAGGTGAGCTTCAGGATAAAATTGATGCTTTAGGTGCCTGGGAAATTGATTCGAAATTAGAAAGAGCTATGGATGCCTTACGTTGTCCTGATCCTGATACTAAAATCGGTGTATTATCAGGCGGTGAGCGCCGTCGTGTGGCCATGTGCCGTTTATTGCTTCAACACCCTGATGTATTATTATTGGATGAGCCGACCAACCACTTGGATGCCGAAAGTATCGATTGGTTAGAACAATTCTTACAAAATTACGAAGGAACCGTTATTGCTGTTACCCACGACAGGTATTTCTTAGATAACGTAGCCGGATGGATTTTAGAGTTAGACCGTGGCGAAGGTATTCCGTGGAAAGGAAATTACAGCAGCTGGTTAGATCAAAAAGCAAAACGTTTATCGCAGGAAGAGAAAACAGAGAGCAAACGCCAGAAAACTTTAGAACGTGAGTTAGAATGGGTACGTATGGCACCAAAAGCACGTCATGCAAAATCTAAAGCGCGTTTAGCCAACTACGATAAATTAGCTTCAGAAGATGGCAGAGAAAGAGAAGATAAATTGGAACTTTTCATCCCTGCCGGACCTCGTTTGGGTAATGTAGTAATTGAGGCAACAAACGTTACCAAAGCTTATGGCGACAAAGTATTGTTCGATAATTTAAACTTCTCTCTTCCTCCGGCAGGTATTGTGGGTATTATTGGCCCCAATGGTGCAGGTAAAACCACTTTGTTCCGTTTAATTACCGGACAGGAAGAAGCAGATGCCGGTACTTTCCGTGTAGGCGAAACCGTAGAACTGGGTTATGTAGATCAAATGCACAACGATTTAGATGCCGATAAAACTGTTTACGAAAACATTACCGATGGATTAGACAATATCCAACTGGGCACTAAAGCCGTTAACGGACGTGCCTATGTTTCAAAGTTCAACTTTAATGGTGGCGATCAGCAGAAAAAAGTAGGTATCCTTTCAGGTGGTGAGCGTAACCGTGTACACTTGGCCATTACCTTGAAAAAGGGAGCAAATGTATTACTACTGGATGAGCCAACCAACGATATAGACGTAAATACTTTACGTGCACTGGAAGAAGCCCTAGAAAACTTTGGCGGTTGTGCCGTAGTGATCAGTCACGATAGGTGGTTCTTAGATAGGATCTGTACGCACATCCTGGCTTTCGAAGGCAATTCTGAAGTTTATTTCTTCGAAGGAAACTACTCAGATTACGAAGAAAACCGCAAGAAACGTTTAGGTGATGTTACCCCAAAACGCATCAGATATAAAAAACTGAATTAATACAAAGTCCCGATGAGAATCGGGACTTTTTTGTTTTGAGGTCTAATTTGGAAATTATTTTTTAAAGTTATCGTCATTCCCGCGCATGCGGGAACCACAAAGTGCTCAGCGAAGCTAATCTTAAAGCCTATTGCATTACGATTATTCATAAGCTTTCTTCTCTTCAAAGGCATTCATGAGCACTACGTGGTTCCCAATCTAGTTGGGAAATCAATGCCACTTTTTCAAGGCCTTTTTGATCGCAGCCTCTGTTACGCCTTCCATTATTTTATAACCTGCAAGGTTGGGATGAACACCATCTACCGTTAGTTCGGCACGCTGTCCCTTTCGTTCATCTACCAGTGGTGTCCAATAATCTAAAACGGTATATTTTTTTTCTTTGGCATAGGCCATAATTTTTTCATTTAACTTCACGATGCTATCGGCTGCTTTAATGCGCTTATTCCATGGATATTCGTAAACAGGCAGGTATTTACAGAGTATCACTTTAATGTGATGCAACCTCGCCAGTTCTGCCATCGATTTAATGTTCTCCATAATCTTGTCGTTGGTAACATGACCTGTATTACCTGCTATATCATTGCTCCCCGCTAAAATGATCACTACTTTAGGTTTAAGGTTAATTACGTCCTGCCGGAAACGGATGAGCAGTTGCGGCGAAATCTGTCCGCTTATTCCCCTATCCAGATAAGGTTTATCCTTAAAATATTCAGGATCTTTTTGCTTCCAGAATTCGAATATCGAACTCCCTAAAAAAACAACTCTTTTTTCTTTTCTGGTTGGTGGTGGTAAAAGTTCATTCTCTTTCTGGTACTTGCTTAGCGCAGCCCAGTCATCAGTAAAATTCTCTTTTTTAGGTTTATTACTTAACGAATCTGTCTTCAACTGTGCAAATGAACTGCTTGCAAAGACCAATAAAAAAAGGATCAGGATTTTACTTTTCATGGGGCATTCGATTTGAACAAAGTGCTAAACTAATTAATTTCCGATTAATTAAATTCTACTCCACTTAAATTTACATTCGTTCTGCCTTTTTTATTCCCGAACTGGCTCAGGTTATAACCCAGTGTGGCCTGCACAAAGCGGCTGATAAACCGCGTTCTGTTTTCGGAGATGGAATTATTGGTAATACTCGTACTAAAAAGCGCGCCTTGATTAAACAGATCGTTTGCCTGGATAGAAAAAAGGAGTCTATTATCTTTCAAGAAAGAAGTATTCAATCCCATGTTCACTAATAATGGGTTGCCGGCATATAGGTTATAGCCAAAATTTAAACTTTTAGAGGCCGATGCATTTACCCTAAAACGTTTGCTTGGAATCCAACTGGCACTGCCATTTAAAGCCAAAACCTGTATATTCTTAATATTTTGGTTCATTACAGAATAAGTGTTTGAACTAAAGCTGTATGACACGCTGGTATTAAAAGAATATTTTTTCTCATTCAGGTTAAACCTAAAAGCATTCGAAACGTTAATTCCACTACTCCGGTTTAGTACATTTTCGGTATAAAAAACATTACGGTTATAGGCAACATTCCCATTAATGGAGAGCGACAGTTTATTGGTCATTAACCGTTTATTGAGCGAGTAATTCCCCCCAACATTATAAACACCATTAACATTCTCATAGGTAGTTTGTTGCTTCAGGCTATTCAGTGTATCCCGAAGAAAAACAGTATTGCTTACAACACTATTAAAAGCAAAAGTTCCCGATAAACCTGCCATAATACTCAATCCCGATTTGAGGTCAAATTGATTATAGCTAAAATCGGCAGTATGGCTCGAAGTTGCTTTCAGATCTGGATTACCGATAATCAGATTCTGTACATCGTTATTGTTTCTAACGGGTTGTAGTTTATTAAAATCGGGCGAACTGGTGTAACCATTATAACCAAAACTCAAATTCCCATTATCTTTAATCTGATAACTTAAATTGGCAGATGGCGAAAAGTTTAACTGATAGTTTTTTAGCTCTTGCCCTGTGTTCTGGTATTTACCAATAATGATGCTGGGCGAAAAATTGAGTCCTAAATTATAACTGATCCGCTTTGCGTTGGTATTAAAACCGATACCGAAATTCTGATTGATAAAATTAGATACATAATCCTGCCCCAGCGAATCGACAACAAAACTGTTCCCCAACGGATTGGTAACCGTTGTAGTTTGCAAATTCCGGCTCCTGCTAACTGAAAAACGGTAAGACAGGTTAATAAAACTGTATCCTGTACTGTCGTTTGGCCTTTTTAATGAATTGGAAAATTGGAAATTACCCCCAAAATTGGAGTTCGAGGTATTATTATCAACCAATCTGTTCAGTAATGAATCTTTAACCAGTACGTTGGTGGTTTCGTTGTAATACCTGATCATATCATTAATCGCACTGTTTGAATTTCCTTCGCTTGTGCCGAAATTAAATCCCATAGATAACGACCGCTTATTATTAGCCAACCGCCTAGACCAATTGATACTTCCGTTAACATTAGGATTACTGTTCCGCGAACCTGAATTAGACATCAGATCCTGTTTGATAAAACCTGTTTTATTGGAAGTAGAAACCGCATCGTTACGGGTATTGGCCAAAGCCCCACTAAGCGAAATATTAAAATAGTTTTTCTTTGTGGCTCCATTTAAACCAAGATTGATGTTATTGTTTAGCGATTTGGAATTATTGGCACTTTCTCTTAAATCAAATATTGTTCCCTGCGGGTTAAAGGTTTCGAGGTAATTACTCTGAATAGATTTATTAATTCCATTACTAAAATGATAGCCGCCATTAAAGCTAAATTCTTTCGAAATTTTATCTCTGATATTACCATTTAAACCCCCATTGTTCATTTTGGTAAACTCATTATTAGTAATACCATAACGGCCTCCAAAACCAATTTGCTTCGTTTTTTTCCATATACTACCGTTACCACCTAAATTATGTGCATTATTAGTGGCAGAACTCATATTCACTCCGCCAAAAACACCTTTGTCCATGCCAGGCTTAGTAACGAGGTTCAACATTTTTTGTGGTGTACCCACTTTTATGCCTGTAAAATTGGCTTCATCACCATAATCCTCAATTACCTGTAGTTTAGCAATAATATCGGCGGGCAACTGCCTGATGTAATCTTCTACATTACTGGTAAAAAAATCTTCTCCATTTACCCGCAACTTGGTCATTTTTTTGCCCATTGCTGTAACAGCACCTTTTTCGTCAACCTCAATGCCTTGCAGTTGTTTTAACAGATCTTCCACCTTATCATTTTCTCTTACGGTATAGGCAGCAGCATTATACTCAATCGTATCTTTCTTGATCTTAATGGGGTCTACCTTTACTTTAACCTCTACATCTTCGAGACGGATCGTTTCCATCTTGAGCGTAATGGGTTCTAAAACGGAGCTTTTTTTCGAAGATTCGATTTCGTAAATAGAAGCAAATGGCTTATAGCCCAATGCAGTAATGGTAAGGTAGAATTTATTTCGGGCTACTTTTGCGAATGCAAAGTTTCCCTTCGCGTCAGAATTTGAGCGGAGCGTATCTTTATCGGTAATCAATCGGATGTTTACACCCTCAACAGGCTTTTTCAAAGAATCGATTACACTACCACTTATTTTAAACTGAGACTGAGCGAGAGCGTTAAAGGAAAGTGTGATCAGTATAAAAAATATTAAAAAGCATAAATTATTGCTTTTTCTCATCCCTCGGACCTCTTTTGTAAATCACAAGACCATTTAAAAAATTACGCAGAATCTGATCGCCACAAGGTTTAAAATTCTCATGGTCTTCATTTCTGAAAATATCGCCCAGCTCTGCCTTCGTTACCTTAAATCCAACGAGGTCGCAAATGGTTATAATATCTTCTGTTTTTAATGATAAAGCTACTCTTAGTTTTTTTAATATATCGTTGTTGCTCATTTTTAATGTTTGAATGATTGAATTAGAGAATATCTGAATTAGTGAGTGATTGAGTTAGCGGATTATAGCGTGATTAGATTAGAGAATTAATGAATGAGTATATTGAGCTATTGAATAAACGGTTGAATAAATAAATTATTGAATGACTACAAAAATAAATCTCGAACTTTAATCCCCATTTTACCAATGAACCAATGAACCAATGAACCAATGAACCAATGAACCAATGAACCAATGAACCAATGAACCAATGAACCAATGAACCAATGAACCAATGAACCAATGAACCAATGAACCAATGAACTAACTCGCTACTTCTAATTTAAGTTTTTTTCCTTTAATTTTTTCGCCGCTTAATGCTTTCAATAGTTTCTCTACTTTGCTTCTTTTAACCGCCACATAACTGGTAGTATCTTTAACTTCGATCAGGCCAAGGTCTTCTTTTGTTAAATTACCTTTCTGCAAAAATAAACCTACAATATCAATTTTGTTAATTTTATCCTTCTTCCCATGTGCAATATATAAAGTTACCCAATCGCTGGCTTCTGGTAATTTATATTGCGCTGATAAAACTTCCTCCTCAATATCTTCCGGTAAATATTTATAGTGCTCTTCTGTAGTTAAAATGGCATAGGCTGTTCCTTTTGCGTGCATCCTTGCCGTTCTACCATTTCGATGGATATATGCATCTTCGGTGTAGGGCAATTGATAATGTACAATATGTTCCACCTCAGGAATATCCAGACCACGGGCAGCCAGATCTGTTGTAATCAAAATCCGATGGCTACCATTTCTAAATTTAAGCAATGCCTTTTCGCGATCAAACTGCTCCATCCCACCGTGAAAAACATCGTGTCCTAAACCGTTTTCGAAAAGTAAATCACTTATCCGATCTACCGTTTCCCTGTGGTTACAGAAAACCAATGTATTTTTACTACCTATTTTACTCAGTAATCTGAAAAGGTAATCTAGCTTATCGGCTGCAGGTGCAGTTATTTTTTTGAGCTTTAGATCTGGTTTTGCTTCAATATTTTTTGAAAAATCGACTTCAACAGGCACATTTAACTTTACAAAAACCGGAATTTCTTCCATTTTGGTAGCAGAAGTAAGTATACGCTGTTTTAACGAAAGCAGCGAACCAATGATGTAAGACATGTCTTGCTCAAAGCCAAACTCCAGTGCTTTATCAAATTCATCTAAAACTAAGGTTTCGATAAAAGATTCGTCAAAGTTTTGATGCTCTAAATGGTAAGCTATCCTACCAGGCGTTCCGATCAGGACGGCAGGTGGATGTGCAAGATTATTTTTTTCTATCCGTACAGCATGGCCACCGTAACAGCAGTTTACTTTAAATGAAGTACCCATTTGTTTAAAAACCTGCTCTATCTGTAGGGCTAGCTCTCTCGACGGAACCAAAACCAAGGCCTGCACTCCTTTTACTCCGGTTTTTAGGTTGGAAAGTAATGGCAATAAAAAGGCCAACGTTTTCCCTGAACCCGTTGGCGCAATTAATATAACATCTTTGCCAGTCTTAGCTGCTTTTACTGAAGACTCCTGCATCTCGTTAAGTGCAGCAATGTTTAATTTTTTTAAGGCATTTTCTATCATTCCGCCATAAAGGTAATCATTTCTCTTTACGACCCGAACTATCCCCTTAGTTACGGTTTGAAAAATCTTTCCCTAAGTTTCCGTAGCGTAGAAAAGTTTAATCTTTTCTCGAGCAACATTAACATGTTACCACGTTTAGACATTGATGATAGCACTTTTTCGTTAACTGCATCAACCGAAGATAAGATCTTGTCTGCCAGTTCATCTGCAAATTTATTCGCTCTGCTATTTTGTAATAACTGGAGCTCTTGAATTAATTCTGCTCTCATAATTAAGAATTTTTAATGAATGTACAAATATTAACGGACCGAATAATAATTTGTTTCAACAAATAATAAGTTCATCTAAACTATTATCACTAACTTGTTGATAACTAACTTTTTGTTAGCAAATAAACAATCTAACCTTAACACATATTTAATTTTTAGCACTTATTTTTATAAAAACCTGATTACCATTCGTCCCAAAGGGATTCCTTTGGAATTAACCTCAAAAAACACAAATGTATGACGTGGAAAAAATTTAGTGGTGAAATTATTCAATCTTCAATCCTCGAAGAAGTAGAAAACGCGATTATCAGAGAAAGCCAAAACGGTTTTAAGCTTAAAGTTTGCATTGGTACCGATTCACAGGTAAAAGGTGCAGTAACCGATTTTGCAACCGTAATTGTGCTGTTAAGAGAACATCATGGCGGTTTTATGTACATCCATCAGGAAAAGAGCACACAACAGGTAAGCATTAAAGAAAGGATGTTAATGGAAGTACAAAAATCAATCGAAACTGCTTATTCTATTTGTGATTTACTTGATATTTATGACGTGGCTTTAGAAGTACATGCCGATATCAACACCAGTCCATCGTTTAAATCGAACAAAGCACTTAACGATGCCATGGGATATATTTTAAGCATGGGCTTTATTTTCAAGGCTAAACCGGAGGCATTTGCCAGTTCTACCTGTGCAGATAAAATGGTGCATTAAGTAAGTCGGAAAGCTTAGGGTCCGAAGTCGGGTACCGTCATTTCGAGCGCAGCCGTGAAATCTATAGGTCACGTTGATGATCAATATCCCTCATAGATCCCTCCATTCCGCTGCACTTCAGTCGGGATGACGAAACTCGTTGCGCTCCAACTTTGCGATCGCTGTGCCTTCATTCTGCGAACTTTGTGGTTAAACCTAAACTATCCTCAACAAAACCCCATCTTTGTTGTTGTGCTTTAAAACAAAAACTTGAAAACGTATAGATTAGAATTTACCCAAAAACTCCCTGTTGATCTGGATATCGCCTGGGACTTTTTTTCTTCGCCGATGAACCTGGCCGAAATCACCCCAAAGAATATGACCTTTGATGTAACCTCACCAAACATCGTCAATACTAAAATGTACCCCGGCCTGATTATCACCTATAAGGTTGCCCCTTTGTTTGGCATTAAGTTAAACTGGGTAACGGAAATAACACACGTTAAGGATAAGGAGTATTTTATCGACGAACAACGGTTTGGTCCATTTGCTTTCTGGCACCACCAGCACCATTTCGAAAAAATAGATGGCGGTGTATTAATGCACGATACCTTACACTATAGCATTGGATGGGGAGCAATCGGCGCTATTGTAAATGCCATGGTGGTGAACAATAAAATCAACGAAATTTTTAAGTTCCGTTACCAAAAGGTTGAGGAATTATTTGGCAAGCTTTAGTTACCACTTTTTAGTAGAAATGGTTTCTGCTTTCTTTTTGGCTTTTTCAACCCTATTGGTAGCCAAATACTTCTTAAAATCATCGCCAAATTTTTCTATTTTGTTATAGGCGCTATTTAAAATATCTTTCCATGCACCAGCGCTAAGTTTACCTGGTGTACGCTCTAAAGGCACTCCAATTTTGGTAGTGGCTACAAAGTTTCCGTAACGGTCTCTTTGGTATGGGATAAACAGCAGATCGGTTAACCAAAACCTATATTTGCCATTACGTACCTCAAAAACAAAATTGTAACTTACTTCTCCACTTGGATGGCCGGCAACTAAAATTGTTTTATCGATTACAATCGTTCCTTTAGCCAGAATAGAAGAATCGGTAACAGTTTCTTGTGTCATCGATTTTTTATACGCTGCATTAACGAAAGATTTAGCCCTTTGCAGTAAAGTATCTTTGCTTACCAATTGCGAATCTACCACCTGATAATAGATAAATTTACCGTTATCATCCTTAGAAAACTGTTTTTGTTGCGCAGATAATTGAATCGAAGAAAGAGCAAGAATAATAAAAAGAAGATGTTTCATTTGAAATCGGTTAACAGGCAAATCTAATTATTTAAAGGTACGAAAAAGCCGTCCCTATTTACATCGGGACGGCTTAATATTACTATTTATTTCCTTAAAAAGCGTAAACGGCAGCTAAAGAGAACTGGCCACCATTTGGTGCCGCAGCGCCACCTTCTTTAAAGAATGGTTTATCACTGTTGTGGTCTAATCTTACTTCTGGGATAAATGTTAAACCACCAGATTTAATGTTGGCCGTAAGGGTTACTGCAGTAAAAGCAGTAGCCGGAACTGCGCCTGCGGCTTTAAATTTAAAGTACTCACCTCTTAAACCTAAAGTTACTGCATCCAATACAGCAAATTGAGGGTATAACGCTGCACCTGCGTAACTTCCCGGTACCGAACTATCTTTGATATCATAATTGGCTGCATTTAAACCCAATTTAAATTTCTCTGTAATTTGGTATGAAGTGGTTAAATCGATAATTGTTCCATACCCGCCAAAACCAGCACCAGATAAAGCATTGATGTAAGCAGTCCAGCCTTCAACAGGAGCAACCATCAATTGACCACCTATGGCCGAAACACCTCTCGAAGCTGAATAAACGTTCCAATCATTAAATAAACCAGCCATTAAACTTACCTTATCGCTGAATTTATAAGTGGCTTTAATTCCCGCATTTTGGAAGGGACCATTGGTAAACAGGTATGAAGTAGAATAGTTAAAGTTTCCAACTGGAGAGATTACCTCATATCCAATGAATGTACCCATGTAACCTGCTGTCATACTAAACTGATCGGTAAAATCGTAGTTAACATATAAGTTTTGAATATTAAAAGACGAACCTCCGGCTGCCGCATCAGGAATAGATTGCGATTGTCCTCTTGGGCCAAAAGAAAGCTCTCCAACAAATGAAGCTTTACCTGTTTTTTTCTTCAGGGCAATATCAATCATACCTAATGACACCGAGTTGTGATCAGTTACAAAAGATGTTTTTCCATTTAATGGATTTTTAGCAAAATCGTATTTAAAGTACGTATCTACCGACCCTGAAATTTCAAGTGGTGATGTAGTGGTCTCTTGAGCCAGGGCACACGTAGTGCTGGCCATTGCAAAAATAGCGGTTAAAAGTTTCTTCATGTTTGAGCTTATTTTGAGTTTAGATATTATAAAATCCTTAAGATATTGGTTCTGTTAATGGACTGTTTTTTTCGATATAGATCGCTCTTTCTTCAACCAGCAAGGTACCTTGAGAGTATTTCTCGTCATGTTGAGATGCATCAAGTCCCATTTCTTCTTCTTCATCTGATACCCTGATTGGGTTAATAAGATTTACCAGTTTGAAAATCACAAATGATACAACAAAACTGAATATAATTACAATTACAGCACCTTTTAGTTGTGTTACAAAGAACGCCGGGTTGCCATAAAACAAACCATCAGCACCAGCAGCATTTACCGTTTTCGTAGCAAAAACACCCGTTAACAACATACCAACGATACCACCCACACCATGACAAGGGAAAACATCTAATGTATCATCTAAACTGGTTTTTTGTTTCCAAGAAACCACAAGGTTTGAGATAACTGCGGCAATAGCACCAATAAATATACTTGATGAAATACTTACAAAACCTGCACCTGGTGTAATGGCCACCAAACCAACTACTGCACCGATACAAAAACCTAAAACTGAAGGTTTTTTACCTCTTGCAACATCAAAGAACATCCACGATAAACCTGCAGCACCTGCTGCGGTATTTGTAGTTAAAAATGCGGAAACCGCTAAACTACCTGCGCTTAATGCAGAACCTGCATTGAAACCAAACCAACCAAACCATAATAAACCAGTACCAATTAATACGTAAGGGATATTTGCAGGCGGAACTTCTTTATGCTCTAAGTGAGATTTTCTACGTTTTAAAACCAATGCACCAGCCAATGCAGCCATACCAGCAGAAATGTGAACTACGGTACCTCCTGCAAAATCCAATACACCCATTTTAAACAAGAAACCTTGTGGGTGCCATGTCCAGTGGGCTAACGGAGAATAAACGAATATTGCGAATAAAACAATAAATAAGATGTATGAAGTAAAACGGATACGTTCTGCAACGGCACCTACCACTAAACCCGGAGTAATAATGGCAAACATTAATTGAAATACTGCAAATAAAGAAAGCGGAATGGTTAAGTCTGCTCCTCCCTGAAGATGTGGTGCTCCAGAATTTACACCTTTAAAGAACAAAAACGTTGATGGATTTCCAATGAAACCACCAATAGTATCTCCGAAGGCCAAACTAAAACCTACTACTGTCCATAAAACTGTAATTACTCCTGCCGCTACCACACTTTTAATCATGGTAGATAATACATTTTTACGATGAACCATTCCACCATAAAAGAATGCAAGGCCTGGAGTCATTAAAAATACAAGCGCAGCTGCGATTAATATGAATGCAATATCAGGCCCACTATACTTGCCTTCATCAAAATTAGGTAGAAGTGGAATAAATAGAGCGAAAATTGCGACAATCATCAATATCGCAAAAGGCGCATACTGTTTAAAGGAGAATTTACTCATAGTTTTTAGTTTAATTTGTTCGTATTGTTTAAATAATTGAAATATGCTTGATTTATTTTTCTAAAAATACGACATATTGTAGTTTTCACACCATTTAATTGAAATATTTTAATAAAAATGAGTGATTTTTATAAAACAACACAAAAATTAACCTTAAAAATAAAAATAACAAAAAATACAGGGGATTTTAATGTAAGTTTTTAATAAAAACAAAATCACATATTAACCATCATTTATATGATTTTACCTAAAAATTATAAAAATTTAGCTTAAAAAATTCATCAATAACAGAAAAACCCATGAAATTTCATGGGTTTTTAAAAAAATTGTTAAAAAATTTAACTTTTTATGAAAAATAAGCAGATCCCTGAACTACTCCTCTTTTTTCAATTTCTTTATCCATATAGGTTTGAATTGCCGATTTGTTAAGTCCCCAGTTAGGGGCAATCAACAAATCCCAATCCGAAATACCAAAAAGCCGCTGAATAACAATATCCGGGCGCAATAAAGGGATTAACTCACAAAGTAAGTCGGTATATTCTTCGAGAGAAAACAATTTAAAGGGTTCTTTTTTATACTTGGCACCCATTATCGATCCTTCTACAACATGAAGGTGATGGAACTTTACAAACTTGATTTGTGGGAAACGGTTAATTTCATGAATGTAACCGTGCATCTGCTCGCGGGTTTCCCAGGGGAAGCCAAAAATGGTATGCACGCACAGATCGAGCTTACTATCTTTTAAAAGTTCTACCGCAGCAACAAATTCGCCATGACTGCAACCTCTGTTGATCTGATCGAGGGTTTCATCATAGATAGATTCCATGCCCATTTCTAAATCTACATCAAAGCGGTCGGTATAACTTTCCAATAAAGCAACCTTTTCTGCATCGATACAATCAGGCCGTGTACCAACCGCAAAACCCACAATATCTTCTGTATTAATCGATAGCGCTTCATCATACATCATCTTTAAATAATGTACCGGCGCGTAAGTATTGGTGTTAGGCTGAAAATAAACAATATACTTATCAGCTTTATAAGAGGTTTTAGCCCTTAACATGCCTTCGGCAAGCTGATCTTTAATATTTGGATTTTTACGTGAAGGCTCCGGCGTAAAAGAATCTACATTACAATACGTACATCCACCATAACCTTTGCTCCCATCGCGGTTGGGGCAGGTAAAACCACCATCTACAATTACTTTAAATACACGCTGCCCTTTATACTTTTCGCGCAAATGCGTGCCGTAATTATTATATCCCTTTATACCTGAATCTACAAGTGTTCCCATTATCTGCAAAAATACGGTTTTTGTTCGAGACGAGTGATTAGGGAGGTGAGATTTGAGATATTAGACAGGAGATGTGAGATTGGACGTACAATTTAGAGGGATTAGGGATTAGGGATTAGGGATTAGGGATTAGGGATTAGGGTAAACAAATCTATAAAATGGTATGTTTTATTTTTTCAAAACATTTTACATCATGTGGTTAATATTTTATTTCTGCTCAAACCGCTTTTCAAATTCCTCCTTTGGCATAATATAGATTAATATTGCGCTACATTGTATTTAAATTGCTTATCGCTAATATCTACATTTCAACCATCTTCTTAACCTCTGTTCCTACTAACCGAATCTGGCAAATTTTCCCTTACTTTAAAAATAAGTTATTGTACTGTAATATTTAAGACTGACAATGAACTAACCTCATCTCATTTTGGATAGATATACAGCAGCATCCTTGTTCCCCAATTGTTTAGCCTTTTGTAAATGTGCTATTGCATTTTTGGTATCTTTCTGCAGATCATAAACCACACCTAAATTGAATTCTACCCCTGAATAATACCCAACCAATTCATTTTCACCATTTTCTACAGTTAAAGCCTGTATCAGATGATATTGGGCAGATTTTAAGTCGTTGAGATGCAATTTACATTCCCCTAATAAAGCATGTGCTACCGGAAAACCATTTTCTATCGATTCCTCAAAATATTTGCTCGCTTCCGCATATTTTTTTTGATCATAATACTCAAGCCCCCTATCAAACTGATCTGTTCCTTTACCTGATTTCAATTTTTGATTTATCGCCGTAATATTTGTTTCATCATTAGAGTTGAATAAAATCTTATAGCCAACAAACATCATGAATGCGGTAAATAAGACTCCAAATATGATCAGCTTATTACCTCTCAAGGGTTGTTTTTTTTCCATAGCGGTTAATAAATAGCAATTAGTAAAATAAATATTCCGATTAATACATAAGAAGCATTTGACATTTTTTTATGCAGGTTGTTTATATACCTATAATTCTTTTTAAACTCGTCAGCACAAAAAATAAATGTTAATATCAGGGGTATGGCAAGATATAAAGTTTGATTACTAACAGTAAAAGAAATAATTTGAGCTACTTTTTCTAAGGCATTTGGCCTATGATCTGTTATATAATAAAGACGTTTGTAGTGCTTTATCAATCCAAAATGATCAGCTGATACTGCAAGGTGTATTGAGTCTGCTTCTTCAACTTTTTTCAGATTGAGGAATAAATTTGAAAGGCAAAAGTTTTTAAATGACCGCGAATAATTATTTTTTTTAACATCCGATATAATTAATGTGAAACTAAATTTACCATAAACCCCACTGCTTTTTTTTTGAATATGAATATCTTTTTTAGCTAAAGAAATAACGGTTGCATTTTTAAAATTTATGAAAAGAAATAAAAAAAAAATTACCCAAGTAATTATCGCTAGTAAGGGAAATCTATAAATTTTATACCAACTCATATATCTGTTTCGATTACATTTACACCCGCTTTAGCTTTGGCTTCGTCGTTAACCATTGCTTTAATATAGTCCTGAATTTCATCTTTTACAAATGGATTGGTAATATATTTATACAAATCGGGTATTAGACCAAGTAAAAAACCCTTATAATCTTTAAATGTATTTGCAGCACCTTGCCCTACACCTTTCATGGCCCCACTTCTTGAAAGCCTGGACCATTGATTGTTAGTAGTTACATGCTGCACTTGTCCATCGGAATAACTGCCAGTCTCATCAGAAAAATGTGTGTTTTGATTATAACTTCTCTCCGATTGTGGATTGTTTCCCTGAATAGCATTGGGATCAACACTTGAATAAGTCCTTGTTTGCCCGTATTCTTCTATATCATTTAGCCTGGCATAATCCTGAGCAACATAAGTATTAGATCCGGATATATTTTGCTTGCTCACCTCATGCCCTTTACCAGCGGCATCAACACCTTTTGTACCCTGATCTAAGACCGTTTCACTTGTGTATGCCTCATGATTAGCAATTTTTTCATTTATAACGGTGATATCAGTTTCATAGCCGTCAATTTGTTCTTTAACACCAGCATATTGATATGCCTCCTCCTTTCCCTTACTTAAAACAAAATCTGCACCATAAGCTCCTGCGCCCCCTAGTAATGTTAGCCCAACATATTCAGCTAGTGCAACCTTACCGAAAGTGGCTAAAACAGTCGATCCTGTACTAAAGGCACCAGCTATCCCCTGAAAAGCACCCCCTGCAACAAAAGCAGAAGCCATTACAAGCCCAACATCTGTCAGAGTTTTTTTTCTTTTCAGATCAATTGCCTCGTCTGCAGCTTTTTCAGAATAAAATATCATTACTTGACCACCAAAAAAACAACCAACTTTAGAACTTTCTATTAATGCTTTTTTCTTTTCGATTAAAACTTTTGGGTGAACAGGTGCCCAATCACTGCCCGAAGTTAATAACGCACAAATACAGGGCATGAAACCTGCACCGAGCCCTAAAGCAGCTCCACCTGCTGCCCCGCCAGCAGCTATTGCCCCTATAATAAGTGCCCCTGCTACCCCGCCGGTTGCCACTGTTGCAGCGGCAATAAGCCCTGCTACTATTGCACCGATTATTGCCCCCGCAACAACCATCTTAGCACAATTGAAATTCCCTCCCATGCGATCATCTATTGTTCCTGCTAAGCGCCCACCTGCAATCTTTATAGTAGATTGACTTCCTACTTTTAACTGCTGCTTAGACATGCCATCGGAACACACTAAATAAGTTTGATCGGGTACATATATCTTAGCCATATTATTCTGTTTTTAATGAAAAGGAGTAATGTGACGTAAAATAGAAATTATCATTTAGTCGCTCTTCTACCTCACACGCTATGTTTTTTACTACACCAGAATTTTTAAATAATTTATAATCAATTTTTACCTGATAGCTATAGGCTAAATCATCAGTAAATATTGGTTTATACTGTGTATTATAAATCTTTAATATTTCTTGAACATAATCGCCGTTCTTTTCGTTTATAAATTTTTCATTAATAATTAATTCATCTGCATTATTTCCGATAACTATTCTTTCTCCTGAAAGATTAATCCTTTTTTCATTAAAAATATTGGATCCAAAATATCTCTGTTGCTTAGTCACATTGTTTTGGTTGGACATACCATAAAAAGAGGGAAACAACAATTGATATAATATCCCATTTTTAATGAGTGGCACACTATCAGAAAAATCTTTATCTCCAGCTTTGATGATAAGGTTACTTTCAGTACTGTTCGCATTAACAAGTGATAATAATTCATTCTCCTTCATATTTTGCCAAATGCTTAATATTTCAAGTTGGTTTAGTATAGCAGTTATTTCGCCTATGTTGTTAAATCTTAAGTTCAGCCTTGATGTTGGGGAGTTAAATAGTTTAGCAAAGCCAACCAATTCCTGTAATTGGCTATTTGTTTTTAACACATCATGTTCAACCTGATTGAGGTAAAGTTGATACCCATCTTTGCTGCTTGTCATGTTTGCAAGCTGCCAAAGCATTTTAGTTTCAGTATCAGAAACCACCTGGGCATTTGCAACTGTTTTCTGTTTTTGGACGATTATGTAATTTAAATCATTAGGGCTTCCCTTGTATTCCAACTTACTGTACGGGCTTTCCTTTTGTTCAATATCCTCATCAAAAAATTTAAATCTGCTCATAATTAGTTAATATCTACCTGGCTACCCGTAATGGTTTGTACGCCTGTTGAAGTTTGCGAAATAGTTGTTTGAGAGTTTACAGCGATACCATTACTTGCTTTCGAATCTATGTTTTTCGTATCAATAGTTACCGCAGTAGTGGCATTTTTACCAATGTTAACAGCATCACCCGGCTTCTCACCTGCATTTGCGTTAATCACCTGCGTGCCCTGAATATTAATCACCTTACCAATAATATCAATCGTACCATCCTTTTTCATCGTAATACTACTTAAACCCGTCTTAATTACAATGGTCTCAGCAGATTCCGCAGTAATTAACCCAGGTCCATTTTCAATCTTCACAAAGTTTGCCGCATTGGTACCCAGGTTCAGTGCATGGTTTAGATCATCAAAACTTAAACAGCTCCCCTTTCTTGATGTTAAACCCTTGGTATTACTATTTTTAAATCCACTGCTATCGCCGCTTTTGCCGTGGTAAACACTGCCCATTACTACCGGCCTGGCCACATTACCTTCTTCGAAAGCAATTACCACCTGGTCGCCTTTTTCGGGGATGACGTGGAAACCCCTGTTTTTTCCGGTATCGCCACTACCTGCGTTGGGGCTAACAACCCTTAACCATTCAGTTGGGTCGTTGGTTTGGCATTCCCATTTAAATTTAACCTTAATCCGGCCCTGCCCCTGTGGATCGTCGTTATCAACCACATCTGCCAGCTGCATATCCGAATGTGGCTTTTCGTAATTCCTGACCATCAATCGCTCGGTTGTAGCTACCAGGCCTTCGAAAGTGTTGCTGTATTTACCTGTTCCATCTATCTGGTGATTGATGGAGGTAATCAGGAATTTACCAAGGCTTTCGGATGCAAAAGCAAGTTCTTTCCGTATACTCATGGTTATTTCGGCAATGCTGCCAATACTCAGCGACGCATTATCACCACCGGCATTAATTTTTAACAGTTCGCTGATGTGTGCCTTCTCCTCGTTTTCTACATGGCTCTTAATATCGTTGCTGTTATCTACCCTGATTAAGGACGGCTGATTAAAGGTTTTGCTATACATGCTATTGGAGGCCTTAATGGCATGTGCCAGGTCGGGATTTCCATCGGCTTTACCTGTACTTTCGCTCTGGAGCATCTCATCCTGTTTGGGATTGTAGGCAAAACGTTTGTACTTGATGGGCGAAACTTCCATGGCATATTGCAGGTTGAACACATCGCGGCCATAAAAAAGCGATACTTCTTTTTGCTTGTCGGGTTTGCCAAAATTAAGCTGCTTCCCATCGTAGTAAAACCACTCATGGTATTCGCCTGATAAACGGTTAAGAAATTCGAAATCGCTTTCGCGGTATTGGATAAGGTAATCGATCGCCGCTTTTCTTGATGCATTGCTTACAATGGTCAAGTCATTAGCGGGTGTATCTTTCGTGGCCAGCTTAACAATAGTATCGAGGTCTTTATCCAGATAAGAGCCTAAATCTGGTCCACGGTCTATTAATATAGTAGGACTATAGCCACTTACAATAAGTACGCCATGGTAGCCATGACTTTGTGAGAGTTCTACTTTTGTAACCAGTCCGGCAAAATGCTGCAGGTTTTCTGGCGAGTGCCCAAAAGAAGCTGTTAGGGTTTTACCTACGAAATCGCGGCTATCATCTAAACTGATCAAACCTGGGGCGCCCAATTGATCGTGGTTAAAATGCAATTCAAAATAATGGTGCTGGTTAAAAGCCTGTAGCAGATTAAAGGAAGCAAAATGGGCAATTGCCGAATCTTCAATACTGATTTCTACGATAAGTTTGTTTTCCATAGTATAATGTATTCGTTTACTGTACTGTTAGCACTATTGGCTACATTGTTTTATAAACCGCAATTTTATAAAGCCCAGGGTAAAAATGCACCTCAAATTGCGTACCTGCTGCATTTCTTTTAGGTGATGCCTCTATAGCTTTTTTAGTATAGGGATGCACTTCTACAGTATTACCTTTTTTTAGATAACCATTGCCGATCATGGTATCAATGTCATTTGGACGAACGTGGATACAACCATGCGATTCTGCCAGCTGAAAAATCCTCCCGGCAGCTGTTGCGGCTTCATCTGGCGGGGTAGTATGGATAAAATCGCCCATTATATATTCCTTTCCGTTCATTTTCCGATCATTGTTAGTGTCTTTGAAATACTTCACCGAAACATGCCCGAAATCGTTGAACAGCCATTTGCTTGGAATCGGCGAATTGGGATAAAGGTCGCGCTGGTATTTAAGGATGGCATCGGTAACCCCTTTTTGATCGTTTTTATATTTCCCCCACTGTGCATTTACATCGGTTAACTTTTTCCATTGACCAGACAGTTTCAACATCACAATTCCACCGATTATTTTCACTTCTGTTCCCCAGGGGATACCAGACCACATGGCGTATCGGCCATAACTAACATGTTTTTCGATACTTTTTATTACAAACCTACCTGTGGTTGTAGAGGTTTGCGAATGGCCATCGCCCCCCATTTTCACATTAGAAGGCCCTCCGTGTGCATCATATTCTTTAATTTTTACGAGCGTATTCATTGTTGTTTATCTATATTTTAAAACCTCAACCATGGTTACATGGGCAAGCGCTAATTTTTCGTTATCGTTAAAAGTTAATTTTATTACTGTATTGGCATTTACATTTATCTGAACAGGACGGGGCTGCTCTGTAACACCGATCATTGGCTTTTCTTTTTTAATATCTCCAAAATGCCGGGCAAAATCACCTATATGTAAAGAGTCGGTAATCGATTTTGGAACCAATAATATAATCCCCGCAATTATGGTAGCAGTATTATTATTTTGATAAGGTTGAACGATGATATTTTTATCATTGTTAGTTTGTTTACCCTTATATATGCTGAGCGGTAATTTATCTGCGAACGATTTGTTCAATGATACTATACCAGCTTCGTTAAACCTGTTTAAGGGAAGCTTTGCCACTGAATCGGTATAAGAAAGAAACAGATCGGTAACACTTGCTTTTTCTGCTATCTTATTATTTGGTTTGCTATCCTGCTTGCTATTTCCATTACAACCTACAAAACAGGCAGCTACTGCATATAACAAAACAAGAAGCATATTAAAACGGAAGTATGAGCGCATAATCTGCATGTTAAAGGTTTAAAACAGTGCCGGGCGAATAGCGGTTGGCGCTAAGCAGCAACACCAATTATTCCAACACCTTAAGTAAGCATTAGGGTGATTAATCCAGGTTTTCGCCTGATCTGATAGTTATATTGGCACTGTGAATTGTGGAACAGAAACTTCCAAATAGATCTACATCACGGTTAAACACATAGGCATACTGAAGTACCTGGTACTCTTTGCCTGAAAAATTTAATCTAGCTTTGAAAGCCATAGTTTTAAAATTTAAAGGTTAAAAATTTGATTAGTGTAGCTAGGCCACGATAGTTATTAAACCAAATATCAGGCCAATTGTAAGGTACCCCTCTCATTAACAATCACTAAAGTAAAAGCCAAATGAAAGAAAACAAATGTTTAAATAGCTTGAAAATAGATTTAAACTAATAATACAGGTTGATAAAATTGTTGAAAAATTTTTACCGATACTTTGCTATGGAATACAGCTTTGTAAACTTTAGTCTAAAAAATGATACGCTTTTTTTGGGGTTTAGGGTTTAGGGAAAACCATTTCGAACGGCTAAGTTTAAAAAAACAATTAATTTCTTTTTTAGAAAAGCAAAGCCTGCGTTTCATGGCAATGTTAGTCCCGCCACATGCTCATACGCCTGCAGGCTTTAAGCGCAAGGCCGGTATCCGCCATGTCGGGTTTAGAAAACTGAGTTTACTGCACAGTTTTGTTTAGCTAAACCCGGTAGCAGCGAACACGATTCCCGACACAGTCGGGATGAGTAAAGCGGACAGCGGGGCTTTCGGAACCGATTGAGACAGAACCCTGCTTTTCAAAATGTAAAAATGAGATGTGAGAAACAAAAAAGAGGGTGTATCATAAAGGTGATCCAACCTAGATGCTGTCATGTTGAGCTTGTCGAAACACCTTAAAGTATTTTTAAACAGGTCCTTCGACAAGCTCAGGATGACAAATCTATATATACAGCACAATCTCTTGGTAACAAGCACTTAAGCCCATGATCTCAATCTAATCCTGCTGCTCTTTTTTATTAATAAAAAAATAGACAGGCACCCCCAGCAAAACAATCACAAGCCCCGGCCAGGTATACTGCTGTTTATAAATGAGCAGCAAAATACAAAATGCCGCTCCTATCAATAAGTAAATAATCGGTGTAATTGGATATAACCAGGTTTTGTAAGGCCTTTCAAGGCCAGGTTGTTTTATCCTTAAATAAATAACACCAAAAACAGTAATCATATAAAAGAGCACAATAACAAAGGAGATCATATCTAAAAGATTACCATATTGCCCACTTAAACATAAAGCAGATGCCCAAATGCCCTGCATCCAAAGTGATCTTTCAGGAACTCCGTTTTTATTGTTTTTTAATGCTGCTTTAAAAAACATTCCATCTTTTGCCATGGTTTGAAAAACCCTTGCACCTGCCAATACGATTCCATTAACACAACCGAAAGTAGAAATCATTACCAACAATGCAATTACAATTGTGCCGATTCCACTACCAAAAATCTGTTCAGAGGCTGCAACAGCAACGCGATCATTGAGTGCAAAAGCAATACTATCTCTGTTTAGGGTATTGAGGTAGACAAAGTTGACCAATAAATAAAGAATCATTACTGCTGAGGTACCCAAAACCATAGAACGAACAACATTTTTTTTAGGGTTTTCGATTTCTCCCGAAACAAAAGTTACGTTTTCCCAAGCTACACTCGAAAATACCGAACCAACCATGGCCGCTGCAATCCCACCCATTATTGCCATTCCGGAAATGGATTCCCATCCCGATTTCAGAAAATTGCCGCTCGGATCCGTTTTAAGATTATTGAAAGCATCCTGGCCAAAGCTCATATTTCCGGCCCAAAAACTGTTTTTCACCAAAAGAAAGCCTAAAATAATTAAGCCGATTAAAGCGACAATTTTAGACCCAGTAAAAATATTCTGCAAAATTTTACCGCCTTCAACACCTTTTGTATTAATATAGGTTAAAAGCAGAATCACACCGATGGCTAAAATCTGTATCCAGGTAATTTTATAACCGCCACTTTGAAAAATTGGAGCAGCATCGTTTAAAGCTGGTATTAGATAGGCTGTAAATTTGCCAAAAGCAACAGCAACAGCTGCAATAGTGCCGGTCTGAATTACGGTAAACAGCCCCCAACCATAAAGAAATCCCATCATTTTGCCGAAAATCTCTTTCAGGTAAGTGTATTGCCCACCCGCTTTGGGAAACATAGAAGAAAGTTCGCCATAAGAAATTGCGGCGGCAACTGTCATCACCCCGGTAATCACCCAAACCACAATCAACCAATAACCAGAACCTAGATTCCGCATGATGTCGGCGCTAACAATAAAGATACCGCTTCCGATCATCGAACCCATTACCAGCATGGTGGCATCAAAAAGGCTTAATTTTCTTTTAGAAGGCCCACCTTCCTTTTCAATTTTCATTTTAGTTGAGTTTAGTTTGGGAGCTAATTTATTTAAAAAAAAGAAAATAGGATGCTGTTCAGTTGTATTATTTTAAGGAGGAAAAATTTATTCGCCTCTGTCGTGAAAATTTTAATCACAAGAAAAATATTTTATTAACTTGCTACTTATAAGTCCGAAGTCTGGAGTCCGAAGTCCACATAGATTAACGGATTAACTAAGTTTGGAGTTTAGAGCGGGGCCTGGAGTCGATAAAACAACTTAAACAATTAACCGATTTAAACAGTTCACCAATTAAACAACAATGTAAACAACTAACCAAATATAAATCAATTATTAACTATGGATTTTTTACAAAACAATTTAATTTACTGTATTCCGGCGCTGGGCCTTGTCGGGATTATAGTTATGATGATTAAAAGCGCCTGGGTAAACAAGCAAGATGCAGGTGATAAAAACATGCAGGAACTTGCTGGCTATATAGCCGATGGTGCTATGGCCTTTTTAAAAGCCGAATGGAGAGTATTGAGCATTTTTGCTGTATTTACAGCAGCACTTTTGGCTTACTCCGGAACAATTACAGAAATTAAAGGTGTTCCGATGCACTCGAGCTGGATTATCTCCATATCCTTTATTATTGGAGCGGTATTTTCTGCAACAGCGGGTTATATCGGAATGAAATCGGCCACAAAAGCGAATGTTAGAACCACACAGGCTGCCAGAACAAGTTTAAAACAAGCATTAAAAGTTTCGTTTACTGGAGGTACCGTAATGGGTTTAGGCGTAGCTGGCCTTGCCGTTTTAGGTTTAGGTGGTTTATTTATTGTTTTTTTACAGGTATTCCATGTAACCAGTGCCAATAGTGTAGAAATGAGAACGGCCATTGAGGTTTTAACTGGTTTCTCTTTAGGGGCAGAATCAATAGCCCTGTTTGCTCGTGTTGGTGGTGGTATATATACTAAGGCTGCCGATGTTGGTGCCGATTTAGTGGGTAAAGTAGAGGCCGGAATTCCGGAAGATGATGTTCGTAATCCTGCAACCATTGCCGATAACGTAGGCGATAACGTAGGTGATGTTGCAGGTATGGGTGCCGATTTGTTCGGTTCTTATGTAGCAACCATATTGGCCACCATGGTTTTAGGACAAGAAATTACTGTAACAGATAAATTTGGCGGCATGTCTCCTATTCTTTTGCCTATGGTAATCTGCGGGTTAGGTATTTTATTCTCGATTGTAGGCACCTGGTTTGTAACCATTAAAGATGATAAATCAAATGTTCAGACGGCTTTAAATCTAGGCAACTGGTCATCAATTTTGATTACAGCAGTAGCTTCGTTCTTTATCGTAAAATGGATGCTGCCAGAAACATTAAACTTACGTGGTTATGAGTTCTCCAGTATAAACGTGTTTTATGCCATTATTGTTGGTTTAGTAGTGGGTACCATTATGAGTATTGTTACCGAATATTTTACCGCAATGGGCAAAGGCCCTGTAAATTCTATTATCCAACAATCATCAACCGGACATGCCACCAATATTATTGCGGGTTTAGCCGTTGGGATGAAATCGACTGTTATTCCAATTTTGGTTTTAGCAGGAGGGATTATGTTATCGTACCACTTTGCTGGTTTATATGGCGTAGCCATTGCAGCAGCAGGTATGATGGCCACTACGGCCATGCAATTGGCAATTGATGCTTTCGGACCAATTGCGGATAATGCTGGTGGTATTGCCGAAATGAGTCAGTTACCTCCAGAAGTACGCGAACGTACCGATAATTTAGACGCCGTTGGAAATACAACTGCAGCAACCGGTAAAGGATTTGCTATTGCATCTGCAGCCTTAACCTCTTTAGCATTATTTGCTGCTTTTGTAGGTATTGCAGGTATTACCGCGATAGATATTTATAAAGCGACTGTTTTAGCCGGATTATTTGTTGGCGGGATGATTCCCTTCATTTTCTCGGCACTTTGTATCCAGGCCGTGGGTAAAGCGGCAATGGATATGGTTCAGGAAGTTCGTCGTCAGTTCAGAGAAATTCCTGGCATTATGGAGTATAAAGCCAAACCGGAGTACGAAAAATGTGTGGCCATTTCAACCAAAGCATCTATCCGCGAAATGATGATGCCTGGCGCCATCGCCTTAATCACGCCAATAATTATTGGTTTTACCTTTGGCCCTGAAGTTTTGGGTGGATTGCTGGCCGGGGTAACCGTTACAGGTGTATTGATGGGTATTTTTCAAAGCAATGCAGGCGGCGCGTGGGATAATGCGAAGAAATCATTCGAGCAAGGTGTAATGATCAATGGCGAAATGCACTACAAAAAATCAGAACCGCACAAGGCTTCGGTAACCGGAGATACTGTAGGTGATCCTTTTAAAGATACTTCGGGCCCTTCAATGAACATTTTAATCAAATTAATGTCTATTGTTTCACTAGTTATTGCTCCATACATCGCAGTTAAGGCAATTGCCAGCGAACATAAGCAAGAAGTTCGAAAAGAAATCAGAATTGAGCAAAAAACAGATAGTTTGGGGCACACAATTACGGACACTTTAACAAATACCACCGACACTTTAACGCGTTAGTTGTAAAAACATTGATAAAATAATAGCTAAAGGGATTTTTTAACCAAAATCCCTTTTACATTTCCGTAATTTTTAATTACGTTTGGAGCTGAATTAATCTAAACAAAAACTATAATATGGGTTTATTTACTAAAAAGCCAATGCATCTATTGCTTGAAGAAGCAGGTGATTCAGGCAAAGGCTTAAAGCGCACACTTAGTGCAGGTGCATTAGTTGCATTAGGTGTAGGGGCTATTATTGGTGCCGGGCTATTTGTTCGTACTGCTGCAGCAGCCGCTCAAAATGCTGGACCATCAGTTACAATCGGTTTTATAATAGCTGCAATAGGCTGTGCTTTGGCAGGCCTATGTTATGCTGAGCTCTCTTCTTCTATTCCAATCTCCGGTAGTGCATATACTTATACTTATGCTACCATGGGCGAGCTAATGGCTTGGGTTATTGGATGGGATTTAGTGTTAGAATATGCTGTAGGTGCCGCTACCGTAGGTATAGCCTGGAGTGAATACCTGAATAAACTATTGGTAGAAGTATTACATACCTCACCCATACCCTACGAGTGGTGCCACTCGCCTTTCCAATCGCATCCAGATGGTACCGTAAATGGAATTATGAATCTTCCTGCCTTGTTTATAGTAGGCTTGTTAAGTTTACTTTTAATTAAAGGTACTTCAGAATCTGCTTTTGTAAACGGTTTAATCGTAATTACCAAAGTGGGTATTGTTATCTTAATTATTGTTTTAGGCTGGGGCTTCATCAACGAAGCAAATCACCATCCATACATCCCGGCTGCGACCACTTATGTAGATCATGCAGGTATTAGCCATAGTTTTGGTGGTTTCTGGGGCGTTATTGGCGCTGCCGGAACGGTGTTCTTTGCCTTTATCGGTTTTGATGCGGTAAGTACTGCCGCTCAGGAAACTAAAAATCCTAAAACAGCAATGCCAATTGGTATTTTAGGATCATTAGCAGTTTGTACCGTTTTATACATATTGTTCGCACACGTTTTAACAGGAATCGCACCAGTTGAGTTTTTCAGAACTAAAGGTGGTGAAGCATCTGTGGTAGCTGCAATTAGCGAATATATGACTGGATACTCGTGGTTATCTAAATTAGTAACCGTAGCAATTTTAGCCGGTTTCTCTTCTGTAATCCTGGTGATGTTATTGGGCCAAAGCCGTGTATTTTATTCGATGAGTAAAGATGGTTTATTACCTAAAATGTTCAGCGATTTACACCCTAAATTTAAAACACCATATAAAGCAAACTTAGTAATCTTGGTAATTGTAGGTTTATTCGCTGCATTTATCCCAGGTGATGTAGTGGGCGATATGACCAGTATCGGTACATTATTTGCATTTATGCTGGTTTGTATAGCAGTAATCATCTTAAGAAAAACAGATCCGGATCTTCCCCGTCAGTTTAGAACGCCTTGGGTACCTTTAATTCCAATTTTGGGTGTTGTTGCCTGTGGTTTAATGATCCTTGGCTTAGGCTGGACAAACTGGTTAAGATTATTTGGCTGGTTAGCGTTAGGATTTATCATTTACTTTGGATACAGTAAAAAGAATTCTCATTTGAAAGACGCTAAATAAGTTATATTTTCAAAAAATTAAAGCCTCGACCGAAAAGTCGGGGCTTTTTTGTGTTAAATAATTGTTAATAAAACTACCTTTGCAAAAAATCGATAACATGTACCGCTATTTTGCCAAATTTAAGATCGTTTATTTATACTTTACTGTTGCTTTGCTATTCATTTCCGCCGCAGGATATGCACAGAGAACAATTAACGATGTAATGGATTCTACCACGGTAAATCATTTGCTCATTATTTCTAAGAAATACGGTTCATTATCTTTCAGCGGATACCTGCAGCCGCAATTCCAGGTAGCACAGGCAAATGGTGCACAAGCAGAATACCAGGGCGGAAACTTCGGTGAGTTTACAAACAACAGGTTTAGGTTAAGAAGAGGGCGTTTGAGAGCAGATTATATGATGCTAACGGACGATGGCAGTCCTTCTACCTATTTTGTACTTCAGTTTGATGGTACAGAACAGGGTGTAGCGATAAGGGATTTTTGGGGCCGTTACTACGAAAATAAATGGAAAATATTGGCGGTAACCCTCGGGCTTTCAGGACGCCCATTTGGGAACGAACTGCAGCTATCTTCTTCTGTTAGAGAGGCACCAGAGCGTGGCCGGATGTCGCAGATTTTAATGAAAACAGAACGAGACCTGGGCGTTACTTTTACCTTAAACCCCCGGTGGAAAGATGCCAGACTTAAAAACTTTGTATTCGATTTTGGCATTTACAATGGCCAGGGCTTAGCCGGCGCTGGAGAATTTGATAACAGCAAAGATTTTATCTTCAGGTTAAGCCATAAAACTTATGCATTTAATAAATTTACCATTGCAGGCGGTATAAGTACATTGCAAGGCGGGTTAAATCACCGCTTGCCTGTAAGTTATAAGATGAATAAAATCAATGAGCAATGGAATATGGTTAAGGATTCATCCGCTTCAACAGTCAATAAGGTTGCTCCAAGAAGATATTATGGCGCTGATATTCAGTTGTCTACAAAAACCAAAAGCTGGAAATCTGAGTTAAGGGCAGAAGTGGTATCAGGCTTACAAACAGGCACTTCCACTACCTCAACCACACCTGGCTCTTATCCTGTTGATAGCAAATCGGTTGCCTTACCTTATTATACCAGAACTTTTAATGGTGCTTATCTTACTTTTATACAAACCTTAAATAGTACCGACAATCAAATTATCTTAAAATACGATTGGTACGATCCAAATTCGAAGGTAAAAGGACTTGATATTTCCAGCACCCAGGGACTTTCGCCAGCGGATGTTCGTTTTGATACTTTTGGCTTTGGTTTTTTACACCACTTTAATCCACATTTTAAAGCGGTGCTTTATTATGATATCATTAAAAACGAATCGACCCAAATTCAGGGTTATACTACTGATAGAAAAGACAATGTGCTTACGTTAAGAACACAGTTCTATTTCTAATAAATAACAGTACAATGGAGGAATTGATACAAATTCCGCTACCTTTGCTTAAAATTGCGCTGCTATGAAATTCGATTTTATGACGTTCAACTTAAGCCAGATCCTATCGACAACGATGGTGCTTTTCGCTATTATCGATATTTTGGGCGCCATTCCCGTTGTAATCGAACTACGTAGAAAAGCAGGGCATATCGAATCAGAAAAAGCATCACTTGTGGCTACAGGTTTAATGATCCTCTTTTTATTTGTTGGAGAATCGCTATTAAAAGTAATCGGATTAGATGTAGAATCTTTCGCCATTGCAGGTTCTTTCGTAATCTTTTTTATCGCCATGGAAATGGTATTGGGATTAACGATTTTTAAAGAAGAAGCACCAGAAACAGTCTCCATTGTTCCATTGGCCTTTCCCTTAATTGCCGGAGCTGGAACAATGACTACCCTACTATCACTAAAAACAGAATACCATACCCAGAATATATTGGTGGGTATTATACTTAATATGCTGTTTGTTTACTTTGTATTGAAAAATACCAACAGACTGGAAAAACTTTTCGGAAAATCGGGTTTGAACATCTTACGTAAAGCCTTTGGGGTAATTTTATTGGCTATAGCTATTAAATTGTTCAGAAATAATACGGGGCTTTAGTAGGTCCAGCCAGATCGTCATTTCTCCTCCGAAGGAGTTCCTTTGGAACACTACGGTCGAAATGACGATCACCGCTATTAAATGACAATCCTCCAATCAATATGTAACAATAATTGCCTATATTCATCTAAACATAAAGCTTACATCATGAACAGCTTTGAAGAATATACTTTAATTATTGGAGCAATAGCCGTTTTAATCGAAGTGGTAAAATACTTCAAAAAGAATTTCAAATCCTGGTTTGAACATACGTAGTGTTTTGTCAAAAGCGACCGTCATACTGAATTTATTTCAGCATCTATGCATTAAGACCCTGAAATGAATTCAGGGTGACGAACCGAATAATTTAATCCTGATTAATCTTGGCGCTTAATCAACCTCGCCACAAACATGGTATCCGCACTATTTTCATAGCCTTTAATCAGTTCCATTTTTTCCAGTTCTAATGGCAACTGATCAATCATATGCTGAACAATGGCTTCATTTTCTTCGGCAAAGGCTGAGCAGGTAATGTAAATTAAGGGCTTACCCGGCTTTAAATACTTTACAATATTTTGGACAATCCCCTTCTGGATGCTGGCAAATTGATTAATTTTCCGTTCCTCGAAAAATGTAAGCATTTCGGGTGTACGCCCCCATGTTCCTGAGCCGGTACAAGGTGCATCTAAAATAATCCCGTCAAACTGATAGTGGTGTAAAACCTGATCGTTATTCTGTAAAAGATCCAGTTCCTTTTTATGGTACTTTTTGATCCCGGCTAAGCGGAACCGTTCATCTAAATTTAAGAGTACACTTTCTCTCAGATCAGAAACCAAGAGCTCAATCACAGGTTCCAAACTATGCAAAAGCAACGTTTTCCCCCCAGATGCGGCGCAGCAATCCCACCATTTATCCCATTTGTTCGGTTTAAAATAATTGCCCGTATGCTGCGATGATAAATCCTGAACCTGATAACTGCCTTCCTTTAAAACAGCTTCAAGCTTAGTTCCGTTAGGTAAAGCCAAAGCAGTATCTGAAACCGCTTTAACCGCAATGTTTTCATCTTCTAATTTTGCAATAATAGCCGCAGATTCTTCTGCTGCCACCCTGATAAACAGATCTGGCTGTTTGAAGAATGAGGTGCAAAACGCTTCCCGGTCTAATCCATCAGATAGATTTGCGTGAAACGGATATACCTCCTGCAAATCAAAATCCGGATACTTAGTTTTAATGATGGATATTTTTTCTTCCAGCGGCAGTATAATACTTTCCTTTAATTCCGGTAGATTTTTCTCTACAATAAGGCTAAGCGTATCGTGACACAAGAAATCGGCAATACTCAAACGTTCTTCCTGTGGAAGTGCCGATAAAGCCTTACCCAATCTAAAAAAGCTATACATATGACGTGTAGCCCATCTCCTGTCGGATGAGCCCATTTGCTTATGCTGCTTAAAATAGGTGGGCAGAAAACGATGCAAGGGCAAACTTCCATCATAACTACTCAAAATCTGTTCAAAGGCTCTTAACTGATGATCTGCTCTCATGCAATAATTAAAATGGAAGAAAAATAAATATAGAATTACTCAACTATGTTTAACGCAAAGTTTTTAAACTTCAGTAACATTAAACTGGTGTTAATATAGCCTAATTTTTCATCATGGATAAATGAAAAGTTATTATGGAGGCCTTTATATTTATCTTTTATCAGATAATCTCTATAATCCTCTCCATAAGTAGTTAACAGTTTACCGAAGTAATAGCCAACATCAAAGCCCTTAAAAGCGTATTCTCCAGGCTCAAATCCATACCTGTAGCGGTATTTTTTAATAAAGGCGACAACTGCACTATTTTTGTAATCTATTTTATAAGACGAGCTGATAATGGTGTTTAGATCTTGTAATTTATCGGTTGGGTAGTTCTGTTTTACCCAATTAGGATGTCCAAATAGATTAATACTATAGCCACCTGTGGCTAGATGCTTTAATTTATACAGTTTTTCTACGGTTGGCAATACAAAAGTTCTGTCGGATGAGGTAAGCACCACGGCATATTCTTTGCCTTTGATCATTTTTGTTTCAAACGCATAGGCCGAAGCATACTCCTGTACCACAAACTTGGTATTGGCTTGAAGATAGTTTCTTATTGGTGCTGCAAATTGTTCGTCTTCTGTTTTCTTAGGGTTAATCAATACCACTATCGTATTGGCAGGATTATAATTTTTAGCAATATATGTGGCTATCTTTTTTCCATGTAAACCAATATTATTTACAATGGACACCAGATTTGGATTGTTAAATTCGGCAGGTTCGGAAGCAGCCAAAGGAGATACAATGATTGCATTATTTTCTTTGGCATAATTGGAGATAAACTTTAACCCATCAGGAAAAACAGGGCCAATAATTAAATTGCTTTGTTTAAAACGCTCATTTTTGTATAAAACCGATATATGTGCATTATCATCCTGTGTATCGAAAACATTTAGCTTAAAATTTATACCCTGGGCCGCGGCAGAATCTAATCCCAATTTAAAGCCCTGATAAAAATCGATAGGCATGGCATATTTTTCGATATCTGCTTTTGTGGCTGTTTTTAAATTCAGCTCATCCAATTTAAAGGGAACAAGCAAGGAAACACTTGCCTGCGAAAACTTTTTGATAGGCTTTTTATCTACTGGCTTTTCTTTTTCAACCGGTTTGCTCGTTTCGGGCTTGGGTGTCCTGATTTTAGGCGAGCAAGCACCCAAAACTACTGTAAACAAAACCAGCAACCAATAAACCTTCTTGAAATTCATACCTATCATTTTTAACAAAATATGCTAGCAAAGTTTATTCCACCTTGCTAGCATAATCATATTATTTGTATATCGACTCCTGACTAAAGACCCAGGACTCCGAACTAAAACCTATTCCCACTCGATAGTTGCAGGTGGTTTAGAGCTGATATCGTATACCACTCTATTGATCCCTTTAACTTTATTGATGATTTCGTTTGAGATTTTAGCCAATACCGGGTAAGGTAAATGGCACCAATCTGCAGTCATCCCATCAAGTGATTCAACCGCTCTTAATGCAATTACATTTTCGTAAGTACGCTCATCGCCCATCACCCCAACAGATCTTACTGGCAAGAAGATAGCGCCTGCCTGCCATACTTTATCGTAAAGGCCCGCTTCTTTTAAATTGTCGATATAAATTTTATCGGCATCTTGTAAAATAGCAACTTTTTCTGGAGTAACTTCTCCGATAATACGAATACCTAAGCCTGGTCCAGGAAATGGGTGACGGCCTAAAATAAACGATTCTAACCCTAAAGTGGTGCCCACTCTTCTTACTTCATCCTTAAACAAAGTTTTAAGTGGCTCTACTACTTTAAGTTTCATAAAATCTGGCAAACCACCTACATTATGGTGCGATTTTATAGTTGCTGATGGACCTTTAACCGAAACCGATTCAATAATATCAGGATAGATAGTACCTTGGGCCAACCACTTTACATCTTGGATCAGGTGAGATTCTTCGTCGAAAACTTCGATAAATACACGCCCAATAATTTTACGTTTTGTTTCCGGATCTTCTACTCCAGCTAATTGTCCTAAGAATTTATCCTTTGCATCAACGCCTTTAATATTTAAGCCAAAATCTTTATACTGCTCTAAAACACTTTCATATTCGTTTTTACGCAATAAACCATTATCAACAAATATACAGTGTAGGTTTGTACCGATGGCTTTATGCAAAAGTACCGCTGCAACACTACTGTCAACACCACCTGAAAGTGCCAAAACAACCTTATCGTTACCTACGGTAGCTTTAATATCGGCAATTGTAGTTTCAACAAAAGCGGCAGAAGTCCAGTCCTGGCTGCATCCGCAAATATCTACCAAGAAGTTTTCTAACAGGATTTTCCCATCAATACTATGCGTTACCTCAGGATGGAACTGGATGGCATAAGTATCTGAATCTTTAATATGGTAAGCAGCCACTTTTACACTATCGGTACTGGCAATCAGCTCAAAATTTGCTGGAATATCGGTAATCGTATCTCCATGGCTCATCCAAACTTGCGAACCGATGTTAATGCCTTTAAATAATTTATTCTCCTGGTTTACAAAATTCAGGTTAGCGCGGCCATATTCGCGTGTTGAAGATGGCTGAACTGCACCGCCAGAATGTTGGGCTATATATTGTGCACCATAACAAACAGCCAATAAAGGAAATTTTAAATGGTATTTCGATAAATCGATCTGAGGCGCATCTTCCTGACGAACAGAGAATGGACTACCCGAAAAAATAACTCCTTTTACATCAGGCGTAACCTCAGGAAGATTGTTGTATGGATATATTTCACAGTAAATATTTAGTTCGCGAACCCTACGAGCGATGAGTTGTGTAAATTGCGAACCAAAATCGACGATAATGATTTTTTCTTGCATCCGCAAAAATAGGTATAAATAAGGATAAATAAAATACGGTATATAAACAATTGAAAACCCATTATATTACCTTTCTTTTTAGCAAAATATACCACTATCAATTTAGTGATGTTTTGTTAAAGGCGGACAATCGGCTCATTACAAACACGTTTAAGCTTAGAAAAAACTTAACGATCAAATCTGTGGTAACTGAAGCTTCAGATTCAAATGCTAGCGTGATTGTGGGTTACGGCTTTAACAGACTTTTTAACACCAGATACTTGTCTGCTTGCTACTGTTGTCCAATGATTAAATCGGACAAACTCTCTAATTCTTTTTTATTAAAGCCCTTGCTTGCAAACGAGGTATTTAGCAATACTATTAATTTTTGCTTCATGTGTTTGCACCCTGTAAAATCCTTGGTGAATGGGTTACATAGCGAAATTACCTGCAAAGTATGTGTGGGGAGGGTAAGTTATTCTACTTACTAGATGTGGCTGATAAACCATATAGTTAAATATCAGTATTTTGCAAATATTCAAACCCGTAAATAAAGCTATAGGTTCGAAATTAGATTTATTTAATTATCTACCATACTTATATTCAAGTTAATAAAGATTTACATATCTTACATCTATTAATTACTAAACTTAATCTATATCTATGAAAAAACATTTAAGCTTAATGCTCGGCCTTGCTTTGTCCGCAACTTTTACCTTTTATGGCTGTAAAAAAGACAGCATCATTGAACCAGAGAAAGAACTAGAGACTTTTTCAGGTAAACCTAATGCATCAGCGAATGTTCCGAATTGGGAATCTTACGCAAAAAGTGAATTATTCCCCTACGGAGATGGTACACAATGGAAAACTCTGATTCCTTGGGACGGTTTCACTATACAGATGGCACATGTACAACTACGTGAAGGATATGCTGTTGGATATGCCGTTGCGGTTATTGGTGGAACTCCAGAATATCCAACTGGAGAAGTTGGTACTCTTTTAGGGAGTGATCCCGGTAATAGTAGTGAAAGTGCATCCAGAATATTTGCCTATACTCGGATAGATTGCGGGTCGCCTACTGTGCAAAAAATTACAAGTACTTGGAGCAGTATGACCTTTAACGGAAAAGACGATGCTGGAGAAACTTTTACAGTTTTTCTTAATCAGTTTCAACAAACTAACAGTTGGTTAGTTGACCATCCAGAGGATAAGTTTGATGTTGCAGAAAAATATTATGATAGAACATTTAATCCAGCAATTCAAAAAGTTAAAATTACTAGAATTGGGTTTCAAGGTTTTGGACATTGTACTCTTGGACCACCAAAACTAGTGACATTTAAACTTGCTGCGCTGAAAGATAGTCAAGGTGTAATTCATTATTATATTGCACATCCAAATTTTAAGGAGCCTTCGATAACTCCACCTCCATCAGAATGGATTGAGTAATAGTTTAGTTTGGGGATGGTCGAGAGATCACCCCTTTGTAATTTAAAGTCAAATCCATAGTGCCTATATTTTATCAAAATATCTCGTCGCAAGCACATAGAAATAGATTTAGATGGACTACCAAAATACTCGGAGCGGAAGTTTAAAGGAAAAAAATCCAGAGTCGATTTAAACAATTAATGAATAAGCCATGAACCAATGACTAATGAATCGGTTTTCAGTCTACAGTTGCCAATTTGCAGTAACAATAATCAATATGAAATACTTGCAACTACAAATAGACCTCTACGATTCCATCAAAACCACCTCAACCCCAAATTTTCGTAAAAAGTCTACACCTTCATCGCTGGGCAAACCTTTGTAAGCCGCATACGATTTAGAATAATACACCAATTTAATTCCCGACGACAGAATCAAACGGGCACAGGCAATACAGGGCGATAAGGTGGTGTATAAAGTACAGCCTTCTATTTTCGATCCGTTTTTAGAAGCATACAGGATTGCATTCTCCTCAGCGTGTAAGGCTAAAGAGCAACTTCCCTTACTATCACGCGCACAGCCATGTTCTGGCCATTCCTCGTCGCAATTGTGCGTACCAGCTGGCGGGCCATTGTAGCCAATAGAAATAATACGGGTATCTTTTGTGAGCACTGCACCTACATGTGCACGTACGCAATGCGAACGGGCTGCCAAATCGGTGGCAAGGTTCATAAATATCGAATCGAAACTTGGTTTATCTGCCATTATAAAAATCAAAAAAGCCACAAAGAAATAAATCCCTGTGGCTGCAAAATTACTTTATTAAAAATTAATGTCCGCCAGAAAGTTTCTTATCGAAAGAAATTCCCTGCGATCTTAAAATCCCACTTACTCTCCAGGCATAAAATGCCAGGTAAGCAAAACAGATAATACCAACCACATAACTGTATTGGATACCTGTAAATTCTGATACTGCACCTTGTGCCCAGCTAATAATACCACCGCCCATAATCATCATAATTAAGAAGCTACTTCCCTGACTGGTGTGTTTACCTAAACCGCTTACTGCCAAGGTAAAAATACAAGGCCATAAAGTGCTACAGAATAAGCCTACACTGGTAATGGCATAAACACTTACCATTCCTTTGGTAAACATTCCGATTAATAGTGCAGTAATACCAATTGCCGAAAAAATCAATAACATTCTGGCTGGATTACCTTTACTCGCCATATCAGCAGCAATTAACACCAATATAATCAAACCGTATACATAAAATGGAGCAAGATCATGTTTTGCAATGGCATTTACGGCTAAGAAAATACCAAAAGCTAAATATGGTGCAATAAAACGTAATACTTTTTGTGTGCTGATATTATCAGTAAAAGCTTCAACAGCACCTGTCCAACGTCCAATCATCATACTTGCCCAATATAACGAGATATAAGGTGCAATATCTTTTATGGCAAATCCTAAATCTTTCTCCATATAAGCAGGCAGGTTACTTGCGGTAGAAACCTCAACGCCTACGTAAACAAAAATAGCAATCATGCCCAAAACCAATTGTGGGTATTGCAAAGCAGATCCCTTAATCGATTTAGTATCATCAACCGAGGCTTCCACCAAAGCAGGTCGATCAGGCAATGATGACATTTTCAAGAAAATAGCAACGGCAATAAAAGCAACTCCCAAAATTAGATATGGAATTTTAACACTTTCTACACTGATATTGGTAGATGCATTTGCTGCAGAACCGAAAATAGCAAAACTCACAATTAGCGGGCCGATAGTAGTACCAAAGTTATTGATACCGCCAGCCAAGGTTAAACGTTGCGAGCCGGTTGTAATCGGACCTAATGCAATTGCCAATGGATTCGCCACTGTTTGTTGTAATGAAAAACCCAAGGCTACGATAAACAAACCCGAAAGCATTAAAGGGAACGAGTGAAGGTTTGCCGCTGGATAAAACAATAAGGTTCCAAGTGCAGAAATAACCAGGCCAAGCGCAAGCGAATTTTTATAACCCAGTTTGTTTACAATATCTTGTCCTATTATAACAGAAATACCGTTATAAATTAAAGCGCCAACTGTGTAAGCTATATAAAATGCCAATGAAACCAATTGACTTTCGGCTTGCGATAAATCAAAAGCTTTTTTAAATACCGGTATTAAAATGTCATTACTGGCGGCTACAAAGCCCCAGAAAAAGAATACCGTAACCAAAGGAATAAATTGCCCCCACTTGGTTTGTGTTTGTTCTGAACTCATTTTTTAAATTTAGTTTTAGTGGCTCTAAACATAAATAAAAAAAAAATGAAAACCAGTAAATTTTATGCAACCTATGCAACAAAAATAAATGTTATATGTTTAGGTATAAAATTGCATATTCGCATATTATAAACAATACAATGCATGTTTGAAGCCATATTACTAGGTATAGGAGCAGGGATTATTTCGTCGTTTTTAACAGGGCCGGTATTTTTTGCAATGATCAAAACCAGCATAGAGAGGGGCTTCAAAGCTGGGTTTTCTTTAGCTGTTGGCGTAATTATTAGTGATGTGATCTTAATTGGATTAGTCCTTTTTGGGAGCCAGTTTTTCGATTATAAAGCAGAATTTGATAAATATGTAGGCACCATTGGGGGCCTGTTTTTGTTAGCCGTAGGTATATATTACCTGGTTTCTAAAATAACAGTGCACTATAATAGTTCAACGCTTCAAAAGGTAAGTAAACGGGGTTATGTGATAAAAGGTTTTTTAATGTGCATCCTCACTCCTTCTACCTTAATGTTCTGGATTATTGTAAGCGGAATCATCTCGGTTAAACTGAACAACATGCTGAACGAAAAACTAGTCTGCTTTTTTATCGCCATGGCCACCCAATTGAGCATAGACGGTGCAAAGAGTTTTTACTCCAGCAAACTCCGTTATAAAATAAAAGAAGATGCACTGAAGAAACTCAATAAAATTGCCGGGGTAGTTATTATCTTCTTTGCCTTCTGGCTGATCATTAAAACTTATCTGAAGTTTTACGCATAGGTTTTTACCAAAGATTATAAACAAATCGCAGTATACACGTTTTGTTGTTAGCCACGGAAACACAGAACACACGGAATTTCTTCATGTTTTGTCACCCTTGGCGGAGTCGAAGGGCAGACAAAAATTACTAAACAGTTTTTTGTTTTTTTTGAAAAGCAGGTACAATGCTGTTATTAAGCGTTAGTCCTGCCTATGCTGCAAGTCCTCACTCGTTCCTCGCTCCGGGCTTTACGCGAATGTCAGGTTTAGATTGGGGAAGACAGTAGTAAAATCTACATATCCCTTGAAAGATCCTGAGATGAATTAAGGGTAATGTAGAGAGCAACGATGTCGCCCTGAGCGGAGTCGAAGGGCTCTTCTCCAGTGTTCTCTCTGGCAGAAAATGAGCGCAAAAAAAATAGCCCATATAAAATATGAGCTATTTGTTATTTAAAATATTTTAGGGATTAATAAGCCCTTTGGTTGTTTCCTTCTTTCCAGTTAACAAAAGCTTTATTAACCACTTTGTTTCCACCCGGGGTAGGATAATTTCCTGAGAAATACCAGTCTCCTTTATTTTTCGGACAAGCTTCGTGCAGGTTCTCTAAACTTTGATAAATTACTTCAACCTCAGCAACAGTGCCTTTTGGCGTAATAATCTGTGCAATTTTAGCCGAAATTTCTTCTGGAGTAAACGGTTTATAAATTTCCTTAACGTGATTTACAATTTCCTCTTTTGGTAAAAGTAACGAAGCTTTACATTTGGTGTAAACATCTTCTATCACCTGCCACATACCACGCTCCGTTAACAGTTGAATAGCCGCATCGAAAGCAACGAACTGCCCCATCCTACTCATATCGATACCATAACAATCAGGGTAACGGATCTGAGGTGCAGAAGAAACAATAATGATTTTCTTAGGATGTAAACGGTCAACAATTTTAATGATACTTTGCTTTAAAGTTGTACCACGTACAATCGAATCATCCAATGCAACTAAAGTATCCTGGTGGTTATTGATAATACCATAGGTAGTATCGTAAACATGTGCAACCATTTCGCTACGGTCTGCGTCCTGAGTAATAAAAGTTCTCAGTTTTACATCCTTAACCGCAAGCTTTTCTACACGGGGTGCTAAAGATAACAGGTCTTCAAGCTGCTGATCTGTTAATGTTTCTTTTTTATGTAAAAGTATATCTTTCTGGTGCCTGCGCACATATTGCTGAACACCATCAACCATTCCGAAAAAGGCTACTTCTGCCGTGTTTGGAATAAATGAGAATACTGTATTTTTTAAATCGTAATTAACGGCCTGAAGGATTTTATCGCTTAATAAACGGCCTAACTGTTTACGCTCGCGGTAAATTTCTACATCACTTCCTTTTGAGAAATAGATGCGCTCAAACGAACAAGATAATCTTTCGGTAGGCTCGCGGAACTGCTCCATGCTTACCTCGCCGTTTTTCTTGATAATTAAAGCATGCCCAGGATCGATCTCTTTAACATCTTTAAACTGGATATTAAATGCGGTTTGTAAAGCTGGCCTTTCCGATGCCGCTACAACAATCTCATCATCGTAATAATAATACGCCGGACGGATACCTGCCGGATCGCGCATAATGAACGAATCGCCATTACCCACCATCCCACAGATCGAATAACCTCCATCCCATGTTTTGGCTGAGCGGCGAAGAATGTTCGCAATATCTAAGTTATCTGATATTTTGTGCGTAATTGCAACGTTATCATGTCCTTCCTTTTTATACTGATCGAAAAGCTCCTGATTTTCATCATCTAAAAAGTGACCGATTTTTTCCAATACCGTTACGGTATCTGCTTTTTCTTTTGGATGTTGACCTAACTCGTACAATTGCTCCAATAACTCATCTACATTCGTCATGTTGAAGTTACCCGCAATAACCAGGTTACGTGTCATCCAGTTGTTTTGCCTTAAAAAAGGGTGGCAATTTTCGATGCTGTTTTTACCATGTGTACCATAACGCAAATGGCCCATTAACACCTCGCCGATAAAGCTTACGTTGTTTTTGAGCCATTCTGTATCCTGCATTAATTCAGGCGTGTTTTCCTGGATATCGACAAATTTGTTCTGTACATATTCGAAGATATCTGCTACCGCATTAGATGCCATGCTCCGGTATCGGCTAATGTACCTACTGCCCGGTTTCATATCCAGCTTAATGGTGGCAATACCTGCGCCATCCTGGCCCCGGTTATGCTGTTTTTCCATTAAAAGGTATAATTTGTTAAGGCCGTAAAGTGCTGTACCGTACTTTTGCTGGTAGTAAGAAAGTGGTTTTAACAGGCGAATAAAAGCGATTCCGCATTCGTGTTTTATCTGATCACTCATTGTGTGGGTTTGAAGCCGCAAAGTTATCCTTTTAAACCATTACAACCTAAACAAAAGTGTTTTCTTTTGTCACCATGACGTTATTTTGATTCAACTAAAACAGCGCACAATTGTAAGAATTAGGCTACAAATGTTAAATTATCTAGAATTAATCTAAATAATTTTGTTAAAAACCGTCAAAAACCCATCTTTGCGGAATCATTAGAATTAGTCTAATTAAGATTACAGGGTTTGAGAAAGTTTTTAAAAGTTTTTATTGTGTTGATTATCTGCGGGTATGCATCAGTTGCATTAGCACAAAATGTTGTTTTAAAGGGTAAGGTCGTTGACGAAAAAAATCAACCAATACCATTCGCTATTGTTAATCTTACCAATATCCAAAGATATACCTATACTGATACGTTGGGCAATTTCAGCTTTTCCATTCCATCAAAAACTCAGTTAACCGATTTCGAATTTAAAATAAGTTATGTTGGTAAAAAAGCCATCGAAGCTAAACTTCCTTTCGCAAGTGCGGCCTCTTCTTTAATTTTTAGAATGCAGGATTTAAGCCTTACACTTAAAGATGTGGAGGTAAACCAAGTAAGAAAAACCCAAAACTCCAACTCATCTATTGTTTTTGACAGGCAGGCACTTGAACAGACTCAAGCATTTAGTTTAGCCGACGTATTAAACAATTTACCCGGCAAAAAATTAGTTGCTCCGGATTTACAGAACCCACAAACGATTACCTTACGCAGTGAGGCCACCGGAATACAATCGTTAAGCAATTCATTGGGTGTTGCTATTATTATAGATGATATTCAGCAATCGAACAATGCCAACATGCAAAATAAAAATGTAAGTAAATGGGGGGTTGGCTCTACAATTAATAGTGTACCATATGGCAGCTTTGACACCCCATTTGGCGGCTTAGATTTAAGAGACATCCCCGTTGATAACATTGAAAGCGTAGAGGTAATACAAGGAGTTACACCTGCTAAATACGGAGATTTAACTGATGGCGCTATAATCATAAACAGGCAGGCAGGAAAAACGCCTTATCAATTCAGTGCGCGAATTAATGGTGGTTCAACTAACTTCTCTCTTTCTAAAGGCTATAAACTCAATAAAAGATGGGGTGCACTAAATTTCAGCGCCAATTATCTTAATTCAAATGAAAATCCAAGCGATAAAACCAAAGTATACGATCGCTTAAGCGGTAATATAATGTGGACAAGTTACTTACTTAAAGGATTAAAAAACACATTATCTATTGATTATAGTTATAAAATTGATAATGTAAAAATTGATCCTGATGATGGATTTGAAATTAGAACCTATTCAAAGTCTAGAAATTTAAGCGTAAGCAATCGAACCTCTCTTAACATCAACAATAATGTTGTTAAATCTCTAAACATGAGTTTAGGATATAGCTCGGGTTATCAAGAAACTTACAACCAAAGATATTTAAATGGCGCTACTAAAGGGATAACTGATAAGGATACCTCTGGAGAAATTTATGAAGGCTATTTTATCCCAGGAAACTATTTATCTGTAGAAAACATAGCAGGTAAACCGCTAAATTTTAATGGGAACATTGGATTATCAAATGAAATCTATACCGGAAAGTTACTACATCAAATTACTATAGGTGGTAATGCTTACTATTCACGAAATGCAGGAATGGGAGTAATTGTAGATCCATCAAAACCGAGGTGGGCAAATACAGCTTATCAAAATGATAGGCCATACGATTTTGAGAGCTTACCTGATATTATTAATTATGGTGCCTATTTACAAGATAATTTCAAATTTAAATTCTTCAAAAAGGATCTAAATTTCAATCTGGGACTGAGGTATGATGTACAAAATCAGCAGGGAAATATCCAACCAAGATTAAGTGCGAATTACAAGCTAAGTAATGACATTGAGGTTAACACTGCTTATGGAATCTCAACCAAAGGTCCTACCCTTGCCCATCGTTACCCGGCGCCAACTTACATTGATTTGATTCTCCTTAATAAATACACCGGATATGTAAATGAAAGTATCCTTCTTGTTTATACAGACCGCATTGTTGCTGATAACAGTAACCTGAAATCGAGTCAATCTAATCAGTTCGAGTTAGGCTTTAAAATGACCAAACCACTTTTCAGCACCTCTTTATTTGGTTATTATAAACACGATTTTAACGGTTTTAGCGATAATACAGTTTATAAAACATATGTACTTCCTGAATACGATTATACCTATGTACAAGGAGCCAGGCCTATTGTAACTCCAAATAGCTCTTACAGTAGGCGGTATGTTGGTATTAATACTGTTGGCAACGATTTAGATTCTAAAAACTATGGTTTAGAATGGTCCTTATCATTTAAAAAAATTGAGGCAATCCAAACCAGCTTTAGTTTAAATACTTCTTTTAATTATAGTCTATATCATAATTCGGCTCAGAGGGTAATACCAACTAGTCAGGCAAATATCGATTTAGGGAAAGTAGCCTGGTTTGGAATTTACCCAGCCAATGAATATTATAATTGGAATTTAATGAGCAAATTTAGTGCAACTACACATATTCCGAAATTGGGTTTTGTAGTTAATCTTCTTGCTGATATCTCGTGGCAAACCGTAAGTAAAACGCTTGCAGATAGCTATTTACCTATAGCTTATTACGATATCGATATGGTAAAACATGATATTCCAGCCTTTGACCGAAATAACGCCGAATATGGTTACTTAAGCTTAACATCAGCCGCAAACAGCAAAACCAGACTACCATTTTCATATGTAAACATGTCTATTCGCATTTCAAAAGAAATCAAACAGAATTTAAGAATATCAGTAAACGCATATAATTTTTTAAATGTCAGGTATAGATACTATAACCCTGATACCAATTCAGTTACCACCTATTCATATCCAACAAGCGTTGGAGCAGAATTATCAATTAAATTTTAATTATGATGAAAAAATCCCTACTTCCCTTCTTAGCCTGCCTGGTTATATTTTTGGCAGCTTGTAAAAAAAATGCCCTTGATGAAGTGCAACCGGTCCAAGCTACTTTTCAATTAAGCTTTGATGCAGCGACAAAAGATCTAGGATTATCTTTAACCGGAACTGAGATTACCTTGACCAATAAAATGGATGGCACAATAAATAAGGCCAAGGCAGATAAAGATGGTAAAGTTGTTTTTGCAAGCATAACCCCTGGAAATTACAGCGCTGTAGCAAGCTTAACCATTAAGGCAGCAGACTATACCACTCTCACAGGAACATATATTGTTCAAGATATTGTATTTAATGGCAGTTTAGAAACTAATGTTACAGCAAGTAATGGGGCTTTAGCCATAACATTAAAATCAGGAACTCTAGGCAACTGGGTAATTAAACAGGTTTATTATGGTGGCTCTAGTACCACAAATGGTGCAGTTTTTAGAGATCAATTTATAGAAATATTTAACAATTCTAATGAAGTATTGTATGCTGATAGCCTATACATTTCTATGGTGCATGGAAAAAGTACAAAAGTATCAGGCGTAGATGTAACACAACCCGCTTTTCAATCTAATGGACAATTTAACTGGGCCAATTCATTGAATATGAAAGCAGCCAATCCTAATACCGATTATGTGTATTTGAAAACATTATATATGATTCAGGGTACAGGTAAAACGTACCCTGTGCAACCAGGCACAAGTATTATCATTGCTCAGAATGCACTTAATCACAAAGCCTCTTACGTTGGACCAACGGGAACAGCATATTCGGTAAAAGACCCAAGTTTAACAATTGACCTGAGTAAGGCAGATTTTGAAGTCTATTATGGAGATATAGCTGGTAATACCCCGTATGCTTCTGACATAGACAATCCTTTAGTTCCAAACTTAAAAGTTCTTAATACAGGGTATATCAGCGATATGGTTTTTAATTCGAACGGATATGAGGCAGTTGTTATTTTCAAAACAAACACAAATCCTTCATTATTACTGGCATATGCTGAGCCTGAAGCAACTGCAATTACTAGCGCAACAAAGCTATATTTACAGCTTCCAATAAATTTAATTATAGATGGGATAGATATTGCACATACTACAACTGCCAGCCGTGCTGCAAAAAGAATTCCTGATGCCGTAGATGCCGGTTTTACTTTTACCGCAGGAGGTTCTTATTCATCGCAGTCCGTAATCCGTAAAACTTCAACCACAGCCGGCGGTAGAAGAATCTTAAAAGACACCAATAACTCAACAGCAGATTTTGATTATCTGACTATTGCAGATCCAACAAAAACCGTTTTTAAGTAAAAAAAGTGAGGTTTCTAATAACAATCAATTTTATCATATTCTTTTCTGCAGTTGTTTGTGCACAAACAACTGCAGATAGTATCTTTTTGGATAAACAGGCAGACCAAAATTTCCAATCTTTAAAGTGGGGCATTACTCAACTCCATAATACTGATATTGAAAAAGCAGCATATTTTGGATTGAACTACAATTATCAAAAAGGCCATTTCAGACAAGCACAGCAAGCTGAAAAATCAAGTTCCGCGTCTTTTGCTACAGAAGGGGTTAGCACTATAGATCGTTTTAAGCTTTATGGCTATTTCTCATTTGCCAGAACCTGGCAGGATAGCCTAGCTTTTAGTCAAAAAGGAATTGAAGACAACTACACCCCGTATTATTTTATTGCTGGTAAAGCAGGTACATTTGAGCGCCAGAAATACCTGGGTGGTGGTTTAATATCTTATAACCTTTTAAAGGATAAACTTTTCATTGGAACAGGAATAGATTACCTATACAATTCTAGCGCTAGATCAGTAGATCCAAGATCATTGGTAACAACATATAAGATAGTTTTTAGCCCAGAAATAGCATTAAAACTTAAAAAAAGCACGATTGGTTTAGGAATAATAGCAGGTTATGGTGACGAAAAAATTGAGGTTGGTTATAAAAATGATAATTACGGAGGCTCACAACTTTACCCTGACAGAATATCATATTTAAATTTTGGTTATGGATTTTTAGAAATCAATACTACAAATTTCATAAGAAGAAATACTTACACAGGACTAAAATTAAATTATTCGGGAAAATTTTCTGATTGGAATATGAATGGAAAGTTGAGCTATTTGGTTTCTAAAGAAGTAAATCAACTTGTTAAAGATAACTCCATAAACGATCAGGATTTCGGAACGTATCAGTTAGAAACTTATAAAATAAATTTAGTCCTGAACAAAAGGATTAATAAAACAAATCATCAAGTTTCAATTGAAGCAAGTCAGAACACGGGCGATGATAATCTGGTGCGTTTAAATGCAAGAAACTATACCTTAAAAGTAGCTGATGTTAGTTTAAGTTACAGTCATTTTAAACCACAATTTAATAACAATGCCGTCGCCTGGTTTGCTAAAGCAAATTATAAGGATTTTTATCAGAAAGATGCCGCGGCTAGCCACACTTTACAATATAGCTATATAAATCCACAAATTGGCGGAACGATATATTGGAATAAGTTAAAAGGTGATTTTTTATCAACTGAACTTTCTGTAGGAGCACGTGTTCCAATTAATTCTGATGTAATTGTTCCAACAACTCAGATAAATATTTTTACACGTGGGGTGGCCTATCCAGATTATTTATACTGGAGCAGCAATGTTGGTGAATTACAATTTTTAGTTAATTATACCACAGAAAAATTAATCAATAAATTCCGAACAGGAGTTTCTTTTAAATCTACCTATTTCAGAAACTTAGGAACGCCAACATCAAATTTAGATGCAACCTTTATCCCGGGCAAAAATTATTTTGATTTCAATTTAGCCCTAAACCTATATTTTTAACCCATGAATAAAATTTTTGCCCTTCTTGCTTTAGCCCTTACCGGATTAATTCTATTTTCTTTTCAATCAGCTGATTTTAATGACGACGATGAACTGAGCATAGATAGCCTGCGCAAAGTTTATTCAAAACCTACCGATCAGTGGCCCAAACCTACGGTAGATCAGGGTGCCGTTTTTCAGGAATTGGGAGAGCTTCCACCCTCTCCTGTTGATTTAAAAAACGACTCGGTAAAAAATGTAGTGGAGCTGGGTAAAATTTTATTTTTCGATCCGCGTTTGTCGGGTTCGAACCAGATTTCGTGTTCGAGCTGCCATGCACCAGATTTACATTGGACAGATGGCCGTCAGGTTTCTGTAGGTCACGATCATTTAACCAATATCAGAAATGCACCATCACTGGAGAATGTTTGGTTTTACAAACGCCTGTTCTGGGATGGCAGAGCGGCTAGTTTAGAAGAGCAGGCCGGCAGTCCGGTGGCGGCCCATAACGAGATGCACCAGGACATGAAAGTTTTACCCAAAAAACTCGGTAAAATTAAAGGTTATCAGCCTTTTTTCACGGCTGCATTTGGCTCAAAAGAAATTACCAATAAAAGGATTTTCGAAAGTCTGGCTACTTTTCAACGCAGTATTGTGAGTAGAAGAACCCCTTTTGATCGTTTCCTGGCTAGAGACAAAAAAGCGTTGACTGATCAACAATTAGTCGGCTTACATTTATTCCGCACCAAAGCACGCTGCATTAATTGTCATAACGGACCATTTTTTACCGATAACGAATTTCACAATGATGGTTTAACCTATTATGGCCGTAAATATGAAGACCTAGGGTTATACAATGTAACCAAGAAACCAGAAGACGTAGGTAAGTTCAAAACTCCCGGACTGAGAAACGTTATGAAAACGGCTCCCTGGTTTCATAATGGTTTATTCCCTGATATGGATGGCGTAATGAACATGTACAATGTGGGTATGCCGATACAACGTGTGAAACCGGAACAGGTAAATGATCCTTTACTACCTAAAAACGATAAGCTATTAAAAGGGTTAAAATTAAGTATTGCAGAAAAAGATGCAGTTGTTGCCTTTTTAGAAGCATTATCTTCTCCTACAGTACTGACCAGGGTAGCGCAATTGCCACAGTAATTAGCCTGGAGTGTTGAGTTGGGCGTTTAGAGGCAGTTAAACGACATTCAGTATAGAACAGCCAGCGAAAGGGCTGTATTTAATTACCCCTGCTTTACCTGTTCTTTACCCTTTGTTGCTACCAGGTTAACCCCAAGATAACCCCAGGGTTACCTTTTCTTTACCCTGGCTTTACCTAAAAGGTAAAGCCAGACGCTGCTTTGGGGCTTTCTTCGGTGAGTCAGGGTCAATGCTGTCCGCCAGCAAGTACGAAGCGCACCCGATCAAAAATGGTCTTAAAATACATTCCTACCTGTCTTGAAAAGCATAGCTTTGCCAAAGAACATCCTCAATCCGTTAACATTTCATTTTAGTGAACAGTACTAACCATACATCGGTTGCCAGTTATAATTTGCATTTGACAGTTAACCGATTCCAGCTGGCGATTGGCCGTCAACAATCAAACAATCCGGCTATTTAACAATCCATTACATCTTATCCGATTTCAAGGGCTCCCCGAAAAAAATAGAGGCGTGTTCATCAAAAACTGCAGGATCACCGCTGGTATAGAAATGTCTTTCACCCTGTTTAGCTAGTTTTTCTTCGATCTCAGAATGTCGCTTTAAATAATCAGCTAAACTATTGGCTACAATCTCGCCTTGCGTTAAAACGCTTATATGGCTTGGGAATACGTTCCTTAGTTTAGGCATTAATAAGGGGTAGTGTGTACAGGCCAGTAATACACAATCGATAGCTGCCGATTGGTTAAGTAATTGATCGCAATACTCACTTATAAAAAAATCTGCGCCGGGTTGTAAGTGTTCGTTGTTTTCGATCAGTGGAACCCACATTGGGCAGCTTTGCTGGTAAACCTTAATCTCCGGAAAAAATTTATTGATCTCTAAAAGATAAGATTGAGAATTAACCGTACCTCTGGTTCCCATTACACCTACCGATTTAGTGCTCGTATAACCATTAATTACCTCAGCTGTAGGCCTGATTACGCCAAGCACTCTTCTATCAGGATACTTGCTTGGCAAATCCTTCTGCTGGATTGTCCTAAGCGCTTTTGCAGATGCTGTGTTGCAGGCCAGGATAACCAAATGGCATCCTTTAGCAAAAAGCCATTCTACGCATTCTAAAGTATATTTATAAATGGTCTCGAAGGAATGGTCGCCATAGGGAGAACGGGCATTATCGCCTAAATAGATATAATTGTAATCGGGCAATTTATCGGCAATAGAACGAAAAACCGTTAAACCACCATAACCTGAATCGAAAATACCTATGGGCGAAGCCTTCATTGTGTTGGAAAGTTATAGATAAATATTGAAAAGTTGAATCTTTAAAACGGTCTTCTTCCTGAACTTGTTTTATTAGTCGTTATTATTGTTTTAAAGGCCTAATAGCTACTTCGTGGTCAGGATCTGCTACGCTGAAGTTAAAAATCAAAGATGCTGAAATAAATTCAGCATGACGAAACTGTGTAAACAAAAAAACGGAACTAAGTTAAACTTAATTCCGCTTTATATTTTGAACTGGTAAGGAGATTTTGGGCTCCTTACTCTAGATTCAGAACTACTTTTTAGGTGCTGCTGGTTTTGCAGCAGTTGCAGTGATTCCTAATTTAGTTTTTACTGAAGCAGTAATATCATCACCACCATCCCAGAAAACTAAATTGTTACCACCTTGTCCGTTCGCGATATCGAAAACGTAAGCTAAACCTTTTTCTTTAGCTACAGCAGAAATTGCAGTTGCAACTTTAGCCTGGATAGGTTGGAATAATTCACCTTGTTTAGTACCTATATCTTGTGAAGCTTTAGTACGCGCATCAGTAATGCGTTTTTCTAAATCCTGTAGTTCCTGACCTGCAGCTTGTAATTCTTTACCCACTGTTTCTTTGTTAGCCTCACTCAAAGTTTTTTGCTTAGCTTCTGCAGCAGCCATTTTACTTTGATATTCTTTGATCATTGCATCAATATCGGCTTGCTTTTGTTTACCTAAGGTTTCTAAAGTAGTTTGAGCTGTTTTAGCCTCTGGTAAATTTGCAAATACCTCCTCAGAATTAATGTGACCCAATTTTTGTTGTGCACTTGCCATATTCGCTGTAAACAATAACCCTGCTGCTACAAAGAATACGTTAATTAACTTTCTCATCGTTTTATTTTACTTTTTTATTTTTTTCTAATTGTTTTTCTTCAAAAATCAGGGGCGAATATACTAATTATTTACAGTCCCTGGTTTATAACCTAATTTTACAATTACGTCATTACTAACATCGTAACTGCTACTTGCATAAATCATCATTGTTGCTTCACTGCTCTTATCGAAAATAAAGTCTAAATATTTAGATTTTGCAATCTGTTTAATCGCCTCGGCTACTTTATACTGAATGGGTTTAATTAATTTTACCCTGCTTTGAAAAAGATCCCCATCTGGCCCAAACTTAGAACGTTGAAATTCTTTAGCTTGTTTTTCTTTTTCTATAATCTCGTTTTCACGGCGCTTGCGCATATCATCGGTTAACAAAACCTGATCGGCCTGATAAGCTTTGTACATCCTGTCAATTTCAGAAAAATTCTGATCTACCTGTTGCTGCCATTGTTTAGAGGCAACATCTAATTGACTTAATGCCGATTTATATTCTGGTAAATGCTTTAAAATATACTCCGTGTCTACATAAGCAAACTTCTGTGCAAAGGCACCGAAAGAAGTGCAAAGCAGGAATGCGATAAAAAGATACTTCTTCATTTGTGTGTGTGTTAATGATATAGTTAATAACCTAAGCTTTCTTTAAACTCCTATTGCAATGATTTATTGCATAATTAGTTAATTTTTTGTTCTTTATCAATTAAAATCCACCTAATTGTTGTGCGATACTAAATGTAAAGTTTTGCTTTCCTCCGTCTGATAGACCAGGTATGGTATCAAACGCATGTCCATAATCGATACCCAACAAACCAAATATAGGAAGGAAGATTCTTGCGCCTACACCTACTGATCTTCTCACGTTAAAAGGATTAAAATCACCAAATCTGTTCCAGGTGTTACCAGCCTCAGCAAAGGCCAAAACGAATGCTGTGGCTTGTTGGCTTGCAATAACCGGATAACGGGCCTCTAATACATATTTAGTATAAATTGGGCTACCTGATTGCTGTGCTACGGCCGGATCGGATCCATTCGGAATAACAGCATTGTTTGCGTAACCACGCATCGCGATCAGCTCAGATCCCTGCAAGAAATCGAATCCCTGCATCCCATCACCACCCAATTTAAAACGCTCGAATGCTGACTGCCCAACTGCTTTGTTATATTGTCCTAAGAAACCAAACTGTGCCTGAGCTTTGATTACCAGGTTACCGGCTACACGTTGATACCATTGTGAATCGAATTTCCATTTATGATATTCAGTAAAGCGATATTTCTCCCTGTCAGATGCCGTTGCATAGTTTGTTTTATTTAACAATGAAAATGGAGGCGTTGCCTGAATGGTGAAACGTAAGAATGATCCAGATTTAGGGAAGATTGGCGAATCTCTTGAATCGCGGCTAATCTCCTGTGATAAGCTTATATTATAAGATGTACCCGTATTGAATAAATATCCTGAATAGTTATTTAAGATATACTGTTGTACACTCACGGCATGGCTTAACTGGAAATAGTTATCTGGCCAGTTTAATCTTCTACCCAAACTAACCGTTACACCGTTTAAACGTATTTTTTGAAACTGTGCGTTATCAGAACTTAATCCATTAGATTGTAATGAAGTAAACGCGCTCACACCAAAACTTACTGGTTTCTCGCCACCAAACCAAGGTTGTGAAAATGAGAAACTATACGATTGGTAATATTTACCATTGGTTTGTCCACGTAAGCTTAATTTCTGCCCATCACCTTTTGGCAATGGTTTGTAAGCTTTTAAATTAAATAAGTTACGTAACGAAAAGTTATTGAAAGTTAAACCTAATGTACCAATGATACGGCCACCACCAAAACCACCTGATAACTCAATCTGATCGGAAGGTTTCTCTTCTACAGCATATTCAATATCTACAGTACCATCTGCCGGGTTAGGACGAGGTGTAGGTACAGTTTTAGACTCGTCGAAGTTACCCAATTGACCGATTTCGCGGATGGTACGGATCAAATCACTTTTGTTAAATTTCTGTCCTGGTTTGGTACGGATCTCACGTAAAACAACTTTATCGTTTGTGATGGTATTACCTTTTAAAGTAATGCGGTTGTTGGTATACTGTGGTCCTTCGTACATGCGTAATTCCACATCAACAGTATCGCCATAAATTTTGGTCTGTACCGGATCGATATTAAAAGTTAAATATCCATTATCGGTATACATACTGTTAATGTCGCCACCGTTTTCGCCACCACCGTTTAATTTTTTATTTAATTTTTCTTCACTAAAAACATCACCTTTTTCGATGGTTAATACTTTTTGCAAAATACTATCCGGATAAATGGCATTACCTGCCCAGGTAATATTACCGAAGTAATATTTTTTCCCTTCGTAAAGGTCCATCCTGATGTTAACCTTTTTCTTGTTGTGCTGGTAAATGGTATCCTTTAATAATTCAGCATCACGATAACCTTTCTCGTGCATTTTGGCAATCATTTTTACCTTATTCTCTTCGTATTTCTCTTTTGCGAATTTTCCGGAGCCCCAAAAGCGCCACCAGGCAAATTGTTTAGGGGTTTTAAGGTATTTTCTAAGTTTTGCTGATTTAAAATCTTTGTTCCCGGTAAAATCGATGTGCTGTACTTTAACACGGTGACCTTTATCGATATTTGCTTCTAATACCACACTGTTTTCTGCATTCGGATCTTTACGCGTTTTGTAATCGATCTGGGTAAAGAAAAAGCCCTTATCCAATAAGTATTTTTTAACAATGGCTGAGGTGGTGTTGTACAGGTTATCATTTACGATTTTACCTGTTTTATCATTTAGCTTTTCTTGAATTGCAGTTTTTTCAGATTTACGGATACCTTTTAAATCGATAGAACTTAAACGCGGGCGCTCCACTACTTCAATTTCAAAATAAACCGAATCCTGAACAAATTTTTCGATGTTAAGTTTAACATCATCAAACAATCCCTGCGCCCACAACGTTTTAATTGCCTCAGAAGTTGCCTCGCCAGGAAGAACGATTTTATCGCCTTTAGTCAGTTTAGATAAGGTAATTAATACTTCTTTATCTAAATACTGGGTTCCGGTTACCGTGGTACCGCCAATGATGTATTCTTTTGGACTAAAATAATCGAGATCTAAGCCACCAACCTTTAAAGAAGGGGTTACCGGTGCCTGACCTTGTGGACGTACTTGAGCGAAGGCCGGAGCGGCTAAAACTAGTAGGATTAAAACTTGAAATATTCTTTTCATTAAAATTATTTGTTCAGTAATGGCCAAAAGGTAACGATATTTTATAAAGCAAAATTTCTTTACGTTGTTCCCTTATTATGGTTTCATTTATCGTATAAAAGTGGTGCTAAGTTAGTTTAAACGCTTGTTAAAAAGTGTTAAAAGAAAAATTAGTTTAATTGCTCACTAATTTTACCAAAACGGCGTTCGCGTTTTTGATAGTCTACAATAGCCTCGAAAAGATCTTCTCGTCTGAAATCCGGCCATAAAACATCGGTAAAATAAAACTCAGTATAAGCCATTTGCCAAAGCAGATAATTGCTGATACGGTGCTCCCCACTTGTTCTGATCATCAATTCCGGATCGGGTATATTTACAGTTGTCAGTTTTGATGAAAACAGGTCTTCGTTTATATCATCCAAAGAAATGGCATTGTCTTTTACTGCCGATGCGATTTTTTTAGCAGCTTCTAAAATCTCCCACTTTGCACTATAGCTCAACGCTAACGTTAAAGTACATTTTTCGTTATGGGCAGTCTTTTCCATGGCTTCTTTTAAATCATCTATACATTCTTGAGGCAAAGATGCAATATTACCAATGGCATTCAGCTTAATATTGTTTTTATTAAGTGTTTCGGTTTCTTTGTTGATGGTAGAAATCAGAATCTGCATCAAAGCATCTACTTCTTCTTTGGGCCTGTTCCAATTTTCTGTAGAAAAAGCATATAAAGTGAGGTACTCAATACCTACTTCAACACAACCTTCTACAATATCTTTTACAGAAAGTACACCTTGTTCATGTCCGAAAACCCGCACTTTACCCTGGCCTTTTGCCCATCTTCCATTACCATCCATGATTACGGCAATGTGCTTTGGCAGGCGGCTATAGTCTATTTGTTCTTTAAATCCCATTAATTATGTCAAAATCAGCTTAAAAGGAATAGCATTTTGAGGATACAAAGGTAAAAGATATGCCAACACTAACAAATAGATAAGTGTCCCTTTTTCGAAAATCGCCTCTTTGGGTACCCGTTTGTCCGATTTGGTAGCGTGAAGGATCGGATAAATTGACCTGATTTTGGCCATTTCCAACGATTACAGGATTAACCGGATAGCGGCCGCTCACATCATCAATATAATCGGTAAGTGGTGTCCGGTAACCGAGTTCGGTAAAAACACTCCAGGTGTTTTTGTAATTATACCTTAGCCCTAATCCATATGGGATAGTTAAAACAGCATTGCTGTAACCATTTTCCTGACCTTCGGTCGCGAGCCGATCTAACCGGTATCTTTCACCATCAATTTTTACCGTAGGTTTAAAAACAACTAAACCAACACCGGTAAAAAGGTAAGGAGTGAATTGTCTGGTTCCGCCACCTATATTGAAGTTAAAAAAATTAAAATCGATCAAACCGCTAAATTCGTTTAATGCTGTTTTAAAACGCAGGTTTCTTTCGCGAAACTGCTCATTACTAGAATTAGCATCATCTGCCTTAACCTGCCCATAAGTATAATTTAAGCGAACACCCAAATATTGGTTAAAGTTCCGCTTTACATAAGCACCACCCGAAAAACCGCTGATCTGCAAAGGATTGTTCTGATTGAGATCGCCCATGTAGCCTGCCCCTCCAGCCATTAGCCCAACTTCCCATGTTCCTTCTTGCGCACGAAGAATTTGTCCGCTAAAGATAAAAAAGAGGAGAATTAACAGAGGTTTCGTTGGCGTCATACTTAGTAGTTACGGGTATCAATGCCCCATAATAATTTATTTCTTAACGTGTTTAAGTAGGTTTCATTGTTAAGGCGGATAAGATTTACGCAAAAATCTGCCTTTTTTATGCTAATTTTTACTGAACGCTCTACGGTAACCGTTCGGCTATCACAAGAAACCAGAAATTTGGATTCGCGTGCTTCTACCTCAAAAGAGAGTTTATTATCATCTGGTACAACCACCGGCCTTACATTTAAGTTATGCGGTGCAATGGGTGTAATTACAAAATTTTCAGAATCCGGATAAATAATCGGGCCACCACAGCTTAATGAGTAAGCGGTTGATCCTGTTGGGGTTGCAATAATCAATCCATCGGCCCAATAAGAATTAATAAACTCATTGTTCATAGAGGCATGGATAATCATCATGGCAGAATTATCGCGGCGGTGAATGGTAATATCGTTCAGTGCAAAATTCTCTTCTCCAAACAGGCCATTATCCGATTCTAAGGTTAAAAGAGAACGGGAATCTAAGGTATATTCTCCGTTAATTAAGGCTTTTAGCGCCGATCCTATCTCATTTTTGTTGATACTGGCCAGAAAACCCAACCGGCCAAAATTGATCCCGATTACCGGTATGCCCGAATTGCGGATTAAGGATAAGGTATCCAGCAAGGTACCATCTCCCCCTAAGCTCAACAATACATCGGCAAGTTCTTTTAGTTCGCTATGGTTATGAAAAATAACTGTATTGGCAGGCAACTTAATTTTGCCATGAAGGGATGTTTTAAATTTTGAATATAGAACCGGCTGGATATGATGCTCGGCTAAATGATTAAAAACCTCTTGAACGTAGGGCAAAACCGTATCATTAAAATCTCTCCCGTAAATTGCAATCCTCATAAAGTAGGTTTATACATTTAAATAGTTCATGAAAGAATCGTAACGCTCCTGCGACCCATCATCAATCTGCGTGTTATTGTATACCTCTTTAACCAGATAATCATATCTTTCGAAAGAAGCTACCAATGAAGTAATTTCTGTTTTGTTTACTTTGAGCGTTACTTCTAAACGTGTAGAATTTTCGAAAGAATTCACGTAAGAAGAGAGCACCTGTGCATTATCGGCTTCAACAATCTGCGCAATATGTGCCAGAGAATTATCGCGGTTACTGATCTCCAAAACGATAATTCCTCCAGGTTCATTTACCGCATACTGTTCGGCCACGGCATTTACCATGTTATTGATCGAAATTAAACCCAGGTAATTTTTTTGTTGATCCAAAACCGGAACAGCCGTCAATTTTAACTGACTCAATAACCTGATTACATCATAAGTATGTACGTTACTCAACACGAAAACATTAAGTATGTTTACCGCACTATCGCTTAAAAGTGTACCGTGATTATCAATATTTAGTAAATCATCTTCAGAAACCAAACCCAATAAAGTTACCTCGTTAACAACTGGCAAATGCTTTAGTTTAAAATCGTTCATACGATCTAAAGCTTTCTGCACCGTGTCATCGGCCCTTAGTGATGGAATTGCATCTGATATGATTTCTGCTGCAAACATTTATTTTAACAATATTCTATCTAAAAATTTCTCTAAAAATGCATTAAATATTTCCGGATGTTCCATCATAGGCGCATGTCCGCATTTATCAACCCAATTTAATTCCGAATTCGGCAACAATTCATGAAATTCTTCTGCCACTTCTGGTGGCGTAACCTTATCATTTTTACCCCATATTAAAGAAACCGGTATGGTAATTTTCGACAGTTCTTTAGCCATATTGTGGCGTATTGCCGATTTTGCCATGGTTAAAATCCTGATAACCCTTGATCTATCATTAACCGTTTTAAAAACATCATCAACCAGTTCTTTGGTTGCAGTTGCAGGATCGTAAAATGTAAACTCTACTTTTTCCTTAATGTAATCGTAGCTCTCTCTCCTCGGGAAAGATCCTCCAAAAGCATTTTCGTATAAACCAGAGCTGCCTGTTAGTACCAAGGCTTTAACAAACTCCTGATGGGCAACTGTAAATACCAAACCCACATGGCCACCAAGCGAATTACCAACAAGCACTACCTGGTTTAAATTTTTATATTTTAAAAAGCGATGAAGATATCTCGACAATGCTTTTACGCCCAATGTTAAAATAGGCAAATCGTAAATTGGTAAAATTGGAATAATTACACGATAGCGATCTTTAAACTGTTCTATAACCAGTTCCCAATTGCTTAGTTCGCCCATTAGGCCATGTAGCAATACCAGTGTTTCGCCTGTTCCAGCTTCGATGTATTTAAATCCGTCTTCTTCTATTATCGGGTAGGTCATATATATTCTAGATGGTATTGTGCTACTAAGTTAGTAGAGTAAAATTAAATTTATGCATTTCTATGCCATTTTTCTGAAATAAAATCGAAAACGGTATAAAAACCTATTTTTAAGTATCGAGAAACAAGTATTAAGTATCAAGACACATATTTTATAACAAGCTTTAGTCTTTAAACTTCAAGCTAGGCTAGTTTTTCTTTAACAATCTCAGCGATTAATTTACCATCTGCTTTACCTGCAAGTTCCTTGTTTGCCATGCCCATTACCTTCCCCATATCCTTAACCGATGTAGCACCAGATTGTTTGATTACAGCCTCGATAATTGCAGCAACCTCTGCCCTATCTAACTGTTTTGGCAAAAATTGACTGATCACTTCAATTTCTTCTTCTTCTACCTGATACAGATCTTCGCGATTTTGTTGCTTGTAAATATCAGCAGATTCGCGGCGTTGTTTAATCAGTTTCTGAAGAATTTTAAGTTCAGTTTCTTCCGTAATTTCTTCTGAAGATCCTTTCTCTGTTTTAGCTAAAAGTAAAGCTGCCTTTATTGCTCTTAAACCTCTTAACTGTGCATTGTTTTTAGCCAACATGGCTTTTTTTATTTCCTGATCTATTGTGTTTGATATCATTTTTAACCCCAAACCCCTAAAGGGGCTTTCCTTTCATTAGTTTAAAATAAAAAAAATATATTGTTATTTCCTCCCAGTATTAATTCCCCCTCCAGGGGGCTAGGGGGTTCTATTTATAATTGTTGCTGTAGCCTGTGCGGTAGGCATAATCAGCATGTCGTTAATGTTAACATGTTTTGGCCTGCTCACTACATACCAAATGGCATCTGCTATATCGTCGGCAATTAACGGCTCCAGGTTTTCGTATACTTTTTTCGCCCGGTCTTCATCACCTTTAAAGCGTACTACCGAAAATTCGGTTTCTACCATGCCCGGATTAATTTCAGTAACCTTTATGCCATGGGGCAATAGATCGATACGCATACCTTTACTCAATGCATCAACAGCATGTTTGCTGGCACAATATACGTTTCCATTTGGATAAACTTCTTTTCCGGCAATAGAACCAATGTTAATAATATGGCCCGATTGGTTTGGTATCATCCAGTTGGAAACAATTTTGGTTACATAAAGCAAACCCTTTACATTCGTATCAATCATGATGTCCCAATCGTTGGTATCGCCTTTATCTATTGGATCTAAACCCTGGCTTAAGCCTGCATTGTTAATCAGAACATCAACCTTTTTCCATTCTGCCGGCAAAACTTCTAAAGCAGCGGTAAGACTTTCTTTATCGCGAACATCGGCAAAAACCTGTTTGATGGTAATGGCATACTTATCTTCTAAATGATGGGCAATTTTCGCCAACCGGTCTTCTCTGCGGGCCAATAATACCAGATTGTAACCTTGTTGGGCAAATGTATGTGCGCAAGCTTCGCCAATACCAGAAGTTGCGCCTGTAATTAATGCGATTTTAGACATTTTTATGAATTTTAAGTCTCGGTAATGCTTTAAGATACCATCTTTGATTTACCTACACCAACAAAGGTAAGTTTTTTTGGATTGCAGGACTATTGAAAAATCAAACTGAATGTTAATTGACGTAATTTCAACTTATCTATTGGATTGGCGTAAACCGTATTGTCGTGCTGCAGTAAATCGTTGGTCGAATACGAGAGTTTTATTTCGGGCGACATTTTAAAATATTCGAAATAAATATCGAAACCAATACCTGTTTCGTACGACAGGTAATTTCTTTTATTTTTTAAAAACTTATTTACGGGTGTTTCGCCTTCATCGAAGGTTTTCTTTTTCGAAGCTATATCTATAGAATATTTAGCACCACCTAACCAATATGCCCTAAAATTGTTCATCCGGTTCGACTTCACCTTTATGCCTAACGGAAATTCGAACATGGTCGCCTGAACTTTTCTTTCCACCACGGTTTGAAAGTTTTTCGTTTGGCCATTGCCTACGTTGATCGGCGCCATAGGTTCATATTCGTAAGTTACTACCCTATCGCTAAAAATAAGGGAGGGTGTTGCCCTGATATCGAAGTTATCAGAGATCATTCTGTTCATCACAAAACCCAACCCAAAACCTTGAGACGGTGGGCTAGAAATAGCATTTAATGTTGAGGTAACCGGAATGCCCGAATTTGGATCGTAAGAAGGGTCCAGCGAATTTGGCACCTCATAAAAAGGCGATCTCCAATTTTGCTTTTTAAGAATTTTGTATTCGGCTGAGATATACTGGAAATTAAAACCAAAACTCCAATCTTCATCATCTATTCCACCACCCCAATTTTGAGCAAAGGTGCTTGTAGAAATAATAAAAAGTGAAAGAATGAGGCTTAATTTTCTGATCATTTGGTTCCTACATATATCGAACTTATTCCAAACGTTAAAATTCTTTGTTTGGTACTTTTAAAGCCAACTTTTTCCATCAGGTTGGTAAAATCTTCTCCGTCGGGAAAAGCTGCTACCGATTCTGGCAGATAGGTGTAGGCTCTGTGGTCTTTAGAAAATAGTTTTCCAAAGAAAGGCGTTACCTGTTTAAAATAAAAACTATACAATTGTTTTACCGGAAAAACCTTTGGTTTCGAAAATTCCAATATCACCATTTTTCCGTTGGGCTTTAATACCCTGTACATATCAGCCAATCCTTTTTCAAGATTTTCGAAATTACGCACGCCATAAGCGCAGGTAATCGCATCAAAAGTATCATTTTCGAAATGCAGACCTTCAGAATCGCCTACCTGAACGGTAAAAACTTCGTTTAAACTACGCTCGTTAATTTTCTTCCTGGCTACTTCTAACATTCCTTCAGAGATATCAACACCAATTACCTTTTCGGGATGAAGCTTTTTAATCGCTTCAAAGGCAAAATCTCCAGTTCCTGTAGCTACATCAAGCAAAGTTCTCGGGTGGATGGAAACCAGTTCCTTAATGGCTTTCTTACGCCATAATACATCTATCCCTAAAGAAAGAAAATGGTTTAAAAAATCGTAGGTACCCGAAATATTGTTAAACATGGTTGCAACCTGCTCCTTTTTAGTTGCATCTTCTACTTGGTATGGGGTGATATTCTGATTCATGATATGGGGCAAAGATAGAGAAAAGTCGGGAGTCTTTAGTCCGGAGTCCGAAGTCTTTGGTGCAAAGTATTCAGTGTATTGTCAAAAATCAGATAAAAAAGATTATCAATTTGGACTTCCGACTTCCTACTTCGGACTTCGGACTCAAAACCCTACCTTTGCACTATGATTATCAAAACGGCAACATTTGTTTGCAGCAACACCCAGATTTCGGCACTACCGGCACCAACCATGCCCGAATATGCATTTATTGGCCGCTCTAACGTGGGTAAATCTTCATTAATCAATATGTTGGTTAATCAACATGGATTAGCAAAAACCTCCCAACGCCCGGGAAAAACACAGTTAATTAATCACTTTTTAATTAACGAAGCCTGGTACATTGTCGATTTACCAGGTTATGGCTATGCCAAGGTTTCTAAAACCAGCAGAGAGAAATGGGAGAAATTTATCCGCGCCTATATCACCAAAAGAGAAAGTTTGCAATGTGTTTTTGTTTTGATAGACAGCCGTTTAGAGCCTCAGGGAATTGATATTGAATTTTGCTATTGGTTAGGTGAAAAACAGATACCTTTTTCGCTAATCTTCACAAAGGCTGATAAACAGGGCATGACAACCACCCAGAAAAATGTAGCTGCCTTTAAGAAAAAACTAGGTGAGTTTTTCGAAGAAATTCCTGCCACCTTTATCACTTCTGCAGAAAAAGGAAACGGAAAAGATGATGTTTTAAATTTCATCTACGAAGTAAATAAGGATTTTGTTGTACCAACAGATTATAAGAAGTTTTAACCAGTTTTCAGTTCGCAGTACACAATTTCTGTTTAACATTAAAAATCTGTGTAATCAAATAATCTGTGTAATCATCTTTTAAATAAATGAAAAAATACTTTTCACTCGTATTATTCGCCCACTCTGTTTTTGCGCTACCATTTGCCATGATTGGTTTCTTTTTGGGCGTAACCACAACAGAAAATCCATTTTCCTGGTATAAACTGATTTTAGTTTTGCTCTGTATGGTTTTTGTCAGAAACTCGGCCATGGCTTTTAACCGTTACCTGGACAGAAATATTGACGCAAAAAATCCACGCACCAAAATGCGTGATATCCCTGCAGGTAAAGTTTCGGCAAACGAAGCACTGATTTTCGTAATCGCCAATTGTGTACTTTTCGCCATTACCACCTATTTTATTAACCCGCTTTGTTTCTATCTGTCGCCAGTAGCTTTATTTGTGGTTTTATTTTATAGCTACACCAAAAGATTTACGGCACTTTGCCATTTGGTATTGGGTTTAGGCCTGGCGCTTGCTCCTATTGGTGCCTACATTGCTGTAACCGGACATTTTGCCTTGGTTCCTGTACTTTACTCGTTAACCGTATTGTTCTGGGTAAGTGGATTTGATATTATATATGCATTACAGGACGAAGAATTTGACCGGGAAGAAAAATTACACTCCATCCCATCGGCACTTGGCATTAAAAATGCTTTGAATGTTTCGGTGCTATTGCATATGCTCTCTGCTACCTGTGTTATTTTGCCTGTGTTTTTTACCTCCTTTAGCTGGGTTTATTACGTAGGTATTGTGTTTTTCTGTTCGATGTTGATTTATCAGCACTTACTGGTAAAACCAAATGATATCAGCAAAGTAAACAGGGCATTTCAAACCTTAAATGGTTATGCATCGGTAGTATTTGCGATATGCTTTTTAATAGATGCGTATTTGAGACATAAATAAAAAATGAGAGAAGGCTGAATGATAGAATGTTTAACATTCACTAATTCCATCATTCTCCAATTCAATAATTAAACATCATGATTATAACTAAGAAACCTAGAACATATATCCCACAGGAATTAAACATTACCTGGGAGAATTTAGAACCACTTTTTACCGAACTGCAAAACCGCGAAATAACCAGCACCGCTGAGTTAGAACACTGGTTAAAGGACCGCTCGGAGCTTGAAGCTGCTTTAGAAGAAGATTTTGCCTGGAGATATATTAAAATGAGTTGCGATACTGCAAATGAAGAACTGGTTAAAAACTTTCAATATTTCGCAACTGAAATAGAGCCGAAAATTTCTCCATTAGCCAACGAATTGAACAAAAAATTTGTCGAAAGTCCTTTTATGGAAGACCTGGACAAAGAAAAATATTTTGTTTACAGCCGTGCGATAAAAAAAGCATTAGAGCTTTACCGCGATGAAAATATTGAGCTGTTTACCGAATTACAGGTGAAACAACAAAAATACCAGGGCATTACAGGCGCCATGAGCGTTGAGCTAAACGGCCAGGAATACACTTTAGAGCAAGCTTCGATCTTTATTAAGGATTTAAACCGGGCAGTGCGCGAAAATGCATGGAAAACGATCCAGCAACGCCGCTTAATTGATAAAGATGATTTAAACGTGCTGTTTGATGAGCTGATTAAACTACGTAACCAGGTGGCCTTAAATGCAGGTTTTGAGAACTATCGCGATTACATGTTCCAGGCTTTGGGCCGTTTCGATTATACGCCACAGGACTGTTACGATTTTGCCAATGCCATTGAAAAAGAAATCGTACCGATTTTAAAAGAGCAGGCCGAAAAACGCAGAGAAGCTTTAGGACTAGAAGTATTAAAACCCTGGGATTTAGAAGTAAGCATTAGTGGCAAACCAGCTTTGAAACCTTTTAACAACGGCGAAGAGCTGATTGATAAAAGTATTGCCTGCTTTAATGCCATTGATGAAAAATTGGGCTCAAAACTGGCAACCATGAAAGCCAATAACCTTTTTGACGTAGAGAGCAGAAAGGGTAAAGCGCCAGGTGGTTACAATTATCCATTGGCCGAAACCGGAGCCCCGTTTATCTTCATGAATTCGGCAAACTCCTTGCGCGATTTAACCACAATGGTTCACGAAGGCGGCCATGCTATACATACTTTTTTAACCGCAGATTTAGAGTTAAACGACTTTAAACATTGTCCTTCTGAAGTTGCCGAACTGGCATCGATGAGTATGGAACTCATCTCTATGGATAACTGGGATGTTTATTTCGACAACGAGGAAGAATTAAACCGTGCTAAAAAAGAACAGCTGGCTGATGTTTTGAAAACTTTACCATGGGTTGCTGTAATTGATCAGTTTCAACACTGGATTTACACCAACCCTAACCATACCGCAGCTGACCGTGAAGAAACCTTTAAGCAGATTTTTAACCGTTTTGGTGCTGGTTTTGCCGATTGGACAGATTTAGAACAACAATTTGGAAATGGCTGGCAAAAACAACTGCATTTATTTGAAGTTCCGTTTTACTATATTGAGTATGCAATTGCCCAGTTAGGTGCCATTGCCGTTTGGAAAAATTATAAAGAAAATCCTGAAAAAGCTTTAGAACAATATTTGGCTGCGCTTTCATTAGGTTATACGAAGCCAATGAACGAAATATATGAAACTGCTGGGATTAAATTTGATTTCAGTGCAGAATATGTAAAAGAACTGGCGAGTTTTGTGAAAACAGAACTGGAGAAACTGGGATAAAGCAGAGGGTTTTGAGGTGGAAGGTAGAAAGCTTTTTCCCTCAATAGGAATATAATAATGGTCGTGGCATTTTGCCACGACTTTTTTGTTTCTTTGAACCACAGATAAAAAGGATAAACTACCTGATCTTAGCGTCTCGCTAAGACTTGAGTTTAGTTCTTTGCCACGGAAACACAGAAGCCACAGAAAAATGCAGCGCCAGGATTACTGACATTTTTTCGGTATCAAAACCAATGTTTTATCTGCTGTACCCAATTGAATAGACCTGATGGAAGTGAAAATCCCTTTTGGGTATTGGATATATTGCTCTTACCAAAATTCCCCCAAAAGGATTGTAACAAACAGCAGGACTGGACCCAACCTATGGAATCCAGACGCTGCTCTTCAAAAAAATCTTGTTTCTAATTACTGTGACAGTACCTACCTAGGCTTCATCTTTCTTTCTAATCCTAAGAATAACAAACATCACTAAAACCGAAATTAAGATCATGATCAGATAACTATAGCTTAGGTTACGTTCATCTTTGGCAGGGATTAGGTTTACGATACCATAACTCAAAAAAGATACAATAACATAGGTAATCCCTCCTGTTAAGCCACCTGCAATTCCTGCATTTTTGGGGAATTTGCTCAGACAGAAAGTAAAATAATTATTAAAGGTGAAGCCTGCTCCTACATGGATTAAAAAGGCAAAGAAAATTAAAGACCAGAGATTGGAAACAAAATTTAAGCTTATAATCATCAGGGCTACAAAAGCCACCTGAAACAGCGAGTTGATCATTAATCTTTTAAAGAAGGGTCTATTAATGGTGGCCTTACCAATAAAGCCTCCTACCATCCATGCGAAACCGAGAAACAGGGAAGTATAACCGGCAATAACCGGAGAAAATTTAAAATGGTGCTCAATAATAAACGGGCCGGTCATATTGTAAACCATCACCATACAATAAGCTAAACCCAACATCACGATACCTAAGGTAAAGCTTGTTGTTTTAATCATTTCGATATAAATGCCGGTGATTTTTTTCAGTTGAAAATCTGTAAAATGCTTTAATGTTTCGCCACTGAACAACAACTCCAGTACTGCAAAAACAAGTGCAAAACCAGCCAAAAAATAGAAATTGGATTCCCAGCCAAATACTGTTTGCAGGTAACCACCAATAAAAGGTGCTACAATTGGTCCGGTAGACCAGATGATGGAAAACAAACTTAGGTAATGTTTTAACTGATCGCCTTCAAAAAGATCGACAAAGTATGCTCTTTTTGCCACAACAATTGCGCCTACAGTAAGCCCATGGATAATGCGCATTAAATAAATAAGGTAAATGTTATGGGTAGTAGCAATGATGATACTAGCTGCGGCGAAAATTAATAATGCGTATAAACAAATCTTATATCTGCCAAAACTATCGAGCACACTACCGATAAAAAGTTGTGCGACCCCATAGCTAATTAGAAAAATGCTGAGTGTAAGTTGAACCTGAACATTGCTCACCTGCATTTCGCCAGCCATGGTAGGTAGTGATGGGATATAAATATCGGTAGCAAAACCCGACAATGGAATTAAGGCAAAGGCTAGTAAAGTAGCCAAACCCTGGTGACGTTCTTTGATGTATTTTATTTGCGCTATATCTGCATTCATAATGGTACTGTAATGGTATATAAATATTCCAATCAAACATTTATTCAAGTATTCACATTCATCTGTTTGATTATTGACAGCAAAATTAGGACATTCACTTTTCCTAAAATTATGCGAATCAAACAAAGGATTATTCAAGCCAAATAATTGCATTTTTTTACTTTAATCTAATAATTGTCATTCTTTCCGATGGCATTTTGCCTACTAAAGCGTGGTGTATTGAAAATTATATCCTGCTTTAAACGTTTTTAACCAAACTTTTTATAAGTTTGAGGAAACAAGCAAACAAAAGATGTTCGAAAAGCTATTCAGAAAAAAATCTATTTCCAAGATACTACAAGATGCGGCAAAAGGCTATGGCGACCATGAAAATACATTACATAAAACACTCGGAGTACGCGATTTAACAGCTTTTGGAATTGCAGCGATTATTGGAGCAGGAATTTTTAGTACGATTGGCAAAGCAAGTGCAGATGGTGGTCCGGCGGTAATCTTTTTATTTATTTTTACAGCAGTAGCCTGTAGTTTTGCGGCCTTTGCTTACGCAGAGTTTGCTTCAATGGTACCTGTTTCTGGTAGTGCTTACACCTATTCTTATGTAGCTTTCGGCGAACTGGTGGCCTGGATTATCGGTTGGTCGCTCATCATGGAATATTCCATCGGTAATATTACCGTAGCCATATCCTGGTCTGATTACTTTACAGGACTACTCTCCACCATAAAAATACCTCCACTGGGCATAGAGGGCATCCATGTACCCGATTGGATGACAATGGATTATTTGAGTGCCTACAACGGGCATAAACATGCTGAAGCGCTTTTGGCGGCTGGCAAAAACCTGGTTGATTTAGATTCGGCTACAGCTTTGGCCAATAATGCTTGGCTTACCGCTCCAAAAATCGGTAGCTTTCACCTTGTTGCAGATATTCCTGCCCTGGGCATTATCATTTTAATTACCTGGTTAATTTACCGTGGTATGAAAGAAAGTCGCAATGCCAGCAACGCGATGGTAGTGGTTAAACTTGCAGTAATTCTTTTGGTATTGGCGGTAGGTATATTTTATGTAGATACCAAAAACTGGGATCCATTTGCTCCGAATGGGGTTTCTGGGGTTTTAAAGGGAGTTTCAGCAGTATTTTTTGCATATATCGGCTTCGATGCCATTTCTACTACCGCCGAAGAGTGTAAAAACCCACAGCGCGATTTACCCCGCGGAATGATGTGGGCGATTATTATCTGTACCATCCTTTATGTGGCTATTGCACTGGTTTTAACGGGTATTGTTAAATCAGATACCTTAGCTGTGGGCGATCCATTGGCATTCGTTTTTGATCAGATCAACTTAAAATTAATGAGTGGTATTATTGCGGTTAGTGCAGTATTTGCAATGGCCAGCGTGCTTTTGGTTTTCCAAATGGGTCAACCCCGTATCTGGATGAGCATGAGCAGAGATGGCTTATTGCCAAAATCTTTTTCGAAAATCCACCCTAAATACAAAACACCTTCATTTGCAACGATTGTGGTTGGCTTTGTAGTAGCTGTACCATCATTATTTATGAATCTTACCATCGTTACCGATCTGTGTTCTATCGGAACACTTTTCGCTTTCGTACTGGTTTGCGCAGGTGTTTTAGTATTACAAAACAGACCCGATGTACAGCGTGGAAAATTCAAGATACCTTATGTAAACAGTAAGTTTATTGTTCCGATTGTTTTAATTGCGACCATAATTTTTGCATTCACAAAATATGGGAAAGAAACAAAAGCTTTCTTTTTCAATTCGCCTAAAACCATCCAAACGGTAACTTTTGTTACTTCTTTAAGTGGCGATGAACTTAAAATTGTTAAGGAGGAAATTGTTAAAAATGCAGCGCCACAAATTATACTGGCTGAAAAAGTAGATGCAGAATCTTATTTAAGTGCATTAACTGCTGATCGTTACGAACAGTTTATTTCAGCTTCAAAAGTACCTGTAGAAAAGAAATACGAAAGCGGTTGGGGATTATTTAAGCACAAAATCCCAATGTGGATTTTCCTGATCATCTGTGTGGTGATTACCTACTATTGCATCACCAAAAACTTATCGTTAATTCCGGTTTTAGGATTGATTAGCTGCTTGTACATGATGTGCGAACTTGGCATTTCGAACTGGATTGGTTTCGGTATCTGGCTGGTAGTTGGACTTGTGGTTTATTTTGCCTACGGTTACAGGCATAGTAAATTGGCAAAAATTGAAAGTTAATTATAAATGAAATATAATCCTTTAATACATCATCGAAGATCGATAAGATTAAAGGATTACGATTATTCAAAAGCAGGAGCCTATTTCATCACAATCTGTTGTGAAGATAGAATCCATAGATTTGGAAAAATTTCAGGCAATGAAATGATTCTAAATCAATCTGGAACTATCGCTTACAATGAATGGATTAATTTAGCAGGTAGATTTCCTAATTTCGAACTTGATGTCTTTCAAATCATGCCGAATCACATGCATGGCATAATCGTTTTATCGGATATTACTGTCGGGGCGACCCTTGCGGTCGCCCAAGAAGAAGATGCATTAAACAGGGTGACCGCAAGGGTCGCCCCGACAATTTCCGAAATTGTCGGAGCATATAAATCAATTGTTTCTAATGCGTGCTTGCAATTATTCAAATCACACGATAAAACAATGGGAAAGCTATGGCAAAGGAACTACTATGAACATATTATTCGCGATGAAAGAGCATACAATAACATCTCAAACTATATTATAAATAATCCCGCTAAGTGGGACGAAGACAAATTCCATCTATAAAACAAAAAATCCCCTTTCTTTAACAGAAAGAGGATTCAATTTATTTCTTCTTTATAAAGGCCAGCGCAGTAATCATCACCAGCCCCAATCCAGATGCAATCATATAATTATTGGCATGATATAAATGGTATAGTTTAGCTACAGGCCCAGCTATAAATAAACTAACACCCAATATTAAAATCGCAGTTCTCATCAGTTAAACCGGCAACCTGTTCAATTCAATATCATCTGGTGTAACGAAAATCAATGGAACTTTCTCTACATCAACATAACTGCTATCCAAACCAAAACTCCGTTCTTCTGATAAACTTAATTTTTTAAGGATAAAGTAATAATCCATAATCTGTCTTTCATAGAAACTCAATTTGGTAAACTTAGATAAATGTTTTTCTAAAAGAACAAACCTGAAATCGCCTGCAATTTTATGTTTGTTTAACGAAGTGTATTGGCTGGTAATATCGATTTCCCCATTCTTCACCAGCTCTTCAACCACTTTACGGTACAATAAATTTACGCGTTGCTCAATCCTGAAACCTAATCTAAAATCAATCCTGATCAGTTTGCCCGGGATCAGGAATTCAACTTTATAATCTAAGGTATAAGGCTCGTCCATTACATCAACATGCACCAACCAGTACACATCGGCACGTTTTGGTTCTTTTTGTATAATGGAATAAATAATTTTCGATTCGATCTCCGTTTTAAAGTTCGCACTCGTTAAATAAACCAGCTGAGACGAGTATTTCGGAACCGACTCATCTCCACTTAGTTCAGTTAAAATCTCATAATAATCCTCAATTTCGACATATTTAACAAATCGGTTTTTGATTTTACGGGCCACAAACCAACTCCACATCACTGTAAACAACAACGAACCGATTAATACGGTTACCCAACCACCATGCAGGAATTTGGTTAAATTACTGATCAAAAATGTGCCTTCAATAATTACATAGGTAAAAAAGAATATCGCAACTAAATATTTCGGGAAGCGTCTGCTTCTCAAATAAAAACTAACCAGAATGGTGGTCATTAACATGGCTATGGTGATAGATAAACCATAGGCCGCATCCATTTTCTCTGCCTTTTGAAACAACAGTACAATACCACAGCAACCAATCCATAACATCCAGTTAATAGAGGGAACGTATAACTGGCCCTTAGAAACCGATGGGTAAACAATTTTAATTTTAGGCCAAAGGTTTAAACGTACTGCCTCAGCAATTAAGGTAAAAGATCCGCTGATTAAAGCCTGGCTCGCAATTACAGCAGCCATAGTGGCCAGTATCACCATCGGGATTTGAAACTGATCTGGAACGATCTGGAAAAATGGATTCATTTTTGCACCTGGAACATAACTTCCGCTGTTCTGCAAAATCCAAACGCCCTGTCCTAAATAATTTAGAATAAGGGTTAATTTCACGAAAATCCAACTGATTCTGATGTTATTTCTACCACAGTGGCCTAAGTCAGAATATAAGGCCTCAGCCCCTGTTGTACATAAAAATACGCCACCCAGAATTAAAAACGCCAGTTTATTGGTAACCAGTAAATGAATGGCATAGTAAGGGTTAAATGCCTTTAGGATAGTAAAATCTTTAACAATAAAAGACATACCCAAAACACCCAAAACAGCAAACCAAACAAACATTACGGGCCCAAAAAGCTTTCCAACCAAATTGGTTCCAAACTGTTGAATAATAAATAAGATGGTTAAAATGCTTAGTACAATTGGAATAACTGGTACCTCAAACTTATTGGTAAGCCCCTCAATTGCCGATGTTACGGTAATACTGGGCGTAATAATACCATCAGCAAGTAATGCACACCCCCCTACAACTGCTGGGACAACCAGCCACTTCGCTTTTTTCCGAACCAATGAAAATAAAGAGAAAATACCACCCTCACCTTTATTATCGGCCCTTAGGGTAATAATAACATATTTAATGGTGGTTTGTAGTGTTAGCGTCCAAATGATGCAGGATAATACCCCAAGAACGTTTGTGGGATTTATATCCTGTTTACCGCCTAAAATGGTTGTAAAAATTGCATTTAAGGTATATAATGGAGATGTACCAATGTCACCGAACACAATTCCTAAACTAATTAGAACCCCGCCGGCGGTTAACGCGTTGACATTTTTATGATTTGACACTTCGTTGATTATTTTAGTGCGGCAAAAGTAAACTAACTATAACAATTTAACAACCAAATTATTGTGTATTTTTAACACTATGAAATTTAAATTTTATTGTTAAATTGTGTTAAATTATGGGTTTTAAACAAAATGTTTAATTTCTTTGTTTTAAATTAATACATTTGCTATACCAATTTGATGAAACTCTACGCTAAGATAACGTTCCTCACAAAACTTGCATGCACATTGTGCATTGTCTTATTGTGCGGCGTAAATTCTTGGGCGCAACAAGCTGATAGTATTCGCATTAGCTTAAAAAACAGAACGAAAAAAGTAAGCAGAATTCCTGAAATTAAAGCCAACATTACACCTTACAAACCACTTTATATGACAGTTGGTGGCTCTGGAATGTTCAATACTTACTCCACAACTCCAAAAAATACAACGGTTGTAGCAAAAGATAAATTGTTAACCATCGTAAAAATATATCCGAACCCTGTAGAAGATCAATTAAATATTATCTTATCTATCGGAAAAGATGGCACGCAGACTACGATCAAAATCATCGATTTATTGGGAAATGAAGTGGCAACACTTTCAAATGAACGCTTAAATGCTGGTGAACAGACCAAAAGCTTCGTCATTCCAAACAGGATTAATCCTGGTATTTACTTTTTGAGGGTCATTGCCGGCTCAGAAAGCCAGGTAAAACGGATCTCAGTTTTATAACACCATTTTCTTTTCTATTTTTGATTGATGTGGATTTAATTCCCATCTATTTTATCATTTCATATTCTTAAGAATGAAAATCATCGCCATTGGCCGAAATTATGCCGAACATGCAAAAGAACTGAACAATCCGGTTCCAACCACACCTGTAATTTTTCTGAAACCTGATACAGCCGTTTTAAAAGACAATAAACCTTTTTACCTGCCCGATTTTTCTGATGATGTACATTACGAATTAGAAGTGGTATTAAAAATCTGTAAAGAAGGAAAACACATCGCAGAAAAATTCGCCACTAATTATTATGATGAAGTGGGATTAGGTATCGATTTTACCGCCCGTGATATCCAGGCCAAACATAAAGAAAAAGGATTGCCCTGGGAACTTGCCAAAGCTTTTGATAACTCGGCACCCATCAGTATCTTTCATCCTAAAAGTGATTTTGAGGATCTTTACAACTTAAATTTTGAGTTGAAGGTAAATGGAGAAAGCCGCCAGGTAGGCCATACTAAAGATTTATTATTCTCGTTCGAGAAGATAATCAGCTTTGTTTCTCAATATATTACTTTAAAAAAAGGCGATTTAATTTTTACCGGAACACCGCAGGGTGTCGGAAAAATAAATAAAGGTGATAAACTGGAAGCCTGGTTGGAAGGAAAGCAACTTTTAAATTTTGATGTAAAGTAACGAATGATTAAAAACCCGATCCAATACAAGTTTAAATTTTCCATTTCAATTTGCCTTTTATTTGCTTCAACTTTTGTTCAGGCGCAACAGATTTACAGTACGAATAAATACCCGATTACAGATTTCAGACAACCTTTGGACATTAGTCCTCCTGCCCTCGCGGGTTCATTTGGCGAAATCCGTGGCAATCACTTCCACTCCGGAATTGATTTCAGGACCAATCAGCGCGAGGGTTACCCTGTTTATGCCGTTGCAGATGGATATATTTCGAGGTTAAGGGTTCAGAACAGTGGTTTCGGACAGGCACTGTACATCAATCATCCTAATGGTTTCACTACCGTATACGGCCACCTTCAACGGTTTGCTCCCAAGATTGCAAGCATTGTTAAAAACCTTGAATACGAAAAAAAATCATTTGAAATTGATGAGTTTCCCGATGCCACATTAATTCCGGTACATAAAGGCGAGATTATTGCCTGGTCTGGTAACCGTGGTAGTTCAGGCGGTCCGCATCTACATTTCGAAATCAGAGATACCAAAACGGAAGAAACCATAAACCCGCAGTTTTTCGGAATCATCATACCCGATAACATTCCGCCTGTTATTCATGGTTTGTATGTATATCGTTTAAATGGCAAAACCTTTAACGAAAATACACCTAAACAAGTCATCGGCATTAGCGGAGCAAACGGCAATTATAAAACCACAGCCCCCATCAGTTTAACAGGCGAGGTTGGCTTTGGCATCATGGTAACCGATCGGCATAATGGTTTATCGGGCACCAACGGGGTGTATTCGATCCAACTGGAGGTTGATGGAAAGAAAATATATACTTCTGCCCTTGAACGCTTTGCGTTTGAAGACAGTAAGGCCATCAACTCGCATATCGATTACCCAACTTATTTAAATACCAAAAGAAGTATTCAGAAAAGTTTTGTCGATCCCGGTAACCCTTTAAAAATTTATAGTGGTTTGGTAAACAGTGGCAGGATTAATTTCAACGACGGTGCTTCGCATCAGTTACGCTACATTATAACTGATTCGAAAGGGAACTTGTCTGTTCTGCCTTTTACCGTAAATGCAGGTAGTGCACCTTTTGCAGCACCAGTTATTCCAGCCGGAATAATTTATCCGTATAATAAGGTGAATGAATTTAATACCGACGACATTAAAGTGGTTTTCCCACTCAGGACATTGTATAGCGATTTAAATTTCACTTATAAAAAATTGCCTAAACCAACGGGAAATGCCTGGTCGGCTGTACATCAGATTCATAATAAGTACACGCCTTTGCATATTGGCTTCGATATCTCGATCAAGGCTGATAACCTTCCAGAAAACTTAAGAAGCAAAGCCCTAATTGTAAATAGCAACGGTACATCTCAGGGCGGGTTTTTCGAGAATGGCTATGTTAAGGCTACTCCAAAAAACTTCGGCAGTTTTTATATCGCTACCGATACCCTTGCGCCAAGGATAGTACCTGTAAATATTGCTGAAGGGAAAAACATGGCCGGTTTATCTAAAATATTTTTCAGGATCAGTGATAATTTATCAGGGATAAAAAGTTTTAATGGTTATATCGATGGCAAATGGGCATTAATGGAGTTTGACACGAAAACAGCTACACTTTGGCACAGCTTTGATGAAAGAACAGCTTCAGGAAAGCATACATTGGAATTAGTTGTGGCAGACATGAAAGAGAATACCCGAAAATACACAGTAACATTTTTTAGATAGAGACAAGATGTATAGCATTATTGGATTTCATGACCATATTAATATCAATTTTTCACAATTTAGACCAAGAAATGTTTTCTTTTAACACAAATTGAACAGTATAATAAGTTAAACTGTTTAAATTGCATGCACTATTAAGCATTCAATCATAATAACATTCAAAATTCAATCATTATACATATGGCAGCGTTAAAAGAAGGTGATCAGGCACCGGCAATTACATCAAAAGATCAAAACGGCATTGAAGTTTCTTTAAGTGATTATCAGGGTAAAACGGTTGTTCTGTATTTTTACCCTAAAGATGATACACCAGGCTGTACCGCCGAAGCTTGCGATTTCAGGGATAACTATCGGGGCTTACAAGCAAAAGGCATTGTGGTTTTAGGTGTTAGCGTTGATGATGAAAAATCGCATCAGAAGTTTGTTACCAAGCATAACTTGCCATTCACCCTGCTTGCCGATACCGGCCAGAAAATTGTAAACGACTATGGTGTTTGGGCAGAAAAAAATATGTATGGCAAAAAATACATGGGTACAGTACGCACCACTTTCATTATAGATGGCGATGGAAAAATTACCCATATCATCAAAAAAGTTGACACAAAAAACTCAACACAACAAGTACTCGATTTAATTAATAACTAATTATGATATAGCGGGTAAAATATTACCTTTGCTATGTAACAACAACCTCTTATTTTAATGAAACATACAATTAAAGAGCTAGAAGATATTGCCTCTCAAATCAGAAGAGATATCGTAAGAATGGTTCACGGATGTCAATCAGGTCACCCAGGCGCTTCGCTTGGTTGCACAGATTTTTTTACAGCTTTATATTTTGAAGTATTGAACCACAAAACAGACTTCACAATGGAAGGTGCTGGCGAAGATCTTTTCTTCCTTTCGAACGGACACATTTCTCCGGTATGGTACAGTACATTAGCTCACGCTGGTTATTTCGATAAAAGTGAACTGGCGACTTTCCGTAAACTAGATTCTAGATTACAAGGTCACCCCACTACCCATGAGCATTTACCAGGTATACGTATTGCTTCGGGCTCATTAGGCCAGGGCTTATCAGTTGCTATTGGAGCAGCATTAGCCAAAAAATTAAATGGCGATAAATCTCTCATCTTCGCCTTATTGGGTGATGGAGAATTACAGGAAGGACAAAACTGGGAAGCAGCAATGTTTGCCCCTTTTAATAAAGTAGATCATTTAATTGCATCTGTTGATTATAACGGACAGCAAATTGATGGCCCTACAAGTAAAGTTCTCGCTTTAGATGATTTACAAGCTAAATTCGAAGCTTTTGGCTGGCATGTAATCAATACCGATGGCAACGATATGCAAGCAATCGTTGAAGGCTTACATTATGCTAAAACACTAACCGGAAAAGGTAAACCAATCTTAAATTTAATGAGTACTCAAATGGGTGCTGGTGTAGATTACATGATGGGCACACATAAATGGCATGGTACAGCACCTAATGATGAGCAGTTGGCAGCAGCGTTAGCGCAATTACCAGAAACTTTAGGGGACTATTAAACTAGATTTGAGACAACAGATATGAGATTTGAGACGAATTGTCGCCTGATCTCACGTCTAAAATCTCACATCTCATATCTTAAAACAAAATGAAAAAATATACATATACAGAAAAAAAAGATACGCGTTCGGGTTTTGGAGCTGGTTTACATGAGGCTGGAAAGAAAAACGAAAATGTGGTTGCCTTATGTGCCGATTTAGTTGGATCACTTAAAATGGATGCTTTTATTAAAGATTTTCCGGAGCGTTTTACACAGGTTGGTATTGCAGAAGCAAACATGATCGGTATTGCAGCAGGCATGACCATTGGTGGTAAAATTCCATTTACAGGTACTTTTGCCAACTTTTCTACAGGCCGTGTTTACGACCAGATCCGTCAGTCAGTAGCTTATTCTAATAAAAACGTTAAAATCTGTGCATCTCACGCAGGTTTAACCTTAGGCGAAGATGGTGCAACCCACCAAATTTTAGAAGATATAGGTTTAATGAAAATGTTGCCAGGAATGGTAGTGATCAATCCTTGCGATTACAACCAGACTAAAGCAGCAACTATAGCCATTGCAGAATACGAAGGCCCGGTTTATTTACGTTTTGGTCGTCCTGTAATTCCTGTATTTACAGATCCAGATCAAAAATTTGAGATCGGTAAAGCATGGATGGTTAACGAAGGAACAGATGTTACCATTATTGCTACAGGCCATATGGTTTGGAAAGCAATCGAAGCTGGTGAAAAATTAGCGGAATTGGGCATCGATGCTGAAATCATTAATATCCATACTATTAAACCATTAGATGACGAAGCCATCTTAAAATCAGTTAAAAAAACTGGTTGTGTGGTTACCTGCGAAGAGCATAATAAATTTGGTGGCTTAGGCGAAAGTGTAGCACGTTTGTTAACTACCGAATTGCCAACGCCACAAGAGTTTGTAGCCACTAACGATACTTTTGGCGAAAGCGGAACACCAGATCAATTAATGTCTAAATATGGCTTAGATGCTGTAAACATTGTTGAAGCTGTTCAAAAAGTAATCGGCAGAAAAAAATAGATTTAAGACATTAGATATGAGAAATTAGATGTGAGATTTGAGACGTTGTGTCTAAGCGAATCTCACGTCTCATATCTCGTATCTCACATCTAAAAAATAATGAAACAAGTTGAAGATTCAGAAATTCTTGCAATGTTCGCTGTTGAGCGCACGCGTAATGAAGCCTTTAACCTGTTGCTAAAAAAATACCAGCAAAAAATATACTGGCACATCCGCAGGCTGGTATTAAACCACGACGATTGCGACGATCTTTTACAAGAAGTATTTGTTAAAGTTTGGAAAAACCTCGATAAATTTAGGAGCGACTCTCAGCTTTATACCTGGATTTACCGTATTGCCACCAACGAATCCATCACTTTCTTAAATAAGCAAAAACAACGGAACAATACACCTTTAGATGAAGTATCATCCGAGCTTGCCGACAACTTAGTTGCCTCATCTTATTTTAATGGCGATAAACTTGAGCTTAAACTGCAAAAAGCAATCCTTACCCTCCCTGAAAAACAACGGATTATCTTTAACATGAAATATTTCGACGATATGAAATATGAAGAGATTTCGGAAGTATTAGGTACCTCTGTAGGGGCTTTAAAAGCATCATTTCACATCGCTGCAAAAAAAATTGAAGCTTTTATTACAAATGATGAAATAGACTATTAAACCTTTTCACTTTAATTGTATCATATATCTGTGATGAACGAAAATATAGAAAATAACGATTGGATGAACGAAGCCCCTGCACTTGCAGCAATTGGGAAACGTAATCCTTTCTCCGTTCCTGATGGATATTTCGAAAATTGTGATGAGGCTATTTTTTCTGCTGTCTTTTTAGATGGATTGAAACAGAAAACAAGTAACAATAATTTTGAAGTTCCGCAGAATTATTTTGAAGATTTAACGGAACGAATACAAACTAGAATTGCCTTGTCTGAAATACCTAAGGCAGATCAGGCCTTTGCAGTACCCGAAAATTATTTCGACACCCTGCAGCGTAGAATTGCCGATAGGATTGCGGCATCGGAACCTAAAAAGGAGACCAAAATTATTCCTTTATGGAGACGTAGCATTGTTAAATATGCAAGTGCGGCCTGTTTCTTATTAATGGCTTCGTTTGGCGTTTATTTTTACCAGAACGGTTCTACCATGGCAGTTCAGCAAACACAATCTGCAGAAGCAATAAACGAACAACTATTGTATGATATTGACGAAAGTACGATCATCGATCATTTGGAAGCGCAAAATACTACATCATCTAATATAAAAACTGCTTCTGCGTCAGATACAGAAATGGAAAACTACATCTTGAGTAATTTCTCGTCAAGTGATTTATCTCAGGAACTAAATAATTAATACAGAAATGAAGAATTTACTTTTTGTTGCTTTAATGTTTTTATTACCCACAACCCTATTGGCACAAAAACCAAAGGGAGAGGAAATAGAATCACTTAAAATAGCTTTTTTCACTCAAAAACTGGATTTATCACCAGAAGAGGCTAAGATTTTCTGGCCGATTTATAACGATATGCAGGCAGAACAAAACGCCTTGCGCAAAGAACGCATGCAGAAAATGATCTCTTTCAGAAAAACTACTGAAATAGATAACCTAACCGATGCACAGGTACAAAGTTTAATTACAAGCGAATTCGACTTCAAGCAAAAAGACCTTAATCTTGATAAAAAATATTACAACAAACTTAAATCGGTATTGCCGATAAAAATTGTTGGAAAGTTTTACCGGGCGCAGGAAGGTTTTAAACGCGAGTTACTCAATAGATTTAAAGGCGGCCAAAGGCAATAAAGAAAAAGACTTACAGCAATGTAGGTCTTTTTTGTTTTAAAGCACTCTTTCATTTCCGTACTTTTGTGCCATGCTTACCCAACGTCAGTTGTTTTTACAACACAATGCACAAACCTCCCCGGAGCCGCTTATGCTCGAATTTGTAAGGGCTAAAGGAATTTACATTTACGATGCCCAAAACAGAAAACACATCGATCTAATTGCGGGTATCGGTGTTAGTAATGTTGGCCATTGCCACCCCGCGGTAGTGAAAGCCATTCAAGAGCAGGCAGAAACCTATATGCACCTGATGGTTTATGGTGAATATGTACAAACGCCCCAGGTAAATTTTGCCAAAGCCCTTGCCGATATTTTACCTCAAGGCTTAAGCTGCACCTATTTTTTAAACTCAGGAACCGAGGCTGTAGAAGGCGCCATGAAACTAGCCAAACGTTATACTGGCCGTAAAGGGTTTATTGCCTGCAAAAATGCTTACCACGGGAGTACGCAGGGTGCCGAAAGTTTAATGGAAAGCGATTTCTATTCCTCCGGCTATGGCCCGTTCTTGCCACATGTAAGTTTTATTCAACATAATAACGTTGCTGATCTCGAAAAAATTACCACAGAAATTGCTGCTGTTTTTATCGAACCTATACAAGGTGAAGCCGGAATTCGGGTAGCCGATTTAAGCTACATGCAGGCTTTGCGGACCAAATGCACAGAAACCGGAACTTTATTAATCTTCGACGAAATACAATCTGGCTTCGGCCGCAGCGGTAAAATGTTCGCCTTTCAGCATTATAATATTGTGCCCGATGTGCTGCTCCTGGCGAAAGGAATTGGTGGTGGAATGCCAATTGGGGCCTTTATCAGTTCGTTGGAAATCATGTCGGTGTTATCGCACAGCCCAATCCTAGGCCACATGACTACTTTTGGGGGGCATCCAGTCTGTTGCGCTGCTGGATTGGCTACTTTGCGCACCTTGGTTGATAATCACATTGTTGATGAAGTAGAAGAAAAAGGGCAATTGTTTAAACAACTCCTTCAACATCCTGCCATTAAAGAAATTAGGGGAAAAGGTTTAATGTTGGCGGTTGAATTTGAAAATTTCGGGATCAATAAAAAAATCATTGATGCCTGCATTTTAGATGGTGTTTTATCAGACTGGTTTTTACATTGCAGCAACTCTATGCGCATTGCCCCTCCTTTAATTATAACCAAAGAAGAAATTGAAGAAGCTTGTGCGATCATCTTAAAAAATATTAACTTAGTTGCAGGGTAAAAGCAAAGCGCATAGCGTAAAAAGCTGAGAGATTAAAACTACTAATGGTTAACTGAAATGAATGTACTCATAGTTGAAGATGAAAAAAGCCTGGCGCTTGAAATGGATGAATTCTTAAGTAAAGAAGGATTTATTGTAGAGCATGCCTGGAAAAAATCTTCTGCGGAGGAAAAAATATTTGTAAACAATTATGATTTCATTTTACTCGATTTAGGTTTGCCAGATGGTGATGGTTTTGAAATTTTAAAACAGTTAAAAACCATGAAAGATCGTGATGATGCTGTAATTATCTTAACCGCCCGTAGTGCTGTTGATGACCGGATTAAAGGTCTTGATGAAGGTGCAGATGATTATCTACCCAAACCATTTTCTTTAAATGAACTTTTAGCGCGTATGCATGCCATTACCCGAAGAAAACACAAGTTAGAGAAAAATGAGGTAAACATTCATAATTTTTTGCTCAACATTCAGAACAGGACCGTTTCATTTGGTGATGAGAGATTAAATCTAACCAAAAAGGAATTCGAAATATTCAACTATTTGGTATTGAACAAAAACCGTGTGGTATCGAGAATGAGTTTAACCGAACATGTTTGGGGTGATATTTTAGAAGTTAATTCTGATTCCAACTTTGTTGATGTTCATGTTAAAAACCTGCGAAAAAAACTTGCAGCAGTTAGTGCAACAGATTGGTTTGAAACCGTAAGGAGTATTGGCTATAGGATCAATTGCTAGAGCGTCGGGAAGCCGGAGGTCTGAAGTCAGAAGTTAAGCGTCGATCTATCAATGAACGAATGACAATTGAACCAATGAACCATTAAACAAAATGAAGTTACAGGTTAAGTTTTCTTTATACAATGCAGTAACCAAAATCGCCATCATCTTGGTGTTGGGGGCTATCATTTTATTCTCGTTAGACAGACTTGCCTACAACCAGCTTGATAACCGTTTAATCAAAAAGAAGAACAAAATCATCAAAAATTTAAATGATAATGAGATCGACAGCCTTTTAAACAAAGAACAATCATTTACCGACTACAATATTTTAAAGGAAGAATTTATTGTGTTAACGGATATACCCGATAATCAAAAAGATTCTACCGCGAAGGTATTTACCGAAAAAAGAGAGATAGAGGGCGATATTGAGGTATACCGCATTTTAAACTATAAATTCTCTTACCATACAAACTGGTACAACCTGGAAATTGGGGAAACGATGACGGCGCTCCAATCGATTAAAAATTCGATCCGCTTTTATATGCTCATTGTACTCGTTGCAGCGTTGCTCATTACGCTGGTTGCTGATTTTACCTTCTCTAATTTTTTACTCAAGCCATTTTATCGCATTATCGACAAAAAAATCAACTTGGTTGATGATCCTTCCCATTACAATTACCAGAATATCCCCACCAGTACCAGTGATTTTAAAATCCTTGATAATAGTATAAACTCTTTAATGCGTAAAATAAATACACTTTTCGCTTTAGAAAAGCAGTTTATTGCTAATGTTTCGCATGAGCTGCTTACCCCCATTTCAATTCTAAGCACGCGCTTCGAAAATATGCTTAACACGCCAGATATTCCGGTAGAGCACGAAAACAAAATCTACGCCTCTTTAAAAACCTTAAACCGTTTAAAGGTAATTATCAACAGTTTGCTGCTCATTTCAAAGGTAGAAAACAATCAGTACCTCAAAACCGAAGAAATTAGTCTCAAACAGGAAATCGATGATATATATGAAGATCTGGAAGATCGAATAGCAGATAAAAACATCAGTTATAATGTCCACCTTTCAAAAGACTTTCACTTTACTGGCAATAAAGCACTGATACATACCCTTTTAATCAATATCATTAATAATGCGATAAAGTACAATGTTGAGGGGGGTACGATTGCTGTAACAGATAAAACAGAAGCCGAAAATTATATTCTCACCATTAGCGATACCGGATCGGGTATGAGCCCGGCACTGGTAGAAAATGCTTTCGATCGGTTTAAAAGGGGAAATACCGAAGAAAATGGCTTTGGCTTGGGGCTGGCCATTGTGCAAAGTATTGCCCGGTTCCATAAAATAGAGGTCGATATTAAATCTGAAGAACACAAAGGAACCAGTATTTCGTTATTTTTTTAAATGAAACTTCCGTGATAAGCTTATCACATAGCTCATATATTTAGGATAGTTTAAGTCCGATGTAAAGATGGGCACAGAGGTCGACGAATCTTTTTGGCAAGGGCTTTGCTTAATAATAAAAAATCAATCCGATAAGAAAAGATATATCCTAATGAAAAACATCATCCCAATGCTAGGAGTAGCCACTTTAATGATGGCATCGTGCCAGGGCGGCACGGCAAAAAAAACACAGACCAAAATAGATTCTACCATAGTAACCAATGCAACGGCAAGCCCCGATTCTATTCGGTGCTACCAGTACATTAAAAACCGAGATACGGCCACCCTATCGTTAAAAACAGCGGATAATAAGGTAGCTGGTACACTAGGTTATAATTTATACGAAAAAGATAAAAATGCAGGCACTATAGCCGGAATTGTTAAAGGCGATACCATAATTGCAAACTATACTTTTCAGTCTGAAGGCAAAACATCAATTAGGGAAGTGGCTTTTTTGAAAAAGGGTGATCAGCTAGCAGAGGGGTTTGGCGATGTACAGGAAGTAAAAGGAGAAACCAAGTTCAAAGACCTAAACAAACTAAAGTTTGATGAATCGATGACTTTTAACAAAATTGATTGTAAATAAAAGAGGGTGCATACTTAAGAAAGAATTGTCATCCTGAGCCTGTCGAAGGACACTTTAAAATATATTTAAGGCGTTTCGACAGGCTCAACGTGACAGTTTCTAGTCTGCATTATGACCAGTTTTCTTATTATTTTAAAATTACTTTAAAGCATCCTTAGCCGCAGTACTCCATTCTTCGCTTAACTTAAGCATATAATCAGAGTATTTTTGTATTTCATCTGGCTTTAGCTTACTTGCCCAGCCTGTTGCCTGATTTGCCCAGGCGGTATACTTGTCGCTTAACGCTTTAATTTCTGTAGCATTTTTACTTTTCACAGCCGCAACATATTCGTCTTTAAGTTTAGCATATTCAGCAAGCCCTTTGTTTACCTCTTCACTTGAGAAAGTTGGAGCATCGGTTTTAACTGTTTCAGTTGTTTTTGTAGTTGTTTTAGTAATGGTGTCTCCATTAGCTGAAATTTCGCTTGAGTCTTTGGTTGTTTCCGTTTTTTTAGTGCTATCGCACGAAACCAATGTAGAAGCCAGTAAGCCTGCTGCAGCGATAGATAAGATGGTGTTTTTCATGATTAATTTGGTTTTTAGTCCTGAACAGACGAAATATGATGCCAAATCATAAAAAATCCGATCAAATACTTAAATATTGTGATCGGATATCTTAATTATATTAAATATGTTGTGCTATAAATCTTCAAAGCGTTCCCAAAAACCATCAACAGGCAGCCTGGCAAATATATTTACGGGTTCTTTTTTAACCGGGTGTATAAACTGTAAACGGCGGGCATGTAAACAGATACTTCCTTTTCTGCTTCCGCGGGGATAGCCATATTTATTATCACCCATAATCGGGCACCCCATTGATGAGAGCTGAACCCTGATCTGGTGCGAACGTCCGGTTAAGGGATCTACCTCTAAGAGGTAATAATCGCCAACCTTCGCCTTTACTTTGTAAGAAAGCTCAGCACGCTGGCTACCAGTAACCTCTGTATTGTAATAAGAAACCACATTTTTCTGCGGGTTTTTAACCAGCCAATGGATCAAAGTAGCCGACTCTTTCTCTGGCTTGTTCTTCACCACTGCCCAATAGGTTTTCTTTACTTCTCTATTTTTAAAAACAGCATTCATCCGTTCCAAAGCCTTACTCGTTTTAGCAAATAAGATTACACCACTTACTGGCCGATCTAAACGATGTACCACCCCCAAAAAAGCACCATTTGGCTTATTGTACTTTTTAGCGATATACTTTTTCACCTGTTCATCCAAAGGCTCATCGCCGGTTTCATCAACCTGCACAATATCACCCGCTCTTTTATTAATGGCGATTAAATGATTGTCTTCAAAAAGGATGTCGTTATCGGTAATTGGCATTTAACCCCTCCGCCCCTAAAGGGGAACTTAAATTTAAATTATATATTGATTTATTTTTTTAAATATTAACCTCATGTAATAAAGCCCCTTTAGGGGTTTGGGGTTAATACTGTTCTTTTTCGTTCGGGAAATCGTTTGCTTTTACATCACGGATGTACGACTGTGCTGCGCCCAAAATTTCATCGTATAAATTAATATACTGACGTAAAAAACGCGGTTTAAACCCTTTTGTTAAGCCAATCATATCATTTACAACTAAAACCTGACCGTCACAGTCTTGCCCTGCACCAATACCAATAGTAGGGATATTCAAGCTTTCTGTAACTTCTTTACCTAAAGCAGCAGGAATTTTTTCTAATACGATAGCAAAACAGCCCGCAGCCTGTAATGCCAAAACATCAGTTTTTAACTTATTTGCTTCTTCTTCTTCCTTAGCGCGGACCGTATATGTTCCGAATTTATAAATGGATTGAGGTGTTAAACCCAAATGCCCCATTACAGGTATTCCTGCCGTGATAATACGTTGAACCGATTCGATAATTTCTTCACCGCCTTCCAATTTAACACCGTGTGCGCCCGATTCTTTCATAATTCTTATCGCTGAGTTCAAAGCTTCCTTTGAATTTCCCTGATAAGAGCCAAAAGGTAAATCGACAACAACAAAAGCACGTTTAACTGCCCTGATTACCGAGGCAGCATGGTAAATCATCTGATCTAGTGTAATAGGCAAAGTTGTTTCATGACCGGCCATTACATTAGAAGCCGAATCGCCTACAAGTAGAACGTCTAATCCTGCATCATCTAAAATGGTAGCCATCGAGTAATCGTAGGCTGTTAACATAGATATTTTTTCACCGCGTTGCTTCATTTCCTGTAAAGTGTGCGTGGTGATGCGTTTGATTTCTTTATGTACCGACATGGGATTTGTTTTGTATTGCCAAAAGTATTGTTTTTTCTTTAAAAAGGCATAAGGTAAAAGGTTTAAGGTTTAGGGGGAATCAGCCTTATACCTTATACCCTACACCTCCAACCTTATTTCACTTTTCTCTTTACATTTCCAATCTAAAACTCTATCTTTGTACCCCGAAATGGAAGGGATATATTCATCTTTTTTTGCACCCAGCAAAAACGGCTTTAATGCCGAAAGCCATTCTTTTTTCAACTCTTTTTTAAATCAAAATCCATATTGTAATTACCATGACTAACTACACCAAGTTACCTGCGATTTTATTACTGGCCGATGGCACAGTTTTTTACGGCAAAGCGGCCGGAAAAATTGGCACCACTACTGGCGAAATTTGTTTTAATACCGGGATGACAGGTTACCAGGAAATTTTTACTGATCCAAGTTATTTCGGACAGATAATGGTTACCACCAATGCGCATATTGGCAATTACGGTATTCACAAAGATGAAATCGAATCGGGTTCGATCAAAATTGCTGGTTTAGTCTGCAAAAATTACAACATCGTTTATAGCCGTAAAGAAGCAACAGAATCTATTCAGGATTATTTTCAGAATGATAACCTGGTTGCCATTTCTGACATCGACACTCGTGCATTGGTTCGTCACATTAGAGATAAAGGCGCAATGAATGCGATTATTTCTTCTGAGATTACCGATCTTGAAGAATTAAAACAGAAACTGGCCGAAGTACCCTCAATGGAAGGTTTAGAGCTTTCTTCTAAAGTAAGCACAACTGAACCATATTTTTACGGCAACCCTGAAGCAAGCTTAAAAGTTGCTGCTTTAGATTTAGGTATCAAGAAAAACATTTTGCGCAATTTCGAAAACCGCGATATCTACGTTCAGGTTTTCCCGGCTAAAACTACTTTTGCCGAAATGGAAAAATTCAGCCCTGATGGTTATTTCATTTCTAATGGCCCTGGCGATCCATCGGTGATGCCTTATGCAGTAGAAACGATCACGGAGATTTTAGCAGTTGACAAACCATTGTTCGGGATCTGCTTAGGTCACCAGTTATTGGCCGAAGCGAACGGTATTGGTACCATGAAAATGTTTAACGGTCACCGCGGATTAAACCATCCGGTAAAAAACATTATCAAAAACCACTGCGAGGTTACTTCACAAAACCATGGTTTTGGTGTAATTCCTGATGAGGTTAGAAATTCTGATAAAGTAGAGATTACCCACGTTAACTTAAATGATAAATCTATCGAAGGTATCCGTGTTAAAGGTAAAAAAGCATTTTCGGTTCAATATCACCCTGAGTCCTCTCCAGGCCCACACGATTCGCGTTACTTATTCGATGATTTTGTTGATGTAATGAAGGGCGAATTAACCTGGTAAAACACAAGTCTTTCTATTAAAGCATTAAAACACTGCTCATATTTATGGCAGTGTTTTTTTATTTAAATTAGAACATGTTGAAAAACCTTTTTATTGCGTGTATTGCTGTTTCATTGTGTTTGTTCAGCTCCTGTATTTCCAGATTGTCGAGACCGGCAATCACAGGCACTATATTGGATTATCAGAACAAACCTGTTGTTGGCTGTTCAGTAGGCGAAGCTATCACCGATGCAAATGGCAAGTTTTATTTAAAAGAACTCCGCTATAGTAAATTTTTCATACCCGAAATCTTCATAATGGAAGCTCCTCCCCTTCACTTTTCTGAAATTATAAAAAAAGAAGGATTTTTGAGTTACAACATAGAAGGACATAACCCTTTTGGCGGCGGACAGGGAAAGGGGGCAGCTACTAGCATCGACACAATCTATATAAAAAGAATAAATGAAGTACTTAACGCTAAAGATTACATTTATGCGAACTGGAAATTTGCCGCAAATAAAAACTTAGACACCCTCTATGGCACAAATGCCAATTTCAGGCTTCAAAATTCAGTAACCAATAACAGGGAATTTGTAGAGAAAATACAATATGGGTTAATCTATAAATTTAGCGCGACAAAGAAACCAGACACCGCGTGGAGTGCTGAATCATATGATCTAAAAACTACCTACTGGGTATCGCTTAAAACCAATGGAACCTTTATGGGAAAAAAGGTACGCCAATACCAAAACCCCTGGAAACACAGAATGGAATACGATCGCACTTATAGAGAATCGTATGTTATTCCTGACGACAGTATAAATACAAAAGGAAAGTTTAGTTTTCTAAAAGATCAAATTGTTTTCGACGAAGCTTTTAACAAGACAAAAAGCACTTATAAAATAGACTCAATTGATCGCGATGTGATCATTTTAACCAAAAAGAGCACCAATTAATGTTTTTACCTACTACAAACATCATTTTACCGACATTTTCGGTTATCCATCTACAAATTCATTCTCTATTCATTTAAAGCTGCTTACATTCGCAATATGGAAACAAAAAAAGCCATTATTAGTGTTAAAAACCTGGTAAAAAAATATGATGATTTCGTGGCCGTTCAAGGGCTTAGCTTTGAAGTTTACGAGCATGAGATTTTTGGTTTGCTTGGCCCTAATGGCGCCGGAAAAACCACTACCCTCGAAATTATTGAAACCCTAAGGGATAAAACCTCCGGCGAAATTATCGTCGATGGTTTTTCTGTCGACAAACAGCCGCAGGATATTAAACAGATTATCGGTGTACAGCTACAGGCAGCTGGTTATTACCCAAATCTGAATCTCATCGAACTGATCGAACTTTTTGCTGGTTTATATGGTGCCAACATCAAACCGATGGAAATGCTGGAGAAAGTAAACCTTCAGGATAAAGCCAAAGCCAAATACAAAGCACTTTCTGGCGGACAGAAACAGCGTTTCTCTATAGCCACTACATTAATCAACCAACCCAAGATTATTTTTTTGGATGAGCCTACAACGGGTTTAGACCCACAGGCCAGAAGAAATCTCTGGGATCTGATTACCGAAATCCGTAATGCAGGTACTACCGTTGTAATTACCACGCACTACATGGATGAGGCGGAGCAGCTTTGCGATCGCGTTGCTTTCGTAGAACGCGGACAGATTATCGCGCTGGACACTCCTGATAATTTAATAGATAAATTAGTGAGCAGCGGTTTTGAACGCAAAAAAGAGGTTAAAAAGGCCAATCTGGAAGATGTTTTCATCAACCTTACCGGCCAGGAATGGAGAGAATAAGCCCCTAGTCTCCAGAAGTGGGAACTTGAAACCTAGTGCTTAATACATTTTTAAAAAATAAAATCCAGCAGAACTAATATGCAAAAAGATATACACGAAAGAAATTCAAACTCCCCTTCAGGGGCTGGAGGTTACAGTAACACCACAGCAACCCTTGCCCTTGCCAAAGCGAGTTTCCGATCGATTATGAGAAGCCCATCGGCAGTGGTATTTACCCTTGCTTTTCCCTTAATATTTATTTTAGTCTTCGGATTTTTAGGTGGTGGCGGAACACGCATCGATGTGGGGATAACACCAGGCTCTGATGTAAACAACCCGGTAATGGGCATGCTGGAAAAAACAGGAATGATCCGCCTGGTTAAAGATAAATCGAAAGCTGAGTTCGACAAACTGTTAGAAAAAGGCAATGTTGACGCTATGATTGATGTGCATAGAAAAGTAAATTCTGCTGCTTATTCAGTCAACGTAGTATACACCTCTGCATCGAGAGATAAAGGCGGGATTTTAAAATCGGTTTTAAATAATATTTTTTACGATAAAACCTTAAAACCGACAGTAGCAGAGATAAAAGAAAGCACTATTACTGGCCGCGAATATAAAACCATCGATTTTATACTTCCTGGGCAGTTGGGTTTCTCGCTATTAAGCACAGGTGTTTTCGGAACTGCATTCGTTTTTTTAAGTCTGCGCCAAACCCTGGTAATTAAACGCTTTTTTGCTACACCTGTTAAACGATCGAGTATTGTAATCGGCGAAGGTATTGCCCGCATTGGTTTTGCCTTAATTGGCGCATTGTTTATCATTTTGATAGGTCATTTCTTTTTTGGCTTTACACTCGTACATGGTGCGCTCACCGTCGTCAATATGCTTATACTGGCTACGCTTGGTGTGATTGTTTTCATGGGTTTTGGCTTTATCATTTCAGGCATTGCCAAAAACGAAAGTATGGTACCACCCATCTCGAACATCGTTACTTTACCACAGTTTTTACTTTCGGGAACATTTTTTTCTATAGAAGCTTTTCCAAGTTGGTTACAGCCCATTAGCAGAGCTTTACCCCTTACCTATTTAAACGATGCCATGCGTAAAGTAGCTTTTGAAGGCTTGGGTTTATGGGATGTTAAATTCCAGATTATGATCCTATTACTTTGGGGCATTGGTATTTATGCCGTTGCGGTAAAGGTATTTAAATGGGAATAACTAAATAAAGAGGGTTATTAAATGGTAGCAAATCAAGCTATCATTTTTTTGGATAAAAGTCTTTAATATCGGATAAGTAAATTTTTAAATCCAACCGATAATTAATATATTTGGGTATGTGGGAATTCGATTTAAGCGATTTAGAAGAACTACTACCTCAAATAGATAGGTTGTACGAAAAAAAAGCCAGGTTAGAAACCTCAAGGCCACTGCCCAATAGCGCGTTACACCGCATCAAAGAAGACCTCACCTTAGAATGGACTTACAACTCCAATAGCATAGAAGGAAACACCTTAAGCCTGAAAGAAACCCAAATGGTTTTACAAGAAGGTATGACCGTTAAAGGCAAATCATTGAGGGAGCATTTCGAAGCCTATAACCACGAAAAAGCCATCGATTACCTCTATACCTTAGTCAACAAAAACTATGCGCTTAGAAGTATCGATATTTTATCGCTTCATGGCTTAGTGCTCAGAAGTATTGAAGATGATTATGCAGGCCGCTTAAGAAATGGTGGTGTTCGTATTGTTGGTGCAAATTTTACACCGCCAAATGCTAACAAGGTTTCTGATCTATTAGATGAATTAATTGGCTTCATTAATGATAACCCATTAGGATTAAATGATATCCTATTGTCTACTATTTTTCATCATAAATTGGTTTGGATTCATCCTTTTTTTGATGGAAATGGCCGCACGGTAAGGCTTGCCATGAATTTACTACTCATGCGAAATGGCTTCCCTCCTGCTATTATCCTCAAAAACGACAGAAAGAAATACTACGAGGCACTTAACCAAGCCAACAAGGGCAATTACCATAAGCTTTGTTTGTTAATGCTGCAGGCCCTGGAGCGCTCGTTAAACATCTACATAAATGCATTGCCGGGAAACACGTACGGAGATTACGAACCCATATCGCATATCGTTTCGGAACCTGATGTTCCGTATGGGCAAGAGTACGTGAGTTTGTTAGCGAGGCAAGGTAAAATAGATGCTTACAAAGAAGGTAGAGATTGGCTTACTACAAAATCTGCAGTTCAAAGCTATATCGAAACCCGCAAAAGAAAACGTTAACCTTTTTTAACTTTTTACGGGCTGATATTGATGTAATTTTACCAAAAAATATTTAATGAAAAGTTTGATTATCTTTTGCGGTATTTTACTGATTGCCAATACTTCGAAAGCACAGTTTAAATTCTTGGCCAATAACAGCTCTGAACAATACAAGGCCAAAATTTTTGTTGATAAATGTGAAGGTAATGCTTGCAGCGGAAAAGCTACAATTATTATTTACGAAAAGGCCACAGATAGAGAAGTAGATACCTTCCATTCTGAAGATCTGGATTTTGGCTTAACTGAAAACCAAAATGCCAAACTCGGATGGCTCGATTTAGGCAAATACCAAACACCTTTAATTTTTGGTGATTTTAATTTTGACGGTTCAGAAGACATCGCCATAAGAAATGGTAACAATGGTGCTTATGCCAGTCCATCTTACAACATTTATTTATCATCAAAAGAAAACAAATTTCTACTGAATAAAGAACTTACCAAACTGGCAAGCGAAAACCTGGGCATGTTCGATATTGATAAAAAAACAAAACAGGTTTCTATTCATCAAAAAGATGGATGCTGTTTTGACAAAACCATCAACTATAAATATGATACCAAAAATGTGCTTTACGAAGATTCATCGGTAATTGAAGATTCGAGCATTGCAGATAACGTTACGGTGATTACGCAAAAATTTGTTGATGGAAAAATAAAAAGAACTGTTCAAAAATTTAAGATGAAAGATTATTATAATCAGTAGCAGAGACTGAATTGGTGATTGGATGCGAGATATCGTCATTTCGAGCGAACCCGATAGCTATCGGGTGCAATGCAGCCGAGAACCACAAAGTACTCAGCGAAGCTAAATCTATATGGAGAGCACTTTTGATTTAGATCTCTCCACTCCACCAGGCTCCGGTCGAGGACGAACCTGTTATTAAAGACTTTTCTATTTAAAGTGCTGCTTTTACCAAAAATGGCAATATTTCTTTCTGGAAACTTACAAAGTTCTTACGAACGTCAGAATCGCTAACTGAAGTAAATGCAAATGAAAATACTATGCTCTTACTGGCTTTCAGCAGAAAGGCCAATCCTTCTCTTCTTGCAGGGTTATTCTTAAAGTTATCCAATTGCAGGTAAGCGGCCAATAACAATGCCTCTAGCTGATCTGATAAATGTTTTAAAAACTCCTGTGAGTTTGCATTTTCACGAACAAAATCCCACCCGATAAACTCATTACAGGCCGTAAAAGATAAACGGCTGGTTTTCATCACCAATGCTTTTAAATGCTCCTCTTCTGATGCGTAGCTTAATTTATTATGCAGGATTTCGTGAAGATTCTGATCAAGGTAATCCATCAGGATACTATCCAGCACTTGTTCTTTACTTTCGAAATATTTGTAAATCGTTGCTTTGGCAATACGTGCCTTTTTAGCAATTTCGTTTACACTGGTTTTATGATAACCATATTTTCTAAATAGTTCTTTGGCAGCCTTTTTTACTGTTTCTTTTATTTTTTCAGCTTCCATTTTAATTGCTTACGTGTATTAGTGTGTTGCCTTGCAAAGAAACATTGTATGCTTTTAAGCTTCTTTCTGCGGGTGCCTTTTGTGGACTACCATCAAGCAGTGAAAATTTTGCGCCCGAACATGGATCGGTTGCGGTAAATCCACTATCATCGGGCACTACTTTACAAATTTTCTCTGGATTTACGGTACTGCAACGATCAAATGCTACATAATTGTTGGATGATATTCTCACAATAATTAAACCGCCAACACCCCGATCAGCTACTAGCATAACATTATCTTTCTGTTTAATGGAAAACTCTTGAAGTGTTACATTATAATTCACAGGCACATTAGGAATGTAACCTTCATCTTTGCCACAGCCTGTAGCAAGTACCAGAACAAACAATATGCTATATAAATACTTCATCATTAAATTAAAGCAGATTTAAATTGCTTTAAGAAACGTGCATCGTTCTCAGAGAACAAACGCAGATCTTTAATTTCGTATTTCAGGTTGGTAATACGTTCTATTCCCATTCCAAATGCAAAACCGCTATATTTTTTCGAATCGATACCGCAGTTTTCCAAAACATTGGGATCTACCATACCACAGCCCAAAATCTCTACCCAACCACTGTATTTACAAAATTGGCAGCCTGCACCTTTACAAATAGTACATGAAATATCCATCTCTGCAGATGGCTCTGTAAACGGAAAATATGATGGACGGAAACGCACTTTTGTACCTTCTCCGTATAACTCCTGAACGAAATAAAATAAGGTTTGCTTTAAATCGGCAAATGAAACATTTTCATCAACATACAAACCTTCTACCTGATGGAAAAAGCAGTGTGCACGTGCAGAAATGGCCTCGTTACGGTAAACACGGCCTGGCATAATTGCCCTGAATGGCGGTTGGCCCTGCTCCATCATACGAACCTGTACAGAAGAAGTATGCGTACGCAATGCGATATCGCCTTTCTCTCCACCTTTTTTAATGAAGAAAGTATCTTGCATGTCTCTTGCAGGATGCTCTTCAGGGAAATTTAGCGCAGAGAAATTATGCCAATCATCTTCAATTTCAGGACCTTCTGCTACTGTAAAACCAAGTTTAGCAAAAATCTCTACAATTTCGCGGCGCACTAAAGCTAAAGGGTGGCGCGAACCAATCTCGAAACCTTCACCCGGCAAAGTTAAATCTTGTTGTGCGTTTTCAGTTTTCACCTCGGCACTTTCTGTAGATTCTTTTAAGGTGAGGTATTTTGATTCGGCAAGTTGCTTAAACTCATTTAAAACTTTACCCAATGATCTTTTTTCTTCAACAGAAACAGATTTGAATTCGTCGAAAATCTCTTTGATTATGCCTTTGCTTCCTAAATATTTGATGCGGAATTGCTCTAACTCGTCTGCTTTTTCAGTTACGAAAGCATTAATTTTATCGGTATATTGTGTTATTTTGTCCTGTAACATGGCTTCAAATATACGGCAAATTATCCAATAATTTCAGGGTTGGCGAGTTCAAATAATCTGTTTACAATACCATTATAAAAGAAAATGAACCCATAAACTATAAAAGCCGCTTTAAGCGGCTTTTATAGTTATCGTAGATAGGCAGGTTTTAAATTACCCCCAATTCTTTCCCGACCTTAGTAAATGCGGCAATCGCTTTATCTAAGTGATGTTGCTCATGTCCGGCTGATAACTGTACACGGATCCTCGCTTTGCCCTGAGGCACAACCGGATAAAAGAACCCGATTACATAAATACCTTCTTCTAACATTTTAGCGGCAAATTGTTGTGCAATTTTTGCATCGTACAACATTACCGGAACAATTGGATGGAAACCTGGTTTAATATCGAAACCGGCCTCAGTCATTTTCTCACGGAAATACTTCGTGTTATTTTCTAATTTATCTCTTAACGACGTGGTTTCGCTTAACATATCTAATACTGCGATAGATGCACCTGCAATTGCTGGCGCCAGGGTATTAGAGAACAAATACGGGCGTGAACGTTGACGGAGCATATCAACAATTTCTTTTTTACCTGAAGTAAAACCACCAGATGCACCACCTAAAGCTTTACCTAAAGTACCGGTAATGATATCTATACGGTTCATTACATTGAAATGTTCGTGTGTTCCGCGACCGTTTTTACCAATAAAACCTGTACAATGCGATTCATCGATCATAATCAATGCCTCATATTTATCAGCCAGATCTGCAATTTTATCTAATGGAGCAACTGATCCGTCCATAGAGAAAGCACCATCGGTAACAATGATTCTATGTCTGCAATCTTTGGCTGCGATTAATTGTTTTTCCAGATCCTCCATATCTGCATTTTTATAACGGAAACGTTGTGCTTTACACAGTCTAACACCATCGATAATTGATGCGTGATTTAATTCATCAGAAATAATGGCATCTTCTGCATTAAATAATGGTTCAAAAACACCACCATTGGCATCAAATGCAGCAGCATACAAAATGGTATCTTCTGTACCTAAAAATTTAGAAATTTTAGCCTCCAATTCTTTGTGTACATCTTGTGTGCCGCAGATAAAACGCACCGAAGACATTCCATAACCATGATCGTCGATCGCTTTTTTAGCCGCTTCTATCACTTTTGGATG
>NZ_LMZQ01000007.1 GCF_001442625.1 Pedobacter ginsenosidimutans | reverse complement strand
GGATGACTTGTGCATTCACTATATTTAACTAGCTGGGATTTTTTTAGAGATTAATGTATTGATTTATCGAAACCCCAAGTTAGGCTTTTACTAAGACCATTGGCACTAAGACTTGCGCTAGATGGGTTAAATTTCGTCATATTTCCATACGCCGGAGATGGTAAGCAAAGTTAGTCCAGGTTGTTTTTCACCATAGCTAAAAACACAAATATATTTTGAATGGCAAGACGGACAATCTGTTCCAAAGTACAATGTTGGTAAATCATTTACTGTCAATTCTCCAAAGTGAAGCAAATTTATGGAGGTTTCGGAGACAATTTTATTCTTTAATAATTCATTTTTAGCTAAAACCTTTTCGTTATTGTACAATTGAAAAATCGGAAAGCCTGATTCATAAGGTGTTATTTTAACGATATTTTCATGGCCACAGTTACAACATTTGAATTTTACTTCTGCTGAGTTACCGATCTCTGCATTACTGAACGTGTTCTTGACAACAGAAACCTGTTTTTCAATGAATATTTTTTTTGAAATGGAATACATCTAAATGATTTTATTGTGCAATAACTACGCCCACAGCTCCCGGGTATTTTCCACTCGGGTTTTTCTTAATTGTTACTTTAATATACCCTTCCTGGGCCAATTTATTCCAGGTTTTTTGGTAGCCAGTCGCTGGATCGATCGGGATTTTCCACATGGTCTGCTTACCATAGCCCATCTGATTAAACCAGGGAATAATATCTGCTGTTTGGCCTTTGAAATTTAATGAATTATTTAAAACTTCGATTTCATAATAAAAATCATAAGCATTTTCCGGTTGATTCAAGGCTCTTTGCCCGAAAGTATATACGGATCCATTGATGATTGGACTGGTAAAACTTCCTCCCAAGGTCGGAGCTCCTGTTCCGCTATAGGTTCCAATCGCACTACTGTATCTATCGTATTTTTGTCCCATCGCGATTGGTGTATCATCTACTGTATTGAAACCTCCGTTTGCAGGTGGCCATTTTCCGTTTAAATTGTTGTTTATAAATAACGTTTCCAGGTCGCCCCACTTTTGTTTCTTGTATAAATCGTAAACCTGATCCCTTATCGTTTGGCTTACAGTATTTGAAGGATCATAGGTCGCAGCCAGTTGGTTTGCGTTTTTGTAGAATTCAGTGGTTGCCGTAATTGGTGGTTCATCTAAAAGACCATCCTTATCTGAGCGACAAGCCGCAGAGAATAATACAATGTTTAAAAGTAGTAAGTACTTTAATAAATTTTTCATAGCTGTTAATTTAGTTTAGTAAAGTGATGATTTTAAAAATAGATCGATAATGACAGTAAAATAAGACATTTACTGCATTGCGAATCTAATATTTTTTAATGATAAAAAATACAAATGAATAGAATATTCGCCACATATTGCCCTTCTTACTAGCGCAAGTCTTAGTGGGGAGGCAGCTGGGTGGACGACTTGTGCATTCACTATATTTAACTAGCTGAGATTTTTTTAGAGATTAATGTGTTGATTTAATGAAAGCCCAAGTCAGGCTTTTGCCAAGGCAGTGGGCGCTAAGACTTGCGCTAGATGGGGATCTGGTTCCTGCTGGCTCTTCAATAATTTTTTGATCGTTTAAAATAAGCGTTTAGTGCATGCGCTTCATATCCCCGCGGATCTTACTTGCTATCGGTTAAAAACCGGGATCGCATTTGTTACGACCTGCTCACCCGTTTTTTTGTGTCAGACATTCCACCTTTTGGGTTATAACCGTGGCATTGCATCGATCTACATTTGTATTATCAAATGCAATGATAAAGATGTATCCAAAGCGAAATTTAAAGAAACATCATTAACAGGTATTTATGCGGTTATTTAAAATAATTGATGTATACACGTCATTAAACAACTTAAAAATTATAAAATCATGGAACTAAAAGGAAAAACAATATTGATTACAGGCGGTGCCGCAGGTATTGGTCTGGAAGCGACAAAACAGTTTCTGGCTAATGGAGCCAAAGTAATTATCACCGGCAGAAACCAGGCAAAATTAGACGCTGCAAAAAGATCGTATCCGGCTATAACTGCGATACAAAGTGACGTAGCTGATGCCAAAGATGCAGAATTACTTTTCGATCAGGTTAAGCAACTTGGAGGGATTGACATCCTATATAATAATGCCGGCGTGATGAGCGGCCCACAGAACCTGGGAATAGCCAATGATAAACATTTTGAATTGGCCAAGTATGAAATGGACATCAACTACCTGGGTGTAATCCGCCTGAACAACCTGTTCATCGAGATGCTGAAATCAAGGAAAGAAGGCGCCATAATCAATACCTCTTCACTCTTAAGTTATGTGCCATTAAATCTTGGCCCAACCTATTCTGCCAGCAAAGCGGCCATGCGCTTTTATACAGTGGCACTGAGAGATCATTTAAAAATAATTGGCAGTAAGCTTAAAGTGTTTGAGCTAGTACCACCTGTGGTGGCAACAAGTATGACAGAACACGTTGAGACAAAAGGAATCTCTCCGGAAAAACTGGTGAATGCATTGATTGCCGGCATCAAAAATAATCAGTTTACTATACGTGTCGGTATCACCAAATTGGTTTACCTGGCCAATCGCCTGTTTCCTAAAATAGCATACAGATTAGTGAATCCGGCTGAAAATGCCAGTCAGCTTCAGTCATAGGCACATTTTCTCCTTACATTATAATATTGAAAGATCATGACAACAGATATTTTAGGCTCAGCACCAGACAAACTTCATAATATTCTTAATAATCAGAGAAGTGCCTTTTTACGTCAAGGCGCACCCACACTTGAACAGCGCAGAGCCGATTTGAGAAAGTTTAAAGCTGCACTGATCGCGCGAAGAAAAGAGATCGAAGAAGCGATCAATACTGATTTTGGACATCGGTCGCGGCACGAAACAGCCGTCGTAGAAATATTAGGCGTGGTTGAAGGGATCAAATACCTGGATCGCCATCTCCCCAAATTTATGCGGCGAACCCGCCGTCATGTAGCATTGCACATGCGGTTTGGCAAAGCCCGGATAGAATATCAGCCACTTGGCGTTGTAGGAGTGATAGCCCCCTGGAATTACCCCATCAATTTATCGTTGATGCCGGTTGTTACCGCAATTGCGGCGGGTAACCGGGTAATGCTTAAGCCCTCTAAGTTTACACCTGCCACAAACGCCGTAATCGAAACAATGTTTAAAGACATTTTCCCGGAAGAGCAGGTAACTCTTGTAAACAGCGATGGCTCAGCATTTTCTAAATTACCTTTCGACCATCTTGTTTTTACGGGCAGTACCTCGGTAGGGCGTTCGGTAATGAAGGCCGCGAGCGAGAACCTCGTGCCGGTTACACTCGAACTGGGTGGCAAATCTCCGGTGATTATCGCTAAAGGCTACCCGCTTCAAAAGGCTGTATCCCGTATTGTATACGGCAAATTGCTTAGTGGCGGGCAAACATGCATAGCACCCGATTATGCACTGGTACACGAAACAGAAATTGATGCCTTCATTAAGGCTTATGACAATGGCGTAAAAATTGCATACCCTGATGGTCCTACGAGTGCAGACTATACTTCGATCGTAAATGATCAGCAATATGATCTGTTGATGGGACTGCTTAACGATGCCCGCCTGCACGGGGCAAAGGTTATTGAAGTGGGTAACAGACCCAGCGATGCCTTAAACCGGCCACACACACTTGCCCCAACCATTGTGCTGGGGGTAACCAATGACATGAAGATAGCGCATGAAGAGATATTTGGCCCCATATTGCCGGTACTTTCTTATCATACTATTGAAGATGCTATCGGTTATGTAAACGCACGGCCAAGGCCACTGGCGCTTTATTACTTTGGTAATGATAATACGGATAAACGAAAGGTGCTGGATCGTACCACCTCCGGTAATGTTACCATCAATGGTACGTTCTTTCATATCGCGCAAGATGATCTTCCCTTTGGTGGTGTAGGCGACAGTGGTATGGGGCAATATCATGGCATAGAGGGCTTCCGCACGCTTAGCCATGCCAAGGGTATATACGAGCAAGGCCGCTGGAATGGCATGGACCTGCTTCATGCTCCCTTTGGAAGCCTTACCGATAAATTGATCGGGTTCTTTCTACGTTAATTTGTAACTTTATAATACTATGCAACATTTTAAGTCTCTCAGTGAACTGGCGTTTGCCAACGGGATGGCACCGCCTGAGCATCCGCTGATTGCTTTGATCAGGATACGCGAAAATATGGTGATTAACCACCCGGAGTTTACCAGCGATTGTTATATGATTGGGCTAAAGCGGGTAAAGGCCGGATTTATGCTTTATGGCCGCACCAAACTCGATCACGAAAAGGGATCGATGATATTCCTGAAGCCTCGCCAGGTTACTGAAATGCGGAACTTAGCATTTGAAGAGGACGGGTATATCCTGTTTTTCCACGAAGATTTTTTAAACGGCAATCCACTCTACCACGAGATCCAAAAGTATGCTTTCTTCGATTACGAAACTAACGAAGCCCTGCACCTGGCACCAAGGGAAGAAAAAGTTGTCTGGAATATTTTTAACACCATAGAACTGGAATACAATAATAACGAAGACGAATTTAGCCGGGAAATCATTTTAGCCAACATCAATTCCATGCTGAAATTCGCAGAGCGGTTTTATAAAAGGCAATTCATTAACCGTAAACAGCTGTCCGGTAAAACGGTTACAGAGTTCAATAGGGTATTGCTGGACTATATTAAAGATGGCTCCCTTGATAAAGGTTTGCCCGCTGTAGCTGACTTGGCAGAAAGGCTCCATATTTCGCGGCGTTATCTTACAGACCTGCTGAAAATTGAAACTGGAAGGACTGCTCAGGATCTCATTCATTTAGCCCTGATCAATGAAGCGAAAAACAGGTTAACAGTTAATGACAAAGCGGTATCTGAAATAGCCTATGCCTTAGGATTTGAAAATATGTCTTACTTTTCCAGGCTTTTTAAAAGAGAAACAGGAATTTCACCAACATCTTACAAAAAGAAACCCATAAACTAAAGATAGTGAAGAGCATTTTAGCCTATGGCCGGTGTTGTTGCAGCACACTTTAAAAAAAAGAAACTGCCTCACTTTTGAGACAGCTTATTTAATTTTTTTCTGCGGGGAAGGATGGACAGTTTAGTTTAATAAACAATATTATAGTAGCTTATAATCAAAAGGTAGTTCTGCTCAAATTATTTGACTCGTCCTAGAACTATTGATTATTATTAGCCAGGGGAATATTCCCAAATAGAATTATTGCAGTAGAAAGAGATCAACTTTTATTTTATTTTTGCTTATGAAAATCCCCGATTTTACATCATCTGTAGACCCTGCAAATATTGCTGCCTTATCAGACACTATTCAGAATGGTGCAGATTTTTTTCATATACTGGACCTCAGCATAACTGGTAATCCGATTTTTTCATTTGAATATAGCAGGAAGAAATTTTACACAGCTACATTATTACAAGGTGACTATCAGCTTGAGTTTGAAGATAGGAACATTGATATTTCGGGCAACTCCTTACTGTTCACCACCACCAAAATTCCTTTTGGGGTTCACGAGGCCGGTTTAGGGTACTCCGGGATTAGTTGCGTCTTCAAGGAGGAGTTTATCACCAAAGCTAACAGCGGTTATCGTTTACTTGAATTTCCAATCTATAAACCAGGCAGACAGAATATCTATTCCCTTACAGAGGAGCAGACGAAACTTTTTATTGAGGTCTACAATAAAATGTTTGATGAATCACAGGCCGATAGCCCTTTTAAAGATAATCTGCTACGCACCTATTTACTTGAGATTATTTTCAATGCACAAAAGCTCGCGCCGTTTAGCTCCTTCGTAAAAACGAACAATACCACCGAGGTTATCGCCTGTTCCTTTATAAGATTGTTAGAATCGCAGTTTCCCATAGAATCCCCTCAGGATACAATCAAATTTAAAACTGCGAAAGATTTCGCAGACAGCCTGTCACTACATCCCAATTATTTGAACCGGCAGGTAAAATTGTCTAAAGGAAGAACTGTAAGTGAGATCATCGCAGCAAGGCTTGTTCAAGAGGCTAAGATCTTATTAAAATTAACCAACTGGAATATTGCGGAGATTTCTTTTGCACTCGCTTTCGAAGAGCCGTCGCATTTCAATCTATTCTTTAAAAAGCATGCCAGCATTTCGCCTACAGATTACCGAAAATTACAAAAGGAATAGTTGCTCCATGAAGTTGGTGCAAGAAAGTTTGATTTTAGTAAGGATCGGTGTTATTTGCGCTAACATCGGCCATGCCATCCACGCTACCTTTGCATTGGAATTAAACAATTTGCAAAATGACAAAGATAGCATTAGTGACCGGAGCCAATAAAGGCATTGGTTTTGAAACAGCGAAACAACTAGCAGCTCACAATATTAAAGTTTTATTAGGGGCAAGAAATGAAACCGAAGGTAAAAAAGCGGAAGCTGCCTTAAGGGATTTATCATTAGACGTAACTTTTGTACAACTAGACATCAGTAATTCAACTGATATCGATAACGTTAGAAAATACATTGAAAGCGAATATGGTGTATTGGACATTCTAATCAACAATGCAGCCGTATTTTTAGACGGCGCGTGGTTCGGAAATAACACGGAAACTGTATCCACACAAACCCTGCGGGATACTTTTGATATTAATTATTTCGGTACCGTAGAGCTGACCCAGGCATTATTGCCCGCAATCAAAAAAAGCGAGGCGGGGCGTATTGTAAACATCAGCAGCTTGTCTGGTTCCTTTGGTATTCATCTGGATAAAGAACATTGGTTATACGCTTTAAAACCTTATGCTTATAGTGCGTCAAAAACGGCCTTGAACCAGTTCACAGTTTTTCTGGCTAATGCCCTTGCCGCTTCCAAGATTAAAGTAAATGCAGTTAGTCCGGGTTGGGTGAAAACATCCATCGGTTCAGACCAGGCACCCTTAACTACGGAAGAAGGTGCTAAGTCAGGTGTTGCCATGGCATTACTTGATGAGAATGGTCCAACAGGAACTTTTTCCCAATCCGGCGAATTTGTACCATGGTAAATACCAACCTATAATTTTAAACGCGGAATGTGCAACTGACTGTATCAGATTATTTGATTTAAACTATAATCGCTCCCTTTCTTTGGAACGCTTTAATCACGAATCCAATCAATACAGCATTGGCAAAGGGCCGTAAGACCCCATAGCTCACCCAACCAGGGGCCTGCATGCCTCCCAGTAAATTGAACCTCGCTGAGGGGACAAAGAGGTATTATCTTTGCCTAACTACTCAAGTGACTGGGAGGTGTCACCCTCGCAATATCAAAATTAAAGTTGCTCTGCCACGATTTAATTCTTTTATGCTGTACCACATCATTTTATATAACTAATCAAAGCCAGTCCTTTCGCGGCTTTGTTGATACTTTTCTTATCTCCAAATAATACAATGCCAAGGTAGATTATGTCCCTTATGGCGACTTCTTCAATGTTTGCTTGATATTCCCCGTAAGTACGAGCCTGTTGTGCAAAAGAAGTAAAAGATAACTAAAATAAAATACAAGAAAGTTTGGTTGGTCACCAGTCATCTTATACCACCTGCTCTGACTTTTTGGTGTGAAGATACAACAGTTCTTTAATATTTTGAGTAAGGCGGATTTCAGCTAACATTGTATGGCTTTGTCAAGGAAATTGCTAAATTGCCATTTCAAATAGTGAAATGGCAGGCTATAAATCATATACTGATCAAGAATTGATTTCATTGCTGAGAAGCGGTGACGAATTTGCTTTTGAAAATCTGTACCTGCGCTACTGGGAAAAGATGTTTTATTTTGCCATTCAGAAAACCGGGGACATCATGGATGCAGAGAATGTAGTACAGGATGTTTTTATTTCTTTGTGGAACAGAAGATCTTCCATTAATGTCACCTCAGAACTTTCTCACTACCTGATAGTATCTGTAAAATACCGGATCATTAAATTGTTTGAAAAACAACGAAACCAGCGTTTGCATGAAGAACAGAGTTTGGTAGCTTATGATATTTTAGACGATTCTACTCAGCAATATCTCAATTTAGAAGAACTTCGTAGCAGGCTTGAAGAATTTATCTGTAAACTGCCGGAGAAAAGTGCGGTCATTTACAGAATGAGCAGACAGGAAGATGTCAGCCATAAAGAAATCGCCCTCAAATTAGGTATCTCGGAGGATGCGGTAAATTCAGACCTTAAAAGGACTAAAAAGAAGCTGGCTATTAATCTCAAATCATTTCTTCATACCGTTTTATTGTAGTTTAATTTTCAGTATATCAGTTAATTATACTTTTTTATCATTTTTATCTGTCACATTTTGACAGTTTCCCTTTTCAGCAGGTACTTGTCTATATAAGACCTATCGGAAATGATTGAAAAAAGTAAAATAAGATTACAGGAATTGTCTCATAGATGGTTGAAAGGCACGCTTACCAAAGCGGAACAACAGGAATTCGACGAATGGTTCAATGAGCAGAATCAGATTCCGATAGAGATGCCATCTGATATTGCTAAAAACCGTGAAGAGCATGAGCAGGCAATATTAAATCGCATTAAATATGCAACAGGTATTGCCAGACAACCTAAAGTGGTCTCCTTATGGCCGCGTATTGCGATTGCTGCCACTGTTGCGTCCATCATTTTTGGAGCTGTACTATTTTACTTCAACAGTGATACCAAAAACACGACCGATCAGATTGCTTACTCCAATGATGTCAAACCAGGGGTGCAAGGCGCTACGTTGACGCTGGCCGACGGGAAGAAGATATCGATAAATGATGCGGTGGCCGGAAACATAGCTTTGCAGTCTGGCGTGAAAATTTCAAAAACCATAGACGGGCAGATCATTTATGAAGTTACAGATCAGAATTCCGAGACCTCGGATTACAATACCCTAACTACGTCGCGGGGAGAACAAACACAGGTACGTTTACCTGATGGCTCTTTGGTTTTTTTAAATTCTGCATCCTCCCTAAAATACCCAACTAGTTTTGTCGGAGCGAAATTCAGGCGCGTTACCCTAACAGGTGAAGGATATTTTGAAATTTCAAAAGATAAGGTACATCCTTTTTTGGTCCAGAGCAATGGGCAGGAAGTAGAAGTATTGGGAACGCATTTTAATATCAACGCGTACAAAGATGAAAAGGCGGTGAGAACGACATTGCTGGAAGGTGCGGTAAAGATTACACCAATGCCCGGCAACAGAACAAAAAGTTCAATTCTCAAACCCGGTCAGCAAAGTGCACTGGATGAAAACGGAATCCAGGTTACTGAAGTTGACCTGGAAGAAGCCATGGCCTGGCAAAAAGGCTATTTCAGTTTTTATGACGAAGACATCTCTGCAGTTATGCGAAAAGTATCGCGATGGTACAACATAGAAGTGGAATATCAAGGTCAATTGCCGGATGTTGGATTCAATGCGCGTATCGACAAATACAGCGACATAAAAGAGGTGTTAAAAATATTACAAAAATCAAAAGCCGTTCACTTTAAACTAGAAGGGAGGAAAGTTATCGTCAGCAAATAATTACGCAATGGCTAAAACGCCAAATCCCGAGTGGAATCGGGATCTGGTGGTCTAATTGGCTATAAGTCAATAAAAATATATCAACTAACCGCAGTCAGCCTAGTGTTTTCGAGGCAATAGCTTACTGCTAAACCAAACTAATTACTAATGTATAAAAAATATACTAACAAACGGGGTGTGCCCAAGGCATACCTGCGTCAAATTCTATTGATTATGAGGCTAACCACTATCGTCTTGATCATGGCTATTATGCAGGTAAGCGCATCCACCTTTGCGCAGCGCATCACCCTGTCCGAAAAAAATGCTACACTAAGAAAGGTGTTCGACCGCATTTCCGATCAAAGCGGATACAACTTCATTTTCACCAGCGATTTGCTAAAAGGCACAAAACCTGTATGGATCAACGTGAAAGACACAGAACTGGCTCAGGTGCTGGACAAGATTTTTGCCAATCAGCCCGTGTCCTTTTCAATTGAAGACAAGACCGTAGTAATAAAAGCAAAAGAAAAAAGTTTATTCGAAAACATCATTGCCAACTTTCAAGCGATTATTGTCCGGGGTAAGGTCTTGGATGAAAACGGCCAACCCCTAGTTGGCGCTAATGTATTCATTAAAGGTACGAATAGATCGGTAAGGACGGATCAAAACGGAAATTTTTCAATCGACGATCTTCCAGATAACTCTGTGATCGTGATTTCTTATGTAGGTTATAAGGTGAAAGAAGTCAGGGCTTCTTCAGATTTTATGACTATTAAACTGGAGCCAGATGAACAGACTCTACAGGGTGTAATAATCAATAAGGGGTATTATTCTACCTCCGAAAAATTAAATACAGGTTCCGCTGTTCAGATTTCGGCAAATCAATTACAGAGGCAACCACTTGGAAATCCTTTGCAGATGTTACAAGGATTGGTTCCAGGCATGCAAATCAAACAAACATCTGGTATGCCGGGATCGGCCACAACGGTATTCATCAGGGGTAGGAATTCTATTAACTCCGGACTTATCCCACTTTATGTTATAGATGGAATTCCGTTTAATGGCGTTCCAGTGGATCAACAGGTAGGTTCAGGAGCAACAACCTTGGGAGGGCAACCGAATGGTTTTACCGATCCGTTAAGTAATATCAATACTAATGACATCGAAAGCATTACAGTACTCAAGGATGCTGATGCTACAGCAATTTACGGGTCAAGAGGAGCCAATGGAGTAGTGCTGATCACAACCAAACGCGGTGCAAAAGGAAAAGCAACATTCGATGTGAATTACAACAGCGGTCTATCAGAGGTGGTAAATCAAAGAAAGCTGCTTTCATCAAGCGAATACCTGGATCTTCGTAGAAGAGCATTTGCCAATGATAACAGAACGCCAACTGTAGCTCTTGCCCCAGACCTTATGCTTTGGGATCAAAATGCCAATACCAACTATCAAAATATGCTTATTGGCAATACAGCCAAACAAAATGAAGTTAGTACCTCTTTGTCTATGGGGAATGAGCGCTCATCTCTTCTCCTCAGTACGAACTATAGGCACGAAACATCCATTCTTTTTGGGAATGGCAAATATCAAAAAGGTGGTTTCAATATCCGTGCTACACAAACTTCGGCCGATAATCGACTTAAACTGGATCTTGGCACTTCACTCGGATTGACCTCCAATAATATGCTCGGTAGTGATTTTGCTTCGGCTGCGATAAATATTCCTGCTAACTATCCGCTTTATGACAGCACCGGCAAACTCTATTGGGTTACCAACTTCAGCAATCCCATTGCTACTAGCAACCAATCGGTGTTAAATAAGGGAAGCAACCTGCTTGTCAGTGGGAATCTTTCGTATAAAGTGAGCGAGCATTTAACAGCCAGAGTAAATTTGGGCTACAACAACATATCGCAGGAATTAAAGGCAAAAGCCCCTGCAAGCACCCAGAATCCACTATTTTCTACTCCTGTATCTTCAGGTATCTATTCCGAAACAGAGGGTAAAGTTTACATCGCAGAACCTCAATTAGATTATCAGACAAAAATTTGGAAAGGAATATTGAAAGCAACATTGGGAGGAGCGTGGCAGCAGAGCAAAAACAATCAGCCTTATTTTATAAATGCGAACACCTTTGCTTCGGAAAGTTTGATGGACAGTTACACAAATGCCGCAAACTTTACAACTGTGAGAAGCCTCAATTCTGAATACCGCTATGTTTCTGGCTTTGGTATCTTAAACTACAACTTGTTGGATAAGTATGTTGTTAATGTTGTATTTCGTAGAGATGGATCTTCGCGTTTTGGACCCGGGAATAAATATGGGAATTTCGGTTCAATAGGATGGGCATGGAATTTCGCAGATGAAAAATTCATCCAAAATCTAAACCTGTTTAGCTATGGAAAACTTCGTGGCAGTTATGGTGTGACAGGGAATGACCAGTTCGAGAATTACAGCTTTATGGATACTTATACGTCAACAACTTCCAGTTATGGCGGTAACCCTGGATTTTATCCTACTCGCCTCGCTAATCAAGATTTCAAGTGGGAGGCCAACCGCAAAATGGAAGTGGGACTCGAATTGGGCTTTCTGAAAGACAGAATACGTTTTACTTCGTCTTTTTACAGAAACCGTTCAGACAATATGGTTGTCCGTAATGCTCCTCTTCCGGCACAAACAGGGTTTAGTACCTATATTACCAATCTGGATGCGCTTGTACAAAACCAAGGGGTTGAGTTTGATCTGAATGCTACTCCAATAAAATCGCCTGGTTTCACATGGGATGTTTCCTTTAATTTGTCCATTTCAAGAAATAAGCTTTTAAGCCTTCCCGACGAACTATTTACACTTTATGGAAATACCTATGCGGTTGGATCAAGTTTAAATTCATACGTTGTATATCAAAATACCGGATTTGTAAATGGTGTAGCTCAATTTCAGGATAGAAATGGCAACGGCGCTGTAACAAGTGGTTTGACCAATGATAGCTACGTTGCCGGAACAAGAGATCCTCAGTTTTATGGGGGATTGGCTTCTGCAATCTCTTACAAAGGTTTGAGGTTAGACATTTTGGTTAATTTTACTAAGCAAACAGGTGTAAATCAGATTGCATTTCCTGGGTTGCTTGGTAGTCAACTAGATGATTTGAGGGACACGCAATTTAAACCGAGTTCTTTAACCAGCTCAGCAGCCTATAGCTCTTACGTTAATTATGCCGGATCGGACGCGGTTTTGACTGATGCGTCTTTCATTAGGCTGCGTAATGTTTCGCTAAGCTATAATTTGCCGGAGAAATGGTTGGGTGCCATTAAAAGCAAAAGGGCGCAGATCTACCTGCGGGGGCAGAATATTTACACAATAACTGGCTACAAGGGGCTTGATCCTGAAACCCAAGGTTCGGTACTTCCTCCCCTAAAAATGTTTGTGGCTGGCTTACAATTTACACTCTAAGTAAACATCATGAAAAAGAAGATTCAAAATATAAAAAACGTTGCATCAACAATGTTACTCGCACTATTGATGATAGGTTTAAATGGCTGCGAAAAATTAATTGAAGTGGGTGTGCCGGTCAATCAACTTACCAGCAGTAACGTATATACCGACTCGGTAACTGCTCAAGCGACCGTAAACGGTATGTATTCTGTTATGTATAATACAACAGGTGGCGGCAATGTTACCGCTTCCACTTTCGGAACTTTCGTCATTAACTGTCCGGCAAGATCTGCTGACGAATCTTATTTTCCAGACTCGCCTGATGACTTTGAGAGCAATTCGCTAGATCCGACAAATATCAATAGCAATTCAATTTGGGTTAGTAGCTACCTCAGCGTGTATCACGCCAATAAAATTATAGAAGGAATGGAAAACAGCGATTTGTCTGCCACACTTAAAAGACAGCTGATAGGTGAAGCCAAGTTCATAAGGGCATATTGCTATTATACCTTGGTCAATTTTTTTGGTGATGTACCATTAGTCACAAAAACAGATGTGCAAACGAATATATCAATGCCGCGTACGCCATCTGATCAGGTTTATGCACTGATCATTCAAGACTTAAAGGATGCACAATCTTCGCTTGCACGAGACTACAGCTGGTCAGCAGGGCTTAGAACCAGGGCAAACTATTGGTCGGCTACAGCCATGTTGGCAAGGGTATACCTTTACCAGAAAGAATATGCTTTGGCAGAAACGGAGTCAAGTAAAGTAATTGCAAATTCTACACTTTTCACCATGCCAACACTTTCCACAACATTTTTGAAAGCCAGTACCGAGACCATCTGGGCGTTCAATACCAATCAGTTTGGTTACCCATTTATTACAAGGGCGTTCTTAACGGGTTCAACCGGCGAACCTGGCCAGCCAGTTACAGCACAATTGGTAGCTGCTTTCGAACGGGATTTGACACGGCCTGAATTTGAAGATGACCGGTTTACCGCCTGGTTGCGAAGGTCGCCAGGGGGGCGCTATTACTCGGTAAAATATCAGTCTAGTACGGCAGGCGCCAATACCGAGTTTGCTGTGGTGCTACGCTTAGCCGAACAATATTTGATCAGGGCAGAAGCCAGGATACAACAAGATAAGCTTACTGATGGAATAAGTGATCTTAATGTAGTTCGAACTCGTGCCGGGCTTCGTGGAACACCATCTACAGGTAAGGCAAACCTACTATTGGCTGTAGAGCATGAACGCCAAGTGGAGCTTAACATGGAATTTGGACATCGGTGGTTTGACTTGAAGCGAACTGGAAGGGCAACAGCTGTACTTGGTCCTATCAAAGGCCAAAATTGGCAGTCAACCGACCAATTGTATCCCATTCCAACGGTACAAATAACTAGTAACACCAACCTGACTCAAAACCCTGGTTATTAATATATCTTCGACATGACAAAAAATATCTTCATACTGGTCGCGTTATTACCTCTTTTTGCCCATGCTCAACAGCAATATGTTGTGAAAGGAAATTTTCATGATACCAAAAGGACGGGCAAGGTATACCTGACCTACAAAATAGGCGGCCTTACCAGAGCTGATAGCGCTGTGGTTACCTCAGGCGTTTTCGAACTGAGCGGGCCGATGCCTGCGGTTACAAGTGGTTATTTGCAATTTGTCGGGCTACAACGTGCTACAAAAAAGACATCACCTGACGCCATCATTTTATATTTAGAGCCTGGACAGATTTCCATTGTGGCAAATGATTCATTGAAACATGCAACTATTAAGGGATCCAAGGTTAACGATGATTATCTCAACCTAAACAATTTGGATGAGCCTCTAAAAATGGAATTGAATAGGTATAGAGAGCAATATTCGGCTATTCCTAAGCATGCACCTGATCTTATACAGCAACAACAGGCGGTTCAGGTTAAAATGAAAGAACTGGCCGAAAGACGAAAGCTGGTCTATAAGAATTTTGTGCGCGATAACCCGAATTCTTACATTAGCTTATTTGTTATCCGCGATGTTGCCGGACCATACATGGACCAGGAGAATGGTGCGGAACTTTTCGCTGGTCTGTCCGATCGGATAAAAAATTCACCAGACGGCAAACAGATGAAAACAATGCTTGATGGCTTAGCCCGTACAGCTAAAGGAAATATGGCTCCCGTTTTCAGTCAGCCAGATACAGCCGGAAAAATCGTTTATTTGACTGATTTTAAAGGTAAATACGTCTTGGTAGATTTTTGGGCATCCTGGTGTCATCCATGTCGTGCTGAAAATCCAAGGCTGCTCAAAGCGTATAATCGTTTCAAAGACAAGGGGTTTAGTATAGTGGGTATTTCTATTGACCAGGAAAAGATGCGGAATGCTTGGTTAAAAGCCATAAAAGACGATGGTATGCCTTGGACGCAGTTGATAGACGCTAATGCTGATAAGAACGGTGCAGCGGCACTTTACGGTGTAAAAGCAATCCCTTCTAACTTTTTAATAAATCCCGAGGGAAAAATTGTCGCGAGAAACCTAAGGGGGGAAGATATTGAAAAAACAATTGAACGTATACTGAAAGACGAATATTAAAAAGCAGTTACACGAGCTGAAGCACATTGGATTTTTTTTCAGCAGCTCTAATTCGTTCCCGCTGATCGGTACTAACCGGGCCCAAGCCCAAAACCTTAAAGGGTTGCTCGTTAAAAAGCAGCCCTTTTTACTTGGCTTTTAAGATGTCACGATGCAAGCGCCAGGATTATGACCGTATTCTCTGAATTGCTGGAAAGACAGTTTCCAATTGACTCACCCTATAACCGCTTCTCTATGCGTTCGGCAAAGGACTTTGCAGATAAGCTATTTGTTCATGTAAACCATCTTCCCAGGGCTATTAAACAGACTACTGGAAAAACCACTAGTGAGCATATTGCTGAGCGGATTACCCCGAAGGTTATGCTGTGTCATACCAACTGGAATATCCCTGAGATCAGCTACTGCCTGGGCTTTGAGGAACCAGCTCATTTTAACCATTTTTTTAAGCGCCATTGTTTTCGGTGGGTCATTAGAATTTTTCATGGTGACTCACCGAATCTTTCACTTTGGGTATGTTAGTGAAGGAATCGAATGATACCCCTAGGAACGCAAAAAGCCCGCTATCATACGATTTGCGGGCTTTTTAAGGACTTTAATGCCATTTGTGCGGAGAGCGAGGGATTCGAACCCATGCCTAAAATTCCGCTTTAATATGTTTTATAGGTCGTTTCAAAATTATGACTCACCGAATCACTTACCGCCTTCTTTGATCGCAAAGTATATGTTTCCATATATACGAGATTTTTAGTACCTTTTAAAATATAAATATAAAGAGATTCAAATCCTCACAAAACTCCAGGCTGGATTCATACAGCTTTTTACCGGTTTGGTCCGTTTGGATAATGACTTGGGCGTCCATGTAGTCAGCTTAATATCCAGTGTTAACCTGCAGCGCTTCCAAACCTTCTTCGGCTAACGCCAAGGGGTTTTTACCGGATAATATTCTAAAAACCTCTTGCCCCAAAACTCTCGTGTTTTTTTCACCTCGGCCCTTGCTGCTATGGTGGAGGTCAACTTCAATGCCATAGGCAAGTTTGATGTGCGGAACAATGGTATCCCGAAGAACGGTCAATGCTTTAAGCATCATATTATTCCTTCGGTCAATCAGGATCACTTTTTTGCCTGCCTCAATGCACAGTACATACCTGTCCATCACCAAAATTTCAGGATTGTCACTGGTTTCCAGATAAGTTTTTATCCTGGGCTTTTTCTGGCTAGGCTTTTTCCTGGCCCGTTTTTCATCCTGCACATAAGGGTATCGGCTCAAATCTATTTGGGGCAGGCCCTTGACCGCATCCCAGCGCTCCACCAATTGATGCAAACGCGGAACACCCGTTCCAACATTTGCCCCGGTTGGGCTGTGCAGGCGTTTGCAGTTAATCTTTAGCGATGCCGCCTGTTGCTCTATCTTTCGCATCTCCACGGAAAAGATAGATTTTTTATTACCTGAAAGCAGCGTAAAGAAGACGTGCCCCGGTTTATTGTCTTGAAGGAAAGCCTCGATCGCTGTCGTGTTCCAAACGATCTCATCGAACTGTTCCAGATCCGTATCCAACACAGAATAAATTCTCTGGCGGTGCTCCGGATTTGCCCAATCTGCATCCTCAATATCAAGAATCAGGTCCGTAAAACCGATTTTGTGGCGTTTACAAAAATCGACCATCGCCTGCTGGTCATCCCGGGCATAACTGTAGGGTCTATCCTTAAAGAAAATACTCACTGCGTCCCAAAAGTAGGCACTTCGGCCATAGAAGTAGGCTGCATTAACCAAATCGGGACGGTCCCATAGCGGATTAAATGTCCCAATGAACAGATAGTCGATTTCCCAGTCTGGAAAGAGCTGGCCATCAATATGCAAACCAAGGTATCGGTGAGGGCAGGGCATAGCGTCATTTTTGGATTTACTTAATTATAGTGAAATAATTCTGAAGAAAAAAATCTTTTTCAAAATACCCTTTCGCTTCCCTAACCTATAAATCACGGCCCATATTTGAATGAAGTAAGGCTTCAGATCATTCCTAGGGCGGATCTCCACTGGTTTAACAACCGTTCCAGATTCCAGGAGGCGTTGGCTGGGCTGGTGCTCGGCAAGGTCACATACCTGATGTTTGCCCTGCGCTTAAAATATTTGTCATACAGTACCTGCGCCTTATTTCCGTTAAAAGCAATGAGAGAAATATCAGATTGCCGGTGCATAAAGCTCTCCAGGTCATTCACCTGTTCTTCCCGAATCGCACTATCCAAACTGCCTTTGCGCTCAGAACTGTGTACCACGTCCCAAAGCCCGATGCCCAGACCAAATAGTGCGCTCTTCTTAGACGCATAATCCGTTAACTCCGCCCGCAGGCTTAAGCCCGCGACCACTTTCCAGAATCGGTTGCGCGCATGTCCATAATATTCCATTTTTCGTAGAGACTCATCACCGGGTAAAGTGCCCAGTATCAAAATTTGAATCCGCTCATCAAAAAGTGGCGCAAAGGAAGTTTTGACCCTTGAAGTCGGCACAGTTAAATGTGATGTTTCAATCTTTGGATTAGCGGATACCTTGCTGCGTGGATTGATCGACACGGCCTCACTAACAACATCAATTAGCATCGGCTTTACGGACCGGTTAACCGTGAACATAAGCGGATAATTCTTGACCCTTGCGTTAATTTGGGCGGCTGAAATGACAGTGCCGTCTGCTTTTCGGTACCACTTATTAGCGTTTAATGCTTCGCTGATCTTGCCGGCATCCATAGGTTGTCCGGCCTGCTGAATAAGCTTCTCAATGGCTTCATGTAATTTCATTCGTAAATTTTTTATGGTTTAGCGCAGCTAAAAAATAATGCGCCAAATACCCAAACCGCATCTGGTCTGCTTGCCATCGACTACACTCAAAGTTACTGCGTATCACTAACCTTTATCCCTTCATTTGTTAATAATGACGATTCCTTAGATCCAGTTCCAGATGAAATCTTGGGTTAAAGCCAGAAGATGGAATAGCTACCGTATCATTTAGCTCATTTGATCCCTGCCGGTTAGTGGATAGGGGCCGAGGTTGGATAAATTCCATGACCCGGTTTTCATCCTCCATTTTTAACCATTCCTCGTCTATTCTCAAAGCAGAGCGAGGCGCTTTTGTAAGCGCGTAATCCGGCGGTAAACCTGAAGCCTCCAAAATCAATTCGTCATCAAGACCCGAAAAAATACAAGCCAGATCAGAAAGTGGGAAAGCATGTTTAAAATGGAGTTGGCTATACCTGACCTTATCACTTAGGTCCTTACCTGAGGTGTCTGGGAAACGGTCTTTCATCTTTTGGGCACCCACCACGGTGCAACCTAAGCCTTTAGATTTTGGGCGTTTTTTTCGTACATAATTGTACATCAGGTACATCGGGATGTAACCCCTTTTTTTTGCATAGTCCAACAGGATGTTCACCTGTGAATCCGCCTCGGGACCTTTGCCCACCATGTGCTTGAACTGCGGATAGGTACCGTCATCCAAGTGGGTTCCCTTTTTAACATCGCCCAGGTTATGGTAGATAATCTTGGCCTGCAGAGCATAAGTGTAGACCTCGTTTTTGCTCGATAGGATGCGCAGCAGCAAGTCGTGGCCATTCGCCTTCTCGTTTCTAGACTCAAAAAGGGTGTATCCAATATGGCCAAATCGATGTTTGAGCAGCCGGAGCTCATAAACGATATTTTGGGTAATCGTAGTCTCCATGATCCGAAGACCAGGGGTTTCCCTGGTAAAGCCAATACGTGCCCAGGTATCCTGTTCGACTGCCCTCAGCAGCTCACAGGGGCCCACAACTTCGCGGCCCCTTAGGTAGTGTTCATTACTCATGATCTAGGCGATTTGATTTTCATTATTCCAATTGCGAAACCCTAACGGCAAAAAAATATTAACCCATTATAAAACCCATACTCACCGGTACAATTGCTTCGCTAATATAAACTGCCGAGCTTAGGAAAACAACACATAAAATTCGGGTACAGGAGCAGGCCATTAAGCGGAGAACAGTGTTTTTGCTCTGGATTGATGTTAATCAATATTTTCTAATAGTGCATCTACTTCACGGTCAACATGCAGGTAATCCTTGAAGTTATCGATGTTGGCATGGTTGCCATCGATGACTGCTTCTTTTGAAGCAATACTTAACTTATCAAATATATATTTGAACATATAATCTAAAATTTCATTAAAAGCTGATTTCCTCTCGATGCCTTATTTTTGCCGCGGCATAAATCTGCCAGTACCGAATGAATGAAGGCTTATATAAAATGGAAAAAGAGAGAGGGAGGGCGTGGTTCATGTCTAATTTGGTTTATTCTTGGACGGATTCTGCGGGCATGAAGTCCTTGGGACTACAATTAAACTCCTGCGCGATTTTGTTAAGCTGGTCAAAGGAATACATACTAGCGGAGCGAACACTTTCAATTTGTCCGATGTATCCATCCGTAACTTCCAGCACCATAGCGATATAGGGCTGATATTTTTTATGCTGATTACGGATTCTCTTCACATTCTCCACAATGGCAAGCTCAAAGTTTGATTTCATTCCCATAGTAGTGCAAAAAGCATAAAATTTCAGTTTTTTGTTCTTAGTATGGACTAAGAATTGAAAAAAATGTTATAGGGTGTAGTAATACTCAACACTTGAAATTTAACTGAATTTTAACAATCTGTCTCCGCAAGCGGTAATCTTAACAACCAGGTATCTTTTATGTCCCACATAGAGTCCACCTCAAAATCTCTAAGCGAAATATTAAAAATACCAAAAAATAGGTATTGTGAGCCGTTTGTAAATGGCTATATTAGAGTTAGATATGTGATGATGTTCCCAGCGGCTTACAAAGGCTGCAAGCGGTGATTTAACGAAACAAACCAAACAAGCGCTCATGGATACCATTATTAAACCCGCCATTTCCGATCTTAGACATTTACATCGAGGCTCAGCTGCTTTCCGCAGAGTTAACCAGCACTTAAAGACAGTTTTTACCCAAATTTAGGCAGACAACTCACGTGTTCGATAATGCTGCTATAGATGTTAGCCTAGGGCTTATATTTATATTTTTGCTGTACAGTTTATTGGCAACTATTCTGCAAGAAATGGTTTCACAATGGTTTTCTCTTCGTAGCAGAAACCTGATGAAAACCATCAGGGGGATGTTGGACGGTAAAAAACCAAGGAATTCTTTTTCGTTAGTTAACATACCCTGGGATTGCTTAACCGGACTTAGTAATTATTTTAGTCCGATGTCCGAAGGCTCGTTGATGAAAGCTTTTTACGACGACCCTTTGATCAACACTCTAGGCGAAAACCGAAGCAACGCACGTCCTTCCTACATAAGTCCCAAGGATTTTTCACAAGTAATGATTAATATATTAAGGGGAGATGGCTTTGATCATACAGCAAATCCGATGAATAGAATTCGAGAAAATCTACTTAACGGAAAAATAGGCAGTGTAGTCCTTTCGCCAAGTACAATTAGGTATCTCAAACAGCTCTACATTAACTCAAATGGCGATATTAATAAATTTCAAATTTTCTTAGAGACTTGGTTCAATTCTGTTATGGATCGGAGCATCGGATGGTATAAAAAACAGACACAAAAAATCCTTTTCTGTCTCGGTTTCGCATTAGCTGTCATATTCAATATCGATTCGATTGCAATCAGTAAAATTCTGATCAACAGCAAAACAGCTCGCGAGCAGTTAGCAGATTTTGCCACCTCCAGGGCTTCGGTGTATGGGGGAATGGTACAAGGTAACGTTGCTAGCCAGCAAGAAGAAAATGCTTCGAAAAATGATACCATAACCCAAAAGGAAATTAGAGCACTTAAAACAGATGCCAAAGCGGTAAATCTCATACTCGGCCTAGGTTACGATTTTGATAAGGTCAAAAACAATTGCAAGCAAGGCATCCTTGATACCCTTGCTAAGTTTTCCAAAGCAAAAAAATTAGATCAGAGAACAATTCAAATGCTCCAGAAACAGTCGTCGGGGTGCTCCATCATAGTTCAATTGCCGCAAGAAAGTAAACCAATGATTAGATTTTTGGGATGGCTTATAACAGGACTGGCCATCTCGCTCGGCGCGGCATTCTGGTTTGACTTACTCAATAAGTTCATCAACCTGAGGGCAGCAGGAGTGAAAGAAGCGGCTTCGAATCCACCGTCAAATCCTTCGGAGGAAATTATATCTAGAGTAGGATGAAAGTAACCGTTTGCAAATACCTCAACGCCCGTAAAAGCGCACAGATAGCTGCTGAATGTCCCTTATACAGAAAGCCGGGCGATACCTTGGAAATCTCTCATGTTTTAACAGGCACCATGATTGAAGGTAACGCTATCTGGTATCGATGTTCCGAAGATGGCAATTTCTACTGGAGCGGCGGAATCATGCAGACAGTGGAATTGCTCCAGCCAGCGATTTCGATATCATCGTTTACTCAGGAACAGCAATTGGACATTTACATAACTGCGGCAAACGAGCTTAGTGCGGATTTTGCAGCCAAGGGAGGTAAGGGATTTAAAGGACTCGCAGTTGGCTATAAAAGTTTGAATGAGATTTTCACAGATGAACTTTCCCTTGTTTTTTATGTGTCAGAAAAAGACGATAATACAGTGTGGCCGATCCCGGCAAAAATCAACCACCGGGGTCTTGCACTAACCACCGATGTAAGAAAAATGCGGGATATCATATTGCATGAATCAACCGATGCCATAGAGGCGGACGAGGGACCGAATTACACGATGGGCGGTAGCCTTTCAGAGATGATTGGTGGGGTTGCCCAAGGCTTTGGCTCGCGGGCAAGCTTGGTTACAAGGCGTGATAAATATGGCGAACAACTCTTACTGCTTGCCTGCTTCCACGTGGCCTGTAACGCGCTATTTAAAAGCGGGATATTTACGCTAGATAATCAAAATCGCAAGGTGAGCTTTCCATCCCCTTTGAGAACAAAGCAAGAGGTTTCCAGCTTGCTGAGTGGAACTGTTGTGGAGGGTGGTTACGGTCCTGGTTATGATTATGCATTGATAGATATAGGACAGGCGAAACTTTCAAATAGACTACCTGACAAAGTAAATTTCGCGGGTTATTATACAATGAAAGAGCTAAAGACCAAATTCAATAAAGATAAAGTGTTAAGAAAATACGGTGCCAAGACATTGGATTCGGTAGGAACTTTTAGAACATTGCATACCACCGGGCGGGACCTAGGTAAAGGCATTGTGATGTCGGGCTTAATTGAAACAAGTTGCATGTCAGACAAAGGTGATTCCGGTGCCCCTGTAATTGACCCCGAAAATAATTTTCTTGTGGGTTATATTATCGCAGGCATAACCAAGGGAAAGGAAATTGAAAGGTGCTCTTTTATTCTACCCTTCGCCGCGCTTGAATTTAAATTTTCCATAAAACCCCATACATAAAAATGAATAACGCTAAAGCCAAATCTAAAATCATCTTTTTTCTGATACTAGCACTTTTTCTGGGTGTGTTAAACGCAGACGCTCAGAAAGCTGCCACCATAAATCTTAACTGGGGAGAGGCAACTGCCCCTGTAAAGCGTGAGGTTTCAGAAAACCAGCCAATCAACATTAAATTTGATAAATTACCTTCTATCAGTGAACGTAAACAATTTTTGGATAAAAGTACTCTTCAAATAATGGACAAGGCTAGTAATGTCAAGTCTATAACGTTGAAAGAAAAAACTGGGGTTTTGGAGTCTACTAACTCATTTTCGTTAACGGATATTACTGGCAAGCTTTCAGCAGGCGATCAAGTTTCGTTTACCGTAAACTATGGAAATATAACTCCTTTTTTGATTGCTATAACCGTCAAGGAAGAAAAGGCAGAGTCAATAACTAATGCAATGGCTACTGCGCAAGTTGACTCAAAGATCGGCCAAGTTCGAGCTGATTTTGAAGGTAAAATTTCTAAAACTAATGCGAACTTAAATGACTTGTCACAGCGTGTTGGCGCTATCGGGAAGCTACCATTAACCAATAAAGAAAAAAAACAGCAGGCTAAACTGTTGGCGGCGATGCGAGCAGACAGATTAAATAATGCAGATTATCAAGACTGCCCGGCCTGCGAAGATAGAGACGGGGATCTGATCTACGATTTCAAATGTAAACTCTTAGTCCAGGCAAGACTTGTTGTCGGAAATGAGGGAAAGGGACAAATTGACTACTATGTTGTAAATGATCTCAGGGACATAAAAGCCAAAGACCGCCGTTTACTGCGTTTCAAAATCGCTGGGATAAACAGGTATTTATATGATGTAGAGGTTACAGTGGATGATATTACCTTTAAATCAGAAACACCAGCATTGTGGAGCAGCTATTTTGGCGGGACAGGTAATTTGGCGGGGGTCCTTGCCGATAAACTCAAAACAGTAGATAAACATCAAGTTGGTGGAGAAGATGAAAATGAGGATCCAAGTGAATTGATAAACGAACTTCAAAAATTTGAGGACGATTATAATAAATTGTTAGAATATCAGCTTAAAGCTTACCTGTTATGTCCAACGGCAAAATGTTGTGGCGAAGCCCTGCCTACTGAGGAGTTCAGTTACTACTCCAAACAGCTTACCAATATAAACTATAAATTACTTCAGCTGGAACTCACAACCCTTAAAGGAGTTCCTGGTGGTGTAGAACTCAATGAAAAAATTACCGCCAAACAGGCTACCTATGATAAAATGGAAACGGCATGTGCGCTGGCAGATAAGATTGAGGTATTGACAAAAGATATTTCAAAATTAAAGGAATCAGAAAAGGACAAAATCGACAGTCTCAATAAAATTTTGACGCCGCTCAAAACTGAGCTCAGCAAGCTTGGCCTCGCCTGTGATAAAGCCGCTAAGACAAAACTTTCTGAAGAGCTGCTTACGCTAAGAAATTCACTGCCCTTTAGACAGGCAATGGATAAAGTGAGGGGGGCGTTACCAACGATAGATGACCTTAGAAAACTTTACCTATTTGATAAAAATATTGCCAGAGAAAACTTCTTCTACCGCTTACCACCGATTTATCCTGAAGGCGAAAAATTAGCGTTGACGATTGATATCAATGCTAGGGATACTGACATTGCAACTAAAATGGGCTTTCTGCCGACCTATCACGATAAATTTAATTTGAATTTCTCTATTAGGAGCAAAACAACCTTTAGCTTTTCTTCTGGACCATTCGTGAATGTGTTTGCAAACAACAGCTTAAAATCTTATGACTGGATAAGCGTTCCTTCTTCTGGCAATTTAGTGGATGCTAATGCCAGTTATAGGTTGGTCGAAAATGGGAGCCCAGCCGTTCCCTATGGCCTTGGTGCTTTCGCTAACGTTGGGCGCCGGTTTGGTGGCGACTTCGGATTATCTCTTACTTTCGGGGTTGGCGCCTCTATAGAAGAAAAACCACTGCCTACGTTTATGCTCGGGTTGACGCCGTCCTTTGGAATAGATAACCGCATACTCATATCTTTCGGGATTGCCGCGTCTCAGTTACGTACAGTAAAAAGCGAGCTTTATGGCAGCAATTTATATGCTACCCAGCCTACCTTGGAATATAGAAAACAATTTCGTCCAGGTGCCTTTATATCTCTTTCGTACGCAATATTAAAGTCTGAAACGAACAAAAAATCATCCTCAAAATCAAAACAATAGACAATGGATCTGAAACATTACATTATACTGATCATCCTGGCTACAACTTTTAGTAGTTGCAAGAAAGATTTTCCAGCGAGGATTGACCTAACTGCAGTTGCGAAAATTCAATCTATTTTGGTTCCAAATGAACCACCTAAGGTATTACCTGATCAAAAAATTGAACTAAATGATCTCAGTAGGGGAAGTAAGTTTAATTTGTTAACAGATAAATTAGGGGTTTTCAGCTTTCCTGGACTTGAAGGTAGTGGCCAGTACAAATTGAGCTATCGGCAAGAATTTACTGATGCAAACCAATACAGGGCAGTTTACGCAGGGGAACAGACTTTTACAGGTAGTTCTGCCGACCTCAATAGTTACACATTCATGGCCAATTTGGATACCAAAAACATGAAAGGGGTATTACTTAATGTCACAGACAAGGGCTCCGGGGCTATTTCTGGGGCAAAGGTGATCTTTTATTCAAGTGAAGAACTGGCAAAATTAGACCCCGACCTTGTGGGATATGGGTCAATATGTACGCTTACCTCGAATAACGTAGGCTTGTCACTAGCAATGCAATTACCTCAAAAAGTCCATATTAAGGCAATGTTCAAAAGTGAAGACGGCAAAGTAAAACTGGTGAGTGAATTGCAGACGGTGACGGTTGACACTTTTAAGGAAATTTCAATAGTAATCAAATAATAGAAGAGATTTATAAGTAAACGTTCACTAATAAGTTGTCTAATACACAACCTTGTAGAGAAGCTCCACAAATATCCTTGGTTGCGCTTACAAGCAGTTCGGATTTAAAATAGAATTGCGGAGAAATAATTCGGTAGCCGTTTTAAAGTCTATAGTATGCTTTAATGATGTGCGATATCGCTCAGCGGTCCCCTTCGTATATTCTGACCCGATGAGGATCTCCAACTTTCTGTTGTGTTCCTTGAATACGCCTATTATAGTATGATGGCTTCCTTATTTTCCAAGAAATCTATCTCTGATAGAGATTGCTGTGACTTCTTCATTATGAAGTGTTAATTGACGATGGGGCTCATGGATCTTAATTGAAGATCATCCAGGTAGGCATTGAGGGATTTTGAATCTTCTTTCTTTCCACTGCTCCGGCCCATTTACAGTATTCCATTGACTGGGTTCACAGGATCTTCCGGATGTCATTTCCACCCGTTTTCCGTTGACAATAATCCGCATGTAGATAGCTACAGGTCCAAATTGATAGTTTTTTTGCCTCTTTAAATAAAAGAGCAAGCTAAAATTAGTTTTCATAGTACTCACCTTAATGGTTAACAAATCTAACTTTGCAGGCAAATCAAATCAAGATGTTTAATCGCTAAACAGCTTGATATCTAACGGTTTAAGTCGTCTTCGGTGGGTCATTTGAATTTTTCATGGTGACTCACCGAATCTTTCACTTTGGGTATGTTAGTGAAGGAATCGAATGATACCCCTAGGAACGCAAAAAGCCCGCTATCATACGATTTGCGGGCTTTTTAAGGACTTTAATGCCATTTGTGCGGAGAGCGAGGGATTCGAACCCCCGGACCTGTTACAGTCAACAGTTTTCAAGACTGCCGCATTCGACCACTCTGCCAGCTCTCCGCTGCAAAAGTACGAACTTGGCGCAAATCTCCAAATGATTTCCATTCAAATATTTGCATAAATATTTTAAGCGTTGCTAATCATTTAGTTAGCTCGCATAAAAACCTTCAAAAAAACAAATAAAGGACCAATAAAGGCCATTTTAGCTGCAATTTTGGGCTTTAGGTTTAAACTAAAGCGCCTGTTTAGGGTAAATTTTTTCCCGGTCTACCGATAAAATACCATTTCCCTCAATTGCAAAACAAACGAGTCCGATTAATACCGAGACCGAAAACCAAAATTCTGAATAGGGTTTAAAAATACCACCAGAAATATTCACAAAGAATACCGCCCCAATCAGTATTGGTAAATTAACCAGGCAGAATACACGGGTATGTGTGCCAAGGGTAATGGCTAAGCCCCCAATAATGTGCAACATAATAATCAGGTGTGCCAGTAAGCTAATGCTCACAGCGGTGCCTAAGAAAGCGCCCCTCATTAAATTACTAAAGGCTTGCATATTGATGTAAAAATCAATTCCCTTCCAAATTAAAATAAGGCCTAATAAGATTCTAAAATAGTCTAACCATTTTGGGTGATGGTGATCGCCCCAGATCTGGATTTTCTTAAGCATGTTCATAACTTCTATATTTTGGTTATGACAATTTACGGAAAAATTAAGAAAATAACAATGGCTAGCTAATTGTTTGATTTTGAGATGGAAAATAACACGCTTCAATTCTTGATGTGGTTAATTTACTAATTATCTACACCCAATTGAATGGCCGGAAATGTACGGTAATATCTTTCGACTCCGATACCATTAGACTTCAATAAAAAGAGTCGTCATCTCGACTGAAGCGCAGTCCCGAACTTTCGGGAGAGAGATCTATATACGTAGATTTCTCGGCTACGCTGCACCCGATAGCTATCGGGTCCGCTCGAAATGACGATTTATCTTAGTTTATATACGCTTCAATCCTTGGTAACCCTTTAAAATTACCCTTTCTTCTTATCCGCTATTTTATTGTTTACGTAATCAGTGGGCGACATGCCGAATTGTTTGGCAAAGTTTCTGCCAAAGTGAGATTGAGAGCTATAACCAACCATTTCTGAGATTTCGTAAATTTTTAGTACCCCTTCATTTAAAAGTTCGGCCGCTTTTTTTAGCCTTGCCAAATTAATCAGTTCATTGGGGCTAAGGTTAGAAATAGATTTAATTTTCCGGTATAAGGTTGGCCGGCTCATGTTCATCTTTTCTGCCAGATGCTCTACATCCAGCTCCTGATTGCTGATATTCTTGTTAATGGTATCCTGTAATTTTTCTAAAAACAGTTCGTCTGCCTTTGAATAAGCAATACTTTTAAGGTGGAGCAGGGGGGAGCTCGCGAAATATTCCTTGATCTTGTTCCTGTTTTTAATCAGGCTTGAAATCTGTACCTGTAAAAACTCGGGAGAAAAGGGCTTTTCTACATAGGCATCTGCACCCAGTTCCAATCCTTCAATTTTAGATTGCAATGAATTTTTTGCGGTAAGCAGTATAACGGGGATGTGGCTGAATTCTAAGGTAGATTTTACTTTCGCACAAAATTCGAAACCGTCCATTTCTGGCATCATTACATCGCTAATGATGAGTTGAACAATTTCACGCTGTAATATTTCTAATGCTTCTATGCCGTTTCTGGCCTGTAATACATGGTATTTTTCTTCGAGATCATCTGAAATGAAATCAAGGATATCTTCATTATCATCAACCAGTAACACTACAGATCTTTCCATATCTTCAGTATCTTTTATGGTCAGCGTGCCTATAATTTCTTCCATTTTCCGTTCAGGTTAAATTCTATAAGTTGATGGATAGGCAATTCTAATACAAATATATTAAAATCACGATCATTAAAATCTAAATAAAGCTCCCCGCTGTGCAGTTGAGCAAGCGATTTTGAAATCGATAAACCTATTCCCGTTCCTGCCTTTATTTCTGTTTCTTTGCCCCTAAAAAAAGGTTCAAATATCTTGTCTTTAATTTCAATGGGGATACTATGTCCGTCGTTTTTTACCCTCACAGCAAACTTGTCGCCTGCCTGTAATGATAAGTTGATGTGTACCGTGGTTTTTCCGTATTTAATGGCATTGTCTACCAAATTGCTGATCATTTTGTAAAAAGCCTCAACGTCGATATAAGCATAGAGTTTTTTCTCAGGTAAATCAAGGTTATACTTAATGTCTTGCTGTTCTGCAGCAGGTTGAAACTGAAGAAATACATCTTTTAGGATTTCTGAAATATCAGCCTTTACGAAGTTTAATGAAAATTCACTGGTTTCGGTTTTCCTGAAATCCAGTAACTGATTGGTCAATTTGAGTAACCTATCGGTGTTCCGCCCCATAATCCGTAAATTCTTTTCTATTGCAGGTATGGCATCGGCCTGTTTAATCAGTTTCTCCATCGGGCCGATAATCAGTGTGAGCGGTGTCCTGATTTCGTGGGCAACATTGGTGAAGAATTCGATTTTCGCCTGATACACTTCTTTTTGTTTTTCATGCTCAAAAACTTCCATTCTTCTGCTGTTTTTTAACGCAATTTTTCGGTGGTATCTCCGTACCAGGAAGAAAATAATTCCTCCTGCGGCGATCAGATAAAGCAGATAAGCAAGGGGACTGAGGTAAAAAGGAGGACGGATTTTGATCAGTAACTTCGCATTTTTGGTGCTCCAGGTACTACTTCCTTCAACCAATGCTTTCACTTCAAAAATATAATTCCCAGGGGCAAGTTTGGTAAAATAAACCTTCCTGTTGGTTTTTAAATATTCCCAGTTTTTATAAAGCCCTGTCATTTTGTAGGCATACTCCGTCATTTCTGGCGATAGATAACTTAATGCCGCAAAATCGATACTAAAAGAAGATTGGTTGTAGTTAAGTTCGATGGTATCGGCATAAACGATCGATTTGTTAGAAACAGAATCTTTCCCATTTAAACCGATTTCTGAACTGTTGATCTGAAACCCGGTTAAAAATACAGGCGTTTGGTAAGATGTTGCTTTTAAATTAGCCGGATTGAAGCTGACCAGCCCTTTTACGCTCCCAAAATAGGTTCGGCCATCCTCATCCTGATAGGCAGAACTGTAGTTGAACTGATCGGTAAGCAATCCGTTGGCTTTAGAATAGGTTTTGCTGAGGCCTGTGTTGGGGTCAAAATGGATAAGCCCCCTGGTACTGCTAATCCAGAACTTGTTTGCAGCATCTTCTTCAATGCGGAAAAGGTAATTGCTGGGAAAACCATTTTTTATGCCATAACGCTTAAACTGATGTGTTTTCTGGTCAATCCTGCAAAGTCCACCACCGTCAGTGGTTACCCAAATCCGTTGTTTACTATCTTCAAAAACATTATTTACGGTGTTATGACTTAAACTTTTCGCATCTGTCGGAATATTTCGATAGTTCACATAGCCTGATTTTGATAAGTTAAACTGAAATAAACCATCGTTAAAGCTACCTGCCCAGATATTACCCTTACTGTCTTCGATAACCGAATAGTAAAAAATAAAGGGGAGGCCGGCAACAGGTTCAAAATCATCGCGTTTTCGGTTATAACGGTAAATCCCGTTAATGGTTCCAACTAAAATTTCACCAGACCGTGTTTTACAAAAAGTAACGATAAAGTTGGTGCGTAAGGCATTTCCAACACCTGCCTGGTAATGTTTAATTACCTTTTCTGTTTTCAGATCTAAAACATCCAGTCCATGTTCGAAAGTGCCAATCCAGAGTTTGTTGCCGTCAACAAGCAGACCATGAATATTGGAATAGGCAATGCTTCCAGGTTTTCCATCCGGTAAGAAATGTTTAAATATTCCTGTTTTTACATCGAGTTTGTTCAGCCCGGCATCTTCCGTACCGATCCAGAAATTTCCGTTTCCATCCTTGGTAATTTCCCTTACATCGCTTCCACTGATCGAATTAGTGCCTTTTTGAGGAAAGTATTTGGTAAACAGTGAAGTATGGCTCGAATAGTAATTTACGCCTCCAAAATAAGTGCCCGTCCAAACGCCTCCTTCGCGGTCAAGGCAGATGGTGTAAACCGCATTATCGCTTAAAGAATAATCGTTATTGTATTGTTTTTTGATGTGGATAATCGCTCCACTTTCATCATTATAAATGTAAATGCCCGATTCGGTGGCAATCCAAAACTCATGAGGACCTGTTTTTTTGATATCCCGTACAAAAATTGGCGTTTGGTCGTCGTTTAACCGGAGTATATTTTTCGATGCTAAAGTAATAGGATTGAAGAGCTTAACACCCTGATTGGTAGTGCCTACCAGTAAATTTCCATTTTCTGTTTCTGCAATTCTGGATACCCAGCCGTATTCGGTTTTGGCATTTTTACCATTGATATTAAATCGCTGAAAATTATTCGCTTTGGGATTGTATTTTTCAACGGTTCCCCTTCCGGTACTGATCCATACGCTGCCATCTTTTAAAACCGTTACCAGCGAGGCATCGAAAGGTGCATTATGGGTAAAAGCCTGTACTTTTTTTGTGCGCTTTTGATAAAGGTATATTTTGAATGAAGATAAGATCCATAAATTTCCACGCTGATCGCTGGCCAGATCTATAATCCGCATTCCTTTAGTTTCTTTGATGATGGTGAAGCTTTCTTTTGCCGGATTGTATTGGTACACGCCGCTGTTCGTGCCTACCCAAAGTGTTTGATCCAGATCGTGGTGGAGCGCATAGATTAAATCGTTGCCTAAACTGCCGCCCTGGTCTGGGTCGTGGCGATAGGTTTTAAAAGAATAACCATCAAAGCGGTTTAAACCATCTTTTGTGCCAAACCACATAAAACCGTTTCCATCCTGCACACTGCAAAAGGCGGTATTGTTAGAAAGTCCGTTTTCTACCTGGTAATGCCTGAAATAATAAGGTTGAGCCCACAGCATGTGGACCGAAAACAACAGGCATAAAAGGATGAAGAATTTTTTCAAGATATCTTGGTCAGCTGCATCAAATATATTAAAGAAATGTTTTGCTTTCAGGCTAAATTGAATTTGAGCGGATACGTAGAAAGATTGAGACAGATTCCATTTTATTTGGGAAAGCCTTAAAGATTTAAGAAACTCAAATTTTATAAACCTGAAAACTGTTAACTGCCAATTGCAAACTAATCTGGGCGTTACCTAAGCTGCGCAAAGGTCGGGCTTTTCAGGGCTGCGCTTCGCTCCGGTACCGATGAAGGATCGGTACTGAACCCTTACAATCCCTAACGCAAAAAACCGGCGAGGCTGATTTCAATAGCGCTACAGGCCTTTGTTAAATAAACCTGATAGAACGTAAAGCCCGGAGCGAAGCATGAGTGAGGACTTGAAGAGATAGCAGGGCTTTCCTAACCGAAATGTGCCAGCCCCTCATTTCCAAAAAACTGTTGCTTAAGATCCTGAGCTGAACTCAGGATGACGCATTGAACGGCATTTTCTGTGTTTCTGAGTCTCCGTGGCTAAACAGACTCCTTAAACACAAATCGAGACAAAATGAAGAAAGATTGATACAAATGCGTATCCCTCCGAAAAGCTAAAAACCGAATCTTTGGATAAGAATTAAATAGAACTAAATCCATTTAGCTCTTTAACTAACCAAATCCCTAACCTAATATGAAAAGAAGTTTATTCTCTTATGGCGGTTTTGTCTGCCTGGATTGGTACCCGCTTCAAAAAATGTTTCTGAAGCGTAAAGTCCTCTCCGCTATTTTTACTTCCATCACCTTAATCTTACTTTCCTTTCAGCTCAGTGCCCAGGAGCAAACAGCTGTTACCGGAACAGTAACCGACGAAAAAGGAGAAACGGTAGTTGGTGCCAGTATTAAAGTTAAGGGTACCAACACAGGAGTAACTACAGATGGCAATGGAAAATTCAAAATTCAGGTAAGCGATAAAAATGCTACCCTGATCTTTATTTATGTGGGATACGCCAATCAGGAAGTTGCATTGGCTGGTCGTACGCAAATAAATGTTAGCCTTAAGCCTTCTAATAACGATCTGTCAGAGGTTATTGTGGTGGGCTACAACACGCAGAAAAAGGAAGCCATTACGGGCGCCATTTCATCAATCAGCAGCAAAGACCTCGAAAAAGTGCACGGTGGTTCTACGGTAAGTACAGGCCTGGCCGGAAAGCTACCAGGTGTATCTTTCAGAATGCCTGACGGAAGGCCTGGTGCGAGCGCGAATATCCAGATCCGTAACATGGGGAACCCGCTTTATGTTATAGATGGTATTCAACAGGATGCTGGCCAGTTTAATAATATTTCACCTAACGATATCGAAAGTATCAGTGTGCTTAAAGATGCATCGGCTGCTATTTATGGTAGCAGGGCATCAAACGGTGTAATTTTGGTTACCACTAAAAGAGGAAAAAACAGTACCCGCAATACCTTTAGCGTTGATGCTTACACGGGCTGGCAGAACTGGGTGCGTTTCCCGGAAACTACCGATGCTTACCAATGGAAAGTGGGGCAGGCTACTGCAGAAATGAACCAGAACGGCGCAACCAGTATTACCCAGGCCGAACTCGATAAATGGAAAGCAGGAACAGAATATGGCTACCAAAGCCAGAACTGGAAAGACATTATCATTGCGCCTAATGCACCCCAAACTTCAGTTAACCTAAGTGCTTCGGGTGGAAGTGACCGGGTAAACTATTACTTTTCTGCTACCCGTTTAGATCAGAAGGGCGTATATGGAAAAGCAAGAGAATTCGATTTTAACCGGACCAATATTCAGAGTAATATTGAAGCTAAAATAACCGACCGTTTTAAAGTGGGGATGCTCATCAATGGCCGTATAGAAAGCCGCGATCAGCCAGGCGTACCGGGGGGAGATGATTACTGGGCTGCCCGTTTTGCCTTATTGAGAAACAGGCCTACCGAACAGGCTTATGCCAATGGCAATCCGAATTACCCGAACGATATCGGGCACAATACAGAGCAGTTCGCTGTGCAGAGTAAAGCTTTAAGCGGTTACTGGAAATCAGACTGGAGGGTTTTACAGACCAATTTATCAGCCTCTTACGAAACGCCTATCAAAGGTTTGGAAATAAAAGGCTTATATTCTTATTACATTGCCGATAATGTAATCAACGGGCATGAGTATACATACAATGTATATACCTACCATCCGGAAACGGGTATTTACGAACAAAAAGTAGGCAGTTCAAATCCATATAGAGAGCGTAGAAACGAAAAAGTATACACCAATACCTATCAGCTTCAGGCCAATTATAACCGCACTTTTGGCAAACATACCGTTGGTGGGGTATTGGTAGCCGAGCGCTTGGATCGTTTTAGAACTTATACCTTTCAACACGCTGTACCACAAACTAATATTTTACCTGTGCTGCAGTTTGCCGATATGGATGGGCAGGATTTTGCTGATATACAGGAAGAGCAGGCCCGTATCGGTTATGTGGGTAGGTTAAATTATAACTACGACAATAAATATTACCTGGAGCTTTCCGGTCGTAGAGATGCCTCTTGGAAATTTGCGCCAGATAGACGTGTAGGTTATTTCCCTTCGGCATCTATTGGATGGAGAATTACGCAAGAGAAATTTATGAAGTCGCTTTTGGGTGAAAGCAATGTTTTAAATGATCTGAAACTTCGTGCTTCTTATGGGGTATTAGGGGATGATGATGTGGGTATCGATCCTTTTGCCTATATCCCGGGTTATAACTACAATCAGGGCAGTGTGATATTGGATGGAAAAAATATTACTACTTCGAGGGATAAAGGTCCTATTATCAATAACCTGAGCTGGTTTAAAAGCAAAATTACCGATATCGGTCTTGATTTTACGATGTTCGGCAGTAAACTCTCGGGAACGGCAGATTATTTTTATAGAAAACGTTCTGGTTTACCGGCCATTAAAAACGACGTAATTGTTCCGATTGAACTAGGATATCCTTTAAATGTTGAAAACCTGGAGAGCGATGCACAGTTTGGAGGTGAATTCTCTTTAAACTACAGAGATAAAATCGGTGAGTTTAACTACAATGTTGGTGGAAACATTTCCATTAGCAGAAAGAAGCTTTTAGAAAGATATAAGCCACGTTTTGGCAACTCATGGGAGAATTACAGAAGTAATGGTACGGATAGATATGCCGATATTTTTTGGGGTTATGAAGTAACCGGTCAGTTTCAGAGTATCGATGAAATCAATAATTACAAAGTGAACATCGATGGAAAAGGAAACCGCTCTTTATTGCCTGGCGATTTAATTTACAAAGATCAGAATGGCGATGGTATTATTGATGGTTTAGATGAAAGGCCCATTGGTTATACCACGGCGGGGCAGCCGAACGTCGGCTTTGGTTTCACCATCGGGGGCTCTTATAAAAACTTCGATTTTACCGCCGATTTTTCTGGTGGTGCCATGTATTCATGGAACCAGAACTGGGAGCAGCGCTGGGCATTCCAGAACGGAGGTGCCTTGCTACAGAATTTTGCGGATGACAGTTGGCACCGTACTAATCTTTACGACCTGAACAGCCCATGGGTGGCCGGTAAATATCCTGCAATCCGTTTTAACGATCGCGACCATAGCAACAATACCAGAAACTCGACTTTCTGGTTGCACAACGTTAGGTACTTAAGGGCACGTACACTTGAAATTGGTTATACCTTGCCAAAAAGATGGGCAGAAAAAATCAAGATCCAGAATGCAAGGGTATATGTAAACGGATATAACCTGTTCTCCATCGATAACCTGAAAGAATATGGTGTAGACCCAGAAATTGCAGACGATAATGGACTGCAATATCCACAGAATAAGTTCTTTAACATCGGTCTTAAATTATCGCTATAACATGAAAAAGACTAATCAAATGAAAAAATACATATACACATTTGCTGCCATTGCATGTTTAAGTTTTGCGCAGTCGTGTAAAAAAGATTCCGAGTTTTTGGATAAACAACCTACCAGTACCCTGCCGATTGATGCAGTGTGGAAAGACCCTAACCTGGTACTTACCGTGGTTGGCGATCTGTACGATCGTTTCCCTGATTTTCAACGTATCGAATCATGGTGGTTATTTGCCGATTTTGATGAGGGTTTTGCCTCCGCCAGCGGTGATTATTTTCGCCACCAGAATTTAGAATACGGATACGATGCATGGAGATACTGGGATATAGGTGTTTACAGGCTGGTAAACGACCTGAACCTGTTTATTAAACGCGGGCAGGAAGCGACAGCTTTAAAAGCCGAAGACCGCGACCGTTTTTTAGCTGAGGCGCGTTTTATCAGGGCTGGTGTATACTTCGAGATGGTAAAAAGAATGGGCGGTGTTCCGCTGATTACTGTTCCCTTGGCTTATGATTATAGCGGAGATCCAAGTTACCTGCAATACCCAAGGGCAAAGGAATCTGAAGTTTACGATTTTGTGATTGCTGAACTGGAAGCCGTTAAAACCATACTTCCGGATAATGCAACCATACAGAGCAGGGCTACAAAAGCTGCGGCCCTGGCCATGGAATCGAGAGCGGCACTTTATGCAGGTTCTATTGCAAAATATAGCAATGCCCAATTAACCCTTCCGGGTGGAGAGGTAGGCATTTCTGCTGCAATGGCTAACGGTTATTTTACCAAAGCTTTAAATGCCGCAAAAGAAATTATCGATGGCGGTAAATATTCGCTTTACAAAAAGAACCCCAATCTATCTGATAATTTTGCAGCCCTTTTTACCGATAAAGGCAGCAACCCGGAAGTGATATTTGCTAAAGATTTTAAATTGAAAACCAATAAAGTGCATGGTTTTACAATCGATAACCAACCGCGCTCTTCTGCCGAGGAAGCACAGGGTGGAAGGTTAAACCCTTCGTTAAATCTTGTGCAGTCTTTCGAAAAGCTAGATAATACCTATGCCTCCTTAGCTTCGGTTGATGGCAGCGGAAACCCGGTTTATTATACCAATATCACCGATATTTTTGCTGACCGTGATGCGCGTTTAGCCGGTACTGTAATTCTTCCCGGAACACAGTTTAAAGGTAAAACAGTTGATATATGGGCGGGCTATCAATTAGCCAATGGTACAATTGTAACGGGCGACAATTTTGCGCAGAGTAAAAGCAATGTACTTCCCGGTAACCCAGGTTCGGTGCAGGTAGTGGGTGGTGATGGTCCTGTTGATGGGCTTGAATTCAGCGCACAATCTGGTTTTTATGTTCGTAAATATTTAGATCCTGCTACAGGTTCAGGCCAGATTGGTACCCGAAGTGATGTATGGTGGATCCGTTACCGTTATGCCGAGGTATTGTTAAATGCTGCCGAAGCCGCTTTTGAATTGGGCGATGCAGCTGCTGCAGCCAACTATATTAAACCGGTAAGAGACCGTGCAGGATTAACCACAGCACTGAGCCCGGCCAATATTACTTTCGATCGTATCGTACACGAACGTAAAGTAGAATTTGCCTTTGAAGGACATCAGCTTTGGGATATGAAACGTTGGAGACTGGCCGATAAAGTATGGAATGGCAACAATATGTCGGTTGCTGATTTTACCAATGCCAGCAATATCGGTAGCGCAACACGTACCAGTACACAGGTGTTTGGTTTGTGGCCATATAAATACTATAACCCGGGTAATGCCAATCACCTGAAGTATATTTTTAAAGTGATTAAACCCAGCCGTGTAACTGCAGCGCACCGCTTCCGTATCGGCAATTACTACTCTTCAATCGGGCAGGACGTACTTAATGGCAACCCGAAAATTATCAGAAACCCTAATCAATAATCAGATACAGACATGAAAAATAGATTTTATTTCATCATAGGGGCAATTATAGCCGTGTTATTCTCCGCTTGTAAAAAGGATAACTACGAAGCACCTGCAGCCGATTTTACAGGAAGGATCGTATATAAGGGCGAAGCAATCAATGTACAGTACGGCCAGGTAAATTTCGAGCTCTGGCAATCTGGCTTTGGCAATTACTCCGCACTAAATGTAAACGTTAACCAGGATGGCAATTATTCGGCTAAGTTATTTGATGGCAACTATAAACTGGTTTTCTCCCCAAACCAGGGTCCGTTTTTGTGGAAAAAGAATGCCGCCGGTAAACAAGATACCATAGCGGTAAATATTAGCGGTAACAAGGTGATGGACATTGAGGTAATGCCATATTATATGATCCGCAACGCTAGTTTAACCGCTGCATCTGGAAAAGTGAACGGATTCTGCAAACTGGAAAAAATCATTACTGATGCCAATGCAAAAGATATAGAAAGTGTATCACTCTACATCAACAAAACACAGTTTATAGATGGAGGTAATAATATCGGGGTACAAGAACTTAGAGGTGCAGCCCTTGCCGACCTGAATAACTTAAATATGAGTGTAAGTATCCCTACAATTGTACCTGCACAAAATTATGTTTTTGCCAGGATAGGGGTTAAAATTGCAGGCGTAGACGACCTGATTTTTACGCCTGTTACTAAAATAAGTTTTTAACCAGGGAAGGTGTTTTAGAAGGTAAATCTAAATGGAATTTGTCACGTTGTCCACAGGAGTCCTTTGGACAGGATGACAGCTTTAAAATCACGCGTCATTTCGACTGGAACGCAGTGAAATGGAGAAATCTTTGAACTGTGTTTATTGCATAAAAGATTTCTCCACTACGGTCGAAATGACGATCTTAACACATTACACATCCTAAAGTATTACCCTTAGCAAATCATCATTATATGAAATATCTTTTTGCCTTTTTTTTATGCTTCTTCGTATTTTCTATTGGTAAAAACGCATTTGCTAAGCAATTAAACGATACCATTTACCTGGCCGATCCAACGATTTTTTTAGATGGCGGTGTCTATTATTTATATGGTACCAGTGGCGATGAAGGTTTTCTGGTTTATACTTCCAGCGACCTTAAAAACTGGACTAAGCCGACCGGAAAGAATAAGGGATTTGCATTAAAAAAAGGCGATGCCTTTGGGAACAAGGGTTTTTGGGCACCGCAGATATTTAAAAGAGGCAAAACCTATTTTATGGCCTATACTGCAGATGAGCAGATTGCCATTGCGCATAGTAATAGCCCGGCAGGGCCCTTTGTGCAGGAAGAATTAAAAGCAATATCAGGCACAGGCAAGCAGATCGATCCCTTTGTATTTACCGATACAGATGGAAAAAACTACCTCTACCATGTAAAGCTCGATCATGGCAACAGGATTTTTGTAACAGAACTGAAAGATGATTTTTCTGATGTAATCCCTGAAACAACAAAATTTTGTTTATCGGGAACAGCACCCTGGGAAAATACAGCGAAAACCGATTGGCCGGTAACCGAAGGACCAACGGTAATCAAAAAAGAAAATCTTTACTATCTTTTTTATTCGGCTAATGATTTCAGAAATCCTGATTATGCCGTGGGTTATGCTACTTCAAGCTCAGCTACCGGACCATGGATAAAGTATCAGGGCAACCCGATTATCAGTAAAAAGGTATTGAAAATAAACGGCACCGGGCATGGCGATTTCTTTATGGATAAAAACGGAGCATTACAATATGTTTTCCATACCCATCATTCAAATCATAAAGTATCGCCAAGAGCTACGGCTATAATCAAAGCGGCCTTTATAAAAGACAAAAATGGGCATTTTCGCATGCAGATCGACGCTGAAAGTTTTCGGTTTTTAATGCAAAGTGCAGCAAGGATTAATTGATTGCATTTGTAGAAATATTGAGATAAAAATAGGCCGGTTTAAAAAAAGAAATTGCTTTTTTTAAAGATTAACGAATACCGTTGATCAAAAAACATAAAAATACGTAAATATTTAAAAATGAATGCGTTGAAAATAAGATATCTGTTTGTCGCATTGTGCCTGTTACACGTAACAGGTTTATATGCACAAACATTTACCAATCCTTTATTGCCATCGGGTGCCGATCCATATAGCTTTTATAAAGATGGTTATTATTACTATACCCATACTACCGGAAACCGTGTAGATCTTTGGAAAACCAAAACCCTGGATGGTTTAAAAGATGCCGAGCGGAAAACCATTTGGCGTGCACCTGCAGGAACCAAGTGCAGCAAAGAAATCTGGGCGCCGGAAGTGATGTTTTTAAGGGGCAAATGGTACGCTTATTTTGCAGCCGATGATGGGAAAAACGAAAACCATCGCATGTATGTTTTAGAAAATGCTTCTGCCGATCCGATGAAAGGCGAATGGGTATTTAAAGGCAAAATTACCGATCCGACTGATAAATGGGCCATTGATGGAGATGTGATCGATTTTAAAGGCCAGTTGTATATGATCTGGTCTGGATGGGAGGGAGATGAAAACGGCAGGCAGGAAATTTTCATTGCCAAACTTAAAAACCCCTGGACAGTGGAGGGTAAACGGGTAAAGATTTCTACACCCAAATTTAGCTGGGAAAAAATCGGGGACCTTGGTGGAGGAGCACACGTGGATGTAAACGAAGGGCCTCAGTTTTTGCCGCATGGCGATAAAATATTTGTCATTTATTCGGCGAGTGGCTGTTGGACAGATTTTTATGCCCTGGGTATGCTTTCAGCTTCGGCTAAAAGCAATCTGCTCGACCCTGCTTCCTGGACAAAATCCGATCAACCTGTTTTTCAGCAATCGCCAAAAGACGGCGTTTATGCGCCAGGCCATAACTCATTTTTTAAATCGCCGGATGGAAAAGAAGATTGGATCCTATATCACGCCAATGATAAACCGGGCCAGGGCTGCGGAGGTTTCCGCTCGCCCCGGGCCCAAAAGTTCAGCTGGAATAACGATGGGACACCAAATTTTGGAACCCCGGTAAAAGCAGGGCTGAACTTAACATCACCATCAAACCAAAATAAAAACTAAATCAGATATATACCGATATGAATTTAAAAAACTACGCGCTACTTGCTGTCTTGAGCTTTAACATTAGCCTGGGTTTTGCGCAAAAAACAAAAAAAAGCACTGAGCCTGCAAAGGTTTGGTCGATAGAAAAAGCCAATGCCTGGTACCAAGAACATAAATGGTTAACAGGTGCCAACTACATTCCTTCCAATGCCATTAATCAGTTGGAAATGTGGCAGGCCGATACTTTTTCACCCGATCTGATCGATAAAGAACTGGGCTGGGCTGAAGGAATCGGTTTTAACACGCTGCGCGTATTCTTGTTCAGCAAAGCCTGGAGTCAGGATCCTGAAGGTTTTAAAAAGAGAATGGATCAATTTTTAACCATTACTCAAAAACATGGTATTAAACCAATGTTTGTTTTTTTCGACGATTGCTGGAATAAAACTTCGGCCATTGGTAAACAGCCCGAGCCTAAAACGGGTATTCACAATTCGGGCTGGTTGCAAGATCCCGGAGATCCTGCTTTTAAAGAAGAAGCCAATTTCCCTGAACTCGAAAAATATGTAAAGGATGTACTTACCCATTTTGCACATGATAAAAGGATTCTGTTATGGGATTTGTACAATGAACCCGGAAATAGCGGAAAGTTAGAAGCCACCATACCTTTGTTAACCAAAACCATTAGCTGGGCAAGGTCGGTTAATCCCGATCAGCCGATTTCTATCGGATTGTGGAGCTGGGGTTTCGAAAAGCTTAACGAAATACAGCTGGCCAACTCAGATATTGTAACCTATCATAACTATGAGGCACCAGACTGGCACCAAAGAACCATCGATCTGTTAAAAGCCAGCGGCCGGCCGCTAATCTGCACCGAATATATGGCCAGATCGCGCAACAGCCGTTTCGCTAACATTTTGCCCATGCTAAAAAGCGAAAATGTGGGTGCCATTAACTGGGGTTTTGCTGCGGGTAAAACCAACACCAAATATGCCTGGGATACCCCGCTTGCCGATGGATCTGATCCGATTGAGTGGTTTCACGAAATTTTTCAGCCCGATGGCACCCCATACCGCCTGGATGAGGTTAACCTGATTAAAAAACTCAATAACAAATAAATTATGGTCAGTCTGTCCAAAGGACTCCTACAGAGAGCGGAGGCGAAGACCCTTAGGTGAAAATAGAAATATTTGTCTTTCTACAGGCTATCATTGACAGACTCCAATAGAATAGTCGTCATCTCGATCCGATAGCTATCGGATGTAGCGCAGTCCCGAACGTTCGGGAGAGAGATCTATCTAGACAGATTTAGCTCCGCTGAGCACTTCATGGTTCTCGACTGCGTTGCACTCCGCTCGAAATGACGGTAACTCTGGGGGTTTTTAAGCGTAAATTAATTGCTGTCATTCATATTGACTTTTATGAAACAAATAAGCCCTTAGGATGAAACTATTCTTTGCTTAAATTAATAACATTGCCAAACCTAACTTTAACACACAAATTTAAACCAATGAACAAAAAAGTAACCATCCTTTTCTCACTGCTGGGGCTCTCGCTTTCCCTTTCTGCGCAGCAGCAAGACAAATCGTGGTCGATGGTAAAAGGGAAAATCTCTTCACCATGGGCCCAGGAAGTTAATCCTAAAAATGTATTGCCAGAATATCCCCGCCCACAGTTTGAGCGTACCGGTAACTGGAAAAACCTCAATGGGCTTTGGGATTATGCCATTTCTGCAAAATCACAACAGCCTGCAATCAACCAGGGTAAAATCCTTGTGCCTTTCGCGGTAGAGTCTTCACTTTCGGGTGTTGGCAAAACAGTAGGTAAAGATAGCTTGCTGTGGTACAAAACCAGCTTTACTGTGCCTGCAAACATGAAAGGCAAAGAAATTTTGATTCATTTCGGTGCGGTTGACTGGAGAAGTACCGTGAGTATCAACGGTAAAGCGGTAGGTAAACATGAAGGCGGTTTCGATCCTTTCAGTTTTAATATTACGCCGTTTTTAAACAAGAGTGGAAACCAGACTTTAACCGTAGAAGTTTGGGACCCGACAGATGAAGGCCCTCAACCAAGGGGAAAACAGGTGAAAAAACCGGAAGGCATCTGGTATACCCCGGTAACCGGTATCTGGCAAACGGTGTGGATTGAGGCAGTAAATAAAGTACATATCGATCACATTAAAGTAACGCCCGATATCGATCAGCAAACGGTATCGGTTACCCCGTTTTTAACTGGCGCCAGCACAGGCGATCGGGTTAAGGTTTCAGTATGGGATGGTACGACCAAAGTGGCTGAGCAGACCGCTGATGGCACGGGCGCAATCAGTTTAAAAATTGCGAACCCCAAACTTTGGAATACTAAAAATCCATTTTTATACGACCTGAAAGTGGAGCTGATCGCTAAAAATAAAAAGGTTGATGAGGTGAAAAGTTATTTTGCCATGCGCAAAACCTCAATAGGCAAAGATCAGAACGGCATTCAGCGTATGCTGTTAAATAATGAATTTGTTTTTCAGTATGGCCCCTTAGATCAGGGCTGGTGGCCAGATGGACTTTACACCGCACCAACAGATGCGGCTTTAAAGTTCGATGTAGATAAAACCAAAGAAATGGGTTTTAATATGATCAGAAAGCACATTAAGGTAGAGCCTGCACGTTGGTACTACTACTGCGATAAAGCAGGTATGCTGGTTTGGCAGGATATGCCAAGCGGCGACCTTGGTAACGGCTGGGAGAACCGACCTGGTGTTTTAGATCATGGATCAGACCAAAACAGAAGTGCCGAATCTGAAGGATATTACAAAAAAGAATGGAATGCTATTATCGATGCACTTTACAATGTGCCTTCTATTGTGGTATGGACACCTTTCAATGAGGCCTGGGGGCAGTTTAAAACAGTAGAAATTGCCAAATGGACAAAAGAGAAAGATCCTTCAAGATTGGTGAATACGGCCAGTGGAGGTAATTTCTATCCGGTTGGCGATATTATCGACCTGCACAATTACCCGCATCCGGCTATGCCGAGTCCTGATTATTTTGGAAAAGACTATGCCCTTGTACTGGGTGAATTTGGTGGGCTTGGCCTGCCCATTGATGGCCATGTATGGCAACAGAAAAATAACTGGGGTTACCAGAGTTTTAAAAACAAAACCGATCTGTTTAATAAATACGCCCAGTTTACCAAACGTTTAGCAGAATTAATTCCATTAGGGCTTTCTGCCGGAGTGTATACCCAAACTACCGATGTTGAAGTAGAAACCAATGGCTTGATGACCTATGACAGAAAAGATATCAAATTTTCGGAAGCACAGATGAAAGCTTTGAACGATAAGCTGTACAACATAAATATACCAGTGCGGAAATAATCTCACATTTTATATTTCAAAGAAGAGGTTGTATCCTAATATAGATTTGTCATCCTGTCCAAAGGATTCCTGTGGAGAGCTTGTCGAAGGACCTGTTTGAATACGCTTTAAGGTGTTTCGACAGGCTCAACATGACAGCATCTGGGCTGAAATCGCCTTTATGATACAACTTCAATGATTTTATTATTGTAAATGAGTTTTTTTATTTGTCAGCAACCGAAAGGGTACCTTGTGTTGGGCAAGGAAATATGCTAATATTTGTTTACCCCTTTATTACCTGTTGTTTACCCTTTCTCTATACCAAGTTAACCCCAGGTTAACCCCTGGGTTACCTTTTCTTTACCTCCTGGTTACCTAAAAGGTAAAGCCAGGCGCTGCTTTTGGCCTTTTTTGGGTGAGTCGGGGCCGATGCTGCCCGCCAGCAAGTACCTTTAAGTGGTAATTAGTTATATTCGCTTTGTACTGATCGGGAAACTTTAATTCATATGAAAAAATCATTATCTTCCGCTAGATAATAATCTTGACTGCAGCAATTCTTCCTTAATTTAACCAGATGAAACAACTCGATTTTTCCACTTTCCCTGTACTCGAAACAGATAGATTGATCCTTCGCAGGCTTTCGTTGGAAGATGCTCCTGTAATTTATCAATTGCGTTCGGATGTTGAAGTGGCTGCACTGACGGGCAAGGCGCCTTTCATTCATATTGATGAAGCCATTGCATACATCAATAAAATTGATCATCTGATCAATAATGATGAATCTATATACTGGGTTGCTTCTTATAAAGGCGATAACGCTATGATAGGAGCAGCCTGCCTATGGAATTTTGATCTCCGGAATGAGACCGTAGAATTGGGATATGAGTTGCTCCCGGAGTTTCAGGGTAAAGGCATCATGGTAGAGATTATTACTCGTATACTCCAATATGCATTTGAGGTAATGGGCATTAAAACGATCGTTGCTTGCCCATCCAGCGACAACCCGCCTTCTGTAAAACTACTCGAAAAAATGGGGTTTGAAATTGCCTCAAGCGATTATCAAAATACGCATGTAAATGTTCCGGGCATGCTCACATTTATCCTTACTGGTTATCCAAAACAATAAAAGGAAGATCATAACAATCTAGACCCTTGCCAGCCTAAACTCATTATAACACATTACAATATTAAAGCCAAGAAAAAGTATCGCCTCTGAACTTACTTTAAGTTTATTAATATCTGCACCAACAGCTGTAGAAATAACCAAGGTAGAGAAAACCAGGATGGCACTTACGAAAATGCTCACAAAAGCCGATCGCAGTAACATCGTTATCCTAAACAGGTTTTTTTGAAAAAAAACTTCAGGCCTACGGATCATTTCTACCAGATTAATAAAGATAAAAAGACCGATAATGAAAATATATGCATTCATATAAGGCGCTGTACTATCCCACACCAAAAGACCAAAATAGCCTTTAGAAATGAAGTATCCGATAATACCCAGGCAGATCAGGCTTTTTAAAACTGTCCAGAATTTTTTGCCCGAAAGCATCAGGTAGAATTTAGGGTATTTAAGGCTGTCAATATGGTCGGCAATGCTTAATAACCTTAGCGAAGCGGGGACAAAGGGATTAAATACGCCTAGCAGCATGAGCATAATGGTACTCGAAAACTGAAAAACAGCATCACTGATCAATCTGTCCATTTTGGCCTGGTCCAATACAGTATCATCAGCGTAGGTAAATATCGACAGGCAGATAAGAACAATAATCACAAAGTGAAATACCACGCCTGCATAACTGCTTAAAACTGTGTTATTAAGCCGCAGATCTTCATTGCTTTGTGTTTTGTTGTCACCAGATGAGAATTTGGCTGAAAGCGCTTTGAGCGAATCGGCCGTACCTCTTACTATGAGCGCTATGGCGAGGATAAAAATCCCTATCCCAATAATAAAACAGGCTATGCCGGCAGCCTCAAAACTGTACAGGCCTAATAGAAATAGAACTAAAGCGATGGAGATGGCTACGTGTTTATACTTCACCCTGGTAAAACCATGCAGATTTAGCAGGAGCGTATAAAACAGCCCAAATGCACTGCCAACTACAATAGCCATCAATATTTTAGAAATAATAGTTCCAGTCATGTTCCCGATTAAAAAACTTATGCGATAAGAGGTTAGTATTCGTCTTTCCAATCTACAACCTTTACCTCATCGCCAACACGGATAATCCCCAATTGTTGATGAAGCAGGTTCTGGCCGAACATGATTTTTTTACCTACCGTACGGTAGCTGGCCAATGTTCTTAATGGTTCCTGCCCTTTTTCGCCAGTTTGCTGATCGATGGTAATGAGCACGCATCTGGCACATGGTTTTACTGCCGAAAACAATACCTCACCAATGTGAAAAGTTTTAAAACTATCCTCAACATGTGGTTCCCCGCCTGTAAAAACAAAATTTGGGCGGAAACGGTCCATTCGTATTGAATCATCAAGCTTTTCATTAAGCCCGTTAAGCGACGATTGGCCGATAAGCAGGCAAGGATAACCATCGGCAAAACTAACCACTTCATCATTCGAAGCATAATCCCGGTCTACCAATCTTTTTTCAGTTAAAGGCATTTTTACCAATCTAACCTTAAACTTCAGGAAGTCAGAAAACCAATCGCTTACTGTTTTATTTACTTCAAGTGCAGTGGCGGTATCGTTCCAGATTACAACAGATAGCTCTTCTCCGGTATCTTCATCCAAAGAAAAGGATATACTTTGCTCGGGTAAAGTTTTATGAGAAACGCTTAATTTACCATCCCCAATATTTACCTGAAGCAGTGCCAGTTCAAAATATTTCCGTTGGGTAATAAATATACCTTCCTCATCAACAAGCATCCATCTTCTATCATATTGCAGGCCTTTTTCTTCAAGCTGTGCTTCTCGGAGACTTATGCCTCCCAACGATTTGATGGGATAAATATTGATTTCGGAAAGGATAAATTTGCTCATGTTATCTGCAATTATAAAATTTCAATGTTCTTCTGCTCAAATGCCTCAAATATCTGCGCATTGATCATGCTTCTGGTCAAATCGGCTTTCGATATATCCTTGCACCAGAAATAAATATTGATGGTACTGTTGAGCTTACTCACTGGGCTGATCATAATAATAGGCTCTTTGCTGATAAAAACATTGTTGTTCTCTACAATAATTTCTCTGATCAGGTTTACCACTTCAGTAGAATTAAAGGGTTTCGCAATCAATAAAGAAATATCTACCCGCATCTGGTTGTTGCTCAGTGTCCAGTTGATGATGTTATTTGATAAAATAGAACCGTTGGGGATAATAATTTCGGCGCCTTCATCGCTAAGTAAGGTACTGGAGCGTACGCCGATTTCCTTTACCCTTCCTTTTTTATTGCTCAGCTCTACAATGTCGCCTATTCGGATGGTTTTATCAAAAATAAGGATAATCCCCGATACGAAATTGCTTACAATATTCTGTAAGCCCAACCCAATTCCCACGCCTAAGGCGCCCAGGATAACCGTGATTTTATCAATTGGCAGTCCGGAAGCGGCAACGGCGATTAAAAAACCGCCAATTAATAATACCAAACGGGTTACGAGTAATTTAGATCGCTCTCCTTTGTTATCGTCAAAACTGTCATCGCCTGTATCGCCAAAGAAATAGGCAATGTATTTCTGCAAAAAGTTGGCAACCCAGATAATGCCCAAAAACAATACGATACCGCCAAAGGTAAAAGAGAAGTTGCCAATGGTTCTTTTTTCGGTGAGGATTTCCATTACCGATTCGTATAGTCCATTAAAAATATTCAGGTTGGTGGTAAATATTACAAACCAGATTAGGGTAGCCCCAATGCCGGTTAGCCTTTTAAGTCCGGTAATTACAGGCTGCCAATCAAAATACTCTGGAAATCCTTTACGGATCCTGCTGCTTTTCATCTGTAACAAAAAGGCCTCTACCAATACTTTGGCCAGGATGGTTAGCGATATGGCATTTAAAAGCGAGCTTACCCCGGTTGAATAAAAAATCTGCGTGAGGGTAAAGCGGCCAAATAGATTACAAAAGGTGGCAATGATAGAAAAGCCAACGTAAATAAAACCCGTAGTGAGGATCATCCTGTATCTTTTGGTTTTCTCATCGAGCATTTTCCATACCATAATGCCATAGGCAACGGAGCTGGTGGTTAAGAACAGCAGCAGCCAGCGCTGGTATCTTGGTGGCATACCCAAAAGGCGTAAAAAAACCGGAGCAAGAAGAAGTACCACAAATATGCACCAATAGTAAAACAACTTTGAGTCTAGCTTTTTGCGGAAAAATACAGTGAGCAAAATGGCTAGAATAAGCTCAACAGCTTCTATGTAAAGTGCGGGCGCCCTCAGATCAAATATTGGGGCCAATGCAAAGAGCATGATAAAAGTAATTAAATAGGGCTGTGGACTAACCAGTGAAAAACCATCAAGGGTTTCTAAACGGCCCCGCTGTTTTACGCTTCTAAAATTGAAGAATACCCAAAAGAAGAATATGGTACAGGTAAAAAGTAATAATAACCGGCTGCTCCTGGTGTACACAAAATAATAGCCCGATATTTCTTGTTCTCCTTTTATAAACCTACGGAAGCCCATGCTTTTATTGGCCCGTCTGTTTACCGTTTCCCACAAATAACGGCGCTCTTTACCAAAAGCTTTAATGCTTACGGCATCGAGCTGACTATCGGTAAGATACATCAACTCTTTAATATTGATGAGGTTAGAAGAGGTTCTGGCCTGCAGGTTGTTGATGGATAAGGTAGTCGTTTTTAGTAGACTATCCATCACTATACGTTTCTTCTTTAACTCTGCAAACTGCTCTTTAAACATAACCTGTATGGCAGGTACCGTAAATACTTTAATCAGTACGGTATCTTTACGCAGGTTAAGAATTTCTGTTTTTAAAGCCCGTAACTCCTTTTCATATTCATCAAGGTCTGACAAACAATCTTTATTATTGCTCTGTAATTCTTCCAGCAGGGTTTGATCCATCTGCAGGTTTTGCAGGTTGGGTGATCTGTCGCTTTGCATTAACCGGCTTTTAAGCAGTGCCAGTGCAGCTTCATCCTGAGTTAAATGTGCTTCTATTGGCTTAAGTTTCTTAAAGGAGCCAACGGTAACCGGAACTTTATTAACGGTTTCAAATACTTTTTCCAGGTGTGCCAAATAATCGCCTTTGGTCAATGTAGCAGAATCCGAAAGAATAGATACGTCCTGTCCCTTATCTGATAACCTGCCCTTTTGTGCAAATGCACTACCCATAATAATAATGGTAAAAAGCAGGAGTAATAGATTTCGGAATAGTATAGGGAAATTATTTATTGTTATCATTGGATTTAAAGAAGTATTGGGAAATATCCCTTTTAAGGATATATGTTGCCAAAAATAAGGATTAGAATTGATTTTACAGCTGGTGGTTTTGGCTATTTCATTTACAATGAATGTTAAAAATGCGAGCGCATTAATGCCAGAACGAATTTAATGCAAATTTATACTGTTGTTCGGTAAAAATTAAATAATTTCAATTCAGCATTTGCTATTTTCAAGCTTAAAAGCATAAAAATGATCTATTGTGAATAATTTTTAACGAAATACAGTTTTGCTTTGTTTTTATCAGGCTTTTCTATTACGGTAACCGCACAGGCCACATGGCGGATTGTGAAAGATTTTGATTCCGACCTGAAAAATAAATAAAAGCTGCAGGAGATTAACCATAAACAATCGATGAAGAAACAGAATAAAATTATCCTCGGGGTTTTAACGTGCATCATGTTGGTAGCCATTTCGTTGATGTATAAACTGCATTGGTTTGGCGCAGGTATGAAACCTCAGCATGCTGCAAGCAGTAACTCTGACCTTGTTGTTGCGGTTGTGCGCGATACACAAGCAGTAACACTTAACCCTAAAACTGAAATTCCGAAAGAAGCGAAGCAGGTCGAATTTTCACAAAGCGGAAACACTATTGAAGATTTTGTTCCCGGATCGTATAAAATTGCAATGGATACCAAAGGCCGTTTAAATAATGACGAACTGGAAGATGTAGTTTTAGTGCTCCAGAATAAGACAGACAGTACAGATTTGCGCCCTACTTTAATTTTGTTGAAACAGCCGGAAGGTGGGTACCGTTTATACGCCAGCTCCTGGCTGGCCATTGGCGCTGCCTATATTAATGGCGATTACCAGCAATATGACAGTGAAGACATCAGCATAGATCAAAAAAGAAATTTAATTATATCAACTTACAGCAGCGGTCCTGTAGGTAATCGCGAAACCAGGTACCGTTTTATAGACAACGAACTTGTTTTTACTTATATGGAAACGTTTAACGCGGGTGCAGGCCAGCAAACCAAGGTGACCTATGATGTTTTAAACCAAAAGGTAACGATTGAAGATATTAATACCATGAAAGAGGATATGCCTGCTGCAGTTAGCCATGGTACTTTGCCACAACACCCGCCTTATCTTTTTAAAGAGATTGATCCGACAACGGTTTTCTCAGAATAATGGCAAAACATCGCCAGGCAAGGAGCCTTGTTTTTAAAAGCTATTAGCTTGAAATACAGGCCCTTCGTTTAAATTTTAAACAGATGATGATTAGTTTTATTCCTTTGTGAGGTAAATAGTCATCACAGCCCTTGCCGCAGTTTGGTTAGTTCCATAAATAAGCCATTGTTTATCCGTTACTTCAGTACTAATCCGCATGTACTGATCGGTCTGTGCTACAATGCTCCAAGTGGTCTGTGCGGCAAAATTAGGATTGCTAAAAGTGAGGATACGGTTATCTGCATTTCGTCTCAGGATATAATCTGAAAACTTTACCGATGTATTAACATCAGTAGAAACTTTTACCTGTTTATCATCAAATGTCCAATACGATTTTACGGCATCTGCCACGATATGGCTAACTTTGACTCCTGAAGAATTATAAAGCTCAAGGTCATACCCACCCGTCGACCATTTGCCATTCAGGGTTTCATTCGTGGTATTATCGGTGTCTTTTTTGCAACCCGATATATTAATGATGATATATAACAGCAATAAAATACGTTTCATACCTGGCCTTTAGATAATTGAAGTTAAATAAATCAAAAGGAATTCGCAAATCTAATATATACGCTAACCCGGCTATCTGTAGTTTGATAGCTGAATTGGCACATTTAAATTTATTTACCCCGGCTTGTAGCAAGTAACGCTATATACACGTTTATACCTTAAATTAACACTAAGCATCAATGAAAAAAATCTTGCCAATTTTAATGGTATTATTTTGCATCGCCGGATGTAAAAAGGAAAAACAGGGAAATTATTCTGAAACCATAACAAAGGGCGAAAAATGGGGAATAAAGATCGGCAGTTCACATGCTGAAGTATACACCCAACTGCAAAAGGCAGGACCAAGCCTCGACTTTCAGCATGTGGCAATTTTTGGCCACAAGCCTTACAGTTCGCCAGAAAGCCTTGGCCAGCTTCTTCCTTATTATTATGCGCTCACTATTTATAACAATACCGGGACTTTAGACCGTGTAGTGCTGTTTTTTAGCGGAGATAAAGTACAGCAGATTGCCACAGGCGGTGGCCTCAGCACACCAGTAAGCAAATGGCCGGAAAATGTGGCTGATGATACCGCAATAAAAGTTGATGACCCTGTTTCAGGTTTAACAGCAAAGCTGATCAAAATCCATCAGTTACCAGCCTATGCAGCTTATGGATTTGTACTTTCCGATAAACCATTAAACAAACCGTACGATCCGGATATGAATAATCACGATGACTGGCAGTTTGGCTTTTCAAACTTTGTAAGTGCAAACATCAGCGGATCTTCAACAGTAACCCTTCATTTCAAGGCAGGTAAGCTGGAAAGTATAGACCACGATTATCGCGAGGGGCAAATATTTAATTGATTCGAATCTGCTGAAATTAAAAAAATAAGTATCATAAATGGGAGTTTCCCAGCAGCGTTTTATTGCAATTTCACGATTACCTCAAAATGCTTTTAGCAACAAGGGAGTTTAGTGAATCAGTTTAAAAATAAAACGAGGACGTATCATAAAGTTGAAATCGCCTCTATGGTACAACCTCGTTTTTTTGAATATAAATTATACTAACGATGCATGTGCATCATTTACAAATTTAACGTATCCATTAAATTAACAGGTCGGAATCCTGATTGCGGGGATTGTGCTCTGGAAAACTATTCTTATCGAAATGATGGTGACGATAAAAGTTTGCACGGTCAATCTCTACAATTTCATCTTCCATCCGCAACGCCGCCGGACTTCCAATTACGCTTCGGATCTGGTTCTCCAATTCAGGGGTAACCTCACCAATAATATATCTCGGCATTGCCCTGAACTGATCTTGGTGGATATCGGGTAAAATAACTTCTTTTTTATCTTCGCCTAAATTTGCGAGCCCGATCGGTATCAGCACAGCCTTTTCCTCCAAATCTTCGCCCATATCGACAAGCTCTACAATAACGTAGCGTATTGCATTTTGCTCGGGATCAAACAGGAGGTCGCGCACTTTTCCAACCGGATCGCCAGCTTCATTTCTTACTGGCCAACCTTTAATGTTTGCCTCGCCGTCTGTTAATTGATAACTACTTTTTGAGAGCTCTTCTAAATTGCTGTATACAATAGTTCCTGAATCCATAATCGCTTTTTTTAAGGGGCCGTTAATAACGATGCCCATTTTTACAACAAGTTTTTCAGGAGATGGTTTTTATGCTAAGACGCCAGGGTACACAAATTAGGCGGCTAAAATAAATATCGTAAAGGAGTTAATTAACGGTAAATATTTGTGATCTAGTGTTTTGTGTTGACAGTGAAAGGTGTGGGAAACAACAAAAATATTAATCGAAATAATTTTTTTTATCAGGCGGCAATCATGCTGTTTAACGATTATTTTGTATAATCGTTAAAATAGAATCAGAAGTTAATGAAGAATATAGCTGAATTTAGAATGTCATTAAAAGAAGATAGGCCTGATAGTAACATGTCAGTTCAATTGCGCGCACTTTGGTACGATGCAAAAGGAGATTGGCATACGGCCCATAACCAGGTCGACCATTTAGGCGATATTGCCGCTGCCCGCATCCACGCCTATCTGCACCGCAAAGAAGGCGATATCTGGAATGCCGATTATTGGTATGGTAAAGCCGGAGAGAAAAGGCCACAATTATCATTAGAGCAGGAGTGGGAAGAATTGGTACAGCGTTTTTTATCATGATGGGTGTAAATTACCTATCATTTAGCTCCAGTAATAACTAATGGTATGCTGGGGAGATAATACCTGAAACAATATTAATCTCCCAAAATCTCCAGTCCTTTTTATTTAGCAGGCATTTTAAACGAAGGGGGAAGTGACGCTTCATCCGCCGCCCATAATTTATTAGGACGTTTGCCCATTACCAGCTCCAATTTGCCCCCTTTCATTAAATCCTCGTGAGCAAACCACGATTTATTCCATGCTTGCCCGTTCAGTTTAGCCGATTGAATGTATTTATTTTCAGGAGAATAGTTTATACAGTTCAGCTCAAACTTTTTGCCATTTCCCAGATCAAGTTTTACGTTGGCAAAAGTGGGGCTGCCAATTACATACATGGGCAAGCCTGGGGTTATCGGGTAAAAACCCATCTGCGAAAATACTACAAAAGAAGTAAGGCCACCGCCATCTTCATCGCCTGGGATACCCATTAAATCGTTGCGGAACCACTGACTTAATAAACTCCTTACTCTTTTTTGCGTGCGCCAGGGCTGTCCCGCATAATTGTACAAATAAGGAATATGCATAGCAGGTTCATTACCCATAGAAAACTGCCCAACATTACCCGTATGATCAGGCAACTGCGAATAAAAATCAAATCTGCTTTTGCCAAGCGGTGTATTATACATTTTCTCCAGTTCATCAACAAAAGCCTGTTTGCCGCCAATCATATTTACCAAATCGCCCAGGTTGTGCAACACATCCCATCGGTAAAGCCAGCCATTGTTTTCGTCGTAAGTTTCTCTGGCACCAAGTCCGCCCGAAAAGCGGTAATCCAGCGGTTTAATAAATTTACCTTCCGCATCTTTCGGATGAAAAAATCGGGTGTCGGGATTAAACACCGTATGGTAGCTGCTACTTTTATCTAAAAAGTATTTGGCTTCGTCGGTTTTACCCAATTGCTGAGCAATATTGCCCAGGCACCATTCATCATAAACCGTACCGAGGGTAACGGCTATCGGTTGACGTTTTTCAAAACCATGAACTTCTGCTGCAGTTTCTTTTTCGCCTTCAGGTAAAGCAGGAAAATAGCCATTATCTTTAAAAAACTGATCTAAAACACCTGCCTTTTTTGACGACCACGGGGCCAGGGTTTTTTCGGTAATGGCTGCTTTACAATACTGATAAGCTTCATCAAGATTAAAATTCCTCAAACCCTTGTTATAAGCATCAATTACGGTGGCCACACCATGATTGCTGTTCATCCTCCGGCTATCACCAGTTACCTCCGGAAAAGTTGGCATCCAATGGTCCTTCATCTGTTGTGCCATTCGCAGATAAGAATTAATCATATCGCTTTCCATTTTTGGCTCAATAATCACACGGAGTGGGTGTGTTGCCCGGTAGGTATCCCAAATCCAGTCGTCAGTAAAAAATGGCATGCCATTGTCATTGTGCACTTTTCCGTCGAAGGCACTAAAATACCTTCCATCTTCAGATAAGCTGATCATTCTTTCGTAAGTGCGATAAAGGGAAGTGTAAAATATGGTTTTGGCTGTTTCATCAGTGCCTGTTACCATGATCTTTCCAAGCGTGGCATTCCAGATATTCTTTCCTGTCTGCGCCACCTGGTTCAGGTTATAATCCTTGATTTCTCGACGGAGATTGTGTTTTGCCTGTTCTTCACTGATAAATGATATGCCATAACGTGCCTTAATCTGCTTGGTTTGAGCAGGAAATTTTAAAATAAGATGAGCATCACGGCCGGAAGCAGACTGTTCCCTAGAATCAATTTGAGTTTCTTGATGCCTGCCTGATTCAACGGGTGTTAAATCAGTTTCGAAATAGAGGTAAACCTTGGTATTATTGTCTAGTTTCTGAAAACCACTTACCACATTCTGGCTCACCTTTAGCGCCCCGTTCCTCGTGTTTAAAACCAGATAAGCCGGAACATTTGTCTGCGAAAAATTGAGCGCATATATCCCCGATTGGTGCGATGGCGCAAATTGTACATTTATCCCAAAATCATCCAGATCAACTTCATAATAATAAGGCTTAATCACCTCATTGTCGTAGCCATAAGAAATTACCTTACCCACATTTTTGAGGTCGCCCTGAAACGGACTCAAATTAAAGGCTGAGCTGCCCCGGTGGCTGGTAACCACAACAGGCAAACCATCTATAGTATTACTGGTAAAATTATCACGCTCAGGATAAACCCGCAATAAGCTGTTAGGTAAATGAACAGTAGGATAAGTGGGTACAAGTAAATGGCTAATGTTACCAATGTATGGGTTAACATAGTCTACGGGTTGTTTTTTAGCTTGTGCATGTGCAAAATTGATACAAGCTATTAGCAAAAACATTGCGCTCAATAAAGAATATGTATATTTTTTCATGTAATGGATTTCGATTAGATGTGATAAACATAGTACTTTCAAAAACGATATTCAGCCCGCTGATGAATTGCCGACTGTATCATTAATGATGTAAATTTTTTAACCTACTTAAATAGTAAAACGATTTATCAAATCTAATGGAAAGGATCAGTTTATCAAAAAATCAACAGCAGAAAAAGTTCTTTCCTATTTAGCATGTTGTATTTTACCCGAGTAAAATTACAATGCCTGGTGCCAAAAAATTAGGTTACGGCTTAAGCGTGAGTGGTGTATCAACAAAAAAGAGCGATGAATAGATTTCATCGCTCTTCGATTGTTAAATTTCTATTTATTATTTCGCTAATGAAGCAGTTTGTTCTGTACTGGTTACTGGTGAGCTTATTTGTGTTTTCATTGCTGCAAATCTGTCTAGATTCAATTTTGGCGTGCTTCCCATTACTAAGATATGCTCTCCGGTGGCTCCGCTTAATTTTAAATCTGCACGGCCTTCAATTACTGTATATAAACTTTCTGTATCTGAATCGATTTCGGCAACTGCATTTCCTTTTAAGAATAACTGAAGATATTTAGCATCCAATTTGCCCGCTGTTTTAACTACGGCATTTTCAGAAGCCTGTACTCTATAGATGTTGTTTACATAAACGGTAATCTTCGCCATATTTCTATCTACTGAACTGATTTTTAATGCATGTCCATCCTGGATCACTTTTACTTTACCAGTGTTGTCGTCATTGTAGCTTACACTTTCTTTTTCTCCTTGTATCAACGTAATTTCTACATTTCCGCTTACAATAACCTGGCTGATGTTTTTAGGTGCCGACATTTTGATTGGCTGTTTCTCGCCTGCCATTACACTTGTTGAGAAAATAGCAGAAGTTAAAACGATAGCTGCTAATACTGATTTTGTTAGGGTTTTGATTGAGGTTTTCATAATGCTGTTGTTTATATTTTTAATTAATATTTTATGATTGTTTTGTAGATAAGACGCCACCATGGCCGAAACGTTGCAGCAGAAAATGCTCAATTATACCAACACAGCTTAATTCTCGACGAACAGGTTTAAAAATCGGGCGAAAAGGAGTTCATTTTTACGAATACTTCCATACCTGCCGCTTAATTCTATGTACAACTTTAATCTTGTTGGCTTAGAATTAACAAAAGCTAAACATTTGCTTTAAAGGCCTGTTAACCTTTTGCGGTAAGTTCCAATAAATTGAGGTCATGAGAAAGACCGTACAGATGAAAAAAATGAAAGAAAAAAGTAAGGCTGGTTAAACAGCTACGAGCCTGTAATACTCCAAACAGATAGATTGGCGGAATTACTTACCTGCCTGAAAAAAAATGGCCTATGTTGATAATCCAGAAAGGTGGGTTAAATCAATATTACCCAAGCTCAGAACTTGGGTTTGAGTGGGCAGATGTTTGATATTCTGCCCTTTCGGGTTCGCTATAATGGCTAAAATTTAATCGATAGTTTTTCGGAAACAAGAACATTGTTTTTGTAGTACTCGAAGAACCAGGTTCCATTCTTTTTTAAAACTACGCCGTTCCCGTTTCCGTTGTTGGAAATGTAACAATCTTCTACAGAGGTTTTGAGTAAGGTCATTACAATTTTAGGCGTTGCATCTATCAGTTGGTAGCCATTGCTTATGGGTTGGGCATATAGTAGCCCCTCTTGTTGTTCTGTTTTGGCGACGATTGGCTGATTAACCGGTGCAGGTGCTGCTTTAGCCGCTACGTTTGCCGGGGCAGGTGTTGAAGTGGTAACCGTAGTTGGGTTGCCCGCTACATACTTAAAATCGTTAAAGGACGTAAATGCGTCTTTCAGTGCTAAATTATAAGAAGTCTCGTATTCTTTCTCCCTGCTTTTACCTGCCTTGCTCTTTATCACTACAGCGCCCTTACAATCCTTAAGTAAAAGGGTAAGATTGGTAACGAACATGCTGTTATTTTCCTGCAATTCTACTACCAGGGCCTTGCATCTATCTGTTGCAATTTCTTCTGGTATTTCAGAATTATCAAAATACACCGTAAAACCCTTTTCCTCAAAAAAGGCCTTGGTAAGGGTATTTAAGCCATATTGATTAATCTGTTTGAGAAAACTAAATTTCTCCGGCACAATGATGTATTTGTAATTGGCAGTATTAGACTGTGCCTGTACAGAAAAAGAGATTGCTAAAAAGAGAATAAAAAGATATCTTTTCATAATGGTTAATGGAGCCTGGATAAGATTCCGTCTCAATTTATAGAATGAAACGGAGAAAATCAAATTTATCGTTCAGTAACACGATCCATATTAATCAATTACCTACAGTAGGCGTAGCCGCTTGAATACATCAGATCGCACTAGTGAAGAAAGAACAACTATTTATCACAAAAATATTTCTAAATTTAGACAAAACCCTTTTTTTTATTTCAAAATTAAACCAATATAAACCAAACATATGCTTAACATTCAAAACACCAAACTATTCTGGGCAAGCTGCCTGGCGTTATTGGTTACTTCGCTTTCCTTCGGCATCCGGGCCGGGATCATGAACCAGCTCGGGATCGATTTTCAATTGAGTACCTCCCAATTGGGCACTATTACGGCAGCTGCTTTCTGGGGATTTCCGCTGGCTATTGTGGTCGGAGGATTTGTGGTCGATATGATCGGCATGAAACGTTTGCTGGTAATGGCCTTTATCTTCCATCTGGCCGGAATTGTGCTTACCATTTTTGCTCAGGGCTACTGGAGCCTGTTTTTATCTACGCTGTTAATCGGGATTGCCAACGGTACAGTAGAGGCCGCATGTAACCCATTGGTAGCCGCTTTATACCCCGAAAATAAAACCACCCGTTTAAATCATTTTCACCTATGGTTTCCAGGGGGCATTGTGATTGGTACCTTGCTGGTTACCTTGTTTGTTCAGCTTGGACTGGGGTGGAAGGTGCAGGTGGCCATGATGATTATTCCTACTTTAATTTATGGATACCTGTTTTCAAAGTTAGATTTTCCGGTTACCGAAAGGGTATCATCTGGTTATTCTAGTTCGGATATGTATAAAGCAGTACTTTCTCCATTGTTTATCTTTATGTTCATCTGTATGTTCGGTACGGCCATTACCGAATTATTTACAGGTCAATGGATAGGTTTACTGTTGAAAAACGTAACGGATAATGCCATTTTATTGCTCACCCTGACTACCGGGATTATGGTAATCGGCCGCGGTTTTGCCGAACCTGTGGTTCACCGTCTTGCCCCTCAGGGCGTACTGCTCTTGTCTGCAATATTTGCTGCAGCCGGACTTTACATGCTGAGCACTTTTACCGGAAATTCTATTTTTTTCGCTGCAATCATTTTCGGCATAGGCGTTTGTTATTTCTGGCCGACCATGATCGGTTTTGTGGCCGAGAATGTCCCTAAATCAGGAGCACTAGGCCTAAACCTGATGGGGGGTGCGGGGATGTTTGCTGTTTCTATTTATACCATGTTTATGGGGAACTTTTACGATAACCTGATTGTTAAACATTTACCTGCTGGTGCCTCGTTAAGTGTTTATTTAAAAGCTCCTGAAAATTCAGCATCAGCGCAAGCGCTTGCCAATGCCAAAAATCTGGCGGGTCCTGAAATTCTGCAGGCTACATTGATTATCCCTATCATATTGATTGTGGCGTTCGGCGGATTAGTTATCTACCTGCGTTCACGAAAAAAGAGCAGGTCTGTAGCTTTGTAACTAAAAGATAATCACTTAATACATTATTCATCAAATACATGCAAAGAATAATATCTACAAGTTTATGATGCTAAATCCATCATAACTTGTAGATATTTGGGGTTTATTTTTTGATCACTGTATTGTTCCTCAATAAATTAATTATAACAAAGAACTACCTGGCGATAGCTCATATGGCGCTTTGCCTGCTTCAAAAATCCTTGTGTTTTCACTTCCCTGTGTAGTGATTTCATCGCCTAGTATCCTGATCCAATTGCCTTCGCGCAGCCCCACTACCTTTATGCTATTCTGCGTTAGAAACTCCATGATCCTGGTTTCCCTTGTTTCTCCGTTATGTTTTAATTCCGGATTTGGGTCAAGATAATGAGGATTAAGGTTAAAAGGAACCAGTTCCATGCAATCAAAAGAGGGCGGATACACAATAGGCATATCATTGGTGGTTTTCATGTTTATGCCACCGATATTGCTTCCGGCGCTACAGCCCAGATAAGCTTTACCAAGTTTGATGTTTTCACTTAGATGCTTCATTAGTCCGAGTTCATGAAGTGTTTTTACCAGCAGAAAAGTATTGCCTCCCCCGGTAAAAAATCCTTGGGCTGCGTGGATCGCCTCAATGGGGTTGTTAAATTCGTGCAGGCCTTTAACGCTGATATTTAGCTGTGAGAAAAAATCTCGGGCTTTGGCAGTATATTCTTCATGCGAAATGCCTCCTGGCCTTGCATAAGGGATAAATATAATTTCATCTATTCCGGCAAAGAGCGTGATGAGCTCATCTTTTAGGTATTCCAGATAATTACCGCCAAACAGCGTAGAAGTAGAGGCCAGGATAACATTCATTTTGGTAAATTTATTTTCCAGTTTTTAAAAGCTTGTTTTGCAAAGTTAAAAAATGAACAGACTTTTGGGTTTAAATAGAAATTCAGTTCGATTTTTAAAACGAGAATAAAATATTTTTTATTGTTCATCTCTCCACTAGGAAAATTATATTTGTTTACAAATATTTATGATCCTCAAAAGAATCATCTTTCTGGAGAATTATTCGTCTATCAATCCCGATTTTTAACATGGAGCTTCTTTTCGATAAGGTCAAAAATAAAATCAGACATCAGGTCTACATCTTTGTTTTATCACGATTTGGCTTTGGTAATAGAGTATCAAAAAGTATATGGGAAAAACAGTTTTGTGGTAAGGATTGGGATTATCTTTACGCTGAAGCTGAAAAAGATCATTATTTAGCTATTGTAGATCTGTTTAAAAAGTATGGATCGGGTAAGATTTTAGATGTGGGCTGCGGACAGGGGGTCCTTTATCATTACCTTAAAGCGGCAGCAGAACCATTAAATTACCTAGGAATCGATATATCCGGCAATGCAGTTGAAAAAGCAAAAGCTTCATTTTCGAAGGCTAATTTTAAGCAGTTAGATTTCGACTATCAAAAGTTGGAAGGGAAGTTTGATGTAATCATCTTCAATGAAACCTTGTATTATTTCAACAGGCCGTTAAATACCATTCAGAAATGTATAAACCAGAACTTAAATAAGGGTGGGTATTTCATTATTTCCATGTGCGATTTTTTAGGCCATGATGTGATCTGGGAGAAACTCAAAAAGCACTTCAATTTTATCTCTTTTCAAGAGATACTTAATGAAAACAATCAAAAATGGAAAGTGGTGGTATTTAGACCCTAGTAGCCTTTTTTATCCAGAGAATTGGATCGAAGAATGTACGCATAAACTGATAGGACTTACTCAGTTTAAAAGATATGGAGCTCTCGGTATCGCGCGTGTGGATGCCTATCCTACGCAGTGCAAACTGATTCGATCTCCGCTGATAGATCGAAAGTCCAAAAGTATAGCCTGCCTGGCTGACCAGTGTTTTGTAATTTTTGGGAACCTCGCCATAGGGATAGGCAAGGGCAACTATATCTTTCTGCAGAAGCGCTTCGAGTTCATTTTTGGCAGCCAAAATTTCCTGATAAAATACTTCTTCACTGATTTTATTTGCCCTTAGGTGATGTTTGCCATGGCTCGCAATCTCCATGCCGAGATTAGAAAGATAAATGAGCTGCTCGGCATTCATTAAACTGAACCTTGAAAAGCCCTGTTCCGATACATCCCACCTGTTAAAACCAGCAATTTCGCCCGTTGGGATAAAAAATACAGCTTTCATATTTCGTTTCAGTAGTTCTGGAATAGCGAATTCAAAAAGTGCAGCCGGGCAATCATCAAAACTCAGGATCACTTCCTTCTGCCGCCTTTGGTGATTATGATCTTTTAACAGTTCAAAAGTAGTGGTAGTAAACCCATGCTTTTCAATGGTGTCGAGCAAGAGGATGAACTTTTCTTCACTGATGCTCCAATTTTCCAGGCCTGGACCGGGAAGATTATTGATATGGTGGAGCATGATAATTGGAATGTTCAAGACTAGTGGATTTCCCTTTTTCTTGTTTTTATGGCGGGGTTGCCCTGATAGATGGAATAGGCTTCAAGATCGTTGGTTGCAACACTACCCATGGAAAGTACAGCATGACTGAATAAATGAAGGCCAGGAGCAACTTTGGCTTCAGCACCGATCCATACGCCATCTTCGATTAAAATTGGTTTAGTAATCAGATCGAAACTGGTTTTGGCATAATTATGATTTCCCGTCATTAGCATGGCATTCTGCGAGATACAGCAGTTTGCACCAATGCGCACAAGATCTAAATTCTCGATATAACAATCGGCAAGCCAGCTGTAATCACCTATAATAAGCTTCCATGGATATTTGATATGAATGCCGGGTTTAATACGAACTTCTTTTCCGATCTTCGCTCCGTATAACCTCAATAAGAACACAAGTACCGAACTGCTCGGTATAAGTCTGCTTTTAAAAAAGAATACATCGGTAAAGTACCATAAAAACTGTTTCAATAGTGATGCGCCGATCTTAAAATCGCCGGTATTAAAGTTTTTATAGAGCTGAGTTTTATTCAATGGAATATTAATCTTCTTTTGGTTGATCGTTCTCTCCAACTTCTATTTTGTCCGTTTTCCTGGTATTTTTCTTGATCCAGAAATACAATAGAGTGAAAATGCAGATATAAACAATAATATTAAAGATTTCGTGGTGGTAGGTAAAGTTTTGTCGTTGGGATTCAAAAAAACCAAGTAAAACACCTAAACCAGCAATCCGGCAGACATTTAAAATATAGATGGTTAAAATCCCAATAGCCAGCATCTTAAAGGTCGATTTCCACGGTGCTGGGAATGCCAGTACAAAGGCAGCCAAAAAACTCATCACTCCAAGCCCCAAACAAGAATAATTAACGCGGAGGTACGGGCCTGCCACAACCATCACATCCGTTTCGTTATAGATGGCGTAAAAACCAAAGGCTTTGATGATCCATACAGCAGGAACGATTAATGCTGTTCTTAATCCTTGTATATAATTGAAATGTGTACTGATTGTTGCGTTATAATATTTTGCGTCTGGGCTAGTTACACTGTTCATAAACAGGTTTGCCTGGCTGAATAAGATATATAATATAAAAAGCGCTACTATAAATTTTATTGCTTTTCTATTTGCTTGTTTTCTAGCTTCTTTGGCCTGGATTTCGTTCATATCTTCTTCGGATGTACAAAGGTAAGTTTTTCTGATTTAAAGCGGGATGGTTGTAATATACTGATTGTACGATTAATTATGATGGGTGTGAGGGTATAGATCATTATTCATTTTGCTTTCGCAAGGCCAGAATTTTTCTATCTATCAGTTTTCTAAACCAGAGCCCCTGTAGATAATGGAATTTTCTGGCGGTTTTATTGTCAAGGATACCGAATTGAACTACCATGCGGTAGCCATAATACAAATAGGGGCGCAATCCCAGCGGCAATTTCCACCAAAGCCTTTTTAGCCAGGCTTTTTTTTCGTCAGGATTGCCCCATATATTTGGTTTTAATGTTTGAAAACGTAGCTTTTTCGTCCGCTCTATTTCTTCCTCAGCAATCAGGTCGCTATATTTTTCATGTTTTTTAAACCAGAAATCGATATTATTCTCTTTAAGATTTTCTTCCACCAAGTGCCCCTTCGTCCAGATGACGGTTTTGCCTGGAACAATAAAGCGGTGATCCATATTCTCATTCAAATCAGAATAACCGATTCCGGTTCTGAACATCTTCAACAGATAAATAGGGTAGTAGCCCCCATAGCGGATCCAGCTCCCTTGGAAATAGTTTTTTCTGTTAAAATAAATCCCGTTTATACCTTCGAAATCTGTGTGCCTAAATTTTTGAAGTTGGTTGAAAAGTTCTGGCGTAACTAATTGATCGGCATCTAGTCCGATTGTCCATGGCGTTTTAATATTAAAATTTTTCAGCGCAAAATCCCATTGTTTAGGATGATTGATAAAAGCATGGTTTTTTACTTCTACACCATATGTTTTAGCAATATTTAACGTTCCATCAGTACTTCCGCTATCCAGAATGAAGGTATTGGCCTGTAGATCTTTGATGGAGGCTAATAAACGGGGAAGATGGACCTCTTCGTTAAAAGTTAAAATGATAAAGCTGAATTCCTGGTTCATTGGGCCAATCTTCTATACAACGCTAGGTATCGTTTAGCCAAAGCTTGATCATTAAAATCTCTCCTGATGATTTCTGGTGCAGATTGCTTCATCTTTTCTCTGGCTTCTTGAGCGCGATACGAGGTTATTAATTTTTCTTTAATATCGTTGGCTTCCAGTGCGCATACCCAGCCCAATTGCTGCTCGCATACATAATCTGATAAACCCACTCGATCAGATATTAAAACGGGTGTTCCGACACTTAAACTTTCAATGACCACGTTTGCAAAATTTTCGTTATAGGAGGTCAGTACCAATAAATCGTGTTTGGCCATTAACCCATATTTGTTCTGATCTGAAACCTGTCCAATCCAATTGATGCGATGATCTAGTTTTAACCTTTGCGCTTTTACCTGTAAGTCTGCAACATATTCCTTTTTGCCCGAACCTGCAATGGTAAGCTGCCAATCTATATCGAGTAAGGATAGGGCATCGAACAACAGCTCAAGTCCTTTTTTTTTTTCAATACGTGAAAGAAAAATAAGTTTGAAACTTGGTGAATTAAGGTTATTCCGACTTGATACTTGATACTTTATGCTCGGTACTTCTGAAGTTAAATTGACTAAATTCGGGATTACTGTAATGCTTCTTGGCGTAATGATCTCAAGGATATCGCGCTTTTCCTGAATACTGGTGGCGTGGACATGGCAATATTGCAAAAGCTTTTTTCCGATCAGCTTGTGCAGAAGCTTTTTGGAAAATGAACTTCGGTTATGCTGCGAATAAACTGTAAGCATACCCCTTGGCGAAAGCACTACCTGCATCCCATACCACTTTGCCACCAAACAGCTTAAGACCGAAACGAGGTTCCACCAGGCATGAATGTGAATAATCAATTTGTCATCCTGAATACTTAGCTTGTCATCCTGAGTGTAACGAAGGATCTTTTTCCGTAAATTCCACAACAATCCAGGCGAAAAATGACTATGATCTTTAGTCCAGCGTTTAAAATAGCTAACTTTTACTCCGTCGACTAAAGTAGTTTTCCCTATGGTTACGTCTAGTTCAGATGTTCCGTTTGCTGTAGTCGTTAAAACCTGTAAGTCAACTTCGCTTTTCGCCTCCCGCCTGTCGCTTAGCGCTGCCATTGCTTCGCACAGTTTCGCAACGCTCTGTATAGGCCCGCCGTAAATATACGCCGGTTTGTAAGAAGCAGAAACTTGAATGATTTTCAATTAAATTTTAATCTGTTTTAAAAAAGTTTTAAGTGCGAAACGACGGATAAGTTCATAAATCAAAAGGTACATCAGCAAACCACCGATCAGTTTATTAAGCGCAGATTCGAAAAGGTAAATTAAAATAAATAAGGGTATAACCATTGCCGTTCCAATCAACTTATCGGGGCTGCTGGTCATTACATATTTATAAACCAAACCAATCAATAAACCATAGCCAAATAAACTGAAAAACATGCCGGGCATTCCGAAATCAATATAATTTTCGGTCATGTAACCTAAACTGATCGAAGTGCCTTGTTCTGTTCCGGCTACCATCATACCAGAATATTGGCGGGTGGTTTCTGAATCATCAATTGCCTTTTTGTTTGGAAAAAGAATACGAGGCTGTAATACGCGTCCAACCGCATCGCTCCATAAACGACCATGAGTATGGGGGATTACTCTTGGTACATAATCGATTGTGGCCGAAAAGAAATCAATATATGAGAGGCGGTCTACTGTTTGCTTGAAACCTGAGTTAACTGACTGCTGGTCAACCTTACTTACTATCTCACCAAGTTTTGAAAGTGACTCTCCTGTTGTGCGGATATTATTCTGGGTCATTGCACCACCATTCAGGTATTGACGGTATTCTGGCTTCACATATTGCCAGATGATAATCATATAAATAAGTATTGCAGTAAGTGCTGTCAGTGGCAGGATCTGTTTGAATTTCAGGCTCCTTCCATAGATGATTAGAATACCCCCAAAAATAACCAAGAAATAATCTTTGAAACTAGAGAAGAATCCAGTTAAACTCATTACTACCTCAGCAATAGCTATGATCGCAAAAAGTTTGAATTGTTTAGTATAGAGGCAACTGAGCATGAATATAAAAAATACCATCCACTTAAAATCTGCGAGTTTAGAAATAGGTTGTTGTAGCCCCCCAAAACGAAAAGATCCTTCAGAAATAATAGGGTAGATGATAGCTACGATAAGATAAATCGGTACAATTTTCCTAGAATCATAGGTTAAAGCCAGTTTGGAATATTCAATGTCAGATATTCTAAACTTGCGTATGATTAAAAATATACCTAAAGCTATTGATAGCAATCCTATATTACTAAAATAAAATGCTTTCTCTATATCTCTATAATTTTCAAAGGTGTCTTCAAACTTTAGTCTCTCAAAATTTGCATAAAAAACTTTAATATTTATTGATAGCCATTGCAACATTAAACCCATGAAAAGAAATGGCGATTCATTTTTCTTCCATAGTAAGGGGATTAATAAAAAAGGGATAAGAATAGCAATTATGGTTTCACTTGGATTTTTACTTGTGATAGCGTAAACTAATAACAGAGATAGAAGTATTTTGCCTGTTGGACCAATTTTTTGAAAATTATTCATCCTAACGGTCGAGTACTTTTTTATAAAAATAAATATCCAATTTTATTAATCTCATAATTCGTATTAAAAACCATCTCATACTTATTTTAAATATGTTGTTTTTTTCCTTCAATAACTTCAGTAGTTTGCTGAATTCAACATATTCTTTTCTTAATAGTAAAAATAAAAGGTCATTAAAATACGACGTTAATGTTTTCCATCGCCACCATCGTAAGGCAATTTTTTGCTCTTTATTTGGCAGTAATCCGATTATTTTTTTGTGAATGGCAATGTCTTCCTGTATACGTTGGAAAATGCTTTTGTAATTTCTACTAAATTGACCCGCATGTCTCCTAAGATAAATCAATTTTTCCGGGTTCCGCCCAATGTTTGAAATAGAAGCAAGCCTTGTCCACAATTCAAAATCGCCACTAACAACCAAATCTTCATTAAACAGGCCAGCTTTATTAAGATAGCTTCTTTTAAGTGTTACATTTGCAATATTTCCGGCTATACATCCCCAACGAACCGATATATTGGCATACCTAGAAGTAGTAATAATGGTCGGAGTTCCATCTTGCTTATCGTTTGGGATTATTTCCCCTTTTTCATCAATATATTCTGTGTCATGATAACTCATGCTTATGTTATCATGATTTTCATGGAATTTAATACATTCAGTTAAACAATTAGGCTTCATGATATCATCTTGAGACCAAAGGTGAATAAGGGGAGCTTTTGAACTACCAATTAATTTATTTAATGTCCTGAATAAACCTTCATTCTTTGCATTAGATATTACTGTAAAGTTTTCAGGGAAAAGAGATTTTAGTTCTAACAGCTTTGCTAAGCTTAAATCGGTAGATGCATCATCACATGCGATAAACTCATAATCGTTATTCTCTTGTTCTAAGACAGATTTAACAGAATCCGATAGAAACTCTCCACCATTGAAAACAGGAAGGATAACTGCAATTTTTTTAAAAAATGACTTTTCTTCCTTCATTTTTGATTAAGTTCATTTAGTATTACGAGAACTTGTTGATTGTAATTCCAATCAGCAATAATATTTTTAGATCTTTTACCGAATTTTTTATAAATAAAATTTTCAGTTAAAAGTGTTAACTTTTGTTTTAGATCAAATAAATCAGTTGATCTAAAGCAAAAGCCATTATAATTATCTCTGATCAAATCAGTGGAACAACCAACAGCATTCGAAGCAATTACAGAGCGACCTGCTGCCATAGCCTCGTTTATAGCTAACCCCCAGGTTTCATTTGGTCCTTCAGAAGGTAGACAAAATATATCAGACATTTGATAAATGATGGGCATTTGACTCTGATTTTGGAAGTTTAAAAAATGTATCCTATCTGAATGAGTCGAATTTTGACTTTCTTCTTTTAACTGTTTTTCTAAGTAACCATTCCCAACAAAAAGGAGATGTGTGTTTTGTTGACTTAGCACTAAGAATGCTCTTAATAATAATAGAGGATTTTTCTTGGGCTCAAATTTCCCTGCGAATAGAATCAATATGTCAGTTCTTTTGATGCCTAATTCTGCTCGTAAATTTGAAGCTTCAATTTGATGATTAGCTCCAAAACGTTCGTTGTCAATTGCGTGAGGCGCATAAACGAGTTGGTCATCTTTTAGTCCATACCTCTTAAAATAAGCCTTATTTGCAGTACCCACATAAAATGCTTTATCAACATGACTATAAATCCAGGTGAGCAAAAACCATCTTAAACTTTTTTTGAACCAGTTTTGATGATCAAGTAATGTAGAATCACCACGGAACCAGACTGGAATTTTTCCTGTAAAATATCGCATTGCTTTTAGGTGGCTATGATAGGACCAACCAAAAAAAAGAATGGCGTTTGGCGAAAAATGCTCAAGCGACGAAATAAGATCAATATTTTTTACCCCAAAGAACGCGCTATGATCTGGGGTTACTGCCTTATTTTGTAAAAAAGAGTGATTGTAACCATCAAGGAGTGGAATATCCCACTTAAATTCTTTTTGGAAACCCTTGTCGTATTTTATTTCAGATGCTTCTTTTCCCGCCGTATAGAAAACCTCCAGCACACAGGATTTAGCCAGTTGTTGAAATAAAATACTATAATATTGTACAGGATGCGTTAATACAACAGCTAGTCTTTTTTCTTTTATCATTAAATACTTTGGAGATGGAGTTTCACAGATATGATTAGGATTTAGGTTCAAGATATTTTTGCAGAACCAGATCAAATAGATCGCACTGCTTTTTAGTCGTTGCTTTCGCTCTATACTGTTCAAATTCAGTCCAATTGATTTCCAGTTTTGGTAAGTTGCATTCGGCAACTCCCTTTAAGAAAGCATAAATGGTTTCCATAGCAGGTTTGAAATTTAGGATATCAGCTACATATCCAGCATTGCAATTAATCAAAGACTGTGCAGCGCTACTTTCTAAATTAAAAATAGCCAAAATAGGCTTTTCTGTCATGATATAAGGGTAAATCTTAGAAGCGGTGTATGCTGGTTTTTCATGCCCCGGTATAAAGAGAGCATCTGCATTTTGCAAGTTAAAGATACTTTCATAAAAAGATATTCGATCGGTCTGTTCTGTTACATAATTGGCAACACCTAATTTTTCAGCAACACCAAATAAAGTTTTTTCACCGCTTCCAAGCGGTGCATAACTTGTACCTACAAAATGAAATCTTAGCTTTTCAAAATGCTTTAGATCCCTTTTTAACCCAATCTTGAAACCTTTTAATAGGAGCATCACGGCTTTTTGCATATCGAAACCACCTCTGCCTACATATACAATATGTTTATTGTTAGGATCATTATTGTAAGCAAGCTTTAAATCGTGTTTATGATTCGCTGCAATTTCAAGATCCTGTTTAAAGCCCCCAAAAGTTATGGTAGCAGATGGTTTTTCAGTTAAATGTGGATATCGCAACGTTAAATCATGTGTATAGGCATCAGATACAGAAATTAAGCCATCCACATCCTTCATAGCCAAGGGCTCTAAATATTTATCTAACCGATAGGAGAACCAATATTTTTTAGGACGTTTATATTTTGGTTTATCTTCGTAATAATTGGTAAACCAGGGGTCTTGCATATCAATGATATACGGAATTTTAAATTTCTTTTTCCAGTAAGGGCCTAGGATACAAACAGGAAATTGCGTAGTAGAAAAAAAAATAAGATCAAATTTTTTTCCTTTTAAAAGACGGTTAACATAACTTTTATAAAACCAAAGTGATCTCAATGCAATACTACCCAATCCAAATTTATAGGTGAATTTTTTAGGTAATGCATTTATACGATGGATTTTGATGTTTTCTGGGATAGAATCATTCAATAGATAATCGAAAACGGCATCAGTATGTTTTTCTACAACGCAAACAAGCTCAACTTCCCAATCAAAATCTTTGTAAAAAGGTAAACTCATCCTAACACGCTGCATATCGGCTGCATTAGATGGAGCAAAGTAAGGGGAGATGATCAGGAGTTTTTTCAATGACTAAAGGTTTTATTTATGACGGCTAGGAATTTTCGACCTTCGTTTTCCCAATTTAATTCTTTAGCAGCTATAATGCGAGAACTAGTTTTAGCTTCGTTTAATAAATCAGGACTTTGGTAATAATATTCAAGAATGTTGGCTAATTCCTTATATCCGTTGATTGGAAATGTTTTTCCAATCGACGGATAATTTACCATAAATGCCCCCTGCGCTGCAGTTTCGGTCGCGATAACGGCTAAACCAGCGGCAATGTATGTAAATAACTTATTAGAAAGCGCAATATTGTTATTTAGGCAGAAACCAGGCTCTAATGCTAGCCCTATATCAAATCCAGTAGCTATCTTAAATATTTCATCTGGCTCGATAGGAGCTATAAAAATCAGTTGTTCAGGGGCTAATTGTTGATCTCTAACTAAATTTTCCAAATATCCCTTAGTGTCAGTATTAACTGATCCCAAAAGTGTTAACGAAATATCTTTATTGCGTAATAACCCCAGAGCTTTAATAACCGTCTGGATTCCGCGATCTTTTCCAATTGTTTGGGAGAACCAAAATAATTTAACCTGTTGTTTTTTTTGTTTTGGTTCAGCAGATCGTATAATGTTATAAGAGTTAGAAAAAACGTTATTGATCACTTTAGGTTTCAAGGCTGGGTATAAAAAATTATATTGTTCAGAAATTAGTGGACTTGCAGCAGTAATATAACTAGCATCTCTTAGATATTTATCTTCAAGATATTTTGCGTATTTATATGTTGTGCTAGTTAAATTATCATTATCTACCTGTCTATGGAAATCTTCCGCATCGAATCCATACTTTGCCTGATTTTTTTTTGCAAGTTTAGCTACTACAGGAAGTGCCGCGAGATTATGGCCGATATACAAATCTACTTTGATGTTTCGTGCTCTAAGATAAAGTAACCAATTTACTCTATTATAATGCCAATCTATAGGGCTGGTCAATTTCAGTAGTTTATGAATAATACGCGTCACAAAATGGAATACAGAACCATGCTTTCCACCAACTCGAATAAAATTTTTATCGTTTTTATTGATCAAATCTGAAGACCATTTATCCTTTTCTCCATAAATTACGGATACATCATAACCAAAGGATTTCAAAGTAGTGTACTCTTTCAGTAACCGAGGATTTTGAGCAGGCGGAAATGGTGAAACTAAAAGTATTTTTTTCACATTTTTAGTTTTGATTTTGCCTCGGTCCAATCAACAAATTCATCGACAATATCGTAGAAACCTTTTTGAGATTCAGGAAAATCATTAAGTTCTATTCTATTAATTATTTCTGGTAAATTGTCATAAAACCCAGATGTTCGATAAGGAGGATGAAGAGACCACAGTCCAGGCTCATCACCCTTAAAGTCAACCCTTAGCATTTGATTCGATTCCAGTTTTGAGCTTAGAATCTCTTCAGGGAGTTTGAAGGGGGGATTTCCTCTAAATATGGCTTTAAGAAAATGAACAATATTTCTGGTCCGGATATTGTCGAGTTTAAAATTTACCAGTCTCTCCTTGTTTACAAGGAACAAACGGGTGCTCATTGATTTAAAAGCAAAATAAAATGGCTTGTTTTTATATTTGGAATATATTTGACCAATCAACTCTCCGTCTGCTTTCGGAGGACCAGCTAATGGATTAATAAATAAAATTTGTTTATCATCATTATACAGTTTCAAAGCCTGTTCAAGCCAATTTTTGCTCATCCCACCAAAAAAAAGATCTGAATCAATATGAAAAACGTAATCGTTTTTTGCTTCATTAATGCCGAAGAAATAGGTGTAAAAAGGCCCTCCTCTCCAGTCTTTGGCAGGGATATTGTTCCGGCTAAAATACCTTTGGGAAATTTCTCTATTTTTAGATTTTGAATAATCAATTTTAATTAATCTGATCTTGATGTTGCTTTTCGAAAAATCAACCAAAAAATCCCACATTTTATCAATATTCAATTCCCAATTGTTGGAAAAATGGCCTTTACTTTTATGAGTGTCATAAGTTAGTAGTATTTCATCTACTTGTTTTTCAAAAACTTTGATTTGGTGCGTTAGTAGGTGTACTGCATGAGGATAATCGGAAGGTGCTAATGAAATTTGGAGCGTGATCATCGTGATTAAATACAAACTAGAAGGCCTTCATTGACCATTATGTTTCCTGGAACAAAATCTACAAATAAATCGATTTTATTCTGATCGTTTTTGACGAAATTTTTTAACACTGCTGCACCGTTTTCTGATAAACTTTTATTGTCTGAATTATCCAAATATATGTAACCACCTTTCTTAACCTTTGTTTTTGCACTAATACAGCACCATTCGCGTGGGCCTCCGTCAATATATATAAGATCGAAATAGTTGTCCGGGAAATCACTAAAGTCTGCCATCTCTTTCCCAACCCATTTATACTGTAAATCTATATTGTTAATTTTTCTATCTAAAATTATAGCGCCTAACTTATTATACCAATTTAGGTCAGCTTCAATGCTGACCACTTTTTCTGCCCTTTCTGATAGCCAAATAGTTGACATACCTGCGCCGATTTCTAAAACTTTCCAATCAGATTTAATAACAGCATTCAGTTTGTTTATAGCTGAAAAAGGTATCCAGGGCATTTCTGGATATCGATTGAAATATTTTCTTTTTATTGCTAAATAGAAAACATAAATAAACCTTAAATAGCTTAGTAATGGTGCGCGGTTGCCGTTATGTGTTGTAAAGGTAGTTCTAGTTTGCATATTTTTTTGGATGTTCCAATGTTGTGTTTGCTAATTTTAAATGTTAATATTGTTACTTGCCTGAAAGTTTTTTTATTAGATCCTATCACAATATTTCTTAATTAATACTGTCAATTTCCAACCCAATAGAGCGTTCAGTATTTTAGTTGTCCCGCCGCAAGGAAAGCTTAGATTGCTGCCTCCAAGGCGACTGATGTTTAATTCTGCCTCTATTGATAGGTCTTTTGCAAGACCGTAGTATTCATAAACAAAACCTTTCCACATGTTCGCAGCACATATTCTTGTTGTAACATCTTCTTTCAACTCAAGTAAATAACCGGTGCTTAATTGTAATGCGAGAAAGTAGGATTCAATTGCTTTTCTGGTCGCATGTCCTGAAAGAGCGTTGGCTCCCATTCCCGACCTATAATATAGAATTGCTTTGGATGAAAATTTCACCCCCTTTGCACCCAATATGATTTTAGTGAAAAATTCCATGTCATCCACTAAGCTGAGCTTCTCGTTCCAAAGGCCGACTTTATCAATAATTTGCCGTGGAATGAGGAAAATGCCAGGCTGTGTCATCGTCTGTGCCTCTCGCCAACTGCTACAGATCCAATCTACCGATGTCATATCTTTCCAACATTCCTCCTGGTTTAATCGAAATGTTCGGATATCATTTTCATAAAAACGTCCCCAAGAAGCGCTAATGATACTATCGGGGTATTGAAGGGCAAGACTAAGTTGTGATTCTAACATATTTTCACACATCAAATCATCTGCGTCGAAGAATTTAATAAATTTACCTTTCGATTTATTAAAGCCATAGTTGCGTGCTGCAGAGGCTCCAGAATTTTTTATCGAATAAGTTTTAATTTTGTCTGATTTGAAACATTGAGCGATTGATAAACTGTTGTCAATACTTCCATCATCAATAATTATTAATTCCCAATCCTCAAGGGATTGATTAATTACACTGTTGATTGCCTCAGCGATATAGCTTTCAGCATTGTAAAGTGGGATAATAATGGAAATAGCAGGTGTGTTTTTTATAGCCAAATTTTTGCCTTTAAATTCATAGAAGTTAATTACTATAGGCTGTTGATTTTAAGAGATTACTATCCTTACTTACAAAAATAAGATCTGTTTGCCAAAGTGCATGATCTAGGGGTCTTCTTATTCTGGTATTGCAAATATCATATGTGACAAAATTATTCTCGAACATATAATCAATAACTTCTTTGATAAGTGGTACGCCTGAATTGCCAATATCTATCAACGAAACTTCTATTAAAATAACCTCAATATTGGGTAAGTACATTGAAGCTCCTTTAAGCGCTTCTAATTCATAGCCCTGTATATCGAGCTTTATAAAGTCTATTTGAGGGAATTGATTTTTCTGTGCGAGAAAATTAATTGTGGTTAACTCACGATTGTATTCTGATGGAGATGATTTAGAAAATATATTGCTATTAGATTCATTATTTATAAATTTTACCTTCTTCCCAATTTCTTTACCAACGAGTCCAATCTCTAAGCTGATGTTCTTGTTAGTATATTTACTTAGTTGTTCTTTTTTTGATTCCTGGCCTTCGATCATAAGAATTTTAGCTCTTGGGAAAATTTTAAGACAATCCTTAGTCCATTCTCCATTATAAGCCCCGGCATCTATAATGTATTTTGGATTAAAACCTAAGCGTTGTATATTTCTAATACTCCAAAACATATGAGGAACCCCAAGTTTATGCTGGATATCTAGTTTGGTAGCGAAAGGAACAAGCTTTCCTAAAATTTTGAATAAGTTCATTGTTATTTAATATATTTCCACGCTTTGGTGAAATACCATTTCTTCGAGATATCTACATAATGATGCAAAATACCCTCTTGATTATCAACCTGCTGTTCTGTTGGGTATACAATGTAGTCTCCTTCTGATCCAATTGAAGAGGTTTCTGTATTGATAATCATAGCTGATAGTGCCTGCTCTAGATAATAACTATTTCCAAAATCATCTTCCAACTTCTTTGCCCATATTTCTATTTTCTCAAAATCTATAGAATGACTGTCAAGGCCAATTATTCCGACGTTTATTCGATCGGCAATATTTTTATCTACTAAGCTTTCCATTGCCTCTTTTGGGAAGCCATAAGAATTTTGAACATCTAAAATATAGAAAGGCTTAGTTGGGTTTTTTAACCAGCTGATTAGGGCCGTTGGTTCGTTCCAAAATAACATGTCCGAGTCAAGTACAAGTTGCCAGCCCTTATTCCAAGAGTGTATATCTACAAGTTTTCTGATATGCTTATATACTTTTCGTTTATGATTTAGATAAGGATATTTTTCTATTGGCAAAATATTTTGGATTTGTTGTTCAATCTGACTTATTGATACAAATTCACTATTAGGTATTTGTTTTTTATAATCTTGGATTGCTCTTTCTGTGAGAGTTCCGTCGTCATAAAAAGTGAAGTATATAGGATGACTACAATTCTTTTGTAATGAGTACGCACAATAAATGGTTTGATGCCAATATTTGGTGCCAGTTAGAAATGATACGTTAAGTGTCGTTAGATCCGTTAATGATTTTTTTATAACAAGCTTTCTTGAAGCTTTAATCATTTCCCTTTCTGCATTCAACATGCGATTATATTCTGACCGTCCGCCAAAATGATCCCATGTCTTAAATAACGATTTAGGATTTCGATATAAAATATTAATTATTTTTTGGAACATCAAGAATTTAAGTCTTAACTACTAAGTGCTTCTAATTGTCCAATAACTCCATTAAATTTTATATAATTACTGGGTGATTTCCATGGAGCATACTTTATTAACGCTTTAATTACTCTAAGCTGTAAAGTGATTTTGTTGAAGCGGTTCCATGGACATTGATTATATTTTATAAGAAAAAGCGTCCATGAATGCATAATCGCTTTATTAAGTTTTCCTAAATAAATTTTGTTTAGCCGTTCTGTTGGGATAATGTGTTTCATACTTAATTTAGGAAAAAAGCCAATATCAAATCCATTTAAAAAAATTTGCATTACAATTTCATTGTCGCCACTTGAAGTTAAGCTGTCGCCTGATCTATCAGCAATTAGCTGTGTGTCGCGTTGTATCTCCTCTAGATATTTATTGAGAGCAATTCTTCTTATGGCCATACCTGCACCAACAGGTGAGAAAAGTGGATAGTCTATTTTATTATTGTTTCTTAACTGAATATTAGCAATCAAAATTTCTTTGCCGAGATTTCGGATCGCTAATAAGCTAAAGAAATCTTTAGTCCAATACGGAGGGATAATTTCAAATTTGCCCTCAATGTTACCACCAATGGCACCCATTTTTGGAAATTCGTTAAAGATAGAAAGACAATTTTCTAAATAATTTTCATCTAAAATATTATCATCATCTACCATGACTATTATTTCACAATTTGTTTGACTGAAGCCTTTTAACCTTGCATGGGTGAGTCCTTGTTTCTCTTCACTTACTATACAGGAATTAGGGTGCCATGATAAATCTGCCTCAACCTTAGGCGAGGAATTGTTGTCAACTATTATGAGTTCCCAAAAAGAAGTATGTAGGCTTTGTTTCTTTAAAGAGTTTAAAGTTTCATTTAAAAACTCATCCTTTGGATTATAAGTAGGGATTATGACGGCTATCAATGCTGATTTTTTAATATGCTTTTGTAATATGTGATTGAGTCTATAGCCAATTTTTTACTGCTAAATTTTCTTTTAAAAGTTTCTTCGGCGTTTTTTCCCATTGTTTCGCGGAGTAAATTATTTTTTATTAACCTAATATTTTTTTCAGCTAGACTTTTTGAATCATTAGTTTCTGCAAAAAGACCGTTAAATCCGTCCACAATAATTTCTGATACTCCACCTACGTTGCAGCCTATAACTGGTTTGCCGAAGCTCATTGCCTCAATATATATAAGTCCAAATGATTCATATCTTGAAGGAGCAACAAATATATCACATTCAGCATAAGCCTTTTGGACGGATTCATTTTCTAATTCACCTCTAAAGACGACCCGATCATTGATCCATTTTTTGTTTTTTAGCCTAAATGTTTCTTCGTAGGCACCGTTTGGATCTAAGCCTACTATCTCAAAAACAACTTCATCGCATGTTAGCAATATTATTGGAATTGCATCCATAAGTAAGTCAGACCCCTTTCTATACTCTAACCTTCCAACATAAAGTATTTTTAATTTTTCTTCATCTATTTTACTAATTCGCTCCTTTGGTGAATTAACTCCATGTGGAATTATTGTAAACCTTTTAGCAGATATTCCATAATTCTTTTCTATTTCCAATGCATGATTGTAAGCGTGTGTAACTAGGTTTTTAGCGCGATTTATCATTAGAATTTCTAGTTTTCCAAAAAAAAATAACAATCTAGACTTAAAATGATAATGATCCTTTAGCATTTGTAGATAGGTTGTACTAACCCTAACGACAATAGGGAGAGATGAAAATAAAAGTCCTTGTATGATAGATAAAGAAAAATAACTGCTTGTTTCTAAAATATCTATTCGATAAATATTTTTGATTGAATTTAGTTTCACTCCAATAGTTAAAATCATTTTGAGCTTTAATAATAAATCCAAAACAGCCCAATGATTTTTTAATAATTTTATAATCCAACTCGATAAACAGACCTTATATGTTAAAACTGTAATTCTACCGGAAGTTTGTTTTTCAAATTTGTCAAATTCGTTATCATATTTTGGCCTAACGTGTATAACAATGATATTTTCACCCATATCTGCCAATTCTCTTGATAAGATGTCGACATGGTTCGCTATACCACTGTTTTTCGTTTTCTGGTCTGGAAAATATGGGGTCAACAATCCAATGTTCATTATTAGATATTACGAAATTTGCACACTACTTTAGACTCCTTTTTGATAATGAGTTTTTTACCTATTTTAATGAATGGCTCTTCGATAAGGATACTTAATATTTTAGATGTTAAGTATGTAATAGCTAGGCATATGAATAAAACAATTATGTAGTTTATATAACTGTTTTGAAAAAAAGTAAGGTCAATGAATATTTTACGTAGTAGATAGAATGTTGCATAATGAAATAAGTAGATACCAAAGCTAGCTTCTCCAATTTTGCAGAGAACCTTGTTTACAAAAATATAAGGCTGATACTTTTCTATAAGAAGGCAAAATAATAATATTAAAAAACCAAGTGTAATATGTATTGGAATAATAAATTTAGATAAAGTAAATCCTAACCCACACAAACAAATAATTAGAAACATTAAATTCGGTCTTTCTAGATTTTTATTGTTGATTATATGGTATAAGATAATACCAAAGGCAAATACAGGAAATTGTGAGGGTAAATAAAAATATGCATAGGCAGCATTCAAATGCATATCGGGTGTTAGTGGGAAATAATTTAAAATTTTATTTAATACAATCATTATATAAAAGGAACCAGTTAGGAGAAAAATCGATTTGTCAATTCTGTTAAAAAAAGCAAATACCAGTGGTATAATTAAATAAAACGACATTTCAATTGAAATGGACCAACCTCCTGGCACAACACTATTTATCCACGAGGGATTCAATTGATGTACGAAAAAAAAATTCGATAGAATATGGCCGATAGTAATATGTTCGCTTGATTGAAGCCATAATCTAGTTTCATTTGTTTCACCCCAAAGTAGATAGAAGCAAATTGCTAAGTAATACATTGGCGCTATTCTAAAAAATCGTCGAATAAAAAAGTTAACTATGTAGTGTTTTTCATATTGCTTCCTGTTTTGATAGGATAGGAACAAAGTAAATGCACTTACTATGTAAAATAATTGTACACCAATAAAAGACTTATTTATCAATTGATTGAAGAATAAATTTGGGCCAGAAGAGACAAACTCTTTTGTATGATGAAAGACAACGCAAATTACCGCGATCCCCCTTAAAGCGTCTACATATTTTAATTTTGCTGAATCTTTTACCATTAAATTAATAATTGATTAAAAGAAGTATTCGTCTGTAGATTCTATTTAGGAAAATCAAATATTTCCATGTTGGAACTGAACCGTGTGCGTCATTACCGCAGATTAACAAATGATCCTTCTCCCATTTTTTTTCAAATGAAAGATTGTAACTTTTAGCCTGTTCATGTATCCTTGCTACCGCGAGAGGTTCTTTTATTAATCTACGTTTGTTGCCCTTTACTAACCTAAGCCATAATTCGTAATCTAGAGCACAACTTAACTCTTCCCATGTGGGTTGGTGGATTGATGATGACCAGAAACAAGACGGTTGTAGAAGTGATGGTATTCTAATAAGCAGGTCAAAAAATGGAGCTGTTTTAATAAGGTTATATTGATTTAGATTTTCATCATAACTATATCCATAGCCATAAATAAAATTGCTCTTAGATTTCAAAAAAGATTCGCTTACTAAGTGAAAGACATTTTTTAAATAATAATCATCGCTATTGATCCATCCATAATAATTCCCTGTTGCTAAACTAAAGCCTAAGTTAATTGCATTACTTTGTCCATTATCTTTTTCAGATTGCCAATAGCTAATCCAAGGGCTATATTTTTCTAAGATTTCTTTTGTATTGTCGGTACTACATCCATCGATAATAATGTACTCAAGGTTAGGGTAATTTTGTAAAAGTACTGATCTTATGGTCTCTTCAATATATTGTCCTTGGTTAAACGAAGGTGTTACGATTGTAAGTTTTGGCCATTGTTTTTTATAACTGTAAATTTCTGGATTTACTTGATCGTCCCAGGGCCATCCAGTTTTTAGGTTATCTACTTCCGGTAACTCTTTCAGTAGACCTTTAGGGTTATTTTTGATGCGCTTTAATGGCACATTTATGCCTCTTAAAATAAAATTTGAGGTGTACTTTTCTAGACTTGGAAGATTCATATTACGATTGTAAAAGCCTCATGTCAAATTCATAACTGTAATCTATATTGACAAAAATAGAATCCCAAACAAAGATATCTTTAGCTATTTCTATAAAATTATTGCTATTTAAAAGATTTTTGATTTTTAGATATCTTTTATAATCAAAATTATGCTCTACCGAAATGCAACCAATATTTATTTCGCTAAAGTTTATTGTTGACAATATTTCAAATTCGGAGCCTTCTGTATCGACTGAAAGATAGTCTATTTTTGTACAGTTGTTCTGTCTGCATAAATCGTTAAAACTTAATGTTTTAAGCGGGTATTCTTCCTGTTGTTCATTATTTATGTAGTTTTCATCAAGACGTTGTTTAATGCTTGAAAATTCTCCATTTTTGCTTTCGCTGAAATTTACCGTGTGATTTGAATGGCTATATATTGGAGTGTTTGAAAAGACTGCCGTTCTTGTTTTAGTAATTGACTCCTTAAATTGTTTCGCTGGCTCACATAATATCCCGTTCCAACCTCTATTTTTTTCTAGAAAAAATGAGTTAGAGAGTGATTGGCCGTCTCCAACACCAATTTCAATGAAAAAACCATTTTCTTTATTATTGAAGATAGTATCCACAAGGCAATCTTGCCCTAATTGGGAGTAATAATTATTCCCATTTTCTAAATAGTTATGTAAATATTTTAGACTTAGATTATTGCCTGACTTCAATAAGTTAGCAAGGGTGTTGAGTTGTAGACTCTTTTCTTGAGCCTTAGAGAACGTATTTGCCGCAATGTTGAAACTATAAATCTCTTTTTGAGTTGCATCTTTTGCGAGCCAAAAAAAGAGTCTAGTTCTTCCCAAGCTTCTGAGTATAATTTTTTTAAATAAATTTTTTAACATTTCGGAGATTGATAGATTAAATCAGATACCTAACAATTAAATGAATTTTCGAAGGCAGTCTGAATTATTTCGGGATTAAATTGTTTTTCAGCTAGTAAATGGGTTTGATTTGCTAATCTTTGCCAGCTATTTTTTTCTGCAATTTTTTCTATTAATAATTTGATGCCATTTAAAGTAATATCTGAGGTAAACAACTCCCAGTTATTTGATTTGGCCCAGTCAGACAAAGCAGTTCCTTCTGCGCTAGTAATTATTATTGGTAGCCCAGTATGAGAATATTCGACAAATTTTGAAGGAAAGCTTGAAATTAACCATGGCATGGCATCCAAGTCATTTGGATATCCACAAAAAATAGCAGAACATGTTGCGCCTAGAAAATTTAATGAATCTATATTATTCTTAAATGAATTAATGATTTCAACGTTTCGATTATTTTCGAAATAATCATTCAGATCTAACTTACTTGAAGATATTATCTTTAATTTTCCATCAAATAAGTTTGCAAGTTCCGCAATCATTTTTAGTAATGGGAGATAACTAGGATATAGCGTTCCCGAGAACCCTATTATGGGATTCAAATACTTATCCGTAAATAGTTTCTTTTCTCGTACAGTTTTACCTTCTGGTATAGGTGGTAAAGTAATGTATTTTAGTATATCTGAATTTGGAATTTTAAGTCTGTTGCTAACAGTCCATATAATATTAGATTGTTGAGTAAGGAATAAATCATATTTAACAAATACTTCTTCGGTTTGGCCAGCCAGTAAATATTTATCGTCATGCAGAAATATTCCCAGTTTACATTTAAAAATTTTTTTCAGAAAAACTGAAAAGCCATTTAAATAGTTTAGATAAAAATATGTTAGAATGAAAAAGGGGGGGTTCTTTACTAAATAATTTCTGATACCTAAATATAAGAGTAGATACCTAAATGTTCTCAATAATTTATGATTAAATCTATAGGGTGGATACCACCATTTTCTGAAAGGAACGAGTAAAACGGTAAATTCTTTCTGCAAGGCAATAAATGAATCATCTTCAAATATATTTTTATAATTTGGTATAACGATATGAACCTTATAGTTGTTTTGCTTTAATCTAATTAGATGGCGATAAAAAATTACATAACTTCCAAATCCTTGTCCTGGAGTGCTTTCTGAAATAAAATAAATGTTTTTCAATTTTATTTAATATATTTTTTCCAAAAATCAAGCTCATACTTATTCCATGCATGACACCCAAACGGAAGATCTTCTGTTTTTTTTATAAATTTTGAGGGATAAGTTTCTATTGAAAATTTCAATGCAATTTCCTGATCTGGAACTCTGAACCATTTAAAGTTCTTGCATGCAAATATGCCCCAAAATCTATCCTCGTTTTGCTCGAAATTATTGAAGATAAAGAGGGTGTTATTGCTAAAAGTAAGCCCGATTATTGTTTCGATTATAGATTTAAACGATAACTTTTTCATTAAGATATATATAAAATACCCAGGTTTTTTAATATATGAAAATGTGTTTAAAACTCTTAAATGACTCGATATTTTTCTCAAAGATAACCCTCCGTTACCTACTCCTTCAAATATTAAAGCGTCATTTTTTTTAGTAAACCATGGAGCGCCTACATAGTCATAGTTCTTATTACACCAATATTCTATTTCATTTTTAAAAATCCAACAATCTAACTGATAAATTAGTAGGAAGTCATATTTGTTAAATGTCTTATAAAAGATTCGGCTAATTAGCAATTTATTATAGCCAGCAATATTTTGAAAATATTTTTTATCAAAATAGATGACAGAATAAGTAAAATCTTTTAAAACAACTTGGTAGGCATTTAGATTACACTCTTTAAAAGTAAACAGAGATATAGGATACATACCAAGTATTTTAAAAACTTGGCGTAATGATTTGATTTCAATATCTGATGGCCTACTTTTATATACTGGAATCGCTATTACTACTTTCAAAGTATTTCCTCAATAATTTCTTAAAAGTTTAAAATTTTTTTTATTAAAAAAAAAGGGAAAAGGATGACCCGTCCTACTTTCCAAGTTGTGGAATTAATGTATTTATCAACAATGTGTTGGCCTTTTAAATATTCATAATAGAGATTCGATTCAAAAATGCTCGAGGTTATATTTTTTATTTCGGTATCGGAAGCTAGTGCAATATTATAAGTATGCGTAAATGGTAAATTATAATTTATAGATTTATAATCTCCTTCATATTGAATCAAATCGCTACCGATGTCTTGCTTAACTATTAATGATCCAGAAACACATCTTTGATTTAAAAATATAGTTTTGGTGAAAAAACCTTTAATAAGATTAACAAACTCTTGTTCATAAAGCTCTTTTACGTGGAATGGATTCCTATAATGGGGGATATCGCTATAATATAGCTTATCTGGTGAGGAAATAATGAGTAAGCCATCCTTTTTTAGAACCCTTTTAAATTCTTGAAGCATTTCTAAATGTTTGTCATGATGTTCAATTGTTTCGAAACTCACTATAACATCCATAGATAGATCTTCTAATGGAATATTTGAAGTAGATCCAACCTTATAAACCAATTTATTAGATTTGTATTTAGCGTTAGAGTGTGTGACCGCCTCTTCGGAAATGTCAACACCAACAACATTTTTGGCAAATTTTGACATTAAATATGCCCCATAACCTTCTCCACTAGCTATATCAAGTACGACTTTATCTTGTATGAAAGATTCAGCTATTGCGTACCGATGCAGATGCTCAACCATTATTCCGTCTTCAAGCAGTGTAGTTAGCCTTTCACCAGTAAATTTTAATTTTTGATTGCTATTTAGCATCGTTTTAAATCTTTGTTTTTATTCCCATTGTATCAGGGGTCTTATTAATCCTGGGAATTTTCCCTGTGATAAACCTCTCGCCGTTAAAGTATTGGTAGTTAAATGATCAACAATATTTATTTTTATAATATCTTTTATATGTAGGTGTATTTCGTGTAGCTGATGATTAAATATAGCTACACTGATCGATATGGATCCTTCATTCAAAAAGTTCTTTGGTATCCATGCGATCGTTTGATATCTACCAGTCGAATGTATCGAATTATATAATTTTGACGTAATATTATGTGTGTCAAATAGATTGTTTCCCATGTCATCATGAATATTTAACCCCGTCCACAGTTGAAAGTTGGGCTTCAATACTACGTATTCCAACATGATTCCGATTTCATCTATTACATCATAACTTTTTTTAGAAATATAGTTCTTGTCGAATGTTTTGATAGCGGTTAATTTAACTATGTCATTACCCGGAGCAGCTGTGTCAGGCCATGTTTTTTCAGACTCGATTGATTGACTATTTGTTTGATATTGCAAAACAATCTCGTGAGTATTACCTAGTGCTTTTATCGAACCATTTTGTAACAAAATAGAATTATTGCATAGATTAATAATACTTTGCATATTATGGCTAACAAACAACACCGTTCTTCCCTCTCCCTTACTTACTTCACCCATCTTGCCCAAACACTTTTTCTGGAACTCCGCATCACCCACTGCCAATACCTCATCTACAATTAAAATTTCTGATTCCAGGTGCGCAGCAACAGCAAAAGCCAAGCGCACATACATCCCGGATGAGTATCGTTTAACAGGAGTATCCAAATAGCGTTCTATCCCAGCAAAGTCTACAATTTCTTCCAGTTTGCGCTGGATTTCTTTTTTTCGCATGCCAAGAATGGCGCCGTTCAGAAAGATGTTTTCTCTGCCAGAAAGTTCAGGATGAAAGCCTGTGCCCACTTCTAATAAACTGGCTATTCTACCCTTGCCGCTGATTTTGCCTGTAGTAGGTGCAGTAACTTTACTCAGTATTTTCAGCAGAGTGCTTTTGCCGGCGCCATTGCGGCCAATGATCCCAACAGCATCGCCTTGCTCAATTTCAAAGTTGATATCCTTTAAGCTCCAAACGATATTGCTTTCGCTTTTGGTGTTTTGATTGTTGCTTTCTCCAATGCGTAAAAACGGATCCTCTTTACCACGGGTCCGGGCATACCAGCGCTCCAGATCCCGGCTGATTGTGCCAGTGCCGATCTGCCCTAATTGATAAGCCTTGCTTAAGTTTTCTACTTTTATGGCTATGTTCGACATATTAAAATATCCTTAAGTCTAATCCTACATTATCCATCTTACCTTTCACATTTCCGATCTAAACCGTGTCAACAAAATTCCGTTCTACCTTATTGAAAATCACTATTCCAAAAACCAATAATGCGAGTGTAACGCCAGTAGCATAACACAAACTTCCCCAGGTAAAACTCCCTTCGCCCAGAAATCCGTACCGAAAGGTTTCAATAATAGGGGTCATCGGATTATATTTAATGATCCAGGCATATTTTGGATATTTCTCTATTGCAGTAGAGAGGGGATATATTACGGTGGTGGCATACATCAATAATTGTACACCAAATCCTACCAAAAATGCGAGGTCACGGTATTTTGTGGTCATAGCCGAAATAATCATCCCGGTGCCCAGGCCCAATAAGGCCATTAAAATTACCACAATTGGAACCAGTGTAATGGCCCACGAAGGCTGAAAACTTGCATCAGCTAAATAATAATAAATAAACATGATCAGGAAAAGGATCATCTGTACGCCAAAGCGTACCAGGTTACTCACCACTATACTCAGTGGCATAATTAAACGGGGGAAATAGACTTTTCCAAAAATCGCGGCATTATCCCTAAAAACAGTTGATGTTTTGGTTAAACAATCTGCGAAATAGTTCCAGGCAGTAATGCCCGCCATATAAAAAAGTGGCTTAGGCAGGCCATCAGTAGATATGCCCGCTAAATTCCCGAAAATAAAGGTAAAGATGATCGTGGTAAATAGGGGTTGAATGAAAAACCACAATGGGCCTAATATGGTCTGTTTATAAAAGGAAACAAAATCTCGCCGAACCAATAACCAAAGCAGATCACGGTACGCCCAGACTTCGTTAAGCTTTAAATCGAATAAAGAAGCTTTAGCCTCAATGGTCCAGGTATGTTCTTCGTTATGCATGGTTGTTTTTATTCATCTGTATCGCCTCATACGGATAGTAAATTCAATACTTTTTCTTGGTACCGTCCGTATCCAAATGTTTCAAAACATAGCTTTTGGATCGCTTTTGCATCATGTCTTTCTTTTTGTAAAGCAGCAATAAGCGCTTCACCAATTGCTCCAGTATCATTTGGGGCAAGCAGGGTGCCCAGTTCGCCATCCATCAGGGCATCCCTACTGCCGTCGGCATTACCACCGAGTACAGTACAGCCGTAAGCAGCAGCTTCAATAAAAACGAGTCCAAATCCCTCTGCCTTGCTTGGCATTACAAATACATCTGCCAATTGATAATGTAAAGCAAGTTCATCATCAGGGACAAAGTTCGTAAGTACCACATTTTTTTGAAGTTTAGATTGAGTTATGAGCTTTTGAATACGCGCTAATTCTGCCAGATCTGCTTTTCCAACCAACAGGTAAACCAAATCCGGATGAACCTTAATGATTTGCGCTAAGCATTCGATCACCAGATCGTATCCTTTATATTGTTCTGATGAAGATAAACGGCAAACACTTAATAGTACTTTTTGATTGCTATTAAGACCATATTTTGCGAGGAGAATAGCAGGTTTTGGAACTGGTTCGACTAGTTTAAAATAGGGGTCTAAACAATTATTTAATACCTTGATCTTGCTCGCAGCTATTCCATGATGATGTATAATCTGATCCGCCGTATATCGGCTTACCGCCCAGATCTCAATTTTATTAAGCATCTGTTTTTTCCAGCCTGCTAAGGCATTCCAGATTTCTATTCCATGAGCAAAGAGTACGATACGAACACCTGGCTTCAATGTTTTGATGATCCGGGCAAAAAGTAATAAATGCACGTGACTTAAAATAACTACATCTGCTTTTAATCCTTCTTTGACAGCCGTTACACCAAAAGTTGTTTTTTTGCCATGAAATCCTTTAAATGAATTTTTTGCTATATAAGCCAGATCGGGTTGATCATCATACATCGATAATACCTGGTAAGACTGGATTTGCTGGGTGGCTTTCAAATCATCAAGGGTCTTCGCAAAAGTTTTGCTCACCTTTTCTATCCCTCCCGTTAAACTGAAAGTATGTAAAGTAAGAAATAGAACTTTTTTTCTTTTCAAATTTGTTTTCCCTAAACCCTAAACCCTAAACCCTAAACCCTAAACCCTGTGAATACCTGATAAAGTGCCATCACTTTGCTCCAGTGCAGATCCCCCCGCCTAAAATCATCAAGCATTCCTGAAGCAAATGTATTCTCTCCTGTTTTTATTGAATGGAGAAAATGTTCATCCTTTTTCAACCAATCCTGAAAAGGAAAGGTAAAGCCCATTTTATTGCGGTCCCAGATTACCTTGGGAAGTATTGCCGAAAAGGCTTCAATCAAAAGCGATTTTGGCCGATCACCGTCAAATTTTAATTTATAATCTGTTGCGGCAAGAGTTGCAAGTAAATCCTGATCTAAAAAAGGAACCCTAACCTCTACACCGTGTTGCATGCTCATAGTATCTGTATCTTTAAGCAATTGGTTTTGCATGTACAGGTTACATTCTAACCAACTGGCTCTTTCGCCATCTTTTAAATGACTGGGAAGAGGGGCTATCAATGCACTTTGAAGTACCTGGTCAACCTCTGCAATTGAGCACAATAACAATCCGGAGATTTCGTCAGGAGTGAATATACCCCTTAAGAAAAGATACTCACCAACTGTATTACGGTAACTTAAATAATAAGAACGTTTTAACGAAGGTTTTTTTAAGCGCAGGCTTTTTCTGAGAACAAACTGAGGCAGTCTCTTCAAATGTCTAACCCATCCCATCCGTTTAAAAGAAGGATAGCCTCCAAACAGTTCATCTGCACCAATGCCAGATAAAACAGCTTTTAAGCCGTTTTCTTTAGCAAAATAATTAACGAACCACGAATTAATGCCATCACTTGTGGGTTGATCCATGGCTTTTAAGGCCGCGGGGAAATGTTCGGAGAAGAGCGCTGGCGTGATGGTATATTCCGAATGATTTCCATGGAGCTGTTGAGCAACAATATCCTGGAAAACTTTCTCTGAAAATGCTGTTTCTTCAAAATTGATCGATACGGTATTGAGCTTGTTCAACTCAGTAGTCCCGGTTAAAATTTTATCAGCAAGCAATGTCAGAATACTACTGTCGATCCCCCCACTTAAGAAAACACCGATTTTGGCGTCAGATAAAAGATGCTTTTTAACTGATGCGTATAAACTTTGCTGTACAGCATTTTTAGCCTCTTGGTAATCCGTGATTTCCTTTATAGAGTGCTGTTGGACATAATTTTTGATCTCGAAGGTATCCGATTGATGTTGCCAGATCAGATAATGTCCTTTAGCTAACATCATCACCTCGCTAAAGGTGGTGTAAGGTTCAGGTAAGTGGCCAAAAGCCAGAAAAAGGATTTTCCAATCAGGCTGTTCATTATAAATATAACCGGTCTCAGTAAAGGCTTTAACTTCCGAGGAAAAAACCAGATGTTTTTCGATAGCACGGAAATATAAAGGTTTAATGCCCGATGGGTCGCGCACCAGGTAACTATGCTGTAGATCAGTATCATATAAACAAAAAGCAAACATGCCTTTAAGCTTGTCGAAACTCTCAACTCCCCATGCGGCATAGCTGGCTAAAATAACTTCGGTATCACTCTCGGTCTTAAACTGAAAGCCAAGGTTTTGAAGTTCTTTTTTCAACAGCAGATAATTATAGATCTCACCATTAAAAGAAATAACCAGTTTTCCATTGCGATAAAACATGGGCTGATGTCCTTTAGGAGATAAATCGATCAGTGCAAGACGCCTATGGCCCATTACAATTCCATCGCTGGCATTGACGTAAAAACCTTCATCATCAGGACCACCATGAGCCATTAGCGTGCACATGCCTTTAACTTCTGTCTGAAGCAGATCCATTGGTCTGCTGCAATCTATAATTCCCGCAATGCGGCACATCTGTAAAAGGTAATGGTCATTTGATATTTCTGGGCTGGGCACAGCTTCGCCCCCTCAGTCACATTTTATTTTCAAAAACGGACTGATATTTGCTTTTTATAAGCTGCTGAGTTTAAAACATCAGCTCTATTTAATTAAGGACTAATCTAATCCCTCACGCATCATCCAGTTCTAAATCGGTTCTACAAACGCAACTGAAGTGTTAATTTCAATCGCATAGCCCATATTTTGTAAACGTAAAATAATACGTTGTTTATTCTGTATCGATACCAGTTCGGCCAGGATCCCTTTAAATGGACCTGCTTTAATCAACACCCGTTCACCAGGTTTGATGTCGTACTCAAAAACCTCAAGATCTGCATCAGTAGCGAGCAGAAGTTTAAGATCGTTAATTTGTTGTTCGGGTATAGACGCTATTTGGCTGGAGAAATAGATAAACCGGGCAATGCCGTTGGTCATCAAAACTTCAGCGTATTCTTTGGCCGAAATATACACAAACAGATAAGACTTAACCAAAGCCTCTTCAACTATTTTTTTACGGTCGCTCCATTGTTTAACCGTCTTTTTTAGCGGGAGATAAGAAGAAATACCCTTTCTCGTTAACTCCTCATGCGCCTTTTTCTCAGCCCTCGAACGCGTACATACCGGATACCACCTGTAATTTTGATCAATCATTAAGCTAATTAATTTCAACAATTAAACCCACATGTATCTTTCCACGCCTTTCTTTCATCAGTTACATACAGTTAACCAATTTAAACAGTTAACCGATTAATCCTATTTCTTTTTCCAAAACATCCACCATTTCCGGTTCTCATCATCATAATAGCCCGAGCCCGAGTAGCCCGAATAATCAGAATAATAATAGGTGCTGTTGCCACCACCTCGGCTATAATCAGTAGTATAATAATTCGAATAAAGGGCATCATCACCAAATGCATTCAACACAATAGCCATATTGCTCAATCCATACTCCCGCGATAACCTTTCGGGTATAGCAGCTGCCCGCGTTTGCGAAACGCCTGAGCGGATGACAAATAGATTGACATCCGAATTTCTGATCAATGGAATGGCATCCGAAACCAGTCCTACTGGTGCGGTATCGACCAAAACATAATCATATTCTTTTTCCAGCGTTTTCAATAAATCGCGCATGGCGGCGGTATGCAAAAGCTCAGAAGGATTAGGTGGTACAGGGCCTGAAGGAATAAAGTCGATATGGTGTACTTCATCATGTATGAGCACATCTTCCAATTTGTGCTGTCCGGATAAAACAGAACTCAGGCCTCTACGGTTATCGCTTCCAAAAACTTTGTGTAACCTCGATTTACGTAGATCGGCAGCAATTAAGATTACTTTTTTCTCAATTAGCGCTAGCGTTCCAGCCAGGTTTACGGTGACAAATGATTTGCCCTCGCCCGATATCTCCGAGGTAATGCAGATCACCTTGCTTTTTTTATGGCTGGCTAAAAAGCTCAAATTGGTGCGTACGGACCTAACCGATTCGGCAAAAACTGATTTGGGTTTAGCAATAGATAAGGCCTGACGGTTATCCTGATCTATATAATCGGGGAATTTGCGTATTACCCCGATGATAGGAGTATTCGTTAATCCTTCTACGGTTTCCTTATCGTAGATGTAAGGATTTAAAAACCTAACCAATAGGATCAAACCCATGCCAGCGCCTAAGCCAAATAAAATGGCAACGGTATAAACCTTATTCGAATTTGCAGAAATAGAGTAGTAGGAAGGGTAAGCTAAATTGACGATGGCCGCGCCAGAAACTGTGGCGGCAGCATTCATTTCGGCTTCTAATTTTTTCTCTGATAAATAAGAACGCACCTTGTTATTTACCTCAAAGTTAGTACTGAGTTTTACAAAGTTTTGTTCTTTAGCCGGAATGGTACTGATGTTTTGGTTAACGCCTGAGATTTGGCTGTCGATATAACGAATGGTCTGTTCGTTATTCCTGCGCATGGCTTGTACATTGCTTCTTATGCTCGCTTTTACATTGGCAATCTGTTGGTCTATTTGTTTTACGGGTTGCGAGTCTGCATTAAACTGATTGAGTTTGAGTATTCTGTTGGCTAATAAGGTATTGAGCTGAGTAACCAAGGCCCCCAGTCCGCTATTTAAATCACCTTCTATATCTAAACCGATTTCTATCTTCGAGCGGTTGTTGTTTACCTGGTCTTCCAGTTGTTTAATGGCCAGTTGTTTAATGTTGAGTTCTGTTTTTTGTTTTTCGAAATCTGACAATTTACCGATTGTTGTAGTGGTGGCAGATCCGAGATCAACCATCTTGTTTTTAGTTTTATAATTGGCCAGGGTATTACCAGATTTGCCAGCCTCAGTATTGATAAAGCCTAATTGTGTATCGATAAATTGCACAGTCTGTTTAGCTGAACGTTGCCTCTGGATCAGATCGTAGCGCACATACTCTTTCATAATGGCGTTGAGCATATCTGCAGCAAAAACAGGATTTCCATCCGTTAAACTTAAACTCATTACGTTGGTGAAACGCGCAGCCTCTGCTACACTTAAACCCATGGCCCGCCCGATAAAATCTTCTTTGGTATTAAATTTAAAACTATAATCACCTTTTGGAACAATAGATTTAATGCGGAATTGCATATTACCCATATTGAGTACCTCTCCATAACGGTGTACGGTCTGCTTGGCTTTTTCGTTATTGGGATCGCTAATGCTAAAGCTTTTATTATCTATAGCTTCGATATTATATAAACCCCGACTAAAATTAACTGAATCTTGTTGTATAATTTCGATCTGAAAAGGAATATTTGGATAGAGTTCGGTAGTACGGATACGGCCCTTCAAATAATAAGAGATTTTATAATCAAGATGAGCTATGGCATTGAGTACAACATCATTACTGCGGATCACAAAACTTTCTGCCTGGATTTTATCAGTGTAATTATACACCTGCGTTGGCATTTGGTTATTGGTGCTCACGCTCGGGTTACTATCCTGAAGTTTAAGAGAAGCTCCGGTTTGATAGATAGGTTGCGTATAAAGCACTTTTATCTTGGCAACAACTATTGCAATTGCGATACAGCCAGCTATCCAATACCACCTGCTCCAAAATACCCTGAATATTTTATAAAAATCAATTTGTTGACTAACAGCCTTAACTTCTAAATCTTCTGCTTTTTCCATTAGCGTGTTACGGTAAAAATTAATACGGCAAGGTTAACTACAACAAGTAAAGGCTGTACAATGTTATTAAAACTCTGAAGTTTTTCACTTAATGCAGAGCCTTTGGTGGGTTGCAGTACAATAATATCGTTATTCTGCAGAATTAGTTTTTTGCTCGCCAGACTATTAATGTCAGTTAAGTTTACATAGATAATTTCAGGGTGGCTGCGGTCGCCTCTAATAATTTTTAAAGTTTTAGGGTCTGCAGTTTTGGTGATACCACTTGCCTCACCTATGATTTCGATTAAACTGGTATTGTCTTTTTCCAATAAAAAATTACCCTGTTTGCCAAATTCGCCCAATAAAGTAACCTTTAAGTTAACAATGGTTAACTCAATAATCGGATCCTTGAGTAGCTTTTGTTTATAACTATCCTGAATCTTTATGGTGGCCTCTCTTCTAGTTAAACCCACAACTTCTACTTTTCCAATGGCAGGTAGATTAACCATGCCATCAGGCTCTACCGGATAAGAGAGAATATTTTGCGAAGTTCCTGACGTGGTATTCGATAGGGTACTGGAACTGCCAGATGCAGTAGCGCCAAATTCGGGGTTCTGCACGTTTCTTATTGCTAATTGATCGCTAATCTTGATTTTATAGTAAGCATCGCTTATGCCTTGATCGTTAACAACATAAACCTGTTTAATTGTATCTGTAACGATATCACTGGGTGCATTGAATAAGCTATGTTGCTTGCGGACTGAGCAGCTGAACAGTATGATCGACGTAAATAAAAAAAGATTGAATTTAAAAATGGGGTGTTTTTGAATCATAATTATTAGAAAGATATACTAGCTAAATGGGATGTGTAGGTAAATACAAAAATACTGTTTAAAGATGCTTAAAAAAAATAGTAATTAGAAAAGCATAGCCCTGCCATTAATTAAAAGCATTTACCAAAAACAGTTTTATTGGGTGATTGCAGTATAGATGGTCCTTTTCTTAAGTATTTTATAAGTGTATAATGTGCTGATTATTATGTTTTTATATGCTGTAGTGCTTCTTTTTGCTCAGAATATAGAAATACGATTTAACATGATTAAAGTCAACATAATAAATAATTTTGTATTATTAAGATTACGGATATTAACTATTTTTGTTGAAGTCGTTTTCTTATGAGCAAATTATATACATTTGGATTGATAGTCCTGTTTATGGGTATTTTTAGTAAAAGCTATGCCACTGATGGTTGCTATAGTACTTTTACCAGCCGATTTTATTATATTTCGATAGGAACGAACAACTATAGCGGATCTACATATGCGACCTCGGGTTCGGTGTTATCATGCACAACATTTACTACCGGATCATATAACCCAAACGCGCCATGCAGTATAGAAGGCTTAAATAGTTCATACTATAGGCAAGCAACAACGAATTTAATTTATCCTTGCCCAATTGATTCCTATATCGTTTTCTTCATGTTAATCACATCATGTTTTGGACTTGCAATGTTAAACAAACACATGTAGAGACGCTAAAATTTTAATGTAGATTATCTATAAATTTTGAATGAATTAGTTTCACTCTGCTGATTACTTTATGATGTTAACGGGCTTATATTTAGTGTCTTATGCATGTCTTTGCGATATGGATCCATTTTATGGCAGAGTTTTTTGATACTCATAAGTAGGTGCATAAAAGGTATTTTTTGTATAATTATACATCTTTATTAGTGTCTTTTGTTAGGGATTTGTACTTTTGTATAAGTCCTGTCCCTAGTTTTAATGAAGTATCGCATAATAATTTTTGTCTTGGTATTGCTATCGGCATCATATTCCTATGGTGCAATTGTTACAGGATGCCAAGCGACACTTGGGTCCAATACCATATATTATGTGCGTGATGGTTCAATTTTGTTTAATGGTGTCCCCCAGTATCGCAATGATAATTTTACGAATAGGTATACATTGTCTCAGGTCTATTGTTATGGTGGGCTTGGCAACGGACAGGGGTCATGTTATATCAAAGGGTATAGTGGTCCTGGTGACGATTTTGGTACACTGGTTTCTTTTTCCACCAGCCCTACCGATTGCCCAATAGATGACTATGCTCCCTTTGCATTGCTTGTTTTAGCCGGAATTGGCTCATTTTCTCTGACACGTTTCAAGTTTAAAAACATTAGATTATCCAGGTTTTATTAAAGTTGTTTTAGTTTCGTTCATTTTGTTCATGACAATTGTCAACACTAGTTGAACGCACTTTTCATGTAAAAAGCATCCGCCAAAATTGATTCAATTTATCAAATCTGCTTTTCGAGCCACTTAAGGCATTTTAAATTTTTAAAAGTTTGATTTTAATCAACAAAAATGCCTTTACGATACTCTTCAGCCTAGTCTACACGTTCGTCATAGAAAAAACAGAATCAACGAGCCATCTTAAATAGTACTGTTTATTTTACGATTTTTGCGAAAAATGTAGTTTTTGTACTACGTTTTTAAGTGAAAAAAGTTAAAAATTTAGATGAATGTAAATGTTGCTAGGGTGCTAATCCTATTCTGTTTTTCCTTATTTGTAAATACAGCATTTTGTGCGAATAAAAGAGGGTGTCTATTGAATGATAACATATATAATGTTCAGCTTGCTGATGTTGGAATATATAGAAATGAATATTACACTCAATATTATGAAAATTTTTCATCTAGTGTAGAGCCAGTAAAAGATTCAGAGGTTGCGTATTACCAAGATCCATCGAAATGTTATATGTGGGGCTACAAACAAGATTTAAGGATAACAGATGCACAAAAAAATGGGTGTATAATTAATGGGAATGAGAGTTTAGGCATTGGCCGGCCCCTAGAGTATGAATTAATTAATTATTGTAATCTCCCTTTGGATGACTATAATGGATTGATTATCGTTTTCTCCAGTATTATTGGCGTTTGTTTTCTACGCAAGAATTTATTTAATTCGACTGAATTAACTACTACTTAATTGTTTAAAAAAATCTGTGCCCCATTTAACTTTTAAATGATTAGTCTCTGTTGATATTGTTATGTTTAGTACTATGGGAATGGCTACTTACAATGGTGATGCTAGCCAACTTATAGGAGTTTAGAGATCCGGTTAGCGACTGAAGAATTACGGTAACCTAAGGTATTAAATATGCTATTACAGTTATATCCATATGCTTCTGCATATTTCGGATGCTAATCCAAATTATCCATGTGCAGACGAGCTAAGTAGTGTACCCGTTGAAGATTATATCCTTTTATCATATGTTCTGCTGGGGTTTTTGGTATCATCATAATTCGTAAAAAAACTCAATTCGTATATAGCCTATAAGCAATTACTCTGGTATTTCTTGTAGTGGTAAGTTTGTATCATTAAGGGCTATAGTGTTAATATCGCATTGAACAAAAGGAACAGGCCTTTTAAGGGCTTTCTAGGGTAAATTTGAATAAATCATCCCCGTGGTTTATGAAAATGTTGAAGCTTCTCATTGTTTGTTTGTTTGTTTGCATTCTTTTTGTAGAGAAAGTACGAGCAGCGGACGGCTGTAGGGTTTCAGGTGGTTCATTGATATATACTTCCTCCAATTCTTATTTATTAGGAGTGGACTTAGGGAGCGGACTTAGCCTTGCTTTGGGCGGAAAGATTTATAAATTGAGCCCTACAATAAATTCAACCGTATCATGTACAATTCCATGGGCTAAAATTGTAGACCCTCCAGTTATCAATGGGTGTATTTATGGTAATCCATCTATCAGTGTCCCAGGAGTATCCGCCGTTTGTTTAACATGCCAATATGGTGATTTAGTTAATTATACCTCTACAGTAGAATGCAACCTTGACGACCACACCTGGCTTTTAGGAGCAGTAGCTGGCTTATTTGGTCTGCTCGTCATCAGAAGAAGAAATAAACTATAGATCATCTTTGTCGGCTCGAATAGGAAACTATTCGGCATATGTAAAGCTATTCTTTATCTTTACCACAGTTTTCAGCTTAAAAAAAGCTGAAGAATCGCTGTTTGGTAACAATGAAGATATCCCTCATCACCGTCGTTTACAATGGAGAAACCTTTTTACAAGAGTGTTTTAATTCTGTAATGGCACAAACCTATCCTGATGTAGAGTACCTGGTGATTGACGGGGGATCGACAGACCGGACATTGAATATTATTCAGGAGAACCAATCTGCCATTGATTATTTTATTTCAGAAAAAGATAAAGGTTTATACGATGCCATTAATAAAGGGATCCAGAGGGCAACGGGAAAGGTGATCGGAATCTTAAATGCCGATGATTTATTTGCACACCCTGATGTATTGGCCTCAGTTGCCAAAACCTTTATCGATCAGCCTAAAATAGATGGACTTTATGGTGACCTTAATTACATCCATGCCACAACACATAAAACGATCAGGACCTGGAAATCACAGCAAAACACCTTTCAGGACCTTAAAAAAGGCTGGATGCCCGCACACCCTACACTGTATTTGAAAAGATCTTTGTTTGAAAAAAACGGAGATTATGCCTTAGATCTTGGCACCGCTGCCGATTACGAATTAATACTACGTTACTTTTATACCCATAAAATAGAAGCGGTTTACCTGCCTGTCTTAATGGTAAATATGCGCATGGGAGGGGTAAGTAATCAATCTGTAATGAGCAGGGTCTCTGCCTTTGTTAATGATTATAAAGCCTTAAAAAGGAATAAGATGCCCTTGCCTTTTTGGGTGTTGTTGCAGAAGAAGATAAGCAAACTCAGTCAGTTTTAGTGTTTTTAATCAGTTTTTAGCATCATTTATTGGTTGCTGGGCTTAATATCTGGAATATTTTTTGTCTGTTTAGAATGACGTAAGTCAATTATTTTGATAAATGTCATGTCAAACATTTTACATTACAATTTTGTTTATATTAGTATGATTATATTTGCTTGCAAGTCTCTATAAGTTTTGCTAAAAGATATTCTGAATACCAGCCCTGACTATTTCTGTATAGCCATATTTATTTTGGCTTTTTCAATCGTAATTATTAGTATTCCAAGTATAATCTATACTTCGTTAAAGTATGGGCTTTTTGATAAGAACGACCTGTACCGTAAAAACCATAAACGCAATATTTCACGTTTAGGTGGTTTGGCCATTGTGGGTAGTTTTACCGTATGTATCTTGCTTTTTTCGGCCATTATTAATTTTAAAGAAGCTAATTTTTTAATTGCATCGTGCATCATCCTTGCGGCACTTGGTTTAAAAGATGATGTTTATGGCACCAATACCAGTACAAAATTTGTTCTGCAGATCGTAGTAGCCTTTATCCTGGTTTTTTTTGGTGCCTTTCGCTTAACAAGTTTGTACGGTGTATTGGGTATAGGAGATATGGCGCCTTTATGGGGTAGCCTTTTTTCGATTGCACTGATTATTTTCCTGAACAATGCATTCAATTTAATAGATGGCATTGACGGATTGGCAGGTGGAATCGGCATTTTAACGAGCCTGGTTTTCGGTATTTTGTTTTCTTCGATGGGGCAGGTGCCTTATGCATTTATTGCATTTGCGTTAGCAGGTGCCATAGCGGGTTTTTTAAAATACAATTGGTTTCCTGCAAAAATATTTATGGGCGATACCGGTGCACTGATCATCGGGCTTATTTCTGCTGCACTAGCTATTAAGTTTATAGAGCTCAATAAGTTTACCGGAGGAAGCAGGCCAGCTTTTTATTCTGCACCAGCAATAGCGGTAGCCATACTGATCGTACCCATTTTCGACTCATTAAGGGTTTTTACCATCCGTATTTTAAAAGGAATTTCTCCGTTTAAGGGAGACCGGAACCACATCCACCACCGTTTAGAGCAGTTAGGGTTTAAGCCCAGCTGGATCGTAATTTCTACTGCTGGGTTTAATCTGGCTACAATAGCTGCCACCATTTTCCTTCAGCATTTTGGAAATTTTGTATTGATTTTGCTCATTATTGGTCTCTGCATTGCGTTTAATACCTTGCTTACCTTAGGTCTGCTTAAAAAGAAGAGCAGGTAAAATTAATTTAGCATATTTTCCTGCGCTTCAGAAAATTAATTTTACTATTTCGTAAAGCAGGTGTTTGCCTTTCGGTTACGGCAGTCCTTCTTTCCGCTCCTATCTTTTTGTGGTGGTTAGCAGGATTTTGTTGGTTGGTGCAACAAAAAGGATAGCCGCTACAATAAGGTTTATTTAACCAAGGTTTGTAGTACAAAACTTCGGTCAGCTTTGTATCTTTCCTTGCAGAATAGAAGTGCCTAGCCCCGGTCGCAGCGGCATCCCCGGAGCGCAGCGCAGGGATATAGCGAAGAACGGGAACAAACATTAATAGCTGCACATGCTCTGCGCTCCTAAATTAATTTCACTTTTTTTAGTAAAGCAGGTGTAGTGTCTATCGGTTTGAGCAGCCCTTCTTTGCGCTCCTATCTTTTTGTGAAGGTTAGCAGAATGTTGTTGGTTGCTGCAACAAAAAGGATAGCCGCTACAATAAGGTTTATTTAACCGAGGCTTGAAGGTCATAACTCAGCAAGGTTTTAATCGTAAAAATAATGGGCAGCTTTGTATCGGTTTCCTTGCAGAATAGAAGTGCATAGCCCCGGTCGCAGCGGCATCCCCAGAGCGCAGCGCAGGGATATAGCGAAGAACGGGAACAAACATTAATAGCTGTACAGGCTCTGCGCTCCTAAAAAAGAACCTTATTATATAAAAAAGTAGGAGGCTTTGCACTCTTAAAGTTAATTTTATGTTTTTAGTAAAGCATTGTAGTGCTTACGGTTGCTGCGATCTTTCTTTTCCCCTCTATCTTTGTGGTGCCCAAGTAGAATATTTTTGACCTTATATAAAAAAGTAGCCGTTGAATAAGCTTTCATCATCCCTTTTCCATCTTATATAATGAGGTCTTTGCTTTGATAAATAAATACTAATTTTGCGCTCTAATTTTTATAATAATGAGGCTGGCAATAAATGGTTTTGGTAGAATAGGAAGAACATTTTTACGCTTAGCATTAGCTGAGGGATTTGAAGTAGTAGCGATTAACGACCTGGCAGATGCCAAAACGATGGCTCATTTATTTAAGTACGATACTGTTCATGGTGTTTTCGCAGGTAATGTTTCTGCAAAACCTGATGCATTGGTAATCAATCAGCTCTCTATTCCGGTTTTCGCAATTAAAAATGCCGATGAATTACCTTGGTCGGCACTTAGAGTGGATCTGGTTATCGATTGTACGGGTAAAAATCTAACCAGATCATTGGCAGAAAAACACATTACATCAGGCGCAAAACAAGTGCTCATCTCAGCTCCGGCTGCTGATGATATTCCGATGGTCGTATTAGGTGTAAACGACCATCAGATTGATTTAAGTAGCCCTGTACTATCAAATGCCAGTTGTACAACAAATAATATTGCCCCGATGATTAAGATTTTGAACGATAACTGGGGTGTTGAAGAAGGTTATATTACAACCATCCACTCGATGACAGGCGATCAGAATCTGCACGATGCAAATCATAAAGATCTACGCAGGGCAAGAGCAGCTTCATCCTCCATCATTCCAACTACAACAGGGGCAGCAAAAGCCATTACCCATATTTTTCCTGAACTGGATGGCCGTTTAGGTGGAGCAGGAATCAGGGTTCCGGTTTTAAACGGATCGTTAACCGATTTTACCTGTCTGCTAAAGAAGAAAACAAGCATCGAAGAAATTAATGCAGCTTTTAAATACGCTGCACAAAACGAATTGAAAGGCCTCATTGAGTATACTGAAGATCCAATTGTATCAGTCGATATTATAGACAACCCACATTCCTGTATTTTCGATTCGCTATTAACCTCTATCGTTGGCGATCTGGTTAAAGTAGTGGGCTGGTACGATAACGAATTTGGTTACAGCAGCCGTTTGATCGATGTGGTGAAAAAAATAGACATGCTTGCTAAAGGCTGATTTTAGATTTTTGTGTAGATTTTAATGCCCAATAAACCAATACTGGTTGAAAAAATAAGCGTAAAAAACGTTTACTATCAGTATTAAGGCCAAAGGCGCTGCGTTTATGAGTGTACTGTGAAATATTCCCAGGGAATACGCTAACAAATAATCCTGCGGAAACCTTACCTACTAAATCTTGATATTTTTTGGGCGCTAGCACTAAGGCCGCGCCCAATGCAATTTCAACCAAACCAGAATATACCACGGTATCATCTTTTTTCAAGGGTATCCAATCGGGTACCTGGGCCTGAAAAGGCTTACGCGCAAAAGTTAAATGGCCAATTCCTGCAGTAATTAAACCTGCGCCCAACAATATCCTGGCGGCTTTTTTTATATTTTCCTCTTTCATAACATTGCGGATCAGATCAAAATGAGCTATATCATTCAACAAGCGATCAGTAAATCTGTTTGATTTAATTTAGCGCATGAAATTTACCTAACTGGGCGGATGGTTAAATACAGGTATTCTAATATTGAATGATTTAATACAGCGTTCAGACAACTGCAGGCTATATTTTCACCTTTCAAAAACTTTTTTTGTGTGTTGTTGGTTTTATCTGCCAATATTAGGCCCGATATTCCGATCGGTAAGCGCGTATTAAAGCACTTGCTGTTGGTTTGGGCAAGGGAAACAGATAGAAATTGATATAAACTGCGTAAACCGATAGGCTTGGAAACACATAAAAACAATACAGGGAGCCGGAAGTCCCTGCTTCCCAAATTTCTGCTCATCTTCTCCCTTTCCATGCTCCTGGGCACGGAGGCTTATTTCGGATTTAGGCTGCACGAGCTTTCTGATCAGCAGGAGCGCATTAAGGAAGATTATGCTGATATCAACAACATTACCTATGGGCTGTTTTCGGTGCAGCAATGGAAAGACAATGTATCCAGGATTGTGCATCACCAGGTCCGCAACCTGAAGATGACCAGAAAACAAAAAAAAATATTACAAACAGAGGTAGAGCAGGTGCTGCTTGCGCTTATTAATAAGGCAGAAGCCTTAGTGAATAAGCCAAAAAAGACTTTAAGCGGAAAGATCCAGAAATTTGCGATCCGCAATTTTGTGAACTCTGATAGCATACGGGCGCAGGTGCCTGGTTTTGCCAGGAAAATTATAGCCGAGGTAGATAATCCTAAGAACAAGCGGCAGTTAAGTAAAATGGCCATGGGTGAGTTTAACGAATTGGCCGATGAGGAAAAGTTCGATAGTGCCTTCGTTGCAAACGGCGCTTCTGTAAAGGCGATGTACCGTAAATATCAGGTATCCTCTACCGGGCTGCTCAATAAAAAGCTCAGTGCCTCACTCGCCGATATCCGTACAAAAACTTATGGCTATTCCTTTGGTATGCTCGCCTGCGTAGTGGTTGTTCTTGGTTTTTGGTGGGGGCTCCGCAAACGCAGGGATCTTCACGTTACACTTTTTGTAATGTCGCTGCTGTTTGCGTTCATTCTCCTTTTCGTAGGCCTTACCGCCTCGATGATCGAGGTGGATGCCAGGATCCGTTCGCTCGATTTTGTGCTGCTTGGCGAACATGTGGTGTTTAAAGATCAGGTGCTGTTTTTTCAGAGTAAAAGTATTATGGATGTAGTGAGGGTGCTTATTAGCCAGCCCGGAATTGATTCTATCCTGGTAGGGGTGCTGATATTGGTATTTAGCATCCTTTTTCCGGTAGTTAAACTGAGCTCAACAGGAGTGCATCTTTTGGGCAATAAACGTTTGGCTGAAAATGGGATTATTAAGTATTTCGCTTTCCAATCGGGTAAGTGGAGTATGGCCGATGTGATTGTAATCGCTATCCTAATGGCTTACATCGGACTAAACGGCCTGCTTGAAGGTCAGCTCCAGGCACTCAATATCAAAAATGATTCACTTACCATCTTAACCACTAATAATACAGCCCTGCAGCCGGGATACATCATATTCATCAGTTTTGTACTTTATGGCCTCATTCTTTCTACGATATTGAAGTTCATTACCCCACATGATGCCCACTAACCCGTTTATTAAAGCTGATTGATTTATTATGGCAACTACACCAAATACCCCTAAAAATATCCGCACAAAAAAGAACTGGTTTGCGCCACTTGCACTGATCGTTGGTCTCAGCATCCTTTTGCTGGGGGAGGCCTATTTTGGCTACCGCTTCCATTCACTTTCTTACGAACAGAAACGGATCAAAGAAGATTACAGCTTGTCGAACAATATTACTTTTGGGATATTCTCGGTTGACCGGTGGGGAGAAAAAATTTCGGCAGTTGTTGACAGAAGGGTAAAAGGCTTCAACTTAACTGCAAAGCAGAAAAAAGACATGCGCAAGGAGGTTGAAAAAGAACTGCATGGGTTGGTAAACAAAGCAGTGTCAGAGGTTACCAAGCCTCAGAAAACCCTTGGCGGTAAACTGAAAAAATTGGCCTTTAACAGTTTTGTTGATGTTGATGAACTTCACGCCCAGGTACCTTCCTTTGCGAAAACTATTGTGGCTAAAATTACCAGTCCAACAAGCCTGAAAAGGCTTAAGGGGGTAGCAACGAGTAAGCTAGATGAGCTGGAAAATCAGACCTACGACAGCACAGATACCACCATTACCACTATAGAGCAGAATATCTACCATAAGTATCATGTTACTAATGCAACCGCGTATGACCGTTTAGTAAACTCGAGGCTTGCACAGATCAAAATAGAAACTTTTCAATGTGGATTGGGGATGCTGGGCTGTATAGCTATTGCACTCATATTATGGCTTTTTTTAAGAAAATCGGTACAGTTACATGTACCATTATTTATTATGTCGCTGTTGTTTGCCGTGATTTTGCTTACTGTTGGCGTTACCTCGCCGATTATAGAGGTAGATGCGCGCATCCAGTCACTCGAATTTGGCCTTTTAGGCGATAAGATTGCTTTTAGTAATCAAGTGCTTTTTTTTCAGAGCAAAAGCATACTTGGTATTATAGGAACGCTTATTGAACAACCAAAGCCGGATGCGGTACTGGTTGGTGTACTGTTGCTTGTTTTTGTGGTCGTATTACCTTTGCTACGAATTATCGCCAGAGGGGTTCATGTGTCCTGCGGACATCTTTTTGGCAGCAGAAAAGTATTGCGCTTCCTCGCCTTCGACCTTGGTAAATGGGATATGGCAGATGTAATGGTGGTTGGCATTGCCATGACCTATATTGGCCTGAACGGTATATTGAAGAGCCAGCTTTCGGGATTGAATGTACAGAGTGGAACGCTTAAAACCGTAACAGCTAACAATTCAGCGCTTCAGCTTGGTTTTTTTGTATTTGTGGCCTATGTAGCTTATGCCATGGTACTATCTTTCATATTGAAGCGGATAGATGAAAGGAATGGACCTTGTGCGTAATTGGATAACTGGAACATTTTATATGAGGCTTTAATTTTTTGGAGCGCAAGGTCTGATCTACTATTAGCGTCTGTTCCCGTTCTCCGCTGTATCCTTGCGCTGCGCTTCAGGGATGCCGCTACGCCCAGGGCTAGGTACTTCTAATCTGCAAGGAAACAGATACAAAGCTGCCCGTGGTTTTGTTCTACAGGCCTTGTTTGAATAAACCTTATTGCAGCGGTTATCCTTTTTGTTACAGCGCCAATCATCATTTGCTTACGATCACAAAAAGATAGTAGCGGAAAGAAGGACTACAGTAACCTACATGCAGTGAGCCTTGCTTTGCAAAAAACAAAACATAATCTATTTGTTTTTAAGCCCTCTTGCGTCAGTATCTAAAATGTTAAAAATTCAGGTCGATATTATTATCGGGTTTCAATTGCTTTATTAACTTTGCAAACGTTTGCGGTGCATCCAATAGCAATGTCTTGACACTTGATGTAAGCTAGCTGATACTAAAAATATGGTCAAATTTATTCTTCCAGAAGAAGTACTGCCTTTAAGAAGCCTGGTTTTGCGCAATGGCAAACCATTCGAAGCATGCATTTTTGAAGGCGATCTTGCCTACGATACCTTTCATCTTGGTTTTTTAAAAGATGGAGAAATAAAATCGATAGCCACATTTATGCGGAACGATTTTTTTCCGGAAGAAGGAGAGGGCTATCAGCTTAGGGGCATGGCCACCCATCCCGATGCGGTTGGAAATGGTTATGGTGCTGCGCTGGTTACTTTTGCCATTGAGTACCTGAAAGAATATAAAACCGATTATTTATGGTGCAATGCCCGTTCAACGGCGGCAGCTTTTTACAAGAAAATCGGCTTCACTACCGAATCGCCAGAGTTCGATATCCCTGGCATCGGTTTCCATTACGAAATGAAATTAAACTTAAATCAAAATAATTAAACATGAATACAATTGACCAGTTTGACTTTAAAGATAAAAAAGCATTAATCAGGGTAGATTTTAATGTGCCTTTAGATGACGAATTTAAAATTACAGACGATAAAAGAATCAGGGCGGCTTTGCCAACCATTTCTAAAATCTTAAAAGATGGTGGTGCGGTTATTTTAATGTCTCACTTAGGCCGCCCGAAAGATGGCCCTACCGATAAATATTCTTTAAAACACATTTTATCTGATCTATCTGCTCTTGTTGGTGTTGAAGTTAAGTTTGCTGATGATTGTATTGGCGAAAGCGCAGTAAAACAGGCAGCTGATTTAAAACCGGGTGAAGTTTTATTATTAGAAAATCTTCGTTTTTACAAAGAAGAAGAAAAAGGTGATGTTGCCTTTGCAGAGAAATTATCAAAATTAGGCGATGTTTATGTAAACGATGCCTTTGGTACTGCTCACCGTGCACATGCTTCAACTTCAATTATTGCCCAGTTTTTTCCAGATGCAAAATACTTTGGTTATTTAATGGCCTCTGAAGTAGAAAATGCAGAGAAAATATTAAACCACGCAGAAAGACCTTTTACTGCAATTATGGGCGGTGCTAAAGTATCTGATAAAATTCTTTTGATCGAGAAATTGCTGGATAAGGTAGATAACCTGATTATTGGTGGTGGTATGGCTTACACTTTTGCTAAAGCACAGGGTGGAGAAATCGGTACCTCATTATTAGAAGCTGATAAACAAGCACTTTCTTTAGAACTGATCGAGAAAGCAAAAGCAAAAGGTGTAAATCTGATTTTACCTGTAGATACGGTAATTGCTGATAAATTTGCAAACGATGCCGATAAAAAGGATGTAGACTCTGGTCAGATCCCGGCAGATTGGATGGGACTGGATATCGGTCCAAAATCGGTTGCCTTGTTTCAGGATATAATTAAAAATTCTAAAACCTTGTTGTGGAACGGCCCGATGGGTGTTTTCGAAATGGAAAGTTTCCAGGTAGGTACTAAAGCTGTTGCAGAAGCAGTTGTAGCTGCAACCAAAGATAACGGCGCATTCTCTTTAATCGGTGGTGGCGATTCTGCTGCAGCGATAGCAAAATTCGGTATGGAAGATGAAGTAAGTTATGTTTCTACCGGTGGTGGTGCTTTGCTTGAATATATGGAAGGTAAAGAATTGCCAGGTGTTAAAGCCATTAATGGATAAAATACAAATCTTAACATAAACGAGGTCCTTGCAAATCAATTTGCAGGGGCCTTTATTTTTAGATGATTTCAACTCACACAGTTTGGCACTTGGTTTAGCACACATGTTTTTTTAAGACTTATCATTATAAGAGTATAGCATATCATGTAACGATACTGTGCAGGAGCTAAGCGCTACTTGTGCTTAAAACAAATAAGTCATACCTTACTGGCAATTTACCTTGGCCTGTAACTTAGTGGTGGTCTTGTGTTATAAAACATCAGTTATATAATAAATCAAATTACATCTATGAGAAAAAAAATCTTTTTATTCAGTATAAGCTATCTGCTCCTTGCAGGTCTGTTTCAAAAAACGTTTGCTGCATCACTAACGATACCGGATAACACTAAACTTGCTGTTGAGCCTGCAGCATTGATTGGCAGATGGGACATTACAGTTGATGTAAACGGAAAACCGGCGCCTGCCTGGTTGGAAGTAAAACTATCGGGTTTTAAAACTTTAGTGGGGTACTTTGTATCTACTGCCGGTAGTGCGCGTCCGGTATCGGAAGTAAAGTTTGATAATGGAAAGTTTAGGTTCGAAATCCCGCCGCAATGGGAAAGCGGTACCTCGAATCTGATTATTGATGGCATTGTAGCCGATGCCGGAATTCAAGGAACAATGACAGATTGCAATGGTAAACAATATAACTGGAAAGGTGTTAAGGCACCTTACCTGAAAAGAACGGCAGCACCAGTTTGGGGCAAACCTGTCAATTTGTTCAATGGCAAGGATCTGTCTGGCTGGAAAACCAATGGGCAAAACCAATGGATCGTGAAAAACGGTATTTTAACCAGTCCGAAAGCGGGTTCAAATCTGATCTCTGAACAGAAGTATAATGATTTTAAACTCCACGTAGAATTTAAATATGCCAAGGGAGGAAACAGTGGGGTATACTTAAGAGGCCGTTACGAGGTGCAGATTGAAGATAGCAAAAAAGATGCGCATCCTAATAGCGTACTATTCGGTGGTATTTATGGATTTTTAACTGCCAATGAAATGGTTACGCTTGGCCCCGATGAATGGCAGAGCTACGATATTACCCTTGTTGGCCGTTTGGTAACAGTAGTAGCCAATGGTAAAACCATCATCAGTAACCAGGAAATTCCGGGCATTACCGGAGGAGCATTGGATAGTAATGAGGGAGAGCCCGGGCCTATTTATCTTCAGGGAGATCACGAACCGATCGAATACCGGAAAATTGTAATTACACCGGCGAAATAATTATCTCTTATAGGAGAGGCTGTACAGAGGTGTTTTTGCAGTGATTATGCTTCGAAAAATCGTCATCCGATAGCTATCGGATGCGAGAAGGCTTTTTCAGCCGACGAAGCAATCTTACAACGATCGCTACCAGCGTGCGCATTAAGATTGCTTCGTTCCTCGCAATGACGACCTTTCTACATGAATCTGTCAATGATAGCCTGTCGAAGGGGCGTTTAAATGCCTCGCAATACGTTTGGAAAAGCTCTCCTTAGGAATCCTTTGGACAACGTGACAAGTTCTAATGTAATTGTCATCCTGAGCCTGTCGAAGGACCTGTTAACAAGTTCGAATGGATCACGACTTATGATACTGACTCCTTTTTGTGTCCAGTATACTACGTCGATACCTTTAGAAGTATTAATCGTCAGAAATGATTTTTACTGCTAATAGATTAAAAATGCGAAGGCAATTATGCCTGGCCGTTACATAACCGCCATTTCCGGAGAGAAACAGAATCCTTTTCCTCTACTATCAATTCCTAATACTATTGTAATAATTTTCCTTAGCGCACTGGTGTATAAATTACAATGACTTTTACGCTTTTAAAATACTAACTCAAAGCATTTCAATTCACTGGCGGAGGCTTCGCTGCAGGCTTTTACTTTACTCCTTCTACCTATATTTTGTTATTCTGCAACTAATACCAGCTATTTTATCAATTGATGAATCAGTGAAACATGTTTTTTGACTAGACTAATTATAGAATTAATTATTTTCTATATTTGCAACTATTTATATTAAGTCTAAATAAAATCAATTTCACATGTTTAAATTTCTAACTTTATTTTTAACGGTCTTATCGGTGCAGGCTTTTGCCCAAACAGGTACGATTAAGGGTACGGTTACTACTTCAGATGGTAAACCGGCAGAATTTGTAAATGTTGTTCTGGCAGGAACAAATAAGGCTGCAGTAGTAAACGAGGCAGGCCATTATACAATAAACAGAGTTGCTGCAGGATCTTATACCTTAACCGCAAGTTTCACAGGACTTCTTACACAAAAAAGTACAATAACGATAAAAGCAGGTGAAACCACCGTTATTAATTTTACGCTGGTTGAAGACAAGCAGCAATTGCAGGAGGTTGTTGTAAACAGCAATGGCCGGCAAACTAAAGAAACCGATTATGTTGCCCGCATGCCTTTAAAAAATCTCGAAAATCCACAAGTATATAATGTTGTGGGAAAGGCGTTAATTAAAGAGCAACTGATGACTGATGTTAAGGAGGTATTTAGGGCTGCGCCAGGAGTTGTGCCAACAGAATATGTGACAGGAAGTTTTGCGGTATTATTTAGGGGCTTTACCAATTTTGATTACGCCAGAAACGGAATGGCTACCTCTGTTTACCGGACGGGGACGGAAATAGCGAATCTTGAACGGGTAGAATTGATTAAAGGCCCATCAGGTACGCTTTTTGGCGCTCAGGTGGCTACTTTTGGTGGTGCTATAAATCTGGTAACCAAGAAACCTTATGCGGGTTTTGGTGGTGAGGTAGATTATAGCATGGGAAGCTTCGATTTAAGCCGTGCTACTATTGATCTCAATACACCGCTAAATAAAGAGAAAACAGTACTGTTAAGGTTCAATGCAGTAAAACACCAGCAGAACAGTTCAAGCGAATATGGTAAAAATAAAAGGTATGTGATTAGTCCCAGTCTTTCTTACCAGGCCAGCGAACGTCTTTCGTTCTTATTTGATTTTGAATATTTTAACAGTAACGCAAACCGTTTAGCTTACACCTTGCTTTTTGGGGATGAAGTGCCTTTTAAATCGGCCAGGGATATTCCAGTGGGCTTTAAGAAGTCTTTCTTTCAAAATGATCTGCTCAGCGACGCTGAAGCCACAAAATATTTTGGACAGGCCAAATATCAGATCAGTAAAAACTGGACATCAACAACTGGTGTATCCCACGTAAATGAATTTTTAAACCACAGCTATCAACCTTACGTGGAATGGATCAACGCTGACACGGCTTCAACAAGCATCAGGCATTTTGGCCCGAGAGAAAGAACTTATGCCAATATCCAGCAAAATTTCAATGGTAAGTTCAGTACTGGCAGGTTTCACCATAACCTGTTGATTGGCGCTAGTTTCGAATATAATGATGAAACACTTACCTACAAAGCCCTTCCGCTTGATAAAATAAACATTAACCAACCTTTTGAAAAATCAGGCTTGAGTAGGGTAACCAGCCTTTTGGCCGATAATTCAATACCTACATCAAATGATGCCTATGGAGGAAATGCTTTTGGTTTATATGCTTCTGATGTAATCAACTGGACTGACCGTTTGTCGACGATGTTAAGTTTGCGTTTTGATCGTTTTAAGCAAACCTATGAAGGAGGTTTTGTTCAGCCATCTCTTTCTCCTAAGTTCGGAGTTGTTTATCAACTGGTTAAAGACCAGGTATCTTTGTTTGGAAACTTCATGAATGGTTTTCAAAATCAGGGACCACTTGAACAGCCTGATGGGAGTCTTTTTAAACCAAAACCGGTATTTGCCAATCAATTGGAAGGAGGGGTAAAAGCTGAACTGCCTGAAGGTAAACTCGGCGGAAGCATCAGTTATTATTATATTGATATTGACAATGCTTTACGTACGGATAATGCCCTGTTTAGTTTTCAGGATGGCCAGCAGGTGAGCAAGGGTGTCGAAGTAGAACTTACTGCAAATCCTTTTACTGGTCTTAATATTGTGGCAGGGTATGGATTTAACGAAAATAAGTATGTTAAGGCCGATGTTTATGAAGGTAAATACGCCACACAGGCACCCAAACACATCGTTAATTATTGGTTAAGTTATCAGTTACCATTGCAGAATATTAAAGGCATCGGGCTGGGTTTTGGAGGAAACTACGTTGGCGATTCCTATTTGAATTCCAGCAATACTTATACCATTCCAGCCTATCATATTATTAATGCCGCTGTTTCTTACCAAAAAGAAAAATGGAAATTTGGCTTTAAACTAAACAACATCACCAATGTAGAATATTGGGATTTAGTAGGAAACCCGCAATTTACCAGAAACTTTGTGGCTAATTTTTCTTTCAGATTTTAAATTTGTTTCACCTATCATATTTTTTTTAAGTGAGAAAAGTATTTTAAATATTAAGGATTCCTGATAAGGGATTGAAAAAGAAATAATAGTTGTATCCGGGTCTGTATCATGGTGATTTTAATCCATAGTACAGGCCCTTTTCTGTTTGAAATATTTCTATGAAGACATTCTTTAAAAACTTTTCGTTCGTAATGCTAATTACTGAGCAAACAGTGCGTGCGGCTCTTTTTTTATTAGACTCTAATTCTTGGCGACTGATACCGGTACTGAAACCATAACTAATCTGTATCTTGGAGACCTCTTAATGATTTTAGCTTCACTGTTTTAAAAAGATTTATATATGAAAATCAAACTATTCTTAATCTGTTTATTTTTATTGAACTTATCGCTGGCAAAGGCGCAAAAAATATCTTTTGTTGTTGATAAGAATAGAGACGAGGTGATCAACCTGGTTAGTAAACTTCAAAGCGCTTTATCAAAAGATGGGCCTTTTGATGCCATAAAAGATGATCGGCTTTTTACGACCACTATTTCAATAAAAGATGAAGTATATCCCTCGGCTAATCAGAAAAATTACCTCATTGTAAAGTATAAAAACAAGCCGGTAAAAGCAATGATAACAAGTTTATGGCTGATCAATATAGAAAAAATGACTGCTGCCAAAACTAGGGTTTCATGTACTTTGGTTAATGTTACGCCTGGTAAAAGCAGTAAAAAAAGCATCAATAGCGACGAAACGTTCTCTAGCGGGAAGTTTGAAAAACAGCTAAAAGATTTTATACTGAAGAAATAACCGCTACCTGTTATCAAATGTACATGTTGTCAGATGTTACCATCTAACTGTAAGAGCGTGCCGAAGCTTCACACTAGAAAACCTCAAGCCCCGTATTAAGCAGCACCATATAAACCGCCAAATAACATATCAGAAAAGCCGTTGATAGTGCAAAATACCTGGTTACCCTATGACTTCCCCTTTTAAAAGGAAGTAGAAAAAGGATATTGAATATTTCTGACAACAATGCGCATATAAAATTCAAACAGACCATCACGCAGCTAAAGGCCACTACGAAAATGGCTGGCTGGATAATTATTCCTGAAGGGAGGCCATAGAGTGCACCCATAATAAAACTGATCAACAGAATAACAATGGCATATTTAAAGCCCGATCTAAACTGTAAAAGGAAATATCTGCCCAATTTTGGCAGCGGTGTTTTTATTTTCGCTGGTTTTAATTCTTTTTCAACTGTCGGAGTTCCCAATACCTCATCCAAAGCAGCTTCATTTGTCTTTGGTTTTTTACCTTTCTTTTGTTTCTTATAACGTGGCCACCAGATAATAAACCCCGTAATAAATAGGGCAAGCGGCATTAAGCCGGCAATAATGGCGATAATCTGTGTGGGCCTGCCACCAAAGCTTCCATAGTGGATTGGTGTTAACCAGCTGAGATAAGCATTACCAACATTAGGGAAATCCTTCCGGCTGTTCAATAACACTTTTCCAGTATATTGATCAACAATAAGCATTTCTCTTTTTCCAACTTTAGGCAGGTTTCCACTCACTACATCTAAACGGTAGGTGCCTGTTTTGTTGGCCGGAAAAGCAATCCCACCAATATAACCGTTGGGCATTTTTTCTTTCGCTGCGGCAACAATATCCTTAAGCGGAAGGGGTACAGCCTGTGCATGCCAGGCAGATTTTGCACCCAATAACGTGGCTACGCCCTGAGGAGATTTCCCGCTAAGCACAAATAACAGTGGAATAACAAGCGTAGAAAAAGTAATCGAAAAACCGGTAAGGCTCAATATCGCCACAATGGGAGAGGAGTAAAACCCGAGTGAATTGTGCCAATCGTAATTTTGCCGCTTAAATGAGCCGCTAAACCTTACTGTAAGTGCCGATTTTAGCTGCTTCCATTTTTTTGGGATCCATAAGCGCAAGCCCGAAATGGTTAAAATTAAAAGACAGAGTGAAGCCAGACCGCATATGTAACGGCCTGCTACAGGAATAAGCAATGTTCTGTGCAGTTCGGTAACCACATGGATAAAAGAACTGGTGTGTATTCTTTTACCAGTTGTTTTGCCAGTATATGGATTAATAAAGGCTTCTCCGCCACTTTTTAAATTCAGAACGCTATATGCTTCATTGGGATTTTTGAAGTTGTTAAGCATCAGGTAATCAATTTTTAAGCTGGGATAATTTTTTCTGATCAAAGGCACAATATCCTCAATTGGCATTTTTTGTTTCTGCGCAATTACTTCAAACAGATTAGGGTTCAGCGCTCGGTCTATCTCATCCTGAAAAACCAGGATACTGCCCGTAACGCCTACAAAGGCTACAATTGCTCCGGCAATAATGCCCAGGTAAAGATGCCATTTGCCGAACCACCTTTTTTGGTGTTTTGCCCAGTTTAATTTTTTGGAGGTATTTTCTGATTTCATTCTTGAGCGTAGTATCCTCGTTGTGTAATATTGTTTACGCCTACAAAGAAATCGTTTTAAATGCTTTCCTCCAAATTATTTTTAATGAGTCTAAATAAGTTGTTGGTTTTGATGTCGTATAATCATTATAAAAGTTATTGACGAGAAAATAATCCGCTCAAGTATTGGTCAAAGTTTAACAGGTAAATGATTTTAACATGTTTCCAGATGAAACATGTTAACTGCTTATGTTAATTCTTGTAAAATAATTCAGACGGTTTATAGTATAATGGGAAAAAATATCTAAAATTGATTGATACAATTTTATAACCAGGTATTAATGGCCGAAGCCCGCGATTTTAGTGATGCCGAGTTGACTGAACTGCTTAGAAAAGGAGACCGGAGCGCCTTTACCATTATTTATAACAACTACTGGAAATTACTTTTCCATACCGCATACCGCATCCTCAACAATACCATTGCTGCCGAAGACATTGTACAGGATATTTTTGTGAGTTTATGGAACCGGAAAAATGAGGCGGTTATCCTCAATCTTAAAGCCTACTTACAACAGGCTACGCGTTTCGCTGTGTATCAGGCCGTCCGAGAAAAGAAACACGATGATGCTTTTTACAACCGGCTGGCCTTAGTAACGGCCGATATTATTACCGATAACCCGCTATTGTTTAAAGAACAGCAGGAATTACTCTCGGAGATTATCAATGCTCTTCCTGAAGACTGCAAGGAGACCTTCCGCCTAAGCAGAGAAGAAGGCATGACCTACAAACAGATTGCAGCTTTCTTGAATATTTCAGAAAAAACAGTAGAAAAACGCATTACAAAGTCGCTAAAACATATCCGTAAAGGTTTATCACTGAGTGGATGTTTATCTGTGCTCAGCACAATATTTTTTTTATGATGCTTGGTCTGTATTAGTAAAATGGCCTGATTCATTATTTTCTGCCCTTAAGAAAAAAAATTCATTTAACCGTAGGGTATAGGTATCATTTTTACACTAGTAATAAAATGGTATCATGGAAAGACAGCGCTATTTAAATTTGTTGGAAAAATATCTTGCCGGTAAATCCACAAGGAAAGAAGAGGCATTATTGGATGAATACTACAAAAGACTGGAAGCAATGTCTGATGTAGACTTATCCGATGAGCAGGAACATGCCATGAAAGCCTCGATCCTGGAAAAGATTGAATCCAGGATCAGTACGCCCGAAGAGCAGTCCAAACAAACCCTAAAACATTCTTACCGGATATGGTATGCTGCAGCATCCATACTGATCATGATCGCTGTAGGCAGTTTTTTTATCCGGAAAGATAAAAAGGCCGAGATGGTAAGCAAGGTGCCGGTGGACATAAAACAGGATATCAGACCGGGATCGAACAAAGCAGTACTGACCTTAAGCAGCGGTGAACAGATTGTGCTAACACAGCCACATGCAGGGATTTTGGCCAGAGAGGGTGCTGCCCAGATTATCAAAAAAGAAAATGGCGAACTGGTTTACAACCTTGGGGATAAAACCTCCGAGCATAACACCAAGCCCGTTTACAATACCATAACTGTTCCCCGCGGCGGACAATATCAGCTTGTTTTATCAGATGGGAGTAAGGTGCTGTTAAATGCAGCCTCTTCACTTACCTATCCTGCCGAATTTAGCGGGAGGTACAGGAATGTAGAACTTAAGGGCGAGGGCTATTTTGAGGTTGCTAAAAATGCATCTATGCCATTCATAGTAAAGGCCGGCGATGTTGAGGTACGTGTTCTGGGTACCCACTTTAATATTTCAGCTTACTCGGACGATGCAAACATTACTACCACACTGATAGAGGGTGCCGTTAGCATGAACAAAGGAAAGCAAACCAAACGTCTTGCACCGGGCCAACAGGGAATCTCGGCTTATACCAACAGCGAAATTTCGGTGCAGCCTGCCAACATCGAACAGACGATGGGCTGGGTGAAGGGTAACTTTGTGTTTAAAGACCTGAACATCAAAGAAGTGATGAAAATTGCCGGCAGATGGTACGATATCGAGGTAGAATACAGAGGTAATGTACAATCCAAAAAGTTTGGTGGCACAACCTCCAGGTTCAGCAATATCACCGAACTGCTTGATTATATGAAAATTACAGGGGGTGTAAATTATAAAATAGAAGGAAGGAGGGTTATTCTGATGAACTAACATCTATAGTTTAAAGGAATAACGAAGCCGGAAGTCTACCACCACTCCCGGCTATACAGCCAATCAGACTGTAGTTAAGTATTCCGATATGATCACTTTCAATTAACCAAATATTCAAGAAAACCTAACAACCAAATGTATAAAAATTCTACTGCAATCATATGCGGGAGGCATTCCTATATTCACTCCAAAATATTGATGATTATGAGATTATCTTATTTTTTATGTCTGCTCTCTTTTATGCAGGTTAGTGCTGCTACCCTTGCACAAAAGATAAGCCTGGATAAAAAAAATGCTTCCATAAAGGAAACCCTCGAGGATATCCGCCGCCAAAGCGGATATAGTATTTTTTATGATGTAGACCTGCTTGCAAATGCCAGGGAAATAAACGTTCGCATAAAAGATGCTACCCTGACCGAAGCTTTGGACAGGTGTTTTTTAAATCAGCCATTTAGCTATAAGATAGATAAAAAAACAATTTTGGTTACGCCAAAAATCCTGCCCTATATTGCCTCAAGGTTAGTTTCGGTAACGGGCAAAATAAAAGGCGATGATAACCAGCCCTTGTACGGCGCAACAGTGCGGGTGAAAGATTCGCAGGTAATAGCACTTAGCGATAAGGATGGGAATTACAAAATAGCTGTTAATGGACCGAGCACTGTACTGATTTTTTCCATGATCGGATTCGAAACGCAGCAGGTTCCCATTGAATCAAAAACGGTAATCAATGTTACGCTAAAGGCTCAGAATACAGGACTGAACGATGTGGTTATTGTTGGCTATGGAGCGGTAAAAAGAACAGATCTTACCGGATCGGTAGCAGAAGTGAATATGGGCGATTTCAATAAGGCATCTGTTAAATCATTCGATGAAGCCCTGGCCGGAAGAGTCGCTGGCGTTAGCGTTTCGGGAAACGATGGGCAGCCCGGATCGGTCAATAATATTGTAATCAGGGGATATGGATCCATCACCCAGGACAATTCTCCCTTATATGTGGTAGATGGCTTTCCGATGGAAGATGGGATGAACAACTCGATAAATCCAGCCGATATCGAATCCATCAATGTGCTTAAAGATGCCTCCTCTACCGCCATATATGGTGCAAGGGGAGCAAATGGAGTGATTATCATCACTACAAAAAAAGGAAAGATCGGCCTGCCTGTAATTACCTTTAATTCTTATTATGGGGTGCAGAACGTTGCAAAAAAAATGGATCTTTTAAGCCCCTACGAATTTGTGAAATACCAGTTGGAGCTTAATCCCACCTTAGCACCAACAACCTACCTGAGTGGTGGGAAAACCTTGGAATCTTATCGGGATGTTCAGGGGATCGATCTGCAGGATTATATCTATCAAACTGCACCGATGCAGAACTATTCGCTTTCATTAAGGGGTGGGAGTGATAAAACGAGATATGCTGTCTCGGGGAATATATTTGATCAGAAAGGAATTGTAATCAATTCTGGCTTTACCCGTTATCAGGGGCGTATGAACCTGGACCAGACGATCAACAAGAACCTTAAAGCAAGCGTAAATATCAATTATAGTAATAGCCGCTCTTCGGGGGTAAGTCCTTCGGAGCCGGGATCAAACACTTCGTACAGCAACAACCTTTTTTATGCCGTTTGGGGATATCGCCCTGTTACTGGCGGTGACAACGATTCAGGGCTGTTGGATGAGTTTATAGATCCGGCACTCTCGGGCAATCTTTTTGGCGACTACCGGGTAAACCCGGTAATTTCTACACAAAACCAGATTCAGAACACCATTACCGATAACCTGATTGCAAATGCCTTTTTAGATTATACCATCCTGCCCGGTCTAAGTCTGCGCATATCGGGTGGTATTACACGCAACAGCATAAAACTGGAAGGCTTTTATAATTCGCAGACCAGCAGGGGAAGCATTTACAACACTTTTGGGGTTAACGGATCGATTTATACTGTTCCGACAAATTCATGGCTGAACGAAAATACATTGACCTATAAAAAATCATTTAAAGGCGGACATAACTTTAATGTGCTGGGGGGATATACTATGCAGGCACTCAATTCCAGCCGTTATGGTTTTAGCGCAACCCAGGTACCTAACGAATCTTTGGGACTGGACGGACTCGACCAGTCATCACTGCTCTCTTCAGTTTCTCAGAGCTCAAGATGGGGGCTGTCTTCATTTCTGGCCAGGATCAATTACGATTATAAATCGAAGTACCTATTAACCGCATCGATCCGTGCAGATGGATCTTCTAAATTTGCTCCAGGTCGTCGTTGGGGAACTTTTCCATCAGGCTCTTTTGCCTGGAACATGGCTAAGGAAAATTTCCTGTCAGACCTCCGTTTTATCTCGGAGGCAAAACTGCGGATCAGTTATGGCTTAACAGGCAATAACCGCATAGGTGATTTTAGTTACCTTTCGCAGATTCTCCTTGGCCCACTCCCGGCTTATTCCTACAACAATGGTGCGGCCTCAACAGGTGCTCAGCTATCATCTTTGGGCAACCCCGATCTAAAATGGGAAACCACCGCACAGACCAATATCGGTTACGATTTAAGCTTGTTCAATAACCGGATAAACTTTACCGTTGATGCCTATAGAAAAACAACCAGGGATCTTTTGTTGCTGGCCAACCTTCCTTATACGCTCGGAATCGGTTCAGCCTATAAAAATGTAGGAAAAGTGAAAAACGAAGGACTGGAACTCTCGCTTAATACGGTAAATATCAACACCAAAGACTTTACCTGGAAAACAGGCTTCAATATCAGTTTCAATAGAAACAAAGTGCTCGAACTGGCCGAGAACCAAAAAGAGATCCTGAGTCCGGTGTTCTTCGATTTTTCTTATAACTCACTGTTTGCCTATACTGCACAGGTAGGCCAGCCCATTGCCCAGATGAGGGGTTATGAATGGGATGGTGTTTATCAGTACAGCGATTTTGACCAGCCAACGGCAGGAACCTATGTACTGAAGAGCACAGTGCCGACCAATGGTACAGCAAGGGCAAACATCAAACCTGGCGATATTAAATACAAAGATCTGAACGGCGATCTGGTGGTCAATGCTGATGATATTACAACCATTGGTAGGGGGATTCCCATTCATACCGGAGGTTTTGTGAACGATTTCAGGTATAAAGGTTTTGATCTGAATGTTTTTTTTCAATGGTCTTACGGCAATGATCTGGTCAATGCCAACCGCCTGGTATTTGAGGGGAACGGAAAGAATACGCTCACCTTAAACCAGTTTGCTACCTGGAGAGACCGCTGGCAACCCGATAATCCCTCAAATACCCTTTTTAGAACGGGCGGACAGGGGCCTTTTGCATATTCGAGCAGGATTATCGAAGATGGATCTTACCTGAGGCTTAAAACGGTAACCTTGGGCTATAACCTGAGTGAGCAGCTTAGCAAACGGTTAAAAATAAAATCGCTCCGTGTATTTGCCTCCGCGCAGAACCTCATCACCTGGACAAACTATTCAGGCCCTGATCCGGAGGTTTCGATCCGCAATTCGGCTTTAACCCCAGGTTTTGATTATTCTGCCTACCCGCGCCCGAGAACATTAACTTTTGGATTAAACCTCATTTTTTAATTTATAGATCATGAAGAAGATATTTTTTATACTGGCCATGGTACTATTGGTAAACAGTTCTTGCCAAAAAATACTCGATACCAAACCAACAGATTTTATTACTCCAGAGTCATTTTATGCTACTGCAGCAGACCTGCAGATTGCCCTTAATGGTGTTTATTCTCAATTGATAGATGTCGATTGTTATGGCAACAATTACCTCTATATGTTCAATACCAATACAGATGAATCCTACGGGTTCACCGTCGATCTGGTAACTTCCTATCAATATGTGCCTACCGATGCTAAGGTAAACCTGCTTTGGAATAGCAGTTACATCGGGATAGAACGTGCCAACATGTTACTGGCCAATATCGGCAAACCTGCAATGGATGAGACCAAAAGAGGCATCATCAAAGGTGAAGCACTGTTTTTAAGGGCTTATTTTTATTTCCTGCTGGTAAGTAATTATGGAGATGTACCGCTAAAACTTACCCCAACCTCATCAGTAAAAGATGTGGATCTGGCCCGTACGCCTGCAAAGGATGTGTATGAGCAGATTGTTAAAGATATGACCACTGCAGAATCACTTCTTCAGACCCAAACGGCTACCTCTTTGGGCTATGGCGGTAAAGTAACAAAAACTGCAGTAGAAGGGATACTGGCCAGGGTATGCTTATATATGGCAGGTTATCCGCTCAATCAGACCGCTAAATATCAGGAAGCACTATACTGGGCAAAAAAGGTGGTCGATTCTAAAGAACATGCCCTTAATCCTGATTACAGCCAGATATTTTTAAATTATGCCACCAATAAATACGACGTAAAGGAAAGCATCTGGGAGCTGGAATTTTTCCGTGATAATAATGGTTTTGCAAATAAAGGAGGAACCTATGCAGGGCGGTTCTGTGGGATCCGCTGTAACGATACCTCTGTGGGTTATAGCACAGGTAGTATTGTAGCCACAAGGAAACTGTTCGACCTCTACCAGATTAATCCAGCCAGTACCACTACACCTAATAAAGCATCATTTGATCTTCGCAGGGACTGGAACTGTGCAAATTATACCTGGGGAACGGCGACTGTTGCGAAAAAAACGGCTGTTACCAGTACCTGGCTGATGTGTGCAGGGAAATGGAGAAGGGAATACGAAGAGGTTGTACCGAAAAACTCGAACTATACCCCTCAGAATTTTCCGATGCTCAGGTACAGCGATGTGCTGTTGATGCTGGCAGAGGCCGAAAATGAAGTGAACGGGCCAACAGCCCTGGCTTATGATGCGGTTAACCAGGTGAGAAGAAGGGCTTATGGCCTGTTGTTACCGGCTCCTCCGTTTCCTACGGTAAACGCAGCACTTACACCAGGGCTTAGTAAAATACAGTTTCTGGATGCCATTAAACAGGAGCGTTCAAGGGAGCTTTGTTATGAGGCATTAAGGCGGCCCGATCTGATCCGTTGGGGTAATTTTATCGGTGATATGAAAACCTTTTTGGCCTATGCTATCGCCAACGGCGGGAACAATACCACCATTACTACCGCTTCGAGGGTAATTACCGACAGGAATCTGCTGCTGCCGATCCCGAGTTATGACCTTTCTTTAAACAAACTTTTAACACAGAATCCTGGATATTAATGATCAAGATAAATTACACTAGGGGTAGAAAGATGGTTCTTTCCACCGCCTTTTTTCTTATGGCCTTTTTATTGGCTCCTGTCACGCTTTTTGCACAACAATCCTTCATTACCATCCAACAAAAGGTGGCCGGTAATATTTTTTACCAAAGCGATCAAAAGGAATTTGTAATCCATGTAGCCGCCGATTCTGTTGAATGGGCCTGTTATGATTTTTGGGAACAAAAAATACTTTCGGGAAAAAAGGCTGTAGCCGGAGATACAGCCCTGTTGAATATTGAACCCGGGAAACTTGGCTGGTTTAAACTTTTGATCAAATCTAAGCAGAATAGCGCGGTCACGGGTTCAAAGGAAACCTTTTTTGCCATTGTTTCCAATTTTGATCTGAGTACGGTCAGTCAATCTGCTTTTATCGGGCAAACACATGCCTGGCAATCAACCGATATCCTCATCCCGATTGCAAAGAAAATGGGGGTAAAATACGTGCGTGATGCCATACGATGGGATGTAGTAGAAAAACAGAAACAGGTATATACCTTTGGGACTAAAGAAGATGCTTTTATCGCCCAACTTGCCGCAAATAACCTTAAACCTTATTTGGTTTGCGCCCTGTACAACCCGCTTTACGATAACGGCAAAGCGCCGGTAAGTGCCGAAGGCAGGATGGCATTTGCCAAATATGTGAAACAATTGTTAACCCACTATCCGGGCATTGAAAATGTAGAAATCTGGAATGAACCTGATATCGGCACCTTTTCGCAGGGACTTACTACAGAAGATCAAAAAACTACCTTTTATTATAACCTGTTAAAAGCTTCTTATGATGAGGTTCACCCAACTTTTCCAAATGTGAAAATTGTGGGTATGGTAGTCAGCGATCTGGCTACCGAGAGTTTTTTGGGTAAGATCTTACAGAAAGGAGCACTCAGTTCGATGAATGAATATGCTTTCCATTCCTATATTCCGGTTTCTGAAGCTATCGTTACTGATATCAATAAGCATAAAAATGTTATAAAAGCGTATAACAACAATAACCTTATCCCGATTAACCTTTCAGAAACGGGTTTTACCACTTTTACCTTCACCGAAAAGGAGCAGGCCAATAATCTGCCAAGAAGGATTGTAACTGCTCTGGCAAACGGGGTGCAAAAAATTGGTATTTACAACCTGCAGAATAAATCAACACTCAACGATTCTGAAGGGGCATTCGGACTGATCAGGCATCCCGATGATACTTTGGGTGCCTATACCCCAAAACCTGGTTTTGCTACCTATGCCGCCCTGACCCGTCAGTTATCAGGGGCAATTTTTGTTGCAGAAGAACAGATTTCGCCAGGGCTGATCAATGCTTATAAATTTACAAAGGGCAGCGACGAGGTAAGGGTAATGTACTCGCTTTCGGGTACAGGTGTGCGCCTTTTTACCGATGCAGCATCGCTCGAAGTTGTAGATATCATGGGCAATAGCACCATCTATAATGCGGTGAACGATACGGTTTCTATCACCCTGGATGCCAACCCGGTGTATATTAAAGGGGTGTTAAAAGCGCCTTTTGCCCAGGAAAAAATCCTGCCTGCAACCGCGCCTTTCAGTTTAAAATACGGGTTTTATTTCGGGGGATACACCGAAATCACCCAGGACAGCATCGCGGCTGCCAAATGGATTTCTGCCATTGCCGAAATTGTAGGTCATGACGGAAAAAGAACCAGGGTGGTCGCCAAACCTGCCGTGCAGAGCAAAGCAACATGGAAGGCTGCCATCACCAAAGCGGGGCTGTATAACATTTCGGTTTATATACCCGGTAATGCTGCGCTAAATGCCTATTCTACCACAAAAGCAAAATACACCATTTTTGCCGGCGGAGCAGAAGTGGCTGCGGTAGTTGTTGATCAATTTAAAGACCAGGGAAAATGGGTTGATTTGGGCAGCTATCAATTACCGAGGGGAACCAATAATTATGTTGAACTAACTGATACACTTCCGGCCCACGACCGTCCTTTACGTGCCGATGCTTTAAAATTTACCTTAACACCTTAACTATGAAAAATATAATGCTTAAACGGCTTATGGTCGTTTCTATTTACTTCTTATTTAATACCCATTCTGCCATTGCTCAAACCGCAAGCACCCATCAGGTTGATGTGTGTATTTATGGCGGAAACTCTGCAGGGGTAATTGCGGCCTATAGTGCCAAAAAAATGGGGAAAACCGTCCTGCTGATCGAACCTGGTAAAAACCTTGGCGGCCTCTCTTCAGGCGGTCTAGGTTTTACCGATATCGGGAACAAATATGTGGTAACGGGCCTTTCGAAGGATTTTTACCGCAGGATAGGCACTCACTATGGTAAACTCGAGCAATGGGTGTTTGAACCTCATGTGGCCGAAGATCTCTTTAAAAGTTATATCGACCGTGCTAAGGTAGATGTGGTTTATGGATACAGGCTTTCTACAGTGGAAAAAGCAGGGAAATCCATTAAAACCATTACAATAGAACCGTCTGCTGGTCAAGCGAAAAATAAAACTGTCAGTGCTAGGGTATTTATAGATTGCAGTTATGAGGGAGACCTGATGGCAAAAGCCGGTGTTGCCTATACTGTGGGGCGCGAGGCCAATGCTAAATATAACGAAACCTATAATGGTGTTCAACTCTTAGAAGGGCACCAGTTTCCAGATCATATCGATCCATACCGGGTTAAAGGTGATCCGGCCAGTGGATTACTCTGGGGTATCAATAAAGGCAGCTTGATGCCACGCGGTTCGGGAGATCGTAAAGTGCAGTCTTATAATTACAGGGTCTGCTTGACAGATGATCCTCAGAACCGTATCGCCATTACCAGGCCCGAGGACTATGACAGTACGCGCTACGAACTGCTTTTGAGGTTGATGGAAAAGCAGAAAAACAGTTTAAGCCTCAACGATTATTTTATCTGGAGCGAAATGCCCAATCATAAAACCGATATCAACAACAGAAACGGTTTTTCTACAGATATGATCGGGACCAATCATGCTTATCCGGATGGGGATTATAAATCAAGAGGGAAATATATTGAGGATCTGACCTCATACACTAAAGGACTGTTTTATTTTTTCGGGCATGACCAGAGGGTGCCGCAGGCGCTTAGAAACCAGATGTTGCAATGGGGGTATCCGAAAGACGAATATAAAGGTAATAACAATTGGTCCCACCAGGCTTATATCAGGGAGGCACGAAGGATGATCAGTGATTATGTAATGACCGAACACAACTGTACCGGAAAGGCAGTAGTAACTGATGGAATTGCTTTAGCGGCGTACAACATGGATTCTCATAATACCGATCGTTTGGTTGTGGATGGTATGGTCAAAAATGAAGGGAATGTCGAAATTCCTGATATTTCGCCCTATCCGATCAGTTATAAGGCTATCGTGCCCAAAGAGCAGGAATGTGATAATCTGATCGTGCCGGTCTGTTTGTCAGCCAGTCACATCGCCTACGGTTCTATTCGCATGGAGCCTGTATTTATGGTGCTTTCGCAGGTTGCTGCGGTTGCAGCCAGCTTCTCGATAGACCAGGACATAGCTGTACAGCAGCTGGATTACAAAAAGATAAACGAAAAGCTGACCATTGATCCCCTGCTGGATGGAAGCATACCTGACCTGATTATCGATAACCTTTCGCCAATGGTTAAAATAGAGGGTAACTGGGATTTAAAACCCGGACATATCTATGGTCCCAATGCGCTTTTTTATAACAAATCCGATAAATCGCCAGCAAACATCACCTTTAATGCGGAAGGTTTAAAAGCCGGACAATATGAGGTGTTTAGTTATTATCCCCTAACAGATAAAGGTTCGGGTATTACCTCGATCGAGGTTTTTGATGGAGAAAAGAGCCATAGCCACAATATTTTGAAATCGGAGATCAAAGTGGTCGGACAAACATCGGGCGAATGGGTTTCTTTAGGTAGATACAATATTAAAAGTAATGCCGAACCTTATGTGCGGATCAGTAATCTTAAAGCCGATGGAATTGTGGTTGCTGATGCGGTATTATTTAAACCTTTGTCGGGTAAAAAATGATCGGACAAGCTAAAACGATACAGGGCAATAAAGTTGTTGCTGCTGTATTGGTTTCCGTTCAGGGTTATACAAGGTTTTTAGTAGTTGAATTTTTTCAAAAGAGATAAAATTTTGTTGGTAAAGTGGGAGATTCTCCCACATTTTTAAAGCTGTAAATGAGAGTGTTTGGAGAAAAACCCAATAAATGCGGGAAAAATTGGGCCAGCTTAACACTTTTTAATATTTTATTTTAATAGGCTTATTATCAGTTGTTAAGGCTTTTTGTTTTGTGCTGATATACTTATTCTAGGTATATTGCTACACCATAATTGTAACAAAAAGGATGTGGAAAACTTTTTTGTGGTAAAAAGTGGTAAAAAGTGGTAGAACTATTTACTTTTACACTAGATATAAAGTGTAGATACCACTATGACCCAACTTTTAGGAGAATTCGATTGTAAACTTGACGCAAAGGGCCGCCTTATGGTACCTGCTGCGCTTAAGAAACAATTGCCTAATGCCGAGAATGATGGGCTCATTATTAACCGTGGTTTTGAGAAAAACCTGGTGATCTATCCTAAGCAAGTTTGGGATGCCGTTGTTGCCGATCTTGCCAAGCTTAATATTTACGATCAGGAAAACAGGGCCTTTGTACGGGCTTTTACGCGTGGGGCAACCGAGCTTTCGCTTGATGCTGTAGGCCGAGTGCTTTTGCCTAAATCACTGGTAGAGTATGCAGGTATAGGTAGTGACCTTGTGCTGGCCTGTCAGTTAGATCGTATCGAGGTGTGGGACAAAAAAGCATACGAAGATATTTTTGATGATGTTCCGGCCAATTTCGCAAGCCTTGCCCAAAAAGTAATGGGTGATAAGAAAGGAGGGGCAGATGGCGAATAATTACCATGTTCCTGTAATGTTGCAACCTTGCATTGATGGTTTGAATATCAAGCCTGACGGTGTGTATGTAGACGTTACTTTTGGTGGTGGGGGGCATTCGAGAGAGATTTTGAAACATCTTGGACCGAAAGGAAGATTGATCGCGTTCGATCAGGATCCTGATGCTCAGGCGAATATTCCTGCTGACGATCGATTTGTTTTTATCGACCAGAATTTTGGTTTTTTGAAAAATAATCTCCGCTTAAAAGGTTTTAAGCAGGTTGACGGTATTCTGGCTGATCTTGGGGTTTCCTCGCATCAGTTCGATGTGCCACAGCGTGGTTTCTCTATCCGTCATAACGCTGATCTGGATATGCGTATGGATCAGCACCGCGATTTAACCGCTGCCGAAATATTGAATACCTATTCAGAGGATAAGCTACATAAGATATTTGGGATTTATGGAGAGGTGAAGAATGCTAAATCGCTGGCTCGCGCTATTGTGACCTCGCGTTTAGAGCAGCCTTTTGCCGATATCGACAGTTTGAAGTCGGCAATTGCTGGTTATATCCCGAAAGGAAAAGAGAATAAATATCTGGCGCAGGTGTTTCAGGCGCTACGCATAGAGGTGAATGCCGAAATCCAGGTGCTTGAAGATTTTTTGGTGCAGGCTGCTGATGTATTGAAGCCCGGTGGTCATTTAGTAGTGATGTCTTATCATTCTTTGGAAGACAGGCCGGTTAAAAATTTTATGGCGAAGGGTAAATTTCAGGGTGAGGTAGAAAAGGATTTTTTTGGAAATCAGCAAAAGCCATTTAATGTAATTACACGTAAAGCGATAATTGCCACTGATGAGGAGATTGCTCAGAACAATAGGGCCCGCAGTGCGAAACTAAGAATTGCAGAAAAGATATGAACAGGTTTAGGGAAGAGATAGAAGAGGAAGAGATTGGGCCTGAACCAGAGCTAAAAGCTGCGCCCAAAAGGCCAAAAACTGCTGAAGAAAAAATGGATAGCAATTCATTTATCAGCAAGCTTTTTAATGATGGATTAGTAAGTAAAGAGGCGGCAACTGATGCGCTGCCTTATTTGTGTTTTCTGGCCCTTTTGGGAATGATTTACATTGCTAATAGCCACTTTGCGGTAAACAATGTTCGCCGGATTGATAAATTAAATAAAGAAGTAAAAGAATTAAGATGGGAGTATAAATCCCTTAAGGCCGACCTGATGTTCAAGAGTAAACTGACAGAGGTTGCTAAAAAGGTAGATACCCTTGGTATAAAGGAACTGATTGAACCACCAAAAAAAATAATTGTTAAAAGCGATGAATATTAGAGCAAACATCTTGCTTCGTGTATATCTGGCATTTGGCTTAATTGTGCTTTTTGCTTTCGCGGTATTTTTACGCCTCGGTCAGGTACAGTATGTGCAGGGAAAAAAATGGAAAGCTATGGCAGATAGTCTTTCTACACGATATGTAAATGTGGAGGCTACCCGTGGGAATATCTATTCTAACGACGGCAGTTTGCTGGCTACTTCGATACCAGAATACGAACTGCGTATGGATATGTTTGCTGGCGGTATTGCCGATGATAAAGTATTTAACGAGAAGGTAGATTCGCTGGGTTATAAATTAGCTCAGCTCTTTCAGGATAAAACGGCTAAGGAATATGCTAGATATCTGCGTAAGGGCCGTCAAGACAGCTCGCGCTATTTACTGATCCACCGTAAAGTGGGTTATGCTGATCTTAAAACCATCAGGACTTTTCCTTTATATAACATCGGTAAGTTTAGTGGCGGTTTAATTGCTGTTCAGCAGAACAAACGGATTCTTCCTTTCCAGGCTTTGGCTGCCCGTACAATTGGGTATAAAAACGAAAATGTTAAAAACGGGGTGGGTTTAGAGGGCGCCTATAAAGAATATATCAACGGCGAAACGGGAAAAAGATTAATGCAGCGAATTGCCGGCGGGGTTTATATTCCTGTTAATGAAGAAGCTGAGGTGGCTCCGAAAGATGGTGCTGATATTATTTCAACCATCGATATCAATATGCAGGATCTGGCGCAAAGTGCTTTAGAAAAACAGTTGATCAAATCGCAAGCCGATCATGGTGCGGTGATTGTGATGGAAGTGGCCACGGGCGAAATCCGTGCAGTAGCCAATTTCTCTAAAGTAGAAGAAGGAGTGTATAAGGAAAAGTTTAACTATGCCATTGCAGGTAACCAGGATCCGGGTTCAACTTTTAAATTGGCCTCATATATGGCTTTGCTGGAAGATGAACTGGTTGATACCAATACCATGGTTGGAACGGGTACCTATAAAATCCCCGGTCATACAATTAAAGATTCTCACGGAAGTATAGGTGTGGTTACTGTTAAAAAAGCATTTGAACAATCATCAAATGCAGCTATTGCATATCTGATCAACAGTAAATATGGTGCTAACCCTAAAAAGTTTACCGATCATTTATATGATTGGCATTTAAATGAAAAAATGGGTTTGCAGATTCCTGGGGAAGCCATGCCGGCGGTAAAGAATCCAAAAACCAATAAAAGTTGGAACAAAAACATGACCTTACCGCAGATGGCTTATGGTTACGAGATGCAGTTAACGCCGCTTAAAATGTTGTCGTTGTATAATGCAGTGGCTAACAATGGTAAAATGGTAGCGCCAATTTTTGTAAAAGAGATCAGAAGGCTGGGTAATCCGATTGAGCAGTTTAAAGCAAGGGTAATCAACGATAAAATCTGTTCTGATATAACCCTGAGCAAAATCAAAAAAATGCTCGAAGGTGTAGTATTGGAAGGTAGCGGAAAGCAGATTGTTTATAATCCATTATATCCGATTGCAGGTAAAACAGGTACCGCTCAGGTTGCAGATGCAAATAAAGGTTATAAGGCAAATAAGCAGTATCAGGCTTCTTTTGTGGGTTATTTTCCTGCTAATAAGCCAAAATATTCGATGATCGTGGTAATCAACGATCCAAAGGGTGCTTATTACGGAGCATTGGTTTCAGGACCGGTTTTCAGGGAAATCGCCGACCGTATTTATGCCAGCGATATGCAGATGTATAACGATATGCCGACCCGCTTGGTAGGTAATACGGGTAATCCGCCAACAAAAGCAGGACAGAGTAAAGCGACTCAGAAAGTGTATAAGGCATTTGGTTTTAAACCACTTTTTGCTTCAAAATCTGAGTATTACAATATTATAGATACCAGTGCAGGAACAGTTTTTCAGGAAAATAACGAGCGTAAAGGTGTGATGCCAAATGTGGCGGGAATGGGACTGAAAGACGCATTGTATCTTTTGGGGAATGCGGGGCTGAAAACAAAGGTTTCGGGTTCTGGAAAAGTGGTCAGTCAATCCATCATCGCCGGAACAAAGGTGGGTAAAGGATTGGGTGTACAGATAGAGTTGAATTAAGGTAAAAGGTATAGGGTTTAGGTCTTGCTACTTGATACTCACTACTCGATACTAAAAAAATAAAAAAAAATGCAATTACAGGATTTACTTTATGGCGTAACGATTAAAGAATTGGTTGGTAGAACCGATAGGGAAATCAATGCGCTGAATTTCGATTCGCGTAAAGTAAGTAAAGATGATATCTTTTTTGCTGTAGTAGGCACTGTAGCTGATGGACACCAGTTTATTGAGCAGACCATTCAGCAGGGGGCAGGTGTAATTATCTGTGAAAATTTACCAGAGATCAATGATTTTACTGTTACCTACATCAAAGTAGAAAACACTGCTGTGGCTTTGGGGATTGTTGCCGGGAATTATTTTGGAAATCCATCGGCAGATCTGAAACTGATCGGAATTACCGGAACGAACGGAAAAACCACCATTGCTACCATTCTTTTTAAATTATTTAAAGATTTAGGTTACAAAACCGGGCTTTTATCAACGGTAGAGAATTATATCAATGATACGGTAGTGGCGGCAACGCATACCACACCAAATCCGATCGCATTAAATCAGCTCTTAAGAGAAATGGTCGATGCTGGTTGCGATTACTGTTTTATGGAAGTAAGCTCACATGCGGTTTCTCAGCACCGGATTGAAGGTTTAACTTTCTCAGGTGGTGTGTTTTCAAATTTAACGCATGATCATTTAGATTTTCATAAAACTTTTGACGCTTACCTGAAAGCAAAAAAAGCATTTTTTGATGTTCTGCCTAAATCGGCATTTGCACTCACTAATATCGACGATAAAAACGGTGTGGTAATGCTGCAGAATACAAAAGCACATAAAAAAACCTATGCGCTTAAACAATTGGCCGATTTTAAAGCAAAAATTATCGAGAATCAGTTTAGTGGTCTGCATTTAGATATCGATAACGAAGATGTTTACTTCAAGCTTGTAGGCTCTTTTAATGCGTATAACCTACTAGCGGTTTATGGAACTGCAATCTTGTTAGAGCAGGATAAATTAAAGGTACTGACTTTGTTGAGCCGTTTATCAGGCGCTGAAGGAAGATTTGATTACATCACCTCTGCAGATAAGATTATAGGTATTGTAGATTATGCACATACGCCAGATGCTGTTCAAAATGTGCTGAGCACCATCGCCAATATCCGGAAAGGAACCGAACAGGTAATAACGGTGCTGGGCTGTGGCGGGGATAGAGATAAAACCAAACGCCCAATTATGGCCCAGGTAGCATGCGATTGGAGTGATAAGGTGATTCTGACCTCCGACAATCCCAGAACGGAAGATCCGCAGACGATTATCAGCGAAATGGAAGCAGGTGTTTCACCGACCAATAAGCGTAAAACCTTATCCATTTTAGATAGAAAAGAAGCTATAAAAACAGCCTGCCATTTAGCGCAGCCAGGAGACATTATTCTTGTTGCTGGTAAAGGGCATGAGAAATACCAGGAAATTAATGGCGTAAGGAACCATTTTGATGATAAAGAGATTTTACTTGAACAATTAAAACCAATCAGCTAATGTTATATTTATTATTCGAATACCTGCATAAGCATTATGATATACCTGGGTTAAGGTTGTTTCAGTACATCACTTTCCGTGCATCTATCTCTATTATTTTATCATTGGTAATTACCACCGTTTACGGACGTAGGTTGATTGATTACCTGCATAAAAAACAGGTTGGAGAAACAGTGAGAAATTTAGGTTTAGAAGGACAGATGCAAAAACAAGGTACACCAACAATGGGTGGTATCATTATTTTGCTGGGCATTCTTATTCCGACCTTGTTATTTGCCAATATCTCCAATATCTACGTGATTTTAATGATAATCACCACGATCTGGATGGGTGCCGTAGGCTTTTTAGATGATTATATCAAAGTTTTCAAAAAGAATAAAGAAGGTTTGGCGGGTCGTTTTAAAGTCGTTGGCCAGGTTGGCTTAGGCTTAATTGTAGGTTGCACCATGTACTTTCATCCAAATATTGTGGTAAGGGAAACTGTACAGGACGATGTAAAAAGCACTTCTACGGTTCCGATGGTATTACGCCAAAAAGGAGAAACCTTTTATTATACACAAGATGTAAAATCGACTAAAACCAATATGCCTTTTTATAAGAACAATGAGTTCGATTATGCAAAGGTATTGAAGTTTTTGGGTGACGATTACCAGAAATATGCATTTTTTATCTTCCTGATTGTAACGGTATTTATCATTACCGCGGTTTCGAACGGGGCAAACATTACCGATGGGATTGATGGTTTAGCTACTGGAACTTCGGCAGTAATCGGGATCACGCTTGGTATTTTGGCTTATGTATCGGGTAATACCATTATGGCTGATTACCTCAATATTATGTATATCCCAAACTCTGCAGAGCTAATGATTTTTGCAGGAGCATTTGTGGGTTCCTGCGTAGGTTTCCTTTGGTACAACTCTTACCCGGCGCAGATTTTTATGGGCGATACCGGAAGTTTGGCCATTGGGGGAATCATTGCCTCATTTGCCATCATGATCCGCAAGGAGCTTTTGATTCCGATTTTATGTGGGGTATTCCTGGTAGAATTGGTGTCGGTAATTATGCAGGTGTCTTATTTTAAGTATACCAAAAGGAAATTTGGTGAAGGACGCAGGATTTTCCTGATGTCGCCCTTACACCACCATTACCAGAAAAAAGGATACCACGAAGCCAAAATTGTAACCCGCTTCTGGATTATCGGAATCATGCTTGCGATTATGACCATTGTAACATTGAAGTTAAGGTAGAGGGTTAGAAGGTTTAGGGCTTAGCGGTTTAAATGCCGAAAGACTAAAGCTGAAAAGTAAAAGAGAGAATAATAAATAAATTAAAAAATTAAAATGTGATGGTATTAATGTCTTGATACTTGATACTCACCACTTGATACTAAAATAAAAATGAGCACGAATAATAGCACATCAAGCAATACTACGTCAGCGATGACCGGGCATGGCCGTGTGGTTATTCTTGGTGCCGGCGAAAGTGGAGTTGGCGCTGCGAAATTGGCCCAGGCAAAAGGTTTCGATGTTTTTGTTTCCGATTACGGTGTAATTACCGATAAATATAAAGCTGCATTAGAAAAACTTTCCATTCCGTTCGAATCTGAAAAACATAGCGAAGAGTTGATCTTAAACGCTAATGAAGTAATTAAAAGTCCGGGTATTCCACCTACAGCACCAATTATTAAAAAATTGGTAGAAAAACGAATACCGGTGATTTCGGAAATTGAATTTGCAAAAAGATATACCAATGCAAAAACCATCTGCATTACGGGTTCAAACGGTAAGTCGACTACGAGTTTATTAACCTATCACATCCTGAAAAATGCGGGTTTAAACGTGGGCTTAGCTGGTAATATCGGGCAGAGTTTTGCAGCACAGGTGGCTACAGAAGATTACGAATATTACGTGCTGGAAATTTCAAGCTTCATGCTTGATGATATGTTCGCGTTTAAAGCAGATATCGCTGTTTTGCTTAACATCACGCCGGATCATTTAGACCGTTACGATTATAAACTGGAGAATTATGCTGCATCTAAAATGCGGATTGTTCAAAACCAGACAGCAGAAGATGTTTTCATTTATTGTGCAGATGACGAAGAGAGCCTAAAAGCAATCTCGTTGATTAAGCCTGTGGCAAAAGCCTTTCCCTTTTCAATTACTGAAAAAGTAGAATTGGGTGCTTATTTAGAAGAAACTACTATACATATCCTTACAGAACCAAATAACCAACTAACCATGTCTATTTCAGATTTAGCCTTACAGGGCAAGCACAACATTTACAATTCTATGGCCTCAGGCATTGTGTCTAAAGTTTTAGAATTAAGAAATGAGACCATCCGCGAAAGCATGGGCAATTTCAAAAATATTGAGCACAGGTTAGAGCATGTGGCCAAAATTTCGGGGATCGATTTTATCAACGACAGTAAAGCCACCAATGTGAACTCTACCTGGTATGCTTTGGAGAGTATGACCAGTGATGTAGTGCTGATTATGGGCGGTGTTGATAAAGGAAACGATTACAACATGCTTAAAGATCTGGTTAAGAGTAAGGTTAAGGCTATCGTTTGTTTGGGTAAAGACAATAAACGTATCCACGATGCTTTCGAGGATGATGTAGAAGTAATTGTAAATACTTTTTCGGCGGATGAAGCCGCGCAGATTGCTTTCCATTTGGCTAAACGTGGTGATACGGTGTTGTTATCGCCAGCCTGTGCAAGTTTCGATCTGTTCAAAAATTACGAAGACCGCGGTAACCAGTTTAAAGCGGCAGTTAGAGAATTATAATAGGAGGTACAATATATGTTCCAAGCACTACTTAATAAAACAAAAGGCGATAGGTGGATTTGGTTGATCATCATCCTGCTTTCGCTTATATCCGTAATGGCGGTGTATAGTGCAACAGGTACCTTGGCATATAAAAAAGGAGAAGCTGTAGAAAAGCTTTTGCTCACCAAACACTTAATTTTTGTGTTGATGGGCATCGGAATGATCTATATCGCCCACTTGCTCGATTATCGCTACTATGCGGGTATTTCGAAGGTATTGATGATCGTAACCATTCCTTTGTTGTTTTATACGCTAATATTCGGAACTGCTTTAAACGATGCATCTCGGTGGGTTAAAATACCGGTTATCGGATTAACCTTTCAAACTTCCGATTTGGCTAAACTGGCATTGATTACCTTTTTGGCCAGGATGCTAACCAAAAAGCAAGAGAATATTAAAAATGTTAAAGAGTCATTTATACCCATTATGGGCTCTGTTTGTGTGGTGTTTGTTTTAATCGCACTGGCCAACCTATCTACAGCATTAATGCTGTTTGGTGTAAGTATACTGCTGCTAATTATCGGTAGGATCAGTATTAAACAGATCGCGATTGTTTGTGCAGGTGGCTTTGTGCTCCTGCTATTTGTGTTCTTTTTGGGTCCAAGGAGAAAAACATACATGTCGCGTATCAATACGTTTATACATCCTGAAATGCAGCATTCAGATAAAACTTTCCAGGCAGATCAGGCAAAAATTGCCTTGGCTACTGGTGGTGTTTTTGGTAAAGGACCAGGTAATAGTACACAACGCAATTTCCTACCACATCCGTATTCCGATTTTATTTTCGCCATTATTATTGAGGAATGGGGAACTGTGGGAGGAATTGTAATTATGATACTATACCTGGTGCTTTTATACCGATGTATCAAGATCGTAACCCGGGCGCCCAAGGCCTTCGGTGCATTGCTCGCGGCCGGACTGAGTTTCAGCCTGACCATACAGGCCTTTGCAAATATGGCAGTAGCAGTAGGGCTGGGTCCGGTAACTGGGGTTCCGCTTCCATTGGTAAGTATGGGCGGTACATCAATGATCTTTACTAGTGTGGCCTTCGGGATTATACTCAGTGTAAGCCGTGATGTAGAAGAAAATGCAAAACTGACATCGAAAGAAGAAAAAATAAATAATAAAATAATTGTTGGAGAGATTCCAGCGATAGCGTAAGGATTGGTCGTCATTGCAAGGAAGTATGACGAAGCAATCTATTTAAAAAATAATAAAGTAAAAATTTAACCACAGAGGACACGGAGGTTGGCACAGAGATTACAAAGAAATTGTTTATTCAATTGCCCAACCCTAAGTGTGAAACCCGATAGAAAAACCTTGGTGGCCTTAGCGGCTTTGTGGTAAACAAAAAGGATAAATCAGTGCCCTCTGTGAAAACTTTGTGCACTCGGTGGTTAAAAAACAAAATGCTTAGCGTGCTTTGCGAAAAACTCAGCGCTCTTTGCGGTTAAAAATAATAAAAACTCAGTGCCCTCTGTGAAAACTTTGTGCACTCGGTGGTTAAAAAACAAAATGCTTAGTGTGCTTTGCGAAAAACTCAGCGCTCTTTGCGGTTAAATAACAATTAAAATGAATAATTCCCCAAAAATTATCATATCAGGTGGTGGCACCGGCGGGCATATTTTCCCCGCCGTGGCCATAGCCAATGCGCTAAAACGCATGGTGCCAACCTGTGAAATTTTGTTTGTGGGTGCTATAGGTCGCATGGAAATGGAAAAAGTTCCTGCAGCCGGATATAAAATTATAGGATTAAATATTAGTGGGATGCAACGTGGCTCGATTATTAAAAATCTTGCGCTGCCGTTCAAGGTAATCGGCAGTGTGCGCAAAGCCATGCAGATTATCAATGATTTTAAGCCCGATGCCGTAGTAGGTGTTGGAGGTTATGCCTCAGGCCCACTATTGTATGCAGCCTCTTTGAAAGGAATTCCTTACCTCATCCAGGAACAGAATTCTTATGCCGGAATAACCAATAAATGGTTAGGTAAAAAGGCTTCAAAAATCTGTGTTGCCTTTGATGATATGGATCAGTTTTTTCCAGCTGATAGGATTTTAAAAACAGGGAATCCTGTCCGCCAGGAAGTGGTTGATATTAAAGGAAAACATTTTCAGGGTGCCGAACTATTAAAACTCGATCCATTGAAAAAGACCATTATGGTTACTGGTGGAAGTTTAGGCGCAGGTACTTTGAATAAAGCAATTGAAAAACATTTACCCGATATCCTTGCACAAGATGTGCAGGTGATCTGGCAAACAGGTAAATATTACTATAAAGGGATTATTGAAAGGTTGGGTTTGGAATACCACCCCAATGTTCGGATCCTGGAATTTTTGAATAAAATGGACCTCGCTTATGCAGCAGCAGATGTGATTGTGAGCCGGGCAGGAGCTGGAACCATAGCAGAACTATGTTTGATTAAAAAACCTGTCATATTGGTGCCTTCGCCAAATGTAGCAGAAGACCATCAAACTAAAAACGCGATGGCGCTGGTTAAAAATGGAGCTGCAATATTAATTAACGACCGCTCTGCAGAAGATACATTGGTTAAAGAAGCACTGGCGTTATTAAATAACAAAGAACAGAGTGAAAAACTTTCAGAAAATATAGGTGAAATGGCATTGCCAGCAGCAGACGAAATTATAGCGAACGAAGTACTGAAATTGATTAAGTAAAGATATGAGAAACTAGATGTGAGAATGAGATTAGACTATTTGTCTAGTGTCTCAAATCTCCCATCTCAAATCTAATAAAAATGGAACTAAGTAAAATAAATAGGGTTTTCTTTGTAGGTATCGGTGGTATCGGCATGAGTGCGCTTGCCCGTTATTTTGCTAAACGCGGACAGGTAGTTTGTGGTTACGATAAAACCAGGACTAAGCTGACCGAAACCTTAGAGCAGGAAGGAATTCTCATTACCTATCTTGATGAAGCCTCTTCATTGCCTTGTGCATTTTTGGATAATCATGACGATACACTGGTGGTTTATACTCCTGCAATTCCGAAAGATTCGAAAATTTTAAACCATTTTATAAATAAAAGCTTTGCACTTAAAAAACGTTCTGAGGTTTTAGGGATCATCAGTAAAGGAATGTTCTGTATTGCGGTTGCAGGTACGCACGGCAAAACTACAACATCATCTATTGTTGCGCATATTTTAAAAGATACAGGCTACGATTGTACTGCTTTTTTAGGTGGGATAACCAGTAACTATAATAGTAATGTGCTTTTCGGTAAAAACAATGTTGTAGTGGTAGAGGCCGATGAATACGACCGTTCTTTCCTTACGCTGCATCCAGACGTAGCCGTGGTTACTTCGATGGATGCCGACCATTTGGATATTTATGGAGATAAAAGTCACCTCGAAGAATCTTTCCGTTTGTTTGCCGGCCAGCTGAAAGCCGAAGGAGTACTTTATGCACACGAAGGACTGCCGCTTGATAAAAGCATCAGTTATGCGGCAAGTTCAACAGCAACTGCAAAGGCAGAAAATTTAAGGGTAGAAGGATCGAAATTTGTTTTCGATTATACCGATGGCACACAAAGTATCAAAGATATTAGTTTAATGCTGCCCGGTAAGCACAATGTCGAAAATACAACGGTTGCCATTGCCATTGCACTGCAATTGGGTATCGATGCAAATAAGGTGAAACAGGCAGTTGCCAATTTTAAGGGTGTTAAGCGCCGTTTCGAATATATTGTGAACAATGGCAATCAGATCTATATTGATGATTATGCACATCACCCTGAAGAACTGAGGGCTTGTTTTGATGCGGTAAGACAGTTGTATCCAGATAAAAAGCTAACGGTGATTTTTCAGCCACACCTCTTCACACGGACAAGGGATTTTGCAGATGAATTTGCAAAAGTTTTAAGCACGGCTGATGAACTGATGTTGTTGGAGATTTATCCCGCAAGAGAATTGCCGCTTGAAGGGATAAATGCACAGTTTTTATTGGATAAAATCACTTTAGCAGATAAGAAAATATGTGGAAAAGATTTTGTGGTTCAGCATGTTAAGGACACAAAACCTGAATTAATTTTAACAGTAGGCGCGGGAGATATCGACACGATTATCGAACCCCTTAAAAATACTTTAAACAATGCTTAAACGGATAAACTGGAGCGCAATTTTTACTGGCTTTGCCTGGCTGATCGGCCTGGCAGGGGTGGTGGTGCTTTTGAGTTTTATCAATGTGAAGAAACAGACAGTTAAATGTACAGATGTTAAGATCCTGATTCCCGGAGCTGATAATTTTATCGAGCGCGAAGAAATCGATGCCATTTTAAAAGAAGATCAAGGTGTTCTTTTAGGTCGTAATCTCGAGAATATCAATATTCATAAGATCGAGAAAAAACTGCAGTCTAACCCTTACATCGGTTTTGCTAAAGTATATGTTGATATGGATGGGGTACTGCATATTGAAGTAAAACAGCGCCAGCCTATCCTTCGCATATTGAACGAGAACGGGCAGGATTTTTACATTGATAATGATGGACTGAAAATGCCTATTTCATCAAACTTCACTGCCAACGTGCTTGTAGCAACGGGGCATATTACAGAGGTTTTTGGGAGCAGAGTTGATACTTTGCATACACAATTGGCAAGAGATTTATATAAAACTGCGCAGTATATTAAGCAAGATACCCTTTGGGATTCGCAGATCGAACAGATTGTGGTGGATCAGAAAAACGACATCGAACTGATCCCAAGAGTAGGTAATCAACGTATTGTTTTGGGTAATGCCGATTCGCTTGAAAAGAAAATGAAAAACCTGTTGCTGTTCTATAAAAAAGCAATGCCGCAGGTAGGTTGGGATACTTATAAAACCATCAATATTAAATATACCAACCAGATTGTTTGCGAAAAAAGAGATTCGACAGAATTAGGAAAAAAAGCAAAAACAATTTCTGCAGCAGATAGTTTGAGGATACAGCGAAACGTAACCGATTCACTGATCAACAGCACAATTGTTGCGGCGATGGATGACCGGCCAGAGGCAGATGAAGCCGAAAAGGAGACGCCTAAAAGAGAAGCGCCGAAAAAGCCCGAAGCTAAAAAAGTTGAGCCTAAAAAGGTAGAAGTGCCGAAGGTTGAAGCCAAAAAGCCCGAGCCGAAAAAAGCGGAAGTGAAAAAGGAGACCCCTAAAAAAACAGCACCAGCTAAAACAGAAGTAAAAAAGCCAGCGGTTGCGCAGGCCACCAAACCGAAGGAAACAAAGCCAGCGGATAAAAAAGAAAAACCGAAGCAAACGGTAACAACACAGCCAAAGCCGGCAAAATCTGAGGCCCAACTGAAGAAAGAGAAAGAAGCAAGAGAGAAAGAAATCAGGGCCCTGGAAAAACAGTATAAAACTCAGCAAAATTAACGAATATGGACAAGGCAAAATTTACCAGTCAGTCGCCCATCGTAGTAGGATTGGATATCGGTACTACAAAAATTTGTGTTATCGTTGGTCGTAGAACACAACACGGTAAGATAGAAATCTTAGGAATAGGCAAGGCAGAATCGGCGGGTGTAACACGTGGAGTGGTTTCTAACATTCAAAAAACCGTGCAGGGTATTGCTCAAGCAGTTGAAGTAGCAAGCGGACAATCCAATGTAGAGATACAGGTGGTAAATGTGGGTATTGCTGGTCAGCACATCAAGAGCTTACAGCACAGAGGAATTTTAACAAGAAGAGAATTAAACAACGAAATCGGTAAAAAAGATATCGATAAGTTGATTGATGATATGTTTAAACTGGTAATGCCACCGGGTGAGGAGATCATCCATGTATTACCACAGGAATTTACCATAGATAACGAGCCGGGAATCAAAGATCCGATCGGTATGGCAGGGGTTCGCCTTGAAGCTAACTTCCATATCATTTCTGGTCAGGTTACGGCTGTAAAAAACATCATCAAATGTGTAAACAATGCAGGGCTGCAAACTCAGGATTTAATTCTTGAGCCATTGGCTTCTTCTGAATCGGTGTTGAGCGAGGAAGAAAAAGAAGCAGGTATTGCATTGGTTGATATTGGTGGTGGTACTACAGATATTGCCATTTTCCACGAAGGTATTATCCGTCACACAGCAGTTATCCCTTTTGGTGGCAATAGTGTTACCGAAGATATCAGAGAGGGCTGCTCTGTAATGCGTAACCAGGCTGAGTTATTAAAAACACGTTTTGGTTCTGCATTGGCAGAAGAGAATAAAGAAAACGAAATTATTTGTGTTCCGGGCTTACGCGGCCGCGAACCAAAAGAAATTTCGGTTAAAAACCTGGCTTACGTTATCCAGGCCCGTATGGAAGAAATTATTGAGCACGTATATTACGAGATCAAATCTTCCGGATATGAGAAAAAACTGATCGGTGGTATTGTAATTACCGGTGGTGGTGCTTTATTAAAACACTTATCTCAGTCAGTTGAATATGTAACCGGTTTAGATTGTCGTATTGGTTATCCGAACGAGCACTTATCTAAATATGAAGATATGCCTAAAACCATTTATGATGACCTGAAAAGCCCGATGTATGCAACCAGTGTAGGTTTGCTGATCAAAGGAATCCAAAAAGCAGAAGAGTTAATTGAAGAAATGAAACAGCCTGGTGTTTTTGTAGAAAAACCAAAAACAGCCAAAGAAAAAGAGAAACGAGGACCAGGTTTGTTTGATAAATTGCTGGCAAAAACGAGAACTTTCATTCAGGATGACATGAATGTAAGCGATGAAGATTACTTAAAAAGTTAATTATTTTTCCACAAAAGATGAGTTTTCCACATTATCAACAGTTGTGGAAAACGTCTGTTGAAAAAGTGTTAATATTACATTGAGTAATGAACAGAATTTAAAAATTTTTAAACAACTGATTCATAAAGATATGCAGTTCGAAATGTTAAAAGATAAGTCTTCAATCATCAAGGTAATTGGTGTTGGAGGCGGTGGCGGCAACGCAGTGAACCATATGTACCTGTCTGGTATTACTGGTGTGGATTTTATTATTTGTAACACAGATGCCCAGGCTTTGGAATCTAGCCCAATACCTAACAAGGTACAATTAGGTGCTAGCTTAACCGAAGGAATGGGCGCTGGTTCTATCCCTGAGGTTGGTAAAAACTCAGCTATAGAGAATATAGATGATATTAAGGCCATGTTAGGTAGTACAACCAAAATGCTTTTTATTACAGCAGGAATGGGCGGTGGTACCGGAACAGGAGCTTCTCCAATCATTGCGAAAGCAGCTAAAGAACTTGATATTTTAACTGTTGCCATCATTACTACACCATTTTCTTTCGAAGGAAAAAGACGTAGACTGCAGGCCGACGAGGGAATGGAAGAGTTGAAGAAATACGTAGATTCTTACCTGGTCATCTCAAACGATCGCCTGCGCGAAATTTTCGGGAACTTAACCTTAGGCTCCGCCTTTGGTCAGGCCGACGATATTTTAACAACGGCAGCAAAAGGTATCGCAGAGATTATTACAGTGCCAGGTTATATCAACGTGGATTTTAAGGATGTGCGTACTGTAATGAAAGATAGTGGTGTAGCCATTATGGGTAGTTTTGCCGCTGAAGGCGAAGACCGTGCGTTACAGGCTGTAGAAGGTGCTTTGGCTTCTCCATTGTTAAAAGATAATGAAATTGAAGGTGCCCGTTATATTTTATTGAATATTAGTTCTGGTCTGCGTGAAGTAACCATGGATGAGGTTTCGATCATTACCGATTACATTCAGGAGAAAGCTGGTTTATCGGCTGATTTGATCTGGGGTAACTGTACCGACGAATCTTTAAGCGATAAACTTTCAGTAACCATTATTGCTACAGGTTTCCAAACATCAGAAGAACGCGTAAACGAAGAAAAAAATAAAAAGAAAATATCACTTTTAACACCTGAAGAAGCGCCGCTAGTTCGTCCCGTTGAACCAGTAAACTCTTTCATTCAGCCTAAAACAACGCCATCTTACGAGCCAGTTTTAAAAACGAAGGAAGAAGTTTCGCAAGCAGATCTTTTTGGTGGTATGTTCAATAAATCAGAACCTCAAAAAGTTCAGGAGCCAGAAAATAATGTGGTTCGCCATACTTTGATGGAGGAAGAACCTCAGGTAGAAGAGGCACAGGAAACTGGTTTTGAGTTTGAAGTGAAATTAGCTGAAACTAATTTTGTGTTCGAAACACCGGCTGCCCAAATACCGCCAATGCCAGAGCCTGAACCAGAAATCGAAATGCCGGTTGTAGGTTTAGACGATGACAAAAGTGATGAATCGATGGAAGAGCAATTGAAAAAATCTAAAGAACGTATCTTACGTTTAAAAGATTTAAGCATGAAATTGCGCACCACCAATGGTTTACAGGAATTGGAAAACGAACCTGCTTATAAACGCAAACAAATGCAGTTGCAACAAGTTCAGCATTCTTCTGAATCGCAGGTGAGCAGGTTTACTTTAAGCAACGATCAGGATGGTGGTACTGAGATCAGACCTAACAATTCTTTCTTGCACGATAACGTTGATTAAAACAAACCAAATATAATTTTAAAGCCCCGATGTAAAATCGGGGCTTTTTTGGCATAAAATTGGAGTGTTAAAAATCTTAATTAACACCTAAAAGATCATTAGGTTGATTTTAAGACGAATAAAGCTTAAATTCGCAAAATTTTATTATAAAAAACATATAATACATTGGATATATTTGATAAGATAGCAAAGCACATGGGGCCACTTGGCCAACACCAGAAATGGTCTCATGGGTATTTCTCATTTCCAAAATTAGAGGGAGAAATTGCACCTCACATGCAGTTTCGTGGAAAAGAGCATTTGGTTTGGAGTTTAAACAACTACTTAGGCTTAGCCAATCACCCGGAAGTTAGAAAGGCAGATGAAGAAGCTGCTGCAAAATTTGGTATGGCTTACCCTATGGGTGCCCGTATGATGAGCGGTAACTCAAACTATCATGAACAGCTGGAGCAGGAACTTGCAGAATTTGTAGGCAAACCAGATGCATTTTTATTAAACTACGGTTATCAGGGTATGGTATCAATTATCGATACTTTGGTTGACAGGAATGATGTTGTGGTGTATGATGCAGAATCGCATGCTTGTATTGTAGATGGATTACGCTTGCACATGGGTAAACGATTTGTTTACAAACATAATGATATTGAAAGTGCCCGCAAGCAGTTAGAACGTGCTACCAAACTGGTTGAAGAAACGGGTGGTGGCATTCTTTTAATTACCGAAGGTGTTTTTGGAATGAGCGGTGCTCAGGGTAAATTGAAGGAAATTGTTGATCTTAAAAAAGATTTCAACTTCCGTATCCTGGTTGATGATGCGCATGGTTTCGGTACAATGGGTAAAACAGGTGCAGGTACACACGAAGCACAAGACTGTATTGATGGAATTGATGTTTATTTTGGAACCTTCGCCAAATCTATGGCTGGCATTGGTGCTTTTGTTGCTTCAACAGAGCAGATTACCAATTTCTTAAGGTATAATATGCGTTCTCAGACTTTTGCTAAGGCATTACCAATGCCAATGGTAATCGGCTTATTAAAACGCTTAGAATTGCTGAAAAGCAAGCCTGAGTTAAAAGATAAACTTTGGGAAATTGCAATGACCCTGCAAAAAGGATTACGCGAACGCGGATTCGATTTAGGTGTTACCGATTCGGTAGTTACGCCGGTTTTCTTAAAAGGTGAACTTTCTGATGCCACTGCAATTACTTACGATTTACGCGAGAACTATAGCATCTTTTGCTCAATAGTAGTTTATCCGGTAATTCCAAAAGGTATGATCGAACTCCGATTAATTCCTACAGCTGTTCATACACTAGAAGATGTACAACGTACTTTAGATGCTTTTAGCGAAGTTGCTGAAAAATTAGAAAACGGATATTATAAAGAGAATCTTTTCGCTACCGTTTAAGATCAATGAAAATTTTACAAAGCCCTTTAAATACGTTTAAAGGGCTTTTTTGTTAAAGTTGTTTTTGTAAAAATCTGTATTTCAGTTACTTGATGCAATTGTTTTGTGGAAAATATGTTTATAAAAGCATAGAATGTGGAAAAAAACGGCATAGAAGGCTGTTTTTTATTGTTCTAAAAATTTTTTTATTTCGTCAAACACTTTAAATTAGAGTAAGATAATTAAAAACTAAAACCTTAAAGAACCATAGGAGTAATTAAAAATGAAAAAATTCGAAGAAGTAAAAAGTTTAGTGGCAGCTTTAGAAGCTGATGCAGACAAATTTTATAACAAAGGTAACAGCGCAGCTGGAACCCGTATACGTAAAGGTATGCAGGATTTGAAAAATTTAGCCCAAGCCATCCGTTTAGAAGTTCAGGAAACTAAAAACAAAGCTTAAGCGACCAAAATATTATAATGAATTGCCTCAGAATATTTTCTGAGGCTTTTTTGTTTAATAACATCTCCTTATTTATCACTAAATATCATCTTTACTGTAAAATATATAAGACAAATTCGCCATCACTGCATAAGTTTTATTAGCTTTCTTTTCATTTGCTCCAAGTAGTCTTTTATAATACAGATATTAATCAGAATTTTTAATTTACGATATACTGGAAACTTTGTGTTAAGGCAAAGTAAATAGAATGCTTTAGGTGCGCCAATCATTTGGTATGAAGTAATAACATTATTAACAGTATAAGGTGTCAAAGCAATTGCAATACAATAAAGCAGAAAGCGAAGAAGTGGGTTATGTGCTGAATGTGCTCAGCAGGGTACATGCTGTAGATGCTAAATTGAAAGAAGAATTTGAGAACCACCTCTTAAGGCTAAGTATTAAAAAAGACCAAATACTGTTCAATGAGAACGAAGTATGCGAATACATCTATTTTATTGTTAAAGGGGCATTAATGGGCTGCACCACTCATAATAAACAAAAAATAACCACCTATATCTCAGTTGAAAATGATTTTGTTAGTTCCATATCTGGTTTACATGGATCTGGATATTCGCAAGAGTATGTAGTGGCCGTTGAAGATACCCATTTGCTAGCCATGCGTAATGATGAACTCAACCGCCTTTTTTCACATCATTTCGAATTGAATTATATTTTCAGGGTTGTTTTAGAAAAATATTATAAAGATGCGCAGCAAAGAGCACACATTATAAGGGTAGGAAACGCCAAGGAAAGGTATCTGTATTTTGCTAAAACCAATCCAGGTTATTTAGACCGCCTCCCCTTAGCGTTAGTAGCTTCTTTGCTGAATGTTAAGGCTTCAACACTTTTATCCATTAAGAAAAATTTTTCAGAGAAAGACAAAAACAAGGAATTGGAAGAGTGGGGACAAAAGTTAGAATTGCATATTAATAAACATCAATCATTCAGGCATAAAGATGTCAGGCTCCAATCTCTTGCTAAAGAGATTGGTTTAAGCAGTCATAAACTTTCTATTGTCTTGAACAGCTATTTCAATAAGAGCTTTATTGATTATATCAATCAATATCGTGTAAATTGGATTAAAGGAAGCATCCGTAACCCTGATATCATGCAGAACTTTACACTAGAGGCACTCGCCTACAGCGCAGGTTTCTCTTCACGGAGTGCTTTTTATAGCTCCTTTAAAAAACTGGTAGGAATGAGTCCTGTAGAATATTCGAAAACCCTAAATAAAGAAAAACTTTAGCTTAACGTTTTTGTTACAGAAAGGCACTTTTAAGGTGCTTTTTATTGTATAGTTGTGTCGATTTATAATACAGGACAAACTTGCTTCTGTATTATGTGCTATGAGGTGCATGTTTGGCTAATTTCGTGCAACAAACGTAAACTATTATATCTCATAGGCTGATATCGGCCAAAATTGATTAAAACTATGATAAGAATAATGCGTGCAGCAGACTGGGGTGAGGTTAGTGCCATTTATCAGGAAGGAATCGATACTGGTACTGCAAGTTTTAGGACCCCTGATATTTCCTGGGAAAATTGGGATTCGTCACACCTTAAGGCTTGTAGGTTTGTGGCCTGCAAAGGTAAAGAAATTATAGGTTGGAGCGCGCTTTTGCCAGTATCGGCGAATTATGATATTGGTAGGGTGGGCGAGACAGAAGTATATGTTAAACATGGTTATAAAGGCCAGGGAATAGGTTCTTTACTGTTAGATGCGCTTATTAAAGAGAGTGAAAATAAAGGCATTTGGATGCTTCAGGCCGGGATATTTTTGCAAAATTCGGCCATATTGAAAATCTATGAAAAAGCAGGGTTCAGGGTAGTGGGCTATCGCGAAAAAATAGGAAAAGCAAAAGGCGTTTGGCAGGATAACCTGCTGATGGAAAGAAGAAATAAATTGATTGCTTAGCATCTTAAAAAAGTGCTTGTATTATAAAGACAATTTCTCTTCAGATTCTGTCATGTTGAGCCCGTCGAAATACCATTAAACAAGTCCTTCGACAAGCTCAGGATGACAAATCTATATTGTATTCAATCTCTTTTTACCTAATGGATAAATTTATAGTCATCTAAACGGTCTGACTTCACAAAGCGTGTTGATTGTTAGTTGGTTTGTTTGCGTAATTTTTTATTTACACACAAAAAAACAGATTGTCTTCATTTGCCTTTTAGCAAAATCAAACAATCTGTTCTAAAAAATATTAATAGGATAGCGTTTAAGCCACCTCGCTTAGTTTTTCTATCTCTGCAGTAATCGATTTTTCTAACGATTCAGAAGCTTTAACCAATGGCAACCTTACCGTATCGCCACAAACACCTAAATGTTTTAAAGCCGCTTTTATTCCTGCCGGATTGCCCTCCGCAAAAGCCAAACGCGTAAATTCTATTAAGCTTAAATGAGCAGGCAAGGCCGCTTTATAATCGCCGGCTAAACAAAGTTTCACCATATCAGAAAATTGCTTAGGTAAAGCATTCCCGATTACTGAAATAATCCCTGCAGCACCTAAAGCGATCATCGGCAAAGTAACCGGATCATCACCAGAGATTAAAAGAAAGTCTGCAGGTTTATCTCTCATAATCTGGTTAAACTGATCAAAACTTCCTGAAGCTTCTTTGGTAGCGATGATGTTTTTAAAATCATACGCCAGTCTGCAGGTGGTTTCAGCACTCATGTTGCTTCCTGTACGGCCAGGTACGTTGTATAAAATCAAATCTAAAGGAGAAATTTCAGCTAAGTACTTATAGTGCTGATAAATCCCTTCTTGTGTAGGCTTGTTGTAATATGGGCTAACCGATAAAATGGCGCTGTATCCGTTAGTGTCAAAAGATTTAATATCTTCAGCAACAGCTAATGTATTATTGCCACCTATGCCGGCAACTAAAGGTAATCTATTGTTATTAATTTCAGCAGTATAGGCCCACACCTTCTTCTTCTCGTCCTTGGTCATTGTAGCGGTTTCGCCGGTTGTACCTAAAGAAACGAGGTAATCTATCCCTCCGTCTACCAAATGATTAATCAGGTTTTTTAAGCCATTATAATCAACTGATCCATCTGTGTTGAAAGGTGTAACCAATGCTACACCAGTACCCTGAAATTTGTTCATTATATAATTTACTTTTTTGTTTTTACCACGGAGCCACAAAGGACACCGAGGCTTTTATTTTTTGGTTATAAATAACCATTTATAACTCTTTTTATTCCGTCTTTTATTTTTGCCTCATTAAAATTAATAAGTAATCCTAACTTACAATTCGAAAGTTTTAAATAGGTTATTGTTTGTGCAAGATGAACTTCTTTAAGGATGTTCACCGCTTTCACTTCAATAATCACTTTTCTTTCAACCAAAATATCTATTCTGTAATTACAATTAAGCTTTACGTCTTTGTAATAAACAGGAAGATCTATTTGATTGGAAACCTGCAATCCAGCATTAACCAATTCATAAATTAGGCAAGCCTCATACGCCGACTCTAATAATCCTGGACCTGGTTCAACATGAACCTGATAGGCAGCATTAACAATTAATTTAGCAATTTCATTTTCATTCATCCCTTAATTTTTAAAATGTTTCTTAAAGCAATAGGGATGCTATTAATAAATTAACTTTGTGTTCTTAGTGTCTTTGTGGTCAACTAACCATTTATCATTTCTAAAAGTTCGGCATCGCTAATGATCGGAACGTTTAGTTTATTCGCTTTTTCCAGTTTCGATGGGCCCATATTGTCGCCTGCTACCAGGTAATTCAATTTACCCGAAATACCGCTCAGCATCTTTCCGCCATTGGCTTCAATCATGTCTTTTAGCTCATCGCGGCTAAAGTTTTCAAAAACGCCCGAAATTACGAATGTTTTTCCAATAAGCCTATCACTATCAAGTGTAATTGCTTTTTCTTCAATTTCAAACTGTAATCCGGCTAATTTTAATAATTCTACCTGCTGTAAATGCTCAGATTTTCCAAAATACTCAACAATACTCTCTGCAATCCGCTGCCCGATCTCATCAATGGCAATTAATTCCTCTACAGTAGCTTTAGAAAGGTTGTCGATATTCTTGACACCAGCGGCAGTTTTCTTTGCAACTGTTTCGCCAACATATCGGATACCCAAGCCAAAAAGTACTTTCTCGAAAGGCATTTCCTTCGACTTTTCAATTCCTGCAAGCATGTTCTCGATCGATCGTTCTCCGAAACGATCTAAAGTTTTCAGTTGATCTGATTTTTGATGCAGCGTATATAAATCGCTGATGTGCCTTACAAGGCCATGTTTATAAAAGGTTTCAATAGTTTCATCACCGAGCCCATCAATGTTCATGGCCTTGCGTGAGATGAAATGCTGAATTTTTCCAACAATCTGCGGCGGGCAACCTTCATCGTTAAGGCAATAATGAACTGCTTCTCCTTCTCTTCTGATTAATTCTGTTCCACATTCGGGGCAGTTGTGTAAATATTGAACCTTTGTAGCGCCAGGCAATCGCTTATCTAAATTTACCTTTATAATTTTTGGAATAATTTCACCACCTTTTTCTACATAAACGGTATCGCCTTCATGTAAATCTAAACGATCTATTTCGTTCGCATTGTGCAATGTAGCGCGTTTAACTGTGGTACCGGCCAATAAAACGGGTTTTAAATTGGCAACCGGAGTAACTGCACCTGTTCTGCCTACCTGATAAGTTACTTTTTCCAAAATAGTTTCAACCTCTGCCGCTTTGTATTTATATGAAATGGCCCAACGTGGAGATTTGGAGGTAAAACCCAATTCTTGTTGTTGTGCATAACTGTTCACTTTAATTACAATACCATCAATGTCATAACTTAGTTTAAAACGTTCGTTTTCCCAATGGTGGATAAATTCCAGAACTGCATCGATGTTAGAAACTAGTCGGTTATGTTCGCAAACATGGAAACCCCAATCTTTTATGGCATTTAAACTTTCCCAATGGGTTTTGAATTCATTTTTATCGGTGTACAAGAAATAAATAAAACCATCTAATGGCCGTTTGGCCACTTCTTTGCTGTCTTGCATTTTTATAGTCCCCGAAGCAAAATTTCTAGGATTTGCATAAGGGATCTCACCAAGTTCTTCACGGGCAGCATTTAAGCGTAAAAAGGCCGCTTTGTGCATGAAAATTTCCCCACGGATTTCGAAATGCTCAGGTGCTGTAGTCGATTTGATCTGGTGTGGGATGGTGTGAATAGTTTTTACGTTATTGGTTACATCATCACCTTTGGTACCATCACCACGGGTAACTGCCCTTAAAAGTTTGCCGTTTTCGTAAGTGAGGCTAATCGATAAACCGTCAAATTTCAATTCACAAACATATTCGAAATTATCGCCAATGGCTTTACGGATACGTTCATCAAAATCGCGGAGATCTTGTTCATTATAAGTATTCCCCAACGATAACATGGGGTATTTGTGGTTTACGGTAATGAAGTTTTTGGTGATATCACCACCAACACGCTGCGTAGGCGAATTTGGATCGGCAAAATCAGGATTTGCTTTTTCGAGCTCGGAGAGGTGCTTTAATTTTTTATCAAACTCATAATCGCCAATGGTAGGCATAGCCAGCACATAATAGTTATAATTGTGCTGGTTTAGTTCGGCCACCAGGGCATCCATCTCTTCTTTTATTGCAGTTTGCGACATGCACAAATATAAAAAAAGGATGAAAGGGTTTTGTGGTGTGGAAAACAAAAAACTGCTCTGTTTAATCTTTTTTATAACGTTTGGGAGAAATCGTCATTGCTGACGACTTTTTTAGATCTCTCCATTCCGCTGCGTTTCAGGATATAACGATTTCTCTTACAAGTCTAATTTCCCCTCAATCTCCTCAAAAATATCCATGTAATCTTTTTCTAAAACGGTTTTAAAAATCCCAAGTTCAAAAGTCAGCTGCTGCAACTGCTTTTCATTTAACGTTTCAGGCCACAAACGCATACAGATCCTGTTAAGGGCATAACTGATGTTTTCGAGTTTTTGGTAACTCAACAGGTATTTACTGCTGATAAACTTTTCTAGAAAGTTGAAAAATACTTCTGGATTTTTCAGGTTACAGTGCTCCAGAAAATCGCTTAACGATTCTTTTTTTACGGCCTCTAGTTTATCATAAAAATGATTCACCTGAACCAGGTTGTGCGCTACCAATAAATGATCCAATAAAAGTTCTAAGCCAATATGTGCGAGAAATGATGGGCGGACCGCAGTATTTTCGACAATGGGCTTAATGAGCTGTTTAAGTTCGGTGGTTTTCTCGAGGAAAAAATTAGAGGAATGAAAAAGCAGGTCGACAGCTAAATGTCTTTTCCAGCCAAAAAGCAGGTTTTCTTCATCAGGATTTCCCTTAAACAGGAATTCATTCTTCTGTGGGTATAAATTTGCCTCTTTTGCAGCATTTTTAATCAGATCTGGCAAAACCGTTCCCATTACCACATTGGCATCATTATTTGTCCGGTCGAAATAATAATGGGATAAAAAGTTCATCTTGCAAGGTAATGTTTTCTTACATGTTGTAAAACCTGAATTGAAAATATTGACCATAAATCTATATTGTTTTGCAGGCGAATTATGCATAGCTTTAATTGTTCTTAATCGATGCATCATGCCTAATGCTAAAACTTATAGAATACTATCTCTTGATGGCGGTGGTTCCTGGGCGCTTATCCAGGTAAAATGTTTACGTAAACTGTTCGCCGAAACTTTTAACAATCCGGATCCTACAGGGCACGAGGTTTTAGCCGAATTTGATCTGGTATCGGCCAATAGCGGGGGCAGTTTAGTTGCGGCAGCTATGGCCGAAAACCTGAAACTTTCTGAAATAGAAAAAATATTTGATAATGAAAAACTCCGCAGCAAAGTTTTTTCAAGGCTGAGTTTTTTTGAGAAAAGTTTACTGGCAAGTGTGGCAAGGATCTTTAAGATTGGAGCCAAATATGCAACCAAGCGAAAACACACCGCCTTAAAGGAAATTTTGCCCGGAATTGCAAAGATCGATATGACGGATATTCCAGCGCATGTTGCTGTAAACGGGGCAATTAAAACCCAGTTTTTGATTGTTGGATACGATTATTACCGCAATAGGGCCGAGCTGTTCAGGTCTGACTGCGATAGTATGGCCTCAACATCGGTTATTGAAAGGAAGTTAAAAAACTTACCTCCACAGGAGGCAACACCGTCGGATTGTATGGTGAGTCTGGTTGATGCCGTCCATGCCTCCAGTACCGCGCCGGTTAACTATTTTAATGAGCCAGCTACTTTTAAGGTGAATAATAAACCCAAATATTATTGGGATGGAGGGGTTACGGGTAATAATAATCCGGTTTTAGTTGCTGTTACCGAGGCCATTTGTAACAGGGCGCAGTACGGGATCGAGAACGTTCAGGTACTTTCAATCGGTACGGGAACAGTTTTGCAACTGCAATACGATGAGGAAATCCCGGTAAGATATGATGAGCTGAAGACCAAACAAGAAGCACCTGGTCTGATCAGGGATATCCAGAAAATGGGAACGAGTATTTTAAACGACCCGCCCGATACTGCTGCTTTTGTGGCTTATATGATCCTGAACCCCGATATGCCTGCCAAACCGATAGATTTTATCCGCATGAACCCGGCGTTGAGACCGATGTTGCTTGATGATGCCGCGGGCAAACACTGGGATCTGCCAGCAGGGATAAATAAAGAAGAGTATGTGAAGCTAAACACGATGGATATGGATGCGGTGGAAGACGAAGAAATTTTATTGATCAAAAAACTATGTGATAACTGGTTAAACGCAGGAGGTGTTCCAAATCAATCCATCCGAAGTAATTCTAGTCTCGACTGCCTTATCGGTCATGCAGATTTCGAGGCGGCAAAGACCGATTTTAAGAACTGGTTTACAAAACCAACTAATTTGCTTTAAACTAAGCTAAAATTTTATCTTTGCACGCACATTATTAAAGTGTTTGTACAATGACGAATTTTGTTGAAGAATTAAGATGGCGAGGCATGTTGCATACTATCATGCCGAATACTGAGGAAAAGTTAAACGAGGGTATGGCTTCTGGTTATATCGGTTTCGACCCTACTGCAGATTCGTTGCATGTTGGTCACTTAACCCAGATTATGACTTTAATTCATTTTCAAAGGGCAGGGCATAAGCCTGTAGCTTTGGTAGGTGGGGCAACGGGAATGGTCGGCGATCCATCGGGAAAATCTGCAGAGCGTAATTTACTAGATAATTCTGAGCTTAATTATAATTTAAAAAGGATTAAACTCCAACTTAGCAGATTTTTAGATTTTAAAAACGGGAATAATGCTGCTGTAATGGTTAATAATGCGGACTGGTTTAAGAAAATAAATTTTTTAGAATTTATTAGAGACGTTGGTAAGCATATAACCATTAATTACATGATGTCCAAGGATAGTGTAAAAAAACGGCTGAAAGGCAAAACTGGATTATCATTTACTGAATTTAGTTATCAATTAGTGCAGGGTTACGATTTTTACTATTTATGGAAAAATTTTAATTGTTCTATACAAATGGGCGGTTCTGATCAGTGGGGGAATATCGTGACGGGTACAGAATTAATAAAAAGGAAAGAATCTGGTACGGCATATGCTATAACTACCCAATTAATAAAGAAAACTGATGGGACAAAATTTGGTAAAACGGAAAGCGGTGCAATTTGGCTGGATCCAGATAAAACCTCTCCCTATAAATTTTATCAATTTTGGCTTAATTCATCTGATAAAGATGTTAAGAAGTGGATAAAAATTTTCACTCTAAAAAATAAAAAAGAAATAGAATCATTAATTAGATTACATCGTAAAGCCCCACACCTACGTACTTTACAAAAAGCATTGGCCGAAGATATCACAATAAGGACTCATTCAGAAAAAGCTTTAAGAACTGCGATTAAAAGTTCCGAGTTCTTATTTGGTAATGGATCTTTAAAATTTTTTAAAACGTTGAAAAGTAAGCAGGTTTTAGATATGTTTGAAGGTTTACCTCAACATGGAGTTCCAAGATCTTTACTTGAGCAAGGTGTTGATGGTCCTACTTTACTTGCAGATATTACCCCTATTTGTGTTTCAAAGGGAGATGCTAAAAAACTAATTGTTGGCGGAGGCATTGGTATAAATAGACAAAAACTTACAGACCCATTAGAAAAGATAAATTTAGATTATTTATTAAATAATGAATTTATTATTGTTCAAAGGGGTAAAAAGAATTACTATCTAATCTATGCATACTAATTTTTAAAGATAATAGAAGTTTTAATTCGGATGAAACTTCTATTATCTTTTACGTGTCAATTACTTTAGGAATTAATTATATTTTTTAATTTTAAAGATATTATAACATATTCTTAAGCTTTTGAGATAATGTTTTTGTTTAATAAATAGTAATGATTTGAGTGCTGTTTATAAAGTTAATGTACACTTGAGTAATTGGTTTTTGCTTTGCAAAAAAAAAAATTATTCCTGGTCTGGCAGGCGGTCCTTTTCATCCTTCTTGCGGTTAAAACGGTAAACCAATGTTGCGGTGGTTAATCTTCCGATACCCTTAAAATTCGATTCTAGATAATAGATATCTGTTGTGGTAATCTGCTTATCGATAAACGAATCGAAAATGTTGTTTACCGCTAGGGTAACTGAAACTTTATCTTTAAAGAGATCTTTACTGAGGGCAATATTAGCACGATACTGCGCTTTATTGACCGATTGAATATCAGTATTTTTAGCCCTGTAGTTAAAACTGTATTCTATAGAAAAACTCTTCGGAAACTTCATCCGCGAGTTGATACGGGTAAACCAGGTATGGTCTTCAGATCCATATGCTTTATTCTCAAAGGTACCCTGTTGCTTAAAAGCGTAATAGTTAAAATCCCAAGATAACCGCCACCAGGATAGGGGATTATATGTAGTCGAAATTTCCAGTCCGTAACGGTCTTCGTAATCGAGGTTAACAGGGGTGTTCACAAAACCATTAGCAGATTGTTTGAGTATAAATTCAAAATAATTGGTGGCATGTTTGTAGTAAACCGATGGATTGAAAGTGAGTTTCCCCCATCTTTGTAATATACCCAGTTCAAACGAGTTGGTGTACATGGGGTTTAAATCGGGGTTGCCCACTGTTAAGTTTCTGGTATCGGATAAGCCTGAAAACGGATTTAACTGCCAGAACTGTGGCCTGTTTATCCGTCTGCTATAGCTTAAACGGAGATCTGTACTCTTTTGGAGTTTATAGGTAATATTTGCGGTAGGGAATAGATCGATATAATCTTTTGAAGCCTGAAAAGAGCCCTGTCGGTCTGAAATGCCTATATCAGACAGTTCAGCCCTTAAACCCAGCAGGTAGTTAAACTTTTTGAATTTGTTCTCATACTGAAAATAAGCACCATAAATGTTCTCATTGTACTTGAGCTTATTGTCATAAGCTGGAAGCAGTACATCGTCCGCTTTGGCCCAATAATCACTTCTGATGGACCTGATATTCGCCCTTATCCCTGCCTCAAATTTCGAATCACCAGAAAAAGTGCCTACAAAGTCACTTTGAATAAATACCGCATCGCTGCTTTCAATATCTCTTGATGTTAAACGGCTGGTGTTTGTTAAGGCTGGGAAAGTTTTTTGCTGGGTGATGTCCTGGTTTTCATCATCATTCCAGAAAACATATTGTAAACTCGTATTCCATTTTTGATCCTTGTTATTAAAGGTTTTTACATAATTCAGTTCGAGCTGATTGTATTTCTGCGGCTCTCTGTAATTCTCGAAACGGTTAATTGTACTATCGGGTACATTGTTTTTGTTATAATAATTGTACCGGTAACTGGTGGTATCTTTATTCACCAGCAAATCATGATAAAAACTTCCGGTTAAGGTGTTTTTGGAATTGATGTAATAATCCATTCCGAGGTACACATTATAAAGATCATCATTTCTTCCTTGTTCGTTATTTTGTCTTAGTATGGTCTGTATCCCGTTGTTTAAAACGCTTTGGTATCGTTGCTCTGATCCATAGAGGTTCCGGTACCGATAACCGATGTTACTAAAAAGGTTGATTTTTTCGGTTTTATAGCTCAGGTTTAAATTGCCGTTGTAATTTGCCGGATCGCCTACACCTACCTGCACTGAGCCGTTAAAACCACTCAAAGTATTCTTTTTTAATACAATATTGATAATGCCACCACCACCCTGGGCCTCATACCTCGAAGATGGATTTGTAATTACTTCTACCTTTTCGATATTGCTGGCAGGTATCTGTTCTAAACCATTGTTATTGGTCAGCATAGATGGCTTTCCATTAATCAATACCTGTACGCTTCCATTTCCGCGCAGGCTTATCGCGCCATTGGCATCTACATTTACTGAAGGTACATTGTTTAAAATATCATTGGCAGAACCTCCCTTAGAGATCAGGTCTTTGCCTACATTAAATACTTTTTTATCAAGGCTCAGTTCTACGGTGGTCTTTTCTGCTGTTACATCGACCGATTTCAATAACTGAACATCTTCTTTCAGGATAATGTCTCCAAGTTTAAAGCCCTGGGTTATTTCTCTGTTTTCGAGCAGTTGTGTTTTATAGGCAACAAATTCGATTTTAATGTGAAACCTGCCAGACTGGGTGAGGAGCGTAAATTCGCCTTTGCTATCTGTAACTGTGCTTTTTAAAATTTTTTGATCAGTTACCGATAAAAGTTTAATACCCGCGTTTTCGAGCGGTTTTAAGGTTTTTTCATCTATAACCCTTCCGGTAAATTTAACTTCGGTTTGCGCAAAGCTTTTCAGGGCCGATAATAAAAGGAGTAGGAAGCACAATCGCTTGATCTGATTCATGGTTTGTTTTAAATTTCCTGCAATATGGGTATTAGCACAAAGTCAAAATCCGCTTGAAGCCGTATAGGTAAGCATGGCATCCAGAAAGAGATATTTTGGGCCTTAACCCATTTCATCACCCAATTGGATGTATCGGTATGCAATTTTGTCCTGTTCGTCTACTAAGTGGAATCGAATGGACAAGAATTGTATATTTGTGTTGATGCCATTAATTGAGAGGATAGCCAAGTTTAGTTCCGCGCACCGGTTTCTCAGCCATATTATTTTTTGGCTGGTTACCACGATTGTGTTTTTTAACCGGTACGATATAGGGGAATACAATGATTTTAATAATATCCTCGTCAGGCATACTTTTTATATCTTATTTACCATTATTGCTTCCTATTTTTTGGCCTATATTATCATTCCCAGATTGATTACGGCGAAAAACTATTACCCGATAGCAGCTTATTTTTTTGTAGGGAGTTATATTATCTGTGTATGTGCAAGAATTGTGGTGGTACATGTTTTGGAACCCATTATAAGAACACCGCCGTTTAGCCAGGAGTCTGTTCTCGAAATTATAATAGATGTGCCTACACTGATTACCCATTACTTTCCGTTAACTTTTTCTGCCGCATGGATTTTTGCTTTTATCAAATTGATCAAAGAACAGTATATTGTACAGCAGCATAAACTTTCTTTAGAAAAAGAAAGGGCAGAAACAGAATTAAAAACGCTAAAGGCGCAGCTGAACCCACATTTTCTTTTCAATACGCTGAACAATATTTACTCACTTTCGCTGGTTAACTCTCCGGTTACTTCAAAATCAATCGCAGGTTTATCCGAAATACTCGATCATGTATTGTACAGGTGCAACGGTATGTATGTGCCTTTATCGGCAGAAATTACACTGATTGAAAACTACATAGAGCTGGAGAAATTAAGATACGGTGGCCGCTTAGAAGTAAATTTTACCCATGTTATAGATCATGATACCAATATTGCTCCTTTAATTTTACTATCCCTGGTTGAAAATGCTTTTAAGCATGGAGCCGGGGAGGATATTGGAGATCCTATAATTAATATAGATTTAAAATTAAATGATAACCGCTTCCGTTTTATGGTTTCCAATAGTTTTATGCCTGGAAAGGATAAAGAAGAAAATAGGATCGGGATAAATAACATAACCAAGCAGCTTCAGTTGCTTTACCCTAAGCAGTACGATTTAAGTATTACTACTCACAATCATATATTTGTAGTTTTGCTGCACATTAACCTAAAAAACAACATCAGTAAAGAACAGAATAGCTATGAAAGTAAAATGTCTTTTAGTTGATGATGAGCCCCTGGCTATCCAGCTGATCCAAAACCATATTGATCAGTTAGATACTTTTGAGGTTGTGGGCACCTGCTCAAATGCGATAAAAGCATTGGAAATGCTCAGAACTGTACCGGTAGATCTTTTATTTCTGGATATTAAAATGCCGCAGATTACGGGGATTGATTTTCTTAAAACCTTAAAAAATCCACCTGCTGTAATTATTACGACGGCTTACCGGGAATATGCAATAGAAGGCTACGACCTTGATCTGATCGATTATCTGTTAAAACCCATTACTTTTGACCGTTTTTTTAAAGCTGTAGACCGTTATTTAAGGTTAAGAAGCCCTATTGTTAAAGCTGCGACATTATCACCCCTTACCGCGCAGCAATTTATTTATATAAAAGCGGGAGGTAAGTTCCATAATCTGAATAAGGAAGAGGTATTGTACGTAGAGAGTTTAAAAGATTACATCGTAATTCATTGTATAGATAAAAAAATTACAGCGAAATATAAAATCGGCGATTTGGAAACTGAACTTCAGGACAAGGCTTTTTTACGCATACACCGCTCCTTTATAGTTAACCTGAAAAAAATAACTGCTTTTACCGCCTATGATATTGAAATCGGTACGAAAGAATTGCCCATTGGTGCAAGTTATAAGGAATATGTGTTTAAAAAACTGCAGCATGTTGCGCTTAAATAATGCGAATTGCTTTAGCGAAACATTTCACTCTAAAACGAAAAAAGCCACTAAAGTGGCTTAAATGAGATGTTAACTTATAGATGTTAATTAAATACGTAAAACTTATTAAAACACTTATAACATTTGTATCTCTTAACTGAAATCCATGGCATAAGCGTTTTAAAGAGAAAACCCCTTGGCACCCTGTAGGTTTCGAAATTTTTACATTTCGGGCAAGATAAGCGGGTTTTAACTAAAGTTAATTCTTCTGAGGGTTCCATAATACGCGTAAGTTTGGTTGGGCAAATCAAATTTACACAAAATAAAACCTAAGAATATCATCGAAAAACTACCATTTTGTTCATTTCATCGACTATTATTTCATTTTAAGGTAAAATATTTTCAAAAGGGTTCTTAAAGGTGTTTTTTGTTTTATAATTTTTTACTTCTGTATCAGTTAACAGACAATATTCGAGCGATTTTTTTAGCTCATCGTTATTCATTTCCTGCCCAATAAAAACAAGTTCATTTTTACGGTCTCCAAAATCATTATCCCAATCTGCGTCAATTTCAGTTCTGTTTTCAAGGTAGTCCACGTATTGTTCACGTTCTTGCTGCTGCATACTTGCCCACCAAACGCCAGCCAGATCGATGCGTAAGGAACCGCCCGCCTGCGAGAAATTAATGGCCTGCTCTGGCATGGCGGCTAAATAGAAGATACCTTTTGAACGGATAATGTTCTGTGGAAATTCCTTATTGATGTAATGCCATAATCTTTCAGGGTGAAAAGGTTTTTTGGAGCGGAATACGGTAGAACTTATCCCATATTCTTCGGTTTCGGGCTGATGGATTTCTTCGAGCTCCTTTTTCCATCCTGCTCCTTCAGATGCAGATTCAAAATCGAACAGTCTTGTGTTTAAAATTAAGGCCGGATCTATTTCTCCAAAAAGTGTCTGATAAATTTTGGCATTTGGGTTCAGTTTGGAAATCAGCGCCCTAAGTACCTTAATATCGGTATCACTTACCAGATCGGTCTTGTTCAGTAAAATCACATTGGCAAATTCGATCTGGTCGGTAAGTAGGTTTACAATAGTGCGTTTATCAGCCACATTATCAACCATGTTGCGGTCGGCAAGTTTATCTGCCGAACCAAAATCCCTGTAAAAATTATAAGCATCTACAACAGTTACCATGGTATCTAACCGGCTAAATCTACTCAGGTCAATACCTGAAGCTTCATCAACAAAAGAAAATGTTTGTGCAACAGGAATGGGTTCAGATATCCCTGTGCTTTCGATCAAAAGGTAATCAAAGCGTTTTTCTTTTGCCAGTTTTTCCACTTCGATCATCAGGTCTTCGCGCAGGGTACAGCAGATGCAGCCATTGCTCATCTCTACCAGCTTTTCATCGGTTTTAGATAAGGTGTGCTGATCTTTAACCATAGCCGCATCGATATTTACCTCACTCATATCGTTCACGATAACGGCCACTTTTAAATCTTGCTTATTCCTCAATATAGCATTGAGCAGTGTCGTTTTACCACTGCCCAAGAAACCGCTCAATACGGTTACTGGTAATTTCTTTATCATTTTAATGCAATTATGTTGCAAATATAAGTTTGATTATTTTAAATGCAACTATATTGCTTTTATATTTGTGGACTAAATTTATTTTAATGAAACTAAGGAGCTATAAAATTAACCTCGACCGGATCGGCATCACCGCCTCAACACTTTGTGCCATACATTGCGCAGCATTACCATTCCTGATTACTGTTTTACCGATGTGGGGAATGGGTTTCCTGGCCAATGAAGCGGTTGAAATCACGATGATTGCAGTTTCATTGATTATTGGTATCTGGAGCTTAAGTGCTGCCTACCGGAAACAACATCACCGTATTATGCCAATCCTGGTACTTATTTCAGGCTTCGCCTGCATCGCTTTCGGGCATTTTTCGGGAATTGAGCTGCTGGAGCCGATTTTGATCCCGCTTGGTGGATTTACCATTGCGACTGCCCATTATATCAATTTAAGAATGCTTAAATCTTGCCCCATAGATCATCAATACTAAAAATTTATCCTTATTAACCAATATGTCAATGAATTATAAAATATTATTTATCCCTGCATTGTTATTTATTACCATGTTAAACCCTGCCTGCAAGCACGGTACAAATAATGGAATAGAACTGTACAGGCGTTATGCCATCAAAAATCTGGTAGTTAAAAAAGTGCAAAAGGTGTTACATCATGATTAAGATCAGTTCACTGGCACATGTTTATGAGAAGGGGAGAAGATTAAAATTTCCATACTGGGAAATCGCCGATATGGAGCATTGGCTTTTACTAGGTGCATCTGGTAGTGGAAAGAGCACATTGCTCAATATTATTTCTGGCCTTTTGGAGCCAAGCCAGGGTGAAGTTTTAATTAACGGAACTGATTTATATACTTTGCCTGCAAGAGGGCGGGATAGGTTTAGGGGAAGACATATCGGTATCATTTTTCAAAGGCCGCATCTTATTCGTTCACTTGATGTGTTCGATAACTTAGCACTTTCTGCGGTAATGGCGGGGCTACCTGTAGATCATGAAAGGAATCTTTCACTTTTGCACGATCTGGGTATTGGTGAGCTGGCTAAAAATTATCCTGACCAATTAAGTCAGGGGCAGTTGCAAAGGGTTTCGGTGGCGCGTGCATTGGTAAACAAACCCGATCTGTTGATTGCTGATGAGCCTACATCTAGCTTAGATGATGAAAATGCCAATCAGGTAATCCAGATGTTGACTACCCAGGCTAAAGATAATGGAGCTGCACTGATTATTGCCACACACGACCGAAGAGTTCGGGACCACATTACTAAAACCTATCTACTCTAATGAACATCTTTAAAATCAGTAGCAAAAACCTCGTCAGGAATAAGCTAACAACAATTTTGAATATTATTTTAGTTGCCTTTGGTGTGGGCATCCTGTCTATTCTTTTTTTGGCTTCTACACAGATTAGCAACAAACTGGAGAAAAATGCCAAGGATATTGATCTGGTTGTGGGGGCAAAAGGAAGCCCCTTACAATTGATATTAAGCAGCGTTTACCATATCGATTACCCAACGGGAAATATTCCGGCTAAAGATGCCTACAAATTAATGCAGAACCCTATGGTTAAAAGGGCTGTTCCATTGGCATTGGGCGATAATTATAACGGCTACCGGATTGTTGGCACTGATAGTACTTTCTCCAATCTTTACGGTTTATCTATCCAAAAGGGCAGTTTTTGGCATAAAGACTTAGAAGTAACCCTTGGTAGCACTGTTGCCTTAACATCGGGGCTCAAGATTGGCGATTCTTTTTTCGGGGCACATGGTTTAACCGGGAATGGAGATGTTCATAAACAACATGCTTACGAGGTAAAAGGGATCTTAAAACCACAAGGAAATATAACCGATAATCTGATCCTCACAAATATTGGTAGTGTGTATAAAATGCATGAAGAGAAGCATGCTGAGGGCCATAGCCACGTTTCTGCAGCAGAAGCCAAAGAGATTAACGATAAAGAGATTACAGCTTTGCTGATCCAGTATAAATCGCCAATGTCGGTGATTCTTTTTCCGCGGATGGTTAACCAGAGTACAAACATGCAGGCAGCCTCTCCGGCGATGGAAAGTGCAAGGTTGTTTTCGCTGATCGGTGTTGGGATTGATACGTTACAATGGTTCGCCATATTTATTATGGGGATTGCTGCCCTGAGTATTTTTATCAGTCTTTATAACGCCATGAAAGAACGGAAATACGACCTGGCCATTATGCGCTGTCTTGGTGCATCAAAATCGAAACTCTTTTTTCTGGTCATGTTTGAAGGGGTTTTGGTTACGTTTATCGGTGCCTGTTTGGGTTTGTTGATCGGCCATGTTGCGCTTGAGGTAATTGGAGCCTACCAGGAATCTTCGCAGGCAAAACTAACAGGGCTTACTGCAATTCCACAGGAAGTATATTTAATCTGGATCGGACTGTTTATCGGCGCTTTAGCCTCGCTTATTCCTGCTATGCAGATTTACAAGGTTGATATAGCCGAAACTTTAACCAAAAACAGATAACCCGTGAGGTTAATACGATGAAAAAAATGGTTTTATTGGTTGTTTCATGTTTAGTTATCCACGTAGTAGCGGCGCAGGTTAAGGTACATACCGACATGCGCACGCCTACCTGGAACCTGATCGGTTTAAGGTATGATGCCGAAATTGCTCCAAAGAAATGGGGAAGCGTTTTTCCACCTGCATTAAAGGCATTACACAATAAGGTTATCGAGCTGCCCGGTTACATCATTCCCACAAAGGTAGGGTCGAAATTTAGCGAATTTATGTTCTCCATTGTGCCTATTGCTTCCTGTCCGTACTGTGGCTCGGGCGATATTCCATCAATGGTGCAGGTGAAAATGTTAACAGCTATTCCCATTACCGAAAAACCGATCAAACTGAACGGGATATTCATTATTAACGATTCGGGTGATGACAGGAGCGAATTTTTTCTTTTAAACGCAAAATAGTTATGATGAAAAAATATATAACGGTTTTATTAATATTGATCTCTTTTACGGCTGGTGCACAGGTAAATGTACATACCGATATGCGCACACCCACCTGGAACCTGATCGGCTTAAAATACGATAAGCAGGTAAAACCATTGGTTTGGCAGGCTGTTTTTCCACCTGCATTAAAGGCAATCCATAATAAGATAATCGAACTTCCCGGGTATATTATCCCTACTAAAGTTGGCAATAGCTTCAGCGAGTTTATGTTTTCTATTGTGTCCATTGCCTCCTGCCCGTATTGTGGCACTGGGGATATCCCTTCGATGATAGAAGTGAAGACTTTAAAACCGATTACCTGGACCGATGAGCCCATTACCCTAAAAGGCAAATTTATAATCAACGATTCTGGTGATAGCCGATCTACTTTTTTTCTTTTAGATGCTATAAAACGATGAGACATTTGCATTTTATTTTCTTTCTGTTTTCAGTTTGCTCAGTTACCGCACAAACGCAAAAGCACAGCCCAAAAGATCAGTTACGGTCTTTAAACTGGGATGTAATTGGCTCGGTGAAATTTGAACTTACCGAAAAGAATGAACTTTTGCCCCTGTTTACTGAATCGATCAGACGTTTTGAGAATAGGGAGTTCGATTTAACAGGTTACCTGATCCCTATAAAAAGCGGACAAAAACAACAGAAATTTCTTTTGGCTACCCTGCCCATTAACCAATGTTATTTTTGTGGGCAGAATGGTATTCCGGTAATGATTATGGTAGAGATGGAAAATGCCGTACTGTATAGTGAAAAACCTATCCGGGTTAGAGGGATTTTGAAATTGGAGCAAAAGGATGCGAGCTATGCGCCGCCAATAAGCATCAAGAATGCCAAACTGATTAATTAATTCCTTATTTTTGTATTGCTATGGAAAACAAAACAGCGCGTTTCGAAAAACTTTTAGTTAAAAATGGACTAAAAAGAACTGCCCCACGTTTGCAGGTGCTGGAGATTTTGAGCGGAAGAGATTCTGCAACATCTCAGCCTTATCTGGAGCAGGTGATGGGCAAGAATGCTGACCGAGTTACTTTATACCGTGTTTTGCAGGCTTTTGAAGAAAAAGGGATTATACATAAGGTTTTAGATCAGCAGGGCACTGCCAATTATGCCATTTGTTCTGATGGCTGCAGTGCACACGAGCATCATGATGAACATGTGCATTTTAACTGCGATAACTGTCATAAAATTTACTGTTTGGATACCGTTAAAATTCCGGCATTAAAAGTTCCGGCAGGGTTTAAAGTAGAACACCTTAACCTAATTGCTACCGGTTTATGCGCAAGCTGTTCGGATAAGGTAAATTAGCGTTTACTGCACTAAAAGATTACATCCCCTTACATCGGCATTATCAAACCGGCCCAACACTTCAAAACTTTGATCAGGATTTATTCTGCCCAGATCCTGTGTGGCAATAAATGAGCAAGAATTGAGATTGGCCAGGTCGATTACATTGATGCCGCCAGTCCTGCCATTCGCTATCAAACTTAAAGGATCGTTGGTGTCGCGGATTAAAACCTGCATCCAGCTGGGGCAATTAAAGATACCTTCACCCAAAGAATAAGCCTGAGAAAGTAGTTCAGTCATTCCATATTCGCTATGGATAGCTTTTACACCAAATCCTTTGGTTAACTGTTCGTGTAGCTCCTCGCGTACCATTTCTTTACGTTTCCCTTTCATTCCTCCCGTTTCCATTACAATGAGCTCGGGGAAATCGATTTCAAATTGTTCTATAAAATCGAGCAGGGCATAAGTAACACCAATTAAAACGGTTTTCTGTTTTTTTGATTTAAGATCGAGGAGGGTTTTCAGCAATTCATCACGGTTGTATAAAAAGTAACCACTTTGTGGATGCCTGCTTTTTTCGATCAGATCGTTGACCATGTAAATCAGCGATGAACCAGCTCGCTGTTGATAGGATGGGAGTAGGGCCAAAAAGCAATATTCAGTAATGTCTCCATAAAATTGGGCAAAAGCCTGCAAATAGCTCTGTTCATATAATTTCACATCGGTTACATGATGGCTGCTCTGTACCATGCCTGTAGTGCCAGAACTGCTAAAAGTAATTTCGACAGGATTGGTACTGCTGAGGATGGAATGGCTTTTAAAAAAACTGATGGGTAAAAAAGGTATCTGTGCAATTTCCTTTACTTCATCAGCATCAACACCTAAATGAAAGATATATTCTCGGTAAACATTGCAGTTTTGAGCCTGTAACTTAAAAATGCTTAAGGCAAGGGCGTTAAACGCATCGGTACTTTTTACAGAAAATATATCGTTAGCTGTTAAATTCACAGGGCAAAAGTACGAAGCATTATGCTATTTTCTCGTCAGTTTTTTTTGCCAGCATCGCCATGCGGAACTGATAGCCACAATAACCGCTAATTCCGGCAACCAGGCCACTTAAAATCCCGGTAACTAACAGTAGTGCCCACCACAATTTTATGCCAGTCATTACGGCCACACGGCCAGCGAGTACATTATCGTTAGGCAAGCTTTTAAATAAAGCATACCCGATCCAAAGTAAGAAAATAGCAAGGAAAGATTGCCAGAAGGCTATTTTTCCTGTTTTGCCGATAATGCCACAGGTGGCAAAAGAAATCACAATAATGATCCACCAGGGGGCAATCATTTGTAAAAGGAAACAGATTATTAATATAACAATGAAAACCATTTTAGCCTATTTAGAAATTTTTAAACGAGAAATAACCGTACCCGATTTATCATCAGGACTTTGCATATAAAACAGATCGTACAATTTGCCATTTGCCCAGGTATCGATCATATTATCATAAAATTTGCTTCCAGGATTACCCGATTGACCGCCTGGATAAACCCCGTGTCCTTTTGGCGTTTTACCCAGTTCAATAACCATCCGCCATGAAGGCCCATTGGCTTCGCTCAAAGCATTAATCGCTGTTTTCGCGCCACCAATCTGTAAAACCTTAGAACCGAATCCGGGTATTTTGGCCAGGTGTGGTACATTGGTCTGTTTTACATTTGCCCAGTCCCAATCTTTGTTTATCGGCCCAAAACGTCTTTCCAAACTATCGCAGCTATATTTAAAAGCTTCGTTAACCAGGTCAGATAATGTTTCTTTTTTGCTGGTATTGATATTATCATACCAGGTTGCATTGGGTTCTTTCAAAATCATCTCAACCGTGCGGTCTCTCGAAGGGTAACGCATAGGGATTCCTTTAACCTCGAATTCGTCCGCCCAGATATCATGTGATAAGCGTTTGGTCCATATTTCAAATACACTGGCTGCAATTTCGTGGGCATCATAACGTTTGTTCCACTTGTTCAGGTAAGCCAATGCTTCTTTTTGTGTTGCGTTTAATTGCTCATTATTCAATAAGGGCAATAAAGCAGGAACCAGGTTTTGTGCCATAATGCTATAATTATCGGTCTGCATCAAACGGATGCTATCCAATGTAGCCTTGTTCATGGCCGATAAGCGATCGTTGATCCTTTTTCCACGCTCGTAAGGTGCAAATTCCCAGTTAATGTAGTATGGATAAGTAGTATCGGTAGAAGACTGGTTGGCTGAGCTTACAAAACCACGCGGAGGATTCTTAACTGTTGGATTCTGTGCATTTGGGATCCAGCCATGCCAATCGTAGGCTGGGTCGGTACCATCGAGGATAAACTTGCCCTGATCCTTCCATTTCAAAGGGAATTTACCATTTGGTGTAATGGCAATATCGTTATCCACACTAGCGAAAACAAAGTTTTGTGCAGGTGCGGTATAAAAAGTTAGGGCCTTACGGTAGTCGTTATAATTTTTCCCACGGTTCAGGTAATAGAAAGTCATGAGTTCGTTCGATTCATCATGCGCAATCCATCTCAAAGCATCGCCAACAGGTACATTATCGGCCCTGCCATACTTTGGTTTTTGGAAATATACCACCGGCCCGTGATGGGTGTAGTAAACGGTATCTATTTCATCTTTTCCACCACGGATTTTAATTGTTTCCAATCTCTTCGTTGTGGCTTTCCATTTATTGTTGTACCAATATTCGTTGTGGGTAGAATCTTTAAACTTAATCTGATAAAAATCAAGTACATCGGCCGCAACATTAGTCACACCCCAGGCTATTTTCTGGTTAAAGCCAATAATTACGCCAGGAGCACCAGGTAAAGAAACGCCATAAGTATTTACGCCCGGTGCATGTAGCTGAATCTGGTACCAGATGGAAGGAAGTGTCAAGTCCAAATGTGGGTCGTTTGCCAAAATTGGGTATCCTGATGCAGTTTTGGTACCAGATAAAGCCCAGTTATTACTGCCAATGCCTTCTATTTTTTCGGTTGTTTTTACCTCGCCGGTTTGCGCCTGGGTGAAGCTTTCTGGCGTTTTAGGTGTTGGTAAGGGAGAGAAATCCCATTTTGTGCCAACTGGGATGATCGGGTCTTCGCGGAACGGATAATCCGGGAAAAGATTTTTGGTCACCTCGGGCCCGAATTTTTTCAAGATGTTTGTCATGTAGAATTCGTCGGAACCCATAGCTAATACTGCCGACATCTGTTTTAGGAGCAGCGCACATTTTACAGGTGTCCAGTTTTCAGGCTTAAAATCGAGTATCTTGTATTCTAAAGGGTAATTGGCTTTAGAAAGCGTTTTGATATAGGCATTGATTCCTTCGGTATAAGCTAAGATCATTTCTTTTGCTTTAGGATCGGCCATCATACCTTTTAACGAGTTTTCTGCGCCGTAAACCATGCCCATCCGGCGCTGATAGCGGTCTACCTCTATTGCTTTATCGCCAACTACCTCACTAATTCTTCCCGCGGCAAAACGGGTCTGGAAATCCATTTGCCAAAGGCGGTGCATGGCGGTTACATAACCTTGTGCCAGGTACAGATCGTGATCATTCTGTGCGAAAATATGTGGAATCATGCGGTCGTCAAAAACGATTTCGATTTTATCTATCGCTCCTTTAATCTTCGCTTTATGGTTAAACATAAAATGATTGTTCTCTGCATTTTGCCAGAAACCCATAAAAGGATTTAGGAATTTCAGCAGAGGAGGTGTACTACCTAATTTGGTATTAAATAAAAAAGCTAATGCTATCGGAATAATGATGCAGAATACGGCTTTAATTTTATTCATAATGGTTAGCTAACAAGTCTTCTGCTAAGATAGGGCAAAATGACGGTTTATGTTTAATGCAAAATACAACAAACTGTATATCAATCAAAATTATAATTCGAATTGAAATTATTATGCTAACATAATTTGTTTAATTCAAAAAAAGAATTTAAGTTTATATAACTAATAATACAAACAACCAAATTAACAATCGTTTATGAGCAGAATTTTTACACAGATCTTCTATGTGTTATTATTTGTGTACGCAGGCAACATTGCGGCACAGGCACAGAGTATTACGGTTAGCGGTACCGTAAAAGACAAGCAATCGAAAGAAGGCCTAGCAGGCGTGAGTTTAACCATCAAAGGCCATTCTGGCGGTACGGCATCCACAAGCAACGGTAGTTTTACATTTACAACATCAGCTAAAGTTCCCTTTACGTTGGTAGTGTCTTACGTGGGTTATGGTACAGTTGAACAGCAAATTACCGGGAATACTACGGGAATTAACCTGGAACTCGAAACGGCAGTTGTTTTGGGAGGGGATGTGGTTGTTTCGGCATCGCGTACTCCTGAGCGTATATTAGAATCACCGGTTTCTATCGAGCGGATGAGTGCTGCTTCTATCAGGGAGATTGCGGCGCCATCATTTTACGATGCACTGAACAACATGAAAGGTGTAGAAAGCAGTATGCAGAGTTTAACTTTCAAGTCGATTAATACACGTGGTTTCAATTCAAATGGTAATACGCGTTTTAACCAGTATATAGATGGAATGGATAACCAGGCCCCTGGATTAAACTTCTCAGTGGGTAATATTGTGGGTATAACCGAGCTCGATGTAGATAATGTTGAACTCCTGCCAGGTGCTTCATCTGCCCTTTACGGAGCAGGTGGTATTAACGGTACCTTATTGATGACCTCAAAAGATCCTTTTAAATATCCAGGCGCAAGCTTTCAGTATAAAACAGGAGTAAACCATGTTAATGATGATAATAGCAGTGTGCAGCCTTTCAATCAGTTGGATGTGCGTATGGCAAAATCATGGAACAATAAATTTGGGGTAAAAGCTGCATTTTCATTCCTTCAGGCCAAAGATTGGTTTGGTAATAACTATTCTAATTTTGATAGGACTGCAAATTCAGTTAAATCAGGAGACAGAAGTTCTGATCCAAATTATGATGGAGTAAATGTTTATGGCGATGAGGTTAATGCAAACCTTCGTTTTGTAGCCGCCGGGATATCCGCTAATCCTCAGCTTGCGGCTGCATTTGCTGGCTTTAACGGGATTATGACAGCCGCACCTACTGCAAGTTATGGTAATCTTGTTACCTTAATTAACGCAAACCCAGCTTATGCAGCATTACGCCCTGCTTTGCCCTATCTTGGTGTGGCTTATGGACTTCGAAATGGTTTGATTTCTAACCAGTCTGTTTCACGTACAGGTTATAACGAGTCTGATCTTGTTGACTACGGTACAAAATCATTAAAATTCTCAGGTGGTTTATATTACAATATTACGCCAACAATTCAGTTAATAGGTCAGGCAAACTGGGGAACGGGAACTTCTGTTTATACAGGTTCAGACCGCTATTCGCTCCGAAACTTTAATATCGGACAATATAAAATTGAATTAAAAGGCCAGGACTTTTTTGTTAAAGCGTACACAACACAGGAACGTTCAGGAGATTCTTATATTTCTTCAATCTTAGGAAGTTATATAAATGAAAAAACCAGTCCTTCCAGAACCTCCTGGTTTCCCACATATACTGCTGCCTATGCCACTGCAAAAGCACAAGGTGCAACCGATGCTATCGCAAATGCGGCTGCGAGATCCGCTGCCGATGCAAACAGGGCTTTACCTGGCTCAGCAGCTTTTATCAACAATAAAAATGCTATAATGAATACCAATATCAGTGCAACAAACTTTGCAACTGGGGTATATGGTGCTAAATTTGATGATAAAACCAATCTTTATCATTACGAAGGCCAATACAATTTTACCAATCTATTTAATAATGTAATAGAGTTTCAGGTTGGTGCATCATCAAGGTTATATCAATTAAGATCTGGGGGGACAATTTTTGACGATTTGAATCGTGAAATTAATATAAACGAATATGGTGCATTTGCACAAGCTGGTAAAAAATTTGGGGAGTTCTTTAAATTAACTGTTGCAGGCCGTTATGATAAAAGCACAAATTTTGAAGGCCGCTTTACGCCACGTATCACAGGGGTTTTTACCGTAGCAAAAAATAATAACATTCGTTTATCTTATCAAACAGGATACCGTAACCCAACAACACAAAATCAATACATCGATCTTTCTGTTGGTGGTGGATCGCAAAGGTTAATTGGTGGTTTACCGGTAAGCCTAGCGAAATATGGTTTGTCTACCGAAGCAACTAAAGGTTATACAGAAGCTAGTTATAGAGCTTACAATGCAGCACTTGTGTCGGGTACATCGCCAGCTGGCATTTTACAAAAATATACCTTCGATCCGCGTGGTGTACGGCCAGAAAGCGTTCAGGCTTATGAAATTGGTTATAAGGGCTTGTTAAGTCCGAGATTATTGATTGACGCTTATGGTTACTATAACCGTTATAAAGATTTTATTACTGCAGTTAATGTTTATCAACAAGTTGGTACAAGTACTGATTATGTAAAATATGGTGTACCTGTTAATGCAGAAGGTACAGTTACTTCTTATGGTGGTGCGTTAGGCCTGGATTATTTGATGGGTAAATGGAATGTGAGTGGTAACGTTTCTTATAACCAGATTGGAGATTTGCCAGCTAATTATATCAATGATTTCAATACCCCTAAAATCCGTTACAACCTGGGCTTAGGAAATAAAGAGATTGTTAAAAACTTTGGTTTCAATGTTTCTTATCGCTGGCAAGATCAGTTTTACTGGAACTCTTCTTTCTCAGCTGGCCAGGTGCCCGCATACAGCACTTTGGATGCTCAGGTGAGTTTAAGGATTCCATCAGTAAACTCGGTTGTTAAACTGGGTGGCTCAAATATACTGAACAAATACTATTTCACTTCCTATGGTAATCCTGAGGCAGGAGCAATCTACTATATTGGATTGACTTTTAACCCATAACAAAATATTGAGTTTTGAGCGGCCTTCTATGCTAAAAGTATAGAGGGCTTTTTTGTGCGCTGATTATCAGTTTATCTTTTATGGTTTTACCATGCAGTAGGTTAATTTAATGTCAATATAGCCTAAAAATAAATAGCTTAGTGTAAAAATCACACTATTAAAACAATCTTTTCATAAAAAAGCTACAGCCCTTTTGTAAAATATTTGTATTATAGTACTTTCTTAAGCACATCCCGGTTTAAGAACCATGAATTTAAAATTTTGAATAAATAAGGATGGAAGCGCAAAACGACAAACCTAATGAGGCAAGTGATCTGATCGAAAAGGAGCAAGAAATACAGCATTTAAACAATCCAGTTGATATATCGGTAAAGCCAATTGTTAAACAATACCTTGGTGCAGTTAAAAAAGTAAAAAAAGAGGGCAACCGTTTTTATTTTTCTGATGGCGATGCAAGAGTAGAAGTTCGGGTGGTAAGCGACGATATTATCCGCGTTCGCCTGGCTCCTCATGGCGTTTTCTTAGATGATTTTTCTTATGCCGTACCCGAAGTAGATCAAAAAGTTTCTGTTTTTAAAATGCAGGAGCACGACGATCATTTCACAATCTCTACCCATGCGGTAACCTGTAAAATAGAAAAAGCAAACTTCCATATTTCTTTTTCTGATAATATCACCAATGTAGTAATGGTTGATGAAGCCAATTCTATGCACTGGGAAGAAAATGTAGATTTTGGTGGGTATTATATCTACGCAACCAAAAAATGCCACCCTGAAGAAAATTTCTTCGGTTTGGGTGATAAATCTGGTAATTTTAACCTGCGGGGGCGCCGTTTCGAAAACTGGAATACCGATGCTTACTCCTTCGGTTGGAACCAGGACCCGCTTTACCGTACTATACCTTTTTATATCGGTCTGCACAATCAGGCTGCCTATGGTATCTTTTTCGATAATACCTTTAAATCGTATTTCGATTTCGGGTCGGAGGATGTAAATAAAACCAGTTTCTGGGCCGATGGCGGAGAACTGCAATACTATTATATCCATGGCCCGCATATTATGGATGTGGTTAAACGTTATGCAACTTTAACGGGAACACACCCCATGCCACCAAAATGGACTTTAGGCTATCAGCAGTGCCGCTGGAGTTATTACCCCGAAACAAAAGTTAAAGAAATAGCCAAACAGTTCAGGGAACGTAAAATCCCTTGCGACGCCATTTATCTGGATATCGATTACATGGATGGCTACCGTTGTTTCACCTGGAACAAAAAATACTTTCCGGATCCGCGGAGAATGATTAAAGAACTATCTGACGATGGTTTCAAAACCGTGGTGATGATCGATCCTGGAATTAAGGTAGATGACGATTACTGGGTTTTTAAAGAAGGTAAAGAGAAAAGATTTTTCTGTCGCCGTAGCGACGATTATTATATGGAAGGGCATGTTTGGCCAGGGCGCTGTCAGTTTCCCGATTTTACCAATCCAAAAGTACGGAGCTGGTGGGGTAATTTATACAAGGAGCTGGTAGATATGGGCGTTGCTGGTTTCTGGAACGATATGAACGAACCAGCTGTGTTTGGTTCAGGAACTTTTCCTAACGATGTCCGCCATAATTATGATGGTTATCGCGGCTCGCACCGTAAGGCACACAATGTTTATGGCATGCAGATGGTGCGTTCTACCTATGAGGGGTTAAAAAAACTGATGCGCAACAAACGTCCGTTTACGATCACAAGGGCTGGTTATTCGGGCATGCAGCGTTATGCAAGTGTTTGGACCGGCGATAATATTGCTACATGGGAGCATTTAAAGATTGGGAATATCCAGTGCCAGCGTTTATCGGTGTCAGGCGTACCTTTCTGTGGAACAGATATCGGTGGATTTAGCGGTGAGCCAGATGGCGAATTGTTTACCCGTTGGATTCAGCTAGGTACATTTTCTCCTTTTATGCGCGCGCACTCTGCCGGCGATACTGCTGAACGTGAACCTTGGAGTTTTGGCCAATTTTTCGAAGATATCAACCGTAAGTTTATCGAATTAAGGTACCGCTTAATGCCTTACCTGTATTCAGTTTTCTGGGAGCATCACCGTTACGGTTTTCCTATTTTAAGGCCTTTGGTGATGCTTGAGCAAGAAAATATCAGCAATAGTTTCCGTCAGGATGAATTTTGCTATGGTGATAAACTATTGATATGCCCGGTTTTAGAGCAGGGTGCGATATCTAGAAAAGTTTACCTTCCAAAAGGAACCTGGTATAATTTCTGGACCAATGAAATCCTGGATGGCGGTAACGAATATACTGTTGATGCTAAAATAGACAGTATGCCGATGTTTGTCCGTGCTGGTACAGTTTTGCCAGAATATCCGGTAATGCAATATGTTGATGAAAAGTCGATTACTGAAGTCGTATTGAATATTTATCATAGCGATTACGAGGTAAATTCGTACATGTACGAAGATCATGGTGATACGTTTGCCTATGAGCAGGATATTTATCTGGAAAAGAAATTCACTGTAAAAGGCGATACCCAAACCATTAAAGTAAACCAGCGTAACGAAGGATTGTATACGCCTAATTATGAGTTTTATGTCTGCAATGTTATCGGCGTAAAATTTCAGGTGAAAAAGATCATTATCGATAATAAAGAGGTGAAAGATTTTTATACCGATGATCAGAATATCCTGCATTTTAAATGCAATAAAAACTTTACCGATATACAGATTTTAAGTCTGTAAATCTTTTAGCCCCAAATACTGTTTAGTATTTGGGGCTTCATTTATCTAGCCAAAATACCTATGCCAGCAGCAAAAAAAGTTCCTGTAAAAAAATCATCCCAACCAAAAACTGATCAGCAGAAATCCGTTTGGATACATAGTTTATTTACCGATTACGATATCGATCTTTTTCTTGTAGGAAAGCATTTTAGGCTTTACGAGAAAATGGGCTCACATTTAATTACTGTTGATGGAACCGCTGGAACTTATTTTTCGGTTTGGGCTCCAAATGCCATCCGTGTAAGTGTAGTGGGTAATTTTAACGATTGGAACAACGCTTCACACCCGCTGAGCGTACGGTGGGATAAATCGGGTATCTGGGAAGGTTTTATCCCTGGTATTGCAAAGGGCGAAGTTTATAAATATTTTGTTAAAGGTTTTGATGAATCTGAGCATTTAAAAGGCGATCCTTATGCCAGAAGATGGGAACATCCTCCGCAAACGGCTTGTATTGTTTGGGACACCGATTACACCTGGAAAGATAAAGCCTGGCTCAAAAAAAGAGCAAAAATAAATGCTCTGGATCAACCCATCTCGGTATATGAAATACATTTAGGCTCTTGGGAGCGAGATCCGGATAATCCAGAACGTGTTTTAACCTGCAGGGAAGTTGCCGGGAGGCTAGTGCCTTATGTAAAGGAAATGGGTTTTACGCATGTAGAACTGATGCCAGTAATGGAGTTTCCATATTTCCCGAGCTGGGGTTATCAGATTACAGGTTATTTTGGCGCAAGTTCGCGTTATGGTTCTCCGCAGGATTTAATGTATCTGATCGATGAGCTCCATAAAGCAGATATTGCAGTGATATTGGACTGGGTCCCTTCTCATTTTCCTGGTGATAGGCATGGTTTATATGAGTTTGATGGAACACACCTGTACGAACACGCCGATATGCGGAAAGGCTTTCATCCCGACTGGAAATCATATATTTTTAATTATGATCGAAATGAGGTACGCTCTTTTCTGATTAGTAATGCCTTGTTTTGGATTGACCAATACCACGCAGATGGCCTAAGGGTAGATGCCGTAGCATCGATGTTATATTTCAATTTCTCCAGAGAAGATGGAGATGCTGCAACAAACGAATATGGTGGAAGTGAAAACTTTGGGGCCATACAGTTTCTGCAGGACCTGAATGTTGCCGTTTATGGAAATTTTGAGGGCATACAGACCATTGCCGAAGAAAGCAGCACTTATCCTGGCGTAACTCATCCGGTACATGCTGGCGGATTAGGTTTTGGTATGAAATGGATGATGGGCTGGATGAACGATACGTTAAAGTATTTTAAAGTAGAAACCCTTGGACGGAAACACCACCACCATCAGTTGAGTTTTAGCATGACTTATGCCTTTACCGAAAATTTTATGCTGCCTTTCTCTCATGACGAAGTAGTACACGGTAAGTCGCCAATGTTGTATAAAATGCCTGGAGATGACTGGCAGAAATTTGCGAATTTAAGGGCGCTTTATGGTTATATGTTCACCCATCCGGGAGCAAAACTGCTGTTTATGGGAAATGAGTTTGGCGAAACCAACGAATGGAACTTTACGCAGTCACTGGATTGGCATTTGCTTCAATATGCGCCGCACAAGGGCATGCAGGAAACGGTTAAGGCTTTAAACTTCCTGTACCGCAAAGAGCCAGCATTGTATCATTTCAATTTTAGTTATGAAGGCTTTCAATGGCTCGATGCCGATAATGCAAACGAATCTGTCTTCACATTTATGCGCAAAGGACCAAAAGCAAAAGATACTTTGGTTATTGCGATAAACTTAACGCCTGTGGTGCGTGAGAATTATAGAATCGGTGTTCCTTTTAAAACCAAATGGACAGAAATTTTTAATACCGACGATATTGTATATTACGGAGGTGGTATTAATAACAGAGGGGATATTATCCCTGATCTGGAAAATTGTAATGGACAGGAATATTCAATAATTGTCGATTTGCCTCCATTGGCGGTAATAATTTTTAAGAGTAAGTAAAAGATTATTTGCTGTTATACTACGCCAAAACCATATATAAAAACATTGTTTTGGCGTAATATGTATTTTTATTTTGCGCCAAAACTCAATTTTTTCTAAAATGCCTTAAAATAAGAAAAGCCTCCCATTGCTGGAAGGCTTTCTTAAACCCTGGAGTGGAAGCTTCCAGAGAGGGTGCAAAGATACAATAACCATTGTTTCTTGCAAGTATTATTTGTTAAAAAATATGGCAGTCTCTTAGCCGTCAATTATTCCTACCGATTGGTATTTCAAGTTCTTTTCATTACCAGAAAAAAAATATCGGTTATTCTAAGTCGTTAGAATATTTTCAACATTAATCATCTACCCGGATGTCTGTAATTTTTTAGTTCTTTAGTTTTGTTGATAAATATCAATAAAACAGGCTTTTGTAGTGCTTTGAGAGGGGTAATGAATGAAGTGAACGGATAATTTGCCTCTGCGCTGCCGTATTTTTGTATCAACGAGCAAACAAACAAACTATTTATTTTTCCCTTTACTTTAAGCAATTGAAAAGACGCTCTTGTCTATCTTTCTTGGTGCTTGTGCTTTTTCTTATGCCCACGTATTTGCGTGCGCAGGTTGTGGCACAGTGTGAAAATACAAAGCGTACTTACGCAGATTTTCAAGGATCAATCCAATATGGATTTAAGGTATTGGGTGGGTCTTTAATTATGGGTACCATTTCAGATGCAGGAAACGCTGTTAATGGACAGGTTAAAGATGCATCAACATTAGGCGTTGGACTTGGCCTGGCAGGATTGGCATCTTCGACCCAATTCTTACAATTTAATGCTGCTGGTGGTTCACCCAGATCAATTCCTGCCAATACTCCTGTTACTATAAAAATTTCACTCCCTACTGAAGTGTTAAGCGTTTTAAGCGGTGTAGAGATAGGAACATTTACAGGTTTGCATACCGTTGCTGCTGATTGGCCACTATTGGGATTGCTTGGTCCGGGTCATGATGCGGGATATGAAGCAACGACTGTTCCGATTTATAACGCTACCAATATAGCCGGTGTAATTAGCGGTTCGGGAGAGGTTGAGATTACACTCACGCCCAACCAGATATATAACGGAATTTATGTAAAGGTATCGGGAAATTTACTCTCGGTAGCGTTGTCTACAAAGCTTTTCCATGCCTACATTATGGAAACGACTACGGATAAGATTGATTGTGATGAAGTAATTGATGTTTTATCCGGAGTACAGCCTACTGTTATTGGCGGGGTGTTAAATGCAACGGGAAAGGTAACTGACCCTTTCAATTCAATAGATAACGATAAAGATAGTTATGCACTGATGGACGTTGGGGTCTCGGTATTAAACAAAATATACCTTACGGCAATATTTAATAAACCTTCTCAGCCGAAAGATTCTGTGAGCATTATAATAGGTAAGCCAGGGGGCGGATTACTTAATCTGAGTTTACTTACGGGATTTATCATTCAACCTTATTTAAATGGGGTCAAAGCGGGGAATGCTTTCGATAATACGGGGACTTTTCTAAACCTTAGGCTTTTCCCGGGTTCAACAGATAAATATGTGTTAACTTTTCCGATTACCGATGTTTACGATCGTTTAGAAATCACTACCGGTGGATTGGCCGGTGTGCTGGGCTCACTTCAGATTTATGATATTAAAAGGAAATTGGCCAAACCACGCACATTGATTGATCCTATCGCTGAGGATGCCAGGGCCATCTGCCAAGGAGAAACCACTACCTTTTCCGTTAACAATCCACAGGCCTGTACAGAATATAAATGGTATGATGCTGAAACAGGAGGCAATTTGTTGCATACCGGAGAAAATTATACTCCTCCATCCTCACTACTTGCCGGAGATTATAGTTACTATGTACAAGGTAGCAGAACCTACTGCGTAACAGGAGTTTCTGAAAGACTTCGTGTAAAACTTAAGGTTAATCCATTACCTCCGCTCGATGTTCCGGGTACAACAATCTGCAGTGGAACTACTGCTATCTTAACGATCAGCAATTCCGATATCACCCAATATACCTACAATTGGTATGCTGCTTCCAATGGAGTTACACCCTTTAATACAGGAGCAACCTATACAACACCAGCCCTTACTGCAAACACTACCTACTATGTAGAAGCCATTAATACATTAACAGGCTGTAAGAATATTGGGGGCCGTAAAGCAGTATTGGTAAATGTTAAACCTATTGCTGTTGTAAATCCGATTATTGGTGTAAATACCATGTGTGCAGGAACTACCACAACTTTAACCAATGATAATCCTTCTGGCATTTGGAGCAGTAGCAATGCAACTATTGCAACAATAGATGCCACGGGCAATGTCACGGCCGTTGCAGCTGGTAGTGTTGTAATTAGCTACACCGTTGCCGATGATGCTACCTATTGTGGAAAGAAAGTGGATTTTAATTTAACCGTAAATCCACAGCCAAATTTGACTTTAGGGCCAGATCTGGGAATTTGCGAAGGACTTGCCACAACCAAAATTCCTTACGCTAATCCGGTTTTCAATCCCATTAGCTACAGCATCACCTGGATATCTGGACCAATTTCGAATGTTTTAAACCAAACCTTGCCAGCAAATGAAATTACGATCAATGTTCCATCAAATACACCGGTAGCAGTATATCAAGGGGTATTGACCATTAAAAATGCAAACGGCTGCGAACGGGCTATTCCTTTTAGTTTTAGGGTAAAACTTGTGCCACATAAACCTATAGTATCTATTAATTAAAAAAGAAAATAAATTATTCATCCCTAACAAATTAACATCATGACAAAAAAATCTACAAAACGAAATCTAAGAATCTTTGTATTCTTAATGTTCTTATTGCCACTGGGTGCCTTTGCGCAAACGCCAAATGTATACCTGTGCGGAACAGGTACAGTAAAATTGAATCCAACTTTCACTGGTTATACCCCTGTTAATGGCGATAAAATTGTATGGACCGTTGATGGAACTGCGCAAGCTCCAGTTGTATTTGATGGAACAAATGCATTTTATCAGGTTCCTACAGGATTAGCAGTGGGGAACCATACCTATTCAGTTCAGGTTCAGCCAGCAGATGCGAATCTCTGCCCTAGTGATGCCTCTGATAACACCGTTGTAGAAAAATTACCTACACCTATTATCGCTGTTGCAGCTCCAGGAAGTGTTTATTGTACCGATCAAACAGCGACCACGGTAATTACGGCGAGTAAGGATGCTTCAATAACATTACCAACTGGTGTAACCATGACTTATGTTTGGTCTGCAACTCTCGGTGGTACCGCAGTGGCTGATATTACAACTTTAGGTGCAGCCTCTGCTTCTGGAGATACTTTTACACTTAAAGCAGGTGTAGCTCCAGGTGCGTATGTTTTCACTGCTATTGGAAGTTATGCTACAGGTGGTGTTCAGATTGTACCTGCAACAACTTGTACTGCAACTGCATTTAAAGCAATCACTGTTACTGTTAAACCAGGTAAAGCAACTATCGCTGTAGCACCATAAGGTGTTATTGTTCGTAAGGTTTAACCATCATGATGTTTAACAGGTTAGGGATAATTGTGTTCGGTGTGCTGCTGCTTTCTGCAGTGGCATGCTTTGCGCAATCGTCTAATCCGAACACGCTAAATCTTAAACCAGGCGTTACTGTTAAATTGAGGGCCAACGGTACAGGTGCTACCTCTTATCAATGGTTCAGAAATGGAAACGCCATTTTGGGTGCTACTGAACAAGATTATGTGGTGAATACTGCAGGGAAATATACCGTTATTACTTTTAGCTTGGGTGGCTGTAGCTCCGATCTGTCTGAAGAAATGGAAGTGGTGATGGAGACAGCCATATCAGCAGATGTTTCCATAGTTAAAAGATCTGAAACCAGACAGGTAATCAATACTGAGGTATTTAAATACAATTTATTGGTGCGCAATAACGGACTTGGTGAAGCTACCAACATACAGGTAAAGGATGACCTTCCAGAAAATCTAACCTTTGTAAGCGTCGATCCTACAATTGTTGGTACCGCAAGTTATAACGATCAAACCAAGACAGTTTCCTGGGCGATCCCGTCACTTGCTAATGGCAGTTTTGTTGAGCTGATCATTAATGTGAGGGCAATGAAACCTGGTAATGTTGTTAATAGTGCCAGGGTTACCATCAACGAAATTGATCCCGATCCGTCTAACAATATATCGGTTGATACCAAAGAAATCACAGGGCTTAAAATACCTAATGTGTTTACGCCAAACGGCGATGGAAAAAATGAAACCTTTTTTATTGAACGCTTAGACCGCTATAGCGAAAACCAGCTTACAATTATTAACCGCTGGGGAAGTACTGTTTATGAAAAAGATAGCTACTTAAACGATTGGACAGCTAATGGTCTGGTAGATGGAACGTATTTCTATGTGCTTAAAGTAAAAACTGCAAGTGCTCAATGGCAGGAATTTAAAGGTTATGTTACCGTGATCAGGTAAGTGGATTTAAAATATGAGGGTATGAAACTAAATTATACAGATGAAAAAGATTGTTGTAACGGCATTATTTAATTTAATCTGCCTTTGTCTGTTCGCTCAGCAGAATGCCCAGTTTGGACAATATATGTTCAATGGTTTATATATCAACCCGGCTTATGCAGGCTACAAAGAAGAGCTATATATGCAGGCTTTTGTTAGGGCCCAATGGACGGGTGTTCAGGGCGCTCCTCAAACGCTTTCCATATCGGTAGACGAAGCGGTTAAGGAAGAAAGTTTAGGCTTGGGTTTGTTGGTGTCGAAAGATAAAATTGGCGCACAGAACTCATTAAACCTATCAGGAAATTTTGCTTACCGTATTAAACTAGACCGTACCGAAACCAATGTACTTGCTTTTGGCATTGGAGTGGGCGTAATGCAGATGGGTCTTAACGGAAGTTTGTTAGATCCAAATGAAACTGGCGACAACAAGATTCCGACAGGATATGAAAGCCGTATTGTACCTGATATTAGGGCTGGTGTACATTATTCGAACGAAAAATTCTTTATCGGTTTCTCTGCCAATAACCTGCTTACTCAATACCTTCCTGTTTTTAGGGATAATAATCTCTTAAGTATTACTTCTAAGCCGCATTTTTATTTAACGGCGGGAATGGTATTTCCGGTGAACAATGATTTTATGTTCAAACCTACTTTTTTGATCAAAGATGATTTGAACGGGCCAACCTCATTGGATCTTAATGCTTTTTTAATGATCAAAGAAAAGCTTTGGTTGGGTGTTGCGTATAGAACCTCCGTAAAGTTTTATCCTAAGCCAGCATTACAAAGCGATTTAAGGGCAAGGAGTGCCATCGGATTGATTACCGAGTTCTTTGTCCGCGAAAACCTCCGGATTGGCTATGGTTACGATTATAGTCTAAATAAATTAGGTAGCTATGATTATGGCTCACACGAAATATCTATTGGTTATTATCTGCAAACTGCAAAAAGCAGAAGGCCAAAATGTTATTTCTAATAATCGGGAGCCTTCTACCAAAACTTTCTTTATTTCTTTCTTTTTACTGAGTGTCTATTATCTCTGCATGCATTTGCTTTTTTTGTAAAAAAAAATGAACGAAATGAATGTTGTAAAAACATTTCGCCTTATTTGTTGCGTTCTTTTTTAAGATTGTCTGCCTCTGCTATGCATATTCTATTCGGTTGTTTTATAAGACTAAACTCAGAATTTTTACCTTAATAAATCAGTTTGTGCTTCAAAATATTAATAAATCCTCATTATAAAGGTGTTTAAACATCATAATTGTCTCAATAATCTACTTTATTTTTATATTCCGTTAAAAATGGCTATAATTAAGGGTCTAAAGTCTATCCCTATTTGTGTATGCTCGAATCCCGAAAGGTATTTTTAGTGAACGCTGTATTAAATTATTTCAGCAGTTTATGCCCCATAACCTCTGGATTTATCCAGGAAATAGAAAAAAATGTAGATACTCTTCTAATCAAGAAAAATAAATACATTTTATCTCCTATTGATAATAATGATTATGTTTTTTTTGTAGTATCAGGCTTGGTAAGAGGTTTTATTAAAGATGGTAATAAAGAGATTACCACTTGGATCAGTTTAGGGAACGAATTTATTGGAGCGATTCAACATCCCGATGCAAATATCCAGCCCTCAATTGAATATTTGCAGGCATTGGAAAATTCAGAATTGGTTGCCATCCCACACCTATTGATTGATAAGCTTTATGCCAGCTATCCAGAAACGAATGTTATTGGCAGAAAGATTTTAGCGCTCCAGTATCATGCCGCCTCAGAGCGGGCCATAATAGCTCGGATCCCTTCGGCAGAAAGGCGATATGAAAAATTCTTGGAACTAAATTCTTTTGATATATCTAGAGTGCCATTAAGGTGTATAGCCAGTTATTTGGGTATGCGCCTGGAAACACTTAGCCGCATACGTAGTAAGTTGGTAAGGGAGCTGGTGTAGTTCTAATCAAATACTTATTCTCCTACCTGATCTTCATCGTTATATCCGATTTTATATTGATACCACTCATTTTAAACACTATGTTTACATAACATTATACACATTTTACAAATTGATGTACAACCTTAAATTGCATATACTAAACATCATATTTGTGTTTAAATTTGGGTAAGTAAAAATTAAATCAACGGGACGATTTAGATTACACTCGTAAGCCTCTCTTTTAAGGGAGGCTTATTTTGTTTCAGCCTGTCAGTGTTTATATAGGCGGTTAAGCCTTCATTCAATATTGTTAATGTTTCTGATTAGTAGTATATTTATATATGGAAGTAGTAGTTGGATTATTAATTATGTTACTTGGCATTCCCTGGAAAAAGATAGGGAAGTGGCTGGAATTTGAGAAGTAAGTGGCATTTGGATATGAATGAGACCCTCTGGAAAAGCATACAGCAATTTGATTTCGATCATCCACCGGGCGAATATAGTTTTTCGATCAGATTGGCTAGTGAAAACCAATGGACGAAAGATTTTACCGAAAAAGCCATATTAGAATATAAAAAATTTATGTATCTGGCTGCCATTTCTGATGTAATGGTTTCCCCTTCCGCCATTGTCGATACGGTTTGGCATCAGCATCTCATTTTTACACAATCTTATCAGGATTTTTGTGTGCTGGTTGGTAAGCAGATCCAGCATGTGCCCTCTACACACCAAAAAGAGCAGGCGGAGCAATTTAGGCTGGCAAAAGAACAGACGAAGCGCATTTACCTTGACCATTTTGGAGCACAGCCCAAAGAGATTTGGGAATATGATACCATGTTGGCCGGCTTGAAGCTCGAACCTGCCAAACTTAAGACAGGTTTTTTTATCTTATACGGTGTACTGGTTTTCATCTTGCTTACTGTTCCTTTTTATTATTTGCTTAAACCTGTTTATATCCATATTGATAACCCTTATTTTATTTTGGGTTTTCTCGGGTTGGCGCTTCCCGCCTATGTAATACTCAGTTTATATACCAAAAACAGATTTAAACAGATTGCGCGCGATTTCGATCGGCAGTCATTCGTTTACCACCTTAAACCATTTGAACTGATTTATCTTAAAAGACAGAAACTTGCCGAGGTAATAAACGGGGCCATAAGCGAACTTATTCATGCAGGTGTACTAAATGTAAATGCCCATCGCCGTATTTATATTTCAAAAGAAGTAGATAGCCTTTCAGGAGAGCAGCTCCAGGTTGTTTCGGTATTAAAAGATAGAGGCGAAGTCTTCTACCCCGAACTGCTAGGGCAATTGCAGACAAGAGCGATTTTCAGAAATACTGCCAAAAGTATGGACATGTTTAAATGGCATTTCAGCCAGTCGAAACAGTTTGCTCGACTGTTTTACTTAAATTTTACAGTTTTTGCAACACTCACTATGTTTTCGCTCATTCGCCTAACAACAGGTATTATAAGAGATAAACCCGTTTTTGAGATTGCACTTCTGACAGGATTTTTGGTGATTTTTATGGTTAAACACCTTTATATACTCAATCAGCAGTTTTGCATCCGTACCATCCCTGATTTGTATAAATCGGCAATTTTGCCTGCGATAAAAGATGAACAGGATTGGCGATGGAGTTACTTTTTATATGGGTCGGCTGTGTTAACTGCAACTCTTGTTCCATTGGTAAGTTACGAAAGGAGTAGAGGGGGAGACGGTGGCGGAGCCAGTTCTTGTGGTTCATCCTGCGGAAGTTCTTGCGGTAGCTGCGGTGGTTGTGGAGGCGACTAATAATTTTTTTGCTTTAAACTAAAATCTTCATCAAATCTTAATCTTTCTGCCGTAATATTGTAGGCATAAGGGGTGAGAGCCTTATATCAACTTCTAGTTGAGAGCGTTAATTTAGATAGAGGGTGTAGCCAGTGGCTACACCCTTTTTTTATTCCTTGCATGAGGATATGAATGGGCTAAATGTTAACTAGACGATCGCAAGATTTGTCTCTTCAAGTTTCTTCAATAATGATGATACCTCGTTCCAGTGATTTATCCTTTGGTGATGATCTTTTTCTACATTGTGAAATGCTGTAAACATTAAGGCTTTTCCCTTACAGAAATCAAGGTTTTTACAATGGTCGTCAATTAAATAATCGGTATCTATTATGCTCTTATCGCCGCAAAAGATGATATTCTTCCAGCTGATAAAAGGGAAGTGCTCTGCAAGCCACTCGCGCTTTTCGAAGAGCGATAAGGGGAATTCCATGGCAGCTGAAACGATAAAGATCTCGTAGTCTTCCATTAGTTTTTTTACCGCTTCAACAGCACCTTCCATAACAGGCAGATGCCTGAAAAAGCCTGTTCTATTGCAGATCTTCATTACCATTGCCCTATCCGGAAAAAGTTCTTCTTCCGATTTGCCTTTTATATCATTGCGGGTAAGCGAAATGCCTGTTTCTGCCTGGTAGGTCTGAAGTATATGGTCTTCTATGTCGGCGAGAACGCCATCCATATCAATGCCTATTGTTTTTCTCATGATTTGCTATATTATGCAACAAAAATATTTAATACTGCAATATATTGCAAATAATAATCTTTTTTAATTTATATATTTGCAATATATTGCATTAGTATGGTAAAAGAAGAGCGTCTACAGATCATTATAAATACCCTGGAAAAAGACACTAAGGTACGGTTGAACGAATTGAGCACATTGTTAAATGTATCAGAAGATACTGTACGCCGTGATATTAAGGAGCTCGATATGCAAGGGCTGCTCAGGGCGGTTAGGGGTGGTGCAATTTCCCACTCACCCATTCCACAGCATTACCGGGATAGGGAAAAGTACAATCAGCAGCACAAACAGGTTATTGCAAACAAAGCCTTAGGGTTTTTGAAAGATGGTCAGGTGGTATTTTTCGATGGCGGTACCTCGGTAGTGGCGCTGGCTGCCGCATTGCCTAAAGATTTAAAAATCACCATTATTACCAACAGCTTTCCTGTTGCCAATATTTTGGAAGACCACCCCAATGCCGAAGTGATATTTGCCGGCGGAAGATTGCATAAAACAGCATTTACCACCATGGGGCAAGAAACCATCGATACTTTTAGAAAGGTCAGGGCTGATGTCTGCATGCTTGGTATCTGTAGTTTGCACTATAGCATGGGCATTACCTCTATAATATATGAAGATGCCCAGCTGAACAATGTCATGATCAATCAGGCGCAGAAAATCATTGCGCTATCCGCACTCGAGAAAATAAATACTGTGGAGTCTTACTATGTTTGCCCGGTTACCGATGTAGATGTAATTATCACTGAAACAGATCCTGATAATACGATCCTGGAGCCTTATAGACATTTGGGGATTGAGGTAGTTTAGCAGATTTTTTTTATCTTCATAAGATGAAACGCGCTCGTCTTATTCTTTTGGTTTTAATTGTTGCAGGCTTTTATGAGGGGCATACGCAGATCAAAACCAGCACATCTAAAAAAGTTGTTTCCCGGCCCCAATATGAAAATACTTTACCAACTTATACAAAAGGCGGGATAGGTGGGTTTTATAGGTATTTAAGTAATGAGGTAATGCCCTTAATGAATAAGGAGGATTTTAAGAACAGTGGGTATCCTCCAACTCAACTAAATTAAAGATGATCTTGTATGTTAACGAAAAGGGAGATATAACAGATGTTGGTTTTCCTGATGAAAGCCTCACCAAAGACTGTGAGGCTAAAATGAGGGCAAAGCTTTTAGTGCTAAAGGGCTGGAAAGCGCCTGTGGTAAATGGCAAGCCTATTAAAAGTACTTTTCTTTGTAGCATCAATTGTATTTTGTGGCAGTAATAATTGAAATAAACGATTGAAAATACAGATCATAAGTGATTTACATCAAGAATTTGGTATTTCTGAATTGTTTTTCGGAAATGCTGATCTGGTTATTCTGGCAGGCGACATCAATTTAGGTACAAAAGGTCTTGAATGGATTAAAGAAAATATTCCAGACAAACCTGTAATTTATGTTTTGGGCAACCACGAATATTATAAAGGAACATATCCCAACACGCTCAATAAAATAATAGAAGCGTCAAGAGGTTCTAATGTTAGCGTGCTGGAGAACGATAGTATTGAGCTCGAAGGGATAAGATTTCATGGAGCAACTTTATGGACAGATTTTTCGCTATTTGGAAATCCCATAGAATATGGTATTATCTGTCAGAGCAAAATGAATGATTACCGGATGATCAGGAGGAATCCTTCATATTCAAAATTAAGGACAATCGACACCTATAAAATCCACCAGATTTCTAAAAACTGGCTGCAGAACAGTTTAGCGGGATCAAAATCTGATAAAAATGTAGTGATTACCCATCATGCCCCTAGCATCAGATCTATTCCTCTGGATTATAAAAAGGATCCTGTTGCAGCTGCTTATGCATCAGATCTTGAAGATGTCATCATCAAATACAAACCTGTTTATTGGATTCATGGTCATGTCCATATCCCGGTAAGGTATAATCTTGGTGAAACTGAGATTATTTGTAATCCTCATGGATATATTAGTGAAAAGTATAACGGTTATGATAAAGAATTGATAATTGAAATTTAAAAGACTTTCCGTACCCGAAGAATTTTAATGCTATTGTATTTCAAATAGCCCTTAAATAAGAAAAGAGACAATCTATCCAGACTTGTCTCTTTTTTCTAACCAAATATAAACCTGTTATGAGCCAGGCTTTGTCTTTAATCTTCCATCTAAACCGCGGTTTTTCAAGAAAATGATTTATCTTTTTTAGTGGTGATAAACATCGTTTCGTTTATTACTCTACAAATATAGTAAAAAATTTGATAGTGTAAAAAATACACTAAGAAAAATTTAAGTATTTTTTTTGTCATTTTTTATTTACTGATCCTTTTATAGAAGATTTCGGTGTTTAAAACGACTGTGTTGCAAATATAATGGAAAAATATGTTAAGTAATTGTTAAATATTGTCAATTTATGATATGATATAGTCAAATTCAATTTGTTTTTGGCTTTAAATTGATTTTTATCAGTTTTTTATTGCGTTTTTTGAGTTTTTTGTGGTGTTAAAGGTGATTTTTGATATGATAATTAGTGATAAAATATTTTATCGGTCAAAATTAAAATATATTTTACTGGTGAAAAACATGTTTAAAACAAAAAGGCAACATTAAATGAATAATGTTGCCTTTTATATAGCTTTGAAAAGCGCTTAAAGCACTTTTTTGTTACAAACTTGCGTAATATTCTACAAATTTAGCTAATGCAGAAGAATATCCCCACTCGTTATCGTACCAAGATACCACTTTAACGAAATTATCGTTCAATGAGATGCCTGCTTTTGCATCGAAAATAGACGCGTGGTCGTCACCAATAAAGTCAGAAGAAACAACTTCGTCTTCAGTATAAGCTAACACACCTTTTAATTCACCTTCAGAAGCTGCTTTCATAGCTGCTTTGATTTGCTCGTAAGTAGCAGGTTTTTCTAAACGTGCAGTCAAATCTACTACCGAAACGTCAGCAACAGGAACACGGAAAGACATACCGGTTAATTTACCTTTTAATTCAGGTAAAACCATACCTACTGCTTTAGCAGCACCGGTAGAAGAAGGGATGATGTTAGAGAAACCACCACGGCCACCTCTCCAATCTTTAGCAGAAGGACCATCAACTGTTTTTTGAGTTGCAGTTACAGCATGGATTGTGCTCATTAAACCTTCAACAATACCGAAGTTATCGTTTAAAACTTTAGCAATTGGTGCTAAACAGTTTGTAGTACAAGATGCATTAGAAACAATAGTTTGATCTGCAGTTAATTTATGGTGGTTTACGCCCATTACATAAGTAGGGATATCGCCATCTTTAGCAGGAGCAGAGAAAACTACTTTTTTAGCACCGGCAGCGATGTGTTTTTCTGCATCAGCACGGGTTAAGAATAAACCTGTTGATTCGATTACTACTTCAACACCTACAGCATCCCATTTTAAATCAGCTGGATTTCTTTCTGCAGTTACGCGGATTGTTTTACCATTAACCACTAAATTACCATCAACAACTTCAATAGTGCCATCAAATTTGCCATGCGTAGTATCATATTTTAACATGTATGCCATATAATCTGGCTCGATCAAATCGTTGATCGCTACAATATCTAATCCTCTTTTTAATGCGGCTCTGAAAACCAGTCGGCCAATACGGCCAAAGCCGTTTATTCCAATTTTGCTCATTGTTCTGTTAATTAATGTAATGTTTTAATAAATTTTGTATTGGTTCTTTAATAATGCTTTTAATTTTTATGTCGTATCTGTCAGCTACCAACCTTAACCGGTCTTCGAGCTCGGCACCTACCTTACCTACAATATGTATCTCCCGGTCGTTGTATTTTTCTGCCATCGGCAAAACATAAGTTTCGATATATTTTTCAAATCCTCCATCAATCAGTTTACGGATATATTCGTGTTTACTGTTTTGGGTAAAGAAATCGAAAAATGAGGTTAAAAATATATTCGCCTGTGGCTTATTGTAAATACGTTCTAATATTTGAGGGCGGTCTAGATTGTAGGTTAATGTGAATTTGGTTTCAATGTCTTTAGGCATTTTAAGGCTCAGGAATTCTCTAAGGAGTATTTTTCCAAAGTAATTTGAAGAACCTTCGTCGCCTAAGATATAACCTAATCCAAAGTTATTGTTTACTGGCTTTTTCCCATCAAAGTAAGCGCAATGTGCGCCGCTGCCCAACATACCAACAATACCAGGCCGATCATAACAGGCAGCTTTAGCGGCACCGAATAAATCATTCTCTACCACAATTTTGCTGTATTTGAAAAATGATGCAAGGGTTTTGGCCAATTCCTCTTTTCTGTCTGCAGATGATGCTCCGGCTGCAAAGAAATAAATTTTCTTTATATTTTCTGCGTTGTTAACCAAGGCAACTTTTTTGTTTAAAATCTGTAAGATCGTTTTTGGATCAACAAAGCAAGGGTTTAAGCCTGTAGTATTGCAATGTGCCACTACCTGTCCATTTTGTGTTATTTTCCAAAATGCTGTTTTCGATCCGCTATAAACAACTGCTACCATATTATATTGAAAGTACCTCTGTCATTTCCATTAAATCGGGCTCGAGTTTAAAAGAATGAGCGGTTAAAGCCTCTCTTATGCTGGTTAATTTTATTTCGTTTCCTTTTAAACCTACCATTTGCTCCGTTTCGCCTGCAATTAACGCATTTACTGCGGCAAAACCTAAACGACTGCCCAAAATTCTGTCAAAACTGCTTGGGCTGCCACCACGTTGAAGGTGGCCAAGTATGGTTACTTTGGTATCGTAATGATCAAAAGTTTCCTTTACCTTTTTAGCAATATCGTAAGCGCCACCTTGTTTATGGCCTTCGGCCACGATAACAATACTCGATGATTTTTTTGTAGCAGCTCCTAAGGCTAGTTTATTAATCAATTCGTTAACGCTGGTTTCCTTTTCAGGTAACAAAACAGCTTCGGCACCACTGGCAATCGAACTTCTTAGTGCAATACAGCCCGAATCGCGACCCATTACTTCTATAAAGAATAAACGGTCGTGGGCATCGGCAGTATCCCTGATTTTATCAATCGCTTCGATTACTGTATTAATAGCTGTATCGTAACCCAAGGTAAAATCAGATCCAACCAAGTCGTTATCAATTGTACCCGGTATACCGATTACCTTAACTCCAAAAGTTTCTGAAAAGCGTTTCGCTCCGGTAAATGTTCCGTCACCTCCGATTACCACTAGTCCATCAATATCGTTTTTCTTTAAGTTATTGTAGGCAATCTGTTGACCTTCGTCTGTTTTAAACTCTAAACAGCGTGCAGTTTTTAATATGGTACCACCCAAGTGTAAAATATTACTTACAGAACGGGCGTCCATTGGTTTTATGTTGTCGGTAATTAAACCCTGGTAACCTTGCATTACACCAAACATGTTAATGCCATGGTAAATTCCGGTACGTACAACAGCTCTGATTGCAGCATTCATTCCTGGGGCATCGCCTCCAGAAGTTAATACGGCTATATTTTTTATATTTGGCTCCATCTTTATAACACGAATATAGTGTGTATTTTTTACACTAAGTAATTTATTTTATTTTTTTTACTTAATATTGAAAGTCATACCTTTATCTGCTTAAAATAACTAAATTTTACTTTGGAACAAATTTTACCTCATTTAGATTCTGTATTCTCGATAGATTGCGTTTTGTTTGGATTTGATGGTAAGGAATTAAAAATCCTACTGATCGAAAGGAATGAAGAACCGTTTAAAGATTGGTGGGCACTGCCCGGTAACATTGTTGGCCCTGATGAAAGTTTAGATCAATCAGCCTCCCGTATTTTGTACGAACTTACTGGTTTGCGTGGTATTTATATGGAGCAGTATTATGCTTTTGGCGATCCGCACAGGCACCCGCAAGGAAGGGTAATTACTTTAGCTTATTATGCTTTGATCCGTTTGGGCGGAGATAAAGAGCTACGCCCGATCAGTACCTATGCAAAACGCGCCAACTGGTTGCCGATTACCGATCTGCCTAAACTGGCTTTCGATCACCAGAAAATTTATGATAAAGGATTAGAAAAAATAAAACGCCGGATTAAACACCAGCCAATTGCTTTCGAACTCTTGCCAGAGAAATTTACCTTAACGCAATTGCAGCATGTTTATGAACTGGTTTTGGGCAAAAAACTCGATAAAAGGAACTTTAGAAAGAAGATTGTGAGTTTTGGTGTGCTAAAAGAGCTTGATGAAAAACAAAAAGGTGTTTCTTATCGTGCGGCTACTTTGTACCGTTTTGATAAACGTAAGTACGCGAAGCTTTTTGGTAAGGAGATTTCTTTTTAGATGTGAGACATTAGATCTGAGACATGAGATACAAGACGAAGAGCTGGAAAGATACTTCTATATAGATACAAAAAATCCCCGATTTGAATTTCAAATCGGGGATTTTTTGTATGGTTGTAATCCGACTCCGGACTGAAGACTCCGGACTTAGGACTAAGCCTTCGGAGCTAACTCCAGGTGATAATGTACCAGATCATCTATAGGTGAGCGGATAATCTTGCCCACGCCCATTTCGTAGCGATCGGCTACAATACTTAAAATATCACGGAAACTATAACCTACAGAACCCACACAGTTCAATTTGTGGTCTTTGTAGTTAGGGTAGTGGATTACCAAAGCTTCGAAAAATGCAGTAAAAGCATAATCAATGGTAGCAAAGGCATAATCTTCGTAGTTATCTTTAAAATCGTACAGAAATTTACTAAAGCTTGCGCAGAAACGGTTTGGCAGTGGCTTATTATAAATGTTATCGAAAATATCTTCGTTGGTTAAAGCGTAGTTGTCGTAAAAAGCTTCACGTAATCCTTTCGGCATGTAACCTTTCATGTAATCGCTTAAAATGCGTTTACCGATGTACGAACCGCTACCTTCATCACCCAGGAAATAACCCAATGAATCGATGTTCATGGTGATTTCAGATCCATCATAAAGGCATGAATTTGTACCTGTGCCTAAAATAGCAGCAAATCCTGGCTCGTTTCCAAGGAGTGCTCTAGATGAAGCAAGTAAATCATGGCCTACAAAAATGGTTGCATTGGTAAAGATCTGTTGCATGGCATCGGCCACAATCTTAACATTTGCAGGTGTAGAACAGCCGGCACCGTAGTAATAAACTGCTGTTAATTTCTCTCTTTCCAAGTGGTCTGGAAGAGTCTCATTCAAAGACTTTACAATGTACTCTCCTTTTGAAAAATATGGATTGTAACCTTCGGTGTTAAAGTAAATTTTTCTGCCGGCCTCGTTAATCAAACACCAATTTGTTTTGGTAGATCCGCCGTCTGCAATTACTATCATTTTATTTATTTTTGGTTTTAGCACGATAAAAGTATAAAAAGTCTTATATTTTGTATCCTTTTTTTTAATAATTTTTTAACAATTTGTTGTTGTCGAAAATTAAGTGTGTAAAAAATACACTATATAGGGCGTTTAATCGCCGAAAAACCTTAAAATTATACCAGAAAGGGCATTGGTCTTTTTTTTAAACATCAACAATATTTTACAACCAGATAGCGAAATGAACAACAGATTTTTAGATTTCAGGAGTGATACGGTAACCAAGCCTACTGCCGGAATGTTAGATGCCATGATGAATGCAAAAGTGGGCGACGACGTTTTTGGTGAAGATGAAACGGTGCATGCATTGGAGACAAAACTGGCTTCGACTTTTAACATGGAGGCCGGATTATTCTGTCCTTCGGGAACGATGACCAACCAGATTGCGATCAAGTGTTTTACCCAGCCCATGGATGAGGTGATCTGCGATCAGACCGCACATGTTTACCGCTACGAAATTGGAGGCATTGCCTATCACTCAGGTGCATCGGTAAGGTTGTTGCATGGCGAACGCGGAATTTTGACGCCAGAGCTGATTGAGCCTGAAATCAACGAAGATAATATTCACTACCCCAACTCCAGTTTGGTTGTTTTAGAAAATACGGTAAATAAAGGCGGCGGAAGCTGTTATACTTTATCGCAGATTGCCCCAATCCATCACCTCTGTAATATAAAAGGATTGAAATTGCATTTAGACGGTGCGCGTATCTTTAATGCACTTGTGGCTACTGGCGACGAGGCGGGCGAGTACGGCAAATATTTTGATGGGATTTCGATTTGCCTGTCTAAAGGACTTGGTGCACCAGTTGGCTCTGTGCTATTGGGCAGCAAACAAATGATCCATAAAGCCCGAAAAATTAGAAAAGCTTTCGGAGGAGGCATGCGCCAGGCAGGGTTTTTGGCTGCCGCTGGCATTTATGCACTCGATCATCATGTAACACGCTTAAAAGATGATCATGCCCATGCACAGGCTTTGGCAAATGCTTTAGCAACCGCAAGATATGTAAAGTCTGTAATGCCTGTTGAGACCAATATTGTTATTTTTGAAGTAGAAAAGGGATCGGCAGAGAAAATTGTGCATCAATTGAAAGAAAAAGGACTCCATTGCAATACCACCAGTGCAAGTACGATCCGTTTGGTTACACATCTGGATCTGAGTGCAGAAATGATCGATCAGGCTATCGAAATAATATTACATTTGTAGGTATAGTCGGAGGTCCGGAGACGGGAGTCCGAAGTTTTTAGTCAATAGTCCGGTTTAATAAGATTATAAAGTCTAGCCAAATGCCTTACAACTCCAAACCCCTAACTCCAATCGCTAAACTGCTCATCGCTAACCGTGGCGAAATTGCTTTGCGTATCATGCGTTCTGCAAAGGAAATGGGCATCAAAACAGTAGCTGTTTTTTCAGAAGCAGACCGTAATGCGCTGCATGTACGTTATGCCGATGAGGCGGTTTGTATTGGGCCGGCTCCATCCAACCAAAGTTACCTGGTAGGAGAGAAGATTATCGAAGCCTGTAAATTAACCGGTGCAGAGGCCATTCACCCAGGTTATGGGTTTTTATCAGAAAATGCAGGTTTTGCACAGAAAGTTGCCGATGCTGGGCTCATCCTGGTTGGTCCTTCGCCGCAGGCCATGGAAACCATGGGTAACAAATTATCTGCAAAGGCAGCAGCATTAAAATATAATATCCCTATGGTTCCTGGGACTGAAGAGGCCATTCAGGATGTAAGCGAGGCAAAACACCGCGCAATCGAAGTTGGTTTCCCCATCTTGATCAAAGCAGCTGCAGGGGGCGGAGGTAAGGGGATGCGCATTGTAGAGCGGGCTGAAGATTTTGAAGAACAGATGCAGCTTGCGGTAAGTGAGGCTACCTCGGCCTTTGGCGATGGCGCTGTTTTTATAGAACGTTATGTTACCTCACCAAGGCACATCGAAATACAGGTTTTGGGCGATACCCATGGTAATATTGTTCATCTTTTTGAACGGGAATGCTCTGTACAACGCCGTCACCAGAAAGTGATAGAAGAGGCGCCTTCATCGGTTTTAACTGAAGAAATCAGGCAGCGGATGGGTAAATGTGCTGTAGATGTGGCCCGTTCGGTTAATTATACCGGCGCAGGTACGGTAGAATTTATCCTGGATGAAAACCTCGATTTCTTTTTCCTGGAAATGAATACCCGCTTACAGGTAGAACATCCGGTAACCGAACTAATTACAGGGATAGATCTGGTAAAAGAGCAGCTAAAAATTGCTTCCGGCGAAAAGCTGAGTTTTAATCAGGAGGACTTAAAAATCAGTGGGCATGCGATAGAACTTCGCGTTTATGCTGAGGACCCGGCGAATAATTTCCTGCCCGATATTGGCACTTTGCAGACTTACAGTACGCCCAAAGGCAATGGGGTAAGGGTTGATGATGGCTTTGAACAGGGCATGGAAATACCGATTTATTATGATCCGATGATTGCCAAACTGATCACTTATGGGAAAGATAGGGAAGAAGCGATTGAGCGGATGGTGAGGGCTATTGAAGAATATGATATTACGGGGATAGAAACTACTTTGGGTTTTGGTAAATTTGTGATGCAGCACGAGGCTTTTAAAACGGGTAATTTCGATACACATTTTGTAGGTAAATACTTTAAGCCAGAAAACTTAAAGGTACAGGATGAAACAGAAGCCTTAATTGCCGCGGTAATTGCTGCAAAGCTGTTTGATAAAAAGGAGGTGAAGTTGGGGGATGCAGTGGTTAAAAATAGCTCTGATTGGAGAAAAAACAGATTGAAATATTAGAATAAATGAATCGTCATTGTGTGGGATCGTCATTTCAACCGTAGTGGAGAAATCTATAAGTTAAAATAATATAGATTTCTCCATTTCGCTGCACTCCAGTCGAAATGACGACCTTATTGTAAATAAATAAAAAAATGTTCACAGGAATTATAGAAACACTTGGCGAAGTTACTGCCATTAAAAACGACCATACCAATATCCACTTTACCATCTCTTCTGCAATTAGCCATGAGCTGAAAATCGACCAGAGTGTAGCCCATAATGGGGTGTGCCTGACAGTTGTAGCTTTAAATGATGGAACACATACCGTTACCGCTATAGATGAAACGCTAAACAAAACCAATCTCGATGGTTTAAAAGTAGGCAGTAAAGTTAACCTTGAGCGCTGCATGCAGATGAATGCCCGTTTAGATGGTCATATTGTGCAGGGCCATGTAGACCAGACTGCTGTTTGCGTGAAACGTGAAGCACTGGACGGTAGCTGGGAGTACCGCTTTAAATACGATGCTTCGGCCGGAAATGTAACCGTAGAAAAAGGTTCTGCCTGTGTAAACGGTATTAGCTTAACTGTTGTAAATTCTGAGCCAGGCGAGTTTTCGGTATTTATCATCCCTTATACTTTCGAACATACCAATTTACAGGAAGTTGAAGTTGGCGATACAGTAAATTTAGAATTCGATATTATTGGCAAATATGTTGCCCGGTTAATGAATCGATAATCCGTATTTTTGCTGTTCGCTTGTTGTTTTTAGTGTTTGATAAGCGGTGCTTTATTAAATTATTGTCGTTGTGTTAACGCTTAATTTTTCATAACAGTACAGGATGGTTGGTTAAATAATATTTCTGATTATCGTGTAGTTAAGACTAAAAAATTAACGCTAACCAATATGAACAAGAATTTCCGTACCTCAGGCACAATAACTACCCTTGCCTTATTGCTTTTATTTTCAACGAATGTTTTGGCGCAGAAAATTTCGGTAAAAGATTTAACCGTTGAGCATTTAGTAAATCCTTTTAGTATTGATAATCCAAAACCCAGATTTAGCTGGAAAATCATTTCGGATTTAAAAAACACCAAACAGGGCAGTTACGAAATCAGACTCGGTACAACAGTAAATATTGATAAAGTTTTATGGAAGGCAAGTGTAAACAGCGATCAATCGGTACTTGTTTCATATGATGGCCCTGGTTTATCCTCAAAAACTAAATACTACTGGCAGGTTAGGGTAAAAGACAACCACGGAAATGCATCTGCATGGTCGCCGGTTCAGTTTTTTCAAACAGGTTTAAAAGCGGAGGACTGGAGTGCAAAATGGATTTCGGTAGCAGGAAAAGATACTTCCCTAGCTAGTCCATTATTTAGAAAAGAATTTAACCTGAAAAAAGAAGTAAAATCTGCCATGGCTTACATTACTGCTAAGGGTTTGTATGAGGCCAATATTAATGGCGGGCGCGTTAGTGATGCTTATTTTGCACCAGGGTGGACAAGTTATAAAGATCATATTCAATATCAGGTTTACGATGTTAAACAGTCGCTAAAGAAAGGGGCCAACGTAATTGGTGTTGCGCTAGGCGATGGCTGGTACAAGGGACGCATCGGATTTAGTAATCAAAAACAATTTTATGGCGATACCAGGGCTTTACTGCTGCAACTGGAAGTGGAATATACTGATGGAACCACAGAAACCATTATAAGCGATAACAGCTGGAAAACAGGTTATGGACCAATACTAGCCTCCAATATTTATGACGGAGAAACCTACGATGCCCGTTTAGAACCCCAAGGCTGGAACAATATTGGCTTTAAAGAAAACACTTCCTGGAAACCTGTGCAGGAGCTCGCCAATAGCCCTGAAAGACTGGTTGGGATGAGCGGACCGCAGGTAAGCAAACATGAAACGTTTAAAGCCTTAAAAATATTTAAAACCCCAAAAGGTGAAACTGTGGTTGATTTTGGGCAGAATTTAGTGGGCTGGGTAATATTAAAAGCCAAAGGTGCAGCAGGCACCAAAATTACCATTAGCCATGCTGAGGTATTAACCAAGGAAGGAAATTTTTATACCACTAACCTCCGGTCGGCCAAGCAACAGAATAATTATATTTTAAAAGGCGGAACCGAACAGGTATTTGAACCTCATTTTTCTTTTCAGGGGTTTAGGTACGTCAAAATAGATGGATACCCCGGCGAACTGAAACTGGAAAACCTTACCGCCGTAGCTGTTTATTCGGATATGAAAACCAGCGGAAAATTCACGACTTCAAATCCTTTGCTAAATCAATTGCAGCATAACATTTCATGGGGACAGAAAGGGAATTTTGTTGATGTGCCAACAGATTGTCCGCAAAGAGACGAACGTTTGGGCTGGACAGGCGATGCACAGGCATTTGCTACAACAGCTGCATATAACATGGATGTATCGGGCTTTTTTACCAAATGGCTAAAAGATGTTTCAGCAGATCAGCTTCCTAACGGGAGTGTTCCTTTTGTTGTTCCGAATGTGCTCAACCAAAATGACGCAGGTTCTGCCGGTTGGGCCGATGTTGCCACTATTATCCCCTGGGATATGTATGTATCCTATGGAGATAAAGGTATATTGGAAGCCCAGTATGGCAGTATGAAAAAGTGGGTCGATTATATTTCTTCAGTGGCAAAGAACAATCTTTGGAACACGGGTTTCCACTTTGGCGATTGGTTGTTTTACCGTCCTAATGATGATAATGATGGCCGTGCCGCGGTGACTGATAAGTACATGATTGCTCAAACATTTTATGCGCATTCTACACAGTTGCTTATAAATGCTGCAAAGGTATTGGGCAAAACAGATGATGCAACCAAATACACTGCACTATTGGAGCAGATTAAAGCAGCATATATTAAAGAAAATATGACGCCGAATGGAAAGCTGATCTCTAACACCCAAACTGCGTATGTACTGGCCTTACAGTTTGATATGTTGCCTGAAAACTTACGTGCACAGGCTGCACAAAGACTGGTAGATAATGTAAAAGATTACGGAAACCACCTGACGACAGGTTTTTTGGGTACACCATACCTTTGCCATGTATTAAGTCGCTTTGGACACGAAGATGTAGCTTACAATCTATTACTGCAGGAAAGTTACCCTTCGTGGTTATATCCGGTTAAAATGGGGGCAACCACCATTTGGGAGCGTTGGGACGGTATTAAACAGGATGGTTCTTTCCAAACGGCGGATATGAATTCTTTTAACCATTATGCCTATGGAGCTATCGGCGATTGGATGTATAAAAATATTGCCGGCATTAATCCGGTATCAGCACAGCCAGGCTACAAAACCATTTTAATTGCACCAAGGCCAGGAGGAAAATTAACCAGCGCATCCGCAGAACTGGAAACGGTGTATGGTACTGTTAAGTCATCATGGACAATTGCAGATGGTGTTTTCAAACTTGATGTAACCGTTCCGGCCAATGCAACCGCTACAGTGATATTGCCAAAAAACGATAAAAAGGAAGAAATAGGATCAGGTAGCTATCATTTTGAATATAAATATTAATCGCTTATAATTGCAGCTTCGTTAAAAGAGATTATATCAATATTATAGATTTGTCATCCTGAGCCTGTCGAAGGACCAGCATAATGTATGGTAGGCGTTTCGACAGGCTCAACGTGACAATTCGAATTGAAATTAACTTTATGATATAGCTCTTATCGATTTTAAATATTAAATGTACAGTAAAGAAGAAGCAGCACGCTTGCGCCAACAGTTTTGGATCAGTTTCGGGCAATACATAAAACCCGTCCCTTCGGTGAGTGGTTCTACCGTAAACTGGACGAACTACAAAACGGGTGTGAAGAATATCTTCTTTAAAATGGATGTTGATGGTAAAAAAGCCTTTATCAGCATTCAGTTATCACATCCTGATACTGATATCAGACACCTTATTTTCGAACAGTTTGAAGAATTTAAACTCTTATTTACCAATACCGTAAACGAAGAATGGGAGTGGATTAAAGATACAACCGATGATTTCGGTAAAACGGTATCACAGATTTCGATCAGCATTTCCGGAGTGAGCATTTTTAATCAACAACACTGGCCTACATTAATCTCCTTTTTTAAACCCAGAATAATTGCCTTAGATGAATTTTGGGATAATGTAAAACCTGTTTTCGAAGATCTGGTTTAATCAGTAAGATTTAGCTGTGCAATCCTATCCTTTGAAAATTTAATTTCTTCTTTATCATCGGTTAAGCTGGGCTTGCTTTTTAAATAAAGGTTATAATATTTAAGTGCATTTTTTTCCTGTTTTAAACGCGTATCATAAAATACGGCCAAACGATAATATAAAGTTGCTGTTGCTTTAAATTGTAAACCTTTTTTGTAGGCTGCGCTTGCCAAAGCCAGTTGATTATTTTCTTCATAAACCAGTCCCAACAAAGAATAATAACTGGAAGTATTGGGCGAAATGGCCTCATCGATGGTTTTCCTGGTATAAATAGCCGCCTGCGGATAATTTTTTAAAGCCCGGTAACTAAGTGATGTATAATATAAGGTAGCCTCATTTTCCATTGCTGCGACCTCTAATTGTTTAAAAAGGTCGATTGCTTTTTGATACTTTTTGGTATAATAATAAGCTTTTGCAACGTCTTTTATTACCCCTGCATCTGCAGCATCTTTCAATAATTTCTCTCCTGATGCAATCACTTCGCTGTATTTTTTAAGCTGATTGGCAATGGGAAGTTTCGCTCTTTGCAGCACGAGGTTATCACTATCTCCCTTAATGGCAATATTAAGCACATCATAAGCTTTTTCATATCGCTGATAAGCAGCATGTACCTCAGCCAGATCGGCAGCAACATCACCCTCTATCGGATTGATCAGATTAGCCTTTGAGAGGTAAATGAGTTTAAGCGAATCATCTTTTGGAGAACTGTACAAATTGGCTAACAGTTTATACACATTAAAATTATTGCTGTCTATTTTTACAATTTCACTGTAATACAATTTAGCCTTTTCGGTATTACCCCTTTTTGTATTAATACTGCCGAGGCTGAAAAGAATAGGCAGGTTTTGCGGTTGTAATGAATAGGCCTTGGTGTAAAATTTTTCGGCTTCTACATTATTACCAGCCATTAAAAAACAATAACCAATCTGGCTGAGGGTTTTGAAATCATTCACTTCTTCGCCGTAAATACTTTTGAGGTATTGAGCGGCATCGCCGTAACGCTGGGTCTGATAAAAATCGAAAAGTTTCTCCTTATCTACTGTATTTACATTTTGTGCGTAACTGGCTAAACTTAAAACCAATAAGGCCAATATTGGAAGGAGATTTTTCATAACTAATAATTTTAAACTAATTTATTAGTTGTTTTCGGTATTTCCAAATCTGTTTTGTTAAAAGATTGGCTAAATAAAACAAAACCAGCACTAAGGGGTTTATAAGGAATAGTTTAACTAAAAATAAGAACCTATGAATACTTTAAAGAAGTTTGAATTAATGGAAAAGATCGTGCGTGAATTGGAAGATTTGCAAAACTCTCAGCAGGCACTTATTCAAAAAATTGGTAAAATTGAAGTAGATAACATCGAATTGGGCGATAACCGCCTGGAAAAAGATTTACCGGATATTCATCAAAATTTAGCTGATAACTTAGATACTATTTCGGGAATTTTAGATTACTTTGCAGGTAAAACACAAAACTTTGGTGATAAAAACAATGTTGATGCTTTAAAAGAACAGGAAGCCATTAACAATGCCACCAGCTAAAATTAATCGCATATGAAATTTTTATCTTTAACCGTTGCCTTTTTGCTTGTTGGCTTATTCGCCAGCGCACAGGTACTGCCATCTTTCCAGCTGGGCATTAAAGCTGGTGCAAATTTTTCGAAATTTGATAGTGAAAACACTTTTAACAGTAACAACCGCGCTGGTTTTTACGGTGGTCTTTGGGCCAGGGTAGGTGCGGCTGGCGTTTACTTCCAACCTGAACTTTATGTGTCGGGAAAGAAAGCAGATTTGGTAAGTGAGTCAACGGGAGAGGTAAATAAAGTACGTTTTACAAGTTTAGATGTGCCATTATTGGTTGGTACTAAGTTTGGTGCCGCTGGTATTGGACTCCGTTTAAACACCGGACCAATGTTTTCGTTGATATTAGATGAAAATCAAAGTTTTGGTCAGGCTGCAGGGAGCGTTTTCAGGGCCGACTTTAAAAATCAGGCTTTGGCATGGCAGTTTGGAGCAGGTTTAGACCTTAAAAAATTAAGCTTTGATGCGCGTTACGAACTTGGCTTATCAAAAATCAATAAAGCAGGTTATCCTGGTACTAAGTTAAACTTATTTACAGTTGGCTTAGGTTACCGGATTTTGTAAGCCTACTTATTAAAAATTTAAAAGGTGTTCATTAACTAGTGGACACCTTTTTTTGTGCCCAATATTTTAAAGAAATAAGTTTTAGCAATAAAGTTTGTTTTTAATAAATAGATATTTATATTTGTATCGCAAACGATATAATCGTTTGCGATTTAAAAAAAATAAATATAATATGAAAACGTTGTATGAAACTAGTGCTACCGTAACTGGTGGCCGTAATGGAAAAATAACAAGTGAAAATGGTGCATTGGAATTAGAAGTTAGAATGCCAAAAGAATTGGGTGGAAGCGAACAAGGTTATACCAACCCCGAACAACTTTTTGCTGCAGGCTATGCAGCTTGCTTTGATAGTGCACTTAATTTAGTTATGGGCCAGGCAAAAGTTAAACCTGAAGAACCTTCTACAGTTAAAGCAAATGTTGCTCTTCATTCGAATGGGCAGGGAGGTTTTGTACTTGGTGTATCGCTACAGGTACATATACCAGGAGTTGAGGCGGCGCAAGCTCAGCAACTGGTAGAAAAAGCCCATACAATTTGTCCATACTCTAACGCCACCCGCGGAAACATCGATGTTAAGCTGGAAGTAATTTAATAGAATCAAAATGAAATCGTTATTGGGCATCCTGCAATAACGATTTCAATGATTAGGCTCGTGATAGAAAATTTCAGTTAAAAATTATTTACTTAGCTGAATATTTTGTTATTATTAGTAAAGAAAGTTGTGATGGAAATAAATGATGCTATTAAACTCGAAAATCAATTGTGCTTCCCGCTTTATGCTGCTTCCAGGTTGGTAACTAAATGCTATCAGCCAGTACTCGATAGTTTGGGAATTACTTATCCGCAGTATCTTGTGCTAATGGTGCTTTGGGAAACTGATTCGGTTAGTTTAACGGTGCTTTCACAAAAACTGATGTTACAATCAAATACTTTGACCCCGTTGCTTAAGCGGATGCAGGAAACCGGACTGGTTGAACGGGTTAGGTCTTTAAAAGATGAAAGGAGTATTGTAATATCCCTGACAGAAAAAGGCAGTGCTTTAAAAGAAAAGGCCCCTGTATTGCGTGCTCAGCTGAGCGATAATCTCGGTGTGAGCCTTGAAGAAATTAACCAGTTAAAAAGCCTTCTTGATAAGTTAATTTTCAACCTGAACAAATAAGTAATTTTGATAAACGCTCGTTCCAAGCTTAATTAATTCTCTTTTTCCGGTTCAACCTCGGTAAGTTCGTAAGCAAACGATCCGTTTTTTGGTACAATGGGTGTGGCCCGACCGACGCTTAACGCTTTAATAAAAGATGCGCCAAAATAAAATATCAACGAAGAGTAGAATACGAAAAGCATAATGACGATAATCGAACCTGCTGATCCATAGATGTTACTGATGTTACTCAAAGGCAATAAAATCCTTAAAATATACTTTCCTGCCGTAAAAAGGCATCCGGTTAACAAGCCTCCAGAAATTGCGGCACGCCAGGTAGGGCGTCCGTTTGTTAAATACCTGAAAAGTATGGTAAACCAGGTGGTTACGATGATCACAAAAACCAATTGGTTGATGATCGAAGTTAAGACCAATCCGAAAGAAGGAGAACCGTTTTTTAGATAGGCACCAATATAAGCCTGCACACTATCGGCCAGCAAGCCTATAAAAAATAATATGCCTGCAAATAAGATAATCGTAACGGATATAGCCCTCGATTTAAGGGTGTTAACAATCCCTTTTTTATCTTTTTGGCCGATATTCCAAATCTGCTCTAAAGAGTTTTTAATCACATTGAACAGGGTGGTAGCTACAAAAAGGAAAAATATAAAACTAAAGAAAGTAACATACCAGGCCTGATCGATACCACGGATATTCCTGAGGGTTGTTCTGATCTGTAAAATACTCTCATTGTCGAGAATACTGGCCAGGCGTTCGAAAAGGTGTGTAGCCAATAGGCGTCTATCGGTAAACATACCAAACAGCCTGATGAGGATAATTAATATTGGGGGTAGGGCGAAATTGGTGAAAAAAGCAGTAGCGCCAGCCAGGCGTAAGGGATCATTCTGCTGAAATAAATTAAATGCTTTCCTTATGGTTGAGAAAAAAAACTTCAGATCTTCTGTTATCGATGGCATCACTCCTGCGTTAAACTCAAAAGGCCGAAAATAGTAAAAATACTTTATTCAGCCTTTTTATGCATGTAAAGATTCTAGTTTGTTTTGTTGAAAACCAACAAGGTTTTATCACCATTCAACAGATGTAGCTTATTGTCAGTTATTTTAGCACCATTAACCTGATTAAGGGCATGTAAGTAAGCACGTTCGGCTGCATCAGTTTCCTGACAGAACATTTTTGTGCCAAAAACATTTTTAACGGTTATTTTATTATCTGCAATTTCTCCCTGGCCGCCGTAATTGTTACAAAACGATTTTCCACTGATTTTAAGGCTGTCGGCAAAGTTTAGCGTTGCTTTTGCTGTTGTGGGTAAGGTTAAACCTGGCAGCGATGTTAACTCCCATTTGGTATTGGTAAAGCTCGCCGGATCTAATTTTTCTTTACAAGAACTCAATAATAAGAGCAGCATTCCACAGAAGATTAGGTGTTTCATAATGTAAGGTTTAAATGATTTTCCTTTTTAGCATCAAAAACTAAACCATAAAAGACAAGATTGCTTTTTGAAAGCGCTAAATTGGTTTTTCAATCTTCATCCAGTGGTGTTTTATGCCGCGGTAATCGAAAGTAGAGATCCGTTTTAAGCCCACTTTTTCCAGAACATGAATAGACCCCAGGTTATCGATATCTGCTATGCCAATAATTTCATGCAGATTGAGTTCATTAAAACCATAGTCTCGTACCGCCATTGCAGTTTCTGTAGCATAGCCCTTTCCCCAAAACCGTTTACTGAACCGATACCCCAGATCGTAATAATTAATATGGTTATTGGTAGATTCTTTAATTAGTTTTAAGCCCGACCAACCTACAAAATTACCTGTCGATTTTTCAATAACAGCCCATCTGCCAATACCATTTTCGATATATTGTTTTCTGATAAATTCGATTTCTGCGATACTTTGCTCGATTGATTTTACAGGATTATTGCCAAGATAAAGATGCACTTCAGGATCACCATCCATTTCAAACATGCCATCGGCGTCTGTAGGTAATAACTCGCGTAAGATTAAACGGTCTGTTTCGATAAATATTTTCATTAACTTGGTTTTAAGAAACTGCCATCAATGATTAAAAGTTTCACACTTTCCTGTGATACAGATCGGTGTGAACTTAAATCGTCAGAAACCACATATGTCATCCCCGTGCTAAGTGCGAATGTTGATCCATCCTCCATTTCACTTACAAAGCTACCTGCCAAACAATGTACAATGTGACCTTTCCGGCACCAATGACCGGCAAGGTAGCCCGCAGAGTAGGCTACAATCCTGATCCTTAAGCCGTCAAGGTTTAAGGTTTGCCATGTTGCTGTGCCTGTTTCGCCAGGGTATTCTACTTTTTCTATCTGGCTCCAATCTATATTGGTAAAGGGTATCGTATACATAGCTGTTTTTAATGGCTTAAAATTAATAAAAGGAGATCAGATTAACAGGTATCCTAAGCGGTTTTTACACTTAACGGAGTGTCCGGTTTTCTTTTCAGAATGAGTGCTGCTACCAATGAGATCAATATCCCTACAGGCAGTATTTCCATATAGGTAAATAAAACTACCATGATCGGGTTTTTGTACATTTCCTGACTGGAAGCCAGTTCTTTTGTTTTTGTTGCCAGCTCAGCTGCGGATGCGCCATCTGCTTTGGCTTCTCTAAGTGCCTGGGCAACATATTTATCCATAAAATCAGGCATAAATACGTAATAATCAATCAACCAGACAATAACATATATGGTAGAAGCCACCAAGCTGATCAATGCACCGATTTTAAGTGCTTTGCCGAAAGTGATTAATCCATTGTTATACTTATCGCGGTAGTTTTTTATGCCAACAAAAATAAAGGAAAAAGCCAATACCATTGAGGCATAGCCGATAAGCATACTATGCTCAAGGTTCGGGTCGTTATAACATCTCGCTATAGAGAGCACCATCAAGGTTGATACAATTAAGCCGGCGATTAATCCAAATACCATTACGTTCTTTTTCATCAGTATATAGTTTGTTTTTTAATTGTGATGAAGCTATCATGAGCAATATTCATCTCTGTCTGTGAGCGTTTGCTCATGATGGTTTCATCTGTTTATAATTTTAAGAGGTTTACACCACAAAATTGCTTCGATTATTTTTTCTAACCCTCATACTTTAGGGTGATTTTTCAGATTGGTAGCCTTTTAATACTAATGTGTTAATCCATTAAGGGATAATACTAAGTCTTTTTGCTGTTTCTATAGCCTGTGTTCTGCGTTTAACCTCCAGTTTTTCGAAAAGCCTGGCGTTGTGTGTTTTTATGGTGTTTAAAGAAACAAATAACTTTAACGCAATTTCCTGGTTGCTTAAACCTGCAGACATGAGCTGCAAAACTTCAAGCTCTCTTTTGCTGATGTTGAGTTTGGTCAGTTCTTTTTCATTGAGGATAAATGTTTCAGGCTTTCCGGTAAAAACTTCTTTTTCGATCAGTATGGTTTTGGGCCTGGTTAATTTAAGCGCGAGCCAAATGCCTAAAGCGGTAAAAATAACGGCTATCGAACCCGCATAAATTTCGAAGGCATGGTCGATGATAATAAAACGAAGTTCAAGCCACTTCAGCAAAAACAGTAGTGCAGCCAGGAAAACCCCATATAAGATTACGCTTTTGTTTTTAGCGAGAAAATTCGGTGTGTTTGCCATTGGTTATCTGTTAATCAAAAATAAGGAATTTAGTCTGAAGTAGTCAAATTCTACCGCCGAAACACAGAAGGTAAGGCGTTTGAATCTGAAGGAGATGCAAATGCCCAGAGGCTGTGGTCTTTATAATTAAAATAGTGGAATACTGTTATAAACACAATCTGTTGCGTTTTTTAAGCAGATGTGGTAATTTTCTGGTGACTTTGATAAAATAAGCGCAATAAAGATTATAAATTAGCAAAAAATAAATAGCTATACCTATGAAAATTACGCTTTACTCACTCTTACTTTCCGTTGTTTTATTTGGCTGCGGTAAATCTGAAAAAGCCTACAAGGCAAAACCGTTTACTGCCAGTGACGATTTTAATGTTTTCCCGAAATCGAAGAAAAATGTACTTACTATCGTAAAAACAGATTCTGGTGCTGTGGCAGCAGCCGATCGCTTTGCCATTCAATATAAAGATACCACTATTATTGTTGACGATGCCCCAAATGCCGCTGCGCAGAAATTTATTGTTGCATCATTCATCAATACACAAAAAACTGCTGTATTGGTACAGGTAGCTAATGAAACGGGTAAAATGGCTCCGTTTTATATCATTTCTGTTAATGATGGGAAAACCGAAGTGGTGAGCCTGAATAAACCATCAAAAGGTGCTGAAGATAAAAAATATACAAACGGTTTAGAAGAATTAACACGTAGTAATATTTTGGTGAATAACGATTTTTTTATCACGACTATAAATTCAAGGGTTTATCCTATTAAGAGACAAAATCCTGACGAGCGTATCCAGGGGAAATTTTTCATGTACTCTAGCGATAAAACCACGTTAGCCTTTTTAACCGCCAATTCCTTGTACCAGGTAAATACGGCAACGGGCGAAACTTTTAACCTGCCATTGCCAGCAGCATTAATAAATGAACCTGAAACCCTTGTTGGAAATATTCAAAGAGATTATACCTGGGTAGTGAATGCAAATGGAACATCTTTCTTAAAGAAAAATGCTGATGATGACCGTATTGTAGATATTAAGGAGTTTAAGCACTAAGATTTTTTGAAGTTATATTGGTTGGGATTATATTATACCTTAACTCAATTAAAATTGTTGTCAATCTGAGCTTGTCGAAGACTTTTTATTGATCGGAGACAAAATATTTGTCTTCGACAGGTTACCATTGACACATTCCAATAGAATGGTCGTCTTTCCCGCGCAGGCGGGAATCTTAAAGCGCTTGCATTACGATTCCCAATCGAGTTGGGAATGACGATCCTTATAATCTAACATTCGCAAAAAAAATCAGTCATTTACATTGATTTTTATACGATAATTTATCCCTTAGGATGATAAATAAGTCTGGTTTAAACTAAACCTCCATTGTTCTAAAGGTTAGGTTTATTCTTGGCTTACTTACTTTTTTAGTTGGTGGAAGGCGGTGCAGCCAATTGGTTTGTGTTTCATCTTTCATCACCAATAAACTTCCATTTTCTAAAAATAAAGTTACCGTTTCTTTAGTTTTTTTGTGTTTGAAAAGAAACCTTCGTTCTGCACCGAAACTTAATGATGCAATGGCAGAATCTTTAGCTAAGGCCTTCTCGTCGTCACTGTGGTAGGCCATGCCTTCATCACCGTTGTGGTATAAATTAAGCAAACAAGAGTTAAATGCGGTACCCGTTTGCTCTTCTGATATTTTTTTTAGCTCCAGTAACTCCTTTGTCCATGGTAAGGCCATTTTCGATTTATTGGAGTAGGTATAAGAATAGGCTTCATCTCCATACCAGGCTACTTTTCTTTTGGTGATGATGTGTTTACCCATAATAAAAGCTTCATCATTCTTCCATTCAACAGTATTCATCAGTACATCGAAATAATGATCGGCTTCCGGTAGCTGGAATAATTTTCCATAATAATTTACCGTTCCACCGTATGGGAGCAGATTTTGGTTAACATCTATTTTGGTATTGAATAAATCCATTGTTTATATGCTGTTTTTAAGCAATGCCCGCACGGGCGGTAGCCATGTTGAAGCGCTTCATCTACAGAACGGAAAAATACACGGTTTTCTTTCTTCATCCGCTTTCCCGATGTACATTTAAGTAGTCCGTAAATTTTCAACCGGGCATTTCCGCCAAGGCAAATATCTTTGTTTTTAAAATGTTTTTTGAGTTCTACCGTTGAAATATCTGCATGTTTGATCATGCGGGTTAAACATTAGCTTTTGCGGCCTCCCAGCCAATCATGGCTGTTTTTCTGTTCACTCCCCAATGGTAGCCGCCCAAGGCACCGCTTGATTGTATTACCCGGTGACAAGGAATGAGAAACGCCACCGGATTATCTCCAATCGCCGTGCCCACCGCTCTGGATGCATTAGGATTTTGTAATTGTTTGGCAATGTTGCCATAAGTGGCCAATTTACCCATAGGGATTTTTAACAAAGCTTCCCAAACTTTTAACTGGAAATCAGTGCCTTTTAAATGCAGTTTGATCTGGTGCAATTTGCTCCAATCGTGACTGAAAATATATAAAGCATTTTGTTGTTCTTTATCCAATATCTGCTGGTATTGAGCTGCTGGGAATTGGCGTTGCAAATGCGCCAAAGCAATGCTTTCGTCATCATAAAAAGCGATATGGCATATTCCTTTTGTGGTGCTGGCTACAATGATATTACCGAACGGACTTTCTGCAAAACTATAATTGATTTGGAGGTTTTCGCCACCGTTTTTATATTCTCCGGGCGTCATCCCTTCAATGTTTACAAAAAGATCGTGCAGTCTGCTGGTTCCCGATAAGCCGGTTTCCAATGCGGTATCGAATAAACTTTGGTTTTCTTTCAGCATTTCTTTGGCATAACCAATGCTGATGTACTGCAAAAAACGCTTAGGGGTAGTGCCAGCCCATTCGCTAAATAATCTTTGGAAATGAAAAGGGCTTAAATTTACTTTCTCTGCAATTTCTTCTAAACCAGGCTGTGTTTTAAAATTCGCCTTGATATAGCTAATGGCTTCGGCTATACGATTGAAATTGATTTCTTCTTGTGCTTTCATGGTATTGAATAATTTATATCCAAAAGTAGTTTGGAAAGAAAAGGTAAACTACCCGAAACTTGCTGAGTTTAACAGGGATTTTAAAATTCTGTTTGTTTAATTCCATTGCCGATTAATTTCTTGGCCCTTGCAAGATCGATATTTTCATTAATATCAATCTGAAGAAAATAAGGCACCTGCCACTGTTGGGTTTTCTCTGCCTGTTTATTGGTTACTGTATCCCAGGGCGGATAAATCCTAATCCCTCTTTTACCTTCTATTCCATTTTTGGTAATAATTTTATGTTGTACCAATATGTCTTTTGGAAAAATGAACTGGCCAGATCGGTCAACACTACTGGCAGATATTATTAATAGGTCAAATTCATCCTGATCATTAAACGGAGTAGTAATTCCTGCTTCATTCCGCTTCCATATGGTTACAAATTGACCAGCCTTGGTTGGGGTAATTTTAGCAAGGCGATATTTGATTTTTAATCTGTTTAATTCAAAAGTACAGGCTGCATATTCCTGACTTTCACTTTCTATTTGTAGATTATTTATTTGATAATCAAGCGGGTTATAAACTAAATTTGATGCTGTTTGTAATATCAGGGGTAATTTAGTTATCAGCATGTTCGTTAAATAAAATAGGGGGGATGAAAGAAACTGAACGAAAATAAGGAGTTTTTATCTGATAAAACTAATCATCTCCTCCAGAATAAAAAAATCATACGATGAGCTTTCTACAATTTTAGGTGTTTAATCTAGTGATAAGTTAATTGTATAATGGTTATTAATTTCCCGCTGATCACACAGATTAACGCAGCGTAAATCACAAATCAGCGCTTTTCTGCGAAATTTGCGGGAGATTATATGCGTCTTTTTATACTGAACATAACACCAGCAAATCAAAGCATTTTGAACTAGGCCAACCAAAGCTTTTCCTCCCTTTTTACCAGCAGGTACCTGTCATCACCTAAAATTAAGTAACCGTATTCATAGCAGAAAATGTATGTGTTACTGTTCTGGGTTTCATAACAGTAAGTATGGTATTCAAAATTAAAGCCTGCCGAAATTAGCTTTTTACCGGTAACCTTGGTTTTACCATTTGGATTAAGAGCAGCAAGGATTGCACGATTCTTTCTTAGTATGCTATTTACCCTGTTAATCACGAGATTATCCTCAATCTTTAAACGATTGTTGTAATTGTTGCGACAAGAATCATCGCAGTATTTTTTATCGGCCCTTCCTCTAATCAGGGTTCCGCAGTCTAAACATAAACGTTCCATAATAATTTCTTTTTTTATTATGGGATGATGACCTAATTTATAAAATAAAATGACGGAATAAAAAAAAATAAAACATTCCCTTGCAGCTTTAAATGCATGTTTTCCGTGTATAAACGTTTATAAACGACTATAAATGTTTACGATCCGACTAATTTTTGATGCAGTTCACAATTTTGTCCTGTCGGTTATCGAGGTGATAGCTGTTCGTTAAACATTTAGAAACTTAAAATTTAAAGATCATGGAAAGTGCAATTAACAAAGTAGTATTGAGCGGATTTGCAGGAGCAGATGCAGAGATTAAAACTTTTGGAAATCAAAAATTAGCAAGGGTTAACCTGGCCATAAACGAAACCTATAGAAATTCTGGGGGTGAAGAAGTAAAAAGAGTGCAATGGTTTAATTTAACTTTCTGGAATGCAAAAGCAGACATTGCTGAAGCTCAGGTTAAAAAGGGTACAGGCTTAAGGGTAGAGGGCAGGTTACAGGCAAATAGTTATGACAGTAAAGACGGGAAAAAGCGTTATGGAGTAGATGTAGTAGTTAGCGATGTCGTAATTAGAGAAAATGAAAAACAGCAGGCTTTTTAGCTTGTAGCATAATCGCATCATGTAAATGTTTGATTTATATGATGCGATTTAAAGATTACAATTTAATAGAAAGGCCAGTATAAAAATTAATTCCTGGGGCGGGGTTAAAATACCTCCCATTTGCGGCGTTTAAATCATTGCCTAAGCTATAATCAACATTTAGTAGATTATTTAAGCCTGCGAAAAAATCAAGACAGGTTCTGCTTAACCTTAGGTTTTTTATTCCGGCTTTTACTTCAAGCAGATGGTACCTTTTAGAAAAGGTGGTATTGGCATCATTTAGAGGAATTGCTGAGGTGTAGTTGTGTTGAGCAAAGAGGTAAAGTTCTTTCTTGAAATTAAATTCGAGACTATTAACCCATACATTTTTTGGAACACCGGTAAGTTGGTTGCCCGTGTAATTGCTAGTGCCGCTTACAAAATCTTCAAATTTAAATTGGCTCCAGGTATAATTGCTTCTTAGCTGTAATCCTGTTAACCATGAAGCATTGTTTTTGATTATCCATAAGGCTGTTTCCAGTTCAATTCCTTCTTGTTTTGTTCCGCCTGCATTTATGAAATATTCAGCGTCATTTTGATTTAGTCTTCTTACAATAGCATTTTTTAACTCGTAATGGAATATATTTCCGTTAGCATAAAAACGGTTATTCCCAGTTTTATACCTTAAGCCCAATTCATAATTCCAGCCTGACTCTGCTTGCAGGTTATTGTTGATGTTGTTATCAGACGACCTCACTTCTGCGATAGTAGGCGTGGAATAACCTTTACTTACAGAAGCCCTGGCAGAGAGTTCATTTGCGATTAAGTAAGATAACGCGGCCTTTGGCATAAATTGGGTATTAAACTTGCGCTCTTTTATTGCAATTGTTACAGGGAAGTAGCTTTCATAATTGTAGCTGAAAAAGTTTAAACTCGATGCAAGTTCGATCAGAAATTTATTGTTGATGTCGAAGTTTAACCTGAAGTAAGCAAAATCCTGATCGGCTTTTAAGCGGTCTGAAGCTTGCATTGCAGTAGCTTCGCCACCATTATTATTAAAGTTTTTAATCTGACTTTTGGTAGCAGAACTTTCTAATCCCATTTGAACATTAAATTTAATATCTTCTTTTGCCTGAGCGTATTCTAAAAATGTTCTTAGTCCAAGCGTACTTTCGTAGCGCTTTTCGTAATTGGTTATAAAGGGGTTCCTGAAATCGGTATAAGAGGTAAATAAAGCAATAACATGCTTTAGGTGTTTATTGATCTGGTACGAATTGGATATTCCCCCGAAAATGGTTTTATTGTAAATAGCAGCTTGCTGTGAAATGGCGCCAGGTAGTGTTGGTGTTGCCGGACGGGCCAGTTTAGGGTTTTGATCTAATTGTACAGCCGTTAATCCACCTGGTGTTTCGTAGTTTAAATCGCTGTAAAAAGCAAAAGCCTTTAAACTGCCAGCATTGCTATAATTCCATTGCTGCAGCGTTTGAAAGTATTTTCTATCCATTGCACTGTTTTGTCGATACCCGTCACTTCTCTGATACCCTTCGCTAAAGCTGAAACTATACTTTTTATATTGCTGTTTGATTGATGCCGTTTGATGCAAAAGACCATAAGAACCTCCAATAGCTGAAATATTAATTTCATTGTGGTTTATGGTGGGAGGATCAATCAAAATAGCACCACCTGTATTTGCACCAAAAATACTGGCTTCTGGTCCCCTATAAATCTCCATCATACCTACCGCAGAAACATCTAAGGCATTTAGGTAGGTATTTCCCCCTGCATCAGTTAAGGGGAAATCATCAATGTAAATTTTAATATTTCTAATGCCAAAAGGAGATCGGAGTAAACTGCCGCGAAGCGATAAACGATAGCTGCCTGGCGAACGTTCTTCCATTCTTACACCAGGAACAGTATTTAAAGTGCTCACTAAGGAACTGCTCTGCTGATTTCCGATTAAATTGCTATCAATCAAAGTTACGGCTGATACTGATCTTAATAACGAATGCGAATTGTAATAGCCCTTAACGGTAACTTCTTCGAGTTTTTTGGTCGAATCGGGTTTTATAGTTTGGGCTAAACCAGTAAAAGAAGATAAAATTAAGAATAAAGTAAGGCTCGGTTTCAATAGAATAATAATTGACGGTTTAACCACAGATTGGGCAGATAAATTTAGCGCATATTCTGTTAACCTGTGGTTATTTTGTAAACTATTTAGCAGCAACCCTCCAAATTATGCCACTAACATCATCGGCAACCAATAATGCTCCATCAGGCGTTAAGGTAACGCCAACAGGCCTGCCATAAACTTCGGCCTTGTCAGTATCAGCCACAAAACCAGTTAAAAAATCTTCTGGTTTACCTGTTGGCTTTCCATCTTTAAAAGGTACAAATGCAACTTTGTATCCGGAAATGGTAGAGCGGTTCCACGACCCGTGCTGACCTATAAATGCACCTCCCTGATATTTTTGAGGGAATTTTGCGCCTTTGTAAAAAGCTAAGCCCAAAGAGGCGGTATGCGCACCTACTGCAACATCAGGCACAATTGCTTTTTTAACCAGCTCGGGATTTTTACCTTTTAAGCGGGGATCTTCATTTTGACCAAAATAAGAATACGGCCAGCCATAAAAGGCACCGGGTTTAACACTGGTAATATAATCGGGAACAAGATCATCCCCCAATCCATCACGTTCATTTACAGCCGTCCAAAGCATGTTTGTAGCCGGCGCCCAATCTACTCCCACGGGGTTACGCAAACCACTTGCATAAATTTTTTCACCTGTTCCATCTGGATCGATTTCCAGTATGTTAGCTCTTCTTACCTCGTTTTCCATTCCATTTTCACCAACATTACTGCCCGATCCAACGGTAATATAAATTTTGCTTTTATCCGCATTTGCAATTAAATTTCTCGTCCAATGGTTGTTGTATCCACCGGCTGGGAGACTCAGGATTTTTCTGCCAGTAGCGTTTATTTTAGTGTCACCGGTTTTATAAGGAAATTGCCACAAGCCATCGGTATTGGCTACATAAAATGAACTGCCAATAATCAGCATTCCGAAAGGCTGATTGAGCCCGTTCAAAAAAGTGGTAACAGTTTCGGGTTTGCCATCTTTATTTTCATCGCGGTATAGTAAAATCGTGTTGGCACTTTTACCGGGTACTTCAGATTTAGCTTTGCCGGTTACTGCATTGGCAACCGCTTCTACAGTACTTCTTTCCGAATTAGAAAGCGCTACCAGTACATCCCCGTTTGGGGCAATATAAGTATTGCGCGGGCTTTTAATGTTTGAAGCGAATCTGGTTACCACAAAACCTTCTGGGGCAATGGGCGTTTTACCTTCAGGCCAATCGATAACCTTGCTAAATTTACTTTTGGCCGCATTGGTATCGGGTGCAGGTAAATCTACGGTTCCGCTTTTAGTTGTAAGTGTTGTATCTTCTCCTTGCTTTTGCGAACCTGAATCAGACTGACATCCGAAAAGAAGAATGTATGAAAGCATTGCTGTGCAGAAAATTTTATTTTTCATGTTAACCCGTTTTGATAAAGGAATTAGTTTCAGAAAATATAACATCAAAAATGGACAGATGGTTTGCCCAGTGCACAAAAGATCATTATAAAATCATAAAAGGAAAGTACCCTGGAGTACCTTCCTGGAGAGCGCATATTATTTTCCCCGGTTCAATGCGATGATGATTAACAGGGAAGTACTTTTATATATTCTTTTAGAATGGAGATGTTAATTGAACAGCGAAAATCTGATCACCGAAAAGATAATCCGTTTTTAGGGTATGAGCATCTAGCAAAGGAATTTGAGCATAAATTTCCAGTTGTTAATTTGAAAACGATTAGTTAAAACTAAATTACAGTATTACACCTAATTTTTTAGTTAAATTTTGTTAAATCGTTTCTAACTCAAACCTGGATTGTTTTCAGGCCTTTATTTACGTTGGCTTAATCCATAAAGTTTCAGCTTTAAATTTTCACATCAGCCCGCCTGATGCAAACCCAGTATAGTGGCTGTTTTTCTTCTGTCAATAGTATTCGTAGTTGCTATAATGAAATTCTTGAGTCCGTCTTAAATAAAAGTTGTCCGTTATTAGTTTTTCAAGCTCGTCAACTATTGAATTAAGTTTTAGATTTCTTGTTGATTTTTCTTGTCCTAATGTTTCAAGGTCAATTTTACTTTCATCATCTATAAGTTGTCTTAACGATTTGATATAAAGCTCTTTTTGCTTCGTTATATCATAAGTTTTTTCAATTTCTTTTTTCTCTTTAGGAAAAAGGTAAATTGAATATTCAACATATCCTAGAATTCTCATTTGTTGATGTCCAAAGTAAGTTCCGCCATATTGAAAATGTCCGAATAAAGAGTTTATTCTTGAATATATTTCGATAAGGTTCTTTCGTTGTTGAGCATATTTTGTGATACCGTTATTTTGTTTTAAAAAGTGAGCATATAAAGCATAATAAACATCTTGTCCTTGTTCGCTACCAAAGTCAACACTATTTACAAAACGATAATAGAGCTTGTCGGGATGTTCTGGGAATTCCTGAAATAACTCAGGATGTTCGTCTACAATTTTATTGAATTCTGACTTAGCAAATTTCAAGGTGTCGCCAATTTCGGTTGCAATTAAAATAGTGTCTTGTTGTGTATAGTATTTTGAGTTGTCAACCTTATTAGTTTGTGTTTCCATTTTAGCAACAGCTGTCTGCTCAACTTGATTAGGTTGATTGTTGCAACTTAAAAACCCTACTGTAATTGCTAGTATGTAAATCTTGTGTGTCACGGTCTTAAAATAGCCACTAACGTTTTCGGGTTTTGCATTCGGGCGGGTTTCTAAACATAAAGCTTTGAACTTGTACATAAGCCGACCTAATGCAAAACCCTTGCCAGCGGTTCGGCCTTCTTTATTTGCTATGGTTGATTTCATCGTCCAATTGTTCTGTGTCTCCAAACTGCAATTACGTTGGTATTTGCATGATGTTCGTCGGGGTTGTTTTCTAAAAGTCTTTTCTTTATGTCATACGCTTTTTTAAAGTCGTAAATAAGTCCTTTGTTGGTTAGGTCTGTTGGCAGAAATGTTTCGTCAAAACCACCACAATTTGTTAAAGCACTTATGTTAAAGTCTTGGTCTAACAAATCATAGCCAACAAATTCATAATTGTCAATTTTTATGTCTTTACAGTCTATGTCTGGCTCTAGGACAACGGTCAATAAATTGAATTTGTCTTTGTGTTTTATTCTTTTAAAAACGAATTCAGATGTCGTGAAAAAATTTGTTTGATATTGCTCAATAGTCTGAATATAATTCCAGTCGTCTGCATTTTCATAGTCCGGTTCAACCAATATTTCGTTTAGCATTCCGTCAAGAGAAACAAGTTCTGTTAAATGCGTCAGTTTAGACCATTCAATATACTTAACCCAAGAGATGCCGTCCTCGTTATAAGTCTTGTCGTATGTTCCCCGAGCTGTATATAAAAATGTCATTTGTTCTTTCTATTGTGTCGTATTTTAAACTGACCGTTAACGGTTTGGCGAAGCTGGCGCTTAAGATGAATTTACTAAAGATTTGAATATATAGATGAATTTCCGCCAATTTAGCAAAATCGCTTTTAGTGGAAGGCAGATCATATATTATCTCTGTTATTTGCATAGGATTTATATTTTTCTCCAAACTCTAATTCCAAAGTGATTCTGATTAACGCGGGATAGGCAAACCAAAACTTATTTTTGATTCTGTCGTCCATATATTCTTCACCATATTCAGACTTATAGTGATGAATATGGAAATCATCTAAAGGAGCTTCATCTATTGAAAGTACTTCTTCTCTGTGTTTGACAATAAGATCTAAAAATTTCAACTTGCTGGTCACCCCGAAATCTAATATTTCTTGAAGCTCGTCTGTATAGTCACATGATGCAAAGTCATTCTGCTGTGGTAATGTCTGACGTAGAACATCATAGATTTCCTCTGTCGTTAGTGTTGGTTCCATGTTGAATCGTATAGGGATACATTTTGTCAGGCTTGCCGCTAATGTTTGGGGCTTTGCATTCGGGCGGGTTTCAGAGCACACAGCTTTTAAATTTGCACATCAGCTCGCCTTTGAAAATTTTACTTATCGTAGATTATTTAACCAAATTTTCCTGTAATTTTTTCTCTATGTCTTTTGCGTTTAATATCAGCGCAGAGAATTGCGGATCTGATTTCACCAATAAAAATTTCCCGTTGGGAAGGATAATTGCCGAGGTGCCACAAGAAGTAGCCTCTTTAAATAATAACTTTCTAAGAAAACCCGAATCGGTTTCTATTTCTAAGCCTTTCGATTTGACCTGACTAAAACTTTCTCCAATCTCACGGTATTGGTAAATGGCAACTTTCGGCCTGGCCTCGGCTTTTTCGAGAATGTTTTTTTGAAAGGTCCATCTTACATTGTTCAGGAATTCTGCATTCTGATAGCTAAGGTCTTTCCAGCAGGCGTCTTTATTGAAATCATATTTGATGATAATGGTATCTTTTAAGGCAAGCCTCTGGTTTTCTTTTAAAAAAAGATGCAGCGAATCTACCTGCGCATCAGTCAGTGTTCCGGCCTGATAACGTTTATTTTCATCCACATATAATTTGGGAGAACAGGCATATAGAAAAATGGACAGAAAGAGAGAAGTAAATAACTGGGTTTTGATTTTAGGGATACGTTTCATTTGTGTGAGCGTTAAAGTCGAATTTCCTTATCAAATTTAGATTTTCCGAACAGGAAAGTTCTTGAAAATAAATTTATAACTAAAATTTTATTAGACAATATTTTTGAATAGAAATTTCGTCATTGCTTCGTCAGCTGAAAAGCCTTCTCGCAATGACGATATCTTAAAGCCAATCAGCTATAGTGGAGCTGCAACTCAACTTTTTAAAATCTTAGCTTTTTCCGCATCAAATTCTTCCTGCGATAAAATTCCGGCATCGAGTAGCTCTTTTAAATCTAATAATGCCTGTTTTTTCGCTGCCATATCATTTTTTGGAGCTTCAGCAGTATTTTCTGTTGACACTATATTTGTTCCTTGTACATTTGGATTGCTTGGAAGGCCATATTTCAACAAGAGTTCAGTAATTTCATTAAATCCCTTAATATTCGAATAATCTATTGCTTTCTGTTCCTTTACATTTACAATGGTAGGGTCGGCTGATTTTTCGAGTAAAAATTTTACCGCATCTTTTTTACCATTCGCGGCCGAGTAATGTAAAGCGGTATTTCCGCTTTCATCCTGAATATTAATATTTGCACCTTTTTCTATTAATAGCTTTAACATACTTAAATGGCCGCTTTTGGCAGCTACATGCAGCATGCTCTCGCCTCCGTAGTTGTAATTGTTATCGAAAGAGAAACTAGCCGAAATGGAAATGTTATTGGCGGTTTCTACCCATTCTAAGTACGAATACATCGAATCGTCGTTACCCGAAAGCGGTTTTGCATAGTTTACATCTATACCATTGGTTAAAAATAAATCGACAATTTCTTTCTGGTTATTGGCGCAGGCATACCAAATGGGCGAGAGGCCATCTTTTGATGAAACGAATACATCTGCGCCCTTTTCTACCAATGTTTTGGTTAACATCCTGTTGGCATCATAACAGGCAATTAGTAAGGCCGATTCTCCAGCATGATTTATATGGTTGATATTTCCACCTTTTTCGAGAATAAGCTCAACCATTGGTGTGTTCTTAGATTTAACCGCAAAAATTAAAGGTGAATCGCCATGTTTATTAGTGGTGTTGATATTGGCGCCAAATTCCAATAATTTTTGCACAATTTCTTTGTTCCTCCAGCTGGCGGCAATAAGCAAAGGCGTTTCTGCCTCGTTATTTTCGCCATCAACTTCTAGACCTTGATTGAGGAGTTTTTCTAACACTTCAATTTGTCCGCTTTGTGCGGTAAGGTGTAATAAGCTGTTGCCTTTAAAATCCTTAATGTCAACTCTTGCACCTTTATCTAAAAGAAATAGTGCGGTTTGTTTCTGTTTTTGTAAACAGGCAAAGTAAAAAGGTGTTTCGCCAGCATGATCTTCGTAATCTAAAGCTGCCCCACGATCTATTAAAATCTGTACAAGGTCTAAGTATCCACGGTGGGCGGCATAATGGAGGGCTGTTCTGCCTTTTTCATCGGTATAACCTACCTCTACCTCTTGGTTGGCCAATAAAAGTTCGGCTATTTTGCGCTTGCCGCTTTCGCAGGCAATAATAAATGACATCGACATATTTTAAGATTGTTTCATGAGCAGTTCTACAGTTTTTATTTTCAGGTTATCATCAGATGCAAGCATCAGTGCCGTTTGATCCTGATCGTTGGTGATAGCAATATCTGCACCGTTTTCGAGCAGAAGCTTTACTTTTCGATAGGTTTCTTTCGCTTTCTCTGCTTCATAGTTTACATTGTAGGCACAAACTTTATGCAGCAAGGTATTCCCTTCATTATCGGCCCTGTTTACATCTGCCTGTCCGGTTTCCAAAACAGCCTGTAAAATATCAGCCTGTTTTTCGGCTATAATATCCAATGGAGTAGTATCTGCACCGTACCAGGTACTAGCCTGATATAAATCAGCACCATCTTCAATCAGTTTTTTAAGGAGTTTGATGCCACTTTCACTGTTCGACATCATTCGAATATATTGAAATAATAGTGTTTCGCCGTTTTTATTAACCTGATCGAAAGCTGGTGAGGCGAAATTGCGCAGCGTATCGTATATGTTTTCGCTCTGCAAATGCGCCACGGCATAAAAGAAAGCTGAATTTCCATCGCGGTCGGTATGATTGGGATCGGCGCCATTTTCGAGCAGATGAGCAATTAAATTTTTCTTGTTAAACTTTATTGCTGTAATTAATGGGGTTTCCTGCACCACATTGCCTTCATTGATATCAATACCTTCGTTAAGGAGGATATCAATATATCCTTTAATCAAGTCAGTAGTCTGTTCATCGTTTAGGTTATACCTTCGGAAACTGCTTTTCACTACCTGATGGATATAGTTTTCTTCAGCATTGTTTTTGAAGTTAGCTGTGCAACCTGCATCGATACATGCTTTGATCAGCGCTAAACTCACCCCGTTTTCGAAGAAATAACTTAATAGTGTTTTGGTATTAACCTCGTCATTTAAATTGTCGAAATGAGTAATAAATTCATTGAAAAATGCAATATCTTCATTGTCATTACCAAGGTTGCGGACAATAGCCTGAAAAATGCTTTTGTCAAAACTGTCGAATTCATAAATGTCGGTTTCGATGGTTTTGTCCTTTAGCATCATAGTTAGGATTTCGTACTGTTTCTCTCTCACCAGATGATCAAAAATAGATGATTTATGATGTTCCTGAATGCTTTTAGAAAGTTTTTCGCCGTTATGCATCATGCTTTTCGCCTCGTCGAATTTGCGGGCATTTAACTGTTGATCTAAGGTAGGTTCGGTCATTTCAATTAAAAAGTTTAAAATAGATATATGGTTTTGACACTACAAAAGTTTAGCCAAAGAAATGGTTCACAAAAAAATATTGGGGTGTTGCACTCAAGACAGATAAAACTATATCTTATTATAATATGGTCGTTTATTTTTTTTGAAAAGCAATTGCAGTATTCAATCGGTTAATTTCTTCCTGCTCTACCTTCTGCCATGAAAAATGACATCCGTTCGATCAGGTTTAGTTTAGTTAATTCTGTGCAATTAGGTTGGGTTTCCGTACCAGGAGCCTAAGTTTATAGCCTTGATCAGAGCGAACATCCTGATTTATCGGGATAAAGCGGAGAGCAGGACTAAATTAAAAATAGCAAATGGCCCTGCGTTCCAAAACAAATTCCGTCATTAACATTTTACTTGTTATCTGCAATTAATGGTACAAACCACACCATAAATAACATTGCGATGTTCCTTAAGTCATTCGATTATTTTATCTTTAGGCGATTTTAAAAAGATCGGTTTACAAACTTGGAAACCGATTGAATAGTTAACCTTAATAAGCAAAATCAATATAAACATGTCAAATACATCAAAAATTATCTACACCAAAACCGATGAGGCGCCAATGTTGGCAACCTACTCACTTTTACCTATCGTACAAGCTTTTACCGCATCAGCGGGTATTGATGTAGAAACCAGAGATATTTCTTTAGCAGGAAGAATTTTGGCAAACTTTCCTGAGTATTTAAAAGACGATCAAAAAATTGGTGATGCTTTAGCAGAGCTTGGTGCCTTGGCTACCACTCCTGAAGCTAACATTATCAAATTACCAAATATTTCTGCTTCTATCCCTCAATTGGTAGGTGCAATTACCGAGTTGCAGGCACAGGGTTTCGCTTTGCCTAATTATCCTGATAATGCACAGAGCGATGAAGAAAAAGCAATTAAAGCTAAATATGCAAAAGTTTTAGGCTCGGCTGTAAATCCGGTTTTACGTGAAGGTAACTCTGATCGTAGAGCACCTAAAGCAGTTAAAAACTACGCTAAACAAAACCCGCACTCGATGGGTAAATGGTCTGCAGATTCGAAAACCAAAGTGGCCAGCATGACTGAAGGCGATTTTTACGGTTCGGAAAAATCTACAACTGTTGCTGAAGCAGGTCAGTTTAAAATAGAATTTGTTGCTGCAGATGGGGCAGTAACCGAATTAAAAGGATTATCGCCATTAAAAGCAGGGGAGGTGATTGATAGTTCTGCATTGAGCTTATCGGCATTGAAAACTTTTGTAGCCAAAGAAATTGCTGAAGCTAAGGCAGCAGGCGTTTTATTATCTGCACACTTAAAAGCAACGATGATGAAAGTTTCTGATCCGATTATTTTTGGTGCCATTGTTGAAGTTTACTTTGCAGATGTATTTACTAAATATGCCGATCTTTTCAAAGAACTGAACATAGATACCAGAAATGGTTTAGGCGATGTTTACGCTAAAATTGCAGGCAACGCAAAACAAGCGGAAGTTGAAGCTGCTTTGGCTCAGGCCATAGAAAACGGTCCGGCACTGGCCATGGTAAATTCTGATAAAGGAATTACCAACCTACATGTTCCATCGGATGTGATTGTTGATGCTTCGATGCCGGCTATGATCCGTACCTCAGGACAGATGTGGAACAAAGAAGGAAAAGCACAAGATACCATCGCTTTAATTCCAGACCGTTGTTATGCAGGTGTTTACACCGCGACCATTGATGACTGTAAAGCAAACGGTGCTTTTGATGTGACTACCATCGGTTCGGTACCAAATGTTGGTTTAATGGCTCAAAAAGCTGAAGAATATGGTTCGCATGATAAAACTTTCCAGGCTACTGCTGCCGGAACGATCCGCGTAACTGATGCTGATGGTAAAGTATTTTTCGATCAGAAAGTAGAAAAAGGTGATATCTTCCGCATGTGCCAAACCAAAGATGCCCCGATTCAGGATTGGGTAAAATTAGCGGTTAACAGGGCGCGTTTATCAGAAACTCCTGCCGTTTTCTGGTTAGACGAAAACAGGGCGCACGATAGAGAAATCATCGCTAAGGTGAACAAATATTTAAAAGATCACGATACTACTGGTTTAGATATCCGCATTCTTGCACCAATTGAAGCCACTAAATTTACTTTAGAGCGTATCCGCAAAGGTTTAGATACCATTTCGGTTACCGGTAACGTATTGCGTGATTATTTAACAGATTTATTCCCGATTTTAGAATTAGGAACTTCTGCCAAAATGTTATCAATTGTTCCTTTAATGAACGGTGGTGGTTTGTTCGAAACCGGTGCTGGTGGTTCTGCTCCAAAACATATTGAGCAATTTATTGAAGAAGGTTATTTGCGTTGGGATTCATTAGGTGAGTTTTTAGCACTTCAGGCCTCTTTAGAACATTTATCTCAAACACAAAATAACGCAAAAGCGCAGGTACTGGCCGATGCTTTGGATGAGGCAAATGCTAAATTCTTGGCAACGGATAAATCTCCTGGCAGAAAATTGGGTACTATCGATAACCGTGGTTCTCATTTCTATTTGGCTTTATATTGGGCTGAAGCTTTAGCTGCGCAAACTAAGGATGCTGATCTGAAAGCTAGATTTGCGCCGTTGGCTAAAACCTTGTTAGAAAATGAAGCCAAAATCAATGAAGAGCTGATCGGTTCGCAAGGTAAACCTCAAAACATTGGCGGTTACTACAATCCTAATGATGAATTGGCAAGCAAGGCAATGCGTCCAAGCGAAACATTAAATACTTCTTTGGCTTCTTTGTAAGCTAAATTTGAGTTGTCAACTTTAATATGCTTCTAGTATGAAAGTTGACAACTCTTAAATATTTTAGCGTCCTGATATAAAAATTGGGGCGCTTTTTTTATGCTGTAGGTTTGTCAGCTTGTTTAGCATTTTGTTAGGGGTAAATATTTTTATTTTGAAAAGCAAATGCATAGGCTTTTAGGTTATAGCAGCCCCGCTCCCGCTTCTGCTCCCGATGAAGGATCGGTAGCATCCCGCTTTGATCGGGTTTAGGTGGCTTAGTGAGTGATACTATTTACGGATTTCCCCGGTCAGTGTTCACTAATTTCATAAGTTCGTGTTCTCATAGACCAAAATGGCCTTAACAGATAATTTCTTGCGTGAGGGATAGCAACGGAAAACCCACAGCCCAAATTATTCATCGGGCGAGGACTTGGAGTGTATAGCCCGACCCTTGCGCAGCTTGGGGCACGCCCAAATAATAAAATTATTTTGTCAGAGAAAAACCTTATCTGTACCACTTTGTTATAACCTTATAAATTAAAGGAGACCATACCATGGCAATTAACGAGAATAAAGGATCGCAGGATAAAATACACAGTACCACAGAAAATAGCGAAATCAATAAAGAGAATCTTGCTTATGATGAAAATAAGCAGAGTTACGAACTCGATGTAAGAGGTACAGATAAAGATTACGACCATCCGATGGGATACGAAACGGTTGCTGCAGGTGCCAAAGATGATGATTCGACCTATGATGAAGCTAACCCTTATATTGGTGATGAATATGCCCGCAATGAAGAAATTGCTGAAGATAACCTGGAAGAGCTGGGCATGCATGTTGATAATGGTGAAAGTGTTAAACTCAGTCCTGAAGACGAAATTCTTGCACGCACACCCGAAGATAACCGCGATGATTTAGATGAAGAAGGTTATCCGATTAACGATACGCCAAAGATCAGTTAGCAGTTTCCAGGCGACAGTTTTTGCCTACCGCGAACTGAAAGCTGTGAACGGAAAACTGACTAAGGATTAACATCTAAATTAAATCTCCTGCGCAACTCGTCAAGCTTTGGATTTTTGTTTACCAGATAATCATACTTTTCGCGGTTGCCATAAAGCCTGTTTTCTATTTTACGTTCAACAAGTTTATAGGTAACCTCTACACCAAAATTGCTAAGTTCGTTTCTCAAAAAATTCAACAGCTCAACAGATTCTTGTTGTACAAGGTGTTCCTGCGTTTTACTTTCTACCGAAATTTCGATCAGCTCGGGATTTAAAAGCGTAGGTGCGAAATTATTTAAGATGGTAAAAAGATTGATTTTATCGGCCGCCTTCATTTTTTGAGTAAAGACATTCCAAATTTCCAATAAGCGGTCGTAACTAAAAGGTTCTCTGGCTTCGCCTGTAACTTTCTTAGGCCCTTTATCATCATCTTCCTGCGCAACACGGTCCAGATCGTTTAACGATGGAATAAGTGTGCTTATCGCATTGGGTTTGGGAATATTGATACTGATGGAAGTTGCAGATGGTGGCGGACCAACCCTCGGATTTTCCTTAGGTTTTTCTTCTGCAGGGATGTTGGGTAAAACAACACTTTTAACGACAGGCGCTACGGCTTGGACCGTATTTTCGATTTCTGTTTTTGGCTTTGGTGTTTCTGCCTGTCCGGCTACGACATTAGTTTTTTTTTTATCCTGATCTACGTCAGTTGCTGTATTATTAGGGCTTAAAGGCTGTTGTGCTAAATTGACGACCGACCGGATATGGCACATTTTAATCAGCGCCAGCTCTACCTGTAAACGCTGGTTTTTTGAATTCTTGTAATTTAGATCGCAGGTATTGGCCAGGTTTAATGCTGTTAGCAAAAACGATAATTCTGTTTGCCTGCACTGATCGAGATATTTTTGTTTGATGTTTTCGCTAACCTCTAAAAGTTTAATGGTAGATGCGTCTTTACCCACCAATAAATTACGGAAGTGAGTAGCAAGGCCATTTATAAAGTTATTGCCATCGAAGCCGTTATTTAAAATTTCGTCGAACAGGAGTAGGGTTTGGCTAACTTCTGCTGCGGTTAAATAAGAGGTAAGTTTGAAAAAATAATCGTAATCTAAGATGTTCAGGTTGTCGATTACAGCTTTATACGTAATGTTCTTGTTCGCATAACTGGCAATCTGATCGAACATCGAAAGTGCATCACGCAGCCCACCGTCTGCCTTTTGAGCAATAATATGCAAACCATCGCTTTCAAAAGCAATATTTTCGCGTTGGGCAATGGTTGATAGGTGACTGGCAATATCTTCTACCTGGATCCGGTTGAAATCAAAAATCTGGCAACGTGATAAAATAGTTGGCAGGATTTTATGTTTCTCGGTCGTGGCCAGGATAAAAATAGCATAAGAAGGTGGTTCTTCCAGTGTTTTCAAAAAGGCATTAAATGCGCTCTGTGATAACATATGAACCTCATCAATGATATAGATCTTATATTTTCCGGCTTGTGGCGGTATTCTAACCTGCTCAATTAAACTACGGATATCATCAACAGAGTTGTTTGAAGCTGCATCTAATTCGTGAACATTAAAAGAATGCCCATTCTGGAAAGAAAGACAATTATCGCATTGGCCACAGGCTTCCATTTCTGCTGTAGGGTTGGTGCAGTTAATGGTTTTTGCAAGGATACGTGCACAGGTTGTTTTACCCACACCACGAGGCCCGCAGAATAAAAATGCCTGGGCAAGTTGATTATTTTTAATGGCGTTTTTTAACGTACCGGTAATATGCTGCTGGCCAACAACAGTTTCGAAGGTGGCTGGGCGGTATTTACGGGCAGAAACGATAAAATTTTCCATCGGCACGAAAATAGGAATTTTTTATCAGTTGAAATGTGGTAAGGCTGGAATGTTGAAAAGTTGTAATGTGATCAGGCCGGAGGCTTAAGCTTAAAAGAACAATTTATTTATGATAGTTGTAAAATAGCTTATATGTTTCTTCAAACCGGTCAAAACTGCCAAAAGTAAGTTCAATCGCTTTTTCGGTATCGTAACCCTGCGTATTTAGTTTAATTATTTTTTTTAACAGGTCTGTTCTTTTGGATTTTATAAAAAAGTAGATCACACTATAGGCCGTGTTGTAATTGTCGTCTATATCATGCCCGTAAAATGAACCACTGTATATTTTAAAGAAATTTTTTAGCCTTTCGCTGTCTTTCGAATCTATTCCTGTCTTTATGCTCTTAATTCTACCACTTTGTGGATAGGAGTATAAATTTCCCTCACTGTCAAAATCTAGTGTTTCGAAAAATTCTGCAAGGCCTTCGTTTAACCATTTGGGCGATTTTTTAAAATTAAACTGGAAAATACTATGGCTGGCCTCGTGAAGTGCTACCGAAATAAAATCGCTGCTCTTATATACAAAGGCTTCGTTAATTGCGGCGATATAAAATCCAGCACTATTTATCGGTGCGTTATATGTTTTTTGCGCTAACCGGTAATCTTTACTTTTTCCATAGAGATTTATTTTTACCGGGGCAGTAATGTTTTCTCTGGTTTCGAAAATTTCGTTGCAGAACATGCGTTCGTAAGCAATCAGTTTCTCTATCTTTTTTTGCTCTGTTTCGCTTATTTTGCAGTTAACTAAATTAATGTCAACATATTGCGCGTAAAGAGATAAGCTGATGATGTTTGAGAGTATCAATAGTAGGAATTTGTTCATGCTCATTTATTTAATCAGCGACTTAAGCTCGTGCCTATATTCTGATGCACTTTTGCCCGTAAACTCCTTAAACAATTTATTAAAATGGCTAAAGTTGTTAAAACCGCTTTCGTAAGAAATATTGGCAATACTGATGGGTTTTTCGGCCAAAAGCTTTGAAGCATGTACCACCCTGTATTCATTTACAAAATGGGTAAAGGTTTTTTTAGTGATCTTTTTAAAGTACCGGCAAAAGGAGGGAACAGTCATACTCGACATTTCTGCGATGTGCTGCAAACTGATCTGATCCTGAAAATGGTCTTTTACATAGTTAAAGATCATATTAATGCGGTCGTTATCCTGCACCTGCATTTCCATAGAAAACCCGTCGGCATTTAAAATTTTATAATCTTTGGCATGCTCAAGTTCTTTTAAAACGCTGAGCAGGGTTAAAAGCCTATCGAATGGAGGCTGATCGTCCATCATTTCGATGCGGTCGCCAACCATACTCTTGGTTTCGCTGCCAAATGCAATGCCAGCCTTTGCTTTATCAAAAAGCTCATGGATTCCTTTTATCTCCTGCAGGCCTAAAAAAGTGGCGCCCAAAAAATCGGGCTTCATCTGGATTACCGTTTCGTTTTTGTTCCCCGTATTGGTATCAGTAAAGCCACAATGGGGGAGGTTGCTGCCAATCAGGATCAGATCGCCATCGGTATAATAAGAAACATGGCTGCCGATCTGCCTTTTTCCGGCACCGCCATTTACAAATACCATTTCAACCTCGGGATGGTAATGCCAGAGGTGCGCCATGTTATTGGCGTTTTCTACATATTTTGAATAATAGAATGAACTCCCGAAAGAAGGCTCAACAACCTCGAAACTTGGCTTCATTATTTTCTAATTTATTGTACTAAAATACATAAAAAATATGCTTTATTATAACTTATGACAAAATACCCCAATAATTGGGGTAATATAGCATAGATATTGGAAAATATGCAATCGTCTATATCTCAGTTACCTCCATACCTTAGTGGTGTCATATAATTATTAACTCTTTAAAAATATTGGTTATGAAAAAGTTCTTAAAAATCGGTTTAATAGCAGCCTTACTTTTTACTGCTACGGGTGTTCACGCTAACGATGATAATTTTACGCTTAAAGTAAAAGGCGAAAAAGAAAAGTTTATCCGTTTTTCTGTAGATAAGGCAGAAGACATTAATCTGTCACTGATCGGTGCAGATGAGGAAGTTTTATTTGAAGAAAATATCCATGCTTCAGCTTTCTCAAGCAAAGTTTATGATTTAAACGCACTTCCTGATGGAAACTATGTGCTTAAAGTAGAGTCTGAATTAAAACTGGCTAAATATACAGTAACCATCAAAAATGGTGAGGCATTGGTGTCTGAGCCAAAAGTATCTAACATATTTAAACCGGTTTATACTAAAAAAGATCAGGTAATTACCCTTGATCTCGATAACCTGGATAAAAATCCGATCGAAGTTAAAGTATACAACGAATACAATGACGAGGTTTACAACGAAGTATTTAAAGATAAAGCGCAGTTAACAAAAAAATTCAATATCAGCAAAACAGATTCTAAAGAATTAACCTTTGTGGTGACGTATAAAGAAGAGAGTTTTGTTAAAACGATACAAACTTATTAAACATTACAGCTAATTGATATGGGGAGATTGTCGGATAGATAGTCTCCCTTTTTTTATATTTAAGAGGGATGATGTAAGAAGGATCAGGTAGTATCCATTGTTTTATTTTCCATCTTTCATTTTACCTTATTACATCTTACCTCATAAAATCTGATTAATCATTTGATTTTAAGAAATATATTGTTACTTTTGCATCCCCGTAATATACCTCGGGATTAAAAATTAAAAACATAATTTATAACAATGAATCAGTACGAAACTGTTATCGTTCTAACCCCTTTGTTATCAGAAGAAGTTGCTAAAGAGGCATTAGCCAAATACAAAGCAATCCTTGTTGATAACGGAGCCGAAATTGTCCAAGAGGATAATTGGGGTTTGAGAAAATTAGCGTATCCAATTGAGAAAAAATCAAACGGATTCTTCAACTTAACTGAATACAAATCTTCAGGTGATTTGATCGCAAAATTAGAGCTTGAATTAAAACGCGATGAGCGTGTGTTACGTTTCTTAACAATCCGTTTAGACAAACACGCTGTTGCTTACAATGAGAAAAAGCGTAGTGGTGCTTTTAACAAAAAAACTAAGGAGGTTGCAGCGTAATGGCAAGAGAACAAATACAATACGTAACTGCCCCTAAAGTAGAGGATAACCGTAAAAAATATTGCCGTTTCAAGAAAAACGGAATTAAATACATCGATTACAAGGATGCAAATTTCTTGTTGAAATTTATTAACGATCAAGGTAAATTATTACCACGCCGTTTAACTGGTACTTCGTTAAAATTCCAACGTAAAGTGGCTCAGGCAGTTAAACGTGCCCGTCACATCGGTTTGTTACCTTTCGTTGCTGATCAATTAAAATAGGAGGCTAGAGATATGGAAATTATTTTAAAACAAGATATTAAAGGCCTTGGCGAGAAAGATGATGTAGTTACAGTAAAGCCAGGTTATGGCCGTAACTATTTAATCCCTCAAGGATTTGGAGCATTGGCTACTTCTTCTGCTAAAAAAGTTTTAGCTGAAAACTTGAAGCAAGCTGCTTTTAAACAAGATAAAATTAAGAAAGATGCTGAAGGTGTTGCTGAGCGTTTAACTGATGTTAAACTTTCAATCGGTGCTAAAGCAGGCGAAAGCGGAAAAATCTTCGGAGCGGTTAACACCATCCAGATTGCTGAAGCATTAAAAGCACAAGGCTTTGATGTAGACCGTCGTCGTATTACTTTCGAAACTGAACCTAAATTTGTTGGCGAATATGTTGCTAACTTAAACTTACACAAAGAAGTTAAAGTTCAGGTTCCTTTTGAAGTAGTTGCTGAATAAGCATTCTTTAAAGAATCAATAGAAATGGCCTTTCGATGAAAATCGGGAGGCCATTTTTTGTGGTACAACAAATTAAGGATGGAAGAAAGAAGGTTTCGATAGTATTATAGGTTTTGTTCTGTTAGCCAGGAAGCATAATGTTCTATGCGTGTTCCCAGATAGTATGGAAGGTTTAATAAGAGATATGGTTTACCTGCTGGAGTAATTGTTTTTTCTAGGCTAAACTCTCCTCCATATACCCTAATGGCAAAAGGATGTTCTGAGGTATCTATGAATTGATGAAGAGATCTTAAGCTTCCCGTACTGCCCGATTTTATCTCAATCGGTATTACAAATTTTTTATAGGCATAAATTAAATCAACTTCTGCATCAGACTGTTTTTTTTCTCTTACCCAAAAATTAGGCTTATGAGAAGATATACGCTCAACTGATATCAGTTCCTGAGTAAATAAATGTGGAATAACGGCTCCTTTATAAGCTGAACTTAAATCACCTAAAGCAAGCATTTCTCCTTGGATACCCAATGAGTAGTTAACTAATCCTGTGTCTAAAAATTGTAGTCTTGGTGATTTTTTTAAATCAGGAATAATTGGAACTTCGGTATTGGTAGATGGGTATATTAACCGGATGATCTTTGCGTCATCTAATATCCTAAAAGCTTCTCCAACCTCTCTCGATTTATAGTTCGAATTGCCGAAACCTTGAAAAACAACACGCTTATCGAGAAAAAGATGGGCAGTACCCATTATATGGTTAATAGTTCTTCTCGCTGTGTGATTCTGGGTATATTTTTCTATGTCATTTTTATAAGTTGCCCAAATGCTTTCGTAAACAATAGGCAGATCTGAAAGGTTATGTTCTTCTAAATCGGTTTTTATTATTTCTGGCATGCCTCCGATAATGGCATATCTATGAAAGGCTTTTAATAGTAATTTGTGCGCAACGGCTTTTATAGGGGTTTGAAGCAAATATTTTAACAGATCATCTTTTTGGTTAGCTTGAAGGTACTCTTGAAAACTTAAAGGATATAAGTATAAAAATTCGACCCTGCCAACCGGAAAACTTTTTACTTTTTGTAACACGAACTCCAAAAGAGAGCCTGCACTGATTACATGCAGTTCAGGAATTTCTTCGTAAAAATACCTTAGCATTTGTATAGCCTTCGCACTTTCCTGGATTTCATCAACAAAGAGCAAAGTTTCGGCTATCTTATCCGATTGAATCCCATGTCCCAGCAATAGTGCTTCAACAATACTTTGTACATCGTCAAAATCATCAAAATATTGACGGTGCGCAGGCTTCTCCAGATTAAGAAAAATAGTATTAGGATAGCTTTTTGCAAAGTCCTTTATCAGTGTTGTTTTTCCTACCTGACGTGCCCCTCGAATAATTAGAGGTTTCCTGTTTTTGCTGTTTTTCCATTGGGTTAAGTTTTCTTCAATGGATCGTTTAAATACCATTATTTTCTATTTTGTAACAAAGTCAACCCAAATATAGATTTTTATTGTAACAAAGTCAGGGCATATTTCATTAAAATTTGTAACAAAGTCAGGGCATTTTGCTGCATTGACAGTGGTAATATTATGAATGTAATGAACTGGCTAATAAAATGCTTAATGGAGGCGCTAAATCAGCAAACCTGTGGGAAATCTTTATAGATCCCCACAGATTTAAATGAGCGGAGCTGATGCCTATACAATAAGATCAATCTTCCACTACCCTTTTTACACTTTCGGCGTAGTTGGCCTAATTTCTACTTTACTCGGCAAAGTCCTTGCCGGCATGGCCAATAAATCAACAATCAGTTTACCCATATCCTCTGGCTGGATTTTCCAGGCATCATTTTCAGCATTGGGCTGGTGATCGTTAAAATGGCTCGCTACCGATCCAGGCATAATGGTACTTACCTTTACACCATATTTTCTTAAATCGAGCATAACCGACTGCGTAAAACCTGTTAAACCAAATTTACTGGCATTGTAAGCTGAGCCGCCCGCAAAAAAGTTTGTGCCGGCTAAACTCGATATCGTAAAGATATGTCCCTTGTTCTTTTTGATTTCTTCAACACTAGCTTTAATGCTATAAAAAACGCCAGTTAAATTGGTATCAATAGTTTCTTTCCATAAATCCACATCCAGCTCGTCAATAGGTGCAAAATGCCCTACACCAGCGTTGGCAATGAGTATATCCAATTGTCCCCATTTTTCGAGTATCAGGTTTACTGCACCTTGCTGAGATTTAAAATCAGCAACATCTGCTTCAATGGCCAATACATCACCATGAGCCACCAGATGTGATGCGGCCTGGTTTGCGCTGGCAATTGTCCTGCTGGTAATGGCTACTTTATAACCTTCTTTTAAAAGGGCTTCGGCAATACCGAAACCAATTCCTTTACTTCCTCCTGTAATTAATGCAACTTTCATGTTCTTGTAACGTATAGTATCGAAAAATGTTTAATTAGATTTTTTGTTATTATGGTGCGGAAGCTCCATGATCTGAATATCTTTAAAATCCACTGGTTGTCCTTCACTTTGTAAGGCAATAAAGCCTTGGGTAAGTGCTTTTCCATCGATTTTAATTTTCGGGTCGAAACGATTAGCTACGCCTCCACCAATTTGTGGCTTGTTATACTGCAATACGGTATCACCATTAATAATATGCTTTACGATCGAATCGCCCATAACAATAAGCTCGGCAGATACCCACTGGTCGCCATCGTATGTTTTTGATTTCGAATCCAGACAATGCCCAGGGAACTTACTGCCATTGTAAAAAATCTCCGTACCTGGTGAACACATATTTCCGGTAGGGCGGGGACGGCCATCGCTCAAACCGCCTAAAAACTGCATCTCGATCGAAATTGGCCAATCCTGTTCTTTAGGCATGGTTTTCGGATCTTGAGAATGGAACATCACCCCGCTATTACGCAAAGTATAACTTGGCGCACCTTTTTGCAGCTCGCCAACAAAACGGTACTTTAATTTTAAGTGATAATAGGAGAAAGGCGTTTTGTAATACAGATGACCAAACTGATCATTGAAATCGCCGTACTGGTCATATCGAACTTGTATAGTCTCATCTTCAACCCTAAAAGTATTTCCAAAATTCACGTTGTAATCGTGGTGGTGGATTTTTACATTCCAATCTTTAATGTCTTTCCCATTAAAAAGTGTAACCCACTTTTCTGATCGGTTATTCATGTTTTTAGTTGTGCTGCAGCTCCATAGGGTAACGGCAAGAAGAAGATAACCCAGTTTTTTCATTTGGTTAATTTTATTTTTTCGGTTTGTTTAAAAATCTGAATCACAAAATACATAAACAAAGTGATTTTAATGTGCGTTAAGGGTTTACAACGAGAATTTTGCATTTTAGTTTTGTTTTTCGATCACGAAAACATTTTTTTGCATTATTCCCAGTTCTTGTACTTCCCATCTTCCTTCCCTTTAATTACCTTTGCGCCATGGCGAAAACGCGGACAACCAGAACTAAAAGCAAAGCAAAACATCCCCTTGTAAAGAAGATTGTTAATATTGCTACAAAAGTATTTTTGTATTTTCTGTTGGTTTCTGTGTTTTGGGTAATCGCCCTGCGTTTTATCAATCCACCTATTACGCTTTTAATGGTTCTGCGGAATATTGAGCGTAAAGCCGATGGAAAATCTTTTAAAACCGAAAAAAAGTGGGTGAAGTTCGAAGATATGTCTGATAATATGAAAAGGGCTGCGGTATCTGCCGAAGATCAGCTCTTTTTAAAACATATCGGTTTTGATATGAAAGCCATTGAAAAAGCTTTTGCCAGTAATGCCAAAGGGAAAAAGGTAAAGGGTGGAAGTACCATTTCGCAACAAACAGCTAAAAACGTTTTCTTGTGGCCTGGTCGGTCGTGGATAAGAAAAGGTTTTGAAGCTTATTTTACTTTACTCATCGAACTGTTCTGGAGTAAAGAAAGAATATTGGAAGTTTACCTGAACGTAATCGAAATGGGCGATGGGATTTACGGTGCTGAGGCCGCCGCCCAGGAGTATTATGGTAAATCCTGTACAAAACTGACCAGGAAACAAGCTGCTTTAATTGCTTCCTGTTTTCCAAACCCCAGAAGGTGGACGCCCAAAAATGCAACCCCGTACATCAGGCACCGTCAATATCTGATTTTAAGAAATATGAATAGGTTAGGACCGCTGGATTTTTAGTCGACAGTCCAAAGTCTTGAGTCCATTTATCGACTAAGGACTTTGGACTCCAGACTTGGGACTAAAACTAGTCGTGATCCTTATTCCACCTGATTTTTATTCCACCTTTTTCGTCATCAACAGCTTTTAAGTGTAATACGATGCCGCGCATGCGGGCTTCTCTTTTTTCTGATCTGGTTAGGTTTTCATCACCCTTTGGGTTTCTCAGCGGGATATCCATCTCTACATTTGTGCCATTTCCTAAAGCATAAGTGCCTTTTACGTTAAAGTTTAACGCACTGGAGTTTATCTGCATCGGACTGATTTCTACTTTATCACCATGCACGGTAAGTGTTCCATCAAGATTTTTGATTTCTACGTTTGATAAGTTCCTGTTGGCAAAAGCAAATTTCCCTACCTTAACCATCGGGGCGAAATTAACCAATGCGGCATTGTTCAGGTTGAAGACCACTTTTCCGTTTATCGATCGCGGAAGAATTTTTCCGGTGTGCGATATCCTTCCGGAAATGTTAACCAACGATGATAAATAACCCTTTAAATTCTTATTGGTAATGGTGTTCTGTCCGAAGTTATCAAATGAATAAAAGAAATCTTTAACACTTACATGGCTGATCTTTGAATTGATTTTAAAGCTATTTGATGCGGCTTCCTGCATAATATTTCCATTCAGTGATAACTGACCACCTGCATGGGCTACGCTTATTTTGTTAAAGAAAATACCCCCGCCACGCAAAGAAATGTCGGCATCGAGGTTTTTGGCCAAAAAATTATCATAAATGGCTTTATCAACGGTTAAACGGATATTCATTTTCGAAAGCTCCAGCACATTGCTCAGTTCTTTCGAAACCACTTGTTTGTTTCCGCTCGATTTTTTCTTTGCTGTTCTTGGTCCTAAGAAGGGTAAAAACTCCTTTAGGTAGAGCTGTGGGCTCGACATTTTTAAGTTCACCAATATTTTTTCGGGAGCAGTATAATACAGGTTGGCAAAGTTGGCGATGCTACAGCTTACATTAAGTTCACTTTTGCCCAATTGGAAATGCCCGTTCTGTATCGATAAATCGTTCTGGTTAAAGTTGATGTTTAAGGCACTTTTTACCAGATGAAGCCTACGAGGGATGTAAAGGATATCGGCATCGGCAATCTGTATTTTACCTGAAACAACAGGTTTGGTAAACCTGAAATTATCAATATCCGCCTTACAGTAAAGCCTTAAGTTGGCTGTTCCGTTTTTAAATTCAAAATCGTTCGTGCCTAATGAATTGTTTAAATTGGATAGGGGAAATTGCGAGGTTACCAATCCGGTAGCAATTGGACGCGATAAATTATTCACGGTGAAAGTGTCGATTTTAAGCGGTGCATTAAAATATTTTGCCGTTAGCCTGTGGAACTTGATGGATGAATTTTCATCACCAATAATACCCCCAACGGTATCCCGATTGGTAAAGGAACCATCAAAATTACAGGCTGTTAATTTGCCTGCCGGAATAGAAACCACATTATCCCGAACGGTTATGCCAACTTTGATCAAGGGATCTCCGTACTTCCCTGATCCGTCATCAACAATATTTCCCCGGATGTTGATCGGTTTTTCTATCCCGAACTTCAAGAGTTTGGAAGAGATATTAGGCGATAAGAGTAAGGCAACATCTCTAAATAAAATATCATCAACAGCTATGCTAATGGCAAAAGCAGATTTGGCAAGATCTATTTTAGCGCCTATCTTAAAGGGGTGTCCTCCGATCTTCAATATTTCTGGGCTTAGTATTACCGCATCCAATTCACGGCTGTAATGTGCATTTAATGTCCCATCAAGCGTCTTGTCCTTCAAAAAGCTTCCTTTTCGGGTATTAAAGGCGAAACTGTTTACTTTCGTCATTAACTTGATTTTACCTGTCCAGCCGCTATCAGGATATTGCATTCTGCCCTGGATCTGATCAATATCGAAATTGAATAGTTTGAATCTCCTTTTGTTATCTAATATTAGACTAACCTTATTAAAATCTATTTTTTTAACTTCTAATGCGGAAGATTTTGGTGAAGATTTTTTTTCGTTTTTCGGCTTGCTTTTAAAAATACTGGTATTGCTATAGCCTGTAGAATCAGTGTAGATATAAATTGCTGCATTGTTAATTGCAATCTGTTTAATGTTGATATTGCCGACAATAAGCGAAAGTACATTTAGTGATACGTCTATATCCTGCGCTTTTAAAAGATCGTGTTTATGTTGGCTCCATAAACTATCTCTCAATAAAACGCCGTTTAAGGATACCGAAACCCCTGGGAAACTCTTAAGGAGTGTAGGCTCCATGCTGGTAGCGGTAATTTTTCCGTTTAAATTTTTATTGAGCTGTGATAGGATAGAAGCGAGTACTTCTTTTTTATTTCTGCTGATGTAAAATGCTCCTGCCAACCAGGTGAGGATAATCAGAACAACAATAACCGATGCAATTTTTAAAGAGATTTTGAGCCAGCGCTTCATAGACATTATTTGATTTAACCAATATAATGTTTTTTGCCAGCTAATTGTTTGAACAGTAGTGAAAATAATGCAGAATATCACTACTGGTTTTAAAAATTATTTTCCTAAAAGTGATTCGAGATCTGGGTGATATTGTGAGGTTAAGAAATGGGTAATGGTGAAATCGGCCAGTCGATTGATGTAAAACGGATCTTCCATCAGGATTTTTTTTAAGGCTTCTTCATCCTGTGCCAGGGCTAAAATAATTCCACCTGTACGGGGTACTTTTCGGCCCGAAGCTACAAATATATGCTGATCGTAGTATTTTCTTAAAAATTGAATATGCGCCTCCATATGTTCATCCAGCTCTTCTAGTGGAACAATATATTTAAGATCTACAATAAACATGTTTTATAGTAAATGGGCAAAAACAGTAGAATGCCAGCTATTTTGAAAAGGTACTTCCCATTTGTTATTCAGTTCTGCCAGGTTTTGAACCATATTGTTAAATACAATAGTTTCTGGTGTTACCTGTTTGATATTGACCAAAGTTTCAAAATCTTCTTTGCTGTTTACCACAACTTCTCCATTTACTTTATAGGCAATGTTGAAACGGTTAAAAAGATCTACATGGTATTCCTGTTCAATTTCTTTGATTAAACGAACAGAACTATCAATAGAGCAACCGGTAACGCCCGCCTGACTTTCGTCGACCGTTAGGATAATGAAAAAGCCATAGCGGATTTCTGCTTTTGCAAGCAATTCATTTCCATGTGCTTTCCACTGGTTAGTAAAAGCTGCTAATTTGTTTAAGATCTCACTTTCTTCTGTAGAAGTAAATTTGCGATCGCTTTGGTATATCCAAACTCTTGATTGTGGAGAAAAACTCATATACAAATTTATGATTTTAATTAAATTGGTGTGTTTAAAACGCTAACCTGATGAAAAAGTTTACACTCTGCTTGAAAATATCCCTTCTTTCGGCTTTTTGTATGTTTTTATGTGCTTTTTCCGACCCCGAAACCATAACGCAGTCAATCAATTTTCTTCAAAAAACATTTACCGATCATTACGATAACAGCCAGGAAAGCGACCAGGTAAAGCGTTATGAGCTAAATGTTACCAACAATGGCTTTTGTCGTTACAAGCGGTATTTTAATAACGGTAAAACAGAGTATTTCGCATTTAAGCTGTCGAAATTTAAAGATATGGACTATTATGGTACAACCACTTCGGGTAAACTGTATATCCATACTAAAGGTGACGATGTAATTGTACAGACCTATAAAGATAGGGGAGGCGATGTAGATTCGATGGCTACGCAACTAGTTATTCCGTTAAAAAATATGGAAGCTGAAGACTTAAACCTGATCCGTGATAATTTGAATAAAATAAATGCACAGGTTTCTGCTCCATAGAAACGGTTATTTTATGATGATCTTGCTGGTTTAACCATTTCTCTAATAAAATTCTCAATTTAAGATAATTGGATAAATAGATTTGTGAATTTCGGAAAATAAGTTAAAAGACTTATATTCAGTCAACTTAAAACAATCTCATCTTGAAACGTAGAAACTTTATTTATTTAACTGGAGTAGGGGCTGCTGCGGCAATGCTTCCTGCCATCCCGGTTTTTGGGAAAGAGATTTCCCCCGAGCAGGCTTTAGAGTATATTGACCCCGCTGCTAAAAAAATCATGTCTGATGTGGCCTTAAATGCGGCGCGATCAAAAGGCGCAACTTACACTGATGTGCGTGTGGGCAGGTACCTTAACCAATACGTAGTTACACGGGAGGATAAAGTAGAGAATATTGTTAATACCGAATCGTACGGGATTGGTATCAGGGTAATTTCGAATGGCAGTTGGGGCTTTGCGGCAACCGATAAAATGGATAAAGACAGTATTGCCAAAGCAGCAGAATTAGCGGTAACTATTGCCAAAGAAAATGCCCGTTTGTTAAGAGAGCCTGTAAAGCTGGCACCACAAAAAGGATATGGTGAGGTAAGCTGGAAAGCGCCGATTGAGAAAAATGCTTTTGAGGTACCCGTAAAAGAAAAGGTAGATTTATTGCTGGCGGTGAACGATGCGGCTATAAAAGGTGGTGCAGATTACATTAATTCCATCTTATTTGCAGTAAATGAACAAAAATATTTTGCATCTACCGATGGTTCTTATATCGACCAGGATATCCACCGCATCTGGCCCACTTTTTTTATCACTAAAATAGATAAGGCAACCGGTAAGTTCGAAACCAGAAATGCATTGAGTGCCCCTACAGGTAAAGGCTACGAATATTTAAATGCAAGACCACAAGATAAAATCCAAACGGCTTCAGGCACTCTTTATAAAGGCAGGTACGATATGCTTGAAGATGCTACACAGGCAGCTAAGCAGGTAGGTGAAAAAATGAAGGCTAAATCGGTAGAGCCGGGTAAGTATGATCTGGTATTGGATCCTTCACATTTATGGTTAACTATTCACGAATCGTGCGGTCACCCAACCGAGCTTGACCGCGTGTTGGGCTATGAGGCCAATTATGCAGGAACGAGTTTCCTGACACTTGACAAATGGGAATCTAAAAAATTTAATTATGGTAGCAAGGAAGTTAATATTACTGCCGATAAAACCGAAGTTGGATCGTTAGGAGCTGTTGGTTATGATGATGAAGGTGTAAAATGCGGAAAATGGGATGTGATTAAAGATGGTATATTGGTAAATTACCAGGCCATCAGAGATCAGGCGCATATATTGGGTTTAAATGCTTCGCAGGGTTGTTGTTATGCCGATAACTGGAGCAGTGTGCAGTTTCAGCGTATGGCCAACATTTCCCTTCAGCCGGGCAAAGCCAAGCTGAGTATAGCCGATCAGATCAAAAATGTAGAAAAGGGCATTTACATTGTGGGTGATGGGTCTTTCTCTATCGATCAGCAACGTTATAACTTTCAGTTCGGTGGCCAGCTTTATTATGAAATTAAAGAAGGCAAAATCGCAGGTATGCTTAAAGATGTAGCCTATCAGGCCAATACACAGGAGTTCTGGAATTCGTGCGTTGCCATCTGCGATGAAAGTGATTATCGTTTAGGAGGCTCGTTCTTCGATGGCAAAGGCCAGCCTGGTCAGGTGAGTGCTGTATCCCACGGATCGGCAACCACCCGTTTTAATAAAGTTAATGTTATCAACACCGCTAGAAAAATCTGATAGAAATTATGCCAATCTTAACAAAAGCAGAAGCAAAGGCACTTTTAACTAAAGTACTTTCTTACTCTAAAGCAGAACAATGTGAAGTAAACCTAAATTGCTCAGATAGCGGTAATATAAGGTACGCCCGAAATGCAGTATCAACCAGTGGGGGAATAAGCGCCAACAGCCTGGTGGTCAGTTCTGCCTTCGGGAAAAAACTGGGTACGGCCACTATAAATGAATTTGACGATGCCTCACTGGAAAAAGTGGTGCGCAGAGCAGAAGAACTTGCTCAACTGGCACCCGAAAATCCTGAATTTATGCCTTTTCTTGGTCCTCAGGAATATGGTGCCGATTCGCCAACGTTTTCTCCGGCTACAGCGGCTGTTACCCCGAAAGACAGAGCCGATGCAGTACAGGCCAGTTTAAAACAAGCTATAGACAGTAAGTTGAATGCCGCAGGGTTTTTATCCAACAGTGTAGGCTGTTCGGCAATGATGAACAGTAAAGGTTTGTTTGCCTACAATACCTCAACAGATGTAGCCTTTAGCATTACCGTAAGAACTGATGATGGTAAAGGATCTGGTTATGCCACCAGGGGATATAATGATTTTAGCAAGCTCAATGCAAAAGCCGATACGGCTATAGCAGCCAAAAAGGCAATGTCGTCGGTAACGGCAAAGGCCATTGAGCCAGGAAAATATACCGTTATTTTAGAACCGACTGCGGTAGCGGTGTTGCTGGAAAACCTATTTTTCTCGATGGATGCCAGACAGGCTGATGAAGGGCGGAGCTTTATGAGTAAAACCGGCGGTAAAACAAAATTGGGAGAGCAGCTGGTGGATGAAAGAGTAAATATTTATTCAGACCCATGGAATCCTGAACTGCCAACTGCAATATGGTCTGGGGATGGAAGGCCACAGCAGAAAGTAAACTGGATAGAAAAAGGAGTAGTTAAAAATTTATACAGCTCGAGATACTGGGCACAAAAAACCGGGATTAAAGCGATCCCCTTCCCGGGTGGCGCCATTATGAAGGGCGGAACGAAAACCCTGGAAGAGCTGATCAAAGGAACAGAAAAAGGCATATTGGTTACACGTTTATGGTACATCCGCACGGTAGATCCACAAACCCTTTTGTTAACAGGGCTAACCAGGGATGGTACTTTTTACATCGAAAACGGTGAAATTAAGTTTCCTGTCAAAAATTTCCGTTTCAATGAAAGTCCGATTATTATGTTAAACAACCTGGATGAAATCGGAATAGCCGAAAGAACAGTCAGTGCCGAATCGGAAGCCAACTATCTTTTACCTCCATTAAGAATAAGAGATTTTACTTTTACCTCTTTATCTGATGCGGTATAAAGAATTACATCAGTAACATTATAAAAGAAGCTGTATCATTAATAGTGATTTGTCATCCTGTCCAAAGGACTCCTACGGAGAGCTTGTCGAAGGATCTGTTTAATTACAGATTTAAGCGTTTCGACAGGCTCAACGTGACAGATTGAATAGAAATTAACGCTTATGATACAGCTTTTTATTAAGTGAATCTAAAAACGATTGTTACAGGCCGTTTGCCCTTGCTGTAATCTCAGCAATATCCAATACCTTAACTTCCTGTTCTTTGTCTTTTAATTTAATACCGTCGCTTAGCATGGTCATACAGAAGGGGCAACCTGCTGCAATAACCTGTGGGTTGGTTTCTAAAGCCTCATCAATGCGTTCTACATTGATATCTTTATTTCCCTTTTCTGGTTCTTTAAACATCTGTGCGCCTCCGGCACCACAGCATAAGCCATTACTTTTGCAGCGTTTCATTTCTACCAACTGTGCATCAAGTACTTCCAGGGCTTTTCTTGGAGCTTCGTAAATTCCATTTCCACGACCTAAATAACATGGATCGTGATAGGTTATTTTTTTGCCTTTGAAACTTTCGCCACCTTCAGCTTTTAGTTTACCCTCGTTAATTAAATCCTGGATCAATTGCGTATGGTGGATTACTTCGTAAGTGCCGCCTAAACCCGGATATTCATTTTTAATGGTATTGAAGCAATGTGGACAGCCTGTTACAATTTTTTTGATATTGTAAGCATTCAATACCTCAATATTAGTCATGGCCTGCATCTGGAAAAGGAATTCGTTACCAGCCCTTTTAGCAGGATCTCCGGTGCAGCTTTCTTCTGTTCCTAAAACAGCGTATTTTATGCCTACATGATGTAAGATCTTGCAAATGTCGCGGGTAATTTTCTGCGCTCTTTCGTCGTAACTTCCAGCACAGCCAACCCAAAATAATATTTCCGGTTCTTCACCTGCGGCCATCAACTCGGCCATTGTAGGGACTTTAAATTCCATTTGTCTAGTATCTAGTATCAAGTATCAAGACCTGATGTAATTATTATTTTAATTCAATGCCAACAAAACTGTTAATTGCTAACTTTCTTGTGCCCAGTTAAAACGATCGGCCGGAGAGTATTTCCATGGTGCCTGGTTATTCTCAATATTTCCCATCATTGCATTAATGCTTCCTGGTGCCTGCGACTCTTCCATTACCGCAAAACGGCGAAGCTCCATAATAATCTGTAATGGATCGATGTTTACCGGGCAGGCTTCTACACAGGCGTTACAACTTGTGCAAGCCCAAATTTCTTCTCTGCTGATGTAGTCATCCAATAAAGATTTTCCATCCTGATGTTCAGCGCCGTGTTTATCAATATTTTGGCCCACTTCAGTAATGCGGTCGCGGGTATCCATCATAATTTTCCGCGGCGATAAAAGTTTGCCTGTAATATTTGCAGGGCATACCGAAGTACACCTGCCGCACTCCGTACAGGTATAAGCATTCATGAGGTTTACCCAGCTTAAGTCGGTTACGTCTTTGGCGCCAAATTTACCAGGTTCGGTTTCTGCCGGAACAAAAGAAGGATCGAGCATGGCTTTCACCTCATTGGTAACTGAGGCCATATTGGTAAACTCACCTTTAGGCTCCAAATTAGAAAAGTAGGTGTTTGGAAAGGCAAAAAGAATATGAAAATGTTTCGAATAAGGCAGGTAATTTAAGAAAGCCAGAATACCGATAATGTGGAACCACCAGCAGCTGCGCTCTAAGATAACTAAGGCACTTTCTGATGAAGGCAAGATATTAATTAAATATTGACTCACCGGAAATGCACCTGCATTAACATAATGACTGGCACCCAAAAGCTGTAATTTTGCATCGGCGGCATTCATTAACAAGAAAGCGCTCATTAACAAAATCTCAGTAATAAGGATGTAGTTGGCATCAGATTTTGGCCAGCTTTTCATCTCAACACCACTAAAGCGTTTAAGTTTTAGAATATTTCTGCGGATGAGAAAAATAGCGCATGAAACCCAAACGGTAAAAGCCAGGATTTCGAAAGATCCGATCAGAAAGTTATATAAACCACCCAAACCATTAAAAATCCGGTGTGTGCCGAATAAACCATCGATCATGATCTCCAATACTTCAATATTAATGATCACGAAACCGATGTAAACAAAAAAGTGAAGAAAGGCAGGGATAGGGCGGACAACCATTTTAGATTGACCAAAAGCCACGCGAAGCATGGTCATTAATCTTTTTTGCGGCTGATCTTGTCGATCTACCGGTTTTCCTAAACGGATATTGCGAATTATTTTACGCAGGTTAACTGTAAACAGCGCAATTGCTGCAAGTGTAAGTACTAGAAAAATGATCTGTGCTACCATGCAATATTAGATTGTTACGCTAAATTAGGATATTAATCTAAATAAATTGCTATGCATGCATAAAAAAAATAATAAAATTGTTTGTTTGTACTCATTCTAAGCAAGGATTAAGACCTGTTTTAAGAAAATCGAAAAATTAATTAATTGATAATCAGAGCAACAATGAAATAATTGAAAAAAAGTTTTGCTTTTGAAAAAAGAACGCTACATTTGCAATCCCAAACGGATGGTGCCATAGCTCAGTCGGTAGAGCAAAGGACTGAAAATCCTTGTGTCCCTGGTTCGAATCCAGGTGGCACCACTTCCAAAAGCCTTTCAGAAATGAGAGGCTTTTTTGGTTTTATGTCATTTCAAAAAAGGAATACCTAAGCCAAAATAAAAATATTTTTCTGCCATCTTCCTGCTTATCAAAAAGATGACCTCAGTAAGGGTTACATTTGAGGAAAAAAACTGAAAAAATCTAAAGTCCTTTTTTGGATTTGAAAAAAAGAATGCTACATTTGCAATCCCAAAAGGGGGTGCCATAGCTCAGTCGGTAGAGCAAAGGACTGAAAATCCTTGTGTCCCTGGTTCGAATCCAGGTGGCACCACTTCCAAAAGCCTTACAGAAATGTAAGGCTTTTTGGCTTTTGAGTATGCTTGTTTAGGTCTCCACATGATATTCACTCCGTTTTTCGGCTATTTCTTTAACCTTATCTAACGCTTTTGGCCAGGTTTTTTCGAAATAATCTCTCCATTCATCGCTAATGTTCATATCGATGAGCAGTTCTGTCTTACCATCTCTTTCATTAAGGGTATAATTCTCCAGTGTGTCGCCCCAATCCCCGCTGAGATCTTCCTTACCGTCTTTTATTTCGCCCAGGTGTTTGATAGACATGTACCGGTTAGGGATATTATCTTGAATAACAGCTACCATTCCATCTCCGTTATCACCCAGAAACAGGGCCTTGCTTCCTTTTTTCCAATCGGTTTCTACACGCGATCCTTCTGCAAACACCGCTGTCCACTTGGGGTAGGTTTCTACGCCAAAAAGCGCATCCCAAACTTTTTCTGCTGTGGCGTTAATTTTGGTTTTAAATTCGATCTTTTCCATGGTCTTTGGTTTTTAAATCAACTCATTTAGTATAACAAATTTGCAGCGAATTTGATTGACTTAAGCGGTGCAAAGGCGACAATTTATGGGGGCATAAGGACTAAAATTAGACATCGGTTTAGCATATATTTTTTGAAATTTAATAAATATCTCAGTGAAAAGTAATTTAATCGGTAGATTTACGTAATTCACTGATACATATGCATAGGAGCACAATATTTTGAATTAAATTTAGTTTGTTGGTAGATAAAGTTTCTTTCTGAACAAATAACCATTGCCCGGTACGTATATAAAAGATAATGTTACAATAATTTCCATGAGAAATAAGAGATTCCTTTACCTGGTTGCACTAGGTTTTTTAAGCTTTGGGACCATTACCGGCTGCAAAAAGAGCAGTCCTGCGCCTGATGAGCCTATAACCCCACCAGTTGTTACTACGCCTACCGGAACGCGGGATGAATTGACTAAAGATTCTATCTTTTTATACGGTAAAGAACTTTATTATTGGAATACTTCGCTACCAACTTATGAAGTGTTTAATCCGCGTAGATTTAGTTCGAATGAAGCTGAGCTATATGCCATGACACAATATTCTTTAGATCCGGCAACAGGAAAACCATATGAATATGTAAGTACTTCTAGCGAACCTAAGTATTCATTTTTCGACTATACGGCAGCTACAACAGGTAAAACAGGAGCGCTGAAGGCTGATGTAAATGGCTCGGCCAATGATTACGGTTTTTCTGTTCAGTATAACAACGACACAGATCTTAGGGTAAAATATGTTTATCCAAACTCACCTGCAGCGCAGCAGGGCTTAACACGTGGCTGTAGGATAACCAGTGTAAATGGACGTACGGATCTTAGTTGGCCAAATGCAGTTAGTTTTTTAAACAATGCCATTTTTGGTACAAATGCAACTGTGACTCTGGCTTTCAATGATATTAGTGGCAACCCAAAAACAGCTGTTGTATCCAGCAGCTTATATACTGTTAATCCGATATTGTTTACCAATGTTTATACGGTTGGTGCAAAGAAGGTTGGTTACATCGTATTTAATAGTTTTACCAATAATGCTTCTGCAGCCATAAATACAGTTTTTTCTAATTTTGCTACCCAGGGGGTAAGCGAATTGATCATTGATTTACGCTATAATGGCGGTGGTTATGTTTCAACAGCTACCCAGATAATCAATTTGGCAGCACCAGCAGGAGAAACAGGTAATACGATGTTTACTTCTTATTACAATAACTATTTACAGTCAATCACTACTGCACAGCGCAAAGCCTCTGTTTTGGCACACCAACCACTGTTAGATGATGATGGTAAATTACAGCCCTTTACCACGGGTGTAAACGGAAAGTATGCTACTTATGCCGATTTAAATTATTCGCCTACAGCAGCCGATAATATAGAGAAATTTGCAAAATCAGGCGCATTATCTTTAAACAGAGTTTATTTTATCGTAACTGGATCAACAGCCTCGGCAAGCGAGTTAACCATTAACAGTTTAAAACCTGTAATGGATGTAAAACTGATTGGTAGAACAACTTATGGTAAACCTGTAGGTTTCTTTCCAATCAGAATAGATAAGGTGGATATGTATATTCCAGAATTTGAAACCAAAAATAAACTTGGCGTTGGTGGCTACTACTCTGGCTTAACGGTTGATAAAGAATCAGCAGAAGATTTAACCAAAGCATGGGGAGATGAAACAGAGACTTTGTTGGCCTACGCATTATTGTATGCCAAAAACGGAAATTTTGTAACTACAGCTGCAAAAACAGCTAGTTTAAGCACAACGACAACAGTAATGCCATCAAAGCTATCAGTAGCAGAATTAAGGGCATTAGATGAAAAGTTAGATCCAAAAGGATTTAAGGGAATGGTAATGACGCCCGATAAGAAATTTTAATAAAAGCTTTTAACGAAAATGCCCGTTTAACCTATTTAGTTAAGCGGGCATTTTTTATTTGGGGCTGTATTTACAATAATATTTTACTGCTGATATCTTTATTGATGGTAATGTAACCAGGGTATTTAACAGGTGTATTGCCCAGCATAAAGGTTGGTTTTATTTTAATGGTTAATAAACCTAATTTTTCATCTTTTGAAGATGATCCTTTCTGAGCAGCCTTGATAATATCGTTAAAAACATTGCCATTAGATACTAATCCGTAAATGTTGCTTACCAGTTGTACCGGAACGGTAACTGTTTGACCTTGAGCAATGCTCACACTTTGATTAACAATGCCTTCTGCCAAATCGGTATTATTAACCAATATCTTATATTCGAACTGGTTTATGGCCGCTAAATTGCTCGATGGGTTAGTTATTTCTAAATTTAGATTGGCTTTTAAAGGAATATCTTTTCTTAACAAACCCAATGCGACTCCAGGCAAGCTGGTTAAGCTAAAGCTTTGCTGGTTCATTAACTTTTTAACATCTGTGCCTGCAATCGATACCTGTTGTACACCTGTAATTTTATAGGTGCAGTCTTCCAGGGCTTTTATCTGCTGTGCCTGCCTGTTTATTCCACAGCCAAAAAGGCCAACAGTTAAAAGGCATACTAATAATCTTTGTTTCATTTTATGTGTGTTAGGTGATAGCATAAGTACCCAAAAATTTGGATATTTATGTACTGCAAACATAACGCCAAAATAATAAATCTATTTCAGAAGGACCTGCTTAAAAATCGGGTTACCTGTTTACTGCACGTCAATGTCAATAATTAACTCAATTAATTGGTTAGCCGATTTAAACAATTGATCCAAGTTACTAACTTTACAAAAAAACAAAAGACATGGCCATTACCATCCGCAAGATAACTGCACTGGATAATAGTGCAACAGCTGAAATGATCAGGACTATTTTAAGGGAATTTAAAATAGACAAGCCGGGCACAGTTTACACCGATCCTACAACTGATGAGTTATCTATACTTTTCGAACACCCTCAATCAGCTTACTGGCTGGCCGAAGAGGATGGGCTTATTGTTGGTGGTTGTGGCATTTATCCAACCGAAGGTTTGCCAGATGGTTGTGTTGAGCTGGTTAAATTGTACACCTCGGCATCTTCGCGTGGGAAAGGCATTGGTAAAATGCTCATGGAGAAAAGTATAGAATCGGCGCAGCACTTTGGCTATAATGAGATTTATCTGGAATCCTTTCCCGATCTTAAAAGGGCAATTGAGATGTACGAAAAGGCAGGGTTTAAAAAACTTGCTGCCCCATTGGGTAATTCGGGTCATTTTGCCTGTAATGTTTGGATGCTGCTGGTCTTATAACTTTGTTAATCGTTGAAACCGCTTAATCGGTTAACTGTTGAAACTGAGAAAATCAAGCTCAATTAACCAGCTAACCGATTTATACAAATAAACTTTTATTCCTAATTTTTGCCTACTCTGTTTTCCTCATCGCTTGTTCCGGTTTGTCTGCTGCGGGCAGTTTTGATTTTCATGTTTCCGAATTTATAGGTGAAACTTAAGTTTATCCTGCGGCTCTCCCATTCATTCTGCCAATAAGTTTTAATGTTATTGTACTCCAGATTGGCTCTGAACTTACTGGTATTGAAGATATCGTTTACTTTTAAGGCAAGTGTTGCATTTTTGTTCCAGAATGACTTTTTAGCGCCAACATTGAGCTGATAACTTCCTAAACTGCGGAATAAACCAGAAATAGAAGGAGAATCGTAATAACCATAAAAGCTTAAACTGTAGTTTTTAGGCAAAGTGATGGTATTATCTGACATAACAGACCAGTTCCAGGAGAAGGCATTATAGCCATTTCCCTGTACTGCCGATGTGGTGCGGTTATAACCAACAGAAACTTCGGTACTGTTGTTCCACCATTTTGTTACATCAAAAGGACTTCCTGTGGCCATATAAAAATTTGTTGTACGGTTCAGGTTTTCTGGCCTGGAGATACTTTCTTTTGTGCTATTGTTCTGATAAACCACTTCCCATATCGATCCATCACTAACCGAATAACTCAACGTTAGTACCCTGAAGTTTTTAATCGAGTAATTAAATTCAAGACTATTGGCGTACGAGGGTTGTAATAATGGATTTCCCTGTATGGCAGTATAGGGGTCGGTATAAAAGGTAAAGGGATTTAAACTGCTGTATGATGGCCTGTTGATGCTTTTACGATAGGCAGCCGTTACGAGGTTGTTCGAATCCAGTTTTAAGGAGATAAAAAGCGTTGGAAAAAGCTTCCAGTATTTCCTGTCAATCAGCGTATTGGTGCCTGATGAACTGCCATCACCTCTGGTCTGTTCTGCTCGCAAACCTGCTTTGATCTGTATGTTTTTGAAGCTCTGATCTAAGGAAAGATAACCTGCGTTAATGTTTTCATTGTATAAAAAGACGTTGGTTCGGCGCGGATCGTTAATCCAACCAGCGGTTTTTAGCGAATCGAAACGTACATCGCTCTGCGATTTTACCCAGCTGCTTTTCCAGCCAGTTTCCATTTTTAATGTTTTTGAAAAATTTAAGCTATAATCAGCCTTGATGGAATAGATAGAAACATTGCCCATGCCTTTATTGCGTAAATCGATTGGATTGCCGATCAGCTGATCACTGGCATCGAGATAATTATTGGTAAAGGTCTCGTTCTTGCTGTTGTCGTATTGAACATAATCGGCATCAAAACCCAGTTCACCGCCCAATGTATCTGTTTTGAAACGGTAGTTTAAGTTAAGGGCGTGGTTTTTTTCGGTATTACTTTGCGGATTAAACATCGATGTTCCGCCAATTTTTATACCCGCTGCATTATAATTTACCGAATTGCTGTTTACCTTGGTTTCTTCAGGCGCAGTAAAGCCTTTTACCATTAAGCCTAAAGTATGTTTCTCGTTGATAAAATAATCGGCACCGGTAGAGTAATTTAGGCTGTTGGTTACCGGGTGCCAGAAATTAAGCTGGTTATATTGTTCGTCGCCAATGGTTCTGTTTAAAGTTAACCTGTTGTATGAATTATAGTGCCCGGCGTTTAAGCGCACATAGGTGCTTACCTTACCGATATTGTAATTCAGGTTGGTACCAGCATAAACTTTTTCATAACGGCCATAACCACCACCCATATTCAGGTTCCCATTAAAGCCCTGCATTTTATTTCTTTTGAGTTTAATGTTGATGATGCCTGCTGTGCCAGCAGCATCGAAAGAGGATGGAGGGTTAGATATCAGTTCGATTTTGCTTAATACAGATCCAGGCAGCGATTTGAGGTAAGTGGTTAATTCCACTCCCGACATATAGCTCATCTTACCATCAATCATCACATTGATTCCTTTTTTTCCTTTCAGCACGATGTTATCGTCTTTATCTAGTTTTACACCTGGCGACCGGCTGATTACTTCCAGCGCATTATCACCTGCGGTATTCATCTGTTCTACGTTTACAATCACCCGGTCTGCTTTTTGATCAATTACAGGCATTTTCGATACGATGTTTACGTCTTTCAGGTTTTGAGCGTGGTCTGCCAGCGTAATTGGTGGAACTTTAACAGCCATATCTTTTACTTCAAATGGTACAGATTGGTTTTTACCGTAACCCATCATTAAGGCTTTAATAAAATACCGGCCCGGTTTAACATTGCTGAATTCGAATAAACCTTGTTGGTTGGTGACCTGTAAAGCAACTGAAGCCGAATCGGGTAAGTGGATTAATGCTACTGAAGCATAATCGAGTGCTTTATTGCTTTTATCGGTAATAGTTCCCGATACTTTAATGTTTTGAGCAAAAGCAGTTTGAAAGCTAAAAATAAGCAGCACAAAAAGAGCAGATTTAAATAAGAGGTTCATCATCTTGTTTGTTTTATTATTGACGATTCAAAGATGTAGAGGTTGCATCAGCCTAAAAATTATATAATCCCAACCCCTTGAAATATTATCCCAATGCTTTTTTTGCTAATAAAAGGTGTTGATCCTTAAAATGTACGGGTTGGGATAATTATTTGCATGTTTGGAATAAGAAAATAGGCAGTTAAAAAAGCTTTGCATAGTTTTAGACCATGAAAACAATAAAAATCATTTCCATTCACATACTTTGCTGGATGCTTGTATTGGGCTATTTTTATGGCGGCTATTTAATTGATGGCACAACTTTTACCAAGGCTGCTTTGAGTATCTCTATGAATTTTATACAATTGATAGAGTTTTATATCTGTTACCTGTGGGTTTATCCAAGATTTTTGAAAAAGAATAAAGTACCTCAGTTAATAGGCGGTATTTTGTTTACCATCGGGGTATTTATTGCGCTAAGGTATTTAATAGAAGAAGTACTTTATTTAAAATGGCTAGGTTTTCATAACTATAATGATGGTACAACTGCCTGGGCCTATATATCGGATAATATTTATTGGAGCATTGGTTTTATCGTGACACCTGCTGCAGTTTATGGTATCGAGCAGAGCTTTAAATCGGAACAGGTGAACAGGAAACTTAAGGAAGAAGTGGTGAAGGCTGAACTTTCATTTTTGAAATCGCAGATCAATCCGCACTTTCTGTACAATACCTTAAATTATGTTTACTCTTTGGCCATTCCTGTTTCCGATCAACTGGCCAATGCTGTTTTGCGTTTATCAGATTTAATGCGCTATACCCTAAACGATAGTCCTGATGGCAAAGTGAGTTTAGATAAGGAAGTGGAATACCTGGAGAGTTATGTTGCATTATTTAGGATGCGTTTTGAACCCAAATTTTATGTCGATTTTACAACTGAAGGTATTACGAATCAAAAAATCGCCTCACTGATATTAATCCCTTTTGTAGAAAATGCATTTAAACATGGCGTAGTAAATGATGAGAGCCAGCCTGTACGTATTAAACTTAAGGTGCAGAATAAACGATTAAGTTTCGAGGTAAGCAATAAGATCAGTCATGCACAGAAAGATCATTCAAGCGGTGTTGGCATGGTAAATATCCACCGTAGGTTGGATCTGATTTATCCCGAAAAACATGAGTTACTGATTTCGAATAATGGCAATACCTATAAAAGTACTTTGATCTTAAATCTGTAAAGGATAATTTGTATCATTGAAAACTATTCTAATGTTAATTCACGCTAATCGCCAACCCCTAACCGCTAAACCCTAACCATGATCCGTTGCCTTGCCGTTGATGATGAATCTTACGCCTCAGATATTATTGCTGCCTTTATCAACAAAACCCCTTTTTTAGAATTGGTTGGGACCACTACAAATGCTTTTGAAGCACTTAACCTGGTTCAGGAAGGTAAAGTTGATCTTGTTTTTTTAGATATACAGATGCCGGAATTAACCGGGATCCAGTTTTTGAAAATCTGTGGTGGTAAATGCAAGGTAATCCTAACCACAGCCTATCCAGAATATGCTTTAGAAGGCTTTGATCTTGATGTGGTAGATTATTTGCTTAAACCGATCTCATACGAGCGTTTTTATAAAGCGGCTACTAAAGCGCAACAGATTTTAATGCCTGTGGCACCCGTACAACAAGAAGTAGTTATTCAGCAGGTAGTACTGGGGAACGATTTTATGTTCATCAAGGGGGATACCAAGAACAAGTTTATCAAGGTTAATTATGAAGAAATTCTCTATATAGAGGGGTTGAAAAACTATGTTTCGGTGTATACCGCTACACAAAGGATTGTGACTTACCAGGCGCTGCGTGAGCTGGAAACCGAACTGCCCCAGCCACCATTTTACCGCATCCATAAATCTTATATTATCTCTATCGAAAAAATTAAGATGATTGATGGGAATACCGTTTATATTAACGATCAGGCAATTCCAATTGGCGAAACCTATAAAGAAGAGTTTTTTAAAGTGGTGAGGGAAGGGAAGAAGGGTGGTTAACTGTATAAATTGTTTAACTGGTTAATTGTGAATTAGTCGATATCTACAATTAACCAATTTAAACAGTTAACTGATTAAGCTTACAGTGTTCATAAATTCTCCTCATTATTTCTCCCGATTTTTTTAAGTTTGCTGTATAAAGATTAAATCAAACATCACCATGCAAGAAACGAATTCGCTAAACCAGGTTGCAGAATTTCATACTACCTTTAAACATCCAATTTTAGAAAGTCCGGTTATTCCTTCAAAACAGAGAGCCAATTTGCGCATTTCGCTTTTAGCCGAAGAGTTGAAAGAACTACAGGAAGCAGTAGAAAATGATGATCTGGTAGAAGTTGCTGATGCCCTTTGCGACCTGCAGTATGTTTTGGCCGGTGCTATCCACGAGTTCGGCCTAGGTGGAAAGTTTAAGACTTTATTTGATGAAGTTCATCGTTCTAATATGAGCAAAGCTTGCAAAACCGTAGAAGAAGCAGAACAAACCATTCAGTTTTACTTAGATAAAGACCAGACTGAATCTTATTACAAAGAAATCGACGGACTGTTTTTGGTATTCAGGAAATCTGACGACAAGACTTTAAAATCGATCAACTATTCGCCAGCTGATTTAAAGTCACATTTGGTTTAACTCATAAATAAGCTCGAATTGAAAAGGCTAAAACAAATTGTAAACGAGCTGAAATTAACACAGGCGGCACCTGATGCAGCTTTAATGCGTGAGTTTATTTTCTACTCACCCAAAATGCCATTACGCCTGCATCAGGAACAGCTGGTCGCTGTATCAAAGCAGTTTAGCCTAAAGGTTTTTGATACCTATTTTACCAATGCCAATGTAACCATTAACTGTTTTAGCTGGGGAAATGGAAGACGCAAAGTGTTACTTACACATGGCTGGGCCTCAAAAGCCTTAGATTTTTATGAACTGATTGTTGAACTCCAGAAGATAGATGACCTTGAAATTATTGCTTTTGATGCGCCTGGCAACGGAAGCTCAATCTCTGAATTTTCCAACCTGATGTTATATGCCGAGTCGGTAAAATCGATTGCTTTAAATTATACACAGCCTGATGTCCTCATTGGGCATTCGCTTGGCGGTATGGCTAATGTAATTGCTTTGCAGGAACTCGGTTTAACTCCCGATCTGCTCATTAGCATCGCACCATTAATCAGACTGAAAGAAAATTTCGAGCAGAGTTTAGATTCGGTAAACATTGGGAATAAAGATCAGGATATCTTTTTCAGCAACTTTGCCAAAGAATTTCCCGTTCCTGCCAGCCACTTTAACCTGACCGAACTGTATCAACTAGGTTCGGATTTAAATCATTTCCTGGCATTCGATCCAGCCGATCATATTTCGCCATACCCATTCCTTAAAGAATTCCTGGATAAATATCCTGCAATCAGTTCAAAATCTTTTGAAGATGTAGGGCATTATAAAATCCTCAGATCGGTTGAGGTTATTGAAGATATTGTGGATAGAATTTCTGCGCTTCCAATGCTATAAATCGTGCCAGGTGGTAGCATTTTGCACCAGAAATTACACCCTTTTTCGTCTTTCCAATTGGCTCATATAAAAAATCTAATTCGGGTTCATAGAAAATGATTGGTTCTGTGCTTTTGGCAATTTCAGTCCCGTTCCGTTATAAGCACTGCTGAAAAAGCGGAGGCTTCCACTGCAATCGGGTTTAGGAAGAATGTTTTCTGCACCCGGCAACCCCGGAAATGAAATGCTGATTTGGCCCAATAGCCCCGGTTGAAGCGTTACCCTGCAGCAACGAGGTACGAGGAAGCGAAGCGTATAAGCGTAAAACGGGAAGAAACCTAGTGTGTTGTACTGGCTCTGCGCTCTAAATGAAATCGATAGTTTTTTAATGAGGAAACAAATGGCCTGTGGTTCTTGGCAGGCTTCAGTCCCGCTTTTTGGTTCGAGTTCCGATGAAGGATCGGAAGCTCTTCCCGGCAATCGGGTTTATTTAACCTAGGCTGGTACAGGGAACTTAATCTTTCATCCTTCAATAATAAATGTGGGTTGTTTCGAACAGACTTTTGTTAACTAAACCCGACAGTAGCGGGCATGCCGATTATTCCTATGGAATGCTGCCCTTTCTTTTCCTAAAAAAAAGAAGGATTTATGCTTAATAACCTGAACTAGATTATTAAACTTTAAGACCTTAATAAGTGTCAGATGGTAACATCTAACACCATGAAGAAGAACTGGTATTTGTTTTTATACATTATAACTTCCGACCTCCGTCATCGGTCTCCCGACTAATCCATCCACCAATTTATTTCGCATCCATAACAGTGCATAACAGTTAAAATTACTGTATATTCTATTTTAGAGCAACCAAATATATTAATAGAGCATGCAAGCAATTTTAGGTGTAATTTTTCATTTCTTCGGTGGTTTCGCCTCCGGAAGTTTTTATATTCCGTACAAAAAAGTTAAAGGCTGGGCTTGGGAAAGTTACTGGATCGTTGGAGGAATCTTCTCCTGGTTAATCGTTCCGCCACTTGCTGCTTTTTTAACCATCCCTAATTTTACAGCAATTATCACCAGTACCAACGGTAGCATTTTATGGTTAACCTATTTTTTTGGTGTGCTTTGGGGTGTTGGAGGTTTAACCTATGGCTTAGGCGTTCGTTATCTGGGTGTATCATTAGGAAGTAGTATCATTTTAGGACTTTGTATGGTTTTGGGTTCAATCCTGCCATCCATTTACTTCGATTTTTTCCCACAGGTAGGTAAAGATACTTTTACCATGTTTTTACATACCGATTGGGGGCGTATGGTATTGCTGGGGCTTTTAGTCTGCGTTGTTGGGATTGTCATCTGCGGTAAAGCAGGTATGATGAAAGAAAAGGAAATGAAATCTGGCATTACCGATCCTCATGGCATGGAGGTTAAAACAGAATATAAATTCGGTCTTGGCTTATTCGTGGGGATTGTTTCAGGGGTTTTAAGTGCCTGTTTCAATTTTGGTATCGAAGCGGGAAAACCAATGGCCGATGCCGCCAATGCGATCTGGAAAGCAGCAAATCCTGCTGAAACAGGTAATTTCTTATTCCAGAACAACGTTACTTATGTAATTGTGCTTTGGGGTGGTTTAACCACCAATTTTATCTGGTGTATGGTATTAAATGCAAGGAATAAAACATTTGGCGATTATACCAATGCAAAAACGCCATTGTTAAAAAACTATATTTTTTCGGCATTGGCAGGTACCACCTGGTTCTTACAATTCTTTTTCTACGGCATGGGCGAAAGTAAAATGGGCAATGGTGCCAGTTCGTGGATTCTGCACATGGCCTTTATCATTTTAATCGCCAATGTATGGGGACTGGTACTAAAAGAGTGGAAAGGTGTGTCGAGAAAAACGTTGATTACTGTTTTGGCGGGTATTTTAACCATCATCATTTCGGTACTCATTGTTGGTTATGGTAATTCAATAAAAGGTTAATAAATAAAAATTTAAATAGAATATAAGAATGTCAATCGATACGAAAAGTTATAAGCACGTAAGCTATTTGTGGGATGAAGAGGAAGCCGCAAAACTTGCTGGTGATGAAGTTGCCCTCTTAATTTATCGCTCAAATTTATTGGGTGCAGATTTACGCTTAACCAATTATGGAGGTGGAAATACCTCGTGTAAAGTATTGGAAAAAGATCCGCTTACCGGCCTAGAAACCGAAGTAATGTGGGTAAAAGGTTCAGGTGGCGATTTAGGTACCTTAAAGAAAAGCGGCCTTGCAGCATTATATGTTGATCGTTTGCGTAGTCTGAAAAATATTTACCGTGGTGTAGAACACGAAGATGAAATGGTTGAACTTTTTAACCACTGTATTTTCGATTTAAGCTCTAAAGCACCATCAATCGATACCCCTTTGCATGGTTTTCTACCGTTTGCACATATCGATCACTTGCATCCGGATGCGGCCATCGCCATCGCTGCGGCTAAAGACGGAAAAAAAATTACCGAAGAATTATTTGGTGGAACGATAGGCTGGGTAGAATGGAAAAAACCTGGTTTCGAACTGGGCTTGCAGTTAAAGCATTGTTTGGACGAAAATCCAGGCATCCGTGGCATTATGTTGGGCTCACATGGCTTGTTTACCTGGGGCGATACGGCTTACGAAAGTTACCTGAATACCTTAGAAGTAATCGAAATCTGTTCTGATTACCTTAACCAGAATTATGGTAAAAAAGGGCCTGTTTTTGGTGGACAAAAAATTGAAAGTGCAGCAGAAGATCAGCGTAAACAACAAGCGGCTGCTTTAGCGCCTGTTTTGCGTGGCTTGTGTTCTTCTAAACAGCACATGATCGGTCATTTTACCGACGACAGTCGTGTTTTGGAATTCATCAATTCTAATGATTTGGATCGTTTGGCCCCAATGGGAACAAGCTGCCCCGATCACTTTTTAAGGACTAAAATTAGTCCATTGGTTTTAACATTAGCCAGCGATGCTGATTTATCAGATGTTAAAGCACTAAAAGAAACATTGGAGCCTGCTTTCGAAGCATATAGGGCAATGTACACGGCTTATTACGAAGCCTGTAAACATCCAAACAGTCCTGCCATTCGCGATACCAATCCGGTTGTTATCTTATATCCTGGTATCGGAATGTTTACCTTCTCTAAAGATAAACAAACGGCAAGGGTTGCTGCTGAATTCTATATTAATGCCATTAACGTAATGAAAGGCGCTGAGGCCGTTTCAGAATATACTTCATTGCCTCACCAGGAAGCTTTTAATATCGAATATTGGTTGTTGGAGGAAGCGAAGTTACAGCGTATGCCTAAGCCAAAGCCTCTAACTGGCAAGATTGCCTTGATTACCGGTAGTGCAGGTGGTATAGGTAAGGCGATTGCTAAAAAGTTTGTTGCAGAAGGTGGTGTGGTGATTTTAAACGATATGAATGCTGAGCGTTTGGAAGAAGCAGGTAAAGAATTTGCGAGCCTGTATGGTAAAGATTCTTACAGTACCGCGATTTTAAATGTAACCAGTGAAGAGGACATTAAACAAGCTTTCGATTCGGCTGCTCTGGCTTTTGGCGGAGTAGATATTATTGTAAACAATGCCGGATTATCGATTTCTAAAACCATTGCTGATCATACCGAGAAGGATTGGGACTTATTATATGATGTTTTGGTAAAAGGTCAGTTTTTTATCACTCAGGCTGCAACAAATACGATGCAAAAGCAGAATATTGGTGGCGATATCATTAATATTGTAAGTAAGAACGCCCTGGTAAGCGGACCAAATAATGCCGGTTATGGCAGTGCAAAAGCTGCCCAGTTACATTTGAGCAGGTTAAACGCTGCCGAACTGGGTGCCGATAATATCCGTGTAAATGTGGTTAACCCTGATGCTGTAATCAGCGATAGCAATATTTGGGCAGGTGGTTGGGCCGAAGGCCGTGCAAAAGCTTACGGCATTACTGTTGCAGAGTTGCCAGCTTATTACGCGAAACGCACTTTGTTAAATCAGATTATATTACCAGATGATATTGCCAATGCTTGTTTCGCCTTTGTGGGTGGCTTGCTGCACAAATCAACCGGAAATGTTTTAAATGTTGATGGCGGAGTAGCCATGGCATTTGTAAGATAGCTTATCCTTGGTTAAATTCCTCGGTCTGTGTCCTCACAGAACGAAACGAATAATTTGATCAGTGGTCTGTGGGGACGCAGACCACTGCGATAGATTTTAAATTCAGTTTTAGTAAGTTGTTTAATCGGTCTGTGCCTGGCTCAGACCGAAATGACTTTTAAATTTAGTAAATAATATCATCATCTTCGTTTTAATGAGGATGAACGAAAACGGCGATTGTATCGCCAAATAATTAACCTAATAAACCAAATATTCTCATGAATATCGAGCAGAACCAGATAGAAAAACATAACGACTCCCTTTTAACCTCGCATCAGCGCAAACTTTCTTTTTTAAAAGAAGATTGGGCCCACGTTGATGTAGAAAGCGTAATCCAGAAACTGGTTGATTTTCAGATTGCTATTCCAAGCTGGGCTTTAGGTACAGGTGGAACACGTTTTGGCCGTTTTGCCATTACTGGTGGTGAACCACGTACCATTGAAGAAAAAATTGAAGATGTTGGTCTGCTTCACGCCCTTAATGGTGCAAGTGGCGCAATTTCGCTTCACATTCCTTGGGATATCCCTCAAAATGCTGAAGAATTAAAAACTTTGGCATCTGGCTATGGTTTAAAATTCGATGCCATGAACTCGAATACCTTTCAGGATCAGGCAGGTGCTGCACATAGCTATAAATTCGGTTCATTGCAGAATGTAAATAAAGACGTCCGCAAACAAGCGATTGAGCATAATATAGAAGTAATCAAACATGGTATCGCGCTAGGATCTGATGCATTAACCGTTTGGCTAGCCGATGGTTCTTGTTTTCCTGGTCAGCTTAATTTCCGTAAAGCCTTTGAAAATACCTTAGAAAGCCTTCAGGAGATCTATTCAGCACTGCCAGAAGATTGGAAAATGTTTGTTGAATATAAAGCCTTCGAACCAAATTTTTATTCTACAACGGTTGGCGATTGGGGACAATCACTGTTATATGCAAGTAAATTGGGTAAAAAAGCCTATACATTGGTTGATTTAGGTCATCATTTGCCTAACGCAAACATTGAGCAGATTGTTGCTTTATTGTTAATGGAAGGAAAATTGGGTGGTTTCCACTTCAACGATTCTAAATATGGAGATGATGATTTAACTGCTGGTAGCATTAAACCTTACCAATTGTTCTTGATTTTTAACGAGCTGGTAGAAGGTATGGATGCAAAAGGTATGAACCATGCAAAAGATTTAGGCTGGATGATCGATGCATCTCACAATGTGAAAGACCCCTTAGAGGATTTATTACAATCTGTTGAAGCCATTATGATTGCCTATGCACAAGCCTTATTGGTTGATAGAAAAGCATTAAACGAAGCGCAGAACAACAACGACGTAGCCAAAGCACAGGAAATTTTACAAAATACTTTCCGGAGCGATTTAAGGGCTTTAGTGGCCGAAGCCAGATTAAGGGCTGGAGCAGCTTTATCCCCAATCGCTTTATACCGAGGTTTAGAAGTTAGAAATAAATTAGTTAATCACCGCGGAAATACTGTTGCCACAGGTTTGTAAATAGAGAAATAGAAAATGCCTAAACCTGTTATTGCCATATTTGATGTTGGGAAAACGAACAAAAAACTGTTTCTGATCGACGAAAACTACAGTATTGTTTACGAACGGTCTGCACGTTTTGTAGAAACAGTTGATGAAGATGGCGAACCATGCGAAAATCTCGAAAGCCTGCGTTCATCGGTTTACGATTCCCTGCATCAGGTTTTGCAGTTAAAAGAGTTCGATGTTAAGGCCATAAACTTTTCTACTTATGGTGCCAGTTTTGTTTATCTCGATGAAAATGGCGATCCCCTAACACCGCTTTATAACTATTTAAAAGAATACCCGGAGGAGCTTAAAAAAGCATTTTATGCAAAATACGGAGGTGAGGAGAAGATTTCGTTAGAAACGGCCTCACCGATTTTGGGTAGCTTAAATTCAGGGATGCAATTGTATCGCCTGAAACACGAAAAACCCGAAATATTTAAAAAGGTAAAGTGGGCTTTACACCTGCCCCAATATTTAAGTTATTTAATTACGGGTAAGGCCGTAGCCGATATTACCAGTATCGGCTGCCACACCCAGCTTTGGGATTTCAATAAAAGTGAATACCATAACTGGGTTACTACTGAAAAAATCGACGAGAAATTTGGTGCATTTACCCCAGCAGATTCCAGCCTTAAAACTGACTTCGAAGGGAGCAGCGTAAAGGTTGGTGTAGGTTTGCACGATAGTTCTGCCGCGCTGATTCCCTATCTGGCCAATTTTAATACACCATTTGTACTCATTTCAACAGGAACCTGGTGTATCAGTTTAAACCCTTTTAACCAGGAACCGCTAACTGCCGAAGAACTTAAACAGGATTGCCTGTGTTACATGCATTTTAAAGGGAAAGCGGTTAAGGCTTCGCGTATTTTTGCAGGTTATGAGCACGAGGTACAGCTTAAGCGGATAGCAGAACATTTCGATCGTGCGGCCTATCTGTTTAAACATTTGAAGTTTAACCCTTCAATGATTTTGAAACTGGCCAATAAAATTCCTGAAAATCAACAGGAGCAAAAGGGTTTTTCTGCAAGCTCTGCTTTTCCCGAGCGTAATCTGGATCTATTTCAAACTGCAGAGGAGGCCTATCACCAATTGATTTTCGACCTGATCAAACAGCAGATTTATTCATTAAAGCTGATTTTAAATGCAGGTGTGAAAAGAATTTTTGTAGATGGTGGTTTCGGTAAAAATGCAATTTATATGCATTTGTTGGCCACTTCTATTCCTGATATTGAGGTTTATGCCTCTTCAGTTTCGCAGGCTACGGCAATAGGTACGGCTTTAGCAATAAATGATGCCTGGAACGAAAACCCTGCACCAACGGATATGATCCAGTTAAAATATTATTCTGCCATACAACGTACACTAGATTTTTAGGAATTTCCTTATATTAGAATTTCCTATATCAATATAACCATTTTGAAACCAGAAGATTTAATCCCCTACATTAACGTCGATGAGTATTCGTCGACGCCAAAATACAAGCAGTTAACCAATGCTATTTTGGCCGCAATTGAAAGTGGTAAACTTCTGAAAAATAGTTTATTACCGTCTATTAATGAACTGAGCTTCAGTTTGGAAATGTCGAGGGATACCGCCGAAAAAGGTTACCGTAACCTCCGGAAACTAGGGGTGGTTGATTCTGTGCCAGGAAAGGGTTATTTCATTATCAATACCGATTTCTCGCGTAAACTAAAGGTTTGTCTGCTTTTTAATAAACTCAGTACGCACAAAAAGATCATTTACGATTCCTTTACCAAAACATTGGGCGAGCGTGCTGCGATTGATTTTTATATCTACAACAACGATTTCGCGCTGTTTAAAAAAATGATTGTCACCAAACGTGATGATTATTCGCATTTTGTAATTATTCCACATTTTTTAGAAGGTGGCGAAAATGCACACGAAATTATCAACACCATACCAAAAGAAAAATTGGTTATCCTTGATAAATTGTTGCCAGGAGTAACAGGTGATTATGCTGCGGCTTACGAAAACTTTGCACAGGATATCTACGCGGCTTTAGAACAGGCTTTAGATCGGCTTTCTCATTACCGAACCTTAAAAATTATCTTCCCAAAAAACAGCTATTTTCCACACGAAATACTCACCGGTTTTTATAGGTTCTGCCAGCAGTATGCTTTCGATCATAAAGTAATTCATAACATTAAAGACGAAGAAATTAATCCTGGTGAGGTGTACATTAATCTCATGGAAGATGACCTGGTAACACTCATTGAACGTTTAATTGCCCAAAAACTTAAAATCGGGAAAGATGTTGGTGTAATTTCTTATAACGAAACACCCTTAAAAAGGATTATTTTAGATGGGATTACGACCATTTCGACTGATTTTAGCGAATTGGGCGCTCAGGCCGCCGAGTTTATCCTCAACGGAAAAACCGAGAAGATAGCAGTACCTTTTTATTTGAACCTGCGTAAATCGCTTTAACATAGGAGATCCGTCATTTCGAGCGCAGCAGAGAAATCTATTAATATGACTCATAGATCTCTCCATTTCGCTAAGCTTCAGTCGAGATGACGACACCATAAGGGAATTCATCGATATTAAAAGCTTACTTGAGTACATTGTGCATAAAAATCTAAAAAGGAGTTTTAGCTAAAACTTATTAATGATTACTTTTATCACTTAGCTATTTTAGTTTAAATGAGTGAACAGGTAACCGAGCATCAAGTATCAGAGCAAAACCCTTACGATTATATTTTAAAGGATTTTAACCTGAAAAATCTGAGCCAGATTGTTATCCTCAAACATTTAAGCGGATTGATCCATACGGATGTTAAGGGCTTTTACCAACTTTTCCCAGAGCAGATTGAAATCGATTTTGCAGCCTTTAGCGATGAGGCCTCTGGATTGCCCTTCCCGATCGTTCAGGTGCGGCAGGATGAAAAATCCGTAAAACTTTCTTGCCGTTGTGCAACACCGAAGCATAAATTGTGTGAGCATCAGGCAAGGGTTTTGTACAATATTCTTCAGCGCCAGGATCTGCTTATTTTCTTTGATGCTAACCTTCGGAAGCAAAAGCTTTTAAAAATAGCAATTGACTATGGTTTAGAAAAAGAAGAAAACCTCGATCTTCTGTTTAATCTCCGCTATGAAAACGGCCAGGTAGCTATCCGCCCAAAAATGGATGCCCTCCAGGCATTCAATAAAGAAGCCCAGCAAAATTTACAGGAACTTTTACTGCCGGCGAATAAAACCAAAGCAAAAGTGCAAGCTAAAAACGATCAGGATAAAATGATCCTGGTTTTTGGGCAACACCGCTATTACAACAATTTAACGGTAGAATTATTTGAGGCCGAAACCACTAAAAGCGGCAAGGTTAAAAATCCGATAAAAGGAATTAATCCGGCTGATTTACTGTTTAAAACAGATGACAACGATCAGGTAAAGTTTTATAGTGGCATTACCACTTTTCAACAGAATTACAATAGCGATCAAAGCGAGGCGGAGATTGAAGCCTTAAAAGCGATCGTTAAAAATCCTAAACAGATTCCTTTTTACCTGCAGGATGGTAAGCAGTCTGTCGCTATTCAAGCGTCGACCATTACAGCGGTTGATGTTCATTTATTGGAAGTAGACCTGCGTCTTTCTGTAAATCAACGCGATGATTATTACGAAATTACAGGCCGGCTGATCATCGAAGGGAAATCTTATGAGCTGGATAACCTGGTATTGGTACACCAGTATTTTGTTAAACTTAACAATCAACTTTATTTAGTTGGAAGGTTGGATTTTCTACGCGTAATCGGGTTTTTCAAAAAGCAGAGCAACAGGTTAATCCTGCATAAAACTAAATATCCTGAGTTTCAAAAAGTTATTTTGGTGCCTTTAGAAGGAAGTATCCATGTCGATTATTCTTATTTAAAACCTGCCACCAAAAGCCAGATCGAAGAAAAAGGTTTCGATCTCGAAAACGAGCAACTGATTTATCTCTCTGAATCTGAAGATTATATTCTCCTTACACCGGTAATGCGCTATGGGAATTTAGAAATACCTGTGCTGTCTAAAAAACAGATTCAGGCGCAGGATAAATTGGGTAACCTTTTTACCTTACACCGCGACGAAAATACCGAGCTCCAGTTTATCGGAAACGTATTGAAACAGCATCCTTATTTCTACGATCAGGAAACCAACGATTCTTTTTACCTGCACCGCAAACGGTTCCTGGAAGAAGCCTGGTTTCTCGAAGCTTTTGAGGTATGGCGGAACAAAGGCATTCATATTTTAGGTTTCAACCAGCTCAAAAACAATAAATTAAGCGAATTTCAGGCTAAAATTAATATCGAGGTTTTAAGTGGGACAGATTGGTTCGAAACCAAAGTAAAAGTAAAGTTTGGCAAACAACAGGTTGCGCTGAAGCATCTGCATAAATCGATCAGGAACAAAAGTAAGTTTGTAACACTTGATGATGGAACGCAGGGCATACTGCCGCATGAGTGGATCGAAAAATTTGCCGCTTATTTTAGTGCGGGCGAAGTAACCGAAGATGCCATTCTTACCCCAAAAATTAAGTTTGCTTCTATAAACGAGCTTTATGAAGATGCTTTATTGGATGGTGATGTAAAGAACGAATTGAAACTTTATAAACAGAAATTTGAAGGGACTGATTCGATTCAGGAAGTTGAAGTGCCAAAAGGTTTAACAGCAACGCTGCGCCATTACCAAAAAGACGGTTTAAACTGGCTTAACTTTTTAGATGATTTTAACTTTGGTTCTTGTTTGGCCGATGATATGGGATTGGGTAAAACCATTCAGGTTTTGGCTTTCATTTTATCACAGCGCGAAAAAGTAAAACACAACACAAATCTTGTGGTGGTTCCGGCTTCGTTAATATTTAACTGGAAAGCCGAAGTAGAGAAGTTTGCGCCATCTATAAAGATAAAAACCATTTATGCTGGCGAACGGACCAAAACGACTGATACTTTCGATGATTACGAAATCATTTTAACCTCTTACGGAACGCTGCTCTCTGATATCCGTTTCTTAAAAGATTACCGCTTTAACTATATCTTTTTAGATGAATCGCAGCTGATTAAAAACCCAGATTCACAACGTTATAAAGCCGTTCGGATGTTGCAATCGAGGAATAAAGTAACCATGACTGGAACGCCGATAGAGAACAATACCTTTGATTTGTACGGGCAGCTGTCATTCGCTTGTCCGGGTTTGTTTGGTAGTAAACAGCAGTTTGCCGATTTATATTCAACCCCGATCGATCAGTTTAAGGATAGTAGAAGGGCAGAAGAACTTCAAAAAAAAATAAGACCTTTCATCCTGCGGAGAACAAAAGAACAGGTGGCAAAAGAACTTCCCGATAAAACGGAAATTGTTCTGTATTGTGAAATGGGAGCAGAGCAGCGCGAGGTATACGAAGCGAACAAAAAGGAAATTCAGGATTTTATTCTGGGTAAACAGGAAGATGAATTGCCTAAAAGTTCGATGCACGTGCTGAAAAGTATTACCACCCTAAGGCAGATCTGCAATTCAGCGGCATTATTGGCAGATGGAAAATCGTATTTACAGGCTTCTTCAAAAATTGATGTGCTGATGGAGCAGATTGAGAGCAAGGCCGGAAAACATAAAATCCTTGTTTTTTCTCAGTTTGTAACCATGCTCGATCTGATTAAAAAACAATTGGAAAACCGTGGTATTAAATATGAATACCTTACAGGGCAAACCCGTAAAAGAGCCGAAGTGGTTACCTCTTTTCAGCAAAATGCTGATATTCCGGTTTTTCTGATCAGTTTAAAGGCTGGTGGTACCGGATTGAACCTTACCGAAGCTGATTATGTTTACCTGGTCGACCCATGGTGGAACCCTGCGGTAGAAAACCAGGCTATCGATCGGGCATACCGGATTGGTCAGCATAAAAATGTGATGGCTGTCCGTTTAATCTGCCCTGATACCATAGAAGAGAAAATTATGAAGCTTCAGGCCACAAAAAAAGATCTGGTTAAGGATCTGATCCAGACAGATGGAAGTTTGTTTAAAAACCTCACCAAGAAAGAATTATTGGGCTTGCTGAGTTAATATAAGTTCGCTAAATCCATTTGGATTGTCATCCTGAGCCTGTCGAAGGACCATGCGGATAAATCTAATTTTGGTTCGTGAAGACACCAATGTGCCTTATCTGATCGTCATTTCGAGCGGAGTGCAACGAAGTCGAGAAATCTTTTAAGATTGTTTTAACGTTCAAAGATTTCTCCATTCCGCTGCCGATGAAAAATCGGCAAGCTTCAGTCGAAATGACGTAAGCCCCTATATCTAAACCCCAACCTCAAACGTATAATCCAAAAATTCCGGCACGTTAATACTCTCCACGATTTTCCAATTTTTCTTTTCTGCAATAAAATCAGGTGCTGCA